>NZ_OZ264092.1:1182500-2350509 GCF_965577835.1 Brucella pituitosa
GGCGATGTGCAGGTTGCCTCACTACATTATGTCGATCCAGCACGTTTCGGTGGAACAGATTCGTCTTTTGCGCTCAGCCCTGCCCTTGGCGTCAAGATCACGCAGGAAAATGTCAGTGTTTCCCAGCGCGCTGACGATGAGGAGGCCACTGATGGCTTCTCGGAAGAGCTGATTCCTTTCCGTCAGACGATGGACATCGGTCAAGCACTGCAAAATGCCGGCTATACGGGCGAAGACGCAACCGATATGGCGGATGCGCTTACCAAATTACTGAATTCGCCACGCCTTAAAGAAGGCAGCGTGCTGCGTATCGGCACAGAGACACAGGATGGCGAGGATCGTATCGTCAGAGCGAGCATTTATCACCGGACGACGCATCTGGTGACGGTTTCTCTCAATGATCGTAAGCAATATGTACCGTCCGATCAGCCTGAAGAAACACCGCTTCTCGCATCCGCCTTTGATGGCGATGCACCACCGACTGCTATTCGCGGCAATCTCCCAAGTGTCTATGACGGGATCAGCCGCGCAGCACTTGCTTATGGCATGACGGAAAACATGCGCGAACAGCTTGTTAAAATGCTCGCAACCGATGTCGACCTTCAGGCCCGGCTTTCGCAGAGTGATAATATTGATGCCTTCTTCTCGCTTCCGGAAGATCCGGAAAAGACCGAAGGCGATTCGCAGCTTCTTTTCGTGTCAGCAACCTTCGGCGGAACGACGCGTAAATTCTATCGCTATCAGGCGCCGGACGGCACCGTCGATTATTTCAATGAAGACGGCAAAAGTGCGAAGCAGTTTCTGTTACGCAATCCAGTTCCGAATGGTGTGTTCCGTTCCCCATTCGGTATGCGCCGACATCCAATTCTTGGCTACAGCCGAATGCATACAGGCGTCGATTGGGCGGCACCGCGCGGCACACCAATCATCTCATCGGGTAATGGTGTGGTGGAAAAGGCCGGATGGACCAATGGTTACGGCAATCAGACTTTGATTCGTCACGCCAATGGCTATGTCAGCAGCTACTCTCACCAGAATGCAATTGCGCGCGGCGTAACTGCGGGATCGCGTGTACGTCAGGGCCAGGTGATCGGTTATGTCGGATCAACCGGACTGTCGACCGGACCACATCTTCACTACGAACTGATCGTCAACGGGACCAAAGTTGATCCGCTTCGTATCCGCCTGCCAGATAATAAAGCGCTCAAAGGCAAAGAGCTGGAAGCTTTCAAGCAGGAACGTGACCGTATCGATACGCTCCTGGATACGGATGATGCAGGCAATGGCACTAAGCTTGCCTCCAGCGGGTCGACAAAGAGCTAATAATTCGTCGCCCCGGCCTATTGGTTTATCTAAGAACACACAAACCGCGAAAGCGCGGCGCATCTTTTAGAGCGTGTTTCGATCTGATTGAATCAAATCGAAACACGCTCTAACTGTTTGTTTTAACGCGCATCTTTTCCGAAAACCGTTTCACACTTTTCGGGATGCGCTCTAAAATGCACCGCACCTTTTATTTATGCTGTCGCCAAGTTCACTCCGTGAACTCGACCGTCACGCCCGCTTTTACAAGCTTGGCCAGCTCTTCAGCATCCCAATTGGTCAACCGTACGCAGCCATGGCTGGATGTTTTGCCAATCCTTGAAGGCTCAGGCGTTCCGTGAATACCGTAAGTCGGCTTGGAAAGCGCGATCCAGACAGTGCCGACAGGCCCGTTCGGTCCCGGAGGAATGGTCAGAACCTTGTCATTGCTGCCCTGTTTGAAGTTGATCTTCGGATTGTAGGTGTAGTTTGGATTGATGGCGATACGCTGCACCTGCACGATGCCCGACGGGGATGGTGTGTCCGACGAACCGATCGTCGAAGGATAGGCCACGACGAGTTTGCCGGTTTCGTCATAGCCGCGCACTTGCTTACGCCCTTTGTCGGCGATGATTCGCGCAACCTTTGTACGCACTGGCTTTCCCAGATTAGGGACTTTGACGATAGAACCCGGCTGGTTGAAGTTGACGCCTGGATTGATCTCTTTGAGATAAGCCTCGTCTATATGAAACTTTTCACCGAGCATTTCCGTGACAGACGTATAGGCCATGGCTGGAAGCTGAGCCTTATGCGCATAATCATCCGGAATGGACGCTACATATTGACGGCCGACATCTTCATTGGTGATCGTATATTCGGTGAAGGCTGCGCCGCCGGTCGCTTCCAGCTCAGCATTGATCGCGGCGTCATCCTTTGGATCGAGGATCTTGCCAGTCATCTCGCCAAAAGCTGCAGCGGCCTTATCGACATTGCTGCCCGAACGACCATCAATGACACCCGGCGATGCGCCTGCCCGATCCAGCAGAATCTGATAGGCAGCGATCTTTTCCTTCGCTCCCTGCCCTTTCGGCATTTCTATAGCTGGAGTCATGTCATCGGGATTCGGTACAGCATGCGGTTGCACGGGCGGCTGCTCATATCCCGGGTCACGATTGATGCTGGCGGTCGGCGATTCAGTGTCAGGATATTCAGTGCCAGCGGGCGGCAACTCGGAACGCTGAACCTGTCCGTCGCGATTATAATCGTAAGCAGGTGCTGAAGGGGCATCCGGATAATAGTTCGGATCTTCCGGTACATTGCCAAAGCCGTCATAGGGCGCACCACCACCGACCGGGCCGTCGGACCAGTTTCCACCCTGCTGACCACCGCGCGCATAACGGTCGGATTCGCGTGGATCTTCAATATTGATGACACGTCCGCGTCGGTCGAGCGTTACCTGACGACCATATTCATCAGTGTAAACCCGCACGCCCCTATCACGGCCTTGATCCCGGCTACGCTCATTACCCCAGTCGAAAAGCTGGGCCATCTGCACGGGCTGCGAAACATTGGTCGTCGCATCGCGCTCTTCCGCATGAGCTGCCGCCCCTGCTGCAAGAATGATTGCAGAACCGAACAATCCGAAGCGAAGCATGCGTAAGAGATGCGACATGGAGGAAACCCTGAATGATCTTATGCCGTATGGATGCAGTTATATGGTTAACAATTGTTTATTCAATAACAGCAAATGCCAGATGAACTGGACATGAAGATGGCCATAAATACCGTTCACGCTTGCAGAAAAAAGAAAAAGCGCCGCAATCGGATGACTGCGGCGCTTTTGAACATCACACATCAGGCTTTACGCGTCTGCGTTTTCCTTCACAGGCTCATCTTCAACCGCCACGCGAATCGGGCGGAAGTTGAGGCGATCTGAGCCAGGCAATATCTTGACGATGGAACCATCAAGAATGTCACCAAGCAGAATACGCTCGGCCAGCGGGTCCTGAACCTCCTTCTGGATGACGCGCTTCAACGGACGCGCACCATAAGCCGGATCATAACCCTTGTTTGCCAGCCATTCACGGGCATCGTCTTCAAGTTCCAGCGTGATCTTGCGATCATGCAGGAGAGCCTGCAGACGCTTCATCTGGATGTCGACGATCGAACCCATGTCATCACGACGCAGCCTGTGGAACAGGATGATCTCATCAACGCGGTTCAGGAATTCCGGACGGAACGCAGCCCGCACGACACCCATCACCTCATCGCGAACGCTTTCGACATCATCCTTCTCGCCGAGATTGACAAGATATTCAGCGCCGAGGTTCGAGGTCATGATGATGACCGTGTTGCGGAAATCGACCGTACGGCCCTGACCGTCGGTCAGACGACCGTCATCAAGAACCTGCAGCAGCACGTTGAACACATCCGGATGCGCCTTTTCGATCTCATCGAACAGGATCACCTGATATGGTCTGCGACGCACAGCTTCCGTCAGAACGCCACCCTCTTCATAGCCGACATAACCGGGAGGTGCACCAATCAGACGGCTCACGGAATGCTTCTCCATGAATTCCGACATATCGATACGCACCATTGCCGTGTCGTCCTGGAAAAGGAACGAGGCCAATGCCTTGGTCAGTTCGGTCTTACCCACACCGGTTGGTCCGAGGAAAATGAACGAGCCGATTGGCCGGTTCGGATCCTGAAGACCAGCACGTGCACGGCGGACAGCTCGCGAAACCGCCTGAACGGCCTCGCCCTGACCGATAACCCGCTTGCCGATTTCGTCTTCCATACGCAGAAGCTTTTCGCGCTCACCTTCCAGCATCCGTTCAACCGGAATGCCAGTCCAGCGGGCAACGATCTGCCCGACATGTTCAGGCGTCACGGTTTCCTCAAGCAGCGAGCCTTTATTCTCGTTGCTTTCAGCGTCGACAAGCTGCTTTTCGAGCTGCGGGATCGTACCATAGGCAAGTTCACCTGCCTTCTGGAACTCACCGCTGCGCTGTGCGATGGCCAAAGCATTGCGGGCTTCTTCGAGCTGACGCTTCAAATCTGCCGCAAGGCCGAGCTTCTGCTTTTCAGCCTGCCATTTCGCTGTCAGTTCAGCCGACTCTTCTTCCAGATCGGACAGCTCTTTTTCAAGACGCTGCAAGCGATCTATGGAGGCTGCATCGGTTTCAACCTTCAGCGCTTCACGCTCGATTTTGAGCTGCATTGCGCGGCGATCAATCTCATCGAGCTCTTCAGGCTTGGAATCCACCTGCATGCGCAAACGCGACGCGGCTTCATCGACCAGATCGATAGCCTTATCCGGCAGGAAGCGATCTGTGATATAGCGGTTGGAAAGCGTAGCGGCGGCCACAAGCGCCGAGTCAGAAACGCGAACCTTGTGATGCTGCTCGTATTTTTCCTTCAGTCCGCGCAGAATCGAAATGGTATCTTCTACCGTCGGTTCATCGACAAATACCGGCTGGAAGCGACGGGCAAGCGCTGCGTCCTTCTCAACATATTTGCGATATTCCTCAAGCGTGGTTGCGCCAACGCAGTGCAGTTCGCCACGAGCAAGTGCAGGCTTGAGAAGGTTCGATGCATCCATCGCACCATCTGATTTACCAGCACCGACAAGCGTGTGCATTTCATCAATGAACAAAATGATCTGGCCAGCAGCCGTCTGCACTTCTGAAAGCACAGCCTTCAGACGTTCTTCAAACTCGCCACGATATTTTGCACCAGCGATAAGCGACCCCATGTCGAGCGCCATCAACTGCTTGTCTTTAAGCGATTCGGGCACGTCACCATTGACGATACGAAGCGCCAGACCTTCTGCGATCGCAGTTTTACCAACGCCTGGCTCACCAATCAGAACCGGATTGTTCTTGGTGCGACGTGACAGAACCTGAATCGTGCGTCGAATTTCTTCATCGCGACCGATAACCGGATCGAGCTTACCCGCACGTGCATCTTCCGTGAGATCGCGCGCATATTTCTTGAGCGCATCGTAGTTGCTTTCAGCGGAAGCCGAATCGGCAGTACGACCCTTACGCATATCGTTGATGACCTTGTTGAGCGCCGTTGGCGTTACACCAGCAGCGGCCAGAATTTCAGATGTTTTGGCGGATTTCTCTATAGCAAGTGCAGTGAGAAGTCGTTCAACTGTGACAAAGCTGTCACCTGCCTTGTTCGCAAGCTCTTCAGCCAAGGTGAAAACCTTCGCCAATGGCTGCGCAAGATAAAGCTGGTCATTGCCACCGCTTACTTTCGGCAGCTTCTCGAGCGCATTCTGCAATCCAAGACGCACATCAGCAATGCGACCGCCCGCGCGTTCAATCAGAGATGCAGCCAGGCCTTCTTCGTCATCGACGAGCACTTTCAAAAGATGTTCAGGCGTGAACTGCTGATTGCCCGATGAAAGAGCAAAGGTCTGAGCCGACTGAATAAAACCCCGAACCCGTTCCGTGTATTTTTCAATATTCATGATGTCTCCTTTTCCTTCCGACCCATTCTGGCATCGAAAGATATTTGGTGACGGAGCTCCCGAATTCGGCAAGCTCCTTATCCGTCAAATCATATGGGAAGATGGACAGGTTTCGGCAAGACCGTAATCGCTATAAAGGCGCAAATAAAAATGGCGCGGAAAACCACGCCATCTTTGAATATCAATCAGTTGTCGGTTTAAAAACTAAGCGTCGGAATCCGCCGTTTCAGCAACCGGTGTATCGCCAGCGCCTTCATCCTTGGCAACACGACGCGGACGACCCGGACGTCGCGTAGTGCGGCGGACAGGAGCTTCTTCTTCAGCCGAAGCTGCAACTGGTGCTTCAGCCGCAGGAGCAGCCTTTTCAACGACAGGAGCGGCTTCCTCTACGACAACCTTGGCAGGCTTTTCAGCGCGTGCGGGCTTTTCAACGACCGGTGCTGATACTGGAGCTGGCTGTTCGTCAGCTGCAGCAACCGGCGTCTCTACGGAAGGCTGTTCCGAAGTATCTTCTGAATTGAAACGTTCGCGTTGCGGGCGACGACCGCGACCAAGACGACGCTGATCGCGTCCGTCACGGGGTTGCGAGCGGTTTTCCGAACGGTTCTCACTGCCTTGGTCGCCATAGACGACTTCAGCAGGTGTGCCTTCGATAACAGGCTGCGGGCCCGAACCGTTTACTGGCTGCGGTGCGGAAGCGGCTTGAACAAAGCCGTTTTCATTTTCATCTTCATCACCACCATCATTGTCGAAGTTTTCTTCGCGCTGATATGGAATGTTCTGCTGCGCCATGGCAGCCATGATGATGCGATTGTAATGTTCTGCGTGCTGAAGATAATTTTCAGCGATGACACGATCGCCGGACGCCTGCGCGTCACGAGCCAGTGTCGTATATTTTTCTGCAATATGTTGAGCATTGCCGCGGATTTTTACGTCCGGACCATTGCTTTCATAATTACGCGACAGAGGATTGGGGCCCTTGCGGTTATTGTTGTTATTATTATTGTTATTCCCCCGTCCGCGCATGCGCCTGTTCTGCTGTGCTGGCCTCATAGTCATCTCTTTTCAGATTAAAGGGCGTAAAATTCCCGTAGCGTAAAGCCACCGGCTTCGCATTATCGAGCCATGGAGGAAGCACACCCTAAAACTTCCCACACATCGAATGGTTCTGAGTTCCGCACTGTCCATCAAAGACAACACGAACCTTTCGGGTTGGCATTTTGCAAGACCCGATCCGAAAAGACGAACTTCTCGGAACTATTTTTGAAAGTCGTGCACTTCCGTACAAACCATCCCATGAGAAAACCCACATGGGAGCATGACCCAAAGTCGTCATGGAGCATTTCCGCCACCGCCCTCAAGCGGGCAAAACCATTCTGGCTGTATACGGTGGCTGGAAACTAAACGGCTTCGCGTCAAATTCCAAGCGCTTTTTTAGCATCATCGAGCGTTTTTTACAGCGCATCCCGAAAACTGTGAAATGGTTTTTGGACATGATACGCGCTGAAAACATCGTTGGATGCGTCGATCTGTTTCAATCAGACCACACACAACTCCGACACTCGTTCGTTTAAAAGCCCATTGCATCTTTCTGCGTGAAAACCATGGCCCTTCTATGGCCACCGAGATCGCTTGCATTATTGATCAAATGGAAGTCGGCGCTTTCAAAAATCACGCTCACATCGTCAAACTGGCCTGCGCCAATTTCGACGGCAACTATTCCATCCTTATATAAGTACCCGGCCGCATGTTTTGCAAGGGCACGATAAAAATCCAGTCCATCCGCGCCTCCATCAAGGGCCGCCATCGGATCGTGCTCACGCACTTCTCGCGACAGATCCGCGATTTCTTCATGCGGAATATAGGGGGGATTTGAAACAATAAGATGAAACCGCCCACGCACATTGGCAAACCAGTCGCTTTTGAGCGCCGCAAATCTGTCGCTCACGCCATTCATCGCCGCATTGATCCGCACCATGGCCAGTGCGCCTTCAGCAACGTCCAGTCCGACGCCGTGAAGTTTTTCAAACTGATGCAGCAGTGAAATCACGATGGCGCCGGTCCCGGTGCCCATGTCGAGCGTCGTTGCCCGGCCATGCTGTACGATCAGTTTTTCGAGATAGGGTGAAACCAGCTCAACCAGCGCTTCAGTATCAGGGCGAGGTTCAAGCGTTTCCGGTGAAAGGCGGAAAGGCAAACCATAAAACTCGCGCATGCCGATAATGCGATGTACAGGCTCGCCAGCTATCCGACGCTCCAGTGCGTCATTCAATTGCACGACCTGCACTTCATCAATGAGCTTCTCCGGCGAGGAAATCAGATCAAGTCGCGTTGCGCCGGTGATCCACTCGACCAGAAGCTCTGCGTCGAGATCGGGTGTATCGAGTTCTGCCGCACGCAGCCGTGCACGGCTTGATGCCATCAAGCTATCAAGACGCTCGCCGCTCACGCGTTTTCACCCAGTTCCATCAGAAGTGCTGTCTGGTGATCGGAGATCAATGCATCGACCAGTTCGTCGAGCTCACCCATCATCACACGATCAAGCTTATAGAGGGTCAGATTGATACGGTGATCAGTAACGCGGCCCTGTGGAAAATTATAGGTACGGATGCGCTCGGAACGATCACCCGAACCGACCTGGCTGCGACGTGATTCCGACCGTTCACTCTCAGCCTTCTGCCGCTCCATATCGTAAAGACGTGCGCGCAGGATCTGCATGGCACGGGCACGGTTCTGGTGCTGAGATTTTTCGGCCTGCACCACCATGATGCCCGTTGGAATATGGGTAATACGCACAGCCGAGTCAGTCGTGTTGACGTGCTGTCCGCCGGCACCGGAGGCGCGCATCGTATCGATGCGGATATCCTCGTTGCGGATTTCAATGTCGATATCTTCGGCTTCCGGCAACACCGCAACGGTTGCAGCGGATGTATGAATGCGCCCGCCCGCTTCGGTTTCAGGCACGCGCTGCACGCGATGCACACCTGATTCGAATTTGAGCTTTGAGAAGACACCTTTGCCCGAAACCGTGGCAATGATTTCCTTATAGCCGCCTGCGTCCCCCTCGCTGGCCGACACCAGTTCGACCCGCCAGCCTTTTTCGGCTGCAAAACGCTCATACATGCGGAAAAGATCGCCTGCGAAAAGCGCGGCTTCCAGTCCACCTGTACCGGCACGGATTTCAAGGATTGCATTCTTCTCGTCGGCGGCATCTTTCGGCAGAAGAAGAATCTGCACTTCCTGCTCCAGCCCCTCAATCCGCTCAAGCACGCCCGGCAGTTCTTCCACCGCCAGCGCCCGCATCTCAGCATCGGTCGATGCGTCATCGCGCATGGAAGCGAGGTCCCGCGCTTCATTACGCGCATCGGTCAGTTCACGGATTTTGCCCACGACGTCCTGAAGCTCGGAATATTCCGACGCAAGCTTTACATAGGTTTCCGAATCCGGATTGTTCGCCATCTGGCTTTCAATCATCGAGAACCGCTTGAGAAGCTGGTCCATCCGGTCCTGTGGCAATGCGATCATTGGTATGTCCTGGTATCTATAGCTGTTACGCGAATAAGCAGTATTGAGCGCCGCGCGCAATGCGCGGCACCCAAACATTCCATGCAATTTGCTACGCTATAACGGAATATCGTTGTCTTCGGCAAACTGAAGCAGCAATTCACGCATCGAATGTGCGCCATTGGGCTTGTCCAGCTTCTCGTTCAACAATGCATTGAGTTTGCTTACATCAAGCGCGCCAAGCATCGCCTTCACTGGTCCGATATTGGCCGCCGACATGGAAATCGAGCGGAAGCCGAGGCCAAGCAGCGCCATCGCAGTCAACGGACGGCCCGCCATTTCACCGCATAACGTAACCGGCTTTCCATGGCGATTTCCAGCATCGACAATATGACGAAGCGTACGCAGGAAGGCTGGCGAAAGCTGATCGAAACGACCGGAAATCAGCGAATTGCCGCGATCGACCGCCATCAGAAACTGGAACAGATCGTTGGAGCCAACCGAGACAAAGTCGACAATCGCCATCAACTCATCAAGCTGCCACAGAAGTGCAGGCACTTCGATCATCGCACCGAGTTTGAGATTGAGCGGCAGTGTATGAGCAAAGCGGGAAAGATGACGGACTTCGCGATCAATGATCTCGCGCGCGGCCTTCACTTCACTAACTTCCGTGACCATCGGCAGCATGATTTTAAGTTCACGCCCACCCGCAGCTTTCAGCAGCGCGCGCAACTGTGTGCGCAGCAAGCCCGGACGATCCAATGTCAGACGGATCGCGCGCCAGCCGAGAGCCGGATTTTCTTCCTGCGCTGTGGCACGGAAATAGGGGAGCACCTTATCGCCGCCAATATCGAGCGTCCGGAAGGTGACAGGCTTGTTGCCTGCCGCCTCGATTACCGAGCGATAAAGCCGTTCCTGCTGTTCAGCACGCGGGAAAGTCGACGCCACCATGAACTGAAGTTCGGTACGGAACAAACCAATACCGGCAGCGCCCGATGCCGAAAGTTGCGGCAGATCCACCAGCAAACCGGCATTCATCAGCAGCGAGATATCGACGCCGTCCTTTGTCAGAGCAGGCTTGTCGCGCGATTCACGATAAAGCGCCTGACGACGGGCACGGAAACGAACCTTTTCCGCATAGGCGGCTTCAACATCCGACTGCGGACGCAGATGCACGATGCCCTCATCGCCATCGACAATCGCCGCATCGTTGTTTTCAGCCATGGAAACAGCGCCTTTGGCCTGTCCCACGACCGGAATCCCCATCGCGCGTGCAACAATCACCACATGACTTGTTGCTGCACCATCTTCCAGAACCACGCCGCGCAAACGTTCACGCGGATAATCAAGGAGTTCGGCAGCACCCATGGTTCGCGCAACAATGATCGCGTCCTTGGCCAGAGATTCGGCCATGGTCTTTACATCGCGCCCCATGAGCTGTCGCAGCAAACGATTGGCCAGATCATCGAAGTCGGACAGGCGCTCACGCATATAAGGATCGGTCAGATGCACCATGCGCGCACGCGTGTCGCTCTGAACCTTTTCGACAGCTGCTTCGGCGGTCAAACCATTGTGAACTGCTTCTTCGAGACGGCGTACCCAGCCGCGATCATGGGCAAACATGCGGTAGGCTTCCAGCACTTCACGATGCTCACCTTCAATCGCCACATCGCGGCGCGAAAGCATATCATCAATCGAAATGCGCAAAGACCCCAACGCTTCTTCCAGTCGGACCAGCTCAGCCTGACTGTCTTCATTGAAGAGATTGGTTACAACGATACGCGGCTCGTGCAGTACGACATGGCCAAGGCCGATGCCGTCATTGAGCCCATTGCCAGTCACACTCATCGGACGGCCAAGATCCAGTTCAATGCCTGGACGCGCGAGACGCAGACCATCTCCCGTCGCAATGATTTCGGCCAGAACCATGGCTGTCGTTTCAAGTGCTTCTACCTCGTCCTCACGATAAGCGCGCTTGGTCTGGTTCTGGACAACAAGAACGCCCAAAGTGCGGCCAGCGCGAAGCACCGGAACACCGAGGAATGAATTATAGGCTTCTTCGCCTGTTTCCGGCAGATAGGCAAAAGCCGGGTGGCTCTGCGCGTCGGTCAGGTTCAAAGGGCGTGCACTCGCAGCAATGGTGCCGACAAGGCCCTGCCCCAAACGCAACTGCGCCAGGTGAACGGATTGTGGATTAAGACCTTCAGTGGCGTAGAGCTCAAGCACACCATCGGCGCGAAGGATGTAAAAGGAGCAGACTTCCGCAACCATGTTTTGCGCGATTTCACGGACAATCCGGTCAAGACGCTCCTGCGGCTCCAGCGGCTCCGCCATCAATTCGCGCAGCCGCTTCAACAGCACGCGGGGACCGGTTGTCAGATCACGCATGATCGTCGGGGGCTCCTCATTCTGGTACAGGCTTAGCTTCACGCAAAGCCAGTTCCCATTACCCGCCTGCGAAGCGTTACGCCAAATCCTTTGTGAGCATTTTTGACACGCGCGTCTAGTCTCTTCGTCAGAAAATCTGACAACTTGTATAATAAGACAATGCCGCCCCCGAAAACGGTGAGCGGCATTGTTTCAAAACGGGTCTTTGGTTGCGAGCCTCTCAGCCGGCTAATGATCCGACTAAGCGCTGATTATTTATCAAGCCCATAGACGCCATGCAGTGTACGCACAGCGAGTTCTGCGTAAGGCCCATCAATCAGGATGGAAATCTTGATTTCCGACGTGGTGATAGCACGGATATTGATGCCTTTTTCAGCCAATGCCTTGAAGGCAGTTGCTGCAACACCTGCATGGCTGCGCATGCCAATACCGATCACCGAAATCTTGGCAAGGCCGGTTTCCGACTGAATGTGATCGGAGCCGATTTCCGCCTTCACTTTATCGAGAACGCGCAGTGCCTTGTCGATATCACCGGTCGGGATCGTGAACGTCATGTCGGTTTTCGAACCGTCTTCCGACACGTTCTGTACGATCATATCGACATTGATGTGCTCTTCGGCCAGAGGTCCGAAAATCGCAGCCGAAATGCCTGGCCGGTCGGCCACGCGTCGGAGCGAAATCTGAGCTTCATCCTTCGCATAAGCGATACCAGTGACGACCTGCTGTTCCACGATTTCATCCTCGTCGCAAATGAGCGTTCCGGGCGGGTTGATCGGATCATCCATGCCCGGTGCATTGGGGTCCGTAAAACTTGAGCGCACGAAGGTGCGAACTTTATGTACCATGGCAAGCTCGACCGAGCGTACCTGAAGCACCTTGGCACCGAGCGAAGCCATTTCCAGCATTTCTTCAAACGTAATGCGTGAAAGGCGCTTTGCCTTGGGTTCGATGCGCGGGTCGGTCGTATAGACGCCATCGACATCGGTATAGATATCGCAACGGTCAGCCTTCACACCGGCGGCAATCGCCACAGCTGAAGTGTCAGAGCCGCCACGGCCCAGCGTTGCAATGCGGTTATCCGGGCCGATACCCTGGAAACCGGCAACAACGGCAACCTGCCCCATTTCCATGCGACGGATGATTTCCGAACCGTCGATTTCCTGAATACGGGCGGCGCCATGCGCATTGTCGGTCTTGATCGGAATCTGCCAGCCCTGCCACGAACGGGCGTCCACACCAATAGACTGCAGCGCAATCGCCAGAAGGCCACTCGTTACCTGTTCGCCAGAAGCAACGATCGCATCATATTCGCGCGCATCGTAGAAGGGTGAAGTGCCACCGGCAACCTTGGGCATGCTCTGCACCCAGCTGACCAGTTCGTTGGTCTTGCCCGACATGGCGGAGACAACGACGGCAACCTGATTGCCGGCATCGACTTCACGTTTGACGTGGCGCGCCACATTAGAGATGCGTTCCAGATCGGCCACAGAAGTGCCGCCGAATTTCATCACGATGCGCGCCATTTAAGGATACGTCCCGTCTTTTGAAAAATTACACTAACGCCTGCCGAAACCTTATTTTCTTGCGACAGACAAACCCGGGGTCACATAGCTAAAATGTCGCGCTTCCGCAAGGGTGTGATTCCCGTGAAACAATAATGCTTCAAGTCAAACCGCGAAATTGATTTGATCCTTGACTTTAAAGCTCTACCTTGAGAGCAGGACTGTATGCTGCGTCCGCTGGAGAATGATATGACTGAGACTGCCCGCACCACGATCGATGCTTCCGAAATCGAGCATTTTTCGCGCATTGCCGCACAATGGTGGGACCCGCAGGGCAAGTTCCGTCCGCTTCACAAGTTCAATCCGACGCGGCTCACCTATATCAAGGAAAAGGTCTGCGAGAAGTTCAATCGCGATCCCAACAGCCCTCGCCCGTTTGAAGGCTTGCGCTTTCTCGATATCGGCTGCGGCGGAGGACTTCTGTGCGAGCCGATGTCGCGTCTCGGCGCAACGGTGATTGGTGCGGATGCATCCGAAACCAATATCGAAGTTGCAAAAATCCACGCCGCCCAAAGCGGTGTCGAAGTCGATTATCGTGCAACCACCGCAGAAGCACTGGCTGAGGCTGGCGAGAAGTTCGATGTCGTTCTCAACATGGAAGTGGTCGAACACGTCTCTGACGTTGATCTGTTCATGTCTGCGACCAGCGAAATGGTGAAGCCGGGCGGCCTGATGTTCGTGGCCACCATCAATCGCACACTCAAAGCCTATGGCCTTGCAATCATCGGCGCTGAATATGTATTGCGCTGGCTGCCTCGCGGCACGCATCAATATGAGAAGCTGGTGCGCCCTGAAGAACTGGAAGCTGCATTTTCCAAGGCTGGCCTCACCCTTATCGACAAGCTTGGTGTCACTTATAATCCGCTTGCCGACAGCTGGAGCCGCTCACGCGATACCGATGTGAACTACATGGTTCTCGCAGAACGTCGTCAATAATTACCGCTTCTGAGCTTTTGTCGTCAGCGCCACACCAAAGGCGATGACGACGGCACCTATCCATGTGAGCGGCGGATAGTTTTCGCCCAAAAATAGCGTGCCGGAAATCAACCCGAGAGCTGCTGCAACATAGCCGATCTGGCTGAGATAAACTGGCCCACCGACCGCCTGCAGCCGAAAAAACAGAGCGAACATGCCTGCCGAGGCAATAGCTTGTGCAACTGCCGTCATCGGCGCCAGAGCCAGTGTCTCAATTGGAAAGTTGCCGCTAAACAGGAAAATACCCACAAAAAGCATCACAGCTGCAGCCAGATGACTACCTGCGGCAAGTTCCGTTGGATCCGCATTTTTAGGCCAGTCGAGCGTGCGATAGACATTCCCCATTGCCAGAAGCACCGGAATGAGAAGTGCGAGTCCAATCCACAATGGATCAGCAGGCTTGCCTACTTCTCCACGTGTCATTGCCACCATGATTGCGCCGATGAACCCAGCGACAATCCCTGCGATACCAAGCCCGTTGGGACGGCGCAGACCAAATCCCATTGAGATCACCAGCGTCATGACCGGCGAAAGCGTGTACATGATTCCCGTGAAACCAGCACCAAGGCGCGGAATAGCCGACAGGATCAGCAGATTCGGCAGCGCGTAAGAAATCGCCGCCGTGCAGATGTAATAACGCAGCTTGCCGTAAGACATCCCAACCCGCTTTTTGCTCAAAAGCAAAACCAGAAGCAGAATAATCCCCGCACTGGCTGAAAACAGGAATGTCCACATTGCAGGCGGAACACCGGCTTCCGCAGCAATTTTTCCCAGAGGTAAAATGAGGCCTAGCAACGTGCCAGTGGCAAGCAACAGGAAAGGCGCGGAATCCAGAAGTTTCATGCGCCGTGTGCCCCCTCACGCAATTCGATAATCTTTATAAAATCAGTTCTTGTCTTCCGGGAAGACAGGCAGCGGCATCACATCGACACCGTCTTCGATGAGAGAATGAACGTCTTCCCTGGAAGCTTCGCCGTAAATGCCGCGCGCTTCAGTCTCACCAAAGTGGATCTTGCGGGCCTCTTCGGCAAACTGATCGCCGACATAATCCGCATTCTCGCGAACCTTGCGGCTCAGCTCGCGCATCTCATCCAGCACCTGCTTCTGTGCTTCACCCATGGCAATCGCCACCTGCTCTTTCGAGCGGCTGGTGGATACAGCAGGCGCCATCAGCGACTTCTGCACTTGCAGCGATCCACAGGACGGACAGGATACAAGCTTGCGCTCCGCCTGCCGATCAAAATCAGCATTATCGCGGAACCAGCCCTCAAACTCATGGCCGTGATCGCAATGAAGCGAAAAGCGGATCATGGATTATGCGTCCTCTTTCTCTTTTGCGGAGGCAACCTTAACCGAGAACTCACGCGCATTCTTGAGATTAGGCACTTTGGCGCGTGCGCTTGCACTTTCCGCAATGTCAATATCTGCAACAATGACAGCCGGTTCGTCGTGGGCTGCTTCCGCCAGAACCTTGCCCCAAGGCGAGACGATCAGCGAATGGCCGTAGGTCTCGCGACCGTCTTCATGGAGGCCACCTTGTGCTGCTGAAATCAGGAATGCACCATTTTCAATCGCACGTGCACGCTGCAAAATATGCCAGTGGGCTTCACCCGTCTGCCTGGTGAAAGCAGCAGGTGCTGTGATCACATTGGCACCGGCGAGCGCCTGCGCGCGGAAAAGCTGCGGGAAGCGAATATCGTAGCAAACAGCCATACCGACATTAGCAAAGGGCAATTCGGCAATAACGGTTTCTTTGCCCGGCTCATAGGTTGCCGATTCGCGCCAGCTTTCGCCATTGTCGAGATCAACATCGAACATATGAACCTTGTCATAAGTGGTAATCTTTTCGCCTGAAGGCGCGAAGATGCCACCGCGATTGGCGATCTTGCCGTCGCCCACATCAATGGCCGTTGAGCCGATATGCAGAAAAATGCCGTGCTTCTTTGCAAGCGCCGATGCAGCCCTGAACACAAGGTCATTGCTTTCATCGCGCAAGCTTGCAAAAAAGGCCACACGGTCGCGCATCAGCGCGCCGGTCATTTCAGGGGTCTGCACATAATGAGCACCCTTTGCCACAGCATCAGAAACCAGTTTTTCCAAAGCTTCGACATTGCGAACAATATCGGTGCCTGAACGCATCTGGACAGCAGCGGCGCGAAAAGTGCTCATTGGTATCTCCCCTAAATTTAGTTCAGTGCGCCGGTTGCAAGCAGGCCATCAAGCTTGCCGGCATTGTCGAGCGCAAAAAGATCGTCGCAACCGCCGACATGAACCGAACCCACAAAAATCTGCGGGAAAGTGTTGCGGCCCGAACGCTCCTGCATTTCTGCACGCAGTTCAGGCGTGGCACCCGCATTGATTTCGTTGAACTGAACGCCCTTCTCATTGAGAAGCCCCACTGCACGCGTGCAATAAGGGCAGCCTGGGCGGGTATAAATGGTAACATCAACCATGAAAAACTCCATTCGTTGCCAACTATATAAGTGGCAACGCACTGATCTGGAAGCCCCTCATGCATTCACGAAACTGTATTTATGTGTCGGGCAGGACGCGACTAAATGTCAACACGTCAACACTCTTTGCCCCACCGCGCAGCAAGGCGCGGGTCGTAGCTTTCACGGTCGATCCGGTCGTGTAGACATCATCAATCAGCAAAATGCGACGCCCCCGCACATGAATATCGTGTTCCTTCGGAACCCGGAACGCGCCGTCGACATTACGCTTTCGCTCTTTCAGACCAAGCCCGATCTGCTGATCGGTACGGCGAATACGCTTGACCGCCTGTGGGGCAAAAGGCTTGTTGCTCAGCTCTGACAACGTTCGGGCCAATTCTGCCGACTGATTGAAACGTCGCGACCAGAAGCGCCACCTGTGCAAAGGCACAGGCAGAATAACATCACATTCATCCAGCAATTCTCGCCCTGCCCGCTGCATCCAGCGCGCCATCCACGGCGCAAGATCGGTTCGGTCATGAAACTTGAGTGCCACCGCCATGCGCTGTGCCGCCCCCCGATGCAACACTGCCGATCGTAATCGGCGGAACGGCGGCGGGTCGGCAATGGCCTCAGCGCTCATGAAATTCTCGCCGAAATCATGATTGAACGGAATGCCCAGCACCGGACAATAGGGCTTTTCGATAAAGCGCAACTGCGACCAGCATTGCGGGCATAGGGTTCCCGGTTCGGAAACCTGCGTACGGCAACCGATACAACTCGCCGGAAACAAAATATCCGAAGAATAGCGTAAGCCGCCACGAACGACGCTGAGTGCGTTCGTTTTGATCCTGTACAACAAGCTTTGATGCGATCTGCCGTCATCTGCCATTGCATTCGCCCCCGTTCGAATGCATCTAATCATTTGCTTTCACGCATTATCCCACGCAAAACCGCTTCACACTTTTGCTGGAAATGCTTCTACTTTATCTCAGCATGCTCGAAAGAGAAGACGGAATCGCAATGGCCGCTCCCTCATCCGCTCCCGCACACGAAAGTGCGATATTCGATCGCGATCTTTTGCTGGCCTTCCGTCGGCGCGCATTCAGACGCGCTGAACCAGGTGCGGATTTTCTGTTGCGTCGCGCTGCCGAAGATCTGGAAGACCGGCTGGATGCTGTCAAGCGTCACTTTCCTGTTGCTGTCGACCTTGCTGGCCACAATGGGTCTGCCGCCGCAGCCATTGCCCGATCAGGTAAAGCCGATCTGATCCTGCGCGTCGAACGCGATGAAGCTTTCTTGAAAGGCCCTTTTGCAGCGATTGTTGCAGATGAAGAAATTTTGCCGCTCAAACCCGGCAGCGTCGATCTCATCGTTTCACTCATGTCTTTGCACGCGACCAATGATACGCCGGGTACAATGGTGCAGATTGCGCGTGCACTTAAACCCGACGGTCTTTTCCTTGCAGCATTCAGCGGCAATGGGACCCTGGGCGAATTACGTGAAAGTCTTTTACAGGCCGAAATTGAACTGACCGGCGGGGCTTCTCCGCGCGTCTTCCCGTTTGCGGATGTGCGTGATGTCGGCGGCCTTTTGCAGCGCGCAGGCTTTGCACTTCCGGTAACGGATGTAGAAAACGTCACCGTACGTTATGATTCAATTTTCAATCTGATGACCGATCTACGTGCGATGGGCATGCAGAATGTTTTGCGCGACCGCTCGCGCAAGCCTGTATCGCGGCGACTTTTCCTGCGTGCCGCCGAAATTTATGCCGAACGCTTCAGCGATCCGGACGGACGTATCCGTGCCACTTTCTCGACAATCTGGTTATCGGGCTGGGCACCGCACGAATCGCAGCAAAAGCCACTCAAGCCCGGTTCTGCCAAGGCTTCGCTGGCTGATGCATTGAAGAACATCGAATAGAGCTCTTAGAGCATGTCTCCCAAAAGTGGGAACCGGTTTTGGGGTAAAGACATGCTTAAAAACAAACAGATAGAGCATTTTCTACGATTCATCTTAAACAGGAAATGCTCTAGCAATCGCCCGTATGGCTGCCGTCCGGATCAATGATGCAGATTGGACGAACGGGCGCTTTACGCGCGACAACTGGATCGCGTTTGATCGAACCGGTCATGGTTCGATCAATGCCATCCGGCAGCACGGATTGGGCTGCAACCTTATTGGCCTGATCGTTTAAAACCGGCACAATGATCAGCGCAAGGGCGACGGCAGCGGAACCAAAAAGAAGCACGACGCGCAAAATGCCGCGACCAGCTTTCGAGAGTGGACCCGGCGTATATTCATTATGATCTGCACTGAAATAATTATTATCGAAACTCATGAGGCAAACTCCGGGGCACTTGTCCCAGAGAATGCCGTAGCTGAGTGAATCATCGATTAACGCGAAGGGTTAACGAGTAAGGATTTGGGTACTATTTTTTGACTTTCCACAGCTCATAAAAGATCGATCAAAAACGGGATCAGCGGCTCGTCAGCTGGCGGCATTGGGTAGTCGCGCATATCCTTTGGCCGGACCCATTTCAGCGCCTGCCCTTCCAGCCCTTGTGCGACACCTTCAAACCGGCGGCAGACATAGAGCGGCATCAGCAAATGAAAGTCGTCATAGGTGTGGCTGGCAAAGGTCAGAGGCGCAAGACAAGCCACCTTTGTCGTAATGCCAACCTCTTCCTGCAACTCGCGGATCAACGTTTCTTCCGGGGTTTCACCCTGTTCAACCTTGCCGCCGGGAAACTCCCAGAGACCGGCCAGAGACTTTCCTTCCGGACGTTGGGCCAGAAGCACGCGTCCATCAGCATCCACAAGCGCGCAGGCCGCAACCAGCACGATACGGCGGGATTTAGTCTCACTCATTTTTCATTACTCTCCCGGTAAGCGTAACGATAGGCTTCCTGAAAGCCGAAACGCTCATAAAGTGCCAGCCCCGCCACATTGTCCGCTTCGATTTGAAGCCACGCCTTTTTGGCACCAAGGCTCACAGCCCATTTAAGCGTTGATCCGATTATGGCGCGCCCATATCCATTGCGACGGGCATCCGGCAACGTACCGACATCGAAAAGCCCGGCCATCACACCATCCTGCACGCAAAGCACATTGGACACCGCGCGTCCGCCCTCCTCCAGAACAAACATGCCCTTGTTGGGACGAATGCCATCAAGCAGTTCCGAGAACCCCGGACGAAGTTCTTTGGGGCGTCCGTGGATGATCACGGATGCCTCGACAAAGCGCCCGATATCTTTGAGCGGTATCTGATCCTGTTCCTTCGACAGATCCAGCTCTTCCAGATTGGAAGTCATGACGATGGTTTCGTCCTGACGTTTCCACCCCAGACCTTCAAGATAATCTTCAAGTTCGACCGGAGCGAGCGGCGAAAGACGAAAACATGGCACACGTCCGTAAGCGCGGAAGCGTTGCGAAGCCAGCTCGACACGCGCCGGAATGTCACGTGTATCGCCCGGATCAAGCGGGTTGACCGAGTTGAGGCGCTTTGAAGGATGCGCTGCCGTCATACGTATCGCCCACGTGCCGTCATAATGAACAGACGTGGCGGGCCATGCACGAAAGCCCACGGCCTCAAGCTGGCGAACGATAGCAAGACTTGGCGCGGAACCGGGCTTTGTCACTGTCAACTCCGTAAACTCAGCTTCTGTAGTCGCCATTAATAGCCACATATTCTTTCGTCAGATCGCAGGTCCAGACTGTCGCCTTGCCCTTACCGATCCCCAGATCAACGCGGATCAGAATATCTTCTCCCTGCATATAGGCGGAAGTTGCCTCTTCGGAATAGGCCGGATCGCGTTCGCCCTGATGCGCGACGCGAATATCGCCGAACCAGATTGCCAGCAGATCGCGATCAGCCGGTTCTCCCGCTTTGCCGACAGCCATGACGACACGGCCCCAATTGGCGTCTTCGCCGGCAACTGCTGTCTTGACCAGCGGTGAATTGGCAATGGAAAGCGCAATTTTCTTGGCCGAAGCGGCCGACTTCGCGCCCGTTACTTCAACTTCGACCATCTTGCGTGCGCCTTCACCGTCACGCACGACCTGAAGCGCCAGCGATTTTAGAACGCGTGCCAGCGCCTTCTTGAATTCGCCGAGGCGCTTGTCGGAAGCATCTGTAATTTCAGGCGCGCCGCGTTCAGCAGCGGAACCCGTCGCAAACAACATCAGCGTGTCAGATGTGGATGTATCGCTATCAACCGTGACCGCGTTGAAGGTCGGGCCAACGCCCTTGGAAAGCAGGCTTTGCAGCACATCGGATTTGATCGGTGCATCCGTGACGACAAATGAAAGCATAGTTGCCATATCAGGCGCGATCATGCCTGCACCCTTGGCAATGCCATTGATCGTTACCGGAACCTGACCGAGCAGCACCGTTTCAGTGGCCACTTTCGGATAGGTATCGGTGGTCATGATGGCTTTGGCGGCTTCCGTCCAGAAATCATCGCTGGCCGAGCCTGCCATATCGCTCAAAAGGCCCGAGAACTTCGACGCATCAAGCGGCTCGCCGATCACACCGGTAGAGGCAAGAAACACATCGGTCGTGTTGCAGCCAACAGCCTTGGCTGCTGCTTCTGCCGTTGCTTCCGTGGCTGCACGGCCCTTAAGACCGGTAAAGGCATTGGCATTGCCGGAATTAACCACCACTGCGCGTGCCTTGCCATGTGCAAGATTGCGACGGCAGAAATCAACCGGAGCGGATGGGCAAAGCGAACGGGTGAAAACACCCGCCACTTCTGCAGGTTTGTCAAACACCATTAGCATGACATCCGTGCGGCCCTTATACTTGATACCGGCAGCAGCAGTTGCAATACGCACACCGTGAATGAGCGGCATGGACGGATAATGTTTTGGAGCAAGCGGTGATACGGACGCGGACATGAGTGCCTCTGAAGAGCTGCGATTTGATTCTGCCGCATTGGAAATGTTTGCGGCACAAAATCAAGAGATAACTAAAGCGAAATCCGAAAAGTGTGGAGCAGTTTTCGGACAAGATGCGCTCCAAAACAAATGCTTAGAGCATTTCCTCCTATCCGGAGAAAATTGAAGCCGCTCTTAAGTCGCAATGAAAAACGCCCCGGAAATCCGGGGCGTTTTTATTTCATTCAAGGATTACTGCTGCGGCTGAGCGGCTGGGGCATCGCCCTCATCGCCCTGTGCCTGTGCCGCTGCGGCTTCCTTCATGGCTTTGTCGACAGCCGGATCCTTATAGTCGATCTTCATGCCATCGCGCAGCTTCTTGACCATTTCGACATAACGCTCACGCATGATGATCGAACGAATCTGCTCGGAAACCTGATCGAACGCTGGCGGCTGCTTGGTACGACGATCTTCAAGCTGAATCACGTGGAAGCCAAACTGCGACTGCACAGGTTCCTTGGTATATTCGCCCGGCTTCAGCGCAAAAGCGGCTTTTTCGAATTCCGGAACCATCTGGCCTTCAGAGAAGTAACCGAGATCGCCACCATTGGCAGCGGTGCCATCGGTCGAGCTTTCCTTGGCGAGATCTTCAAACTTCGCGCCGCCTTCAAGCTTCTTGATGATTGCTTCAGCTTCTTCCTTGGTCTTCACGAGAATGTGACGTGCACGCACTTCGACCTGTGGGGGAATGGCTGCGATTTCCTTGTCGTAACGCGCACGAACATCGGCGTCGGAAATCTTGTCGACAACCGCGTCCTTGAAATATTCGTTATGGAGCGCGCGTTCACGCAGGAACTCCATACGGCTCTTGAATTCATCGCTCTGGTCGAGCTTTTCCTTCGCAGCTTCATCAGCCATCGCCTTGATGTCGATGAGGGCTGCGAGAGCGGCCAGACGGCGCTGTTCAGCCGGAAGGCGTGCAAACTGCGGATCCAGATCACCAGCGGCCTGGTCGACCTCACCTACGGTGATATCCTTACCGTTTACAGTCGCCAGAACCTTTGCAGGATCTTCGGAAGCGGCAGCAGATGCAGCAGCTTCAACTGGCTTTGGTGCAGCATCCTGCGCAAAGGCAACGGTGCCCGAAAAACCTGCCAGTGCAACAGACGTGGCAAGAATGGCAAGAGCCTTGCGGTACGGGGCTTTGAGAATGGCTTTCATATGAGATTCTCTCCTTCGAGACCGCCTACCGGCCCCATGAATGCGGCGGAATTTGGCCCGGGAGGACTGTTGTCCGCGATAAAAGACAGGATTTCCGGCCTATCGAGCAACGTTGACATCGCTTGAAGCCCCTCTTATCTGTCCTTCGACTTGTCGTCCAGTAAGCGACCGGGAGAATTACGCGAAAAATGCGCCGTATCCGGCAGCTTTTAAAGCGCAGTTTTCTTGCATTTGTTTCAATACGCGTGAATAAAGCATTCGACAAAGCATTATCGGTAAAAGTGCAAAGCGCTTTTGTGTTCGAAAATGCGATAAAACAAAGAGTTAGAGCCTTTCGAGAATTTCGGTGAAATCGAAAAGGGCTTGGCGCCGGAAGCGCTTCCGGCTGAACGGACAGGAAAGGACCAGGAATGGTCAGCTTTGGCGGCCTCGCCCGCAAGATATTCGGTTCATCCAACGACCGCCAGGTGAAATCACTGCGGGCCCGTGCGGAACAGATTACTGCGCTTGAGAAGAATTACGAAGGGCTTACCAACGAACAGCTTCAGGCGAAGACTGCGGAATTCCGTGCAGCTCTCGCGGAAGGCAAGAAGCTCGACGCGTTGCTGCCGGACGCTTTCGCGACGGCGCGTGAAGCCGCCAAACGCGTGCTTGGCATGCGTCCCTTCGACGTACAGCTGATCGGCGGCATGGTGCTGCATGAACGCGGTATTGCTGAAATGCGTACCGGTGAAGGCAAGACGCTGATGGCGACCCTGCCTGTCTACCTCAACGCGCTTGAAGGCAAGGGCGTACATGTGGTGACGGTCAATGATTACCTCGCCAGCCGCGACGCCGAAACCATGGGCAAGCTTTATAACTTCCTCGGTCTGACCGTAGGCGTCATCAAGCACGGCCTCGATGATAATGAGCGTCAGGCAGCTTATGCCTGTGACATTACCTATGCCACCAACAACGAACTCGGCTTCGATTATCTGCGTGATAATATGAAATACGAGCGTGGCCAGATGGTTCAGCGCGGCCACAACTACGCCATCGTCGACGAAGTGGATTCGATCCTCATCGACGAAGCGCGCACGCCGCTGATCATTTCCGGTCCGCTTGAAGACCGCTCTGATTTCTACAACCTCATCGACACCTTCATTCCAGCTCTTGAGCCGGAAGATTTCGAAATCGACGAGAAGCAGAAGACGGCGATCTTCACCGAAGTCGGCACCGAAAAGGTTGAGCAGCTTCTCGACGCTGCAGGACATCTAAAAGGCGAAAGCCTTTACGACATCGAAAATGTCGCAATCGTCCATCACCTGAACAACGCGCTGCGGGCACATAAACTGTTCCAGCGCGACAAGGATTACATCGTCCGTAATGACGAAATCGTCATCATCGACGAATTCACCGGCCGCATGATGCCGGGCCGCCGCTATTCGGAAGGCCTCCATCAGGCACTGGAAGCCAAGGAAAAGGTTACGATCCAGCCTGAAAACCAGACGCTGGCTTCGATCACCTTCCAGAATTATTTCCGCATGTACACCAAGCTCTCCGGCATGACCGGTACGGCTGCGACAGAAGCGGAAGAATTCGGCAATATTTACGGTCTGGAAGTTCTCGAAATCCCGACCAACTTGCCGGTCAAGCGTCTCGACGAAGATGATGAAGTCTATCGTACGGTCGAAGAGAAATACAAAGCTATCGTGCGCGATATTCAGGCTTCGCACGAAAAAGGCCAGCCGGTCCTCGTCGGTACGACATCGATTGAAAAATCGGAACAGCTTGCAGAGCGTCTGCGCAAGGAAGGCATCAAGGGCTTCCAGGTTCTGAACGCGCGTTATCACGAGCAGGAAGCATTCATTATTGCACAGGCCGGTGTTCCCGGTGCGGTGACCATCGCCACCAATATGGCTGGTCGCGGTACGGATATTCAGCTCGGCGGCAACCTTGAAATGCGCGTGCGTGAGGAACTTTCAGATGTGCCTGAAGGCCCGGAGCTCGACGCAAAAATCGTCGAAATCAAGGCTGACATCGCAAAGCTGAAAGAAAAGGCGCTCGCTGCCGGTGGTCTTTACGTTCTTGCCACTGAACGTCACGAGAGCCGCCGCATCGACAACCAGCTGCGCGGACGTTCTGGTCGTCAGGGCGATCCGGGCCGTTCGAAATTCTTCCTGTCGCTTCAGGACGACCTGATGCGCATCTTCGGCTCCGACCGTATGGACGGCATGCTGCAGAAACTCGGCCTGAAAGAAGACGAAGCCATCGTCCACCCATGGATCAACAAGGCGCTTGAAAAGGCGCAGACCAAGGTTGAAGCACGCAACTTCGAAATTCGTAAGAACCTGCTCAAATACGACGACGTTATGAACGATCAGCGTAAAGTGATCTTCGAGCAGCGCCTTGAAATAATGGATGAAGAAGACCTGACCGAGACAGTGAACGAGATGCGCCACGAGGTCATCGAAGACATGGTCAGGCTGCGTATTCCGAAAGATGCCTACGCTGAAAAGTGGGAAATTGCCGCCCTCAAGGACGACATTCTCACGAAGCTCAACCTCGCCTTGCCTGTCGATGAATGGGCCAAGGAAGAAGGCATCGCTGAGGAAGAGTTTGAAGCTCGCATTAAGGAAGCCGCCGACAAGGCTGCTGCTGAGAAGGCAGAACGCTTCGGTCCGCAGATCATGACTTACATCGAGAAGTCGGTGATCATGCAGTCGCTCGACAATCTGTGGCGCGAACACCTCGTCAATCTCGACCATCTGCGCTCAGTCGTCGGTTTCCGTGGCTATGCTCAGCGCGATCCGCTCAACGAGTACAAGACCGAAGGCTTCGAACTGTTTCAGGCCCTGCTCGCAAACCTGCGTGAAGTAGTTATCACCCAGCTGATGCGCGTCGAAATCGTCCGTGAAGCGCCTCCTGAACCGGAACTTCCGCCAATGACCGGTGTTCATATCGACGGCACCACCGGCGAAAACGACTTTGACGAAAATGCATGGGCCGAACATCAGCAGGATGAACGCATCATCCCGGCTGGAGAACGTGACCCTGCGGATCCGACGACATGGGGCAAGGTTAGCCGTAATGAATCCTGCCCTTGCGGATCAGGCAAGAAATACAAGCATTGCCACGGAGCGTTTGATTAAGCGCATCCCGAAAAGTGCGAAGCGGTTTTCGGAGAAGATGCGCGAAAACGAATAACTGGAGCGCATCCCGAAAAGTGTTATCAGATACCGAACCCTGGCGCGAAATCGCTGGGGTTTTTCTTCATAAGTATAGCGCTTCAGCTTACAGAGCTTGAAAGGGCAAAGCGATACATCACAAATGCGCAAAGAAGACAGCTGGTCACTGCGCACCGTAATTTCAGTAATCTCTTAAAAACTGATATATTCAGAAAGTAATTACCATCTCTTTCAATTTGGCTTCGCTTTGACAGCGAAGGTTTTTTCTTTTTACCTTTGTAAAGAACTACCATCTAATAATCAGCCATCGCAAAACCGGCACAGTGCCGGATGCTTATAAAAGATGATCCTCAAGAAGATCAGCAGAAGTGCGGAACCTTAAACATAGGGGCCGTAACAAACAGGGTTGGCAACGAGTGGGTTTTTCGGCAGCGAAAGCAGCGAGCCAGTTTTTACCTGGCAAGATCGCAGCCAAACTTCGTCCTGTGACGGAGCGGATGGATGCTGTCCTGATGGGAGAAGGCCCACAGGCGAGTGCCCAGCGTTCATCGCTGCTGGCCTTTTCTGTACGTGCGGCGAGCGCTGCCATAGCTCTGCTTTCGCAAGTTATCCTCGCCCGCTGGATGGGTGAGTTCCAGTACGGCATTTTCGTGCTCGTCTGGCTCTCCATGATCATTATCGGTGATCTTGCCTGTTTCGGGCTGCACACCACCATCATCCGATATGTGCCGGAATATATTCAGCACAACCTGCTTAATCCGCTGCGTGGTATTCTTTATACTGGTCGGCTTTTCGCGCTTGGATCAGCCACCGTAATCGCCCTGCTGGGAGCCGTGCTGTTGGTACTTCTGAAAGACCACATCGCGGGCTATTACCTCATTCCGTTCATTCTCGGCTTCATCTGCCTGCCAATGATTACGCTTGGCAATATGCTCGACGGCATTGCCCGGTCGCGTACATGGATCATGATGGCACTGACACCGAGTTATATCATCCGCCCGCTCCTCGTTCTCATTTTCATGGTCGCAGCTCACGTCGCAGGATTGCCTTCTACTGCTACGACTGCACTTGCTGTTTCCATTGCTGCCACATGGGCAACGACGGTCGGGCAATTGCTGACCCTTGATCGGTCGCTGGCAAAGGATATTCCGTCCGGGCCAAAGGAAATCCATCTGGCGACCTGGATGAAAGTTGCTCTGCCGATTTTCTTTGTCGAAGGGTTTTTCTTCCTTCTGATCAATGTCGATGTGCTGATGGTTGGCCACCTCATGGACCCACAGCATGTGGCAATCTATTTCGTGACAACCAAAATCATGGCACTGGCGCATTTCGTCTATTTCGCCGTCAAGGCAAGCGTTGCACAACGCTATTCCGATCTGTTGCACAGCGGCGACCGTGCCGAATTTGCAAACTTTGCAGAAGCATCGACCCGTTGGACCTTCTGGCCAACATTGTTTCTCGGAGTTGTCATTCTCGCCATGGGCTATCCCCTGTTGATGCTCTTTGGCAGCGTCTTCACGCAGGGCTATCCGCTTCTGTTCATTCTGATTATCGGTGTGATTGCACGCGCAAGCGTCGGACCTGCCGAAAGCCTGCTTAACATGTCTGGAAAGCAGAATATCTGCGCGCTGCTCTATGCAGTCACGCTGGCCGTTAACGTCGCGCTTAATCTTCTTCTCATTCCACGCTTTGGCCTGATGGGAGCGGCTTTCTCGACAGCCATTTCGATGCTGCTTGAGGCCGTTCTGCTTTCGACCGCCGTGCACCGCACCATGCAGATCACGATGTTTATTCTTATTCCCGAAAAGCGCACCCGAGACGCCCGCAGCAATAGCTCTGAGGAGACCTTGTAATGGCCGCGAAACCTTTGCTTGAAGAATCCGCAGGCGGACACACAGCCCGCATCATTTCGCAATTATCCGAAAGCCTGCCAGCCCTGGATGCGACCAAGCGGCTGGAGGAAAGCCTGAACAGCCGCGATATTCCACGCAAGTTTGCGATCTACGGCGCATCAGCTGGTTTTGAGCTGCGTGACGAGCTTGACCACCTGAGCAACCGTACGATTGAGCCGAACATCTTTTTCAACGCGCGTTTTCTGGCACCTGCCATGCCACGTCTGGAAGACCGCGAAGTGCGTTTCATGGTCATGCGTGATGAAAACGAAGTTCGTAGCCGGCTGCGTTTTGTCATGCCCTATACGATCGAGCGTCCTGGATTACCGCTTTCCGCACCCGTTATCCGTGCCTGGGCAACGCCTTTTGGTCCGCAGGGCACGCCGCTTATCGACCATGATGATCCGGTCGGTGTCCTGGAAGACCTGTTCGATATTCTGGCACGCGATCATGTCAAAATGCCGGAAGTCCTCGTGCTTCCTGAAATGCGAGCCAATGGTGCAGTCGCAAAACTGATCCGTTCGGTCGCGGTCGGTCGACAATTACCCATCGTTTCAATTGAGCAGAAACAGCGTCCGTTCCTCGAAAGCAATCAGGATGGCGAAACCTACATCAAACAGGCTATTGGCGCGCATCATCGTCGCGATTATAGCCGCTTGTGGCGCCGCCTTGCCGAAAAAGGCGAACTCGTGCACCGCATTGCAAGGACGCCGGATGAAGTCCGCCACGCATTCGAACATTTCCTGACATTGGAAGCCAGTGGCTGGAAAGGCCGACGCGGAACCGCCATGGCAGTTGACCGGTTTCGGGCAGCCTTTGCCCGCGAAGCCGTCAACAATCTTGCCGAACGCGACTGCGTTCGCATCCACACATTGGAACTCGCCGGGGAACTCACTGGGGAACTCGCTGGCCGTGTGGTTGCCATCCTGATTGTATTCACAGTCTCAGGCGAAGCATGGACGTGGAAAACAGCCTATGATGAAACGCTTCAGGCCTATTCGCCGGGTACGTTGTTAATGATCGAAGTGGTCAAAAATCACCTTGAGGATACCAACATTACGCGCACAGATTCATGCGCCGTGCCGGATCATCCCGTGATGTCCCGCTTGTTTAAAGAGCGTGAAACCATTGAAACTCTGGTGATTGGTCTTCATCCGGGTGCCGACAAGAATGTTCGACAGGCAGCATCGCAGATCCACCTCTATCAGCGCACCCGCAATCTGACGCGTATCATCCGAAATCGAATCCGCAACTTTACCGAGCGCAAATAACAGGAAATCAAGACAAAAGAAAAAAGACGCGATTACTTGAGATAACATGAATCTGTGCTATCATTGCTTCTGGGAGAGCGCCTGAAATTAGAAAATTGCAGGCGAAAAATGAGGGTCTGATTTGCTTGACATTGGGTTTTACTCAATTGAGATCAAGTAAATGAATAATAACGACCTTCTTTCGCCGCTCACAAACACCAAAGCGCCTCCCTTGGGAAGGAGATGCGCTATGTTTGAATATCTCACTTATCTGAAAACCCTCGACCTGATTGTGCTTGGCTTTATCGCCTTTCTGGTCTGCTGGAATATTGTCGAATACAATCTGCGCCGCTGAGGCTAAAGCATGTCGCGCTCAAATGGTTTCATTTAGCGTTAGCGAACATGTCGCAATTAAAGGAATCTGGAGCGAGCCCATGGCTGCGATTAAGCGCGACACGCTCCAGAGAGTATCCGACCTAGCCGACTGAGATCTGCGCTCTAAGATCTGGTTGGTATGCGGTTTGTCTGATCCCGCTTAAGCGTTCTACACTTTTCGGGAGGGGTGAACGCGTGTTTTATAAGATCATAACCTTGTCGATCCCGATTTCACTCAGTTCGGATTTTACTCCACAGTCTCAACCCAAAATCGGAATCGATTTTTGGAAAGCACGATGTGTAGATTAAATAAAGTAGAGCATGCTTTGCGCGCCCAGGAGGGCGCACGGTGCTCTAAGCGGCTTTAAAAAGACCTTTTGGACAGGTAATTTAAGCGTTTTGTTCAAGCCATATCGTCTGTCTCACTGACTTCGCGGCTCAACCTGAAAGTATAATCGGTCAAGCCGCTTGAGGGCGATTGACCTTGTTTCGTTTAGCCGGTATATCCCTCCCCGCTGTCCGTTTTTGGACCATATCAGACTGCATTGGCAGTTATGTGCGGGTGTGGTGGAACTGGTAGACGCGCCGGACTCAAAATCCGGTTCCGAAAGGAGTGTCGGTTCGATTCCGACCACCCGCACCATTTATCCCACCACCCGTTATTCAAGCTGCTTCAAGAGCCTGTGCGAGATCTGCAATCAAATCATCAGGATGTTCAATGCCAATCGACAGGCGAATTGTTGATTCGAGCACCCCTATCCGCTCACGCACCTCAATCGGAACACCGGAATGCGTCATTGCAGCGGGATGACTTGCAAGCGATTCTGTTCCGCCAAGACTGACCGCGAGCTTCATGATCTGCAAAGCATTCAGGAAACGGAATGCCGCTGCCTGCCCGCCTTTGATATCGAATGAAAAGGTCGAGCCCGCGCCCGAGCACTGGCGTTTGAACAATTGACCAACAGCAGAAGCCTGGTCTGCAAATGGCAAATAATGCAGCTTTTCAACCTTTGGATGCTCGCGCAGGAACTCGGCAATTGCCAGAGCATTCTTGTCGGCACGATCCATACGAATCCCGAGCGTTTCAAGCGAGCGCCCCAGCATCCAGCAGGAATGCGGATCAAGCTGCGTTCCAATCGCCCCACGCAGTGCCTTTATCTGCTTAACCACGGCCTTCGCACCAAGAACAGCACCGGCAATCAGATCGGAATGGCCACCAACATATTTGGTCAGCGAGTAGAGCGAAATATCTGCGCCGTGTTCGAGCGGCTTCTGGAAAACAGGGCCAAGCAAAGTGTTGTCGCAAACGATGACCGGGCGGACCCCTTCCTGCTTCGCTGCTATCTTATCGGCAACGCGCCGGATGGCTGCGATATCGACCAGACTGTTGGTCGGATTGGCGGGCGTTTCAATCAGGATGACCGAGACTCGCCCCTTGTTTGTGGCTTCATCGGCAGCCTCTTCAATCGAAGCTTCATGCACACCATCGGCAAAGGCCACAGCCGCAACATTGAAATTATGGAAAGTCTTCGCGAGCAATGTTTCTGTGCCACCGTAAAGCGGCTGCGAATGCAGGATTACGTCTCCGGGGCGCGCAAAAGCAAACAAGGTTGTCGCAATTGCCGACATGCCGGACGAGAACAACGCGCAACTCTCAGTCCCTTCATAAACGGCAAGGCGATCCTCCACGATCTCGCTGTTGGGATGATTGAAGCGCGAATAGACAAGCCCCGCACCAACCCCTGCGGGCGGCTCTTTACGGCCGGAAACGAAATCGAAGAAATCGCGCCCGTCTTCGGCAGTCTTGAAAACGAAGGTCGAGGTTAGAAACACCGGCGGCTTGACTGCCCCCTCGGAAAGCTCGGGGTCATAGCCGTAATTCAGCATCTGGGTTTCTGGATGAAGTACATGATTACCGATGCTGGTCTTGTTTGGACGAGGCGCGGTCATGTTTGTCTCCTGTAAAAGATCCTCCCGCTCAACAAAGTGAGCGGGAACAGCTTATCAGAGACGTTTGGGAATCTTCTTGCGTTGTTGACCGCTCAAGCGAGCGGCCACGAACAATAATCCGTGTTCATCGTCGCGCGGACTGCGCAGCTTACTTGACCACCAGCACCGGAACAGCGCTCAGCGACAGCACTTCCGCGGCCTGACTGCCCAGCAGCAGCTTGTTGACGCCGCGACGGCCATGCGATGCGATGACGATCAGATCGCAATGCTTGTGCTTGGCCGCCTCGATAATCCCCTGTGCTGGTGACTGGTTCTCAATGTGAAGAACCTCAGCAGAAACATCTACGCTCTCGGCTTTTGCCTTTGCCTTCGTGAGAAGCTCGGCGGCAGCTTTGGTTATAGCCTCACGATATTCCTGAAAGGCCGCTGGGCTTGATGCCCACTCAGCAGCCACAACAATGCCATAGGATGGCAGAAGTTCGGTCACCGAAACAAACAACACCTTTGACCCAAGTTGCTTTGCAAGAGCAAGCCCCTGGTCCACGCCCTTATCGGCGAGTTCAGATCCATCGGTTGCGATCAAAATAGACTTATACACGGTTCATGCCTCCAGATTGCAATTGTTAACCGATCATGCCTGTCCTGACGCAAAGAGCATTGATACGGATCAATGAAGTATTTGAGCTAAAAGTGCGAAGCGGTTCCAACGATTCAATCTCAACTGGGACCGTTCCAAGACAGCAAAAGCTTATAGACATGAGAAGCTTGTCGAAAGACCGGGGGCAAGGTTTTAGTGCTCGGAATGACCGATTTTCGTACAAATGATCGTGCACCCTGCTGATACCCGATAACCTGGAATTATCTTCTAAGTGTTACTCTTTTAAAGAATATAATTCCAATTATATGCGATCCGAAGCACGGTCCCAGCTATGCTTTTGCGCCATTTCCTCATAAACTTCGCGTCAAACAGAAGGAGATTTTTCCATGAGTAAGCCCCTTGGCGCCAAAGACGGCGAAACGGCAGGTCGCGGTCGCATCTATGATTCCATTCTCGATACCATCGGCAACACACCTCTGGTCCGCATCGACAAATTTGCCAAGGAAAACGGCGTCGAAGCCAACCTGCTGGTAAAGCTGGAATTCTTCAACCCATTGGCAAGCGTCAAGGACCGTATCGGTCTTGCACTGATTGAAGCACTTGAAGCGCAGGGCAAAGCTGTTCCTGGCAAGACCGTGTTTGTGGAACCAACCTCGGGCAACACCGGTATTGCACTGGCATTTGCGGCCGCCGCCAAGGGCTACCGTCTGGTGCTGACTATGCCTGAAACCATGTCGGTTGAACGTCGCAAGCTTCTCAAGCTGCTCGGTGCCGAACTCGTGCTGACCGAAGGCCCGAAAGGCATGAAGGGCGCTATCGCCAAGGCTGAGGAAATCGCAGAAGGTAATCCAAATGCGATCATTCCACAGCAGTTCGAAAACCCGGCCAATCCTGAAATTCATCGCCGCACAACGGCTGAGGAAATCTGGAATGACACCAAGGGCGAAGCCGACATCCTGATTTCCGGCATTGGCACCGGCGGCACCATTACCGGCGTCGGTCAGGTCATCAAGTCACGCAAGCCATCGTTCAAAGTGATCGCTGTAGAACCTAAGGATTCCCCGGTTCTTTCGGGCGGCACACCCGGTCCGCACAAGATTCAGGGCATCGGCGCGGGCTTTGCACCAAAGACGCTCGACACAGAAATCTATGATGAAGTGGTGACTGTCTCCAACGAGGATTCATTTGCCAATGCACGCCTGATTGCGCGTCTTGAAGGTATTCCTGTCGGCATCTCGTCGGGTGCGGCGCTCACAGCCGCCATCGAAGTCGGCAAGCGCCCGGAGAACAAGGGCAAGAATATTGTCATCATCATTCCATCCTTTGCCGAGCGCTATCTTTCGACCGCGCTGTTTGAAGGTCTGGAATAAGATCGCGACCTGAACCCGACAAACAAAAAGCCAGAGCGGTCACCCGCTCTGGCTTTTCTGTTGCCTGAAACTCAGTTCATCTCCGACAAAAGCCTGACAGGCTTTGCGTCTGAAAATGAGAACCGAAGCTCAGTGTTTAGTTTGCCGTGCGTGCCGCGCAAGCCGGACCCGGGCCGCGCATATAATGGCGCTCGGGCCTGTAGCTTGGTGCGACGAACTCACGGATGACATTAACGCTGTCACGTAGCTGAACGATAATGTTCATCGCCTTCACCTCATCAAGAATTTGCTGCTCGAAAGTGATGTTCGCCAAGCGCCCGCAGGGGCCGAGTTAAATGCTTTTTAGCTTCCGAACATCTTAATGAAAACTTTAACGATTAAAGATGAATAACTCCTAAATCTGCAGAGTTAACAGTAAGTTAATGGTAACGATATTCAGGTTTTCCACAGACGTGAGAAATTAGACACAATTAAAAAAGCCGGTGTGAATACACCGGCTTTGTCAGAAAAGCATAAAGGTTTTATCGCGTAGGAACCGGATGTTCGCCACGGTAGTCATAGAAACCGCGGCCCGTCTTGCGGCCAAGCCATCCCGCCTCAACATATTTGACCAAAAGCGGGCACGGGCGATATTTGGAATCGGCCAGTCCGTCATGCAGCACCTGCATGATTGAAAGGCAGGTATCAAGGCCGATGAAATCAGCGAGTTGCAGTGGTCCCATAGGGTGGTTGGCACCAAGCTTCATCGCTGTATCGATGGCTTCTACGCTGCCCACACCTTCATAAAGCGTGTAGATCGCCTCATTGATCATTGGCAGCAGGATACGATTGACGATGAAGGCCGGGAAATCTTCGGCAACCGTTACGGTCTTGCCGAGTGCCGTTACGAAATCCTTTGATTTGCGGAACGTATCTTCTTCAGTCGCAATACCGCGCACCAGCTCAACCAGCTTCATGAGCGGTACCGGATTCATGAAGTGAATACCGATGAAACGCTCCGGACGATCTGTGGTTGACGCAAGTCGCGTGATGGAAATCGACGATGTATTGGTTGCGACAATCGCTTCCGGGTTAAGGATCGGACAAAGCTGCGCGAAAATCTTGCGCTTGACGGTCTCGTCTTCTGTCGCTGCCTCGATGGCCAGATCGACGCCCGCCAGATCTTCCATGGAATTCGCTGCACGGATCAGCTTCATAGCATCGGCGCGCTGTTTCTCTTCCAGCTTACCAGATGACACCTGTCGCGCCATGTTGCCATTGACTGTGGCAATACCCTTTTCCAGCCGGTCTGCCGCCGCATCATGCAAAAGCACGTCGTATCCTGCCAGCGCACAAACATGGGCAATTCCGCTTCCCATCTGTCCCGCGCCAACAATGCCTACCGTCTTGATCGCCACAGTCTCAACTCCTTCACGCTCCCGCCCAATAGCGGAGATCTGCTTGAGTATATCATCCATTCTTCAAATACAGGGAACCTGCATCTGGCCCGTATTCAGCCCCATACCAAGCCCCTTACCAAGCCTTGTATCTGACATTGCTTGAAAGCCCGGTTAACAAGACAGCTTGCCTGTTAAAATGCAATCCTAAACTTCAGGTCGAGTTTTCAGCAATGCTTATAAAGAACCCGTCCGAACACCGGCAGAAACTCGGCGCAAAGGACGGGCAGCAAATGAACAAGGCGGCAGATTTCCCTGCCGCCTTTCTTATAATCAGAGCACTTTTTCGAGCTCCGGCAACACGGTGAAGAGATCGCCGACGAGGCCATAATCAGCCACCTGGAAGATCGGTGCTTCTTCGTCCTTGTTGATCGCAACAATCACGCGGCTGTCTTTCATGCCCGCCAGATGCTGGATCGCACCCGAGATGCCGACTGCGATGTAAAGTTCAGGTGCAACCACCTTGCCGGTCTGGCCAACCTGCCAGTCGTTTGGCGCATAGCCCGCATCAACCGCCGCACGGCTGGCACCGACCGCAGCACCAAGCTTGTCAGCAACAGGCAGGATCACTTCCTGGAACTTTTCTGACGAACCAAGCGCACGACCGCCCGAAATGATGATCTTGGCCGAGGTCAGTTCCGGACGATCACCACCCGAAAGCGCGTTTTCAACGAAGCTCGACAGCGCTGGATCGCTCGCCGCATTCACGCTTTCAACCGAAGCCGAGCCGCCTTCACCGGTGGCCTGGAACGAAGCGGTACGAACCGTGATGACCTTCTTGGCATCGGTCGATTGCACAGTCTGGATCGCATTGCCCGCATAGATCGGACGCTTGAACGTATCAGCGGACACCACTTCCATGATTTCCGACAACTGCATCACATCGAGAAGTGCTGCCACACGCGGCAGCACATTCTTGGCCGACGTGGTGGCTGGTGCAATGATCGTGTCGTAGTTTCCTGCGAGTTCAACGATGGCTGCAGCCAGTGGCTCAGCCAAACGATTTTCCAACGCATCGCTTTCAGCCAGCAGAACCTTGCGCACGCCAGAAAGCTTTGCAGCCGCATCAGCCGCAGCCTTTGCACCCTTGCCTGCAACCAGAATATCAACATCACCACCGATCTGAGCGGCGGCTGTCAGTGCCTTTGCGGTCTGATCGGAAAGGCTTGCATTGTCATGTTCGGCAATAAGAAGAATAGCCATGTGTTTGTCCCTTCCGATTTCTTACAATACGCCGTCGGCCTTGAGCTTCTCGACCAGTTCGGAGACCGAACCGACCTTCACGCCAGCCTTGCGGCCACCCGGCTCTTCGGTCTTCAGGACCTTGAGACGCGGCGCAATATCAGCACCGAAATCAGCAGGCGACTTTTCATCAAGCGGCTTCTTCTTCGCCTTCATGATGTTTGGCAGCGATGCATAGCGCGGCTGGTTCAAACGAAGGTCAACTGTCACAATGGCTGGAAGCTTCACATCAATGGTCTGAAGACCGCCATCGACTTCACGCGTTACCTTGGCAGAACCGTCACCCAGCTCCACCTTCGAGGCAAACGTCGCCTGGCTCCAGTTGAGCAATGCCGACAACATCTGGCCGGTCTGGTTGGCATCATCATCAATCGCCTGCTTGCCGAGGAAAACGAGATCCGGCTGTTCGGCCTCGACCACGCCCTTCAGCACCTTGGCAACGCCAAGCGGCTCAACGGTGTCATCGGTCTTCACGAGGATCGCGCGATCAGCACCCATGGCAAGGGCTGTGCGCAGCGTTTCCTGCGCCTGTGCCGGACCGACCGAAACCGCGATGATTTCCGTGACCTTGCCAGCTTCCTTCAGACGGATTGCTTCCTCAACCGCAATCTCGTCAAAAGGGTTCATCGACATCTTCACGTTCGCAAGCTCAACGCCCGAACCATCTCCCTTAACACGGATCTTTACGTTGTAATCTACAACCCGCTTTACTGCGACAAGGACTTTCATCCGCGATTACCTCTTCAATGACTTTTGCGGCACGACTATGCCGCCGTGAATCTTTGCCCGCATGTCAGAAACCGACATGAAAATGCTGCTGACAGAAGCGCCACGAAACCAGCCCTTCCCCGCAACATCAGGAACCGGCACGAAACCTAAAGACGGTTGACGTGCACGTCAATCGCGGATGGTCGGCAATATCGATTTAAATGAATTTATTCTGACAGATAGTCATTCCGTTTTTGCACTAACGTTTGTCAGGTCTTGTCTTGTTCGGTTGATACCTTTGATACTTTTCTTTGACGCGCATCTCCTCGCATTTTCGTGGCGTTTACAAGCCCGGCCTCATGCGCTAGGAGAACCGCGTAAACATCCGGTCGCAGCCTACCCGGTCAAAACAAGGACTCAAACTATGAAGACGCTTGTCATCTGCTCCGGCGGATTGGACTCCGTTTCGCTCGCGCACAAAATCGCGGCGGAACATCAGCTCACTGGCCTTATCTCGTTCGATTATGGTCAGCGGCACAAAAAGGAATTGAGCTTTGCGGAAGCCTGCGCACAGCGGCTCAATGTGCCCCATCAAACCATCGACATCCGTCCAATCGGTGCGAGCCTTACCGGCTCGGCCCTGACCGATGATATTGATGTACCCGACGGCCACTATGCCGAGGAAACGATGAAAATCACGGTCGTTCCCAACCGCAATGCCATCATGCTGGCCATCGCCTTTGGCGTGGCAGCAGCCCAGAAAGCCGATGCCGTGGCGCTCGCCGTTCACGGTGGCGACCACTTCATTTATCCCGATTGCCGTCCCGGCTTTATCGGCGCTTTCCAGACCATGCAGAACCATGCGCTGGAAGGATATGCCGATATTCGGGTGCTTGCGCCCTATGTGCACAAGTCAAAAAGCGACATCGTTTCAGACGGTGCAAAATACAAGGCACCGTTTGAAGCAACGTGGTCCTGCTACAAGGGCGGCGAACATCATTGCGGGCGTTGCGGCACCTGTGTCGAACGTCGCGAGGCCTTCCATCTGGCAGGTGTCACAGATCCTACCCACTATGAGGATGCCGACTTCTGGCGCGCAGCCATTGAGAAGAGGAACGCCTGATGTTTCGCATCACCAAGGAATTCCATTTCTCCGCTTCGCATCAGCTGACCGAACTGCCTGCCGATCATCAATGCGCGCGACTGCACGGACACAATTACATCGTTGAAGTGGAACTGTCGGCGGCCGATCTCAATGAGCATGGTTTTGTCCGCGATTATCACGAGCTGGTGCCACTCAAGCGCTATATCGATGATGAGCTCGATCACCGCCATCTCAATGATGTGCTCGGGCATAATTGCGTGACGGCAGAGTTTCTGGCGCGCCATCTTTATGACTGGTGCCAGACACGCTGGCAGGAAGTCACAGCGGTAAGGGTCAGCGAAACGCCTAAGACATGGGCAGAGTATCGGCCCGAGAGTCGATCATGAAGGCCAGCCCCGAAATCCGCATCAGCGAGATTTTCGGTCCGACCATTCAGGGCGAAGGTGTGTTGAGCGGCGAGCCGACTGTTTTCGTGCGTACGGGCGGCTGTGACTACCGCTGCGCATGGTGTGACAGTCTGCACGCTGTTGAAAGCCGCTTTCGCCATGACTGGAAACCGATGAGCGTTGAAGCCATATGGCACGAAGTGACGGCACTTTCGGGTAAAAAGCCCATAACGGTGTCACTTTCTGGCGGCAATCCAGCCATTCAGCCATTGGGACCACTGATCGATCATGGTCACGCGCAAGGTTATCGCTTTGCGCTTGAAACTCAGGGATCGCTGACAAAAGACTGGTTTGCCAAACTCGATACGCTGGTGCTCAGTCCGAAACCACCTTCAAGTGGCATGGAGACGGATTGGGGTGCGCTCGCAGCTTCCATTGATGCAGCAGGATCGAAACCCCGGACGGTGCTGAAATTCGTGGTCTTTGATGATGCGGATTATGCCTTTGCAAAGGCAGCATCAGCACGTCACCCGCATTTGGCCGTTTACCTTCAGCCCGGCAATCATACACCGCCGCCGCCCGAAGATGACGATGCCCGCATCGACATGAACGGCATCATGCGCCGCATGGAATGGCTGATAGACAAGGTAATGGCAGATCGCTGGTTCGAGGCCCATGTATTGCCCCAGCTTCATGTGCTGATCTGGGGCAATAAGCGCGGAGTTTGAACTAGCGGTTTTGGCCCGGCACCCAAAGCACATCCTTCGCGCCGTTATCATTGACGGCGCGGGCGGCGACAAACAGGAAATCGGAGAGGCGATTGATATATTGCAGCGCTTCCTTTGAAACCACTTCGCCTTCGGTCTTTGCAAGCTGTACCATCAGCCGTTCGGCACGGCGCGAAACGGTACGCGCCAAATGCAATGCGGCAGAGGCGGCAGAGCCACCCGGTAAAATGAACGAACGCAAAGGCGGAATAGCCGCATTCAAATAATCAATGTCGGATTCAAGCCGCGTAACCTGCGAGGCAACGATACGCAGCGGCTCGTAGGCGAGTGGCTCACCGTCATCAGGCGTTGAAAGATCGGCACCAAGATCAAACAGATCATTCTGGATGCGCATAAGCATCACATCGATATGCCCATGATCAGCGTCGCTCGTATGAAGCCGAGCAAGACCGATGCAGGCGTTGGTTTCATCGACAGTACCATAGGCTTCCACACGCAGATCAGATTTCAGCCTGCGTGGCCCGGAGGTCAGGCCTGTCGTACCATCGTCGCCTGTGCGTGTATAAATCTTGTTGAGCTTGACCATGGTTACTGGCCGCTGGTCTGGCGTGCGAAATATACGGCTGCAACGATTAGCACAATCGCGACAAACTGCAGGAAGACACGTAACTGCATCATTTTGTTGGAGAAGTTTCCGTCACCGCCGCGCATCATGTTGCGCAGGCCGATAATCAGCACAATTGCCACGGCGAACATGGCCACCATGGCCGCAGCCTTGAACAGAAAGTCCATTTATTTTCTCCCATAATCCGCCATCTCTGTTTTCAAGACTGGTCGGACAGCATTCGATAGAGCCAGCGCGACGGCAGCAGGCGTCGTGCCAGAATACCCAGTTTCGCCGGTCGCGTAACCGCATAATGCGGACGCGGCTTGGGCGCCTCCAATGCATGCACAAGTACCGCGTAAACCGCTTCCGGGCCAAGCTTGTTTTTGGACTTCGTGCCACCATCGTCAAGTTTCGCCATCTGGCGCTGGTAAAGTTCGCGATGCACTGAATGTTCAAGATCAATATTAGCCCGTGCATGCATGGCAGCATTATAGGTGAAGCGCGAGGCAATCGGTCCCGGCTCTATTATCGAAACCTCAATGCCCGACCCCTCCAGCTCCATACGCTGGGCGAGCATCAGACCCTCAAGTGCAAATTTCGATGCCACATAGGCCCCGCGCCATTTCATTGGCACAAGCCCCAATATCGAGGAGCAATGCACGATGCGGCCATGCCCCTGTGCTCGCATCACCGGAACGATGCGGCGTGTCAGATCATGCCAACCAAAGAAATTGGCTTCGAATTGCGCACGCAATGCTTCAACCGGCAAATCCTCAATCGCGCCGGGCTGTGCATAAGCACCATTGTTGAACAGCGCATCCAGCTTGCCGTCGGTTGCACGCAGCACTTCATCGACCAGCGCTTCGATTGATTGCGGTTCTGTGTAATCGAGGTAGAAAGCATCAAGCCCTTTGGCTCTGAGTGCTGCAATATCCTCATCCTTGCGTGCCGTCGCGAACACGCGCCATCCGGCCTTGTGCAAAGCCTCGGCACAATAGGCACCGATCCCGGAAGAGCAGCCGGTGATGATAATGCTGCGCTTTTCGCTCTCTGGAGCCATCAACCTGTTCCTCGCGGTCGCGTTTTCGCAACAGTGCTTGATTCGTGCCCGATTTAAAATCGGCTACTGCATCGGCCCAAAAATCGGAATCGATTTTTGGAAAGCACGATGCGTAGATTCAATAGCATAGAGCGACCTTTTTGTGCGCCCAAGACGGCGCACAGCGCTCTATGCCCTTGCAATGTTGAATCCAATACTAGATTTAAGGGCGCTTGGGTCGTTTGTCGGTTTACCGAAGGGAAAAATCTGCGGATGCGAAAAATCAGACGTTTTATCCGTCAGATCACTTTCGACGTTTATGGGCATTTCAGCACCGACGACGGCTGGGCATTTGCCTCCCACATTGCCCTGTCCGGGCTGATGGCAATGTTCCCGTTTCTGATCTTTGCAACGTCACTCGCCAGCTTCCTCGGCACCAAAGAATTCGCCAATACGGCAGTGCATGTCATTTTCGACATGTGGCCCTCCAATATTGCTGGCCCCATCGCCAATGAAGTGATGAACGTTCTAACCGTTCAGCGCAGCGGGCTTCTGACATTGAGTGTGATCGCCGCCGCCTATTTTGCATCCAATGGCGTTGAAGCGTTGCGCATGTCGCTGAACCGCGCCTATCGCGTGACCGACCAGCGCTCAATCATTTTCTGCCGTCTGCAAAGCTTAGGCTTTGTACTTATTGGCACAATCAGCCTCATGGCAATCAGCTTTCTGCTGGTTCTGGCACCTCTTGCGGTACGCCTTGCCGAGCAATGGTTTCCCGATATCGCGCCCTTCACCGGCACCATTGCTATCTGGCGCTATACGATTGCGGTGATCGTTCTGGTACTTGCTCTCTTTATCGTCCACATCTGGTTGCCTGCCGGGCGGCGGCGTCTGAGCGACATTCTGCCGGGCATCGGCATCACACTGATTGCCTGGCTTGCAGCCGCAACCGCCTTCGCAAAATATCTCGAGACCTTTGCAAGCTACGTCACTACCTATGCGGGCCTCGCCTCGATTATGGTCGCGATTGTCTTTCTCTACATGCTCTCAGCAATCTTCATCATCGGTGCAGAAATCAATGCTGCGATCATGAATTTCCGCAAACGCCACCAGCAGCCCGAACTTAATATAGAGTGACTATTTGCGAAGCGTCGTCAGCGCGACGCCGAGCGTCGTCACCACCATGCCTGCAATCTGGATGGGTCCGAGCGTTTCGCCGAAAATCAGATAGGCCATGATCGCAGCCGTGCCCGGCACCAGATAAAATAGCGACGCCACCTTCGACATGGCACCTTCGCGAATCATAACCAACAGCGCTAGAATGGCTCCGATAGAAATGGCAAGCGTCAGCCAGACCATCGCAAAGATGAGCTCCGGTGACCAGATCATCACACGTGTTTCAAAGGCGAAAGCCCCAATCGCGGTCAATGCCGCCGCCGCAATGTATTGCACGGCAGTGCCAGCCTTAAGATCGCCCGCTGTTCCGAAACGCTTTTGCCAAACCGTACCAGTGCTGATGGCCAGAACAGCCACAAAAGCCGCACACAAGCTTTGCGGATCAACGCCATTACCGGCAGAAAACTTCGGCCAGACCACCATGGCAACACCCAGAAAACCGACCAGAAGACCCAACCATTGTCGCCCGCTGGCGCGCTCCCCCAGAAGAAGAGCTGCAATCAGCGTCGTCAGCATTGGTTGAAGACCCGCAACAAGTCCGGACATGCCTGCGGGCAATCCGTGATGCACAGCCCAGAAAAGCGCTGAAAGATAGATGCCATGAATAAGGCAGCCAGCAATGGCTGCGTGCATCAAAATCTTGCCGCGAGGCCAAACGCTACGGCTTGCCAATGCCCAGAGGATCATGATCACGGCTGCGATGGAAAACCGCACCGCCATGAAACTGAACGGTTCCGCATAGGGCATGGAGAGCCCGGCACCGATAAAGCCGGTAGCCCAGAGCAGGACAAACATGATGGGAAAAAAGCGGGTGGCCATGACAGGGACTTTCTTATTTGCCGCCTGCAATAGTCTTCTTGGCACTATTAGACCATCACATAAATCTGATTGCTGCGATCAATTTGCCAAATGCGTCTCATCCACCTATGAAACGGCATGGACGTTCAAAACGACACAATCCGCATTCTCGTTGATGCCGACGCCTGCCCGGTGAAGGCTGAAATCTATCGTGTTGCCGAGCGCCATGGCTTGCCCGTGGTTCTCGTCGCCAACAGCTATATCGCCATCCCGCGCGACGCAGAACGCGTCGAGCGTATTGTCGTTTCCGACAAGCTTGATGCAGCAGATGACTGGATTGCAGAAAATTCCCGACCGGGCATGGTTGTGATCACTGCAGATATCCCACTTGTAAGCCGGTCGATTGCAATGGGTGCGTCGGTCATAGCCCCCAATGGAAAAGTGCACACGGCAAGCACCATCGGCAATACGCTCGCCACGCGCAACCTGATGGATTCACTGCGTTCGGCAGGCGAAGTCACGCGCGGCCCAGCACCGTTCTCGCCCAAAGACCGCTCAGCCTTCTTATCCGCGCTTGAACTGGCAATCGTCCAGTTGAAACGCTCCGGCTTTAAATCAGGATGATCGCATCGAAGCGGTCGCTATCCCTGCCCCGATCAGCATTGTCCCACCAGCACGGTTGAAGATGCGCAAAGCGCGCTCATTGGCAAAGAAGCGTCGCGCACGCGTGGCGACCAGCGCATAAGCGAAGGCATTGAGAAAAGCCAGCACAAGGAACGTGCTTTCAAAGACCAGCATCTGTGTCACAAAATCGCGATGCGGGCTTAAGAACTGCGGCAGGAAGGCCACGAAAAACGTGATGCTTTTTGGATTAAGTGCTGTCACCAGCCACGCATGAAGCAGCATTCTGACTGGGTTCACCTGATCATGTCGCGCCTTAGCATTCATCGTGCCACCGGCCCGAAACAGCTTTATACCGAGCCAGATAAGATAGGCAGCGCCGATCCATTTGACGGCGGTAAAAATCGTGGCCGATGCCGCAAGCAATGCCCCTACCCCCAGCATCGACAGCGTCATGGCAGTGAAATCGCCAAGCGCCACACCGATAGCCATGGGAAGTGCAGCTTTCCAGCCCTGCCCAAGTGCATAGGACACCACCAGCAAAACCGTCGGCCCCGGTATAATCAGAAGCACGATAGATGCGGCAGAAAATGCCAGCCAGACTTCAATGCTCATGGGTAACTTCCTCTCTCAAAAAAGAGGAAGCCACTGAATACGATACTTGTCTAGAGCATAATTCCTTAAACTTGAATCAGTTTAAGGTGAAATTATGCTCTGGCTTTAAAGGGTTAGAGCGACCTTTGGGCGTCCAATAGGACGCCCGGCGCTCTAGCTAAAGTTTTTGCGCAGCCTCGATCAGCCTGATTGCGTCGGGGCTATCCCACGGGGCGGGACCATTCATCGAGGCAATCTGACAACCTTCCTTATCAACCAGCAATGTCACCGGAAGACCAAATGCCAGATTCTTGCGCTTCAATTCATTGAAGCTCGACATGGTCGCATCGCGGTTGAGGCTCAGGCTCTTGACACCGATTTCTTCAAGAAATTTTTTTGGCTTCTCGTCAGAACCCGTATCGATATTAATGGCAACGACATCAAAATCACTGCCACCCTTTTTCGCCTGAAGATTGTCAAGTTCCGGCATTTCCTCACGGCAAGGCGCACACCACGTCGCCCAAAGATTCACGAGGAGCGTCTTGCCCTTGTAATCGCCAAGCGTCGTCTTCTTGCCGTCAGGACCGGTGAAAGCGATATGCGCAACCGAAATCGGCTTTTCCGCCGCGCGCATGGCGGCTACGGTGCCAGTTGCAGCAGCATCAAGGCTCTTCAGGGAATCTGCTTTCAACGCACATTGTGCGGAAGCTTCGTCACTTTGGGCAGAAACAGTGCTCGCTGCTGAAACATTGCGACCAGGTGCATTGCCAGAAGGCAGTTCCATCACGTATACCGCCCCGATACCGGCTATGACACCGGCAAGCGCTGCAAGAAGGACGATCTTCCGATTGCCTGACTTTGCCTTATCGTTGTCTTCTGCCATCTCGCGTCACTTTTCCTTAAGTCATGTATCCGAGGCATACGAGCATGAGCGAACAAAAATCAAGCAATCAGATGTGGGGCGGCCGTTTTGCCTCAGGGCCCGATGCGATCATGGAAGAGATCAATGCATCGATTGGTTTCGACCGCAAGCTCTATGCGCAGGATATTCAGGGCTCGCTCGCCCATGCTGCCATGCTTGCAAAGACTGGCATCATTACGTCAGAAGACCATAAAAAGATTGAAGAAGGCCTGAAAGCCATCCTCAAGGAAATTGAGGACGGAAAATTCACCTTCTCGCGCAAGCTCGAAGACATTCATATGAATATCGAAGCACGCCTTGCCGATCTTATTGGTGCCTCTGCCGGGCGTCTGCACACGGCCCGCTCGCGCAATGATCAGGTGGCGGTTGATTTCCGCCTCTGGGTCAAGCAGGAAATGCAGAAGACTGCCGTGGCTCTTAAAGGCTTGATCGAGGCCTTCCTTGAACGTGCAGAAGAACATGCTGCAACCGTCATGCCGGGCTTCACGCATCTTCAGACTGCACAACCCGTCACCTTCGGCCACCATTGCATGGCCTATGTGGAAATGTTCGGCCGCGACCTTTCCCGTGTACGCGACGCGATTGAACGCATGGACGAATCACCACTGGGTGCGGCTGCTCTTGCAGGCACCGGCTTCCCGATTGATCGCCACATGACGGCGAAAGAGCTCGGTTTCCGTGAGCCAACCCGCAACTCGCTCGACAGCGTTTCCGACCGTGACTATGCGCTCGAATTCCTGTCGCTCGCAGCCATCTGCGCTGGTCACCTGTCGCGTCTTGCAGAAGAAATCGTCATCTGGTCAACGCCGCAGTTCAATTTCGTACGCCTGTCCGACGCTTTCTCGACCGGCTCGTCGATCATGCCGCAAAAGAAGAACCCGGATGCTGCCGAACTGGTCCGCGCCAAGACTGGCCGCATCAACGGTTCGCTCGTTGCCCTTCTCACCATCATGAAGGGTCTGCCGCTCGCTTATTCCAAGGATATGCAGGAAGATAAGGAACAGGTTTTCGACGCTGCCGAAAATCTGGAGCTCGCAATCGCTGCGATGAGCGGCATGGTGCGCGACCTGACCATTAATGTCGCATCCATGAAAAAAGCCGCAGGTTCCGGCTATTCAACTGCAACCGACCTGGCCGATTGGCTGGTGCGGGAACTCGGTCTTCCATTCCGCGACGCTCACCACGTGACGGGCCGCGCTGTGGCTCTGGCCGAAAGCAAAAAGGTCGATCTCTCCAGGCTCTCGCTTGAAGATCTGCAAACGATCAATCCGGGCATCACCGATGCAATCTTCGGCTATCTGACGGTTGAGAAGTCGGTCAAGAGCCGCCAGTCCTTCGGCGGAACCGCGCCACAGGAAGTGCGCCGCCAGATCCGTTACTGGAAAAAGCGCATTACAAAAGCTTGAGCAGAGCATCTTAGTGAAATCACTCTTGAAGGAGTGATTTCACTTTCAGATATTTTGGGTTAGACCTGACCCATAGGACAATTTCCGGGAACCAAAGCTGATGACAGGCCGCTCCGCCATTTCTTCCGTGCTTCTGATCGCAGCCCTTGCTGCCACTCTTGCCGCTTGCGGACGAAAAGGCCCGCTTGAACCGCCGCCTGCGCAGATGATCACCAATGAGCAGGGCCGCACAGTCGAGAAACCGAAGGAAGACAAGCCCTTCATCCTCGACAAGATTCTGTAATAGCCTATCAAGCAGGGACTGTTTCCCGTGAATCATTTTGAATATCGCGACGGCATTCTTCATGCCGAAAATGTGAGCCTGCCCGATATCGCAAACGAGGTCGGCACGCCTTTCTACGTCTATTCCCGCGCCACCATCGAGCGCCATTTCCGTGTTTTTAGCGAAGCTTTTGCGGATATGGAAACGCTGGTCACTTATGCGTTGAAGGCAAACTCCAATCTGGCCGTACTCAAGACACTTGCCAAGCTTGGCGCCGGTGCCGACACCGTTTCGGAAGGCGAGATTCGCCGTGCGCTGGCCGCCGGCATTCCTGCAAACAAGATCGTGTTTTCCGGTGTTGGCAAAACCCCGCATGAAATGGATTTTGCGCTGGAAGCGGGCATTTACTGCTTCAATGTCGAGTCTGAACCGGAGCTGGAAATCCTTTCCGCCCGTGCGGTCAAAGCTGGCAAGGTTGCGTCCGTATCCTTGCGCATCAATCCGGATGTCGATGCCAAGACGCACGCGAAAATTTCGACCGGCAAGTCCGAAAACAAGTTTGGCATCCCACGCGTAAAAGCCCGCCAGGCCTATGCGCGTGCAGCGAGCCTGCCCGGAATCGATGTCGTTGGTATCGATATGCATATCGGCAGCCAGATCATTGATCTGGAGCCTTTCGACAATGCTTTTGCGCTGATGGCTCAGATCGTGAAGGAATTGCAGGCCGATGGTCACAATATCCGCCATGTCGATGTCGGCGGCGGTTTGGGCATCCCTTATCGCACCGATAACAACCCGCCTCCGCTGCCGGTTGCTTATGCGGAAATCGTCGCAAAGCACATCAAGCCGCTTGGCCTCAAAACCGTATTTGAGCCGGGTCGTCTGATCGTTGGCAATGCCGGTCTTCTGGTGACAGAAGTGATTTTCGTGAAGGAAGGCGATGCCAAGAACTTCGTCATCGTCGATGCGGCGATGAACGATCTCATTCGCCCAACTCTTTACGAAGCTTTCCACGACATCAAGCCGGTCAAGGAAACGAAAGATAGTGCGCCTCGCATCCGCGCCGATTTTGTCGGCCCGGTCTGCGAAACCGGCGACTATCTCGGCCTTGACCGTGAAGTGGCAAAACCTGCTCCGGGTGATCTGATTGCTGTCTGCACGACAGGCGCTTATGGCGCGGTTCTGTCGAGCACTTACAACAGCCGTCTTCTGATTCCGGAAGTGCTGGTCGATGGCGATCGCTATCACGTCATTCGTCCACGCCGGACCTATGAAGAGCTGCTTGCGCTCGATTCCGTGCCTGACTGGTTATAAATTCCGGTCAAAGCCTCGTCTTTGCCATGATGCGTGTTATCCTATGCTGCAAATCGCAACTGGAACACGCATCAGAAAGTCCAGATGACACAGCAGAAAAAAGACAGCAAAGACTTGCCGATCCGCAAGCGCGATGCGTTTTTCCGCCTGTTTTCCGGCGAAGGTGCTGCGTTGCGGCGCCTTCATCTGCAAAGTTTTCTGACGATCAGCTTCGAGAGGCTCTGGCCTCTCGTGCTTCCACTGATTCTGCTGATTGCCCTTTTTGCAAGCGTGAGCTGGCTTGGGCTTTTTACGCTGATGCCGCGCTTAATGCATATCGGTATGCTTGGGCTCTTTGCCTTTGCTGGTCTCGTTGCGCTTTATCTGCCCTTCCGTTTTCGCCTCCCCAATGAAGACGACGTCACAGCTCGTATTGAGGACGTGAATGGTCTGATCCACGAGCCGCTGGCTGTGCAGAGCGGACAAATGGCAACCGGCACCAACGATCCGTTTGCCGTCGCTCTCTGGCAGGAACACAAGCGCCGCATGGCTGAGCGCTTGAAAAATCTGCAATCGGGCCTGCCGCGTCCGCACATTCCTGAACGTGATCCATTTGCGCTCCGCGCGATTGTTGCTCTGCTGTTTGTGACCGCTTCTGCTTACAGCCTCAGCCCCAATAGCGGGCGTATTGCCGATGCGTTTCATATCCGCGCAGGTAGTCCTACGGCCGTTGCACGCGTCGATGCCTGGGTAACGCCACCGCGCTATACAGGTCGTGCGCCGGTGTTTCTGAGCACAACGATTGATGAGGCGAATGTCGGAAAACCGATCACTGTTCCGCAAGGCAGCATCGTCAATATCCGGGTTATTGGCGGCAGTTCTGAACGACTGACCACAACGGATTCGACCGGCCATCGCAGCGAGATACAACCCGTCACGCCTCAGAGTAACCCTGAAGAGGGCGAGGCGGTCGCGACAGAGCAGCAGGCACTTGTCGATGGCAGCCGCAACTTCCGTTATGATCTGCAACAGGACCAGACACTGAGCCTATCCGGCACCGATGCGCGCTGGACCTTTGCCGTTACGCCGGACAATGCGCCGACCATTCGGTTCACCAAAGAACCGAGCCATGCGCTGAATGGCACATTGCAGCTTTCCTATGAAATCACCGACGATTATGGCCCGGCCAAAGCCTATGGTGAAATCATTCCTCTCGATATGGATCACGAGGACGAGGAAGTCGCTCCACTGTACGATGCGCCGGAGCTGCCACTTGCGTTACCGCGTCGCGGAACCAAGGAAGCGACCACCGCCAAAGACCTGACCGAACATCCATGGGCTGGTCAGGAAGTGGCGCTTACGCTCGTCGTAACCGATGCAAACGGCAAGACCGGTCGCAGTGAAACCAAGATCATGAAGCTGCCGGAGCGCCCGTTCTCCAATCCGCTTGCAAAAGCTGTTGCGGAGCAGCGCCGCATACTCGCACTTGATGCAACCCAACGCGATCATGTGCGCGACATGCTTTCAGCACTGATGATCCGCCCGGACGAAACCATCAAAAACACGGCCCATTATCTGGGTCTCGTGACGATCCGCACGCGGCTTCGTCTGGCCACCGGCGACGATGCGCTGCGTGATACCGCAGATTATATGTGGCAGGTGGCACTGGGCATTGAAGACGGTAATCTGTCGGCAGCCGAAAAACGTCTGCGCCAGGCACAGGAAGCGCTGCGCAATGCATTGCAGAATGGCGCTTCGCAAGAAGAAATTGCGAAACTTTCCGCAGAACTGCGCAAGGCGATGCAGGATTTCCTGCGTGAATTTGCCCAGCGTCAGCAGCAAAATCCGAATGCCCGAAATCAGCCGATGGACCCGAATGCGCGCGTACTGACCGAAAAGGATTTGCAGCGCATGATGGATCAGATCGAAAATCTGGCACGTCAGGGATCGCGTGATCAGGCGGAACAGCTCCTGTCGCAATTGCAGGATATGATGAATAATCTGCAACAGGGCCAGCCGGGGCAACCGGGTCAGCAAGGCCAGGGTCAGGGCCAGGCCAATCAGATGCAGCAGCAGATGAACAAACTCGGCGATCTGATGCGCCGTCAGCAGCAGATGATGAATGAGACCTTCAAACTCGATCAGCAGATGCAGCAGCAGCAATATGGCAGCGGCGAAGGCGAATTTGGAGATGACCAGCTTCCCGGCGACAGCGGCCCTATGGGACAGGGCGAATCGCAACCAGGGCAAGGCCCAGGCCAAGGCCAGCAGCCCGGAAATACGCCTTCAGATCTGGCGGAGGCTATGCGCAAGCTTCAACAACAGCAGCAACAACTCCAGCAGGAATTGCAGAAGTTCAATGAAGACCTCAAGGGCTTGGGCATAGACCCCAATCAGGATTTTTCCGATGCAGGAAAATCGATGGGCAATGCCGCCGATGCGCTTGGCCGCAGCGAAGGCTCGGAAGCGAGCGACCAGCAGGGCAGCGCGCTCGATGCTCTCCGCCGGGGTGGCCGTGACATGATGCAAAAAATGCAGCAAGCCATGGGTCAGCAAGGTCAGGGCCAGAGCGGGCAGAATGGCCAGAGCGGCCGCGATCCGCTTGGTCGCCAGCAGGGCAATGGCCCGTCAGATGGAGATGACGTGAAGATTCCGGGTGAGATTGATATTCAGCGCGCCCGTGAAATTCTTGATGAAATCCGCCGCAAACTTGGCAACGCTTTAACGCCACAGATGGAGAAGGAATATCTCCAGCGACTGTTACAGTTCGACTAAAGCGCATCCCGAAAAGTGTGAAACGGTTTTCGGACAAAGATGCGCGTTAAAACAAATATTAGAGCGCCGATCTGATCCAATCAGATCGAAACGCGCTCTAAAGCATTTGAGCCAAAGGTGCGAAGCGGCTTTGCGTTGGATAATGCGTAAAAATGCGCCGAAATCTGGTGGTTAGTCCTGAACGTGGCCTACATAAGGCAACTGCCGGAACGAATGGGCTACATCCATGCCGTAGCCGACGACAAAGTAGTCGGGGCATTCAAAGGCAACGAAATCCGCATTGAGATCAACCTTGCGACGCACGCTCTTGTCGAGCAATACGGCAATGCTGACGCTGCGCGCACCGCGTTCGAGCATCAGTTCGCGCACGAATTTAAGCGTTTTGCCCGATTCGAGAATATCGTCGATCAGAAGCACGTCACGATCACGCACATCACTGTCGATATCGCGCAACAGGCGCACTTCGGTGCTGGTCGTGCCCTTGCCATAGCTTGAAACGGTGATGAATTCGACATCCGGTTCGACCCCGGCATCATGCATCGCACGAATGAGATCGGCTGCGAAAATGAACGAGCCTTTAAGGATCGAAATCGTCAGCAGATTATGAAACTTATGTCCGGCGATATCCTTCGCAAGCTCGAGATTGCGCGCAGCAATTTCTTCCGAACTAAACAGCACATCGATTGTTTTGCCGCCGACTTCAGGCATCTGCCGCTTCTCCTGCTAAATAAGCCTAACATAGCTTTGAAAGGCACGCTCTATATCATGCTTTCAGAGAAATGCACCATTTTGGATTGCACCCTTCCAGAACAATCAAACGAAGCATAAGCATTTGCCATTTCATTGATTTGTTATAGCGTGGCCATCATGCATCCAGACATTATCGAACTGCGCTCCTTTTACGACACAACGCTTGGCCATCTGACCGAGCGCTCCATCCGCATGGCGCTGGCCGCACTTTGGGGACGTGTGCCGGGTGAGCGGCTTGTCGGCCTTGGTTATAGCCTGCCCTATCTGGATCGGTTCAGCGCTGATACGGAACGTAGCTTCGCTTTCATGCCTGCCGGGCAAGGTGCGATCGCCTGGCCCTCGCCGGAAAAATCGGCAACTGCTTTGGTTTTCGATGAAGAACTGCCTTTGCCCGATTCTTCCATCGACCGGATTCTGATGGTCCATGCTCTGGAATATGCGGAAAACGCTGCCGAAACGCTTAAAGAGATGTGGCGGGTGCTTGCCCCCAATGGCAGGCTGGTGATTGTCGTGCCAAACCGGCGTGGCGTCTGGGCGCGGCTCGACCGGACACCGTTTGGCAGCGGCCGCCCCTATAGCAGCACACAGCTGACGGCCTTGCTACGCGAAGCCAACTTCACTGTGAATACCATCAGCAATGCGTTGCATTTCCCACCTGTGAAGCGTCGCTGGATGATGCGACCCTGTATGGCGGTTGAGGGGTTGGGGCGGAAGCTCTGGCCGCTTTTTTCAGGCGTTCTGGTGGTGGAGGCTCAGAAGCGGCTCTATCAGGGGCTGCCTGTCGCTCAACGTTCATCCCGGCGTGTTTTTGTGCCTGTTCTTGCGCCTCATGGTTCTCCGGTCAGTGGTTTGAGAAAAGCCGCACCAAAAGAACCCAAAACATGACGCTGCAACCTTTCACAGCAAGGTTTTTCTCGACTTGAACGCGGCGGCGGTTTATGCCCGCTGCGTAACCTTAAACACAGTCCTTTTGGCGGAGCCAAAATCATGACCAATATGCAGAACCTCTCCCGTCCCCAGCCCAAGGCAGGCCTGCTCGATATCGCAGCCTATGTACCCGGCAAGGAACATGTTGAAGGCGTCGCAAAGGTCTATAAGCTCTCCTCCAACGAGACCCCTATCGGCCCCAGCCCACATGCGGTCGAGGCCTATCGACACTGGGCCGATCATCTCGCGACATATCCCGACGGTCAGGCCATAGCGCTGCGTGAAGCTATTGCTGAATCTCAGGGCCTCAACATCGGTAACATTATCTGCGGCAACGGTTCCGACGAATTGCTCGGCCTCATCTGCCAGACATATCTGGCACCGGGCGATGAAGCGCTCATCACCGAACACGGCTTTGCAGTTTACAAGATCCAGACGCTGGGCGCAGGTGCAACACCTGTAACCGTCAAGGAAAAAGACGAGCGTATCGATGTTGATGCTATCCTTGCTGGCGTCACCCCGCGCACCAAGATCGTTTTCATCGCCAATCCTGCCAACCCGACCGGCACTTATCTGCCGTTTGAGGAAGTGCGTCGCCTCCATGCAGGTCTGCCAAAGCACGTCCTGCTGGTGCTCGATGCTGCCTATGCCGAATATGTGCGCCGCAACGATTATGAATCCGGCCTTGAACTGGTGTCATCGAACGAGAATGTCGTTATGACCCGTACCTTCTCGAAGATTCACGGCCTGCCGGGTCTGCGCATCGGCTGGATGTATGCACCGCTGCACGTTATCGATGCGGTTAACCGCATCCGCGGCCCATTCAACATGAACTCAGCGGCAATTGCTGCTGGTGCTGCCGCCATCCGCGACCGCGCCCATGTCGTGAAGTCCGTCGAATATAACGAGAAGTGGCTGTCGTGGCTGACCGATGAATTCACCAGGCTTGGGCTTCGTGTCACGCCATCGGTGACAAACTTTTTGCTCATGCACTTCCCCGACGATGCCGCACATTCGGCAGACAAGGCGGATGAGTGGCTTTCAAAGCGCGGCTATATCCTGCGCCGTGTTGGCGGCTACGGCTTCCCCAATGCGCTGCGCATGACGGTGGGCACAGAAGAAGCCAATCGTGGCGTTGTGGCCGCTCTTGCCGAGTTTTTGAAGTAAGACGATGTCCACGGTCCATTTTGAAAAAGTCGCGCTCATCGGTATCGGCCTTATAGGCTCATCGCTGGCGCGCGTTATCCGCCGCGAAGGCTTGGCCAATCATATCGCCATCGCCACACGCAGTGCCGAAACATTGAAGCGCGCCGAGGAATTAAACCTCGGCGACAGCTATTCGACCGACAGTGCGAGCGCAGTCAAAGACGCCGATCTCGTCATCGTATCGGTGCCGGTCGGCTCGTCTGGTATCGTTGCAAAGCAGATAGCAGGCAGCCTGAAGCCGGGTGCCATCGTCACCGATGTCGGGTCGACCAAGGCATCGGTTATCGCGCAGATGCAGCCAGAGCTGCCGGAGAACGTGCATTTCATTCCCGGCCATCCTCTGGCAGGGACTGAATATTCCGGCCCGGATGCAGGCTTTGCTGAGCTCTTCACCAATCGCTGGTGTATTCTCACGCCTTTGCCCGACACCGATCAGGCGGCAATCGACAAGCTTTCTGCCTTCTGGACGGCTTGCGGTTCGCGTCTTGATCAGATGGACCCACAGCATCACGATCTGGTGCTGGCCATCGTTTCGCACCTGCCGCATATCATCGCCTATAACATCGTTGGCACAGCCAGCGATCTGGAACAGGTGACGAAATCAGAAGTCATCAAATATTCGGCTTCAGGTTTCCGTGACTTTACCCGTCTGGCAGCTTCCGATCCAACCATGTGGCGCGACGTCTGCCTGCACAACAAGGATGCAATCCTTGAAATGCTGGCACGGTTCTCGGAAGATCTGGCATCCTTGCAACGCTCGATCCGTTGGGGTGACGGCGAGGCTTTGTTTGACCTCTTCACCCGCACACGCGCTGTGCGCCGTGGCATCATCGACGCGGGTCAGGAAGTCGATGCGCCGGACTTTGGTCGTCAGGCAGCCGCACACCCCGGCGAACAGAAGTAAGAACTACGCTTTATAGGTTCGGCAGTCGACCGAGCGGAATAAATCCAGCACTGGCTCTTCCCTTACGAACGGCAATCTCGAGAACGGGATTGCCGTTTTCGTCTTTCGGCATGGCGGAAAGAGCAAAAAGAACGGTTGCGATGTTGCCGCCCTGTTCAGGGAAGACTGTCTGTCCCGCCTGCGCGAAAGATTGCGGATTAACCATTGTAACCTTGAGGTCCGCATCAATCTCGCCTTCCATGTCGACCGAAAACGGACCCGCAATGGAAAGCATTGCCCCGTTTGGCATGGACAGAAACGCCTGATTGATCACGCCGCTATGACCGCGCATCCGTTCGTTGAATGGCGAAGGGCTTGGCGCGAGGAAGGTTGCAGCATTGGCAATCGCTATATCGACCAGCCCGTCAATCTCGGGGCTTTTGGCATGCCCGATCACATAAGGTTCAAGCTTCAGGGCTGCAAAGCGTCCATTGATCTTGAGCTGATCGTCTTCGCTGCTCATACGGAAATTCATCTGCTCAAGCTTGCTGATCAGTTCTGTGGTCGTGGTTTCCGTACGCACGCCGACGCTGACGTCACGCGCATTCAACTCAATCTCGGTCGGAAATGGACGTGCAAGACGCGTATTGGAGGTGAACTTGCTCCAGTTGACCTCAAGAGGCTGGATGCCGGGAAACTCGACAAAGGCGGGGCCCGATAATTCATTGCTCAGCGAACGTGGTGCATAAACCGGAGAACCCGACGTAAAGCGACCCGCGCGCAATGACATGCCTTCGGAGGGCTTGCGCCATGAAATGCTGGCGCAAACCACATTCACACGCAGCGGATAGCCACTGGTGTGCAGGTTTTCACATTGAACACCGATGCCTTGCGATGCAAGCTTGGCCATATCGGCCTTGGCGCGCGCTTCGATCTTGTCGGCCACATAGAACCAGCCTGCCGTATAGGCTGCGATAAGCACCAGAGCGATAACCGCGATCGTGATTGGGCGCTTTCTGGATTTCGTCGGTTCAATTCCAGCATGCGCCATTGAAAAAGCCTCTTTCAATCAGATAGTTGGTTGCGGTGACAAAGCAAAGGGCATTAGGAGCCCGAACCATCATCATCTGTTCTGCTGTCCCCAACAGGTGGCTATATTATGGCAGGATTGAGTCTTGTGAAGTTCCGTCGATCAAAAAATGCGGGATATCCTGAGATTACCGATAAAAACTCGCCATAATTGAACATATATTGATTCCCATCATGACAAGACGCATTGACGATCAGCGAATGAACGACTTCTGGGTATTCGGTTATGGCTCCCTGATGTGGCGACCCGGCTTTGCCCATGTCGAAACCATGCGCGCACGCCTGCATGGATATCGTCGCAGCCTCTGCATCTATTCCCATGTCCATCGCGGAACGCCCGACCATCCGGGTCTTGTGCTGGGTCTGGATACTGGCGGTTCCTGCCTCGGCATTGCCTTCCGCGTACCCGGCGACATGACAGATGAGGTCATGATCTATTTGCGCGAACGCGAAATGTCGAATCAGGTCTATCACGAAAAATGGCTGCGCCTGCGTCTGGCAGACGGTCGTGATGTGCAGGCCGTTACCTATGTTGCCGACCGACGCCACACACAATATGCGGGATCTCTCAAAGCTGAGGATGCGGCTGCAATCGTTGCTACAGCGCAGGGCGATTCCGGTGCCAATGTCGATTATGTCTCCAACACACTTGAGCATCTGCGCAATATGCGCGTACGCGATCATGCATTGGAACATGTCAACGATCTAATCTGCAACAAAGTGAACCGGCAGAAGCACGACGCAGCCTGATCAGCCTTGCTTGTACCGGCGAAAGTGATCGACCAGCGCATCTTTGCCGTTCACGATCATAATGCCCGTTATTACAAATACCGTGCCCACAACGAAGCTGGCTTCGATAGGTTCGCCCAAAATAATCGCGCCCAGAATCACCCCGAAAATCGGTGTCATGAAAGAGAGCGAACCCAATTGGGACGCGCGATAAATTCGCAGAAGCTGAAACCAGATCAGGAACACCGCGAACGAGACAATGATGGCCTGAAAAGCGAAACTCCCAATCACCATAGTGTTCCAGCTGATCTCCGCTTGTCCCATCAGGAATGCGGCAACTGACAAGGTCACGAAAGCTGTGAGCAGCTGATAGAGCAAGGTCTGCTTCGCTGGCAGTGCTGCGAGACGCGAGCCACGGACCACAACGGTCGTTGCACCCCACGCTACCCCGGCAAGCAGGCAGAGCCCATCGCCAACAAGCATGGCGTGCAGGTCACCATGGACAGCCTCACCGCGAATAAGGAAAGCGATCGCAATGCCTAGAAAGGCAATGGCGATGCCGCCCCATTGGGTCGTCGTCAGTCGCTCTGATGGAACCAGGACATGCAAACCGAGTGCCGCAAAAAGTGGTGCTGTATAAAGCAAAACCACGGCATGAGCGGCAGAGGTTAAACGCAATCCCTCCCCCAGAAACAGATATTCAAGCGCAAACAGCAAACCGACCAGTAAGCCCGGTTTCCAGATACCATTGGCAATCGTCAGTGTTTCACGCTGCGCGATCATGATAGCGGCGATTAATGCAGCCCCCACGCCCGAACGCAGTGCGATCTGGAACAAGGGTGAAATATCCGCAGCCGTCATTTTGAGCAGTACCTGCTGCAAGCCGAGGCTGATGCAAACAAGAAGCATCATTCCAAAGGCGTGCATGTCGACGGGCTTGCGCTCCATTGTCCGAATCCTCGTGATTAATCCGAATAATGGGTGTACGCTTGTCAGGTATAGAGCATATAGCTTAAAACTGACAAACCTTAGCGCAGGATTGCCATAATGGCGGTAATCGCCCTCGAAGCCACGCATCAACCTCCGTTTACAGAAGCCCTGCCGGAGCCGCTGTTCTTTCGAACAGCCTGCATGCCGCCGGCTGCACGCTATCCCATGCATCGCCACGATTGGGGGGAATTCGTCTATTCCTTCACTGGTGTGATGGAGGTACGCATTGGCGACAGCCATCTGCTGGCCCCGCCTCAATATGGAATATGGCTTCCACCGCATATTGAGCATCAGGGCCTCAATCGTCAGGAAGTATGCTACTGCTCGCTCTATGTGACCGAAGAGCTTTGCGCCGACCTCCCAGCCAAGGCCTGCGCACTCAATCTCAATCCATTGATCCGCACCCTGCTTGAACATCTGCGGATGAAGAAGCCATCGCAACCGCAGCGACCGCAGGAGACGCGACTGCTGCATACACTGCTCGACCAGTTGGCGATTGCTCCATGTGCCGGATCCTATCTACCCTCCAGCACCGACCCTGCCCTGCAAAAAATCCTGTCTATCCTGGAAGCCGATCCAAGCGACAATCGTACACTTCACGATCTTGCAAAGGTCGCCAATACATCCGAGCGGACACTGATGCGCCGTTGCAAGCAGGAGCTTGGTATGAGCTTTCCTGAATGGAAACAGCGTCTCAGAACGCTGAAAGCCATGCCGCTGCTCGAAGGGGGAGCCAAGGTCGAACATGTGGCACTTGACCTTGGCTATGCCAGCGCATCGGCTTTCATCGCCATGTTCCGCAAACTGATGGGTATCACGCCCGACGAATATCGCAGACAAATTGGTGCCTGAACGCGCAGCACAGAAAACTCTGGCTGCAACCGAAGAAAATATGCCTGTTTTCTCCTACAAGCATACGGAGGATATTAAAGTTGCATTGCTTGCACGGCTTGCCCTTGTTCTTGCCCAAAGCAACCGCTACATCTCGGCTAAAGCATCGCTCCGGAGCCTGACTGGATTTTGGACAATACGATGCAGAGATTCAAAGGGTTGGAGTGGTCTTGCTGGGTCAGTTTCTGATCTGCACCGCTCCGATTGCCAAGGAGACCTTTATGATCGCATTGTTCCGCACCATTGATCTGGCGCTCGATATCTATACTTGGATCATTATCGCTAGTGCCGTTTTCTCATGGCTCTATGCGTTCAACGTCATCAATTCTTCCAACCGCTTCGTGGCTTCAATCGGTGAGTTTCTTTACAAAGTAACCGAACCGGTTCTCCGCCCGCTCCGTAATATCCTGCCCAATCTCGGCGGCATCGATATTTCGCCGATCGTCGTGCTGCTGATTATCTTTTTCATCCGTCAGTTCATGTGGACGACGCTGCTTCCTGTGCTTCTTTAAGGAACGCTCAGAACAGATCAAACAAAAACGCCCGGACTTTCATCCGGGCGTTTTTGTTCAATTTTGCGAGGCTAATTATTTGCCCTTGGCGCGTTCGATCGCTTCAACGATGAACTTGCGCGCGTAATCTTCGTCGCCCCAATCGCCGATCTTGACCCACTTGCCGGGCTCCAGATCCTTGTAGTGTTCAAAGAAGTGCGCGATCTGCTTCAGCGTGATTTCCGGAAGATCGGAATAATCATGTACCTTGGCATAACGCTGCGTCAGGTTTGGCGAAGGAACTGCAATGATCTTCTCGTCCTTGCCGGAATTGTCTTCCATGACCAGAACGCCGATTGGGCGAACATTGATCACGCAGCCAGGGATCAGCGGACGGGTGTTGCAAACCAGAACGTCAATCGGGTCGCCATCTTCCGAAAGCGTGTGCGGCACGAAGCCGTAATTGCCCGGATAGGTCATAGGTGTGTAGAGGAAGCGGTCCACAATCAGGGCGCCAGCCTTCTTGTCCATCTCGTACTTGATCGGCTGTCCACCGACCGGCACTTCGATAATAACGTTAACGTCTTCTGGCGGATTGTTGCCGATGGAGATAGCATCAATATTCATGATGGGTCCTTTCGTGTCGCGCTCTGATAACGGGTTTCATGTTTGCGTGCAAGAAAAACGAAAGTTCAACAAAACGCGACGAATTGTCGTTCTCTTGAATGGAATAGAGCGCGATCAGGTTATTTGTTCGATTTAGTGATTATTCACCCAGTTCTTTCAGCCGCTGAACGGCTGTTGGTGGCATGGGTGGAGCGTTGGTGTCACGACTTGCTGCGACCAGAAGTTCGTCACAGGCCGTTTCTGTTGTCTCGATCAGTCGACGCAGAAATTCTTCCTTTTCGAGGCCTGCCGGAATAAGCGGCAGCACACGGCAACGGACAGTCCCCGGAAAACGCAGGAATTTACGGCGCGGCCAGTAAAGCCCGGCATTATGCGCTATCGGCAGAACCGGAAGATTCAGCGCTTCGTAGAGATGCACGATGCCATATTTATACTGCGGCGGCGCACCCGGCGAACGACGCGTTCCTTCAGGATAGATGAGAATCTGCCGACCTTCGGCAATAGCCTTCTGCGCGCCTTTCGTGATGGAATGCAGCGCCTTGACGCGCGATCCACGATCAACCGGAATCATTTCCATCTTCGCAACATACCAGCCAAAGAGCGGTATCCGCATCAGCTCACGCTTGAGGATCAAAACCGGATCATCGAGCTGCGGCAGGAAAGCATAGGTGTCCCAGGCCGACTGATGTTTGGGCGCCACGATATAAGCACCTTCAGGAATATTATCGAGGCCTTCGATCACATAATCGGTGCCAGCAATATATTTCTGAAGCCAGAGATTAACCCGTGCCCAGGTCTTGGGAACAATCCAGGCTTTCTTGCGCGGAAGCAGAAAATAGAACGGCGTATAGAGGATCATCTGCACGAGAGTGCCGACGTAAAAAGCCAGATTGAATAAAATGGAGCGCAGATAGAGAAGCATCGTATCGGCGAGAACCTTGGTTAAACCTGGTCTTCGTATCGGTTTGACGCGAACAGATCAGGTAAAAAGAAACTGGGAGCTTTTCCATGAAAGCAGCGGCACCCGATATATCAGGAAGCGCAACTTTTTCCATAAGGAAATCTCAGTGCCGAATGATCAATTCAGTGTCAGCCAAGGTCGGGAGTGAATGTATCGCCGAAAATCTTCGCCCCACCAACACGAAGAGCTGCTCCCAGATATTTGACATATTCAATGAACAGGACTCGGAGCGTGTCGCCTTCAGCCACCCAACTATGAGCGCGCTTTTCACCATTCACCACTGGATAAGGCACAAATTCCACGTCCTGCATCCGGTATGACATCTCCAGGATGCTGCGCGGGATATGATAATTATTGGTGACGACGATCACGCGATGATAGTTGTTGGCGCGGATCCAGCGTTCGCTTTCAGTCGCATTACCTACAGTGTTAAGCGCCGAACGATCCAGATCGACGCAACAATCAAACAGGCTCGGATCGGTATGCGTTGCACGCTGTAGCGATTTTTCCGTGGTGGACGGATGCACGCCGCTGATCAGCAAGCGCTTGCCCTGTTTCTCTTTCAGAAGATCGAGTGCTGCCTGTATGCGCGACTGCCCGCCGGTCAGGACGACAATCGCGTCCGCTGGCTCATCCAACACAGGCGATTGCATGCTGGTGACCTTCTCGCTGAATGCGACAAAGCCGATCAGAAAGGCTACAAGGGCCAGAAAAAGCACAATGGAAATAGGCTGAAGTCGTCGAAATATACGCATCAGGACAGACCATATGAATTTACCGACAGCCAACGCAAGCATGGATGGCAAAAGTGTAGACGGCGCATCCGTTGTGGGGCTGCGGCGCCACACCACAGCGCCCCTATGCGCTTCCGCCTTTGCTTCTCTGCCTGCCACCGCATCAACGCTTCCCGAACGCTCCGCCAATACCGTTTTCTGAACCTTGCGTTCACTCACCTTGCTATCATAACCATCATTGCGGCGATAACTCGGAAAGTTACCGGAAATTCGTGACTTCCGGTTGGTATTGGCAAAAAAGACAGTCATTCGGCCCGCACTCCCGGACCATCCATCGTGGAGAGCTGGCGAACAACGGTCAGACGACTTGTCAGCATCGTCAGCACACTTACCAGAATGATGATCGCAGCCGCGCCGATATAGCCGTCGCGCCCAATGGCAAAATTGCCAAACATCGCAGCAGCCTGATCTGCAGCCGGTGTCCCCATATGCCGCGACGCCCACCATGAAAAGACGAAAAACACAAACATGGCAGCCATACCGCCAAACAGTGCGCCTTTAAGAGCTGTGCGGAAGAAATGCCATTCAAATTCGCGCGCGACGAATTTCGATTCCGCACCAATGAAATGCAGAACCTCGATGATATGCCCGTTGCCGGACATAGCGCCACGGGTGGCAAAGATAACCGTCAGGACCGTTGCCGCCACCACAAGCGACAAGACGCCCGTACCAATCAGTACCGTCGTATTGGCCATCGAAACAAGTCTGTCGACCCATGTGCGATGGTCATCAAAACTTGCGCTCGGAATGGCGCGGGTGATTTCAGCGCGCATGGTTTCAAAATCCGGCGGTGCATTTTCGTCTATCGTCACAACAACCAGACGCGGAACCGGCAATTCATCGATATTGAGGCCGCTGCCAAGCCATGGCTCAAGCAAGCGAGCGGTCGCATCCTTGTCGATAATGCTGGTGTCTTTCACGCCAGCAAAACCGCGAGCAATACCGCTTGCATCCTGAAGCGCCTTGTCCATGTCGAGCCCATCGACAGGACGGATCTGAATGGTCGCCTCGCGCGCAATCTGGCTTTGCCATTGGGCAGCCGAAGCACGCACCAAAGTCACGCCACCAAGGGTAAGACAGGCAAGAAAGGTCATTATCGCGATCACGATCACCAGCGCCGTACCCGTCACGCTTCCATCTGGGACGATTGGACTTGGGCCTTGCCGCTTTCGGCGCTTACCGATGCGGACCATCAGCATATCCTTGAGGTCTTCAAAGCGTATGCGCAGATCGTCCATGACTTTCCGGAGAGCTCTTTGCCAGTCTTTGTCAGCTTCAATCATAGATATCGAGCCGCCCATGTTCGAGAACCATGCGCCGTGCATTGACCTGATCCATCAAGGAAAGATCGTGCGTCGCAATGATAACAGCAGTACCTGAGCGGTTAAGCTCTGCAAAAAGCCGCAACAGACGTTTGGCTAGTGGCGGATCAACATTGCCTGTCGGCTCATCCGCAAGCAGAAGTTCGGGTTGGTCAATCAATGCGCGTGCAATGGCAGCACGCTGCTTTTCCCCGCCCGAAAGTACAGGCGGCAGCACATTCATGCGGTCGCCAAGCCCGACCCAGTGCAGAAGTTCCTCCACCTCATGCCGATAAGTCGCCTCTTCCTTGCCGCGCACACGCAACGGAAGTGCTACATTTTCATAGGTCGTCATATGATCGAGCAGCCGAAAATCCTGGAAAACAATCCCGATCCGCCGACGCAAAAGCGGCACTTCCTTGTGGTCGAGCCGCGCGACATCCTTGCCGAAAATATTGATCAGCCCGCGCGTCGGTTTCAGTGCCATGAATAAGAGGCGCAGCAATGACGTCTTGCCTGCCCCGGAAGGGCCGGTCAGGAACTGGAATGAGCGCGGCGGAATATGAAAGCTGACATCCTTGAGGATCTCTGGCCCCATTCCATATCTCAGGCCGACATTCTCGAAACGTATCACCGGTGTGCTTCTCTAAATTGTCCGCATTCCGATTGGGCTACGGATGAAATCGATATCAAAATGACCTTTAACCCCCATGGTTAATGTGAGGTTAACGCGACTGGAATCATCAATAAAAATTGCGCGAGCATTGTGTTTTTATAACGCAGAACATTCAGGCAATTATTGGAATGTGCGCAAAGAAATCCGAAACGATCTGACAATCGTCAAATCGCCTCCAATTTGACAGGAAAATTTAGGGCGCATACCGAAAAGTGCAAAACGGTTTTCGGCAAAGAGATGCGCGAAAAGAAACAGTGCTATTCCCAGCAACCGAGATTGCGGCCTTTGAGATTATGGGAATCGATATCTGTGACGAGGCGAGCATCTTCACGCAACAGAACCATGGTCGTACGCTGCTTGAGGTCGATCCTTTGCCAGCCGCCACATTCCTTCGGCATAGCAGGAGCGCTGTCGATCCTGACCGTTTCAGACCATGCACTGGCCGAACAACCGGACAATACCGCACCAACGGCAACCACCATCACGGATTGCAGAATCGATCTGCATGTTCGTGCCTCAATTTGAATCTTCAAGGCTGGCAACTCCCTATAACGCCCCACGAAACACCCGCTTTGCCGAGATCGTTTTCATCGCAATTATCTGCATGAACAAGTTTCTTATAACGCGCGTGCGACCACGACCGCAATATACAAGACAAAACCAAGCATGATTTAAATTAAGGCCAAAAAGCGGCCAGTTTATGGGTTTTTCTGGCTGTTTTGAAAGTTTGGAACTATTTAAAAGAACATTCTAATACAAATTGAAATGAAACTGAAATTTACTGTTATCATTGCAATATCCGACAAATTCGACAAACTTATCGCCCAATTAAACACGATTGATGTAAGAAAAACCCGGCTATATATTTAGCTATCTGATTCGCACCGGCATTTATCACTGCACCGACACTGGGGACTTCCATGTTGAACAAACTGTCTGCGGAATTTTTCGGAACATTCTGGCTCGTCTTCGGTGGTTGCGGCAGCGCGATCTTCGCTGCAGCCTATCCTGAACTGGGCATCGGCTTTTCTGGCGTCGCTCTCGCCTTCGGTCTGACCGTTCTGACGATGGCTTATGCTGTCGGCGGCATTTCCGGCGGCCACTTCAATCCAGCCGTCTCGTTCGGCCTTCTGGTTGCGGGACGTTTTCCGGCGAAAGACCTCATCCCTTACTGGGTTGCACAGGTTCTGGGCGGCGTTGCTGCCGCAGCCGTTCTTTATCTCATTGCAACCGGCAAGACCGGCTTCACGGCAGGTGGTTTTGCGTCCAACGGCTATGGCGAGCTATCGCCCGGCGGCTTTAGCCTCACGGCGGCATTGATTGCTGAAATCGTACTGACGGCGTTCTTCCTCATCGTCATTCTCGGTTCGACCTCATCAGCCGTACCATCGGGCTTTGCACCGATCGCCATCGGTCTTTCTCTGACCCTGATCCATCTGATCTCGATCCCGATCAGCAATACATCGGTCAATCCAGCCCGTTCTGCGGCTGCGGCCCTGTTTGCAGAAACTGGTGCTTTGGGGCAGCTCTGGCTGTTCTGGGTGGCCCCACTTGTAGGTGCTGCGATTGGTGCCATCATCTGGAAAGGCCTGCTCGGTAAAGATTGATCAGCACCAACTGATCAACAAAGACCATGCACAATCATCGAAAAGGCCGGTTTATATCGGCCTTTTTGCTTTCCCGATCAGCAACAAACAGAAAACTACTCCGCATATGTTGCAGAACCGTGGGATTCTCCAAGAAAAAGTGATCATTTCCCGCTAAAAACTGCTGTAAGAAAGAATTCCCTTTTACAGATGTCCTGAGCAATGTCCCCCAGCACCGATGCTTCTCATGCGGATCGCTATGCCGCATTCCGTCATACTCCATTCAAAAAATACTGGGCAGCACGCTTCCTGAGTGCATTCGCCGTCCAGATCGTCAGTGTTTCCGTCGGCTGGCAGATTTATGACCAGACCCGAGACGCTTTCAATCTCGGCATGGTCGGGCTGGTGCAATTCCTGCCTGCATTGCTGCTTGTTCTGTTCACCGGGGCCGCAGCCGATCGCTTTGGCCGACGCCTCGTTATGGGGCTGTCGCTCATTCTTGAAAGCGTGGTCACGGCAATATTGCTGGTCCTGACACTCACCGGACTGTTTGAGCCGCTGACCGTCTTTGCAGCTTTGCTGATCTTTGGCGTGGCACGTGCATTCCTCGGACCATCTTCCGCTTCCCTCGTGGTCAATCTGGTTCCGACCGAGGATTTCGCCAATGCAGTTTCGTGGAACGCATCGGCATGGCAAGTGGCGACCATTGTCGGCCCCGTCGCGGGTGGACTGCTCTACGGCGTCTCACACATTGCGGCCTATGGTGTGGCGACCGTATTTCTGATCGCTGGCTCCATCCTGATCTTCTCCATTCCAAAGCCCAAACAGCATACAACGACAGAAGAGCGCTCGCTCTCCACCATGCTCGCGGGCTTCCGCTATATCTGGAAAGAGAAGATTGTACTCGGTGCCATTTCGCTCGATCTTTTCGCCGTTCTGCTTGGCGGCACGGTTGCACTTTTGCCAATCTATGCCCGCGATATTCTGGATCTCGGTCCATGGGGGCTCGGTCTTCTGCGCTCAGCTCCCGGCATCGGTGCCGTACTCACGGCGATCTGGCTTGCGGGTCACCCGATCCGCGATCATGCCGGGCGTGTGATGTTCGTCTTTGTTGCCCTGTTCGGCCTGTTCAACATCATCTTCGGCGTTTCAACACTGACATGGCTTTCGATCGTCGCTCTCGCCCTTGCCGGTGCTGCCGATATGATCAGCGTCTATATTCGTGAAACCCTGATGCAGCTCTGGACGCCCGATCATGTTCGCGGTCGCGTCAATGCGGTCAACATGGTGTTTGTGGGCGCTTCTAACGAGCTGGGTGAATTCCGTGCCGGGTTGATGGCTGCTGCCATTGGTGCGGTTCCTGCGGTGGTGATTGGCGGCGTTGGATCGATTGCCGTTGCAGCCGCCTGGGCCGCCATGTTCCCGCAATTGCGCAAAGCACGCAATTTGCAGGGCAGAACTTAAACCCCAGAGCGTGTCAGACCTCTGGCGCGCTCTTATTGGCTGCGCGGACACGCGCCTCGATCATATTGCGATCTTGTTCGGTGACGCCGATGAGATGGGCGACGCGCCACATCACATCTGCTTCCACTTCGCTGACGATCCCATCCGCGTAAACGATTTCCCACATCAAGGCCACGAAATCGACGCGGGCCTGATAATCGAGATGACGCTTCAGCACGGAAGTAAAATCTGAGAGGCTGATAGATTCCTGATCAGCTTCTTCTGCAGCCTTGATCAGCTTTTTAAGCGCATCGCCTTTGAGGCCATATTTCTGCGAAAGCATCGCCGAAAGTTTTGCACGCTCGCTTTCGCGCGTTTCGCCATCCGCATCCATGATGTGAAACAGAAGGGCAGCAGCTGCAAGCCGTGGGTCGGCATCGGAAAACTTTTCGCCCCGCTCACGTAAACCGTTGCCCGGCAACTCTTTCAGAAAATCCAGCAAACGCTCGAACATTCACCCTCGCCACAAAAACACTTATGCCAGCAAAACGCCGTTCTTTAGAACTATTGAAAATAGCGGGCTAATGGCGAGGCACAAGACGGCAAACCGCCCTGTCTCGGTTTTGACTGCTCAAGAGAGGGTTGCCGTGGTCTTTAGGCAACAATTAGCCCACCCCCTTAAAAAGTCATTTTAGAGCGGTTACAGTCAAAACGGAGTCGCCGGAACCGCTCTAAGTATTTGTTTCGCCGCATTTACCTCACGCAAAACCGCTTCGCACTTTTGCTGGAAATGCTCTAGGGTCTGTGGGGAATTAGGTTTTGGGCGTGGCGTGAGACGGATTTTGTTTCTGAACAGGAGAACAGGACGCCGTGGAGTGTATCTCCATAAGGGCTGTTCGACGCATTCAGAGAGAAAATCCGCCACGTCCTAAAGGGATATGGTGAAAATGGCCCAGCTTCGCGTCGCAAAACCTCGATCGAGAACCACTCCACCTTCGGCTTTGCTCCTAAACCTGAGCCATTTTCATCCATACCACGCTTCAAAACTAATTCCCCACAGACCCTAGAACAACCGCAGCCCGTTCGGCGCCTTCTGTGATGACTTGCTTTCATCCACGCCAGGATCATCGACAATGATATGCGCTGTACGGTTTTTCACAGCGTCGGCATCATCTTCAGCACTTTCTGGTGAAATGGCATCGATCACAGCTGGGTTGTCGACCGCAGCGATTTTTGGCGGCAGCGGTGCGGTCTTAACCTTTACCGGTTCGGCTTCAGGCACAACCACTTCGGCCTCGACCACATCCTCAAACTTTGGCTTAGGCGCAGGTTTTTCGACCGGAACAATTGCCCTGCTTTCTGCGATGTGATCCGGAACTGCTTCCGCAATTTCCGGCTTTTCAATCTCAATCACCGGCGAAAGCTGCTCAACCGGCACTTTCCATTCAAAGCTGTTCAAGCGTCCGGTAACAGGCGACACGGGTGACCATTGCTCGGAAACATAGCCGTCCGCCGTCCATGCAGGATCGCGCGGTGCCTTGACAGCCTGAGCAAGCCACTGCCGCACCTTGCCCTGATCGCCGGTCTCGGCCTCTTCGATATCCGCAAACAACAGATAAGCGCTTTCCCGAGGAGAGCCGCGCAGCACCTGTTCAGCATTATCGCGCGCAAGACGATAATCACCGGCCTCATAAGCTGCACGTGCCAGCGCCAGACTGCCTTCGGCATTGTTTGAACGCAGCGTCACCAGATGTTTCGCCCGTTTCAAACGGTCCTGCACCGTGTCGCCTGCCCGACCATAAACATAGGTCGAAGCAATATCGGGATGCGGCGAACGCTTCCAGGCAGCTTCAAGAATTTTTGAGCCCTTGCGCACTTCACCATCGGCAAACAGCGCACGTGCAGCAACAACAGCCGCAGGCACCAGATCAGGCGCAAGCTTATTGGCTTCAAGCGCAATGACCTTGGCATGTGCATGATCCACATCCACCGTCGCCATTGCTTTGGCAGTGAGAAGCGCTGCGCGCTCCTTCTTCACCACATCCTTGCTGTGAGCGAGTGCCTGTTTACGCGCATCCACAAGCTTCAATGCACCATCCCAATCGCCTTCAGAGCAGAGCTGGCCCATGACGGCAGAGGATGCCCATTCAAGCTGTGGTGCTTCTTTTGCGGCTTCCGCCGCATAATGACGAGCGGCCTCGCGCGCGCCGACACGCTGCGCTTCGATATAAAGACCGCGCAAACCAAGCAGCTTGGTTTCCGGGTCTTCAATCATGGCTTCAAAGCCCTTGCGGGCATCGTCGGTGCGGCCTTCCAGCATGGCAGTCTGCGCTTCAAGAAGCTTGATCAGTGGCTCCTGATCCGCGTTCAAAAGCTTGGCTGCCTGCTTGTTCATGCGGCGCGCGGCCTCCGCATCGCCTGCACCCGCAGCAATCAGTCCGGTCGATAGTGACTGATAGCCACGGTCACGTTTACGGGCTCGGAAATGACGGCGCAGCGTATAAGGCGACTGGATGATACTCTTGATAAGCCACCAGAGGATCAGGATCGCGGCAACAATCGCCACCACACCCGCAGCGGCGGTAATCAGCGGCACATTATAATGATTGCCAGCGAAGGTGACATCAAGCTCACCCGGACGATCCGCGAGCCACGAAAAGCCAAATCCCAGAACGACAACAATAGCGAAGTAAAATATCACACGCAGCATAGACGACGCCTCCTTAGTTTGGCGCCGTGGCGTCTGTTGCGGTCTTTGGCTTGAGGCTGTCGGTCACAAGACGCTGGATCAATGCATCTGTGTTGTGCCGCGCCTTCATCTGGCCTGCAAACTCTTCTGAAGCCGCTTTCGCATCAGCAGGCAATTGCTCCCATTCGGAGATTGCCCGTTCAAGATCACCGGCATGAAGGGCTGCTTCCATACGTGCTGTGGTCGGACCAACACCCGTCCCGCTCACATTGCCTGCAACGGGGCGCACGCTGACGAGACCTTTGGCGCTGGCGACAAGCTGATCCCATACGCCTGCATCGGCAGGCAGCTTGTTTTCTGTGGCTATGATTTTGTTTGCAACAGGTCCAAACCACGCATTGAGATCGGCGATGGTCGGAACACCTTTATCGGCAAAAGCACTCAACCCTTCTACCGACTTATCCTGTGGCGCAACAGACGCATAAGTCTCGAGCTCCGCCTTGAACGAACCACCGCGATCAATCGCCGTCTTCAATGCGTTGGCGGCAATCAGCGCCGATGCATCCGGCTGGCGCGCACTTTCACTCACCTTGTCCTGAAGCGAAACCAGTTTCTGTTCGAGATTGGAGATCGTGCCGCTATTTCCCGAAACACCAGCCGCGGCCTGATCGGCCTGGCTTTTTGCATCGTTCAATTGCGATTCGAGTGCTGCAAGACGCTCGGTCAACGCAGAAATATCGACCGGAGCAGAACCGCCCTCGCCTGCCTTGGGCAGTGCTGCAAACTGCTGCTGAATTTCGGTGAGACTTCCGACGACAGCTTCAGACTTGATCTCAGCCGCTTCGACATTTTTCTGCAAATCGGCAAGTTGCACCTTGCTGGCATCATCCAGAGGCGCTGGCGCTGGATTGGTGCGTAGATCGGCAATCTGTTGCTCCATACGCGCCAATTGTTCGGCAGTGACGCGCGATCCCGGCGAAGGCACCACATTGCCCCATTGCAAAGCCAGCAGACCGCCAAGCGCAATCACGCCACCGGCAACGCCCGCCAGAAGATAAGCGCCACCTGAACCGGATTTCTTTTCAGACACCGGCGGTACAGACGTGGTGGCGCGCGGCGCTTCCCTTGAGGTTTCAGGCTTAACACCAGCTGTAAAGGGGGGCTTTTCCGCTTTGGGTTCAGGTTTTGGAGCAGTAGCGGCAGCAGGCTTTGTATCGGTCATCTTCGAGAAATCCCCTACTGGCTCGGCTGCCGGTGTTGCCTGAACCGTCGCCTGTGGTTTTGCCGCTTCGTCAACACGTTTAACATCCGACGGATCCAGATTGATCGTCACGGGCTTGCGGGCCGGTTTGGAATGTCGCGGAGTGCCGGATTTCGCCATAGGTCCTCTCGTCGTGCAAAGAATGTCTTTAAAGCTTATCAGATAAAATCAGGAGATGAAGAAAGGTTGCGCGCAAAAGAGTCAAAGTTTGGAAAACAAACGAAAAATACCACTCTCGTCGGGATGATCCGCAATCAGTGTCTGCGCGCGCCATTCCTCTGGCAAGCAGTCGGCAACACGTTCAGAAATGCTGAGAAACCGCGTTTTCTCGTCAAACTGCGCGTCAGTTTTCTGCATCAACTCGACAAACAGCTTCGCAGCGACAGCAGAATAAAGCAGCACCGCGACAAATGGACCTTTGGCAAGCGTGGCTTTGATTTCATTGACTGAATAGTCGATTGTCGCGATGTCATAGACATCCCGGACTGTCATAGTAAGGCCCGTCTTCGACACCTGATGCTCAAATATGGGCTGACGCACACGTCCTGCGAGATAAAGAACCTCTGCGCCTTTCGGCAAAACTTCCGCCATCTTCGCAGCCAGACGCACAGCATCGCCGCCGCCTTCAATCACAGTCCGAAAACCTGCTTCCCGTGCGGCACGCGCTGTACCTTCACCAACAGCAAACAGCGGCAGGGTTTTCAACGGTTGAAGTTGTTCATTTGGTACGTGTCGAAACGCATTGGCGCTCGTCACTGCAAGCGCATCGAACGACTGATTCTCGATTGAGAATTGAAGCGCGACGGTACGACTAACCGGCAGAGAAACAGGCGAGAATCCCAGATCGGCAAGCTTTGCCGCCGTCAATGATGCCGATGGTTCTGGCCGAGTGATCAGAACACGACCGCCAAGCACTGCCTTCCGCTCTTCCGCCAATGTTACTCCCAGCCTTCAAAGAACTTTGCACCAGCTTGCGTCCGTACACGTTTGGCGGCGTCCGATCCGAGCGCGGCAGCATCGGAAGCAGAACCTTCCGCTGTCACTTCATGCGCTTCACGACCATCTGGCGTCAGGATCATGCCACGGAACGAGACTTTGTCTCCATCAACAATCGCAAGGCCTGCAATCGGCGTGCGGCAAGAGCCATCAAGGGTTGCCAGAAACGCGCGTTCGCAAGCCAGCGCCACATGCGTGTCGCGATGCGCCAACGGCTTCAGCAATGCATCGATTTTTTCATCGCCAATACGACTTTCGATACCGATTGCGCCCTGTCCCGGCGCAGGCAGAAAGATCGATGGATCAAGCAAATCGGTAATCACATCGGCAAGGTCGAGTCGCTTCAATCCGGCGCAGGCTAAGAACGTGCCATCCACTTCGCCTTCTTCCAGCTTGCGAAGACGCGTCTGGACATTGCCGCGGAACATCACCACTTGAATGTCGGGACGCAGACGCTTGATCATTGCCTGACGACGCAGCGATGACGAACCAACGACCGCGCCCTGCGGCAGATCAAGAAAACGCTTCGAGGTACGGCCAACAAAAGCATCACGGGGATCTTCGCGCTCAAGGAATGTAGAAAGATGAAGACCTTCCGGCAGAACAGTCGGCATATCCTTGGTGGAATGCACAGCCAGATCGATGCGGCCGTCTTTCAGCGCCGCTTCAATCTCTTCGGTAAACAGCCCCTTGCCGCCAACCTGCGACAACGGGCGATCCTGAATGCGATCTCCGGCTGTCGACATCGGAACGATTTCAATCGCATCTTCATTGAGGCCATGCGCGGCAATCAGACGGGAACGGGTTTCATAGGCTTGCGCGAGCGCAAGCTTGCTGCCTCTAGTGCCAATCTTCAAGGATGCTGTTTGCATATCGCGCCGTCCATGATACCGGGTTTCCGGGAAATACTTATGTAAAGTTTTGAGACAGGCAGGGTCTAACCGCAAATGCGCATTCTTGGAATAGAGACAAGTTGCGACGAAACAGCCGCCGCCATCGTCGAACGCGACGATAACGGCAAAGGGCATATTTTGTCCAATGTGGTACTCAGCCAGATCGCCGAACACGAACCTTATGGCGGTGTGGTGCCGGAAATCGCCGCGCGCGCCCATGTAGAAGCGCTTGACCGCCTGGTGGAGCGTGCGCTCAAAGACGCCAATGTGAAGCTTGATGAAGTGGACGCTATTGCTGCGACCGCCGGTCCCGGTCTCATCGGCGGGCTTATTGTCGGGCTGATGACCGCAAAAGCCATGGCCATGGCAGCAAACAAGCCGTTTTATGCGGTCAATCATCTGGAAGGTCACGCGCTTACCGCACGATTGACCGACAATCTTCCGTTTCCTTATCTGCTGCTGCTGGTCTCCGGTGGTCACACACAGATGGTTCTGGTACGTGGCCTCGGCGACTATGAGCGCCTCGGTACGACAATCGATGATGCGCTGGGCGAAGCGTTCGACAAGACTGCCAAATTGCTCGGCCTGCCTTATCCGGGCGGTCCAGCAGTTGAGCGCATGGCATTGCAGGGCGACGCCAAGCGTTTTCCGTTGCCAAGACCGCTCAAGGGCGAAGCACGGCTCGACTTCTCATTCTCGGGCCTCAAGACCGCTGTGCGCCAGACCGCAACAGAACTTAGCCCCCTTTCCGATCAGGACGTGGCAGACATCTGCGCATCATTTCAGGATGCAGTAGCTGATACCTTGTCAGATCGCGTGAAGCGGTCGCTGGAGCGCTTCAAACAAGAATTCCCGGATTGCGCGACACCTTCGCTGATCGTTGCGGGTGGCGTTGCGGCCAACAAGACCTTGCGCGCTTCGCTGGAAAAGCTTTGCGAAAAGCATGGTTTCAGCTTCATTGCACCGCCGCTCAATCTCTGTACCGATAATGCGGCGATGATTGCATGGGCTGGTGCCGAACGTGCAGCAACCAAAGGCCCTGATTCGCTCAATCTTGCTCCGCGCTCACGCTGGCCGCTTGATGAAAAATCAGCGCCCATGTTCGGCACCGGACGTCGCGGAGCAAAAGCATGAGCGACAAAGCTAAAATTGCCGTTCTGGGTGGCGGCGCATGGGGGACCGCTCTCGCGGCCATGGCGGCGATCGATGGCCACGACGCATGGCTTTATGCACGTGATGCCGAAACGGTTGCACATGTGAACAACCAGCACCGCAACCCAGCATATCTTGGCGAAATAGAATTGCCGGAAGGCATTCGCGCCAGCACAGACGCCAAGGCCGTTTTCCAGGATGCCGACATCGTTCTTGTTGTGGTTCCGGCGCAGGTCATGCGCAAAGGGCTTCAGGAACTAAGCAGCCTTATCCCGCAATCCGCACCCGTTATTCTCTGCGCCAAGGGCATTGAGCGCGAGACCGGGCGACTGATGTCGGAAGTGGTTGCAGAAGTTCTGCCCAATCATACGATCGGTGCGCTTTCCGGTCCGAGCTTTGCAACCGATGTTGCGCGCGGTCTGCCAACGGCTGTGACCATTGCTTGCGGAGATGCCGTCATTGCCGATCAGCTGGCTGCAATGCTCTCCGGTCCCGCATTCCGCTGCTATTCCACCACCGATCTCAAGGGCGTTGAAATCGGCGGTGCGCTCAAAAATGTTCTGGCTCTCGCGGCAGGTGCTGCCATTGGGCGCGGCTATGGTGCCAGCGCTCAGGCAGCCCTCGTTACACGCGGCTTTGCCGAATTGCGACGCATAGGGCAGGCCATGGGTGCAAAGCCTGAAACCATCATGGGGCTTTCAGGCCTTGGCGATCTGATGCTGACCTGTTCTTCCTCGCAATCGCGCAATTATTCATATGGGCTTGCTATCGGACGTGGTGAAGACCTCTCCAATCGCCCACTAGCCGAAGGCGTTGCAACCGCTCCAATTGCCGCCGAACTCTGTAAGAAGCATGCTATCCCTGCGCCGATCATTACGGCTGTTGCAGCGCTTCTTGCCGGAAAAATCACGATTGATGAGGCCGTTACGGCTCTTCTTAACCGACCACTCAAGACCGAGGATTAATGCATGATCCTGAAAAGTGGGAACCGGTTTTCAGATAAGATCATGCACAAATAAAAAGGTTAGAATAACATGCTTTTTGCTCTTCTGTGCAACGACAAGCCCGATCATCTGCAAGTGCGCCTTGATACGCGCTCGGCCCATCTCGACTATCTCAAGTCGCTCGGTGATGTGCTGAAATTTGCAGGCCCGTTCCTTGGTGAAGATGGCAAGCCGAATGGCAGCCTCGTTGTTGTGGAAGCTGCCGACAAGGCAGAAGCCGAAAAGATCGCGGCGAATGATCCTTATGCTCTGGCTGGCCTTTTTGCCGATGTGACCGTGCGCCCATGGAACTGGGCCATCAACAATCCAGCAAACGCATAAGGATTCATCATGGCTTACTGGCTGTTCAAGTCCGAACCGTTCAAATGGTCATGGGAAATGCAGAAAGCCCGCGGCGAACAAGGCGAGCAGTGGGACGGCGTACGCAACTATCTGGCACGCAACAACATGCGCGCCATGAAGCTCGGCGACAAAGGCTTTTTCTACCATTCCAACGAAGGTCTGGAAGTGGTGGGTATTGTCGAGATTTGCGCGCTTTCGCACCCTGACAGCACCACAGATGATCCGCGTTGGGATTGCGTAGACATTAAGGCCGTGTGCGATGTGCCAAAGCCTGTCACGCTGAAAGATGTGAAAGCCAATCCGAAGCTCGAAAAAATGGCGCTCGTCACGTCCATGCGTCTTTCGGTACAGCCGGTAACGGAAGACGAATGGATCGAAGTTTGCCGCATGGGCGGACTGGACGCCAAAGACATCTGATGCTCAATCCGGCACATAAAAATGCGCGTGAGTTCATATTGGCCAATACTGGCCTGCAAGCGCCACCGCATGTGCCGGAAATCAGCCTCCATCTGGCCGATGAAGCCCACGACCTCTGGCATAAAACCGAGGAAGAGCTGGCGACCATCGGTCTTCCGCCACCTTTCTGGGCCTTTGCCTGGGCCGGCGGTCAGGGCGTCGCACGCTATATTCTTGATCATCCCGATAGGGTTATGGGCAAAACCGTGCTGGATTTCGCATCCGGCTCGGGCCTCGTTGCCATTGCAGCGATGAAGTCGGGGGCGAAAAGCGTTCTGGCTTCAGACATCGATCCCTTTGCGCTTCCGGCAATCGAAATCAATGCGGCTGCAAACAGCGTTGCCATCACCCCGACACTCACAGACCTGATCGATCAGGATCATGACTGGGACGTGGTGCTTGCTGGCGATGTTTTCTACGAAAGACCGCTCGCAGATCGTCTGATCCCGTGGTTTTCAAAGCTTGCGGCACGCGGTGCCCGCATCATTGTCGGTGATCCGGGTCGCGCCTATCTGCCAAAGGACCGGCTTGAGCAGCTTGCCGTTTACACAGTGCCGGTCACCCGTGCGCTTGAGGATGCAGAAGTCAAGCGCACGACGGTTTGGACTTTTTTATAACGCTTGTCGTTATCTCAAAACCGGTTCCCACTTTTGGGCGACAAGCTTTTGTCTAGAGCGTATCCCGAAAAGTGTGAAACGGCTTTCGGAAAAGATGCGCGTTAAAACAAATATTTAGAGCGCCGGTCTGATCCAATCAGATCGAAATGCGCTCTAAGCAAACTTTTTCGCACCAGCCACACACAGAACAACCACACCAGCGGTCAACACCATGCCCATGCTCACCGGCTCACCGGCGATGGATGCGGCCAGCATCAGCCCAAAGAATGGCTGCAACAATTGCAACTGGCCGACAGCCGCCGCACCGCCCTGGGCAAGCCCACGATACCAGAAGAAAAAGCCGATCAGCATTGAAAACAGCGTGACATAGGCAAGCCCGCCCCATGCCATCGCCCCGATACCGGACCACGTTTCCGGACGCGTCAGGATGCTGAGCGGCAGCATGACCGGCAACGAGAAGACCAGCGCCCAGCAGATCACCTGCCAGCCGCCCAGCCGTCGCGACAGGCTCGCGCCTTCCGCATAGCCAAGTCCGCAGACAATGATTGCACCCAGCATCAGAACATCGCCGAGCAGTGTGGACTGGCTACCCTGCCCATAAGCATAGGAGGCAACGATGAGGCCCCCTGCAACCGAAAACAGCCAGAACAGAGGGCGCGGATTTTCGCCGCCGCGCAGCACGGCAAACAAAGCCGTCGATAAAGGCAGCAGACCGATAAAGACAATCGCGTGTGCCGATGTCATGTGCTGCAGCGCAATGCCTGTCAGTAACGGGAAGCCAACCACCACACCAAGCGCTACGACGATCAGCGAAATAACGTCATTGCGACGCGGGAAAGGCTCACGGAAAACGAGCAGAAGTATCAGGCCCAGAAGACCTGCAATCGTCGCTCTTGCCATGGTCAGGAAGGTCGGGTCGATATCGATTACCGCCAGACGTGTCGCAGGCAACGACCCGCTAAAAATGAGAACCCCCAGAAATCCGTTAATCCAACCCGCTGTCTTGTTCATTGTGTCTTTTCGATCTTTTGCAATTTTGTATAGATGATTCCGGTACAGTGCCGTGAAGTTGGCCAAATAATCAGAGACAATTACCGGACAATTTTGGTAAACTGTACTGATACGAAGGATGGTACAGATGATTTCGACGGGCCTTTTGCGCAGTCTTGAGGCTGTAGAGGCCGCCTATCTCGGCGGACAAAGCGAGCGCAGTGATGAAAAAAATGCGCCCGAGAAAATATCGCTCGTTGAAAAGGTCATGACCATCATTCGCGACCGTATTGCGGCCATGAGCCTCGCTCCCGGTGCACGACTGCCGTCGATCCGCCGTTTGGCTGAAACCATGCATGTGTCGAAATCAACCGTTGTCGAAGCCTATGACCGTCTGGTGGCGGAAGGTATCATTCAATCGCGCCGTGGTGCGGGTTTCTATGTTTCCGAACGCGCACGCCAGCCTTTCACCGTGGCGGCAAACATGCCCCAGAAGGACCGTCAGATTGATCCTTTCTGGGTCATGCGGCAATCGCTTGAAGCTGACAGCGAGACTTATAAGCCGGGTTGCGGCTGGCTACCCGATGAATGGCTGCCCCTGGAAGGCATTCGTCGCGCCATGCGGGCGATGGCACGCGATGAGAACAGCAATCTCACCACCTATGGTGAGCCGCTTGGCTTCCGCCCTTTGCGAAACCATCTGGCACGCAAATTGTCCGAACAGGGGATCGATATGTCCAGCGGGGATATATTGCTGACCGATTCCGGCACCCATGCCATCGACCTCATCTGCCGCTTTCTGTTGCAGCCCGGCGATACAGTGCTGGTGGATGATCCCTGCTATTTCAATTTTCAGGCGGTGCTTCTCTCTCACCGGGTAAAAATCATAGGTATTCCCTATACCCATAATGGCCCAGACCTTGAGGCCTTCGCCAAAGCTGCAGAAGAGCAGGCGCCAAAGCTTTATATTTCCAATGCCGGGCTACACAATCCAACCGGCGGCACCATGACGCCCGCCATTGCCCACCGACTGCTCAAGCTTGCAGAAATGCATGACATCACGCTGGTCGAAGACAATATTTTTGGCGATTTTCATCCGTCTCCCACGCCGTTGCTTGCTGAACTCGACGGCTTTGATCGGGTGCTGCATATCGGCAGTTTCTCGAAAACCCTCTCGGCTGCGGCACGTGTTGGCTATATTGCCGGTCGTCGTGACTGGATCGACGGCCTGACCGATCTCAAGCTTGCCAGCACATTTGCAGGCAACACGGTTTCAGCGCAGATTGTGCACTCTCTTCTCACCGATGGCACTTATCGACGCCACATCGATGGCCTGCGTGCAAAGCTTGCAGATGCCATGACCATGGCTGCCAAAAGGCTCAAGGCGACAGGGCTTGAACTCTGGACCGAGCCGCAGGGCGGCATGTTTCTCTGGGCACGATTGCCCGAAGGGATGGACTCCGGCCAGATCGCGGCTTATGCGCTCAAAAAAGGTGTTCTGCTTGCACCTGGCGATGTGTTCAGCCCATCACGCAGTGCAACCCGCTATCTGCGTTTCAATGTTGCGCAATCGATAGAGCCCTATATCTTTGCCGTTCTGAGCGATGCGATGCGCGAAGCATTAGCATGATTGCATTCACCCGCTCACATCGAAAACAACTTCAACCAAAAGCAATGCAGTCAGTGGACACTTGAAGGATATACTCACCCCCTGTCTTTGAGGAGAGACATCGGGAGGGATAAACGTGAATACACACCCAACCGGGATAGCGGCCAGTCCGCGTCCCGAAGATGAAAAACTATCCGTTGCGGCCAACCTCGCTTATGGTTTCCAGCATGTTCTGACCATGTATGGCGGCATTGTTGCTGTACCACTGATCATCGGTCAGGCAGCGGGCCTCAGTCCCAGCGAAATCGGCCTGCTGATTACTGCGTCGCTTTTCGCAGGCGGCATGGCAACCGTTTTGCAAACCATCGGCATTCCGTTTTTCGGCTGCCAGCTTCCACTGGTTCAGGGCGTGTCCTTTGCCGGTGTCGCAACTATGGTCGCCATCGTCACATCTGCACAAACAGGAGAGGCCGGGCTTCAGGTCGTACTCGGTGCAGTGATGGCGGCATCCCTGATCGGCTTTCTCATCACGCCGATATTCTCGCGCGTCACGCGTTTCTTTCCACCACTTGTCACCGGCATTGTGATTACGACCATCGGCCTCACATTGATGCCGGTCGCTGCACGCTGGGCAATGGGTGGGAATAGCAAAGCGCCGGACTTTGGCAGCATGAGCAATATCGGCCTCGCCGGACTAACGCTTTTGATCGTGCTGCTGTTGAGCAAGGTCGGCAATGCCACGATTTCACGCCTTTCGATCCTGCTCGCCATGGTTATTGGCACGGGGATTGCGTGGTCACTCGGCATGACGGACTTTTCGCGGGTCGCGGAAGGCCCGGTCATGGCGCTACCTGAAATCTTCCATTTCGGATGGCCGATTTTCAGCATTGCCGCCACGCTTTCGATGTTCATCGTCATCATCGTAACGCTGGTGGAAACTTCGGCCGATATTCTGGCGGTTGGCGACATTCTGGAAACCAAGGTCGATTCCCGCCGCCTGGGCGACGGTCTGCGTGCAGATATGGCATCGAGCATTCTGGCACCCGTGGTCGGCTCTTTCACACAAAGCGCTTTCGCACAGAATGTCGGTCTTGTGGCCGTAACCGGCGTGAAAAGCCGTTATGTGGTGGCAACGGGCGGTCTTATTCTGATCACACTCGGTCTTCTGCCTGTAATGGGACGGGTGATTGCCTGTGTTCCGCCAGCAGTGCTGGGTGGTGCCGGTATCGTGCTGTTCGGAACGGTTGCCGCAAGCGGCATCCGCACACTTTCAAAGGTCGACTATCAGAACAACATCAATCTGATCATTGTGGCTACCTCCATCGGCTTCGGCATGATCCCGATTGCAGCACCAGAATTCTACCATCAGTTCCCGGCCTGGTTTGAAACCATTTTTCATTCAGGCATCAGCTCCGCTGCATTGATGGCAATCGCGCTCAATCTCATGTTCAATGAGTTCAAGGCTGGCAATTCAGACCAGATGTCGGTTTTTGCAGAAGGCACCGAACGCATCATTCGCCACCACCAGATCGCAGAACTGCATGATGGCGATTATATCCAGAACGGTAAGCTCTATGATGCTGAAGGCAATGAAGTGAAGATCGTGCCTGCGGCGGCGCATTAGAGCGCCGGGCACCCTATTGGGCGCGCAAAGGTCGCTCTAACACTTTAAAATTATGCTCTAATCACCGCAAAACACGAATGACCGTTCTATCGGTCAAATGAGGCAGGAGGCGCGCCATGTCGGCGCGCTTCAATGCTATACAGCCTTCAGTCGGGCTGAAACCTGAACGACTGAGATGAAAGAAAATTGCACTGCCGCAGCCACGTCTGCGCGGGCTGATGTTCCAGTCCATGACAATGCAGACATCATATACATCATCATTGCGCCACATCTTCTCATGACTGGCCTTGAAGGGCAGATTGACGGGGCGATTATAATTGGCGTCATTAGGCGCATCGCACCAGCCATCCAGTTTGCGCACGCGTCTCAAGGGCAGACGGGACAAAGGCAGGTGTCCGGCATCGCCGCGCCGATAGCCATAGCGCAATCGCAAGGACGAAAGAGGGGTCGCGCCATCGCCTTCGCGCTTGAAAGCGCTGATTCCCCCCTTGCCAAGCGCACATTGGAGCACCAAATTGCCAGCAGCAAGCAGGCCGCGCGTCTTATGGCCGGGCTTTGCCCGTACGTCGATGATGCCAATTCCGCGGCTTTTTTGATTTCTGGTCAAGCCTGCCTCCTCAAATGCTGACTGCTTGAAAACTTTTGGTGGTATACACGAAAAGCTCTCGCGTTTTTTCACGGCTTCAACTTATCGCCATTAAATGTCATAAAACACGAACAGCTATTTGAATCAAAGAGTAACGAGGACAGGCATGACAGGTCGTACAATACTGGTTGTGGACGATGACGAAGATCTTCGTTCCATCCTCGTCGAACAGCTTGAACTTTGCGAAGAGTTCCAGATTCTTCAGGAAGACAATGCCACGAAAGGCATCCAGACCGCCCGCAATGGCGTCGTCGATTTGCTGATCATGGATGTCGGCCTGCCGGATATGGACGGTCGTGAAGCAGTAAAGCTCCTGCGAAAAGGCGGCTTCAAGGCCCCGATCATCATGCTGACGGGTCATGATACAGAATCGGACACGATTCTCGGTCTTGAATCGGGCGCGAATGACTATGTCACCAAGCCGTTCAAGTTCGCAGTTCTCCTTGCCCGCATCCGCGCGCAGCTGCGCCAGCACGAGCAGAGCGAAGACGCGACATTCATCGTTGGTCCCTATACCTTCAAGCCAGGCCAGAAACTGCTTCTCGATGAGAAGGGCAGCAAGATTCGCCTGACTGAAAAAGAAGCCGCAATCATCAAATATCTCTACCGTGCAGGTGACAAGGTCATTGGCCGCGATGTGCTGCTTGAGGAAGTCTGGGGTTACAATTCCGGTGTCACGACCCACACGCTGGAAACCCATGTCTACCGTCTGCGCCAGAAAATCGAGAAGGATCCGTCCAATGCATCGCTTCTGGTTACAGAAAGCGGGGGATACAAACTTGTCCCATGATGGACAGCGCCTGATGCGGGTGTAATGACAAGCCATGGCGCTCGATGACGATATCCGCATTCTCGGCTCAGTAGGCCTGTTCGAGTCATTCACACCCGAACAGTTGCGTCTGCTCGCCTTTGGTGCAGAACGGCTGGTGCTGCGCGCCGGTCGTGAACTGTTCCGCGAAGGCCAAAGCGCTGACTGCGGCTATATTGTCGTATCCGGCAACATCACCTTGTTTCACGATGCAGACGAAGGGCGGATCACGATCCGCCCCGTAGGCCCCGGTGCGATGCTGGGCGAAATGGCGCTCATTGCGCAAACCACACGCCTTACCGGTGCGATGGCTGAGGAAGAGACAGAAGTCATTCGCATCAGCCGCGCCATTTTCCGGCGCATTCTGGAAGAATATCCGGAAGCTGCAGCCTCGCTGCACGCACATATCAGCAAAAATCTGCTGCAGCTGATTGCCGACATTGAGAAAATCGCCCCACAGCTTAACGGCAACGACTGATTACAGCTCAATAACGCGTTCAATGCCGATGGCATCAAGAAACGCCTGATCGTGGCTGACCAGCAGCAATCCCCCCTCATATTCATTCAGCGCTGTTTCCAGCGCTTCGATGGAGTCGAGATCGAGGTGGTTGGTTGGCTCATCAAGAATCAGCAATTCAGGCTTAAGCGTTCCGCCCAGAACGCAGGCAAGGGCAGCGCGCAGCAGTTCACCACCGCTTAAGCCTCCGGCAAGACGCGAGGCGCTTTCACCACGAAATGAAAAACGCGCCAGTGCTGCATAGGCATCATTATCGCTGGCCCCCTTGTTCAATCTGCGGAAGTTCTCATAGAGCGTTGCCTCACGATCCATCAAGCTCATCTGCTGGTCGAACATGGCAACCGGGACAAAGCGCCTGACCTCTCCTGCAGTGGGTTGCAGGTCCCCGGTTATCAAGCGCAGCAACGAGGTTTTACCGGCACCATTTGCGCCACGAATGACGATACGCTCCGGCCCGACAATCTTGAGCGAGACATCACGAATGACCGGGCGGTCAGGCACCGGCCCGCCGGAGACATCGACCATTTCCAGAACTACGCGCCCGGATGGTGAAAGCGATGCCTCGACATCAAAACGCATCGGTTTGACACGCTCGACCTTCGCTTCCGCTTCACGCAACTGGCTCTGAGCACGATCCGCATTGCGTTCAGCAAGCGCATCGCCGCGGCCACCGGTTTTCTGTGCCCGATCCTCTCGGGCATCGAGCAGCAACTTGCTCATGCCTGCATCAGCACGCGACTTGCGCCCTCGTGCATCGCTCTTGGCTTGCCGTTCTGCCGCTTCCTGCGCCTTGAGCCTGACCTGCTTCACATCGCGCTGCGCAATCTCCAGATCGCGTACAGCCCCTTCCCGCTCCTGCTCCTTGCGCTCATGATAGAAATCCCAATTGCCGCCATAAAGCGTCAAAGCGCCTTGCGAAAGTTCAGCTATCACATCCATGGTCCGCAACAATTCACGGTCATGGCTGACGACAACAGCCGCTCCCGACCATTTGGCCAGCATATCGACCACAGCCTGACGACCATCGCGATCAAGATTATTGGTGGGTTCATCCAGCAAAATAAGATCGGGTTGCTGAAACAAAAGTGCGGCAAGTGCCGCCCGCGTCTGTTGGCCACCGCTTAATTCTGAAAGCAATACCTGTGGCTCCAACGACAGCCCGAACATTTGCAAAGCGTCATCAAAGCGCTGCGGCAAAAGCCAGTCCGCCTGCTCGAAATCGGTATCGGCACCCTGCCCGGATTCAATGCGCGCAAGCGTATCAAAACCATCACGCGCACCAAACAGATCAGCCAGCATTCGCTCACCGTCGCAGCCACTATTCTGCGCGAGCACACCAATCCTGCCGCCTCGTGTGACAGTTCCACTTGCAGGCGTCAAATCACCGCTCATGATTTTGAGCAATGTGGATTTGCCAATACCATTGCGCCCGACGAGGCCGATACGCCCCCCGGTTACGCTGAAATTAATGCCGGAAAAAAGAGTACGGCCATCAGCCGTAACGCAGGAAATATCCTGAAGAGTGAGAAGAGAAGACATGAAGAGCCCCGGAAACGTTGAAAACACTGGTCATCTGAAACAGTGCTGTACGATCCATTGCTCTTCTCTCCTCTTCTGAACTTCGCTCTATATAGGCTTGAGCGTTCGATTAATCCAGATCAAACGTCGCAATGACTGGCACATGGTCGGATGGACGGTCCCAGCCGCGCGCCTCACGCAGAATTTGCAACTCCTGCATATGCGCTTCCAGATCAGCCGAACCCCATATGTGATCAAGCCTGCGGCCACGGTCAGCTGCATCCCAATCCTTGGCGCGATAGCTCCACCACGTGTAGATTTTCTGGTCAGCCGGAATGACCTGACGCATCAGATCGCTCCAGCCACCTTTCACACGCAAATCTTCCAGCGTTGTGGTTTCAATCGGCGTATGGCTGACGATCTTGAGAAGCTGCTTATGCGACCAGACATCGTTTTCAAGCGGCGCAATATTGAGATCGCCCACGAGAATTGACGAGTTCCCGTCCTGCCGGTCAGCAACAATAGCGCGCATTTCCTCCAGAAAGCCGAGCTTGTGCGCAAATTTAGGGTTGATTGCAGGATCAGGCTCATCGCCGCCCGCAGGCACGTAGAAATTATGGATACGCAGCTTCTTGTCGCCAGCTGAAACAACAGCACTCAGATGGCGGCAATCACCCATCTCGCAAAAGCCGATCTTTTCGACATCGCTCAGCGGACGCTTCGAGATGGTTGCGACGCCGTGATAGCCCTTCTGGCCACTGATCGCGATATGCTCATAACCGAGCGCACGGAAGCCCTTGGAAGGGAATTGATCATCCGGGCATTTTGTTTCCTGAAGGCAGAGAACATCCGGCTGATAATCGCTTAAAAACTGCTCGACCAGCGGCATGCGCAGGCGAACGGAATTGATGTTCCAGGTAGCAACAGAAAAGGTCATGGGGATAAGACTCGCGGACGCTCTAACTATTTGTTGTTACGCATTGTCCAGCGCAAAACCGCTTCGCACTTTTGCTGGAAATGCTTTGAGATGGCCGCGAACCTAACGATTTATCTGACAATTGCAATTATCGAGCGTGAAGATTTACTGGCCCTTACGCTTCATCGCGATGCGCTGATAGTCGATCTTGAACATATCATCGGTGAAACGAACACCGCTGCGGACATTGAACACCATGATCGTGGTGTCGAGGCCCTGTGCGTCGGTGATGGTCCACTGCTTGAGATCCATGGTCTTTGGCTCAAACATCATGGTGATCTTTGAATTGCCAAAGGCCGTTTTGTCAGCAACCACCAGCGTGGTCATGTCCGGGTCCTGCTTGACGCTCTGAAGACGCCCACCACCAAGATCGATACGATCGGCCAGAAGCATTTTCAAAGGCGTGGTGCCCAGCGCATACATATCCCAAGTGTCGAGCTTGCGATTGTTGATGACAACCTGATTGCCATCCGAAATGACGCGGATCGGCGACTTGTCATAGTTGAAGCGAATCTTGCCCGGACGCTCCAGATAGAAAGTTCCGCCGGTCTGCTCACCCTTGGGGCCAAACTGAACGAATTCACCGGTCAGTGTGCGCAGGGAAGAGAAGTGATCCGCAATCTGTTGAGCCGCTGCAGCATTTCCTGCGCCCTGCGCCTGTGCGACAGCTGGTACGAATGCCGGAGCTGCCGCGCCAAGAACCAATGCTCCCAATCCGAGTACGGCTGCAAAGCGGCTGGCTTTCGCAAATGCGGAAATACGGGAGAACATCATCGGCAAACTCTCTGTTTTCATCATCTTCTTAAAATAGTCCGGCAGTTGGGCACCAGTGTGGCAGCTAAAGCCGATGAGATTTGAGTCCTAGAGCATTTCCTGTTTTTCTTGAATCATTGGAAATGCTCTATCTTTTTGTTTTTTTGCATTATCCGACGCAAAACCGCTTCGCACTTTTGCTGGAAATGCTCTAAAACTCGTCGTCACCGGTCGGCACCAATATCTCGCGCTTGCCCGCATGATTGGCAGGCCCGACAATGCCTTCTTCTTCCATGCGCTCGATGATCGAAGCCGCACGATTATAGCCAATGCCCAGGCGACGCTGGATATAGGAAGTCGAAGCCTTCTTGTCGCGCAACACGACCGCCACGGCCTGATCATACGGATCATCCGAATTTTCGAGGTTCGACGTTCCGGCTGGACCGCCGCCTTCATCCTCGTCATCATCTTCGGTGATAGCATCGAGATATTCCGGCACGCCCTGAAGCTTCAGGTGCTGAACAACGCGCTCAACTTCATCGTCACCGACAAATGGACCATGCACACGCTGGATACGTCCGCCGCCTGCCATGAACAACATGTCGCCCTGACCAAGCAATTGCTCGGCACCCTGTTCGCCAAGAATGGTGCGGCTGTCGATCTTGGATGTCACCTGGAACGAGATACGGGTCGGGAAATTGGCCTTGATCGTACCGGTGATAACATCAACCGATGGACGCTGCGTCGCCATGATGACGTGGATACCAGCCGCACGCGCCATCTGCGCCAGACGCTGCACCGTGCCTTCGATGTCCTTGCCTGCAACCATCATCAGATCAGCCATTTCGTCGATAATCACGACGATATATGGCATTGGTTCAAGATCGAGCTGTTCGGTTTCGTAGATCGCTTCGCCCGTATTGCGGTCAAAGCCGGTCTGCACTGTGCGGGCGATCTGCTCACCCTTCTTCTGCGCCTGACCGACACGCTGGTTGAAGCCGTCAATATTGCGGACGCCCACCTTGGACATCTTGCGATAACGGTCTTCCATTTCGCGCACAGTCCATTTGAGCGCAACAACAGCTTTTTTCGGATCGGTCACGACCGGGGTCAGGAGATGCGGAATACCGTCATAGATCGAGAGTTCCAGCATTTTCGGATCGATCATGATCAGGCGGCATTCCTGCGGCGTCATGCGATAGAGCAGCGACAGGATCATCGTATTGATGGCGACCGATTTACCAGACCCCGTCGTACCGGCGACCAGCAAATGCGGCATCTTGGCGATATCGGCAATCACCGGCTCGCCATTGATGGTCTTGCCAAGCGCAAGTGCAAGCTTGGATTTCGATTGCTCGAAGTCGCGACTTGCCAGCATTTCGCGCAGATAAACCATTTCGCGCTTCTGGTTCGGCAGTTCAATGCCGATAACATTGCGACCCGGAACAACAGCGACGCGCGCAGCAATGGCGCTCATTGAACGGGCGATATCATCCGCCAGTCCAATGACACGGGATGATTTGATGCCCGGCGCCGGTTCAAGTTCATAAAGCGTAACAACAGGCCCCGGCTTCACATTGATGATCTCGCCGCGCACGCCAAAATCTTCCAGCACGCCTTCAAGCAGACGCGCATTCTGTTCGAGCGCATCCTTGGAAAGCGACGCATCGCGTTGCACGAGCTTTGGTTCGGCCAGATAATGCAGAGACGGCATTTCGAAAGCGCCACCTTCCTTCAGGAATGAAGGCTGAGCCTCACGCTGGATACGCGCACCGCTCTTTGGTGCGGGCGCACGTTCTCCAACCCGCGCCTTGGTGCGTTGTGGCGGCGCATCGTGCCATTCTTCACCTGCAAGTGGTGCCGCTTCCATGCCGCCGTCAAAATCATCATCATTATCGAATGGAGGCTGTTCGGAGGAAGCGCCACCAAAACCCGGATCGCGACGCGCATTATTGCGGGTTTCAACGCTGCGACGCACGCTGCGCATATCGCCATATTCGTCTTCACGCGGTTTACGACGGTTCAGGCCAGTCAGTCGCTTGAAAGTCGCAGATGCGCTGAGCATCGTATGGGTCAGAGCACCTACATATTGCGATATGCCGCCTGAAGAGCTTTCATCCTCTTCGTCGTCACTATCTGCAAAATCGTCTTCAGCAGGTGCGCCGTGTGAAGCCCGCGTGTTGACCAGCGCTTCACGGCGCCCGACAATTCCACTTGCAAACAGGCAAAGCCAGAGTGCTGGCAAGGCAAGCACCAGCGCGATCCCCGATGCAATGGCACCCTGCGGGAACGCTCCCAGAAACAGTCCAGGCAGACGCAGCATCATATCGCCAAACACACCGCCAAGACCAATAGGCATCGGCCAGCTTTGCGGCACGGCAAAGCAGCTCGCAATGGCTGCAAACAGCAAAGCAGCACCCATCCAGGCAAAGCTGCGCTTCGCAACCCGGCTTATGCCGCCGCGCGTCATGAGCAGCAGCGACCAGATGACGAGAGGCAGCAGAACCGGAACGCTGGCAAGGCCGAAGAATTGCATCGCAAGATCGGAGAAAACTGCGCCGGGATAGCCAAGCGCGTTGGTAACGGGATTATCCGTCGCGTGGCTAAGGCTTGGGTCCGCAACATTCCATGTCGCAAGCGCGCCCACAGCCGCAGCGGTCAGCGAAAGCAACCCCAGCCCAAAGAGGATATAGAACTGCCTGCGGAAGATGTTGGCCAGTTTCAGCCTGTCTTCCGAAATCCGCTCGTCACGAAGCGGGTATGAGGGCGAATATCCTTGCCGCATAAAGCCTGTCCCGAACCATGTTTTATTGCCGTCTGGTTATTAAACCTCGGGCGCAATGAATCGGGGCGATCCTAGCCTTGTGATGGTTAATTCCCCATTAACCATGCACTGACTTATCCAAAGGAATTCAATCGCAAATGAAAAAGGCGCGGTTTCCCGCGCCTTTTTCCTGTTGAGACAACTCTGTTCTACTGAACAGACTCGCCGTGCAAAGCGATATCGAGGCCTTCCATTTCGGCCTGCTTGCTTGGACGCAGCCCCATAACGGCCTTGACAACATACAGAATGATTGCGGTTGCAACTGCCGTGTAGACAACAGTGATCGCAGCACCAAAAAACTGCTTACCTACGGTTGCACCTTCACCGGCTGCGTTGATCGTCGCGTCAGCAAAGACACCGGTCAGGATCGCACCGACGAAGCCGCCGACGCCATGGACGCCGAATGCATCGAGTGAGTCGTCATAGCCAAGCGCATGCTTGATCTTGACGGCTGCAACGTAACAGACAGCACCCGCGATAATACCCAGAATGAGCGCACCCATCGGATTGACGAAGCCAGCGGCAGGAGTGACAGCAACGAGACCTGCAACAGCACCCGAAATGATACCAAGAACGCTTGGCTTACCGGCGATCGCCCATTCTGCAAACATCCAGGCAAGGGCTGCACCAGCGGTCGCGACCTGCGTGTTGAGCATGGCAACAGCTGCAAGGGAATTTGCACCGAGAGCCGAACCAGCGTTGAAGCCGAACCAGCCCACCCACAGAAGGGCTGCACCAATGACCGAGAGAACGAGGTTATGCGGCGCCATGTTGGTCTGTCCGTAACCGTCGCGCTTGCCAATGATGAGCGCTGCAACAAGGCCTGCAACACCGGCATTGATGTGAACAACCGTACCGCCAGCAAAGTCGAGAACGCCGTCTGAACCGAGGAAACCGCCGCCCCATACCCAGTGAGCAACCGGGATATAGACGATGAACAACCAGAGCGTCAGGAAGACCAGCATGGATGAAAACTTCATGCGTTCAGCAAACGAACCGGCAATAAGCGCTGGTGTGATGACCGCAAACGTCATCTGGAAGACGATGAAGAGATATTCCGGAATGGTGCCCGTGAGCGAATCCATCGTCACACCGGAGAAGAATGCCTTGGAGAATCCACCAATATAAGCATTCATGGAGCCGCCATCGGTGAAGGCCAGCGAATAGCCGACGACCATCCACAGAACCGACATAAGGCACGTGACGGCAAAGCTCTGCATGACCGTCGAAAGTACGTTCTTCTTGCGCACCATACCGCCATAGAACAGCGCCAGGCCCGGGATGGTCATCATCAACACGAGCGCGGTTGAAGTCAGCATCCAGGCCGTATCGCCGGTATCAAGTGTCGGGGTGGGCGCGGCTGCATCCTGAGCCAGTGCCGTTCCTGCAAGAACGAGCAGTGCTGGCAAGGTGGCCAAAGCCGTTTGCTTGAATCTTCCTGTTATGAGCATCGAGTATCTCCGTCGAATGGCGGCTTCAAACGCGTCTGCGCTGAAAAGACCGGTTCAGACTGAGAGAAACAAAAATCGTGCCAGTTGGGTTGGGCAGCACCGCTCAAGTGCAATTTTTCTGATATTCACTGCACGACAAATGATGGAAGCAGGAGACGGATTACCGCATTTTCGCCCAAACTCCGGGCTTTTCAGATGAGCTTTGAAGCGGTGCCAGGTTCTCAAAAAAATATGAACATAAAAAAATTGAGCGGCTTTCTGATGACAGAAAAACCGCTCTAAGTGATTCATCGGATTCAGCTTTTGCATTTCATGCAGGCTCAAGCCACTTCACAAATGCATAAAATTTAACCACTGAATTCCTTGGTGATTAAAATAACATCACTTGTCTTTTTCATGCACGCGAATAAGTCCTTCCTGCGCGACCGAAGCAATCAGAAGACCGTCACGCGTGTAAAGCGCACCGCGATTGAACCCGCGTGCACCGGAAGCACTTGGTGTGTCCTGCGTGTACAGGAGCCAGTCATCGAGCCGGCAAGGACGGTGGAACCACATTGCATGATCAAGGCTCGCCACCTGCAAATCACGGTCGAAAATGGTGCGTCCATGCGGATGAAGCGATGTATCGAGCAACGTCATATCCGACAGATAAGCGAGGATTGCCGCCTGCAGAGCACGATCGTCGGGCACGATGCCACGCGCACGCACCCAGACATGCTGGCTGGGCGCGAGCTTCTCACGCGAAAAATAATGCTTGAGCGAAACCGGCTTGATTTCAATCGGCCGCTCCTGCTCCCAGTATTTGCGCACGCCTGCAGGGGCCAGGTGGAGATATTCTTCCTTCAGATCGTGATCGCCGACCAGTTGTTCCGGCATCGGCAGGTCTTTCGGCATATCAATCTGATGGCTCAAACCATCTTCATCAATCTGGAAGGACGCAGACAATGTGAATATCGCCTTGCCATGCTGCTTGGCCAGCACGCGACGCGTATTGAAACTGGAACCGTCACGGATGCGGTCAACCTCATAGACAATCGGAATGGACGGATCACCCGGGCGCACAAAATATCCGTGCAGGGAATGAACGTGCCGATCCGGCTCAACGGTGCGCTGCGCAGCGATCAGCGCCTGACCGATCACCTGCCCGCCGAACACACGCTGCCAGCCGACCTGCGGGCTGTTGCCACGGAAGAGATCCATTTCAAGTGTTTCGAGATCAAGCGTTACAAGCAGTTGCTGCATGGCAGCGGTTTGTTCGCTTTTCACGACACCCGGTTTTTCATTATCGGACCCAGTCTTTTCATTATCTGACATGGACAGCCTGTCTCCTGAAATCCTATATAGGCAATATATTCTCGGTGAACTGTTTGTGCCTGCACAAGAGAAACTGTCAAGTGGAAGCCTTTGCTTCACCGAAGGGTGATCTGAATATCCGAAAGGAACGAGCGATGTCTGCAGCTAACAGTCAAAAGACAACGGACAAGAACGATCTCATCATTGCAGGCGGCGGCTATGTCGGGCTTGTGACTGCTGTTGCCGTCAAGTCCGCCGCTCCGCATCTTTCTGTTACGGTGATTGATGGCGCACCGGCTGGCGCATGGAAAAAAGACCCGCGCGCGTCTTCCATTGCAGCCGCAGCCTCCCGGATGCTCGACAAGCTTGGCTGCTGGCAGGAAATCGTTACCGAAGCTCAGCCCATCACCGAAATGGTTGTCACCGATTCCCGCACATCTGATCCCGTGCGTCCGGTGTATCTCACCTTTGCAGGCGACGTTAACCCCGGTGAGCCGTTCGCGCATATGGTTGAAAACCGCGTTCTCAACACCGCACTTCACAAACAGGCAGAGAAGCTTGGCATCACCTTCATCGAAGGCATGAGCGTCGAGAATTTCGAAACCAATCCGGAATCCGTCACTGTCAAACTGGCAAATGGCGAAACGCTCACGACACGCCTGCTGATTGCTGCCGATGGTGCAAAATCGCGCCTGCGTGACATTGCAGGCATCAAGACGGTCAACTGGGACTATGATCAGTCCGGCATCGTTTGTAACGTCGCCCACGAGCGTCCGCATGGCGGCCGCGCCGATGAACATTTCCTGCCTGCCGGTCCGTTCGCGATTCTCCCGCTTCCCGGCAACCGCAGTTCGCTTGTCTGGACAGAACGCACAGCAGATGCCGAACGGTTGATCCGCGAAGATGATTTCATCTTTGAAGCCGAACTTGAACAGCGTTTCGGCCATCGCCTCGGTGCACTCACTGTCGAAGGCCCGCGCCGTGCATTTCCGCTCGGCCTGACACTGGCGCGTGAATTCGTGAAACCACGCTTTGCGCTTGTGGGTGATGCTGCACACCGCATCCACCCGATTGCCGGCCAGGGTCTCAATCTTGGCTTCCGTGATGCAGCAGCCATCGCCGAAGTCATCGTCGAAACCGATCGTCTTGGTCTCGATATCGGCTCCTTTGCGGCCCTTGAACGCTATCAGGCATGGCGCCGCTTCGATACGGTGCAGATGGGTGTCACGACCGATGTGCTGACCAAATTGTTCTCCAATGACAATCCCGCTATTCGCACGATCCGCGACATCGGCCTTGGGCTTGTCGACCGCGTACCAAGCCTCAAGTCCTTCTTCATCAAACAGGCAGCAGGACTATCAGGCGATACTCCACGCCTTTTGCAGGGTGAGGCGATTTAGGGTCTGTGGGGAATTAGAGCATTTCCAGCAAAAGTGCGAAGCGGTTTTGCATCGGATAATGCGAAAAAACAAAGAGATAGAGCATTTCCAATGATTCAAGAAAAACAGGAAGTGCTCGAGATTTTGCGCTCAGAAATGCGTCAAAACAAATAGATCGAGTCAAACGCGCAAAAGGGGCGTTACTTTTCGGGAATAACGCAACGCTTCCTGATGGCAAAAGCTTCAACCTTTGCTAAAAAAGAGCAGGCACTAGCTTAGGCGTCGGGGGACTCGCGAGCATATGCATACGGATGACAGACTGATAGACAAAGCCATCCGCATGCAGAGCGGCTTATTGTCGGCAGAATTGCTGCACAGATTATCCAAAATCGCAGGCGCTCTGGCTGTTCTGGCGGCTATCGCTGTTACAGTGATCTATTCGGTTACGAAACCCGATAACAACTGGGACATGATCCCTTATATCGCCACCGCGATTGAGAATCGCTACCCGGATGCGACAGCGCTTCACGAAGAAACATGGCGGCAGGTTGCAGCTGTTACCACGCCAGACGAGATCAACGCTCTGAAATACGCCGGTGATTATCGCCGCGCGCAATGGGAAAGCCCCAATAACTTTCAGTCGCAACTTATCATGTACAGGGTCAAGATCGGCTATGTGCAGATGTTGCGTCTCATCGAACCCTATACAGGGCTTGTGCTGGGAGGGCATCTCATCAGTCTCGCAGCAGCGATTGCTTCTGGTCTGATTATCCTTGCGATCCTCGCCTGTTATAACGCGCTTCAGGCCGGGCTTCTGGTCGGGCCCGCCCTTCTGCTGGCAGGCTTTGGACCGATGACGTCTGCTGTCTTTCCAGACATTGTTCTGGCTGCATTTTCCTTTGCAGCCATTTTTGCCCTGTTGAAAGAGCGGGACTGGCTCGCATCTGTCCTGCTCGTTCTGTCATTTACGATCAGACCCGACAATATAATAATGATTTTTGCCCTGCTGATAGCTGCAGTGCTTTTTGGCTGGCGCAAGCTGCCTTTGCTTACGGCATTCGTAGCATGCCTAATCATCGGCCTCGTTATCTCCAGTCGCGCCGGGCATCCCGGCTGGTGGGCGCATCTCTATTTCACCTGCATCCAAATGCAGAATTCCATGAGTGGCTTCAAGCCGGACTTCTCGCTTCTGCTCCTCATCAAGGCTTATATTCGCGGTGTCATTCTGGCGCTTTATCTCGAAAGCTGGCCTTCAATGCTTTTGGTATCACTGGTGGCGTGGGCGGCAATGGCGAGAGCCGGTATCAAGACCACAATTCCTCGGCTCAATGGCATTGTTTTCGCCATGTTCATCGGGATGCTTGGCAAGTTCGTCTATTTCCCGATGCCCTATGACCGCTTTTTCTTCAACATGATCATAATTATGGTTCTGATGCTTTCCCTTGCATGGGCAGCGGATACAAACCGGAAGGCTGCACTGGAAGCAGCGGAGCACCGCCCTATGTGAGGTGTAACCCAAACAGAGGAGCTTCCCATGGACAGAAAAGCAACGGCAGTCTGGAAAGGTACACTCAAAGACGGCAAAGGCACGCTCAACACGCAAAGTGGTGCATTGAAAGACTTGCCTTACGACTTCAAGGCGCGCTTTGAAGATGAAAGTGGCCGCGCTGGCACCAATCCGGAAGAACTGCTGGGGGCAGCACATGCTGGCTGTTTCGCAATGCAACTTTCCGCACTTCTGACCGAGCACGGTACACCAGCTGAGAAGCTGGAAGCCACTGCCACGGTAACAGTCGGCCCCGCATCAGGCGGCGGTTTCGCAATCTCACGCAGCGCGTTGACACTCAACGCCACCATACCTGGGATTTCCGCAGATGACTTTGCAAGTCTCGCCAGGAAAGCAAAGGAATCCTGTCCACTTTCGAAAGCACTGGGCGCAATCGAAGTAACACTGGATGCCAAGCTGGTCTGAGCGATCAATATGAAAAAAGCGGGCCGTGCCCGCTTTTTTATTCCGGCAAATGGCAGACAGCCTCGATATTGTGTCCATCGGGATCAATCACAAAAGCCGCATAATAGTCCGGGTGATAGTGCTCACGCAGACCGGGTTTACCGTTATCGCGTCCGCCTGCAGTAAGTGCCGCCTCATAGAAGCGATCGACTTCGGAACGCGTGCCTGCCGAAAAAGCCACATGCAACACGCCTGCAAGCTTTGAGCCTTTCTGCTTACCGATCCAGAATTCCGGCTTGCCATTTCGGCCATAACCGACCCAATCACCAAATTCCATCGCCCGCGTGATGCCCAGAGGGGCTAACGCTGCATCATAGAATGCGCGGGATTTTGGCATGCTGGAAATGTTGAAACCGATATGATCGAGCATGAAAGACCTTCAAAGCAGCGATGAATTCCACTAATTAGATCAGATATCGGCAAAACAGCAAAGATCAAGTCCCTGCCAATAGATGAGACAAAAGAAAAGGGAGGCAGAGCCTCCCTTTTCTTTCTTTCAATGCAGTGCGTTCTAAACGCGGCGCTCGACCATCATCTTCTTGATCTCGGCAATCGCCTTTGCAGGGTTGAGACCCTTCGGGCAAGTCTGCGCGCAGTTCATGATCGTGTGGCAGCGATACAGACGGAACGGATCTTCGAGGTTGTCGAGACGTTCGCCCTTGGCTTCATCGCGGCTGTCGATCAGCCAGCGATAGGCCTGAAGCAGCACGGCTGGTCCAAGATAACGGTCGCCATTCCACCAGTAGCTTGGGCACGAGGTCGAGCAGCAGGCGCAGAGAATGCACTCGTAAAGACCATCGAGCTTCTGACGATCTTCGTGGCTCTGCAGCCATTCCTTCTGCGGCTCAGGCGAAACCGTCTTGAGCCAAGGCTCAATCGAACGGTGCTGGGCGTAGAAGTTGCTGAGATCAGGCACCAGATCCTTCACAACCGGCATATGCGGCAGCGGATAAACCTTGATGGGCCCCTTGATCTCGTCCATGCCCTTGGTGCAGGCGAGCGTGTTGGCGCCATCGATGTTCATCGCGCAGGAACCGCAAATGCCTTCACGGCACGAACGGCGCAGAGTCAGCGTCGGATCGATCTTATTCTTGATGTAAAGAAGACCATCGAGCACCATCGGGCCGCAATCGTCGCGGTCGATATAATAGGTATCGATGCTTGGATTTGCATCGTCATCCGGCGACCAGCGATAAATGCGGTACTCCGTTACATTCTTGGCACCATCTGGACGCGGCCAGGTCTTGCCTTCCTGCATACGGGAGTTTTTGGGAAGTGCGAGTTCAACCATTGCTCATTCCCTCAATTAGTAAACGCGCTTTTTCGGCGCGATTTTGGCCAGGCTGATGCCACCTTCATCCTCGGTCGTCAGCGGATCGAGATGAACTGGACGGTAATCAAGCTTCACGTCGCCATTTGGCGACAGCCATGAAAGGGTGTGTTTACGCCATTCGGCGTCGTTACGATCCGGGAAATCCTCATGCGCATGCGCGCCGCGGCTTTCGTGACGGGCTTCAGCCGAAACAACTGTCACCATCGCGTTTGCCATCAGGTTTTCCAGTTCCAGCGTCTCAACCAGATCGGAGTTCCAGATCATCGAGCGGTCGCTGACCTTGATGTCCGGAAGTTCTTTCCAGATTGCCGACATGCGCTGAACGCCCTGCTTGAGCGATTCATCCGTGCGGAACACGGCCGCATCTTCCTGCATGGTGCGCTGCATTTTTTCGCGCAGTTCTGCGGTCGGCGTTGAGCCGTTGGCATAACGAAGACGATGGAAACGATCCATGATCTTTTCAACGGCTGCTTCGTTGATGTCCGGAATCTTCGCAGCGCGGTCAATGACTTCGCCAGCACGGATTGCCGCCGCACGGCCAAACACCACGAGATCGATCAGCGAGTTGGAACCCAGACGGTTAGCACCATGAACAGACGCACAGCCTGCTTCACCGACAGCCATCAGGCCCGGCTGTACGCGGTCCGGATCTTCCGAGGTCGGGTTCAGCACTTCGCCCCAGTAATTGGTTGGAATGCCGCCCATATTGTAGTGAACGGTTGGCAGAACCGGGATCGGTTCCTTGGTCACATCGACGCCTGCGAAAATCTTGGCCGACTCGGAAATGCCCGGCAGGCGCTCATGCAGAACAGCCGGATCGAGATGGTCGAGATGCAGGTAGATGTGGTCCTTGTTCTTGCCAACGCCGCGACCAGCGCGGATTTCCATGGTCATGCAGCGCGAGACAACGTCACGGGAGGCCAGATCCTTGGCAGAAGGCGCATAACGCTCCATGAAGCGCTCGCCTTCGGAATTGACGAGATAACCGCCTTCGCCGCGCGCGCCTTCAGTGATCAGGCAGCCTGCGCCGTAAATGCCGGTCGGATGGAACTGAACGAATTCCATATCCTGCAAAGGCAAGCCAGCGCGAGCAGCCATACCGCCACCGTCGCCGGTGCAGGTGTGAGCAGACGTAGCCGAGAAATACGAACGGCCATAACCGCCCGTCGCCAGAACCACCATCTTGGCGGAGAAGCGATGGATCGTACCGTCGTCGAGGTTCCAGGCAACAACGCCTGTGCAGACGCCGTCGGTCATGATCAGATCGAGCGCAAAATATTCGATGAAGAACTGCGCGTTGTTCTTGAGCGACTGGCCGTAAAGCGTGTGCAGGATCGCGTGGCCGGTGCGGTCAGCAGCAGCGCAGGTGCGCTGAACCGGAGGACCATCACCAAAGTTCTGCATATGGCCGCCAAACGGGCGCTGATAAATCTTGCCTTCTTCAGTACGCGAGAAAGGCACGCCGTAATGCTCCAGTTCGTAAACCGCAGCAGGTGCTTCACGCGCCAGATATTCCATGGCATCGGTGTCGCCGAGCCAGTCCGATCCCTTGACGGTATCGTACATATGCCACTGCCAGCTATCCGGACCCATATTCTTGAGCGACGCTGCGATACCGCCCTGCGCTGCAACCGTATGGGAACGCGTCGGGAAAACCTTGGTGATGCAGGCTGTCTTCAGGCCCTGTTCAGCCATGCCGAGCGTTGCGCGCAGACCGGCGCCACCGGCACCAACCACGACAACATCAAATTTATGATCAATGAACTTGTAGTTCTTTTCGCCCGCAGCACCGGCTGCATTATTTTGTGCACTAGCCATCGGGCTATCAACCTCCGAAGCTCAGCTTGAGGATCGCATAAACGCAAGCCACACCAACAAACACCGTGAAGAAGGTGTTGAGCATGACGAGCAGGACCTTCATGCCTTCGCCGTGAATGTAATCTTCAATAATAACCTGCATGCCAAGACGCATGTGGTAGACGCCGGTCAGCACGAACAGCGCCATCACCAGAGCGGTGAACGGATGCGCCAGAACGGCTTTCACTTCCGCATAGCTTGCGCCATGAAGCGAAACAACCAGACCAATGAAAAACAGAACCAGCGGCACGAGTGCGACAGCACTCATGCGCTGAAACCAGAAATGGCCGGTGCCTTCCTTGGCCGACCCCAGACCGCGAACTTTGCCGAGAGGCGTACGCATATCGCTCATGTCAGAAATCCTTTCAGCGCACTGCGAAAGCAACAACCCAGACAAGGATCGTCGCAGGCAGCGAGAAGGCCAGCGTCAGCCAGGCAATCTTGCTGGCCGTGTGCTTTTCAAGTCCGGCGCCCATATCCCAGATGAAATGGCGTATGCCGCCAGCCAGATGGTGCAGCAACGCCCATGTGTAGCCGAACAGCACAATATAGCCGATCCACGAACTATAGACCCAGCTTACGGTTTTGAAGGCATCTTCGCCGATTGCAGCAGCGATCAGCCATGCAGCGAGGAGAAGGGTTCCGAAATAAAGCGCGCCACCCGTGATACGATGGATGATGGACATCGTCATCGTGATCTTCGGTCGATAGATCGACAAATGCGGCGACAAAGGACGCTGACGCGTAACGGTCGGTTGTGTCATGGCTCTCGTGGGCTTCCCTGACGTTTCTACCCGCTTCATCTTACCAGTCTTTTATTGGCAGAATGAAACGAATGGCGGTTCATTCAGAACCGAGTTCGATGTCGCTCACAACGCAGGAAACAGAATTTTTCGATCCTGCGCCGGCACGACCCAGAAAATGTGGCTGGATCGTGTCGCACGACCCTATCTGGCGCTTTCTACTGCGCTTTTACCCTCTCGTCAAAGAAGCTTTTTCACGAAAAGACTAACAATTGGTCGCACCTTAGCGACACAATCGCGTGATTGCGGCATTCAAACGATTGAAGTCAGGGATTCCCAAAAACATGTGTAATTTCATCCACTTTTGCGGATGAGGCCTAGTTGCCGAAGCGAATCACATAGCTCGACCAGTCGGCAGCAGTCGCGATCTGTTCATAGAGCTTGCGGCCATCTTCCGGCACGCGCGGCGCATTGAGCACCAGCTTCGACCAGCTGCGTTCTTCTGCCTTGTCGGCCAGCAAGTCGATGAGTGCCTTGGCGATGCCTTTACCGCGATGATCGTGATGCACGTAGATATGATCCACCTGCCCTGCACGAAGACCGGATACCGGCTCAGGGAGATCATAGAAGATCACAAAGCCAACGAGGTCGCCGTCAACGCGAGCGCCCAGAATCTCAGTGGCGCGGTCCTGCAGCAAATGCTCAGCGTAAAACTCATCCGGACGACGCGGCGCACCGCGCTTCAGTGCCTGCGCATAGCTCGCAAGCAGCGGCGCGAACTCATGGGCATCGCGCAGATGAAGAAGCGCTATATCGACGGCATGATCTACGGTCATGAGCAATCTTTCCCTCAAAATATATTTCCTGAAATCGGAAACACCTCAATTGTAGACAAGAGCTCGGTGTAGACAAGACCCCGACCAAAGGTAAAGCCCAGTGCACGCGACATCAGCTCAGCCTGCGGCCATTGTTTAAGCCTCGAAACTCGACCACATTGTCATCAAGCATCATCGGCAGCGCTGTGCGGACACAATTACGACCATTCTTCTTGGCTTCGTAAAGCGCGCCGTCGGCACGTTTGTAAACATCGGAAAAGAAGTCATCAAACTCCATTTCTGTGACACCAAAACTCACCGCGAAGCCCACATCGCCTGAAACGCCGGGAAGTGTGATATCAGCACAGGCCAGGCGCGCCCTTTCTGCAAACCGCCATGCCGACTGGATCGTATGGCCGGGAAGCAGAACGGCAAATTCCTCACCGCCCATACGCGCAGCGATGCCGCCCTTGGAGGCCGCCGAACGGCGCAATTCATCGGCAAAAGCCGCAATCACCCGATCACCAAGAGCATGCCCATGGGTGTCATTGATCGACTTGAAGTAATCGATATCGCAGACGATGAGCGATAGCGCCTGCCGCATACGCTTTGATTTATCAATCAAAGCTTCTGCCCTGAACTCAAACCCGCGCCTGTTGAGAAGGCTCGAAAGCTGATCGGTTTCCGAGCGCAGCGTCACATCAGAAATCAATTCGCCCATAAGGCTCAGCAAAAGCAGCAATCCCCCCGCAACCGAAAGCCCGGCACCAATTGATTGCACCAACAAGGCGTAGTCGGTTCGAACATAGTCGTCCGGATCAACACCAACGCCACCCACCAGCGAGGCCAGGACTGGTTTGAGCAGAAAATGAATGGCGCCCATTGTGAACAGACCCGCCATCAGCCCGTCAAGCGCACCCCATGACCGCCCAAACGGGCGGCTTTGCGCACGCGTGTTTGAACGCCCGCGCATTACAACCCAGACAGCAACCATCAATGTCAGGAAATAAGGTACCTGATACAGAATTTGGCCAATCATCTCACTGCGCGCAATGTCATAAATGCCGTAGACCATTGCCAGTGATCCGATCAGAAGCACCCCAAGCGGCCACCATGGAACAGGCGACGAATACATACGCGCAAGCCCGATTACCAGAGACGCCAGCGTCATGAAATAAGCGGCAAATGCCAGCATATAGCCAAGTTTCTGGCTTGGGATCGATGGCATCAGCAGTTCTATGAGGAAGTAGAGCATCGCAAAAACGAAGCCGATAGCAAAAACTGGTGCAGCAGCATTGTCGCGTGCAAAGGCCGCGATACCGAGAAAGGTAAAAACAAACAGACCTGAAACGGTCATGTTGATCAGGAGTATGAACTCTGCTCCGTCCATCCGCGCTTTCCGGCATACGCCTACGAACCATTCCTATAGGCCCGTATCCCCCGATCCGATTACCTGACAATACCCCTCATTTCAGCCACGCTGAAGAAGCATTTGCCAACCAGAACGCATTATACATTCAACGCATAAAAATGCAGCTAATTTAGTAAGTAAAAGTCTGATTTCAGACGCCACTCCAAGCACGAAAAAGCCGCCGGATTACTCCGACGGCTATTTTCAAACTTACTTAAACTCTCTCAAAAGAAAGATTAGTTCCAGTCGCGGATGTCCACGAAATGACCGGCGATAGCAGCGGCCGCAGCCATGGCAGGTGACACCAGATGCGTGCGTCCCTTGAAGCCCTGACGGCCTTCAAAGTTACGGTTCGAGGTCGATGCGCAACGTTCACCCGGCTTAAGCCGGTCATCATTCATGGCAAGGCACATCGAGCAGCCGGGCTCACGCCAGTCGAAACCAGCTTCGATGAAGACTTTATCCAGACCTTCAGCTTCTGCCTGTTCCTTCACAAGACCCGAACCCGGAACGATCATTGCACTGACACCAGCGGCAACTTTCTTGCCCTTCGCCATACGCGCAGCATCGCGCAAATCTTCGATACGGCCATTGGTGCAGGAACCGATAAAGACGCGGTCAATCGTGATATCCGTCATCTTTGTACCGGGCTTCAAGCCCATATAATCGAGCGCACGCCACTTCGATGCACGCTTGGTTTCGTCCTTGATCTCATCAGGATTAGGCACGATGTCGGTAACAAACACCACGTCTTCCGGTGATGAGCCCCAGGAAACAACAGGCGAAATCTTGGCCGCATCCAGTTCGACGATCTTGTCGAAATGTGCACCTTCGTCCGAATGCAGTGTCTTCCAGTAGCCAATTGCCTGCTCAAGGGTTTCACCCTTTGGTGCGCGTGGCTTGCCTGTGATGTAAGCGAAGGTCGTCTCATCAGGCGCGATCAGACCGGCGCGTGCGCCGCCTTCAATCGACATGTTGCAGACCGTCATGCGGCCTTCCATCGACAGCGAGCGAATGGCGCTGCCAGCATATTCGATCACATAGCCTGTGCCGCCAGCCGTGCCAATCTCGCCAATGATTGCAAGCGTGATGTCCTTGGCGGTGACGCCTGGAGCCAGTTCGCCATCAACACGCACAAGCATGTTCTTGGCTTTCTTCTGGATCAGCGTCTGGGTTGCCAGAACGTGTTCAACTTCCGATGTGCCAATGCCATGCGCCAGCGAACCGAAGGCACCGTGGGTCGATGTGTGGCTGTCGCCACAAACAATCGTCATCCCCGGCAGCGTAAAGCCCTGTTCCGGTCCAACGATGTGCACCACGCCCTGACGACGATCGCGCTCGGAATAATATTCAACGCCGAAATCAGCGGCATTCCTGGCCAGAGCTTCAACCTGAATGCGGCTTTCCTCGTTCTTGATACCGTTGATACGGTCCGGTGAGGTCGGCACATTGTGGTCAACAACTGCCAGTGTTCTCTCAGGATGGCGCACCTTGCGGCCCGTCATGCGCAGACCTTCAAAAGCCTGCGGGCTCGTCACTTCGTGCACAAGATGGCGATCAATATAAAGGAGGCAGGTACCATCGTCCTGCTGATCCACTACATGGTCGTCCCAGATCTTGTCATAAAGTGTACGCGGCGCGCTCATTGCGAGAGTTCCTTTGAATAGTTCTTAATTTGAGCTGTCATATGCACCCGCCTTGGCGTTTCGTCAAGAAACACAAACCGCAACAGGGTGTCGCAGTAACAATCTTGCGTAATTAAGGCAGATTTATGCAATATGTTACGCAGCCTTTTGGCTTTTGCAAATAAAAAAGGCGGTCCGAAGACCGCCTTTTTCAGATTCTTGCTAAAACTGGCTTATTCAGCAGCAGTCTTTGCAGCTTCTGCCTTAGCAGCAGCGGCCTTGTCGGCTTCGCGCTCTGCCTTGGTGCGGTTGTCTTTCTTCTCAGCAATACGTGCAGCCTTACCGGTAAGGCCACGAAGGTAGTAAAGCTTCGCGCGACGGACTTTACCGCTGCGAACCAGTTCAACGCCTTCTACGATTGGCGAATAAACAGGGAATACGCGCTCTACGCCTTCGCCATAAGAAATCTTGCGAACGGTGAAGTTTTCGTTGATGCCAGCGCCGGAACGGGCAATGCAAACGCCTTCATAGGCCTGCACGCGGGTACGTGTACCTTCAGTAACACGAACCTGAACGCGAACTGTGTCGCCTGGCTTGAAATCTGGAAGTGTGCGCTTTTCAGCGATCTTTGCTGCCTGTTCGGCTTCGAGCTGACGAATGATATCGGTCATCGTCTGATTCCTTCTGAATTCTTCTCAAACAGCCAGAGCGCTCTGCACTTACCGCCAAGCAACCTTGGCCTTGCGGTTATGCCCGAAAATCAGGCAGGAGCGGTGCACCATTTATTGGTTTACGGACGTCTCGGGCTTTGCCCGAACCGGATATTACGATGTTGGGTTTCCCCGAACTGGCGCGGCAATACACCATTGCCGCAAATGAATCAATATCGGGGAACGAAATAACGATCAGCTGCCAATGCGCCCGAGATGGGTATCTTTGAAGCCGGTCCCGTATTTGAGGCCGAACCCAAGCGCACGATCCACGCCGATATGCACCGCCCATATAAGTGCAATCGCAAAGCAGAGCGGCCAGCTCATCGCCCAACCCAGCACAGACAGCAACACAACGCCGATCCAGCTATGCGCGATATTATAGACGACCGCACCCGTACGCGGTCCTTTCATATAGGCAAAGAAAGACAGATCAGGTGCGAGAATCAGGGCTGCAAAAAGCCACCAGCTCACGCCGCTTATCCAGTAAGCACCAAGCGCCAACAATGCTAAGGAAAGACTTTCGAGCCGCTGGATCAGGTTCATTTGCGTTTTGCCTCTCGATAGGCTTCCCAAAGATCAGGACGCCGTTCCTTTGTGATACGCTCGGCCTCTGCATGCCGCCATTTATCAATCGCGCCATGATTACCGGATGTCAGGATTTCAGGAATGGAACGCCCTTCCCAAACCTGCGGACGCGTATAATGCGGATGTTCCAGAAGCCCGGTCTCGAAGCTTTCTGTTTCACCCGATTCCCGATTGCCCATGACCCCTGGAAGCAGCCTTACGATAGCATCGAGCAACACGATTGCCGCCGTCTCGCCACCCGACAGGATATAATCACCAATCGAGATCTCTTCGAGTTGACGCCCCTCGATCACACGTTCGTCCACGCCCTCAAAGCGACCGCAAAGAATGATGGCACCCGGACCTTCCGCCAGTTCGCGCACGCGCTTTTGCGTCAGTGGCGCACCGCGCGGGCTCATCAGCAACATGGGACGATCATCACCAACCGAATCGAGCGCCCGCGCCACCACATCCGGCTTCATCACCATGCCTGCGCCACCACCCGAAGGCGTGTCATCAACCATGCGGTGCTTGCCCTCCGCAAAATCACGGATCTGCACCGTATCAAGCGACCATGTGCCTTCGGCAAGCGCCTTGCCAGCCAGAGAAACACCCAAAGGTCCGGGGAACATTTCAGGATAAAGGGTCAGCACGGAAGCATGAAAAGTCTGCTCGGCATTATCCGTATCAGGCAGGTCGATCATGACTTCTTCGGCCGCTTCTTTTCGTTTGGGGACTCTTCGTCGTCGCGAAGCGGATTGTCATCTTCGTCTGCGATCAATCCCGCCGCATACGGATCGACACGTATGGTGCCTTTCTCAAAATCGATCTCCGGCACCGCTGCTTCGGTAAAAGGGATCAGCATTGGGCGCTTGCCCTTGAGGCTGAGTTCAATCAGATCACCACCGCCAAAGTCAAAAAGGGCGCTGACAACACCATAAGATTTGCCATCTGCATCAAGTGCTTCAAGACCAATCAGATCGGTCTGAAAAAACTCGTCCTCATCAAGCTCGTCATCGGGCAATTGCGAACGGTCGATAAAAAGCTCCGTTCCGTTCAGCGCTTCGGCTGCATTGCGATCATTGACACCTTTGAAGCGCACGACGACAACCGTCTTGGCCGAACGTGCCTCCAACACCTCATAGGCCTTGCCTTGTCCGTCATAAAGCAGGCCATAATCGGCAATGGCCAGAGGATCGTCGGTAAATGTCTTGACCCGGACTTCGCCGCGTATGCCATGGGCGGCTCCGATAACGGCAAGCTGGATCGGGTTCTCTGGGCGCGACATGAAAATTTCCATAATTTAAGGGCTGTTTTTATATCGCTTACTCAATTTCCCGCAGAAACGCCAAGAAAAACGAAAAGTGGGGCATTTACCGCCCGGCAACCTATCGCTGGCAGACTATAATCAACACAATGCGAGAGCGAATCCCGAAGATGGCGACACAGAGCGAAATCCTGATCCCTGCCCGTGCCGATCTTGCGGCCGCGCGCGAGGAATGGCTGAAAACGCTGAAAGATATGCGTCGTCTTTCTGAAAACACGCTTGAAGCCTATGAGCGCGACACGCGCCAGTTTCTGCATTTCCTCACCCATCATCTGGGCGAGCCACCCTCGATCAAGGATGTCGGCAATCTGCGTGTCGCCGATCTGCGTTCATTTCTTGCCAATCGACGCAATGAGGGTGTTGGTGCCCGCACGCTCGGCCGTGGTCTTGCCGGTGTACGCTCGCTGCTGCGGCATCTGGAAAAGCGTGGTCTGGTTAATGCAGCCGGTGCGAGCGCCATACGGGCGCCCCGCCAACCAAAGTCTCTGCCAAAACCACTAACCGCCGAAGATGCGCGTCGGGTTGTTGCAGCCGATGGACAGATGGCTGAGGAACCGTGGATTGCTGCGCGCAATGCTGCTGTCCTGACACTTCTCTACGGATGCGGCCTGCGCATTTCGGAGGCGCTTGGCCTTGCCGGTGATGCGCTCAATGACGCGTCCGCCCTCTCGATTTCGATCACCGGTAAGGGCGGCAAGGCGCGCATGGTGCCACTGCTTCCGGCAGTGCACCGTGCTGTCGCACAATATCGTTCGCTTTGTCCGTTTGACCTTTCCGCCGACAAGCCGCTGTTCCGCGGCGCGAAAGGTGGCATTCTTCACTCAGCAATCATCCAGCGAGAAATGCAGAAGCTCCGCGCGGGTCTTGGTCTGCCAGATACTGCAACTCCACATGCGCTGCGCCACTCCTTTGCGACACATCTTTTGGGTCGCGGCGGCGATCTCAGGACCATTCAGGAATTGCTCGGTCATGCGAGCCTGTCGACAACGCAGGTCTATACCGGCGTCGATACGGCGCGACTTCTCGATGTTTATGATAAGGCGCATCCGCGCGCCTGAAAATTGCCATTCCATATCGCGCCCGACCACCTATATTCTCTTTATGAAAAAGCTGTTTCTCCTGTTTGCCTGCGCGCTTTTTGCAAGCTCAATCCACGTTCGTGCCGAGGAAACTTCCGCGACCTGTACCACACGCGGCGTCAATCTGCTCGACGGATTGGACAAGAAAGATCCCAAACTCTGGGAGCAGCTGCGGGAAGACACAGAGAATATTCCCAACCACAAAGGCATTATCTGGAAGATAGAGAAGGATGGACTGCCCCCCTCCTATCTCTTCGGCACCATTCATCTCAGCGACCCGCGTGTAATGAAATTGCCCGACGCTGCCGCAAAGGCCTATGCGTCTGCTGAAACCATCCTGATTGAAGCCACCGACGTTCTCGATCAGAAAGCGCTTCTGCGCCTCAAGCTCGAACAGCCGGAGCTGATGCTTTTTACCGACGGCTCGACGCTGCAATCGCATATGCCACCCGACCGTCTTGCCGAAATTACCCGGAAGCTCGAGGAGCGCGGCATTGTTCTTGGCGCTGTCGCCAAAATGAAGCCCTGGATCGTCAGCAGCCTGCTGGCACTTCCCAAATGCGAACGGGAGCGAAAGCTGCGCGGCGAAGCTTTTCTCGATGGTCAGCTCGCGGGCGATGCCGAGGAAGAAGGACGCCCCGTTGAAGGGCTGGAGACAGCAGCCGAACAGCTCGGCGCCATGAACAAGCTTCCGCTTGATTTTCATATGCGCAATCTGATTGCCACGGCCGACTTTGGTGACGCAATCGAAGACACCACAGAGACAATGATCGCTCTTTATCTTCAAGGCGAAACCGGAATGATCATGCCAGCTCTGCGCAAAATCGTGCCCGGTGACCTGACCGATGAGGATTACGACCTTTTCCAGAAAGTCATGCTCACCGACCGCAACCACATCATGGCGGAACGCGCAGCGCCACTTTTGGAAAAAGGCGGCGTCTTTGTCGCTGTCGGTGCCCTTCATCTGCCCGGCAAAGAAGGGCTTGTCGAATTGTTGCGCGATAAGGGTTATCGCGTCACGGCGATGTAACACGGAACAATCGCTGCTTGCTCGCGTTAAACTTTCCAATGGTTGCAACCAACTGGAGGAGAGCTAATGGTTGACCCACTCGATCCACGCAACGACCCGTTGAATAACCCGCGTCATGCCGATCCGATGGCAGACCCGGTTGGTAGACCGCCACAACCGAAAGGTAGCAGCGGCCTTATGCTCGCTATCATCCTGATCGCCGCAATTCTGATCCTTGGTTATTTCTTTTACCTCAGTGGCAGCAGCACTGACACGACGGCACCGCCGCCGCCCACGACACAGGGCGAAACAACAATGCCTCCGGCAGCACCGCCTGCTACGCCTCCGGCACAGAACTAACCATACGAAAAGGCCCGCTTTCGCGGGCCTTTCTGCTTACCGAACTAAACCAGTGATTACATGTGAATCGGCTTGGCGAAGGTTGCCAAGGCAGATTCACGAACAGCTTCCGACATGGTTGGGTGTGCGTGACAGGTGCGTGCCAGATCTTCGGACGAGCCGCCGAATTCCATCAGAACAGCCAGTTCGTGGATCATTTCACCAGCGTTATAGCCAAGGATATGTGCGCCCAAAACGCGATCCGTCGCCTTATCGGCAAGAATCTTCACAAAGCCATCGGTGTGCAGCATGGCGCGTGCGCGACCGTTTGCCGTGAACGGGAACTTGCCAATCTTGTATTCGATGCCAGCGGCTTTCAGCTCTTCTTCTGTCTTGCCGACAGAAGCCACTTCCGGCTGCGTGTAAACAACGCTCGGAATGACGTCGAAGTTTACGTGTCCTGCCTGGCCCGCGATGATTTCGGCAACTGCGATACCTTCGTCTTCAGCCTTGTGTGCAAGCATAGGGCCCTGAACCACGTCGCCGATAGCATAGATACCTTCGACATTGGTGCGCCAGTGACCGTCGATTGCAACGCGACCGCGATCATCGAGATTGACCCCAGCTTCCGCAAGGCCCAGACCATCGGTGTAAGGACGACGACCCGTGGAAATCAGAACCGCATCGGCATCAATGGTTTCAGCATCGCCACCCTTGACTGGCTCAAAAGTCACTTTCGCGCCCTTACCAGCCTTTTCAACGCCGGTCACTTTTGCACCGAGTTTGAAGACAATGCCCTGCTTTTCAAGAAGACGCTGGAACTGCTTGGAGACTTCGCCGTCCATCGCGCCAAGTACCTTGTCGAGATATTCGACAACGGTGACTTTCGCGCCGAGACGTGCCCAGACGGAACCAAGTTCCAGACCGATCACACCACCGCCGACAACAACCAGATGACCCGGAACCTTGCCGAGAGCGATTGCACCGGTCGAGGACAGGATGACCTTCTCGTCAATATCGACCTTGACGCCCGGAATGCCTGCAACGTCCGAACCGGTTGCAATGATGATGTTCTTGGCTTCGATTTCCTGAACGCTGCCATCTTCAGCAGTCACCGAAACCTTGCCCTTGGCGACGATCTTGCCCGTGCCGATGTAAGGCGTGATCTTGTTCTTCTTGAACAGGAACTCAACGCCGGACGTATTCGACTTCACGGTCGCGTCCTTGTGGGCCATCATCTTTTCAAGATTAAGCTTCGGCTTGCTGATTTCGACGCCGAGCGTATCGAAAGAATGACCGGCTTCAGCAAACACTTCGGATGCGTGCAGCAGCGCCTTTGAAGGAATGCAGCCAACATTGAGACAAGTGCCGCCAAAGGTCTTGCGCTTTTCCACGACAGCCACAGAAAGGCCGAGCTGTGCGGCCTTGATTGCGGCAACATAACCGCCAGGGCCGGTACCGATGACAACCACATCGTAAGACATTGAACTTTCCTTCTTCAGTCTGATCTTGGACGGGCCGTTTCACGACCCTTAAACATTGATACGACCGGAAATCCGATCATTCTTCTTCAGGCGTGCACGACTTGAAACGGAAGCTTTCAAATTCAAGCGGCTTTTCAGGCTTCGCGGCACCAAAATCATATCCGTCCAGCGCCGTTGCCAGATCGGGAAACAGAATGGCCTGTGCTGCAGGTTCATCGGCCTTTGGCAGCACATCCGCCTCTGCACCTTCCTTCAGCGCGTAGACAACACTCTGCCAGATGCTGCAATCATCGAGGTCCTCCGGATCGGTGCCGCCATTCTTGCAGTTATAGGTAATGAGCGCATAGGGGCGTGCAACCCCCTCTTCGGGCCAAATGACGAGGCCAGAGAGTTTGAACTCTGGCTTATCATCGGCAGTGATGGTGAATTCGTTGGTTGGTGCCGGGCTCATCTTCAGCGCGTTGGACTGCGCGGCATGGAAGGTCAGTGTGTAGGCATCACCCTGATCACGATAGACGGCACGGTTCTGCGTGCAAGCGGCCTGAACGGCGCTCGAGAAAACCGTCACGGCCAGTGCTGATGCAGCCACCACCTTGAAGAGCTTTTTCATGTCATGCATCTGTCGGTTCTCCTCAACTATCCGGCAGTTTTAATGCGCCTTTTCAGCAGCAAGTTTCAGGCCAAGTGCGATGAAAACCACGCCACTTGTTCTGTCGATCCATTTTGAAGCACGCGAGAAAACTGCGCGCATCTTTGGAGTCGTCATGAAAAGGCTGACACCGATAAACCATGAAATCAATGCTGTGGCCATCACAACACCGTAGCCGAGCTTCACTTCGGTCGGTGTATGAAGGCTGACAACAGTCGAGAAGATCGACAGGAAGAAGAACACAGCCTTCGGATTAAGCGCATTGGCGGCAAAGCCCAGGCTGAAAGCCTTGAGCGCACTTTGCCTGGCGCGCGGTTCCTGCACGCTCATGTCGATATCGATCTTCGTCGTGCCAGCACGCAGCGCCTTGATGCCGATATAGATCAGATAGGCTACGCCGCACCATTTCACGATATTGAAAAGATAGATCGACTGAGAAATGATCAGTCCCAGACCAAGCACCGTATAGGTGACATGCATCATGAAGGCTGCACCAATGCCGAAGCTGGTGATGATCGCCTCGCGACGCCCCTGCATCAGCGACTGACGGATGACCATGGCGAGATCAGCACCCGGGGAGACGATGGCAAAGACGAAAATAGCCATCAGAGATGCAAGTTCAAACAGATAGGGATGCATCACTTATCCTTCGCCCCGCATCGACAAGATGCAGGCAACCGTCAAAAAACCAGATTGAAAAACATCAGCGCCAGCCCGGCCAGCGAACCGAGCCAGACCAGCGAGCGGATATAAGGAATACCCGCGAGATAAAGCGGAATATAGAGGAGGCGACAGGCAAACCAGATCCACGCGCCGCAAAGCCCCCATCCTTGAGCATCGCCCTTGAACACAAGTGCCAAAGCGAGCGCAATGAAAGCGGGATAGGTTTCACGGAAATTGTTGGAGGCGCGTTCCGCGCGACCGGCAAGATGACCGGTGGGTTTCAACCCTTGATCGCGCGGACCCGCATTCCATTTGGAGCCGAGTTCCTTCGTCGCCGTAAAACCCTGCAGGAGAATATGAACCACCAGCAGAACAACACTCCAGCCAATCAGCGGGAGAAAAGGCGACGCGGAAAACAAACCCGGCTCCATTATTTTTTACCTTTTTAGAGATCGAGAACGAGACGTTCTGGATCTTCCAGGCTTTCCTTGACGCGGACGAGGAAGGTCACGGCTTCCTTGCCGTCAACGATGCGGTGATCGTAGCTGAGAGCAAGATACATCATCGGACGGATGACGATCTGGCCGCCGACGACAACCGGACGATCCTGGATCTTGTGCATGCCGAGAATGCCCGACTGCGGCGCATTGAGGATCGGCGAGGACATCAGCGAGCCGTAAACACCACCATTGGTGATGGTGAAGGTGCCGCCCTGCATGTCACCAACCGAAAGCGAACCGTCGCGTGCAGCTTTCGCAAGACGTCCCAGTTCCTTTTCAACACCAGCAATCGAAAGCTGATCGGCATCGCGGATGACAGGAACGACGAGGCCTTTGTCGGTGCCGACAGCCATGCCGACATGTGCAAAGTTCTTGTAGATGATGTCGTTGCCGTCGATCTCGGCGTTAACAGCCGGGATTTCCTTCAGCGCATGGGTCACGGCCTTCGTGAAGAAGCCCATGAAGCCAAGCTTCACGCCATGCTTCTTCTCAAAGATGTCCTTGTAACGGGCGCGAAGCTCCATCACAGCCGACATGTCGACTTCGTTGTAAGTCGTGAGCATTGCGGCGGTGTTCTGAGCGTCTTTCAGACGACGTGCAATCGTCTGACGCAGGCGGGTCATCTTCACGCGTTCTTCGCGCGATGCGTCGCCAGCCGACGATGCCGGACGGGCAGCAGCAGGTGCCGCGGCGGCAGCTGGAGCAGCCGAAACGCCCTTAGCAATAGCGTCGAGAACGTCGCCCTTGAGGACCTGACCGCGCTTGCCCGAACCTTCAACCTGATCAGCCGAAAGGCCATTTTCAGAAAGGATCTTGGAGGCAGCCGGTGCGGGCTGCATTGCAGGACCGGATGATGCAGAAGCGACAGGCGCCGATGCAGCAGGAGCAGCCGCTGCTGCTGGCTTGGCTTCTTCCTTCTTCGGAGCAGGTGCCGAACCCGCGCCCGAAATCTGGCCGAGCAGTGCGTTCACTTCAACCGTGTCGCCTTCCTGCGCCACGATTTCAGCGAGAACGCCAGCTGCTGCTGCCGGAACTTCAATTGTCACCTTGTCGGTTTCCAGTTCCACCAGCGGTTCGTCAGCAGCGATAGCGTCGCCAACCTTCTTGAACCACTTTCCGATGGTTGCCTCAGTAACGGACTCCCCAAGAGTGGGAACGCGAATTTCGGTGGCCATGGTTTCTTCTTCCGTGATCTTCGATCTTTAGATTTATGTTCAATTCAGGATGAAGCGGTTTTCACAAACCGCTTCCTACTGACAAATTAATTAGTTTCCGAGCGCATCCTCAAGGAAAGCCTCAAGCTGCGCAAGGTGCTTCGACATCAGACCCGTTGCAGGCGAAGCCGCTGCCGGACGACCGGTGTAGCGAACGCGCTGATGCTTGGCGTCGATATGTGCAAGAACCCATTCCAGATACGGATCGATGAACGACCATGCACCCATGTTCTTCGGCTCTTCCTGACACCAGACGATTTCTGCCTGACGGAAGCGCGACAGCTCATTGATGAGCGCCTTGGCCGGGAATGGATAGAGCTGTTCGACACGCAGCAGGTAGACATCGTCGATGCCACGCTTTTCGCGCTCTTCATAAAGATCGTAATAGACCTTGCCCGAGCACAGAACCACGCGACGGATCTTGCCGTCCTTCTGAAGCTTGATGCCATCGCCCTTGTTGTACTGCGCATCATCCCAAAGCAGACGGTGGAACGAAGAATCGCCCGACAGTTCGTTGAGGCTCGACACAGCACGCTTGTGGCGCAACAGCGACTTCGGCGTCATCATGATGAGCGGCTTGCGGAAGTCACGCTTCATCTGACGGCGCAGAATGTGGAAGTAGTTAGCCGGCGTCGTAACGTTGGCCACCTGCATGTTATCTTCCGCACACATCTGCAACCAGCGTTCGAGACGTGCCGATGAATGCTCAGGACCCTGACCTTCATAGCCATGCGGCAGAAGGCAGACGAGACCAGACATTCTGAGCCACTTGCGTTCACCCGACGAAATGAACTGATCGAACACGACCTGCGCGCCGTTGGCGAAATCGCCGAACTGGGCTTCCCAGAGAACCAGTGCACGCGGATCGGACAGCGAATAGCCGTATTCGTAGCCGAGCACCGCTTCTTCCGAAAGCATCGAGTTGATGGCTTCGTAGATCGCCTGACCCTTCTGAATGTTGTTCAGAGGAATATAGCGGTTCTGGGTTTCCTGATCATAGAGAACCGTGTGGCGCTGCGAGAAGGTGCCGCGTTCCACGTCCTGACCGGACAGGCGGATCGGGCTTCCTTCGGAAACCAGAGAACCGAATGCCAGCGATTCAGCCGTTGCCCAATCGATGCCTTCGCCGGTATCGATCATCTTGGCGCGGTTATCGAGGAAGCGCTGGATCGTGCGATGGACGTTGAAGTCCTTCGGCACTTCAACGAGCTTTTTGCCGATTTCCTTGAGCGTCTTGATCGGAACGCCGGTCTTGCCGCGGCGCTGTTCGTCGGCATTATCAGCCGTACGCAGACCACTCCACGCACCGTCAAACCAGTCAGCCTTGTTCGGCTTATAGCTCTGGCCTGCTTCGAATTCCTGCTCAAGCTTTTCGCGCCAGTCAGCCTTCATCTTGTCGATATCAGGCTGTGCAAGCAGACCTTCAGCCATCAGCTTGTCGCTGTAAAGCTGCACAGTGGTCTTGTGCGCGCGGATTTCCTTATACATCAACGGCTGGGTGAATGAAGGCTCGTCACCTTCATTATGGCCAAAGCGACGGTAGCAGAACATGTCGATGACTACCGGCTTGTGGAAGATCATGCGGAATTCCATCGCAACCTTGGCTGCGAACACAACCGCTTCCGGATCGTCACCATTGACGTGGAAGATCGGCGCCTCAATCATCTTCGCCACATCCGACGGATAAGGCGACGAACGCGAGAAGGCCGGATTGGTGGTGAAGCCGATCTGGTTGTTGATGATGAAGTGCAGCGTACCGCCAACGCGGTGGCCCTTCAGGCCGGAAAGCCCAAGACACTCTGCAACAACACCCTGACCTGCGAAAGCAGCATCGCCGTGCAGCAGCAGCGGCAGAACCTTGGCGCGTTCCGTCAGTGGCACCATATCGTCGCGGGTGCGGCCAACAAGCAGATCCTGCTTGGCGCGTGCCTTGCCCATGACGACCGGGTTGACGATTTCAAGATGCGACGGGTTGGCGGTCAGCGAAAGGTGAACCTTGTTGCCGTCGAACTCACGGTCCGACGAAGCACCAAGGTGATACTTCACGTCGCCCGAACCTTCGACGTCGTCCGGTGCGTAAGAACCGCCCTTGAACTCGTGGAAGATTGCGCGATGCGGCTTGCCCATAACCTGAGAAAGCACGTTCAGACGACCGCGGTGCGCCATGCCGAGCACGACTTCCTTGAGGCCCATCTGACCGCCACGCTTGACAATCTGTTCCAGCGCCGGGATCAGCGATTCACCGCCATCAAGACCGAAACGCTTGGTGCCCTTGTACTTCACGTCGATGAACTGTTCGAAACCTTCAGCTTCGATCAGCTTCGACAGAATGGCCTTCTTGCCTTCAGCAGTGAAAGCATAGCCTTTGTCCGGACCTTCGATACGTTCCTGAATCCAGGCCTTTTCGACCGGATCGGAAATGTGCATGAATTCAACGCCGATATTGCCGCAATAAGTGCGCTTGAGGATTTCAAGCATCTGCGGAACAGTTGCGTATTCAAGACCGAGAACATTGTCGATGAAGATCTTGCGGTCATAATCGGCAGGCGTGAAGCCATAGGTTGCCGGATCAAGTTCGCTGAAATCATTTGGCTTTTCAGCAAGACCGAGCGGATCGAGATTGGCATGCAGATGGCCACGCATACGATAAGCGCGGATCATCATGATGGCGCGAACGCTGTCGCGTGCAGCCTGTGCAATCTCTTCCGAAGTCAGTGCGGCAGCAGAAGCGGACTTGGCATCGCCTTTAGCGGCCTTGCCCTTCAGCTTGTCGGTCACATGCTTTTCAACATCGGCCCAGTTGCCATCGAGCGCAGATACCAGCTCGCCATTAGCCTGAATTGGCCAGTTCTTGCGGGTCCAGCTCGCGCCCTGTGCGTTCTTGCGCACATCGTCGGCGTCGTCTTTCAGTTGCGCGAAGAAATCGCGCCACTCTGCATCGACCGAGTTGGGATCATCCTCATACTTGGCGTAAAGTTCCTCGATATAATCGGCATTGCCGCCATAGAGGAACGAGGTAAGGGCGAAAACGTCGTTGGCTTGTTCTTGCCTTGCCATAACCTAATCCGGAGCCTCCGCTCCGTCTCCTTGTAGTAGCTCATCATGCGCGGGCCGGAAGCTCTCTCAACTTCATCCCTCACGCCGCCGGGGAGGAACCACAACAGACCCCGGCAAACTCGATCACAAACTCAATTCCTGCGGAAGAATGATGGCTAAAGCCTGACATTCTCTTAAACCGGCCGTATCCGGTCTTCTTGCGCGCATCTTATCCGAAAACCGTTTCACACTTTTCGGGATGCGCTTTCCCCGGCAGCAGCTTTCGCCACTGCCGGGGCATTTCAATCAGCAATGCGATCTCAGCCCTTGAGGACTTCAACCAGCGTCTTGCCAAGCTGTGCTGGCGAAGGAGACACGCGAATGCCAGCCGATTCCATGGCTGCAATCTTGTCTTCTGCGCCGCCCTTGCCACCGGAGATCACGGCGCCAGCATGGCCCATGGTGCGTCCGGCAGGAGCCGTACGGCCAGCGATGAAGCCAACCATTGGCTTCTTGCGACCGCGCTTTGCTTCGTCCTTCAGGAACTGCGCTGCTTCTTCTTCAGCGGAGCCACCGATTTCACCGATCATGACGATCGACTTGGTTTCATCGTCGGCGAGGAACATTTCCAGCACGTCGATGAACTCGGTACCCTTGACCGGATCGCCGCCGATACCGACAGCAGTGGTCTGGCCGAGGCCTTCGTTCGAGGTTTGGAACACTGCCTCATAGGTAAGTGTGCCGGAGCGGGATACAACACCCACGGAACCCTTCTTGAAGATATTGCCCGGCATGATGCCGATCTTGCATTCTTCAGGGGTCAGGATACCCGGGCAGTTTGGTCCGAGCAGGCGCGACTTCGAGCGTTCCAGACGCTCCTTGACGCGAACCATGTCCATGACCGGAATGCCTTCGGTGATGCAGACGATGAAGCCGACTTCAGCTTCAATCGCTTCGATGATTGCGTCCGCTGCACCTGCCGGCGGAACGTAGATCACCGATGCGTCTGCACCTGTGCGTTCCTTGGCTTCTGCAACAGTTGCGAAGATCGGAAGCTTTTCGCCCCTCGAGCCTTCCCAGGTTTCGCCACCCTTTTTCGGGTGGATACCGCCGACCATCTGCGTGCCGTAATAAGCAAGCGCCTGTTCGGTGTGGAAAGTACCGGTCTTGCCGGTCAGGCCCTGTACGAGAACCTTGGTGTCCTTGTTAACGAGAATGGACATGCCTTAATTCCCCTTCACTGCAGCGACGATTTTCTGCGCCGCATCGTCGAGATCGTCGGCCGAAATGACGTTGAGGCCGCTCTCGTTGATGATCTTCTTGCCAAGCTCAACATTGGTGCCTTCAAGACGGACAACCAATGGAACCTTGAGACCGACTTCCTTGACCGCAGCGATAACGCCTTCAGCGATCACGTCGCACTTCATGATGCCACCGAAGATGTTGACCAGAATGCCCTGGACAGCCGGATCAGCGGTGATGATCTTGAATGCAGACGTTACCTTCTCCTTGGTAGCGCCGCCGCCAACGTCGAGGAAGTTAGCTGGCTCTGCACCGTAAAGCTTGATGATGTCCATGGTCGCCATGGCAAGGCCTGCGCCGTTGACCATGCAGCCGATGTTGCCATCAAGAGCGACGTAAGCGAGATCGTGCTTGGAAGCTTCGATTTCCTTTTCGTCTTCTTCCGACAGATCGCGCAGTTCGGCAATGTCAGGATGACGGAACAGTGCGTTGCCGTCGAACGATACCTTGGCATCGAGAACGCGAACGCGACCGTTGGTCATGACGATCAGCGGGTTGATTTCCAGAAGGCTCATGTCCTTCTCTGTGAAGGCCTTGTAGAGGATCGGGAACAGCTTGAGGCCGTCTTCACGGGCTTCACCTTCAAGCTTCAGCGCATCGGCAAGCTTGTTGGCGTCTTCATCGGTCACGCCCTTGGCAGGATCGATTGCGACCGTGATGATCTTCTCAGGGGTTTCTTCAGCGACAGCTTCGATGTCCATGCCGCCTTCAGTCGAAACGACGAAAGCAGGACGGCCAACGGTACGGTCGATCAGGATCGAGAGATAAAGCTCGCGCTCAATGTCTGCACCATCTTCGATGTAAAGACGGTTTACCTGCTTGCCAGCTTCGCCGGTCTGCTTGGTTACCAGCGTGTTGCCGAGCATTTCCTTGGCATGGGAAACAACTTCTTCGATCGACTTTGCCAGGCGTACGCCGCCCTTGGCATCAGGACCGAGTTCCTTGAACTTGCCCTTGCCACGTCCACCAGCATGGATCTGGCTCTTGACGACATAAAGCGGGCCTGGAAGCGTCTTTGCCCATTCTTCCGCCTGTTCGACGGAATAGACAGCCACACCATTGGCGATCGGGGCGCCGAAGGTGTGAAGCAGGCGTTTGGCCTGGTATTCGTGAATATTCATCTGGTTGTCCTCTACGGATTCCCGGCCCTTTCAACTGAGCCGGTACGGCCCGAATCTTCGACCGATAATTGACAGCCGGAAAAGGCCGGGCCGCTCTCAAGAGCGATCCGGCCTTATCTGGAACTTATTTCAGTGACGGAGCGATGCCGATGCAGGCTTCGCAAAGACCGGCAACAGATGCGACCGACTTTTCGAACTCGGCCTTTTCGTCCTTATCGAGATCGATCTCGATAATACGTTCAACGCCATTGGCACCGATCACGGTTGGAACGCCGACATACATGTCCTTGACGCCATACTGACCGGAAAGCTGTGCTGCGACAGGCAGAACGCGCTTCTTGTCCTTGAGGTAGGATTCAGCCATCTGAATGGCGGAAGCTGCCGGTGCGTAGAAAGCAGAACCGGTCTTGAGCAGGCCGACGATTTCTGCGCCGCCATCACGGGTGCGCTGAATGATCTTGTCGAGCTTTTCCTGGCTGGTCCAGCCCATCTTGACGAGGTCTGGCAGCGGGATACCGGCAACGGTCGAGTAACGAGCCAGCGGAACCATGCTGTCGCCGTGGCCGCCAAGCACGAATGCAGTGACGTCTTCGACCGACACATTGAATTCTTCTGCAAGGAAGTAGCGGAAACGGGCGCTGTCGAGAACGCCAGCCATGCCGACAACCTTGTGTGCTGGCAGACCGGAGAACTTCTGCAGAGCCCAAACCATCGCATCGAGCGGGTTGGTGATGCAGATGACGAAAGCTTCAGGAGCGTATTTCTTGATGCCTGCGCCGACCTGTTCCATGACCTTCAGGTTGATACCAAGAAGATCGTCGCGGCTCATGCCCGGCTTACGCGGCACACCAGCGGTTACGATGACAACGTCTGCGCCTTCGATTGCGGCATAGTCGTTTGCACCGGTGAACTTCGCATCAAAACCGTCAACCGGTGAAGATTCTGCGATATCCAGTCCCTTACCCTGCGGAGTGCCTTCCGCAATGTCGAAAAGGACGACGTCGCCGAGTTCCTTCAGACCAGCAAGATGAGCGAGCGTGCCGCCGATCATGCCGGAGCCGATGAGGGCAATCTTGTTGCGTGCCATGATTGTTTCTTTCCTCAAGTTTGATCCAGAAACGCATGAAGCTATCCGGTTTCCTCCCGGAAAACGCGTCTGCGCTGCGAGGGTTCGATAGGACTCTTTGCAAAAAAACTCAACTCATTATTTTGCGACCAATGTTTTCAATCGGTTAGATTTATATGTTCTTACGTAAACGTAAGATATTTTGTCAAAATGGAGGCAATTGAGTCCCGTCGTCCGGCTGTTTCGCGTTGCTTACAATACGCCAGCCGGGCCGCCATTCATTTTTGCAGGCAAGGATATACGATCGGCAATCAACCGCATTCAACCCAAGCTCTTGTCAGAGCAACATAGCCCGTCGTTGCTATAAGTCGAGTCTGTGGCAGTTCGATGATAAGAAGAGAAAGACCAACAGGTCCGTCTCAGCCTTTCGTTTTCTCGGAAAATGCGTCGAGATATTCCGCGCTCTGCATTTCAAACAGGCGCGACGCTGTGCGATCAAACTCGAAAGCCTCCACACCCTGCTTTGCTTCATAGAGCTTTTCAGGTTGCGCTTCGGCGGAGATGAACAACCGCGCATGATGATCATAAAGCACGTCGATCAGCAGAATGAAGCGCTTGGCCTCATTGCGGCGTGAATGGTCGAGCACCGGCACATCATCAATGAACAGCGTCTGATAGCGTGTGACGATGGCGATATAATCGTTTGCTGCGAGCGGCTGCGCGCAAAGCTCGCTGAAGGTGAAACGTGCCGCTCCCGGCACCGCGTGACGCACGGGAATGTCGCGACCCTTGATATGGACGACATCAGACTTTTCTTGCCGACCATTTTTATGGGCAGCCCATGCCGCATCCATGCGTTTGGTCGTCTCGGAATTAAGTGGCGTCAGATAAACCGGCTGACGATCGAGCTTTTCCAGACGGTAATCGGTGCGCGAATCGAGATTGATTACATCGACATGCTGCTTGAGGATATTGACGAATGGCAGGAAGAGCTGGCGGTTCAGCCCGTCGCGATAGAGATTGTCAGGTGCAACATTGGATGTTGCGATCAACACCACGCCGCGTGCAAACAAGGCGCTGAACAGACGCGACAGGATCATCGCATCGGCAATATCGGTCACGGTGAACTCGTCAAAGCAAAGCACCCATGCCTGTTCGGCGAGAGCTTCTGCGACTGGCGGGATCGGGTCTTCCTGCTTGGTTTCGCCCCGTTTCAAGGCCTGACGATGGGCATTGATGCGCTCATGCGCGTCAGCCATAAAATCATTGAAGTGCGCGCGGCGTTTGCGTTCGACCGGCAAAAGCTGAAAGAACATATCCATCAGCATGGTCTTGCCGCGCCCGACTTCGCCGTGCACATAGAGTCCCTTGACGATTGCGACTTCCTTGCGCTTGCCGAACAGCCAGCCAAGTGCACTCGACTTGCGTGACAAACGCTTGGTGCAAACTTCTTCGATCAGGCGATCATAGCGTTTGGTGAGCTCAAGCTGCGCTGGATCGACTTCAACTTCGCCTGCCCTCACCAGCGCATCATAATGCTCGCTGACCGAGGGAAACGCTTTCAGATTACCGTCGAAAGACATGATTGCTTCCGTTCAACCTTTCAATTGCAAAAACGGCGGACCATCTCGCGATGACCCGCCTGTCTTTAAGCGAAAGAACCTCTTAGCGCGACAGCGAAACTGCCTGACCGCCTGTGGTCTGACCATCGAAACGGCCCTGACCGGAAGAATAGAGCGTCGCGACGGTTCCGCCATTCGCATCATAGAGCGAAAGCTGCTTGCCGCTGACCGACCACGAAGCAAGGCTTCCAAGTTCGCCTGGGCAACGCAGCGGACCCGCGCGGAAACCCTGACCATACTTGGTCTGTGGTGTTGCGATCTTACAATTCTGACCGGCAAGCGATGCATTCCACACACCGGCTACCGTACCCGGCGTCAGATCAGGCGCTGATTCGGGCGGCAGGCTTGCAACCTGCGTGCCAGCGGCTGGCTGCGACATGTCAGTGGTCGGCGCGGTTGGGAACGAATTTGGAGCGCTGAGATTACCAGACTGTACGGAACTGACAGGAGCAGATTTCAGCGGTGCTGGCGGCGGCGGCGATGCATTGTTGTCAAAGCCTCCGACCCGGGAGCTTTGGCAACCGGCCAAAATGACGCCCGCTGCAGCAATGCTGAGCAAACTTGCTTTTGAAATTCCCATCTGGTTCTCCAATTTCATCATGTTCGTGGGGCCAATTATTCGGGGGAGTGCCCCTCGCACTGTCGAGTTTGAAGACTCGACCTAAAAACAATATTGCACCGATAAAATGGCGATATGGTTAAAAAATCAACTGTGCAATGAGGCAAATATGGATGAGATCGCATCAAGAAGACTTGAAATAGCTTAGAAATTTTCAAAATGGCGCAGGAAGGACACAGTTTTTGAGCAATCTGCAATTCCTGAAGATGATCGACCAATACCAGTGCGGCCAAAAGCGCGCCGGTACTGGCAATTTGTGGGCTTTTCCGCCATATAGGGCGCATCCCGAAAAGTGTGAAACGGTTTTCGGACTAAGATGCGCCTTAAAACAAATAAGTCGGAGCGCAGATCTGATCAAATCAGATCGAAATGCGCTCCAGAGCCTTTCCGATATAGACAGGACCCGGAACCAGCAATGAGCAAGGCTATCTTCGCCAAGATGAACGGACTCGGCAACAAAATCATAGTTGCCGATATGCGCGGACGCAGCGATCATATCGCGCCGACCGCTGCAATCCGTTTGGCCGGAGATGAGGCAACCTCGTTTGACCAGATCATGGCCATCCATGATCCCCAAACACCCGGCACCGATCATTATATCGAGATTATCAATTGCGATGGTACGCAGGCGCAGGCTTGCGGCAACGGCACTCGCTGCGTTGTGCAATGGCTTTCCAACGAAAGCGGCAAACAGAACTATATCTTCCAGACGCTGGCTGGCATCCTGACCGCCAATGAGCATGAAGACGGGCTGATCACGGTCGATATGGGAAAGCCGCATTTCGGCTGGCAGGAAATCCCCCTCGCCCATGAAGTTGACGACACGCGTGCAATCAACCTCACTGCCGGCCCTGCAGACGCTCCCGTCCTGCAATCACCATCGATTGCCTCCATGGGCAATCCGCATGCGATCTTCTGGGTCGAGAACGACGTCTGGACCTATGCGCTCGATCAGTATGGACCGGGGCTGGAACACGATCCGATCTTCCCGGAACGCGCCAATATTTCTATTGCGCAAGTTTCATCACGCGAAAGCATCAACCTGCGCACATGGGAACGCGGTGCCGGGCTTACGCTTGCTTGCGGTTCTGCGGCCTGTGCTGCTGCCGTTTCGGGCGCGCGCACTGGCCGCACCGAGCGTGAGGTTACAGTCAACGTCCCCGGTGGCCCTATCAAGATCGAATGGCGTGAGGATGATCACGTCATGATGACCGGCCCCGCTGAATGGGAATTTGACGGCACATTTGATCCTGCAACCGGCGCATGGGAGTACGCCCCAAATACCAGCCGGGGAGCTGCCTGATGGCTGTGGAAGTCGTAACCTTCGGATGTCGTCTCAACACCTATGAATCCGAGGTGATGAAGCGCGAAGCAGATAGCGCCGGGCTCGGCGAGCTAAAAGACGGCGCGATCATCTTCAACACCTGTGCCGTAACATCGGAAGCCGTGCGTCAGGCGCGTCAGGCAATCCGCAAGGCACGCCGCGACAATCCGGAAGCGCGCATTATCGTCACCGGCTGTGCCGCGCAGACGGAATCGGCCAAATTCGAGGCCATGGATGAAGTCGACCTCATTCTGGGTAACGAGGAAAAGCTCAAGGCCAACTCCTACCGTATGCTGCCCGACTTCGGCGTGAACCAGTTTGAGAAGGTCCGCGTCAACGACATTATGGAAGTGCGCGAAACCGCGAGTCATATGGTCGATGCCATTGAAGGCCGCGCACGCGCATTCGTGCAGGTACAGAATGGCTGCGATCATCGCTGCACCTTCTGCATCATTCCTTATGGTCGCGGCAATTCGCGCTCGGTACCAATGGGCGGCGTCATCGATCAGGTCAAACGCCTTGTCGATAATGGCTACGCGGAAGTGGTTTTGACCGGCGTGGACATGACTTCCTATGGCCCCGATCTGCCGGGAAGCCTGCGTCTCGGCAAGCTGGTAAAAACCGTTCTCAGTCAGGTGCCAGGTTTGCAGCGTCTGCGTCTTTCATCCATTGATTCCATTGAAGCTGACGACGATCTTATGGACGCCATCGCCAATGAAAAGCGTCTGATGCCGCATCTGCATCTGTCGCTTCAGGCAGGCGACGACATGATCTTGAAGCGCATGAAGCGCCGCCATTTGCGTGATGATTCCATCCGCTTCTGTGAGGATGTGCGCGCGCTGCGTCCCGATATCGTGTTCGGTGCTGACATTATTGCCGGTTTCCCAACCGAAACCGAAGACATGTTCGCAAACTCGATGAAGATCGTCGAGGAATGCGGGCTGACGCATCTGCACGTATTTCCATACAGCGCCCGCGAGGGCACACCAGCCGCGCGTATGCCGCAGGTCAGGCGCGAAATCGTGAAAGATCGCGCCAAAAGGCTGCGCGCTGTCGGCGACCGCGCTTATGAAAAACACCTCGCTTCTCTCAATGGAACTGTGCAACGCCTGTTGATCGAGAAGGAAGGCATTGCCCGCACGGAAGGCTTCACGCTGGCCGCTGTGGATCAGGGCAATGCTGGCGAAATTATCGAACGAATTGTGGCGGGGCATGACGGTGAAAAACTCCTCACCCGTCAGACAGAGCCGCAAGCGGCTTAAAGCTTAAGGGCATCAGATTTCATGGCAATGGGTTTCATCAAGAAAATGTTCTCCTTCGGCAAGAAGGAGGTCGAAGAAAAGCCGGTCGAACAACCGGCTCCCGATGCTGTGGAAGCACAGCTTCCTGAAGCCGTCGAAGCGCTGGAAGAAGTCGAAATTCCCGCTGCCGAAGTGATCGTTTCCGAACCGGAAGCACTTGCGGTCGTTACTGAGCCTGAGCCGGTTGAAGAACCCGTCGCTGAGGCCGAACATCCGGTTGCCGAGATCGAAATCCCGATTGAACAGCCTCCGGTGATGGAACCGATCGTGGTGGAAGCACCAGCGCCAGAGTCTGTTGTTGAGCCAGAGCCAATCATCGAACCGGAACAGCCGGAAGTCCCGGAAATTATTGAGACGCCGGTTGTCGAGGAAGTCGTCGAAGCCGTATCTCAGCCTGAGCCGGTAAAGCCTAAAAAGGTCAAGGTCGCAAAGGCCGTTGAAGAACATCGGGACGAAACGCCGGTCGAAGCTGCTCCGGAGCCAAAGCTGTCATGGTTCGAGCGTCTGCGTCGCGGATTGTTGCGTTCATCAAATTCGCTGAGTGATTCCATCGGCAGCATCTTCACCAAGCGCAAGCTCGATGAAGACACGCTGCAGGACCTTGAAGACGTTCTCATTCAGGCCGATCTCGGACTTGAAACCGCGATGCGCGTGACAGACGCGCTGTCATCCGGCCGCTATGGCAAGGATGTGACCGGCGAAGAAGTCCGCAACATCATGGGTGCGGAAATCGAAAAGGTGCTTGGCCCTGTTGCCAAGCCGCTGGAGCTTGACCTGTCGCACAAACCGCATGTCATTCTGGTTGTCGGCGTTAACGGCACCGGCAAGACCACAACCATCGGCAAGCTTGCCGCAAAACTGACCGCAGGTGGCCTCAAGGTCATGCTTGCAGCGGGCGACACATTCCGCGCAGCCGCTATCGAACAGCTCCACATCTGGGGCGAACGCACCGGCTCACCAGTTGTTTCAAGCAAACTCGGCGCCGATGCGGCAGGCCTTGCCTATGATGCATGGCAGCAGGCAAAGGATGCAGGCAGCGACGTGCTCATCATCGACACGGCTGGCCGTTTGCAGAACAAGGCCGAGCTGATGGACGAGCTTGCAAAAATCGTCCGTGTTCTTGGCAAACACGATCCAGAAGCACCGCACACGGTTCTCCAGACGCTTGATGCCACCACCGGGCAAAACGCGCTCAATCAGGTCGAGATCTTCAAGAACATCGCTGGCGTCAACGGCCTCGTGATGACCAAGCTTGACGGCACGGCACGCGGCGGCATTCTGGTGGCAATCTCAGCCAAGCATAAGCTGCCGATCTATTTTATCGGCGTCGGCGAAGGTGTCGACGATCTTGAACCATTTGCGGCCAAGGATTTTGCCCGCGCCATTGCAGGAGTTGCCTGATGCAGCATCCCGTTTTCGAACGCGATCCGTCGCAGAAGACAGAAGCCGAACGCAAAGAAGTTCCGCCGCTGCTCAAGCTTGCATTGGAACTCGGACCGCTTCTGGTGTTCTTTTTCGCCAATGCGCGCGGCGAAAGCCTGATCGAGCGTTTTCCCGTGCTCGGCCAGATCGGCGAACCGATCTTTCTGGCAACTGCACTCTTCATGGTCGCAACCGTTATTGCACTTGCCGTTTCATGGTCGCTGACACGCACATTGCCGATGATGCCACTCATTTCCGGCATCGTGGTTCTGGTCTTTGGCGCATTGACACTGTGGCTGCACAACGACACCTTCATCAAGATGAAGCCGACCATCGTGAACACGCTGTTTGGCGCGATCCTTTTGGGTGGGCTTTTGTTTGGCAAATCTCTGCTCGGCTATGTGTTCGATTCAGCTTTCAAACTGGATGCCGAGGGCTGGCGCAAGCTGACCTTCCGCTGGGGCCTGTTCTTTGTTTTCCTCGCGATTGTGAATGAACTTGTCTGGCGGAATTTTTCGACCGATGCCTGGGTTTCCTTCAAGGTCTGGGGCATTATGCCGATCACCATTGTCTTCACGCTTTCACAAATGCCGCTTATCCAGAAGCACACTTTGCCTGAAACCAAGGCAGAATAAAATTCGATCAGGAGAACGCCATGTCCCAAATCGACAAAAGGCTGGACATTGAACAATTCATCTGCCGCAGCGATAATTATGGCGTTCTCATCCATGATCCTGAAAGCGCGCTGACGGCTGCAATCGATGCACCTGATGCAAATGCCATCGAAGCGGCGTTAAAGCGTCGTGGCTGGACGCTGGACTTCATCTTCACAACCCACCACCATCTCGACCATGTTGAAGGCAATGAGCAGCTGAAAGCCAGATTCGGCGTCAGCATCATTGGCCCGAAGGCCGAGGAAAGCAAAATCCCCGGCATTGATCGCACCGTTCAGGATGGCGATGAATTCACCTTCGGGCTTTTCAGGGTGAAAGTGGTTTCCACGCCCGGTCACACAGCTGGCGAGATTTCCTTCTACCTGCCTGAAGCGAAAGTGGTGTTCACGGGCGACACGCTTTTCGCGCTGGGCTGCGGACGCTTGTTCGAAGGAACACCTGCAACCATGTTCCAGTCGTTGCAAAAGCTCGTGGCTCTGCCCGGTGACACGGCGGTTTATTGCGGCCATGAATATACCGAAAGCAATGCCCGCTTCGCATTGACCATCGACCCGGACAATTCAGCACTCAAAGAGCGGGCGCAGGAGATTGCGCGATTGCGTGCGGCAGATAAGATGACCCTGCCCTCCAGCATCGCACTTGAAATGGCAACCAATCCGTTCCTGCGCTGGCACGACAGCCGCATTCGCGCACGGCTTGGAATGCAGAACGCAACGGATGAAGCGGTTTTTGCCGAAATCCGTAAGCGCAAAGATCTATTTTAGGATGTTACCATGAAGAACTTTTCGCACTTCAAAAGCCTCCATGCAGCAGCCCTTTTCGGCTTATCACTTATGATCCTGCCACAGTCTGTGAAAGTGGCCGTTGCCGAAGACATTCTGGCCATCGCAACGCCACCGCAGACGCCTGCTGACATCAATAATTTCAAGCTGACCGAAGACCTTCTGGCGCGCATGGAGAAGATCCATAACAAGCTCGAGGACATGCAGCTTTCACCGACTGCTGAAGAAGGTCAGGATGCGCAGCCTTCCATGGATTCCATGGTGAAGAGCATTGAATCGCGCCCTCAGGTGGTGGACGTGATGAAGGCCGAGAATATTACGCCACGCGATTATCTTCTCGCCTATTTCGCCATGATGAGCGCGCTTGCCGCCGCTGATGCAGAGGAAGAAGATCAGCTTGTCGATGAAGTGAAGCAGATCAATCCCGAGCACGTGGCCTTCGGCAAACAATATGGCGAGCGCATTCGCGAATTGATCGGCGAGTAATGCATCAAGAAAAAACCGGCGAAGTTTCCTTCGCCGGTTTTTTTATCAGCCTGGCTGCCTTAGCAATCGCAGCGCATTGATCGTCACCAGAACGGTCGCGCCTGTATCGGCCAGAATGGCGGGCCAGAGGCCGGTAATTCCCAGCACAGTGGTCACAAGAAACACAGCCTTCAGCCCAAGGGCGATTGTGATGTTCTGATGGATATTGCGCATGGTCCTCTGGGACAGATCAACCATCGCTGCAACATCGCCCACACGACCATGAAGCACTGCCGCATCTGCCGTTTCCAGAGCCACGTCGGTGCCGCCGCCCATGGCAATGCCAACATCAGCCGCAGCCAGCGCTGGCGCATCATTGATGCCATCACCAACCTTGGCAACAACCTGACCCGCATTGCGAAACTCGCCAACGATCCGCTGCTTGTCTTCCGGCAGAAGTTCCGCACGCACCTCGATGCCCAGATCCTTGCCGATAGCTTCTGCCGTGCGGCGATTATCGCCGGTCAGCATCACAGTGCGAATGCCTGCATCTTTCAGCGTCTTAAGCCCCGCGATCGCATCCGCGCGCGGCTCATCACGCATGGCGATAGCGCCTGCAATCCTGCCATCCGCGACCAGCACCGAAACCGTCTTGCCTTCGTCGTTACAAGCGGCAATTCTGGCCGCAAGTTCATCTGGAATGGCAGAGATTTCATTGGCAGCCTTGCGCGAACCAAGGAACAGTTCAATGCCATTGGCAGTGCCTGACACACCCTTGCCGCCATGGGCTTTTCCGGTCGAAACCTCGGAAAGCTTCAGACCACGCGTTTCTGCTGCACCAACAATTGCCAGTGCAAGCGGATGACTGGAGCCTGCATCAAGCGATGCGGCAAGGCGCAGAACTTCTTCTTCCGAAAGAGCTGCAGGCAAAACATCCGTCACCTGCGGCTTGCCTTCAGTCAGCGTGCCGGTCTTATCGAAGCAAGCGGTTGTGATCTTACCGATTGTCTCAAGAACCGCACCGCCCTTCAACAGAAGTCCGCGTCGTGCGCCTGCAGAAAGCGAAGCCGCAATAGCCGCAGGCGTCGAAATAACCAGCGCGCAAGGGCAACCGATCAGCAGAATGGCAAGGCCTTTATAGATCCATTCATCCCATGCAGCACCCGCCACCAGCGGCGGCAGGATCGCAACCAAAGCCGCAACCACAACAACACCCGGCGTGTAATAGGTCGAGAAGCGATTGATGAAACGTTCAGTCGGTGCTTTGGCTTCCTGCGCTTCCTCAACCAGCCGCACAACGCGTGCGATGGTGTTGTCCTGCGCTGCAGCCGTCACCTTCACGCGCAGCAGCCCGTCGCCATTGATGGTGCCTGCAAACACACTATCGCCCACCTCCTTGCCAACCGGCGTGCTTTCACCCGTCACCGGCGCTTCATCGACAGCACTTTCACCGGAAATAATTTCGCCATCCGCAGGCATACGGTCACCCGGGCGCACAGAGATTACATCGCCGACGTTGAGGTCCTCCGCTTGCACTTCCCTTGTTGAACCGTTGCTTTCCAGAAATGCGGTCTTGGGCACCAGCGCCGTCAGCGACTGAATGCTTGCACGTGCCTTGCCAGCAGCAACACCTTCGAGCAATTCGCCAACCAGAAACAGGAAGACGACAGCTGCCGCTTCCTCAGTGGCACCGATGATAACCGCGCCGATTGCGGCGATCGTCATCAGCATTTCAATAGAGAAAGGCGTGCCGTTGATGGCTGCCGAATAAGCGCGTTTTGCAATCGGTATAAGACCAATCAGCATCGCAGCCGTGAAGGCCCACAAGGCAATCGGCGGATAAAGATGGCCGACAATATAAGCAACCACCAGACCGCCACCACAGGCCAGCATCATCTGGCCTTTGCTGCTCTGCCACCAGCGCTTGGGTTTTTCAGGCGCAATCCGCTTAGACGTTCGTGTGGCTGCGGATTGTGCGCTGGCCTTATAGCCAAGTCCCATCACCTTTGCAGCAATCTCGTCGGGGTTTGCCGAGCCATCATGATTGACGGTCATGGTACCATTGGTCACGGAGACCGAAACATCCTGCACACCACCAACACGCCGCACAGCCGTATCGATCTTGGCCGCGCAGGAGGCACAATCCATGCCATCGACCTGAAAGCGGAAACTGTTCGCGCCAGTTGCAATCTGCTTTGCTTCGGTTTCTTCATGGCTGTGATCATGATGCTTATGGTCGTGATCGTGGTCATGGTCATGGCCGCTGCAACCGGCATGATCGTGATCATGATGCTCGTGCATAGCAGGAGCTTTTTCATCCGCCACCGGCTCAACACTGTAACCAAGGCTGCGTACTTTTTTGGCAACGCTTTCCAGATCGCTGCTGCCATCATGGCGCACGGTCATCATGCCAGTCGTCACCGACACGGACACATCTTCTACACCTGCAACGCGGCGCACAGCCGTATCGATTTTCGTTGCACAGGAAGCGCAATCCATGCCTTCCACACGAAACCGGTTTTGTTTGAGAACCTCGTTCATGACTTGCCCTTTTCAGAACGCCCTTGAATTATCTGAAACAAGGTCTACATCCTCTAGTGACTAGAGGAGCAAGAGAAAAAATGAACACCAATGTTCCGATTGGCGAGGCATCGAAAGCCAGCGGCGTAAAAGTGCCAACGATCCGTTATTACGAGCAAATCGGGCTTCTTCCGGTTCCGCCACGCACCGAAGGCAACCGCCGCCTTTACGACAACAGCGATGTCCAGCGACTTCTGTTTATCCGTCATGCCCGCGATCTGGGCTTTGAAGTGGATGCAATCCGAACGCTTCTCGACCTTCAAGACAACCCCGACCAGTCTTGCGCTGCCGCTGATTCTATCGCGCGTGCGCGGCTGATCGATGTCGAGCACCGTATTGCAAAACTGATGTCCCTGAAGACGGAATTGTTACGCATGCTCGATTGCACGGCACATGGCCGTATCGATCAGTGCCGGGTGATCGAAATTCTCGGCAATCATGAGGAATGCCTGCATCCCAGTCACTAGAGCATTTCAGTATTAAGTTGAATAATTAGAAATGCTCTATCTCTTTGTTTTACGCGCATCTTGTTCCGAAAACCGCTTCACACTTTTCGGAATGCGCTTTAACTTTACTCGGTCGGCACCGCTTCTTTGCGCCGCAAAAAAATCATGTCTTTTGCGGCCAGCGCCGCACCTGCGGTGATCAACAAGCAGGCGGCGAGAATACGCATGGATGGCTGCGCCGTGCCGGCCAAGATCAGCACGAGCGTGGATAGAAGCGGGGCGGCATAACTTGCAGCGCCCAGCACCTGAATATTGCCACGCTTCACACCAAAATCCCAAGCATAGAAGGCCGCTCCCACAGGCAGCAGGCCAAGCGCCAGAACACAGAGCCACTGCATTGCCGTTTCCGGCCAGACGGTCTGCTCAAGCATCAGATGGCAGATCAGCGAGAGAACGGCGGTCGCCACGCAGAAGCCAGTTACAGCATCAGTCGGAACGCTCGAAAAGCGGCGTGAGAGCAGCGAATAGCTCGACCACGTCAAGGCGCAAAGTGCAGCCATTGCATAACCAAAGCTGTAGCGGGCTTCAAAGCCGAAGCCACCGCCTTTGCTCACAATGAGCACGGTCCCGCCAAGCCCAAGAAGTGCGCCCGCGATATGATACCAGTGCAACCGTTCGCCCGGCATCAGGGCAGACCCGACCACAATCAGCAGCGGCCAGAGATAAGCAATCAGGCTGGCGTCAACCGCAGGCGCATTTCGGAGCGCTGTAAAATAAAGAAAATGATAGCCGAAGAGGCCAACCACGCCGACAAGCCAGACGATGGGCGGCTGACGCAGATGTTTGACGGCATTCGGGCGCCACAGCCAGGAAATGAGGCCAATGGATGCGCCGATGGAAAACGTCATGGCGGACAACTGGAATGGCGGAACCTGACCGGAGCCGGCAGTAAAAAGCGCCAGAAGCGCCCACATCGCAATGGCCGAAAAGCCGATAAGCGTTGCCAGCTTCATGATTGATCCCCCATTTTCCGGGATCGCTCGCGCGGCTCAAACCGTCTTTTGCGTCCCGTTACTTTATCTTTTCAAATCGCGTCGCCTCGATCTTCAGCGTCCCCAGCTGTGTGCCGATGCGTGCCACGACGGGCGCATAGATACCGGAATCGCCCAAGGATGCAAAGGAGATCGTGATCTTGCTGCGCGTGCTCAGATAGTCGATAGCTTTCTTGCCCTTCTGATAACCCGAGATCGGCATGAACTTCGCCGAACAGATCACCGATTCGCCGGTGAAGCCTTCGGTGGTGAAGGATTCAGTGCCATTGAAAGTCAGTCGAATATCGGCGCGGGTCTGACCATCAAAGACACTCAGTGTGCGATTGCAAACAGCTTTGGGGTCTTTGGTCGGAATCATCAGCGCACTCAACGGGTCGCTCACATTGACCAGATCATTTGGTGCGGTCTCCACCCACGGATCGCGCTTTTTCACCGGTGGCACATTTTCAGATGCAGTCACTTTGCCGCCAGCAAAACGTATCTTGGTGCTCTTGTTCTTGCGTCCATGCTTATAGGCAAGATCAAAAGCCGAAGGCGTCACCTTGCCCTGAGCTGAACTGCCGCCCACATAGACCGTCCCGTCCGTATCATCAAAAACGCGAGCGAGGCCGGACGTCTTGAAGCGGCCATTGACGCCGTAATTGGCACCTTTGACGATGGTCTCGATCGCTGAACGTGCAATGGAAAGACCAAACATCGAGATTTCATATTCGGTTCGGTAGAGAGCGTCTGCTTTTGCGGTTCCCACCGCAGCTACACTCGCAATCGTCAATCCGGTTAGAAATGCAAGTGCCCGCCGCTTTACCCCATTCGTGATCATCTTGCTCTCAACCGGCTTGAAGAAATGCGATTGCTCGATCATGCCAGATTTTCCTTTCGCGATATTGACTTCGAGAGCACCGTACACCCGCACGAACAGCGCTTCAGCAAACCTGGTCCATGCCCAAGTCGTTGCCCAAGTGCATGCCCAAATCCATGCACTGCACTTATAAAACGATTCTGTTTATCTGACCCATGCTGTGGTTTGTCTTTAAGCTTCTGACTATAAATGGCTCCAGATTCCCGTTTTACATTCTCTGTCGAACAGGAAAAACCGGCGAAGTTATGATCGGGCAGACCACCAAACGCTGCAAAACGCTGTAAATGCGCGCCTTTGGACCTTCACGATGGAATCTGTCTTGACTGTAACCGCTACTGTCACTATAGAAACGCGACTTTCCCAATAGGCCGCCTGTCCGAGATCGCGCGCCAGCAGCAGCAAACTGCTATGATTGCTTTGAATTCGGACATTCGGGTCGGGGCCTGAGAAACAAAAATTTGAAGGTGAGACCAAAATGTCCCGCGCTTGTGAATTGACCGGCACCTCGGTCCAGTACGGCAACAATGTGAGCCACGCAAACAACCGTACGCGTCGCCGCTTCCTGCCGAACCTCTGCAACGTTACTCTGATGTCCGAAGTTCTCGGCCAGAGCTACCGTCTTCGCGTTTCCGCTTCTGCTCTGCGTTCGGTTGAGCATCGCGGTGGCCTCGACGCTTTCCTCGTCAAGTCTGACGACAAGGAACTCTCGCAGCGCGCTCGCCTGCTGAAGCGTCAGATCGCCAAGAAGCAGGCTGAAGTTGCTGCATAAGCAATCAGCTTTTTAAAGTTTGACAAAAAAGGCTGACTTGCGTCAGCCTTTTTTGCTGGTTCCATCACCCAGGATAAAAAAATGCCTATGACAGGTCCTTCTTTTGCCCGGCTCTGGCCAGCCGTGATAGCGATGTGTGCGGCAGTTGCCGCCTCGAACATCCTTGTCCAATATCCTTTTCAGCATTTTGGCCTTGGTGAACTGCTCACCTATGGTGCTTTCACCTATCCAGTGGCATTTCTCGTCAACGATCTGACGAATCGCCGCTTTGGCCCCGCGGCTGCACGCAAGGTTGTCTATGCCGGTTTTGTGCTCGGCGTGCTCATGTCGATCTGGCTGGCAACACCACGTATCGCCATTGCCTCCGGTTCGGCATTTCTGATCGCACAATTGATGGACATCACGGTCTTCAACCGCCTGCGTCGCAAGACATGGTGGAAAGCACCGTTTGCTGCCGCGATGTTCGGCTCCGTTGTCGATACTATACTGTTCTTCTCCATCGCTTTTGCTGCAAGTTTTGCGTGGATCGATGCGATCACCGGCATGCCGGATTCGTCTCTAGCCGAACCTGCCGCCTTCCTTGGCCTTGGAATGCCTCTCTGGGCTTCGCTGGCAACCGGCGACTTCTTTGTGAAGGTTGCCATGGGAACGCTGATGCTGGTGCCCTATGGTGCCATTCTGGCCATTTTCGCACCAACCCTTTATGCGCCCGACCGCACAGCATCAAACAAGCACTAGAGCATTTCCTGCTTTTCTTGAATCATTGGAAATGCTCTATCTCTTTGTTTTTTCGCATTATCCGACGCAAAACCGCTTCGCACTTTTGCTGGAAATGCACTAAAAAAGGGACCCAACGGTCCCTTTTTTCTTCCTCGCATCACAAAGTGATTTCAGAGTAATTATCGCCTGCCTGCGCGGCGGCGACCTCTGCCAGACGCCTCTGCGCCCTGTTCCTCGAAGAGCGAGGCAAGCTGCTCAGTCATTGCACCGGCCAGCTCTTCCGCATCCACAATGGTTACAGCACGCTGATAATAGCGGGTTACGTCATGGCCGATACCAATGGCGATCAGCTCCACCGGCGAGCGATTTTCGATCTCTTCGATCACCGCGCGCAGGTGACGCTCCAGATAATTGCCCGGATTGACCGACAGCGTCGAATCATCCACCGGCGCGCCATCTGAAATCATCATCAGGATCTTGCGCTGCTCAGGACGCGCCAACAACCGCTGATGCGCCCAGATCAGTGCTTCACCGTCGATATTTTCCTTGAGCAGCCCTTCGCGCATCATCAGGCCAAGATTGCGCCGTGCACGCCGCCATGGCGCATCAGCACTCTTGTAGATGATGTGGCGCAGATCATTGAGACGACCCGGATTGGAAGGCTTGCCACGACCGAGCCATGCCTCACGCGATTGGCCACCCTTCCACGCCTTGGTGGTGAAGCCAAGAATCTCGACCTTCACACCGCAACGCTCCAGCGTACGGGCCAGAATGTCGGCGCAGGTGGCCGCAACAGTGATCGGGCGCCCGCGCATAGAGCCGGAATTGTCGAGAACCAGCGTCACAACCGTATCGCGGAAATTCGTATCGCGTTCCTGCTTATAGGAAAGCGGCTGTGTCGGATCGATTACGATACGCACCAGACGAGCCGAATCGAGATAGCCCTCTTCCAGATCGAAATCCCACGAACGGTTCTGCTGCGCCATCAGGCGGCGCTGCAAACGGTTGGCAAGTCTTCCGACCACGCCCTGCAGATTGGCAAGCTGCTTGTCGAGGAATCCGCGCAGACGATCAAGCTCGGCCTCATCGCAAAGATCGGTCGCCTCAACCTCTTCATCGAATTCGCGCGTGAAGACATTGTAGTCGACATGTTCGGAAAAATTGGCGAAAGGCTGGTTCTGACGGCGTGTATCGCCCGGCGTTTCCGCGTCGACATCTTCGCTGTCATCCATATCGTCGGAGGCCGCATCGGCAGCATCCATTTCGCCCTGCTCGCCCTCTTCACTCGAGCTGTCCGATTCATCGCTTTCAGCTGAATCAGAGCCTTCCTGGCTTTCCTCGCCACCATCCTCGTTTTCATCCGAGTCCGGCGTCTGTTCGTCGTCCTGATCCTGTTCGTCGCTTTGCTCTTCCTGCGAAAGCTCCTCGGCCATGTCCATGGAGGCCAGCATATCGCGCACTGTGCGCGCAAAAGCCTGCTGATCTTCCAGGTTTTCGCCAAGACGTGCAAGCTCTGCGCCAGCCTTCTGCTCAATCCATTCACGCCAGAGATCAAGCACCGGCCCAGCTTCAGCTGGTGCTGCGCGTCCGGTCAGCTTTTCGCGCAAGAGAAGCGATACGGCTTCTTCAAGCGGCGCATCTTCCTTGTCGGTAACGGAAGCAAAATTGGCCCGGGTATATTTATCCGCAAGCATGGTCGCAAGGTTGTCTGCAACACCGGCCATGGCGCGAGCACCGATGGCTTCAACGCGGGCCTGTTCGACCGCATCGTAGATCGCACGCGCCTGTTTGCCTTCCGGAGCAAGGCTTGCATGAATACGGGCATTATGGCGCGCCTGACGCAGCGCCATGGAATCGCCAAGGCCGCGCGTAACCGCAATATCATGGGCAGTCGGGCGCTTTGGCAGGTCAGGCAGGCGGGCACGATTGGCGGTCAGCGCCGGACGATCATTGCTGAAAGCAACTTCCAGCTCATTCTCACCGGAAATGGCACGCATTGTTGCCGTCATCGCCCGCTTGAACGGTTCGGAATCCACCGGTCCGTTTTTACGCTCACGCGAATTATCGCCCATTCCTGACATTTGGCCCGACATCTGCCTATCCTGACTTCTTATAAAGTGCTGCCGCCCATTAGAGTGCCGTGCGCCTCATTAGGCGCACAAAGGACGCTCTAACAAATATATCTGCTGCATAATTTAACCTTAAACGATCTCAAATTTAAGGAATTATGCAGCAGGGCGGCAGGCATCATCCAGCCTTATGCCAAAACGATATTGGCAGCCGATTCTGGAAGTTCCTCACCGAAAGCACGCTGATAGAACTCAGCCACTGTCTGGCGTTCCAGCTCATCGCACTTGTTGAGAAAGGTCAGGCGGAATGCAAAGCCGACATCGTTGAAGATCGCGGCATTTTCAGACCAGGTAATGACAGTACGCGGGCTCATCACGGTCGACAGATCGCCGTTGATGAAGGCCTGACGGGTCATGTCGGCAACGCGAACCATCTTGTTCACGATCTCACGGCCTTCCGCATTCTGGTAATGCTTGGCCTTGGCGAGAACGATGTTTACTTCGTTGTCGTGTGGCAGATAGTTGAGCGTGGTCACGATCGACCAGCGGTCCATCTGGGCCTGGTTGATCTGCTGCGTGCCGTGATAAAGGCCAGTCGTATCGCCAAGACCAACCGTGTTGGCGGTTGCAAACAGGCGGAACGCCGGATGCGGACGGATCACGCGGCTCTGATCGAGCAGCGTAAGACGGCCCGACGTTTCCAGAACACGCTGGATCACGAACATGACGTCCGGACGACCTGCATCATATTCGTCGAAAACCAGCGCAACATTGTGCTGATAGGCCCAAGGCAGAATGCCGTCCTTGAATTCGGTAACCTGCATGCCGTCCTTGACGACGATTGCATCCTTACCGACGAGATCAATACGGCTGACATGGCTGTCGAGATTGATACGGACACAAGGCCAGTTGAGACGGGCTGCAACCTGTTCGATATGGGTCGATTTACCCGTTCCGTGATAACCGGAAACCATCACACGGCGATTATAGGCAAAACCTGCGAGAATGGCTAACGTCGTCTGACGGTCGAAAATATAATCCGGATCCGTTTCCGGCACATAGGAATCGCCCGCCGCATAGGCTGGAACGCGCATGTCGGAATCAATTCCAAACACTTCGCGTACCGAAACCGTCGTATCCGGCAAATTGGCTATATCCCGCTCAACCTTGTTCATCATGCCTCCAGAGCGGCAGGACTGTCCCGCCGCGACATTCAAATTTGATCAGGGAGCCAGGTTCCGGCGAGCCAGATGACGCCCCTTCTGTTCAATTGCGGGCATCCGTACTTGCGTCCGCACAACTGCGCGGCAGATGAATGTCCGTCGAAGCAACGCTTGCTCCGATGCTCAGCTTACAAAAGCCAGACAGGCTTTAGCAAAAACCTGCCGTCTTGAGCAATTGATAAGCTTGAATGACCTCGCGAAATCTTTCTTCGGATCCGCGGTCGCCACCATTCGCATCGGGATGATGTTGCTTCACGAGTTCTTTATAGCGCGCCTTAATCTTATCGCTAGTCGAATTTGGTTCAAGACCAAGCGTAGCGAGCGCTTTTACTTCCAGCGTCCGTGGCTTGCGAAGCGCAGTTTTACCCGCAGGTGCTGCTTTCGCTTCCTTCACGAAGCCAAAAGGATCGCGCATACGGTTCTGATAGGCAGCCGAACCCGAACGCCTCTGCGCCACATCCGGCGAGGTGTGTTTTGTGGCTGTGGAATTGGATGCGGTCGACCAGGTTGGACGGTTTCCAGTGATGGCGTCCTTCTGGAACTTGGAGATATCTTTATCCGACAAACCCGAGAAATAATTGAAAGTCTTATTATATTCCCGGACATGGTCGATACAGAAGTGAAGATACTCGCCCTCGCGCATGCGCCCGACCGGCGCACGATGTGTGCCCGGCTTATCGCAACCATCCCACTGGCAGCAGGGACCGCTGGACTTCTTTTCCGCTTCCTTCTTGGGACGGATGCGGATGCTGTCGAAAAATTTTGAGTTCGTTGTCATCGAATCGGATTATGCGAATTAAGAGGAACTAAACAAGAATTGACATTTCGTCCTGACTGGTTTTGGCCATTCTTCAGGGCGAAATTTTGATGCAGACTGCATTTCCTGTGCGGATTTGCCCCACCAATTGCCGCCGAGGCGACGTCTATATGAAGCACAGCACCTATATGGGGAGAACTGGCTCGAATGTCCATTCACAATAGCAAACAATCTTCAATGGAAGCGAAGCTTACAGCCGCTTTCACGCCAGAACGGCTTGAAATCATAAATGAAAGCCATCTTCATGCAGGTCATCACCACGAAGATAGTGGTCATCATGAAGTTTACGACGGCACCGGCGAGACACATTTTCGTGTGCGTATTGTATCGGGCAAGTTCGAAGGGCTGAGTCGCATTGCCCGCCATCGCGCTATCAACGAGCTTCTCAAAGAAGAGCTCAATAGCGGCGTTCATGCACTGGCACTCGAACCTTCCGCCCCCGGCGAACCAACCCGGCGCTGATCTTTTTACGCCTGATCCCTATTATTGGGGTTTTGGGATTGTCTCAGGCTGTTAAGGTTGACTGGCAACGAGAGAGTGAGCCCGTCAACCGGCGCGATAGCTTCGGCGCAAACCTCCCAAAGCTGCAAGCGATTGAGCCAAGCTTACAAGAAGACTGAAATTATCATAGAATCTCTGAGGGCTGACTCCGAAAGGAGAAACCGATGAATACGGTATCAGCAATGTCGATAGCCAAACAGAATAGTTTTGCCTGCTGTTGTCAGTGCGGCAAGCGTGCAACACTGGATATGGGCGCTGTCTGGACCATGCAGGGCGAAACGCTCAACGATGCAGGCCAGCTACGCTGCCGCAACTGCTCGATCCTCGCCGGATATGATGCACTGATGTATCGGTAGGTCTTCCGATATCCCGAGAATGCTACGATGGGCGCTGTCGCTACAGCGCCCATTTTCGTTCTAGAGCGTGTCGCATTTTATCATATCCATGTGACACGCTTTAAGTCATTGTTTTCAAGCATGTCTTTATCCCAAAACCGGTTCCCACTTTTGGGCGACATGCTTTAGAGCGCCGATCTGATTGGATCAGATCGGCGCTCTAAATATTTGTTTTAACGCGCATCTTTGTCCGAAAACCGTTTCACACTTTTCGGGATGCGCTCTAAGCCCTGCGCTTTAAGCCATTTGCGCAGACGCCCGCGCGCATTGGCGTAAGGCGATGACGTGTTGAACTGGATCATGCGCCCAAGCGTGTATTTCTCATACCATGCAACGCCATAAAGCTCCGCATCGCTGCGTGCCTCAATCAGTTCGACCAGCGCATTTTTCGCAGCCTCAAAACGCAGCAGAAGCTCCGCAAGCGGCAAACCCTGATAATCCTGGTAAAACCTGGATGCCAGCTTGCCGAGTTCATTCCATCTGAATCCTGTCTCCGGAAAATCGACCGGCCGCCCCTCATCGCTGAGCGCGCACCATTTCAGAACCAGCTCGTTCCATCCGACCAGATAGGAGACGAGATTATGCACGCTCATCATCGAGCCTTTCGCATGGCCTTCCATGGTGTTTTCCATGACCTGCTCAGGCGTCACGCGTGCAAGATCAAGTACCAGTCGGGTATAGTTCGTTTCGATCGCTGCAAGGAGTTCCTGCTTGGTTGCAGGCACAGCCATCAGTTTGAGGCCTTTGCGGCGATAACACCTGAAATGGGCTTTCCGTCGGCATCGAGCGGCACAATGCGCAGTCGGGTCAGGCGGTTCTTTTCCTTCTTCAACACGGAAAAGCGCTTTCCATGGAAAGTGAAGGCCTGCTTCACTTCCGGTATCGTCTGGGTTTCATGAATGACAAGACCGGCAATTGTCGTTGCTTCCTCATCGGGAAGGTTCCAGCCCAGCGCACGATTGAGATCACGGATCGGCAGCGAACCGTCGACAAGAACCGAACCATCCGGTTGCAGTCTCACGCCCTGCATGTCGAGATCGTGTTCATCGGAAATATCGCCGACAATCTCCTCGAGAATATCTTCGAGCGTCACCAGCCCCTGCACATCGCCATATTCATCAACGACGATAGCAATATGCGCCTTGCGGCGGAGGAAAGCGTCGAGCTGATCCTGAAGTGTTGTGGTATCGGGCACAAACCAGGGCTTGCGTGCCACCTTCATGATATCGATGCGCGTAAAATCATTATCAACGTCGTAAAGCGTGCGCAGCAGATCCTTGGTGTGGATGATGCCGATAATATTATCGATCTCATCGCGCCAGACCGGCATTCGTGTGTGCGGGCTCGCCAGAATTTCGCGCACCACCTGCTCGGCAGGCGCATCGGCATTGATGGTCCCCATGGATGTGCGATGCACCATGACATCGCTGACTTCCAGTTCTTTCAGATCAAGCAAACCGCCCAGCTGGTCACGGTCTTCCTTGATTAGCGATTTGTCACGATGCAGCACTTCAACCGCGCCACGCAATTCTTCCTGTGCTGAGAGCATCGAGCGGCCAGCGGCCAAATTAATGCCGAAAAGCCGCAGGATCACGCGCACAATCCAGTTTACCAGGCCCGAAACCGGACCCAGCACTGTCACCACCGCTGAAACCGGGCGTGCAACGTTGAGTGAAAACCGGTCGGGACTGGAAATGGCCCACGACTTGGGCAGCACTTCGGCAAAGATGACCAGAATGACCGTCATCGCCAATGTCGAATAGGCAACGCCCGCATCGCCGAACAGGGTGAGAAAAATGCTGGCTGCGATTGAGGATGCGAGAATATTGGCAAGGTTATTGCCGATCAGAAGCACACCGATCAGGCGGTCCCGCTTGCCGATCAAATGCTGCACGACCGAGGCACGCTGATCGCCATTATGCTCATAGGTGAGCATGCGGGCGCGGGAAGCGGCCGTCAGCGCCGTTTCAGCACCGGAAAAAAAGGCAGAGAGAACGATGCAGAGCAGGATGATGCCGCACATTACCCATAGCTCGAAACCCATTCTCGTATTCCTTTCAGATTCAGACGGAGAGGCGCTCCTTCAGGAACTCCAATACTGCCGCAGGCGGCACATCCTTGGCAATGAAGGACTGGCCGATACCGCGCGTCAGAATGAAGGTCAGCGCACCGCGGGAGACTTTCTTGTCCTGAGCAATATAGTCCATCAGCTTTTCAGCGTCCGGCAAACCACCCGGAACATCTTTGAGCGAGATCGGCAAGCCGACGGCCTGCAGATGCGCCTCGACGCGTTCAGCATCCTCAACACCGCACAGGTTCATCTTCACCGAAAAACGATGCGCAAGCGCCATGCCAATGGCAACGCCCTCGCCATGCACCAGACGGCTTGAATCGTAGCCTGTGGCGGTTTCAAGCGCATGACCGAATGTATGGCCAAGATTGAGCAGCGCACGATCACCATTTTCATGCTCATCGCGTGCAACAACAGCTGCCTTCGAGCGGCATGATTCAGCAATAGCCTCGGTACGTGCGGCGCCTCCCGCAAAAACCTCTTTCCAGTTTTTTTCGAGCCAGGCGAAGAAATCCGGACGGTCGATCAGGCCATATTTGGCAACTTCCGCATAGCCCGCACGGAATTCACGCGCGCTTAATGTGTCGAGCACATCCGTATCCGCCAGCACCAGCTGCGGCTGATAGAAAACACCAACAAGATTCTTGCCATATTGCGTGTTGATACCGGTCTTGCCGCCAACGGACGAATCCACCTGCGCGAGCAACGAGGTCGGCATCTGCACGAAATTCATGCCGCGACGCACAATGCCAGCGACGAAGCCGGAAAGATCACCCACGACCCCTCCCCCGAAAGCAATCAGCGCATCGCCGCGCTCCAGTCGGGCTTCCAGCACTGCATTTGTGACGGTCTCAAGCACCGGAAAGGATTTAGACTTTTCTCCAGGTTTGACGACGATGCTCGTCACATCAAAACCTTGCAGGAAAAGCGCTGTTTCCAGATTCTTGAGATGTGCATCCGCCACATTCTCGTCGGTAACGACAGCAACACGCCTGCCCTTGAGGCGCTTGCCAATCTCTTCACCTGCCCGCGCAATAAGCCCCTTGCCGATCAGGATCTCATAGGATCGGTCGCCCAGCGAGACGGGAACCGTAACAGTATCGGCAGCGGTCATAATGCACTCCAAAGCAGTCTAAACTCAGGCTCAATTCAGGCCCAACTCAGGATCAGGGGCCTATTTCTTATCCAGATGCTCGGTCAGAACGTCGATCAGTTCTCCGGCGATCACTTCTTTCTTGTCGTCACGTGTCATCACATGCAGGTCAGCAAGCGCATAAACCGGATAGCGTTCATTCATCAGCCGCTGCATCACACCACGCGGATCATCATTCCTGAGAAGCGGGCGATTCTGACGGCGAGACACACGATCCATCAGCACATCCAGTTCGGCATTGAGCCAAACCGAAACACCATTTGCGGCAATTGCTTCACGAGTTTCAGCATTCATATAAGCGCCGCCACCGGTTGCCAGAACCATGGGGCCATCTTCAAGAAGCCGCAGGATAACCCGGCGCTCCAGATCACGAAACTCGGCTTCGCCATAGGCTTCGAACAGTTCAGGAACCGTCATGCGGGCGGCGGACTCAATCTCGTTATCGGCATCGCGGAAAGGCAGACCGAGCATCGTCGCCACCTTGCGACCCACGGTCGACTTGCCTGCGCCCATCAGCCCAACAAGAACAACCACTTTCGCACCAAGAAGCTGACGGACAGCATCCGCCTTCTCGTTAAGATTTGTCTGTTTTGTTGTACTGCTCATAAACCTCATCCATTTCTTCCGGTTCCACATGAAAAACCGCGCGGCGTCAATCGCTTTCATCCGCTTTCATCGCCTGAACTGCACCAAATGGGGCTTTTTATGCGCATGCTTTGGCTGTCCTTGCTTTCGTCTCAATAGCACAGCATAAACGCACCATGCCCACGCTGACGCGCATTCTTGTCCTGCTTGCTGTGATCGCTGCCATTGTCTACGGCGCAATGTTCTCGCTCGCCAATTTCGTGAAGCCGGTTACCCATGAGATCACCGTCGAAATCCCCGCATCAAAACTGAAACAGACAGTCGTGGCCCCACCGCCAGCACCAGCACCAGCATTGGCCCCGGCAGAAACCGTCACAGACGGCCAGACCAATGGTTCCGATACGACGGATAAGCAGGAGTAGACATGCGGGCATCTTTGGCGATTGAGAATTTTCTCGAAATGATGAGCGCCGAACGCGGAGCCGCGCATAACACGCTTGAATCTTATCGACGCGATCTGGAAGCCTGCGCCGAAGTGATGACCACGCGCGGCATCAATCTTGCTGAAGCAAAAACAGACGATATACGCCATGTAATCGATGGCATGGCCAATGAAGGCTTTGCTGCGACATCACAGGCACGCCGCCTGTCCGCAATCAGACAGTTCTTTCGCTTTCTTTATTCGGAAGGTTTCAGGCAGGATGATCCCACCGGTGTCATCGATGCCCCCAAAAAGCAGAAACCTCTTCCGAAAATCATGAGCGTCGAAAATGTCGGGCGCCTTCTTGATCGCGCCGATCTTGAGGCGAAAGAAGCACTTGAGCCTGCAGACCGCATCAAAGCGCTTCGCCTTCACGCGCTGCTTGAAACGCTTTACGCGACGGGATTGCGTGTTTCGGAGCTTGTGGGTCTTCCCGCAAGTGTCGCCCGCACAGACCATCGCTTTCTGATCGTGCGCGGCAAAGGCTCCAAGGATCGCATGGTGCCCCTGTCACAAAAGGCGCGCGAGGCATTGCAGCGCTTTCTGTCGCTGCGCGATTCCCTGCCGGGCTACGACGATAACCCCTGGCTCTTTCCGGCTTTTTCTGAAAGCGGCCATCTGGCGCGCCAGGTTTTCGCGCGTGAACTCAAAAGTCTTGCTGCCCGCGCCGGGCTTTCGAGCGCTTCCATCTCGCCACATGTGCTGCGTCATGCCTTCGCCAGCCACCTTTTACAAAACGGTGCTGACCTCAGAACAGTGCAGCAATTGCTTGGACATGCGGATATTTCAACGACCCAAATCTACACACATGTTCTGGAAGAAAGACTGCATAAGCTGGTAAGTGAACATCATCCGCTTGCCGATTAAGCGCGCGGCGGGTAAGAGAATTTCAGAAAAATTTGCAAGATGCGCGCGAAGTAAATATGTAAGGCGTCGTAAAACAGCCTCTATTGGGCTTGTTCTATGGCCAACATCTCTGGAAACGCACAATAGTCAGGCCCGATGTACAACTATCTCGATTTTGAAAAACCCGTCGCAGACCTCGAAGGCCAGATCCTTGAGCTGAAAAAGCTCGCACAGGAACAGGGCAGCGTCGAGATGAGCGACGAGATCAGCCGTCTCGAGAAACGATCGGCCGATGCGCTCAAGGATATCTATCGCAAGCTGACCCCATGGCAGAAGGCACAGATCGCCCGCCATCCGGATCGTCCGCACTGCCTTGAATATATCAGCACACTGTTCACCGAGTTCACGCCTTTGGCCGGCGACCGCCAGTTTGCCAATGACGAAGCCATTCAGGGCGGCTTTGCCCGCTTCAATGGCCAGCCCGTTGCCATTCTCGGTCAGGAAAAAGGCTCGGACACCAAGACGCGTCTCAGGCACAATTTCGGCTCGGCTCGTCCTGAAGGCTACCGCAAGGCCGTCCGCATTATGGAAATGGCCGACCGTTTCCAACTGCCGCTGATCACCTTCGTTGATACAGCAGGTGCTTATCCGGGCGTCAGTGCAGAAGAACGCGGTCAGGCAGAAGCCATTGCGCGCTCAACGGCAGAATGTCTCAAGCTGCGCGTGCCTGTTATCTCGATCATCATCGGTGAAGGCGGTTCGGGCGGTGCAATCGCGATTGCTGTCGCAAACCGCGTCTATATGCTCGAACATTCGATCTATTCGGTGATTTCGCCGGAAGGTGCGGCTTCGATCCTCTGGCACGATTCGACCCGTGCAAAGGATGCTGCCTCCAACATGCGCATCACCGCGCAGGATCTGTTCGACCTCAAGGTCATCGACGGCATCATCCCGGAACCGCTTGGCGGTGCACATCGCGGCAAGGAATCCACCATTGCAGCTGCAGGCGACATCATTACCGCCTCGCTACGCTCAATGAAGGATATCGACGGCGAGACACTCAAGCAGGAACGTCGTCAGAAGTTCCTCGACATCGGTCGTAACCTTTAATTTACTATAAAATTCAAAAAGCCATGCCGGCGCAGCTCAAACTGCGCCGGATTTGCATCATGTCGTCATTTCCGCCATATTGCGGTCACTGTGTTTTTTAGGTAATTGAGCAACGGTTTATCAACGATACCGAAAGGTTTAGTTGTTAATATCCCGGCACCGAAAAAGTCAGATTTGCTCAAATGCGTCAGAAGGCGCAGCTCTAACAGGCTCGATGCGATATGAAGATCAGAACCGCACTTCTTGGAACACTTATGGCATCCGCTCTGCTTGCGGGCTGTCAGGGTTCATCCGTTTCCGATCTCAGCCTGCGGGCTGAAAAACCACTTTCCGAGAAAATCGTTGCCAAAATGAAGACGAAGGGCATGACCCGCACTTCGCCGGTCATGGTGCGTATTTTCAAGGAAGAAGGCGTCCTCGAAGTCTGGAAACAGAAGAATAACGGCAAATACGATCAAATTGCATCTTATGAGATCTGCAAATGGTCGGGCAAGCTCGGTCCCAAATTCATTGAAGGTGATCGTCAGGCACCGGAGGGCTTCTATAACGTCCGCCCAGCTCAGATGAATCCGAACTCACAATATCACCTTGCATTCAACATGGGCTTCCCGAATGCCTATGACCGCGCCCACAACCGCACCGGCCAGAATCTGATGGTGCACGGTGCCTGCTCGTCGTCGGGCTGCTATTCGATGACCGATGAGAGCGTCAGCGAGATTTATGCCTTTGGTCGCGATGCCTTCAAGGGTGGCCAGCGTGATTTCCAGATTCAGGCATTTCCGTTTCGCATGACCGCTGCCAACATGGCGCGCTATAAGAGCGATCCGAATTACAGCTTCTGGAAAATGCTCAAGCAGGGCTATGATTCTTTTGAAGTGACCAAAGTACCGCCAAAAGTTGACGTCTGCGAAAAGCGTTATGTCTTCAACGTACCGACACCAGACGGCCAGCCACTTTCAGCAAACGACGCCTGCCCGCCTTCGGCCAATGCGGAATCGATGGCTTATACCACGTCGTATGAAAAGACCTTCCAGTCTGCTTTCAGCGCAGCACAGAAGAAGCCGGCACCGTCCATTCAGGGCATTACCGAAGCAAAGCTCGTTTCCGCCTGGAGTGCCGCTCGTGCACGCGGCGAAAAAGTAACGCGCGAACCGCCGTCGCTTTCGCCAACTTCGGCTGAAACGCCGAATGCACCGGATATTGCGCCTGCAGCAACCCCAATCTCGGCACAGCCGACAGCAATTGCCGCAACACCAGCGCTCGCGGCTCCTGCAGCATCGGCGCCTGCTGCAACTCCTCCGGCTCAGACCGCGGCTGTTCCTGTTCCGCAGGAAAACCCGACAGCTGTTTCGCCAATGACCACTGCAAGCACAGTTGCAGATAATGTCGCGGCACCTGCGCCTGAAAAGAAAAAGCCATGGTGGAAACTGGGCGGTAATTGATAGCAGATGGATAAAGACGTTCCCGTCTATGATCTGAGAGGGCTTAAATGCCCTCTTCCTGTTTTAAAGACGCGCAATCGCCTTCAAAACATGCCGAGCGGCGCACGTCTCTGGGTGGAAGCGACTGACCCGCTATCCGGTATCGATCTTCCGCATTTCTGCACGCAGGAAGGCCACGCTCTGCTCGCGCAGGAACGTGACGAAAACCTGCATCGTTTTCTCATTCAGAAGAAATAATTATCAGCGCAACTATTTATCGGGTGGAAAATCCGGGAATAGCCAGCGGGTTATCCATCATGGCCGCGCGATCGGGACGATCAATCCCTGCCTTGCCCATAAACGCATCGAAAAGCTCGCGCACGTAGGTTTCCGGCAAATCCTTCACGATCATCACCAGAAGCGTCTCGTGCTCATCCTTGGGCCATTTCGGCAGGCGTGCCGGTGGATGGAAGATTTTCTGCACACCATGGATGACCAGCGGACGATCAGGATCTTCAGCAATCTGCACAATTCCCTTCACGCGCAACAACTTTTCACCATGGGTCGAACGCAGCAGATCGAGAAACATCTCAAAGGTCGAAAACGGGATCGGTTCCTTGTGCCGCAGCGAGAAGGAACGAATAGCGTCGTCATGATGATGGTGATGCCCATGATTGTGGGCATGACCGTGATCATGATTGCAATCCGGCCCGCACACATGATCGTGGTCGTGATGATGAGCATGATCGTGGTGATGATCATCCTCGTAAGCTTCCGCCTTCAGCCAGCGCTGCACATCAGCCGTCTTGGTTTCGGGATTATACAACCCGCATTCAAAAAGAGCCGCATATCCCGTGCGCGTATCGGAAGCTTCCAGTATATCCGCACCCGGATTGAGCAGTTGCAGCCTTGCTTTCAGGGCTGCCAGACCGGCCTGCGCTTCTGGCATATCTGCTTTTGTGATGATGATGCGGTCGGCCATCGCAGCCTGTTTGACCGCTTCCTCATGGTTGTCGAGCGTTGCCATGCCATTGACGGCATCAACGGTCGCAAGCACGCCATCAAGGCGTAAAGCCTGCATCAGCACCGGATGTCCCATGATCGAATGCAGCACCGGAGCCGGATCGGCAAGGCCGGTCGTCTCGATGATGATTCGCTTCAATGCCTTGATACGCCCGGTCTGCAGACGGTCGATCAGATCGGCCAGTGTATCCACCAATTCGCCACGCACCGTGCAGCACAGGCAGCCATCAGCGAGCTCTATCACGCCTTCGCTTGCTTCTTCGACCAGCAGATGATCGATACTGACCTCACCAAATTCATTGATGATGACGGCAGTATCCGTGAGTGCAGGGTCTTTCAGCAGGCGATTGAGCAGCGTTGTCTTGCCCGAGCCAAGAAAGCCGGTCAGCACGGAAACAGGAATTGGATGCGGCATGGCTCTATTCTTAGTTGATTGAGGCCGCAGCACGCTGCGGGCGTGGCATCGGCACAGGAATCTGCGAAATATCGAGCTGCCCGACTTTTGTTACCTTTGCAGGCGGCGCTGAGACAAGTCCGACCTGAACCGGCACCGGTTCACGGGTCATCGCATGAATATAAGGCGAATTAAGCTGCAAACGCCCTTCGACATCGCGACCGTCCCAGCGATCAGCCATGGCCTGCTGGTTGCAAATGGTCTTGCGCATATCCACGGCCTGATAGACGGAGCTGCTTGCTGGCGGCACCATTCCACCAAGCGTCGGCACACCGGCACCATTGCTGCGGAATGCATCGGTCATCAGCTGTGCTGCCTGCACAGCGCGGGTTTCCTGACGATCAGCACCCAGCACAACTGCGAGAATGGTGCGGCCCTGACGGGTTGCAGAGCTGGCCAGATTGAAGCCTGATGCACAGACAAAACCGGTCTTCATGCCATCGGCACCATCGAAGCGGCCAAGCAGAATATTGTAATTGGCCTGTGGCTTCTTGCCGTCGCCTGCATCAATAGCTTCTGTATTGAAATAATGCGCATATTGCGGAAACTCGCGACGCAGCTGCACGCCAAGAACAGCCAGATCGTGCGCGGTCGAATAATTGTTCGGATCATGCAGACCATTTGGATTGGCAAAATGCGATCCGCTCATGCCGATGCGCTGGGCTTCCGCATTCATGCGCTGTACGAAAGCCGATTCCGTACCGCCAATGGCTTCCGCAACGGCAACCGAAACGTCATTGGCCGATTTCACGAGCATGATCTTGAGTGCATTGTCAAGCGTCAACACGGAGCCAGGACGATAGCCCATCTTGCTCGGCGGTTCTTTCGAGGCGTTAACCGTCATTTTTACAGGGGATTCAAGCGTCATCTGTCCTGCCTGAAGAGCACGGAAAGTGACATAAGCCGTCATCATCTTGGTGAGCGAAGCCGGATACCAGCGCTGAAAAGGATCCTGCGCAGAATAAACCTTGCCACTTGCAACATCCACCGCAATCGATGGGTTGGCGGTAGCAGCGGACAAAGCACCAGCCAGGGCAAGGCCAGAAATTGCCGCAGTTGCAAACCAGATTTTCAACGGTTTCGAAATCATTTCGTAGTTCCAATCAACGAGAGCCGCAATGCCTGCGGGTTATCGGTTCCGCTTCCTGTTGCATCGACCTCCAAAAGCCGCAACGGCTTGCGAATACACCAGTCAAAAAGGAGAATTTGCACTGCTCTTATCTATGCCATGTGGCAAGGAAAAGGCAAATAGGGATTGCCCGCTTTCACCGAAACGTCATATTCTCGCAACTTCTGCATCATAAGAATCTCAGGATATTTCCGAAATGCCAGTGCTCAATCGTGCCGTCGAGACTCAAGCGGAGATCGCCGCATGGCGTCGTCATCTGCACCAGAATCCCGAACTTCTTTATGACGTTCACGAGACGGCGCGCTTTGTCGAAGAAAAGCTGAAATCCTTCGGCTGCGATCTCGTTGAAACCGGTGTCGGCCGTAGTGGCGTTGTCGCGGTCATCAAGGGACGGCATGGCGATGGTCCGTCTATCGGTCTTCGTGCTGACATGGATGCCCTGCCCATAACGGAAACCAGCGGTGTCGAATGGGCATCGAAAAACCCGGGAAAAGCGCACTCCTGCGGTCATGATGGCCACACATCCATGCTGCTGGGTGCCGCACAATATCTGACAGAAACCCGTAATTTTCGTGGCTCTGCCGTATTGCTTTTCCAGCCAGCTGAAGAAGGCGGTGCAGGCGCGCTCGCCATGGTTCAGGACGGCGTGATGGATCGTTTCGGTATTGCGGAAGTCTATGGCGTGCACAATCTGCCAAGCCTTGCCGTCGGCCAGTTCGCCATGTGCAAAGGCCCGATCATGGCGGCAACCGACGAGTTCGACCTTTCCATCAAGGGGCGCGGTGGTCATGCAGCACAACCGCACCGCACGATTGATCCAATCCTTGCCGGCTCACAGCTGCATCTTGCCATTCAGGGCATTGTCGCACGCAATATCGATCCGCTGGATTCACTCGTCATTTCCATCACGAAGTTCCATGCGGGCGAAGCATATAATGTCATTCCGGAAACGGCGAAATTATCTGGCACCGTACGCACACTGAGCAAAGAAACCCGTGCCTATGCTGAACGGCGTATTCGCGAAGCAGCGGCAGGTATCGCCATGCTTACAGGTGCTGAAATCACCGTGCGCTACAAGAACAACTATCCTGTCACCTATAATCATGACGACCAGACCGACTTTGCGGCTCGTGTTGCAAAGAATGTGGCGGGCGAAGGCAAGGTGAAGACCGATGTGGCCCCGATGATGGCCGCTGAAGACTTCTCTTATATGCTGGAAGCACGTCCGGGCGCTTACATCTTCCTCGGCAATGGTGACACGCCGGGCCTGCATCATCCCGCCTATGACTTCAACGACGAAGCCATTCCCTATGGCGTGAGCTATTTTGTGTCGGTGGTTGAAACCGCGCTGGCCGCTTAAATTCGTTTCAGAAGAAGAAATGCGCCTGCCCCGCTTTTTGCGGGGTTGGCGAAAGCCATGAAAAACAGTATGTGTCGGAAAATGCTCTGGCTCATTAGAGCGCCGAGCGTCCTTTCGGACGCACAAAGGTCGCTCTAGCCATTAAATCCAGGCGTTTTTGATGACTGGTCCTGTAGCTCAGTAGGATAGAGCGCAAGATTCCTAATCTTGAGGCCACTGGTTCGAATCCAGTCGGGATCACCATTTAATCCCTTTAGTTCATTAAAGAGTTTAAGTTGGTATCAATCAGGTGAAAGTCACTGATTTTGGTGTTTTTCAATTATACCAACCCGTCGCGTTTCCTACGGTCTCCGACCTCGCTACAGCGTATTCTACATCGCCGTCAGGCCAGCCTGCTTAATCCACAACTCACGATAAAGCTCACAGAATTGAATGAGATTGTCATGTGGTCCCATTGCCACGACAGCACCGTTGTCTAGAACTATGATTTTATCAAAGTCTCTAACGGTGGAAAGGCGATGTGCAACTGCGATAACAGTTGTATCTGCGTCAAGCGATGCAATTGCATTCTTAATCAAGCTTTCACTATTGGTATCGAGAGCGGAGGTGGCTTCGTCAAGAATAAGAACGGGCCGATTTTGTAGGAAGGCGCGTGCGAGTAAAATGCGTTGTTGTTGACCACCGGAAAGTCTCGCCCCCCTCTCTCCAACTACTACGTCAAAGCCCCTCCCGTCCGGGGCAAGTTCTTCAATAAACGAAGATGCATCTGCTAACTCGGCTGCATGTTTTATTACTGCATTGTTGGAGGTTTCCGCGCCAAACGCGATGTTCTCCTTTATCGAACGATGAAACAGCATGTCGCTTTGCGCAACAACCGAAAACACACCCCGTAACTCGGAAATCTTTACAGAGCGAATATCCTGCCCATCAAGCGCAATCTGTCCTGCATCAACATCGTATAATCTCAGCATTAGATCGATAAGCGTAGATTTACCCGCTCCAGAGGGCCCAACAATACCAACCTTCTGGCCTGCCTCTATCTCGAACGAGATATTCCTCAAAGTTTGCCGTAATCCGTAAGAAAAACTGACGTTATGCAATGAAATGTGCAGTGGATTGGATACCCGTAGGCGCTCGCTGCCGTCTTTAACGATTGGTCTTGCCGTAACAGTTGAACGCGCATCTCTGATCGTGCCGAATGTCTGAGTTAGCCCTTCCCACACCCCTACAAACCAACCAGCATCCGCAGCCATGCCCCCGGCTAGGGTAATTCCTGCAACAAACTCACCAGGCGATATCAATCCCTGTGCTAATCCGTATAAGCCCAATGTGAGAATACTGGAAACCAGACCTGTGTTCAGCACACGAATGAACAGTCCAGCAATCGTTGTTAAACGGTTGATATCGAGGTTTGTTTCGTGTTGCTTATCGATTTTTGAAAGAACAAAACTGTTCTCTGCATCGTAAGCAAATAAGGTTTTTATCGCACGAATATTTGAAAAATATTCTGTAATAGCGCCATTTACAATGCTGGACGTCTCAGAAATTTTTTCAGCTTGAGCATTGAACTTTGGCACAAGATAGATCGCTAACAATCCATTTAGTAAAATCCAAATCAACACTGGAACGACAAATAGAGGGGCAAGATAGGCAATAAGAACGGCAGAGCCTGCAAAACGCACAAAACCGAGTGGGAAACGACCAGCTAGAATTTCTATACCCGATTGCACTGCATTCGAGAGTTGCCCTATGCGCCCGGAAATCTGGCCTGTGTGGTGCGAATGGAAATATTCCATATCGTGTTGAGAAGCAGCCTTGTGCGACTGCCAAAGGGCTGATGATTTTGTCTGTGATCGAAGCGCCTGCATTCGAAGCATGTAATTGATGAGCCAGAATGCAGGATCAGCTACCGCATAAGCGACAATCAACGAGCCAAAAAAGGTGAACGTTGCAAAAGTTAAATTGAGTTCGGGCGAATGCGCGACCATATCAACGATATACGCCACAGCCCACATTCTAAGCAGGTCAATCGCCGTAAGGGCAGCACCAGACAGCGCAGATGCCACAATCAGCCACCGAAACGGTTTTATGAGAACAAAGAAAAGTGCGAGCACAGTACGCGACTGATGCGCCCGCAGACCATGATAGTGAAAATCAACTAACTGTTCAAAATACTTAAAAACTCTTTGAAGCAAAATCAGTCCTCAACTATCTGACCGACAACTTTACCAGCAATGGAAGCGCTTCGCAGATATGTTCGGGTAACGGGATATTCTTCCATAGGGTTTTCAAAAATATCGCGAGCATGAAACCCGTTCGCATTATTGAGAAGGATAAGCCTCCGGCTTTCCTGCGGAATTGAATAACGAATCGGATTGGTCGAAATAGCTGTCTTGATTTCAGCGGTGATGTCTTCTGCTTGATCGATGGTAGTATCGGCCCGACCTTCAAAAGTACCATTCATAAAAGTGGTAATTGACCCCTCTAGAGCACGGGTAAAAATTGCCGCCCTTGCGCGCCTATCTACAACCTTAACATCAGATTGGCCGTTATCATAAACAGCAGGAGTGAGGCTGAAACAGTATTCCTGCGACAATCCTACCTTTTCGACGATATGAGAAAAGCTTGAAATTGTGCTCGTCGGAACCCAATAGAAGTTGCCTCTATCGTGGTAATTGATAAACACGTTAAAAATGGAAATGTAGTCTGGAACTGACAGTTTACCATCGACAATCGACCCATCAGAATGAAAATCCAGAACATCAGTAGGAGAGAGGCCGCGTATACCTACGCGATCCAGCTTCTTACTATTATCTTTTGACGCAGTAAAAATTGAAAACGGCGTTTCGTTCTCACGATCGGGCAAGCTCGGCATAATTGCTTGTGTAAGTGATACTGCAATCAAGGAACCTACGATTGCATCGACGGTGGCATCTTTAGACACTTGCGGTACGTCAATAGCAACGATCCCGACCAACGGATGATCAAGCTGATGCCGGATTTTGGGAATTAGATCGGCAAACAAGAGAGAAGCTTGTTCGGTCAACCTGCCCATTACCAATCTGTCTCGCATATGGGCTAGCGGGAGGGGAGCGTCATCGATCCGTAAATTTTTGCAGGCAAAATCGCGGGCATTCTCGACACCGATCGAAAAAATTGGAGCTTGAGATTGAACGGCATTCATCAATATATCTTCTCCCATTAAAGGCGAAAGGGGCGATAACAATCGCCCCTGTAAAGAAACTTTTAAACAGGCTTGTTGCCCGAACCATTTTTATCATTATACCTAGAGTGGATTGGCTATCCGTGCACTCTGGTCGCGTCAGCGTGATAGAAGCCCCTTCGTCAGCACTTCTATTGATACTTGATCTTTAAGGTCAATTTGCATTGTATTACTCCCATATTGTTTACCTTCCAATGAAGGCCAGTAAACCGTAACCAACACAAAGGATATGAAAAGCGCAATTCATTGGTAGTATGAATTGAGTATCAAGTAATTATACAAGCTAAAACACTAGCATTTCTGCCCATCAATAAAGCCGGTGGTAGATATGATTGAGGAACGCCCAATTGGTGCGAAAATTACAGAATACTAGCAATCCCTCACCCTTCATAAGGCCAGTTGGCCTGTGAAAACAGGCCGCCATCGACCCAGAGTGTCTGGCCTGAAACAAACCGCGCAGCATCGGACGCCAGAAACAGCACCGGACCGGAAAGATCTTCTACTGTGCCGACCCGTCGCAGTGGCGTAATCCGACCCCATGTTTCTGCATAATCAGGCTGTTCCTGAGCCGTGCGTTCATTGTAAATCGCACCGGGAGCCACGCAATTGACGCGGATGGCATGGGGTCCAAGCTCCACTGCAGACACTTTGGTGAACTGCTCAATCCCGCCCTTGGACGCGGTATAGGAAACGAGCTTCGGGAATGCGAGCTTATTGCAGCCCGAGCCAATATTGATAATTGCACCACCCTTGCCGACATCGACCATCCGCTTGGCAGCAGCCTTCGTGTTGAGAAAGCAGCCTTTCATATTGGTGCGGATCACATCGTCCCAGCCTTCCTCGGAAAGCTCCAGTAAAGGCGCCCATGTCTGGATGCCTGCATTGTTGACGAGCACATCGGGTGCATCACCATACCAGCTGCAGACCTCATCGAAGAACTCTTCGACCTCGGCTCCGGAACCGACATCGCATTCGATCCCCAGCGCCTGACCACCCGCAGCTTCCACTTCTTCCATGAGTGTATTTGCGGCTTCGTCGTCGCCTCTGAAACTGAAAGCGACCGCATATCCGGCTTCCGCAAATGCCGAAACCAGATGTCGACCGATGCCGGTGCTTCCGCCTGTGACAATCGCAAACCCACTCATAAAATTCCCTCCCCAACATGTCGAAGTGAATTTAATCGAGTTTGGGGAATGGTAAAGCTGTGAAAATGGAAATATCAGTTTTCCCGAAAGAGGAGATCAGCATGAACCCCGATATTCAAGTCGCCAACGGCACCTGCCACTGCGGAACGGTGCGCTTTCGCGTCAAACTTTCCGATGGCCTTAACACGGCGCGGCGCTGCACCTGCTCCTATTGCCGGATGCGCGGGGCCGTCGCTGTTTCCGCCGATCTCGATGGCGTGGAAATCCTCGAAGGTGAAGATGCGCTGACGCTGTATCAATTCAATACCGGCGCGGCTAAGCACTATTTCTGCTCGAAATGCGGGATTTACACCTTCCACCAGCGCCGCTCCAGCCCACACCAGTTTGGTGTAAATGCTGCCTGCCTCGAAGGTATTTCCCCCTTCGATTTCAAGGTTATTCCGGTCAATGACGGCGTGAACCATCCATCCGACAATCCGAACTACAAAGGTTCCGGTATCGCTGGCTATCTTCGTTTCGAACCGGTTGTGGAAGCCGACTAAATCCTTGCGCGCCGTTTTTGTTCGTTTTTCTCCCAGGAAAACACGACAGGCGGCAGCGGATCGAGACCGCGAATAATATCCGCACCCTTTTCGCCGATCATGATGGTCGGCGCATTGGTGTTGCAGGAAGGAACCCGCGGCATGATCGAGCTGTCGCAAACCCGCAGACCTTCCAGCCCTCGCACTTTCAGATCAAGATCGACAACAGCCATCGCATCGGTTCCCATCTTGCAGGTGCCAACAGGGTGGTGGTCGGTCTTGGCATTGGCACAGGCATAATCGAACAGGTCATCGTCGCTGACGACCTTCGGCCCCGGCAGGCGCTCGGCCATGACATAGGGTTTCAATGCATTCTGGCTCATGATTTCGCGCGCGATCTTCAGACCTTCAAGCGACATTTTGCGATCATGTGGATCGCTCCAGTAATTGGGATCGATCAGCGGTGCTGATGCCGGATCATTGGACGCCAGCCGCACCGTTCCACGCGAGCGCGGATGCAGATAGGCGGAGTTGAGCGTTACGCCTGCATTTTTGAGCTTCTCAACACCCGCCTCGATGCCCGAACCAAGCCCCAGATGGAACTGGATATCCGGCGAGCGGGCGTCCGGATCGGCATACCAGAAACCGCCGGTTTCAAAGAGGCTCGATGCCACCGGGCCAGAGCGCAGCAGAATATATTGCAGCCCCGCTCCCAGCGTGCGGTGCAGCTTTGCCACGCCATCATAGGTGTGATCGCCCGTGCATTCGGCAATGACAAACAGGTCGAGATGATCCTGCATATTCTCGCCCACACCCGGCAGATCGTGTTTCACACTGACACCGAGTTTTTTGAGATGATCGGCAGGACCGATGCCCGATTGCAGCAGGAGTTTCGGTGAGCCGATAGCGCCGGATGAAACAATCACCTCGCGGCTTGCGCGCAAGCCCTCGCCGCTCATCAGCGTAACGCCGGTTACGCGGGTCTTTTCCAGCTCGATAGTGCGCACCGGCGCATTCATCCGCACAGTCAGATTCCTGCGATCCCTGATCGGCGTAAGGTAGGCAAGCGACGCGGAGGAACGGCGGCGATTGCGCTGGGTGAGCTGATAAAAGCCCACGCCTGCCTGCTCGCGACCATTGAAATCCGGATTGTATGGAATGCCGAGTTCTTGACCCGCGCGGATATAGGCGTCGCAGATCGGCAGTGGTGCGGATGGCATCGAAACGCCAAGCGGCCCGCCATAGGAATGAAAATCATCGTTGAAGCGCTGATTGTCTTCGGCGCGTTTGAAATAGGGCAGCACATGGCGATAATCCCAGCCGGTGCAACCGTCTTCGCCAGCCCAGAGATCATAATCGGCGGCATTGCCGCGCGTATAAATCTGCGCATTGATGCTGGAGCCACCACCGATGACTTTCGCCTGCGTATAGCGCAACACACGGTTTTTGAGATGCTTCTGCGGAACGGTTTCCCACCCCCAGCTCGCCACACCTTTGGTCATCTTTGCAAAACCGGCGGGCATGTGAAACAGCGGATTCCAGTCGCTTCCACCAGCCTCAAGCAGCAGCACTTTTATCGAAGCATCTTCGCTCAGACGATTGGCAAGAACACAACCGGCAGGCCCGCCACCCACGATGATATAATCGTAATCCATCACGCCGTTCCTAAAGCTTTGCTATCGACAGGCCGCCATCGGCATTAATCGCCGAACCTGTCGCAAAAATGAAATCGCCACCGGCAAGCCCGGCCACAATCGCGCCGACATCACCCGCCTCGCCCCAGCGTTTCATCGGCACCAGACCAGCCTCAATCAGCCCGTCATAGCGCTCGGTGACTTTGGCCGTCATATCGGTGCGGATGATGCCGGGGCGCACCTCGAACACGCCGATCCGCGCTTCGGCCAGACGCAACGCAAGCCCCTGCACAAAGGCGGTCAGTCCGGCTTTGCTGATGCAGTAATCAAGCCGTTCGGGCGAAGTCATCACGGAGGAAACCGAGCTGATCGTCACGATGCTGCGTGGAAAACGCACTTCGGTTGCGGCCAGCATCGCCTTCACCACGGCCTGCGTGAAAAACACCGTGCCGCGCAGGTTCACATCCATGATCGTGTCGAAGTTTTCCGGCTTCAACCCAAGGAAATCGCCGCGCTCGACCGAACCCATGCCCGCATTGTTGACCAGACAATCGATGCCGCCAAACTCGTTCAGCACTGCGGCGACCGTTGTCGCATGCATTCCAACCGCAGCCAGATCGCTTTCAAAGAAAGCCACCTTTCCGCCAAGTGCGCGCAATTCATGGATGACGGGCTCATCACGCTCGCGGTCGGTAATCGCCAGATCAAACCCTTTGGCGGCCAAAGCACGCGCTATGCCAAGCCCGATCCCGCGCCGCCCACCAGTCACCACTGCAACAGGTCGTTGATGGTTCATGCCAGCACCTCCCGGTTCAAATGATCCGCCACGCGCAAGGCTTGCGCGGCAATGGTCAGCGCCGGATTGACCGCCGCCGATGTCGGCAGAAACGACGCATCGACCACATAGAGATTGGGATGGTCATAAGCGCGGCAATATGGATCAAGCGGCGCCGTCGCCGGATCGTTGCCAATGCGCACCGTGCCGCATTGATGTGATGGCGTGCGCCGGTCGAAAGCCCGCGACAGCACCACCGGGAAACCTGCCTGTCTGAGTGCTGATTTGAGCTTATCGACCAGCATCAGATGCGCCTTCCAGTTGGAACGCACCCAATGCAGAATGATGCGGTCGCCATCCACCGTCACGCGGCTTTCCGGCGATGGCAAATCTTCGCTCATCGCGTAAAAATCGATCGTATGACGTGCAATGCGGTTCAGCAGCCATTCCGGCACGCGGGGCATATTGGCTTTCAGGATTTCGCCCGACACGCGGCCAAGCAGTTGCACATTGCCAAGCGGCGGTCCGCCTGCTCCATCCGACAGATAATAATCATTGAAACCGAAAGTCTTCTGGTGGATGGAATCGTTGCGATAGCGCGGGTCGAAAGCAATCACCGCGCTGGAATTGTGGTTCATGAAATTGCGGCCGACCTGATCGGAACGGTTCGCCAGTCCTGAACGCAGCAGGAGCGCTGCCGACTGAACTGCGCCAGCGGATAGAATAACGAGCTTGGGGCGCAGCACCAGCGTCTCGCCATTCTTCACATAATGAACTGCGGTGATCGCCTTGCCATCCGGCCCGGTTTCCAACCGCGTCACCCGCGCAGAAGTTTCCAGCCGTACATTCGGATGTTTGAGAGCAGCCGCAAGCGGACAGGATTCCGCATCCATCTTGCCGTCATCGCTGTTGGGAAATGCATCCCATGGCGTTTTAGCCTTTGCCAACCAGCGGTCGATATCAACGCCAAGCGGCAGGGAAGCCGGGTGAAGCCCCGCTTTCTTCAACCGCGCACGAACATCGGCCATTGGTCGTTCGTCACGGATCGCCGGATAGGGATAGGACTTTGAATGTTCCGGTTCGGTCGGATCATCGCCCAGTTCGCCCCGCACCTGAAACAGCTGTTCGGCACGGCTATACCACGGCTCCAGCTCCTCATAGGCAAAGGGCCATGCCGGAGACACGCCTTCCAGATGCGCCATCTCGGCAAAATCCTCGCGGCGATAGCGGATCAGCACCGCGCCAAAGAACTTGGAATTGCCGCCAACATTATAATAATTGCCGGGATTAAACGGCGTGCCATCCGTCTCGTACCAGAACTCTTTCGGGCGAAAGAATCCCCGCTGGAAAATGGCGCGCGGGTCGCGGTTTTCCGGCCTGTCCGGCAAGTGCTCTCCTGCCTCAAGAATAAGAATGTCGGCACCTGACGCGGCAAGACCAGCGGCTATGCTCGCGCCGCCGATACCCGATCCGATGATGACAATATCCGGCTGTCCTCCCAAAGCCGCCTCCCTTACTTTGCTTGCGGCATCCACCAGCCGGTGCGCGCACCGATATGCATGTTGAGCGTCTTGGTTTCGGTGTAATCCTCCACCGCATGACGGCCCAGCTCGCGGCCCAGACCCGACTGGCGATAACCGCCGAAAGGCAGTTCCGGTGTGCCATCCATGAAGGTGTTCATCCAGACCGTGCCAGCACGCACCTTTCGGCCAACGCTCATGCAGGTGTCGAAATCGCGACTCCAGACGCCTGCTGACAAGCCATAATCAACCGCATTGGCAATGGAGATTGCCTCATCCACCGTATCGAAGGAAAGTACCGACAGAACCGGGCCGAACACTTCCTCACGCGCCACAGCCATGTCGGCTTTCACGCCTGCAATGATCGTTGGTCCCATATATTGGCCAAGGCCGAGATCCAGCACATCACCACCGTGGGCAATTGCAGCACCCGCCTTTTTCGCCTGATCCACATAGGCACCGACCTTATCGAGATGTGCTCGCGTGATGATCGCACCCACCTGCGTACTGACATCGAGTGGATCGCCAACAATGACTTTCTTCGACAGATCAGCCACGCGCCCGACAATCTCATCGACAATCGAACGATGCACGATCAGCCGCGAACCGGCATTGCAGCACTCGCCTGCATTGAACCATGCGCCGAACACGGCAGCATCGATAAAGGCGTCCATATCCGCATCCGGGAACAGGATTTGCGGATTCTTGCCACCAAGCTCCAGCGATACTTTTTTCAGCGTTTGCGCCGCATTGGCCATGGTCAGCTTGCCCACACCGGTTGAACCGGTGAACGAAACCATATCAACATCCGGATGTGTGCTCATATGCTGGCCAACGTCCGCACCCGTCCCGGTGATGATGTTGACGACACCATCTGGAACCCCTGCCTCGGTCAGAATTTCGCCGAGCAACAATGTCGAACCGGACGTCAGTTCCGAAGGCTTCACCACCGCCGTGCAACCCGCTGCCAGCGCGAAAGGCAGCTTCTGGCCCACGATCAGGAACGGGAAATTCCACGGCGTAATGATGGAAACAACGCCAATTGCCTCGCGCAGCACGACGCCCAGAGTGCCATCGCCCAGATTATTGTAGCTCTCGCCATGCAGATCGCGTGCGAGCGCTGCCGCATAGCGCCAGATATCGACGGAACCGGCAATTTCGCCGCGCACCTGAGAAATTGGTTTGCCGGCTTCAATTGCGTCAAGATAGGCAAGCTCTTCCGCCCGTGCTTCAATCAGATCGGCGGTTTTTAGCAAAATCAGCGAACGCTGCGATGCCGTTTTGGACGACCAGCGCCCATCGTCAAAAGCCTTGCGCGCGCTCGCTACGGCGCGTTCCACATCGGCCTTGTTGCCTGCCGGATAGCGGCTCACGGTCACGCCATGGCCGGGCGCTACACGCTCAATTGTCTCGCCGCTTTGGCTTCCAACCCATTTTCCATCGATCAGCATCGAGAATTCACGAACTTCAAGCCCGTTCAGCGGCTGCGGTTTTACGACTACGCTCATCACCATTTTCCTTCAAAATTCGCTTCGCGCTTTTCGGCAAACGAGCGCACGCCTTCTTTCAGATCGCCGGTCTTGGCGACAAGGATGGACCCCAGCGCCTCGACTGCCGTACCATTGTCCTCGCCATTCGCCACCGACAGCATCAGTTTGGAAATTTCGAGTGCGGCGGGTCCGCGCTTGGCCACCCGCGCCGCATAATCCTGTGCCGCCTGCAAGGCTGCGCCCGTCTCCACCACTGCATCGACCAGCCCATGCGACAGCGCTTCTTCTGCGGTAAACATCTCGCCGCCCAGCACCATGCGGCGCACAATCTGCGCACCGAAACGGCGCACAAGGCGCTGCGTGCCCGACCAGCCGGGGATCATGCCGAGCGAGGTTTCCGGCAGGCCGATCTTGGCCTGTCGCTCAACGATGCGGATATCGGCAGCGCCTGCCAGTTCCAGCCCGCCGCCCAAAGCATGACCATTCATCGCTGCGATCAATGGCACACGCAAAGTCGCAAGCCTCTCGAACACACGATGACCGTAGCGCACCCAGGCATGGCCGAATTCAGCTGGCTCCATGCCGCCCCAGGCCTTGATGTCGCCACCGGCAGAAAAGGCTTTGCCCTCACCGGTCAGGATCGCAACCCGCACGGTGCACTCCGCTTCCACCCGATCACAGGCGGCAGACAATTCCTGCAAAAGCTCAATATCAAACGCATTGAGCTTTTCGGGCCGCTTGATGGTCATGACCGCGATGTGGTTCTCAATCGCTATTTCTATCCGTTGAGCCATATTAAACCTCCAGCTTTCGCGCAGGCTTTTGCGGCAGCGTGAGGCCAATCGGCTCGTCACGGAACAAGGCTTCATCCATGATCCTGAGCTGATCCGAAACAATCAGCGGAAACTCGGCTTGGTCCAGAATATGCGTCTGCAAATCCACACCCGGCGCGATCTCGGTCAGCACAATGCCCTCTGGCGTCAGCTTCAAAACCGCACGTTCAGTGACATAGGTAATATCCTGCCCCTGCTCGACACCGCGCGGGCCGGAGAAAGTGACATGCTCAACCTCATTAACGAGCTTTTTGAGCTTGCCTTCCTTCTCGATCACCAGCTTACCGTCAGCGACTGACAATTTCGCCCCTGCATTGAACATGCCAGAGAAGACAATCTTCTTGGCCCTTGCAGTAATATCGACAAAACCGCCAGCGCCAGCAGTCACATGCGGACGGAATGAAAGCTTCGACACATTGACCGAGCCATCGCGTCCGATCTCAAGGAAGGACAACAGCGAGGCGTCGAAGCCCGCGCCCTGAAAATAAGTGAACTGATAGGGCGACGGCATATAGGCATCAGCATTCGATGCGCAACCAAAGGCAAAGTCGAGAAGCGGCACGCCACCAACTGCACCCTGCTCTATCACCCAGGTGACCGCACCGTGCAGGCCCTCTTCCAACAGAATGCGCGGCACATTGGCGGAAATGCCGAAGCCAAGATTAACCGCACTTCCTGCCTGCAATTCCTGCGCGACACGCCGCGCAATCGCCTTCTGAATATTGAACTCAGGCAAGCGGAATGTATCAAGCGGACGGAAAATCTCGCCGGAAATCGCCGGATCATAAAGCGTCTGCGTTGTCTGCTTCTGGTCGGGATCAACCACGATATAATCAACCAGAACGCCGGGAACGCGCACATCATGCGGTTTCAGCGTGCCTTCCTTGGCAATGCGCTTCACCTGCGCAATGACGATACCGCCATTGTTGCGCGCAGCCAGCGACTGATCCAACCCGCCGAGATAAGCGCCCTCATGTTCATAGGTGAGATTGCCGCGTTCATCCGCAGTTGTGGCGCGGATGATGGTCACATGTGGCACGATATTGGGGAAATAGAGCCAGTCCTCACCTTCAAAATTGACATGTTTGACGACCGGCTCCTCGCGCGCCTTGTCGTTCATTGCCGATCCCTGACGCTTGGGATCAACGAAAGTATCAAGCCCCACCTTGGTCAGCACACCGGGGCGCTTTGCGGCAGCTTCACGGTGCATATCGAACAAAATGCCGGACGGAATATTATAGGCCGGAATCTCATTATTGGTGATCATCTGCCAGATTAGCGGCGGTTCGGCGCTTGATGGTCCGGAAGGATATGAGCCGCCGATGATCTTTTTGAGAAGCCCCTTTTTGGCGATGTAATCGACACCCTTGATGCCGCTCATATCGCCCGCAGCAATCGGGTGCAGCGTGGTGATATTTTGGGGATGACCGGTTTCATCAAAACGCTCGCCAATGGCCTTCAGCATCATATCCGGACAGCCGAGGCCACTGGATGAAGAAACAGAAACGACAGCGTTGTCGGGAATAAGTGATGCTGCTTCCGCAAAGGAAATATGTTTGCTCATAACTTTAAAGTCCTGAATGAACGGCAGTAGCCTTACCGGTCTTTGCGGCCTCAAGCACAGCAAGCCCGGTCGCCAGCGACCAGATGCCGTCCTCCAGTGTTGCCGATGGCTGGCCCTGGCCCGCAATCGCATCATGGAAAGCCTGCAAGGCGGTTTCGTAGAGATTTTTCTGATCAAGCAGCAATTCGTGCTCACCGTCCTTGTCACGCAAAATGACGGTTCCCACCGGCTTTTGCGTCATGACATTGCGTGCAATGAGCGAGCCTTCGCTGCCATGTACCTCGAAGCCGGTTTCCGCATATTTGGTGGTGAAAGCATCGTGGAACTGAGCGATGACGCCGGATGGAAACCGCAAAACGCCCATCACGCCATCTTCCAGTCCTTCGCCGCTGAGGCCCCCTTGCTGGCTGAAAGCCAAGGCCTCGACTGGGTTTTCACCCAGCACAAAGCGCAATGTATCGGCATCATGCACGGTAATATCGAGGATCACACCGCCGCCGGCGTCGGGCCGCTCGATACGCCAGCCCTGCAAATGCGGCGGCAGATAAACCGCATGAAAAACCCGCGCGCCCAGCACCTTGCCGATCTTGCCCTTGGCAATGGCATCGTGCATGGCGCGATGGCTTGCGGCATTGCGCAGATGATGGTTGGTACCGGCCACAACGCCCGCTTCACGCACGGCTTTCAGCATTTGGTGCGCGTCATCAAGCGTCAGTGCCAGCGGCTTTTCACAGAGAATATGCTTGCCTGCTTTGGCGGCAGCAATCGCCTGATCGCGATGCAATTCATTGGTGGTGGAGATATAGACTGCGTCGATTTCCGGATCGGACAACAGCGCATCAAGGCTTGTCACGGAACGGGCAATGCCGTTTTCGCGGGCATAGGTTTCGCCACGCTCAGCATTGGTGCTGTAAACGGAAACGACTTCGCCACCGGTGGCGCGAATGGCTCCGATCACCCATTCTTTTGCAATGGTGCTTGCGCCTATAAGGCCCCACTTTGCCATTCGAATTTCTCCTCCTGTTTTCTGAACGGCGCACCACAACTTGCACGCACCGCAAGACGCACCGACAAGCGCTGCGCCTCCGCCTCCACTCGTTCAGAATTGATCTGTTTCAGCAAAAGCTGCGCCGCACGTTCTCCCAAACCTTGCGGATCGACAGCCACAGTTGTCAGTGCCGGAACAGCGGTCTTTGCTTCGATCACATCGTCAAAACCGACCACACCGAAATCTCGGCCCGGCTCCAGTTGCGCGCCGCGCAAACCATCACAGACACCAAAAGCCACAGCATCGTTAAAGCAAACAGTTGCCGTCGGCTTCATGCCCTGCCGCAGCATCTGCTCCAGTGCTTCAACACCGCCAGCACGAGAGGGAGCGGAGGTGAAGACCAGCGCATCATCAAACACGATGCCCGCCTGCTCAAGTCCCGCACGATAGCCCGCAACTCTTTCAGCAAAAACAGCGGTATCCGCATAACCGCCCATGAAAGCGATAACGCTGTGCCCCAGAGACACCAAATGCTCGACAGCCTTTGAAACACCACCACGATTGTCCGAAACGATGGATGACACACCCGCTCCCGGCACATCGCGCACCATCTGCACAACCGGCAGGCCACTTTTTGCCAATGGTTTCAGATCATTAGCCTCGGTTCCACGCGCTGGCGAAACAATCAGCCCGGCAATGCCATGCTCGCGCATTGAGGCAATCACTTCGCGCTGCCGGTCAATGCTTTCCGCCGTATTGGCGAGAAACTGCACATAACCCGCCGACTGCATGACGCGATCAACACCCACCGCAAGCTCGGCAAAGAAGCTGTTGGTCAGGTCATTGACCACAAGCCCGATGATCTTCGACTTCGCCTGACGGAGATTGGCAGCCGAACGGTTATAGACATAACCGAGCTTCTCAATCGCTTCCTGAACCTTGGCGCGGGTTTCGGCATGAACAAGCGGGCTGTCGCGGAGCACAAGCGAGACGGTCGATTTCGACACGCCTGCTTCGCGTGCAATATCGATGACCGTAATGCTGCTCTTGCTCATGCCAATCTCCTGTTCGTGTCATTTAATTGGAACGTTCCAAATTTGTCAACGGTTTTGAACAGCATCAGGAAAGCCGTGAAACCGCGCGCATAATACGGTTTGAAATTCGGATTTTAGCGCCAATTTTCAAATTTTATGTACATACAGCGTCCATTTTCCATATTTCACAAGAAACCTTCTATTTTTACGAAGTATCGCCTTATTTGACCTCATCTTGATAATTGGAACGATCTAAATTAAAGATATGACTATTCGTATGGAGGAGTGATATGAGCGCATTGTCTGAAAATGTGTTGGCCCTGCCGTGTGCTGACGGAAGCCTCAGGCCTTATCGCTTAGTCGGCACACCGACACCAAGACCGGTCTCACCTCCACATTTCAACCGCATTGCCTATGCCGCAGCGCATGTGGTTTCCGATCCGTTGAAAGATACCCGCCCATGGAACGATCCGGCAATAGACTGGGATGCGACCATGGCTTTCCGGCATCATCTCTGGAGCCTCGGTTTTCAGATAGCGGAAGCGATGGATACGTCGCAGCGCGGTATGGGCCTGAACTGGGCGGGCGCGCAGGAGCTGATCCGTCGCTCACTGGCAGAAAGCAAGACCGTAGCGGGCGCTGATCTCGCGAGCGGTGCAGGCACTGACCACCTTGATCCCGCCGATGCGAAAAGCCTTGATGACGTCATCAAGGCCTATGAGACACAGGCCGGGTTCATCGAAAAGCATGGCGGGCGTTTCATCCTGATGGCAAGCCGTGCCCTGGCGCGCATCGCCAGATCGCCCGACGATTATGCCAAGGTCTATGGCCGAATTCTCGGTCAGGCGCGGGAAAAAGTCGTGCTGCACTGGTTGGGCGATATGTTCGATCCGCAGCTTAAAGGCTATTGGGGTTCGGAAAATTTCGACAATGCGCTTGATACGGTGATAGGCATCATTAGAGCCCATCGCGACAAGGTGGAAGGCATCAAAATCTCGCTGCTGGAAGAGCGCTACGAAATCGCGTTACGCGACCGCCTGCCGGAGGGTGTGCTCTGTTTCACGGGCGACGATTTCAACTATGCGCCGCTCATCGAAGGCGACGGAAACAAGCACAGTCATGCGCTGCTCGGTATCTTTGATGCGGTCGCACCACAGGCGTCCAGCGCGCTCGCGGCACTGGCCGCAGGCGACAATGCCCGCTTCCGCGCCATCATCGAGCCGACCGTGCCGCTATCGCGGAAAATCTTTGAAGCACCGACGCAATATTACAAAGCAGGCGTTGTGTTTCTCGCCTGGCTCAATGGACACCAAAGCCATTTCACCATGCCCGCCGGAATGCAGTCGGCGCGTGGCATTTCGCATTACGCGGACATATTCCGTCTTGCCGATCAGGCCAATGTTCTCGACCAGCCAGACCTCGCCATCCGCCGCATGAAACAGCTTCTGGCGATTTACGGCGTGGAATGAAAACAGGCGGTGGTCAATTTCTGCGCATGTCTTTAAGGGTACTTACCGCCAGCCAAGTGCTGGCGCAACATGCTTGAGGATCGACTCGATTACATGCGCGTTGTAGTCGACACCAAGCTGGTTCGGCACCGTGAGAAGCAGCGTATCGGCTTCAGCAATCGCCTCATCCTTTTCGAGTTGCTTGATGAGCTTATCCGGTTCAGCCGCGTAGGAGCGGCCAAAGACGGCTCTCAAATCCTCTTCAATATAGCCGATGGAATCCTGCTCGTTGCTACCGCCACCAAAATATGCGCGATCACGATCATCGACCAATGCGAAGATGCTGCGGCTCACCGAAACACGTGGCGTGCGGGTGTGGCCCGCTTCTTTCCAGGCTTCACGATAGGCGCGGATCTGCTTGGCCTGCTGAATATGCAAAGGTTCGCCAGACTCGTCCTTCTTCAAGGTCGAGCTTTGCAGGTTCATGCCAAGCTTTCCGGCCCAGATTGCGGTTGCGTCCGAGGCAGCGCCCCACCAGATACGATCTCTGAGACCTTCCGAATGCGGCTCGATGCGCAGCAGACCGGGAGGGTTCGGAAACATTGGCCGTGGGTTCGGCTGGGCAAAGCCTTCGCCTTTCAGCGCTTCGAAGAACGCCTCGCCATGCTGACGGCCCATATCGGCATCGGTCTTACCCTCTTCCGGCGCATAACCGAAATAACGCCAGCCATCGATCACCTGTTCCGGCGAGCCGCGGCTGATACCGAGCTGCAGACGGCCCTTGGAGATCAGGTCCGCAGCACTGGCATCTTCAACCATATAGAACGGGTTTTCATACCGCATATCGATGACGGCAGTACCGATCTCAATCTTGCTCGTCCTGGCACCTACCGCTGCAAGCAACGGAAATGGCGAGGCAAGCTGGCGCGCAAAATGATGCACACGGAAATATGCGCCGTCCGCGCCCAGTTCCTCGGCGGCAACAGCAAGGTCAATCGATTGCAGAAGCGCATCGCTTGCGGAACGGGTTCCCGATTGCGGCGATGGCGACCAATGGCCAAATGAAAGAAAGCCGATTTTTTTCATGACTATGTTCCTCAGAGCGTACTCCGACCGGCGTGAAACGTTGACCGGCAGGATTATGCTTCAAACGTTGTGCAGTGGCACTTTTCATCAGTTTTGTCAGAATATGGCGGCAGGCGATAGTCATTGAAAGGGCCCTGAACACAGTGTTCATGAAAAGGAATATAACGGGCAGTGGATTGCCCGATACTGACAACGTGCGGGCAACGCGAGGACAACACGTTGACAGCCCAAACAGACCAGATTAAGCCTCGATATGAGGCGGATTGGCCTTCCATCCCAACATAGAGTTTGGGCCCAACATAGAGTTTGGGATTGGATGAAAGGTCAATGTCCACAAAATGCCCAAACAGGCAGCGCACTAAAACAGGGGAGATTTTTATGCGTTCTATGCTTCTGGCCTTGCTGGCCGCAACGGCTATCGCCACTTCGGCACAGGCCAAGGATGTAACGGTTGCCGTTACTGCTATCGTTGAACATCCGGCACTTGATGCTGCGCGCGACGGCGTGAAGGATGCGCTGGCTGAAGCCGGTTTCAAGGAAGGCGAAAATCTCAAATTCGTCTATCAGTCCGCTCAGGGTAATCCGGCAACAGCCGCCCAGATCGCACGCCAGTTCGTTGGCGAAGCTCCGGACGTCATCGTTCCGATCTCGACACCTTCTGCACAGGCCGTTGTTTCCGCAACGCGTGATATTCCGATTGTCTTCACCGCCGTTTCCGATCCGCTTGGCGCACAGCTCGTCAAGGACATGGCAAAGCCGGGTGGCAATGTAACCGGCCTTTCCGACATGTCGCCAGTTGTTGAGCACATCAAGCTCATCAAGGAAGTGATGCCGAACATCAAAAAGCTTGGCTATCTCTATAATTCCGGTGAAACCAACTCCGTGTCGCTTCTGGCAGCACTGAAGGAAGCCGCTTCCGCCGAAGGCATCGAAATCGTGGAATCGGCTGCCACCAAGTCGGCTGAAGTTCAGGGTGCAGCGCGCGCCCTCGTCGGCCGCGCGGACGCTATGTATGTTCCGACCGACAACACCATCGTTTCGGCTCTGGAAAGCGCCGTCGGTGTTGCTGAAGAAAGCAAACTGCCGCTCTTCACCGCGGATACGGATTCCGTCAAGCGCGGTGCGCTCGCGGCTCTCGGCTTCAACTATTACGACGTTGGCAAGCAGACCGGCGCTGTCGTTGTGAAAATCCTCAACGGCGAAAAGCCAGGCGATATCGCTGTCGACATCGCAAAGGGCACCGACCTCGTCATCAATCTTGCTGCAGCCAAGAAGATGGGCGTCGAATTCCCGCAGGCTGTTATCGACCGCGCAACCAGCAAGGTCGAATGATCGGTCTCCAGATATAATTGCAAAGGGCGGGATGATCTCCCGCCCTTTTCTTTGAAATCTCTTTCCAACAGTTGAGCCTTTAAAATGCCTGCCATTCGTATCCTTCCTGCTGATGACAACACCAATGGCTGGAGCAAGATACTGCCTGCGCGCACGCCGCGCGCAGCGCTCAAAGGCGATATCAAGGCCGACTGGATTGTGCTGGGTGCTGGCTATGCAGGTGTTGCCGCCGCAAGAAGGCTGGCCGAGAACCGCCCCAACGACCAGATTGCATTGATCGATGCGCAGGAGGTCGGAAAAGGCACATCCGGGCGCGCTGCGGGTTTTGCCATCGATCTGCCGCACAATGTCAGTTCTTCGATGGAGGAGCTGGCTAAGTCGCACAGCTACCGTGCGCTGGCGCGTGCCGCTATCGACCATCTCAAACAGCAGATTGACCAGCACGGCATCGACTGCGACTGGCGACAGGACGGAAAGTTTCACGCAGCGGTTTCCGATCAGGGGATGCGTGAGGTTCTCGAACCAACCGTCAAAGAGCTCGAACGCCTAAAAGAGCCCTTCGACTGGCTGGAAGGCGATGCTCTGGCTAAAAGGCTCGGCACCAGCCATTTCAAAGCAGCGATTTTCACCTATGGCACCTCGCTTTTAAACCCGGCAGCTCTGGTGCGTGGCCTCGCCGACAGCCTGCCCGACAATGTTACTCTTTATGAGAACTCTGCCGTGACCAAAATCGAGTATGGCGACCGCATTCTCATCACCACGCCAAAAGGCAGCATTCAGGCACCTGCCATGATCCTGACGGTCAACGGCTTCGGTGAGCAGTTCGGCTTTTTCAGGCGCAAGCTTTTGAATTTCGCAGCCCATGCGAGCCTCAGCCGACAACTCACCAATGACGAGTACAAAGCCATCGGCGAAATCGAGCCCTGGGGCCTGACGCCGGCCAATTCCTTTGCCGGTATCACCATGCGTTTGACATCAGATCGGCGCATACTGGTCCGGCAGAACGTGCATTTCTGCCCGTCGCTGCGCCAGTCGAATGTGCGGCGTGAAACAATCAAGCGTGAGCATAAACGGCTTTTCGATGAGCGTTTCCCGATGCTGTCAAACGTCGATATGGAACACACATGGACGGGCTTCATCTGCCTGTCGCGCAATGGCGCTCCGGGTTTCGGCCAGATCGCCAAGAATGTTTACACCTCGCTTTGCCAGAACGGCGTCGGCATCACCAAAGGCACGATAGGCGGCATTCTTGCAGCCGATATGGCCTGCGATATCGATAATCCGATGATCGACGACATGCTGAAGCTTGGCAGCCCGACCGAGCTGCCACCACGACCATTCCTCGATATCGGCGTGCGCGCGCGATTTGCCTGGGAGTTGTGGCGTGCGCGCGGCGAAGTGTGAGCGAAATCAAGTGAGCCGGATGTTGTAACAGGCCCACAGAATGGTGCTTTTTGGCGCATTTGCAGCGATAATGCTTGCTTATTGGAGCTTTTGGGTTGTATCGGGAAAAAGACAGAGCCAGAACAATCGCAAGCAATAAAATTGCGCATGAAAAACCGGGGAATGGTTCCAAAGGCAAATGTGTTTGGAACAAACTCAAATCAAAACCGGTCGTGATTGAAACAGGTCTTTCGGACATGAAAAGGCAGATGCCTGAATGTGCGAAAGCCAGTGAATCTATGTGCCTCGAATGGTGCGTTTTCATTTTCAATGACGGCAAAGAACAAGGAATCTCAATGTGAGTCAGATCGCCTTCTGGGGTGCGGTCGAATTGGGCCTCGTCTTCTCTTTTGTCGCCATCGGCGTCTATCTGGCTTTCCGCGTGCTCGATTTCCCCGATCTGACCGTGGATGGCTCGTTTCCGCTTGGTGCGGCCGTAACCGGCGTTCTGATCCTTGCTGGCTGGAATCCATGGCTTTCCGCCGGTGTTGCGATGATTGCAGGCTCGATTGCCGGTCTGGTGACTGCGACGCTCAATGTGCGCTTCAAGATCCTCAACCTGCTGGCTTCCATTCTGACGATGATTGCACTGTTCTCGGTCAATCTGCGCGTCATGGGCCGCCCGAATATAGCACTGATTAATCAGGATACGATGCTGTCTCCGTTTTTCGGTCACGGCATCCCTGAATATTATGTGCGTCCGGCCTTCCTGTTCGTTCTGGTTGCAATCACGGTATTCCTCGTCTGGCGCTTCCTTGAAAGCGACATGGGCCTCGCCATGCGTGCAACCGGTGCCAATCCTAAAATGGCCCGCGCGCAGGGCGTACGCACTGATCGCCAGATTTATCTTGGCATGGCGCTCTCCAACGCGCTCGTGGCACTTGGCGGCTCGCTTTTCGCCCAGACAAACGGCTTTGCAGACGTGACCTCCGGCGTTGGCACCATCGTTGTTGGTCTTGCCGCTGTGATCATCGGTGAAACATTGCTGCGCTCGCGTCTCATCCTCGTCATTCTCATTGGCTGTGTTGCCGGTTCGATCATCTACCGCATCGCTATCCAGCTCGCACTTTCCAATGGCAGTATCGTCGGGCTTCAGGCTTCCGATCTCAATATCGCCACAGCGCTTCTCGTCACCTTCGCACTGATCTTGCCGCGCCTGCGCCGTGGAGGAGCATCATCATGATCGAAGTTTCCAATCTCGAAGTCATTTTCGGTCGTGGAACACCGCTTGAAAAACAGGTGCTCAACAAGATCAACCTGACGATGGAGCAAGGCTCTTTCGTGACCGTGATCGGCTCCAACGGCGCTGGCAAATCGACAATGCTTGGCGTTCTGGCAGGCGATGTCATCCCCACCGCAGGCAAGGTCGTGATCAGCGGACAGGATGTGACCCGCAAGTCCACTGCCGAGCGCGCCGGTCTTGTGGCACGTGTGTTTCAGGATCCGCTTGCGGGCAGCTGCGGCACGCTGACGATTGAGGAAAATCTGGCACTGGCTGCATCGCGTGGAACACGCCGTGGCCTGACCCATGCGCTCAATTCCAAGCGTCGCGAATGGTTCCGCGAACGCGTGGCAAGCCTCAATCTCGGCCTTGAAAACCGCATGCAGGATCGCATGGAGCTTCTCTCTGGCGGTCAGCGTCAGGCGCTCTCGCTGATCATGGCCACTCTCGCCGGTTCAGAAGTGCTGCTGCTTGATGAGCATACAGCAGCCCTTGATCCGGGCATGGCTGAATTCGTCATGGAACTGACCCGCACATTGGTTGCCGAAAACAAGCTGACAGCACTCATGGTCACGCATTCCATGCGTCAGGCGCTCGACTATGGCGACCGCACCATCATGCTGCATGGTGGCAAGATCCTGCTCGATGTGACAGGCGACAAGCGCAAGACGCTCGGTGTTGAAGACCTCATCGAAATGTTCCGCAAAGTGCGCGGACAGACACTCGATGACGATGCTTTGCTGATCGAATAATATTACAAACAGCTTTGTTTCACAGCCGCCGCTCAGTTTGACCGGCGGCTGTTTCGTTTGAAAACGAATTGCGCTACTTAATCCTAATGGCGCAAAAGAAAGCACACGAAGTCGATCAGTTTATTGGAAAGCCGAGCAGCTCGTTTCCGGTGGTGCTGCTCTACGGCCCTGATAAGGGACTGGTAAGCGAACGTGCGCGCCGCTATGCGAAGGCCACCAAACTGCCGCTGGATGATCCCTTCGCCGTCATCCGCATGGAAGCCGACGAGATCGATGCTGATCCCGCAAAGCTCGCCGATGAGGCACGCACAATCTCCATGTTTGGTGGCGAGCGGCTTATCTGGATCAAGAATGCAGCCGGGCAGAAGAAGCTTGCCGATGCTGTGAAACTTTTGGCAACAGAGCCGCCGCGTGAAACATATATTCTGGTGGAAGCCGGCGACCTCAAGAAGGGTGCTGGTCTGCGCAGTGCTGTCGAGAACGCGACCGCTGGCATGGCCCTGCCCTGCTATTCAGACGATGCACGCGGTATCGATGGCGTGATTGACGACGTTCTGGCCGAATGGAAAATGCAGATCACGATGGATGGGCGTCAGCTGTTGCGGGCGAGCCTTGGCGGTGATCGTCTGGCCACGCGTGGCGAGCTGGAAAAGCTTTGCCTCTATGCGCGCGGCAAAGAACGCATCGATATAGACGATGTGCGGGAAGCCGTTGGCGATGTGGCCGGGCTTTCGACCGACGAAGTAGTGGATGCTGTTCTGAACGGCGATCTGTCGCGTTTTGAGACGACATTTGATCGCGTCGTGAAATCGGGAACCGCACCGTTTCTGGTTCTGAACACAGCGGCGCGCCAATTCCAGCAGATACAAAACCTCCGCCATATCGCGGACACCGAACGCAAAAGTGCTTCTGTCGTGGTAGCTTCTGCGCGTCCGCCGGTCTTCTTCAATCGCAAGAAGCTGATTGAAAATGCCGTCAGTCGCTGGAATGCGGAAAGCCTTTCCCGCGTGATGGAACGCCTGCAACGCGCCGTTCTCGAAAGCCGTCAAAATGCGGCACTGGCTGTTCCGATCATTCGCCAGTGCCTGCTCGCCATTTCTGTTGAAGCCGTGAAACTATCGCGCCGCTAAGCTGATTCTTTCAAGCAACACGGCTCTATTGCAAAAATTTATGGATCAATGCGTTGCATCGGCGATCACAGTCAAATGATTCTGATCGACATCGTACTTTGCTATCATTTATTTCTGATAATGCAGGCTCAGATTGTAAGCCAGCTATAATGGCATATATAAAGTATGACGCAAACATCAAAATAGCGTTCTTTGAACATCGGACTATACATCGCTATAAAAACCAAAATCCAATTATTCAATTAAACTAAAACAAGCTATTTATTTACTGTTACAACCATACCATCTATATATATAGTAACCTTTTTCTTATTGCTAACAACTTTTGCTTTATCTGTTTTTATTTCAGTGTTACCAACTTTAATGGAAACATTGCCATCGAATTGCATTGTTGTTTTTGTAATTGATTTTGAAGTGTCCGATTCAATTTTTAATGGCGTATCTATTCCCTTTGTATTTTCTGCATTTGCGCCAGATATAGATGCAAAGGCAGAAACTAAACAAATTGTTAATATTTTACCGATGTGCATTTTCTACTCCTAATACTATTGAAACTAAATAAAATTTGGTTCTAACTTAAAAATAAATTAATAAATCATATTTATAAGTTAATATAAATTTATATAATCCTAAATTAAGGCGGTAAATAGTAATAAATAGCTACCATATGATTTTATTTTAACTAAATAATATTTATTTTGACTAATTTCTCCGCGAAGGGTTCCCACTTTCCACGACATGTTTTGGGCTAATTGTTTCACGTTTCATCACGCCTTATCCCAGTTTAAGCTGTGGGCTTCCTGATATTTGAACCACAGTGAAATGAGCCAGCCACCAAAATAACCTGCTGAAGCGCCCGATACGGCAGCTGTAATCAGCATCAAAGTGGATTGTTCCTGCGGATAGAACGCATTGAGCACTGCCAGAACATATTGCGCACAGAAGAAGATCAGATTGCGGATCAGCGGCAAAGTCGTTCCGGCACTCTCGATACGCTTGTTCTCGCGATCAACCGCGATAATACGCGGCCCCGTAAGATACCCGACAGGTGCCAGCACAAGCAGTCCCACAAACCATGCGATCAGAAATGAACCGAACTGGTCCGAACCACGATCAAAATGCAAGAAGCCTGCAGCGATGAAGATCACCGGCACAAACAGCATTCTCCAAACTGTCACCGTTTGTGTTTCACGTCCCTTGATCCCCGCGATGATGAGATAAGCGAGCAGCCCCCAAACATAGACAGGCGTGTGAATGATAATTTGCGTCAGCATTTCCATAGATACGGTATCTCCCCAGCCCGGCTATCCAAAAGCAATATTTCAATAATATAAGACTTGTCGAAAGTCCGGCAGAAACCACTTTGGGCATTAAAAAGCCGCGATAATTTAGCAATCGATCAATAGCGCGTGACCACTCTTTCCCAATCTTGAGCTTGTTAGCGCACCGAACAAGACTTCCTATGGTTCAATTTCATAGCTGAAATGACAACCACAACTTTGTCGTTGATCCAGTTTCTCTATAAGTCATTGGAATGAAAGAATGATCGGCTGCATCCCTCCAATTCTTCTGCTCATGCTAGGCGCTTTGCTTGGTTGGCTGATCGGCGGTGATTATGGCGCCTTCTGGGGAAGCGCGGTTGGCGTTATCATCGGCGTCATCCTGATGATAACTATCGTCTTTTCGCTGATCAAAGCGCGCGGTCGATAAAACGAAAAAGCCGTGAAACAAATGTTCCACGGCCTCAAAGTCTGATTTCTAAACAGATGTCGTCAGCTCTGCAGGCGACGGCAGATTTCGTCGAGCTGCTCAAGAGAGCTGTAACGAACTTTAACCTCACCGCCACGCTCCCGGTGATTGATTTCGACCTTCATGCCGGTGACGTCGGAAAGCAGCTTTTCAAGCGCCTTTGTATCGGCATCTTTCTCAATCGGCGCGCTCTTACCCGGCTTTGGCTCAGCACCGCTGCGCGCTTGTGACAGCGCTTCGACCTGACGAACAGACAGACCTTCCTTGACCACGCGCTCCGCCAAAGCTGTCGGATCTTCCATGGTGATGAGGCTACGCGCATGACCGGCAGACAAAGCACCATCCGAGATGAAATCCTGCACGCGCTGCGGCAGCTTCAGAAGACGCAGCGTATTGGCCACATGGCTTCGGCTTTTACCGATCACCTGTGCAAGATCGTTCTGCGTATAATCGTGATTATCGATAAGCTGTTGATATCCCATTGCTTCTTCGACCGCATTCAGGTCGGCACGCTGAACGTTTTCAACGATTGCGATCTCAAGTGCAATGCGATCATCGACATCGCGAATGATAACCGGGATCGTATCGATGCCCGCACGCTGCGATGCGCGCCAGCGACGTTCACCAGCGATCAGCTCAAAGCGATCCGGCTCACCTGGTGCCGGACGCACGACGATTGGTTGAACAACACCGTGTTCTTTGATCGACTGCGCCAGATCTTCGAGATCTACTTCCGAGAACATGCGACGCGGGTTGCGTGGATTGCGCGTGACGAACTCAATTGGAACGTTACGCTCGCTGCTGATCGGCACCTTGCGTTCTTCCGCCGGGCGGTCGATTTCACCAATCAGTGCGGCCAAGCCGCGGCCAAGGCGCTTTTTTGAAGGATCGTCGTTCATCGTCGGCAGTTCCTGCAATTGTTACGTAGTCGAATCGATCAAGTGCCCCATTTGGGGAACACTCACTAATTATGCGGCTTTAAGCTGCCGCTCCCGCTGGATGACTTCCGATGCGAGCTGCAAATAAGCCTGACTGCCAGCACATTTCAAATCATAGAGAATAGCTGGCTTGCCGTGGGATGGTGCTTCCGACACCCGCACATTGCGTGGGATAACGGTGCGATAGACCTTCTCGCCCATGAAGGCGCGAACATCATCGACAACCTGCGAGGCGAGATTGTTACGGCTGTCGAACATTGTCAGGACAATTCCCTGAATTGTCAGCTCTGAATTAATGCTCGACCGTACCTGATCAACGGTCTGCAGAAGCTGGCTCAGACCTTCCAGTGCAAAGAATTCACACTGCAGGGGAACCATAACTGAATCCGCTGCAGCCATTGCATTCAGCGTCAGCAAATTCAATGATGGCGGGCAATCAACCAGAATGTAAGAGAACTTGTCAGCAACAGCGGAATCAAAGCGCAATGCATCGCGCAAGCGACGTGTACGATCAGGTGCCTGTGCTATTTCCATCTCGATACCGAGAAGATCGAGTGTCGAAGGAACGATATAAAGGTTTGGAACATCGCTCTGCATGGCCGCCTCATTTGCAGAGGCCGCCTGCGTCAGCACGTCATAAGACGAAAGCGGACGGTTAAGGCGATCAATTCCGAGGCCAGTACTGGCATTTCCCTGCGGGTCGAGGTCCACGATCAGCACAGTTTCGCCAATGGCTGCAAGTGCTGTCGCAAGGTTAATGGCTGTCGTTGTCTTACCAACGCCACCCTTCTGATTTGCAATGGTTATGATCCTGGATCTTTTGCTCATTACCGTCGCCCTGCTGCTTTCTGTCATATCGATTCCGGAATAACTGGGCCGGATTAACCGGAGATGCGTCGCAGATTGCTGATCTCAAGTATCACCGAGCTATTATCGATAGCACTTTCATGTTGTACCAGATCGAAACTCCAGCCGACACGGCTTTCATCGATTTCTCTCTGGTAATCCCGACCTTTTTGAAAAAGTGCCTTTGAACCACTGGTTAACCAGGGCTCGGCAAGCTTGAAAAGATCGCTCAACGAGGCGAGTGCACGGGCTGTTACGATATCCGGCACATCGATTTTATCCCACATAGCTTCAATACGTGCGGAGTGAATGCGTGCTGGCACAGTCAAATGACCAGCTGCGGTACGAAGGAAAGCCGCTTTTTTTCCCGCACTTTCAACAAGATCAATCGAAGCGCCGGGAGATTCTTTCAGAAAACAGGCAGTTACAATACCGGGGAAGCCGCCACCAGAACCAAGATCGAGCCATCGCTTTGCATCTGATGCAAGCGGAAATAGTTGTGCGCTATCGAGAATATGGCGGTTCCAGAGATCAGCAAGTGTCGAAGGAGATGCCAGATTGATGGCCGATGACCACTTGCGGAACTGCTCTTCAAAGGCAATCAACCGATCCGTTGTTTCACGTGAAACATCAGGCACAATCGATTTCAAGCTCGAATAACGTCTATCCACAGTCATGCTACGCCCTTTTCGGCGCTTAGTTCAGCCGCCGCACGTTCGCGCGCGCCGTGCTTCTTGATATGCGTAATAAGCAATGCAAGCGCTGCCGGTGTAATACCTTCAACGCGTTGCGCCTCGGCAATCGTCTCAGGCTTACGCTGCTTGAGCTTGGCTTTAAGCTCATTGGAAAGACCCGAGATCGCATCGAAATCCAATGTCGCTGGAATGAAAAGCCGTTCCTCGCGTTCCATCACAGCGATATCGCTTTGCTGGCGATCCATATAAACCGAGTATTGTGCTTCGATTTCCAGCGCTTCCCGCGTAATAGAATCAATTGCATTCAAGTCTGGCCAGATCGCCTGCAGCTTCTGCAAATCGATATCCGGATAAGACAGAAGATCATAGGCTGAGCGACGCACACCGTCCTGATTAAGATGAAGGTCATGTCGGCTTGCCTGATTTGGTGTGATAGTCAGCTCTTTAGTCATTCTACGCGCCAAGGACAAAGCATCCTGACGGGCAGCAAACTTTTCGCGGCGATCGCTGCCGAGAATACCGAGCTGATCCGCCAGAGGTGTCAGTCGCTGATCCGCATTGTCAGCACGCAACGACAGACGGAACTCCGCGCGTGATGTAAACATGCGATAAGGTTCGCTCACACCTCTGGAAGTCAGATCATCGACCATGACGCCGATATAAGCTTCGGTACGCTGTATGATAATTGGATCGCTGCCCCCTGCCCGCTTGGCGGCATTGAGGCCAGCGAGAAGTCCCTGCGCTCCCGCTTCTTCGTAGCCTGTGGTGCCATTGATCTGCCCTGCAAGGAAAAGCCCGGTGACGCGTCGTGTCTCCAGACTGCGCTTCAACTCACGCGGATCAATAAAATCATATTCAATAGCGTATCCCGGCTGAAGCATAATCGCCTTCTCCAGACCTGGAATAGTCGCGAGGTAGGCGAGTTGGACCTCTTCAGGCAGCGACGTCGAAATTCCGTTCGGATAAACAGTGTGGTCGTCCAGTCCTTCTGGTTCCAGAAAGATCTGATGTCCATCCCGGTCCCCGAACTTGACGATCTTGTCTTCCACCGATGGACAATAGCGTGGACCGATCCCTTCGATAGAACCGGAATACATCGCCGACCGATGAAGATTGGCACGAATTATGGCGTGGGTTTCAGGCGTCGTGCGGGTAATACCGCAATCAATCTGCGGTGTCGTGATCTTATCCGTCATCAGAGAAAACGGAACCGGGTCCTCGTCTGCAGACTGCATATCAAGGCTCTGCCAGTCGATTGTCCGTCCATCGAGACGCGGCGGCGTCCCTGTCTTAAGCCGACCAACTGCAAAGCCAAGATCACGCAAAGTATCAGAAAGGCCCAGCGCAGGCTTTTCGCCCATGCGTCCGGCAGGGATCTTCTTTTCGCCAATATGGATAAGGCCGTTCAGGAACGTACCAGTGGTCAATACAACTGCGGCACAAGAGAGCTCGCGACCATCGCCAAGAACGACGCCGGAAATGCTTCCATCGGTGATGCGAATGTCGGAAGCGCCACCCTCAACAACCGTAAGTTTCTCCTGCTCAGAAATGAGTTCCTGCATCGCCAGCCGATAAAGCTTACGATCAGCCTGCGTGCGTGGACCGCGTACCGCTGGGCCTTTACGACGATTGAGCAAACGAAACTGAATACCAGCCTTATCGGCAACGCGGCCCATAAGGCCATCAAGTGCATCAATCTCGCGAACAAGATGTCCCTTTCCCAAACCACCAATGGCCGGGTTACAGGACATGATACCAATCGTATCAAAACGATGCGTCACGAGAGCAGTTCGAGCGCCAGCGCGAGCCGAAGCTGCCGCCGCCTCACAGCCCGCATGTCCACCACCAATAACAATGACATCAAAAGCTGTCACTTCGGTAGAACTCTTGGTGTTCATCCTGATGCATCCGAATCCAGTTTAGAAAGCAGTCTCTTTGACATGTTTATGCCTTCGGCGGAAGGGGTAACCCAACCAGACCGCGATCAACTCTTTGATAAATTTGATACGGAACGCGACTCACGGAAGGGAGCGGGAGTCAATAAGCCGGAGCAGATTCCACAGATGTTTCACGTGAAACATTTTTTGGAGTCATCAACCTGGCTCTCCCTGTTTCACGTGAATCACTTATTTTCCTATGCAAAACTGTGAGAAAATGACATCCAATATCTCTTCGACATCGACGTCACCGGTGATCCGGCCAAGATATTGAGAGGCGCGACGCATATTCTCCGCGCGCAGTTCCAGCGGAAGATCGTCCCGTTCGGCGGCCGTGTCGATTTCGGAAATCGTCGATTGCAGCAGATTGATATGTCTTTGACGCGTCGGGACAGCATCATTGATCAGTCCGATGCGTTCCTCGGCAAATGCCTGTAAGGCTTCCAGCAGATGGTTGAGACCACACGCAGTCTTTGTTGAAATGAGATACTGCCAAGCCGCTCTGTCACCTGTACCAAGGTCAGCTTTGGTCCCGATGGTCCAGATATCCGCACCACCATTATCTAGAGAAACAGCAATTGGATTTTGCATATCTTCAAGCAGCAAAACCAAATCCGCTTCAGCAGCGCGCTCCCGCGCGCGATCAATACCGATCTTCTCAACCTTGCTTGTGGTCTCTCGCAATCCCGCAGTATCCGTCACATAAACCGGAATGCCGCCAAGGTTCAGTTTCACCTCCAGAAGATCGCGCGTTGTGCCCGCCTCTTCTGAAATAATCGCAATCTCACGACCAGCAAGGAAATTGAGCAGGCTGGACTTACCAGCGTTCGGCGCGCCAGCAATAACCACATGTAGACCATCACGCAGCATTGCAGCGCGTTTTCCGCTCTCTATATGACGCCCAATCTCACCCTGCAGGCTTTTGAGCTGTTCCCAAACCTGCCCCGAAACGGAACCGGGGACATCGCTCTCATCAGCGAAGTCCAACTCAGCTTCAATTAAAGCCCGAGCGCGCACCAGCCTTTGGCGCCATTCCGTATAAAGTTGACGCTGTGCGCCGGAGGCAACCTGCAATGCCAGACGGCGCTGTCCTTCCGTTTCCGCGGCAATCAGATCAGCCAAACCTTCGGCGATGGTCAAATCCATCTTGCCATTGGTGAAAGCCCGACGCGTAAACTCTCCAGCTTCTGCAATTCGACAATTCGGGAAGCTACCAAGCTCCTCAAGCAGCTTTTCAACAACAGCGATACCGCCATGAAGATGGAACTCCGCGCAGTCTTCACCGGTAAAGCTGTTCGGACCGGGAAAGAAAAGCGCCAGCCCACGGTCGATGGCATCTCCATTCCGTGTGCGGAACGTCTTGTAAGCAGCATAACGCGGCTCGATCATCTTGCCAATAATCGTTTCGATTACGAATCGAACTTGTGGACCTGATATCCGAACGACTGCAACGCCCGACGGAAGGCGCCCACTCGACAAGGCAAAAATGGTGTCCTGAAGATGCTCGCGCTCGCTCATTTGATTTCCCGTTCTATATAGATGAGTACGTGATATTCATTCGTGTCAGGAAAGAAAAGGCTTATGACTGATATCAGCAGTAACCGGCTTAGCCGCGAGCCTAGTGCTTATCTTCGTCAGCATGCCGATAATCCGGTTCATTGGCAGCCTTGGGGCAAAGATGCACTGAATGCTGCACGCGAATTGAACCGCCCTATCCTGCTGTCCGTTGGTTATGCTGCCTGCCATTGGTGTCACGTCATGGCGCATGAGTCTTTCGAAGACCCAGAAGTTGCTGGCGTTATGAATAGGCTATTCGTCAATGTGAAGGTGGATCGCGAAGAACGGCCAGATATCGATCAGATTTATATGGCTGCGTTAAGTGCCATGGGCCAGCAAGGCGGGTGGCCACTCACCATGTTCCTGCGTCCTGATGGTAAACCGTTCTGGGGCGGAACCTATTTCCCGCCACAAGCGCGTCATAACCTGCCCGGCTTCGTCGATGTACTCAAAGCGGTCAATAATCTCTGGCAGGGAAATCAAGAAAAAATTAACCATAATGCCGAGGCTGTGTTCAGCCATCTGGAGGCACAACTGGCTGCACAAAGTGAAGCGCGCGCCAATGAAGTGACGCGATTTAACGAAGTTGCAGACCGTATCCATGCGATGTTCGATCCAGTGCGCGGTGGCATTGATAATGCGCCGAAGTTCCCCAACGCACCCTTCATAGATGCCTTGTGGCTGTCCTGGCTCTATAATCGCGAAGTTTCACATCGCGATATGTTCCTGCTGTCACTGAAAACGATGCTGCAAGGTGGAATCTATGACCATTTGGGTGGCGGCCTTTGTCGCTATAGTGTCGATGCTGACTGGCTGGTGCCGCATTTTGAGAAGATGCTTTATGACAATGCGCAAGTCATTCGTCATGCGACCTATGCCTATGCGGAAACGCAGGATGATTTGTTCCGTATCCGAATCGAAGAGATAATCGAGTGGCTGGTTCGGGAAATGCGGTTGCCCAATGGTGGCTTTGCATCAAGTCTCGATGCGGACAGCGAAGGCGAAGAGGGTAAATTCTATATCTTCTCAGAGGCCGAAATCGACAACGTCCTCGGCGATCAAGCGAGCGATTTCAAGAACTATTATGGCGTGAAGCCCGCAGGCAATTTTGAAAGCAACAACATTCTCAATCGCCTTCATGCCGTCAACGAAGAACCTTCGGTTCCCTCGGATATCGCGGACGCCAGGGACAAGCTTCTCGACTATCGCAATGCTCGTGTTCGACCGGGCCGCGATGAGAAAGCTTTGACAGACTGGAACGCCCTCATGATCCGCGCATTGGCTGAAGCCGGCCGCAGCTTCAAACGATCCGACTGGATTGAATATGCAGTTTCAGCCTATCGTTCGATAGGCGCATCGTTTCATGATGGGCGCATGGCGCATTGCCAAATGGATGATGTGCTGGTCTACCCCGCTCTCTCGACAGATTACGCAGCGATGATGAATGCCGCCCTTTCGCTGTTTGAAGCGACGGGTGACAGAACATTTATCCGCGATGCTATAGCTCTCAAAGAGGCGCTTGATGCAAACAATCGCGATGCATCCGGCAATTATCGGCTCTCGGCTCTCAATGCCGAGGATGTTATTCTGCGTAGCTATGGCGATTATGATGAAGCGATCCCAAGCGCGACAAGCCAGATCATCGAAGCATTCACACGACTGTTTCTCGTTACCGGAGATTTGCATCTCTATACGCAGAATGAACGTCTGGTCGAACAGGCCATGGGGCGCGCACTCGTCCAGCAATATGGCCAGATCGGCATATTGAATGCGAGCCGTTTTGCCGCCGAACCGCTGTCTCTGGTGATTGCTGATGAAAGTGTCGACGGCGAACTCAGCTTATTGGCTCAACGAATTCCCGATCCGCGTCGGGTCGATAAGTTCATTCAGTTTGAAACTGGAAAAGCGATTGAACTTCCAACTGGCGGCACCGCACATGCAGATAAACCGTCAGCGTGGCTGTGCAAGGGGCAAGTCTGCCTTGCACCAGTCGAGACCCCTGCCGCACTCGAAATCCTGCTGAGAGGCCATTCCTGATAATTTCAAAGATCGGAAAAGATAAACGCCGCGCTGATTTCTCAACGCGGCGTTTTGTTTGAATACGGATAAACCGAAATTACGTGTTCATCGAGTCGAAGAACTCGCCATTGCTCTTTGTCTGCTTGAGCTTGTCGATGAGGAACTCGATCGCGTCGGTTGTTCCCATCGGTGCAAGGATACGGCGCAGAACGAAAATCTTCTGAAGATCAGCGCGTGGGACGAGCAGGTCTTCCTTACGCGTACCGGACTTGAGAATGTCCATGGCCGGGAAGATGCGCTTGTCGGCAACCTTACGGTCGAGAACGATTTCCGAGTTACCTGTGCCCTTGAATTCTTCAAAGATCACTTCGTCCATGCGCGAGCCGGTGTCGATCAGCGCCGTCGCGATGATGGTGAGCGAGCCGCCTTCTTCGATGTTACGCGCTGCACCGAAGAAGCGCTTCGGACGCTGGAGCGCGTTTGCATCGACACCACCGGTCAGAACCTTACCGGATGAAGGGACAACAGTGTTGTAAGCGCGTCCGAGACGCGTGATGGAGTCGAGAAGGATCACAACGTCGCGGCCATGTTCGACAAGGCGCTTAGCCTTTTCGATGACCATTTCGGCGACTTGAACGTGGCGCGATGCCGGTTCATCGAAGGTCGAAGAAACAACTTCACCCTTCACGGAACGCTGCATGTCGGTCACTTCTTCCGGACGTTCGTCAATCAGAAGAACGATCAGATAGCATTCAGGATGATTTGCTGTGATCGAATGAGCGATGTTCTGCAAGAGAACAGTCTTACCGGTACGTGGCGGAGCGACGATCAGACCGCGCTGGCCCTTACCGAGCGGCGCTACCAGATCAATAACTCGCGACGACAGATCTTTCGATGTTGGAACTTCCAGTTCCATCTTGAAGCGCTCATTCGGGTAGAGCGGCGTCAGGTTATCGAAGTGAACCTTGTGACGGATCTTTTCCGGGTCTTCAAAATTGATCGTGTTGACCTTGAGAAGTGCGAAATAACGTTCGCCTTCCTTGGGACCACGGATCGGGCCTTCAACCGTGTCGCCAGTCTTCAACGAGAAGCGGCGAAGCTGGGAAGGAGAAATATAAATATCGTCAGGGCCCGGCAGATAGTTGGCGTCGGCAGAGCGCAGGAAGCCAAATCCGTCCTGCAGCACTTCAACAACACCCTCGCCGATAATTTCGACGTCCTGAGCAGCGAGGCTCTTGAGGATCGCGAACATCAGTTCCTGCTTGCGCATGGCGCTCGCATTTTCGACCTCAAGCGTTTCGGCAAATGCCAGCAGCTCGACCGGGGTCTTATTTTTAAGTTCTTGTAGTTTCATTTCCTGCATGTGTGAGGAACTCTTTTGAAATTTAAGGAGAAAATGCAGTTGTTCGGAAAGGTGGTCACTTTGGTAATGTGACCGGCATCGAAGGCCTGCTGTCATGGTGGGAAGAGGACTCATTCATACTGGTTTGCAGCACGAAGAGCAAGCCTCACATAAGGCGTGTCGGTATTTTGTTCAATAGGTAAAAGTTAATGCAACTCTCAAAAAAGGGAAAGCGGCTTTGTCAAAAATACCGGGAGGCAAAAAGAAAGCCCGGATAAATACCGGGCTTTCTGGATGAAAATTGGCAATCAGAAAGGTTTCACGATCACGAGAATAACGATGAAGATCATCAGGATCGTCGGTACTTCATTGATGATTCGCCAATGTTTGGCCGATTTGGTGTTGCGATCTTCTGCAAAAAGCCGCGTCGCCTTTGACAGATAACCGTGCAGACCGGACATCAACACGACAAGCAAAAGCTTTGCATGCAACCAGCCACCCTTAAAGCCAAAAATCTCCCACGCCATCCATAGGCCGGCGATCCAAGTCACAACCATAGCGGGATTAATAATGAAACGAAGCAACCGCTTTTCCATCACCTTGAAAGTTTCAGAGGTTTCGGAACCGGGTGTTGCGGCACAATGATAGACGAAAAGACGCGGCAGATAGAGCATGCCCGCCATCCAGGCGATCACGGCAATGACGTGGATCGATTTGATCCAAAGATAAGCATCAGCTGGATTCACGTGAAACAATCCCCATAAACCGAGTACCACTACTGCAAGACCAACGATGGTACGGATCAGAGCGGCCTTGCCGCCGTTTGCCTTATCGGAAGCACTCATCATCAGCCTCCACGAACCCGATCAATCATGCGCTGAACATTTTCAATCGGTGCCTGTGGCGTAATTCCATGGCCAAGATTGAAGATCAGCGGGCCCTGCCCGAGATTTTTCAGGATTGCATCAACCCCTTCGTCCAGAGCCTCGCCACCAGCGACAACGCGCAGCGGATCGAGATTACCCTGAATAGCGCCTTCCTTCTGCAATTCCTGCGCAAAAGAAACCGGCACAGACCAATCGAGGCCAAGAACATCGACGCCGGTCTTTTCGCGGTAGCCCGCATAGAGCATCCCGGCTCCTTTCGGGAAGCCGATGATACGCGCGTCGGGATAAACGGCCCTCACCTTCTGAACGATCCGGGCAACCGGACGGACACAGAAACGTTCAAAGCAATCTTCATCAAGAACGCCAGACCAGGAATCGAAAATCTGCACGGCATCAGCGCCTGCATCGAGCTGTTCGATGAGATATTCGGCTGAAACATCCGCCAGATCATTCAAAAGCTTCTCAAACGCTTCCGGGAAGCGATAAGCGAACAAACGAGCGGGAGCCTGATCAGGCGTGCCGTGACCGGCGATCATATAGGTCGCAACGGTCCAGGGAGCGCCACAGAAGCCCAGCAGCGTTGTTTCATCGGGGAGTTGCTCGCGGAGCAGCCGAACCGTCTCATAGACCGGCTCCAGCCTTTTGGCGACACCTTCAGTCTCAAGCCAGAATATCTCATCGGCATCGATTGGCGTCATCAATGGACCCTTGCCTTCTTCAAAGCGAAGGTCTCGTCCAAGGGCATGAGGGACAACCAGAATATCTGAAAACAGAATGGCTGCATCAAAGCCATAACGGCGGATTGGCTGAAGCGTCACTTCGACTGCCAGATCGGGTGAATAGCAGAGGTCGAGGAAGCTTCCGGCTTTTTTGCGCACTTCCCGATATTCGGGAAGGTATCGTCCGGCCTGACGCATCATCCAGATTGGAGGTGGAAAGACTGTCTCACCGTCTATCACTTTCAGGACCTTGCGCTTCATTACATTCCACCCTGTCTGATCTGTTTTCTTGGGTCTGTGTGAAAGTTTTCCCGTCCGGCTCTCATAAAGAAAGGATGATTCAGGAATCTTTTGATTCTTAGAGTCTGTTGGAATCGGGGATTAAGGTTTGTCCGTCTTTTCCCCACAGTTCCGCTCTGGCCATCTCAGCCTGTGCGATAATTCACCGATCACCGGGACAAAAGCAATGAAAACTAAAATCTTTCATTGAATATAAGGGGTTACCAATTGACGCAGTTTCGGTCTCTTTGTGGACAAGCTGGGTATATCGCCGTGATTTCCAAATGTTACGAGTCTTGTCCACAATGGCTTTCCAAAGCTTCTCACATGTTGGCTCGCTGTGGATGACTTGCCAAGTTTCCCACCGCCTGCCATGGCTTGTGGATGAAGCCTGCGTTTTACGCACACTCGTCAACAGGGACGGGAGAAAACTGTGACCAGACCGCTTTCTTACTTTCATCTTCATCTGATTTCTGATGCGACGGGAGAGACTCTCCTGGCGGCTGGCCGCGCTGCGGCCGCTCAATATGCCAATGCGCGGGCAATCGAGCATATCTATCCACTTATCCGCACCGAAAAGCAGCTAGGAAAAGTGCTTGAGAATATCGACGCTGAACCCGGCATCGTTCTTTATACAATCGTCGATCAGAAGCTTGCTGCAATCATCGATGAATCCTGCGCGGAAATGGGTGTGCCGAGCGTTTCGGTGCTGGAGCCGGTGCTCAACACGTTTCAGTCTTATCTGGGCGCGCCTGCGCATCGCCGCGCCAGCGCCCAGCATGTGCTCAATGCCGATTATTTCCGTCGGATCGATGCGCTTAATTTCACCATGGAGCATGACGACGGACAATTGCCGCTCGATATAGAAGAAGCGGATGTCATTCTGGTGGGAATTTCCCGGACATCGAAGACGCCAACCAGCATTTATATGGCGAACCGCGGTATCAAGGCGACGAATGTGCCGATTGTTCTGGGCATTCCGGTGCCGGAAGTTCTCTTTACGGCAAAGCGACCTTTGATTGTCGGTCTTGTGGCGACTGCAGAGCGTATTTCGCAGATCAGGCAGAACCGCCCGCTTGGCAATGCACCGTCGCTTGATACCGGGCTTTATACAGACCGCGTTTCAATTTCAGAAGAACTGGCTTATGCCCGCAACCTGTGCAACCGGCATGGCTGGCCGTTGATCGATGTGTCGCGCCGGTCGATCGAGGAAACCGCGGCTGCTATCATGGCCTTGCTGCGCGATGGCAAGAAGGAAGATCAGTCATGACCACGAAACTTATTCTCGCCTCCAAGAGCCCGTTTCGTTCGGCAATTTTGAAAAATGCCGGCATTGCGTTTTCGACCGAAAGCGCGGATATCGACGAACGTGCGGTCGAGGCCCCCCTTTATAAAAGCGGTGCGACGCCGCAAGAGGTGGCGCAGGTTCTGGCTGAAGCAAAGGCCTTATCTGTCAGTGAGAACCATCCCGATGCCGTGGTGATTGGTTGCGATCAGACGCTTTCGCTGGGCGACCAGATTTTCCACAAGCCTGTGGATATGGACGCGGCGCGCCGTCAGCTTTTACAGTTTTCGGGCAAGACGCATCAGCTCAACAGCGCTGTGGTGCTGGTCAAAAATGGCGAAACATTGTGGCGGCATGTTTCGGTCGCCCGCATGACCATGCGCGATCTCGATCCGGGTTTTGTCGGACGTTATCTTGGTCGCGTTGGCGATATTGCTCTTTCAAGTGTTGGTGCTTATCAGGTCGAAGGTCCAGGCATCCAGCTTTTCGAGGAAATCGAAGGTGATTATTTCACTATCGTCGGACTGCCGCTGTTGCCGCTGCTCCATGAATTGAGGAAGGAAAATTTGATCGATGGCTAAAAAGGCATTTGTCACAGGCTTCCCGATAAAACATTCGCGCTCGCCACTCATTCACGGTTTCTGGCTCAAGGAACTGGGTCTCGAAGGCTCCTATGAAGCCATAGAAGTGGCACCTGAAAATTTTGTGGAATTTGCCACCTCGCTTGAGCAAAGCGGTTTTGTCGGCGGCAACGTCACGATCCCGCATAAGGAAGTGGCTTTTGCGACTGTGGGAAGCCGCGATGAAGCGGCCGAGGCCATTGGCGCGGTCAACACGCTCTGGCTCGAAAATGGCAAGCTTTGCGGTGGCAATACCGATGCCTATGGTTTTGCTGCCAATCTGGATGCGCTGGCACCGGATTGGGACAATGCTGATACGGCTCTGGTTCTGGGTGCAGGCGGCGCGGGACGTGCCATTGTGCACGCTTTGCAGAAGCGGGGTTTTTCGCGCATCTCCATCGTCAATCGCACATTGAGCCGCGCGGAAGAACTGGCGAGTCATTTCGGCAAAGGTGTTTCGGCGCATGGATGGGACGCAGCGCAGCGTCTTGTCAAAGAAGCGGGTCTGATCGTCAACACCACTTCACTTGGCATGAGCGGGCATGGTGAGGCAGAAGAATTTCCGCTTGATTTGAGCGAGGCGCAAAAATCAGCCGTTGCAACCGATATTGTCTATATTCCCTTGAAGACCCCATTTCTGGCCAAAGCGGAAGCAGCGGGTCTCAAAACCGTTGATGGGCTCGGCATGTTGCTGCATCAGGCGGTTCCCGGTTTTGAACGCTGGTTTGGCAAAAGACCGCAAGTGACAGAAGCGCTGCGAAATTATATTCTGGATGATATGAAAAAGGCTGGCGCTTTATGATCATCCTCGGACTGACCGGCTCGATTGGCATGGGAAAAACCACTGCGGCAAACATGTTTGCTGAGTGCGGTGTGCCGGTCTATAGCGCCGATGATGTGGTGCATCAGCTTTATGCGGGCAGAGCCGCGCCTCTGATTGAGGCCGCCTTCCCCGGAACGGTTGTGGATGGCACAGTCGACCGGACAAAACTTTCAGCAGCCGTGCTTGGCAAGCCGGAGGCACTCAAAAAGCTTGAATCCATCATTCATCCACTGGTGCATGAAGAAGAGAAAGCCTTTCTGGCGAGTGCGCGCGCGAATGGTGCCGAAATTGCGCTTCTCGATATTCCGCTATTGTTTGAAACAGGCGGTGAGAAGCGCGTGGACAAGGTGGCTGTTGTCTCAGCCCCCGCCGACATTCAGCGTGAACGCGTTCTGTCCCGCCCCGGCATGAGCGAAGAAAAGTTTGAAGCCATTCTTGCCCGGCAGATGCCGGACGCAGAAAAACGTGCGCGTGCGGATTTTATCATCGATTCTTCGGGAGACTTTGAAGAAACGAGGTTGCAGATTGAAGCCATCGTCGCGGAATTGCGTGGAAAGCCTTCCAATCAATCCTGATTGCCAGCCTGACCATGTTATAAAGCACTAGAGCGCCGTGCCGCCCTGTTGGGCGCACAAAGGTCGCTCTAACACTTTAAAAGTACAGCATCATTTGAAAGGTTTTTCCATGCGTGAGATCGTTTTCGATACGGAAACCACTGGCCTTGAACGGCTGGAGGATCGCGTCATCGAAATCGGCGGTGTGGAAATGATCAATCGCTTTCCCACGGGCCGCACCTTCCACAAATTCATCAATCCACAGGGTCGCAAGGTTCATCCCGATGCACTTGCGGTTCACGGCATTACCGATGAGCAATTGCTCACTGAACCGAGCTTTGCAGACATTGTCGATGAATTCATGGCGTTTTTCGATGGCGCAAAGCTCGTTGCTCATAATGCGATGTTCGATCTTGGCTTCATCAATGCGGAATTGGGTCGTTTGGGAAAGCCGGAAATAGCCGTTGATCGTATTGTCGACACGCTTGCACTGGCGCGCCGCAGAAATCCGATGGGCCCGAATTCGCTTGATGCACTTTGCAAGCGTTATGGCATCGATAATTCGCACCGTACATTGCACGGCGCATTGCTCGATTCTGAAATTCTCGCCGAAGTCTATATTGAACTGATTGGCGGCAAGCAGACCGCACTCGGCTTAAGCTCATCAGGAAATTCGGATGGCGATGGTCGTTCGGATAACAATAGCGGTATTGTGCTCCGCCAGCGTCCGACGCCATTGGCCTCACGCATCAGTGAAAAGGAACGCGCCGCGCATGATGCTCTTGTCGCAAAAATGGGCGACAAGGCGATCTGGAAAAAATACGTAAACTGATCTCTAGAGCATTTCCCGTTTTTCTTGAATCATTGGAAATGCCCTATCTCTTTGTTTTTTCGCACTATCCGACGCAAAACCGCTTCGCACTTTTGCTGGAAATGCTCTAATAAAAAAACCCCGCAAAAGCGGGGTTTTCTTTTGATGTGTGCAGAGATTAGCTCTTTACAGCGTTTCTGGCTTCTTCTTCGGCCATACGGCTCTGGAACATCTGCGCAAAGTCGATCGGGTCGATCATCAGTGGTGGGTAGCCACCATTGCGTGTTGCATCGGCAACGATCTGACGAGCAAACGGGAACAGCAGACGTGGGCATTCGATGAACAGCAGCGGAAGCATATGCTCCTGCGCGATGCCCTGAATGCGGAATACGCCGCCATAAGTCAGTTCTGTGTTGAACAGAACGTCCTTACCGTCGACAGCCTTGGCTTCAAGCGTCAGAACAACGTCGAAATCTGTTTCGGACAGAGGATTGGCGTTTACGTTCACATTGATGTTGATCGAAGGAGCCTTTTCGCGTGGGCGCAGCGACAGAGGCGCGCCTGGGCTTTCAAAGGAAAGATCCTTGATGTACTGGGCCAGAATGTTGAGGGACGGCTGGGCGGTTGCGCCATTGCCGTTCTTTACTTCGCCCGCAGCGGCCTTATCGCTCATTATCGGTATGCCTTCTCTTTAATGATTTATCTTGTTGCCCAAAAAGCAGTGATGCTTGGCTAGCATGTGTGCGTAGATGAGGCAAGAAACCGTTTTTAGGTTAGTATTTGCGTGATTAGTGATCTTTGCGGTCCGGATTCCACGGTGAGTTTTCGTCCGGCTTTGTTGTATAATCTTCCGGGTCCAGATCGATCACATTGTTTTCTTTAGGCCCATATGGGTTTTCTTCAGGCTCATACGGACGATAGGCTCCCGAATAGCGTGTCGATGCAGTCGCCACTACCAGTCGGTTGCGCACAAACCGGTTCCAGACGAGATCACGAATAAATGGAACGAAAAGCAGAAGTCCGATGGCGCTTGTGACAAAACCGGGAACAATGAGCATGATGGCGGCGACGACGATCATTGCTCCATGCATCATTTCGCGGTCCGGCACACGTCCTGCAGCACTTTCGGTGCGGATACGCTGCAACAGCCCGAAGCCCTGTACGCGCAGCAGGAAAAAGCCGAGCATGGCGCTGAGGATGATGAGACCAAGCGTTGCAAACACACCGATTTCGCTGCCGACGATCACAAAACCTGCAATCTCGACGAATGGCATTGCCAGTATGGCAAGGGGTGCAAGGGAAGAGGACACGTCTGTTACGACCTTATGTTGATTTGCGTTTGTAATGAAGCAAACTTCATTCGCTTGTTCTATTCATTTCATACATGCAAAAATGCTTCGCATTCTTACAAAATTGAAACTCTCTATCATACAATATCAGATAGGTATGCGTGATCGGGATTTGAATGATCAATGAAGCCGATCTATATGTATATGTAACGAAATTGACGACGTGAGACGGATTTGTAATCCCGAAACGTCCATTGGTGGCAGGCGGTATGGAATTTTTTGATTTTGGCACGATATTCTTCTTCATCGCAGCGGTGGTAATCTTTCTTCAGCTGAGGAATGTTCTTGGCCGCCGTACGGGAAATGAAAAACCGCCATTTGATCCCTATACTTCTGCACGCAATACCGATGCACAGACTGCCAGCGGCGAAACAGACAATGTCGTTTCCCTGCCGCAGCGACCCGGCGAAAAAGATTTCACCGCGATCGACAAGGTCGCGCCCGCTGGTACACCGGTCAATGATGGGCTCCGCGCCATTCAGGCAGCCGACCCTGCTTTTGATCCCGTAAGTTTCGTTGATGGCGTGAAGATCGCTTATGAAATGATCGTCATGTCCTTTGCCGACGGCGACCGCAAGGTTCTGAAAAACCTGCTGTCCAAGGACGTCTATGAAGGCTTCGTTTCGGCAATCGATGAACGCGAGGCACGCGGTGAAAGCACGCGTTCGACCTTTGTCGGCATTGATAAGGCGGAAATCGCCAATGCCGAAATGAAGGGCTCGGAAGCACATGTTACACTCAATATTGTGAGCCAGATGATTTCTTCCACACTCGACAAGGACGGTAATCTGGTCGAAGGCGATCAGGAGAACGTTGTCGAGATCCGCGATCTCTGGACCTTTGCGCGCGATACGCGCTCGCGCGATCCGAACTGGAAGCTTGTCGCGACCGAAGCGGAAGACTAAAGAGATCTTTTATAACAGGGCCGCGAAATTGGCGGCCCTTTCAATATCGCATTGTTACGGGTCCGGCTGTGAACCAATTGGCGAAATTTTTTCACCCGCTGGGCTATTCCGATTGCCCGGGCTGGGATCAGGACGATCAGGCACTGGCCTTTTCGGCCTTTCGTCGTTCAGCCGATTATGCGGAACATAATCGCTATAACAGCGGCAGTCTCGGTATCACCTTTGAGATGCTGCAACCGGCTTTCGCTGCCGCCCGCTCTCTCGACAATCCCGATACGGCTCAGGCGCGGGCTTTTTTCGAAGAGCATTTTATCCCATGCCGCATCAATGCCGAAGGTTTTGTGACGGCTTTTTATGAGCCGGAGATTGAGGCGTCACGAACGCCGGATTCGCATTTCACCGTGCCTTTTCTGAAAAAGCCCGATGATCTTGTGAAGATCACCGATGAAAACCGTCCTGCGGGCATGGATGTTTCTTATGCTTTTGCGCGCAAAACAGCGGACGGTATCGAAGAATATGATGATCGCCGGTTAATTGAGCAGGGCAGCCTGAACGGGCGCGGGCTGGAGCTTGCTTATGTCGCTGATCGGGTCGATGCATTTTTCGCCCATGTGCAGGGGGCTGCGCGGTTAAAGCTCACCGACGGCAGTTTTATGCGCATCACTTATGCCGCCAAAACCGGCCAGCCTTTTACAGGCATTGGGCGTGTTCTGGTGGTGGAAGGCGAGATTTCGGCTGATGAAATCTCTATGCAAACGATCCGCCAATGGTTGAGAGATCACCCGGAAAAGGCCGATGACCTCATCTGGCAGAACCGTTCCTATATTTTCTTCCGCGAAGCACCGGTTGATGATCCGAATGTCGGGCAGATTGCAGCCGCCAAGGTTCCGCTGACGGGTGGTCGTTCCATCGCTGTGGACAGGCTGCTGCATACATTCGGGACGCCATTTTATGTCGATGCACCTAGCGTTACAGCGTTCGATAATGCCCCATTTTCGCGCCTCATGATTGCGCAGGATACCGGTACGGCGATTGTCGGACCTGCCCGCGGTGATCTCTTTGCAGGATCGGGTGATGCAGCCGGTGAGATCGCTGGCGGGATCAAGAGTAAAGCCGATTTTTATGCGCTCGTCCCGCGCGCTCTGGTCGGGAACTGATCCATGACCGATAAGAGCCAAAAATCTGCGAAAGACTATCTTCGGCCAGAAGACCGTATTCTCTGGGAAACGGTGGCCAAAACGGCCAAGCCGCTGGCTGGCAAAAAGCCCGCTGTAGAGGAAGAGTTTCCGGATTTCAAAGCGGTGATGGCGCAGGAGGCTGATAAAAAGCCTTCGCAAAAAGCGCCCTCGCCTTCCAGCGAGCCAGCGACGCCAAAAAAGAAGCTTACTTCTCTCAAGGAAATGCCGATCCATAGCTTTGATCGGCCAACCCATCGCAAGATTTCCAAAGGACGCGTGGATATTGAAGCGCGTATCGATCTGCATGGGCTTACGCAGAACGATGCCTATGAGCTGCTTTATGGCTTTTTGCTGAGCGCACATGCACGTGGGCTCAAGCATGTGATGGTGATTACCGGCAAAGGCCGCTCATTTGGCAGCGAAGGCGTGCTCAAACAGGCGGTGCCGCACTGGTTCTCGACGCCCTTGTTCCGGCTTCTGGTGAGCGCTTATGAAGATTCGGCCCATCATCATGGCGGTCATGGCGCGCTTTACGTGCGCCTGCGCAAGCAAACGCAGAATGGAGGTCTGATCCGATGACCCCCTTTGGCAAACGCCTGCGTGAATTGCGTGAAGAGCGCAATGTGACGCAAAAGGAGATGGCCGCAGCCTTACGCGTTTCGCCTGCCTATCTTTCGGCGCTTGAGCATGGGCGACGCGGCCAGCCAACCTGGGATCTGCTGCAACGCATCATCACTTATTTCAATATTATCTGGGACGAGGCCGAGGAGCTGCAAAATCTGGCGGCGGTTTCGCATCCCCGCGTGGTGATCGACACGTCCGGTCTTTCTCCACAGGCGACAGAACTGGCCAATCTGCTTGCCCGCAACATCCGCATCATTGATCGCGAGACGATCAAGCATCTGACGGAAGAAATTGAGGCGGCACGCAAGCGCCGCCGGGGCTTTAAGCCCCTGCAACGTTAAGAGCAACATTAAGAGAAATTATACCCGCACACTTTATACCCCACTGCCAGCGAAAGTTGCTGGGGAATGGGGGTTCTCTTGATGATTGTGGTGAAGGCTGTTGCTCGTTTATCGCGGGGCTCACGGCTCCAATGACGCATCCAGGACAATCCAGACACATTTATGGTCTCGATATTCTCCGTATCATTTCAGCCCTGGCGGTTGTGTTCTACCACTTCGCATTTCGGGGTGAAGCTGCAGGGGAATTGCCTGCGCTCGACATTTCGGACTTCGTGAAGAGTATTGCCAGTTACGGCTATCTCGGCGTCAGCCTGTTCTTCATCATCAGCGGCTTCGTGATTGCATACTCCGCTGAAGGGCAGAAACCGTTCGATTTTGTAGTGTCGAGATTTGCGCGAATATACCCAACTTTCGTGATTCTCATGAGCACGACAGCGGTCGTCATATTGCTCTCGTCCAATCCACTATTTCAGGTCAGCGCCAAGCAATATGTGGCCAATCTGTTCATCTTTTCCAAATTGTTGGGCGAACCGCTTGTCGATGGAGCATATTGGTCGATCGTGCTTGAAGTCATTTTCTATGGCTGGATTTTTATTATTATTGCACTCGGCCAATTCCGAAACCTGCTCAGGATCGTTCCATTCTGGCTGGCGCTCTCATTTTTGAATGAGTTTTATGTTGGCTCGGAGCATTTACAGAATCTGTTTATCACCGAACATAGTGGCTTCTTTGCAATGGGGATTGTGCTCAACCGGTTGAGCCGACAATTTTCTTTTTATGCGATTGCACTTTTCGGAGTGGCCACTGCCTATTCGATATACACGTCACTTGCTGCGATAGCATGGGGTGAACAGGCTTATTCCGTCACATTTTCGCCGGTGGTGATTACAATAATTATTCTGCTATCGATCATTGCATTCTTGATGTTGATGAGAATGAACATCAGTGAACGCTACTGGCGTGCCTTGAGCATTTCGGGAGGCGCCACTTACGCGCTTTACCTCATTCATCAGAATGTTGGCTATATAGCAATAACTGGTCTTCTGGGCACAATGTCACCGCTCAGCGCCATTACCCTGACAGTAATCGGGCTGATCGTGTTTTCCATTCTCTATCATGTGGTGATCGAACGGCAGCTTAATCCGAAAATAAAGAAGCGGTTGCTTGGTCTGATAAACAGGCCGAGCAGACCCGCTTCCGGGATTGCGACTTAACGATGTTTACCTGAAGCCTCTCGCTCTAAAACAGCGCTTTCAACTCATCGAGCTTGGTGTTGACCAGCCAGCCATAATAGTTTTCCTGCGGCATCAATGGTGCCTGCCCGGATGCCTTGCGCTGGGCATTTTCATTGGCAAGCGCACGGGCGCGGGCTTCCGCACCGCCAGTATTATAAAGGGTTGCGGTCAGGCCGGGGTTTTTCGAAATGTCGAAATCGGCAATCTGGCGATAGGCTGTGATCGATTGCTTCAGCGTTGCCGCGATATATGGCAGCGTGAGATCGGGGTCCATGATGGTTTTGTAAACCACATTTCCGTTCTCGGCGTTGAGCTTCGGCAGGCCGGATACACGATTGACCATGTCCGACATCTGCAATGCGGTCAGCGGATTGATCTGACCAAGGCCGAATGTCTGCCCTGCATAGAATGGCTGGAAGAAGACGGCGCTGAAACGATTGTTCGGATAGGTCTTGCCGCTCACGGATTTTCCGCGGAACTGCTTGTTCCAGATCGTCTCACGGCAACCCCACAGCGAATAGCTGTCCTTGAACTTGAGGCACTCCGAAAACTCCGGGCGCTTCACGAACTGACCGATGCTTTCGCCATCGTAACCAAAACTCACGCCCTGGTTCACATAGGACATGGCCTTGACGTAATAGGTCTGGAGCCTGTCATAGACATCGACATTATAGGTGTGTTCGCCAACGATTGCGCCGACAATATGGATCGGATCAATGCCGTAAGCCGAAGCGGTCGATTTGATTTTCGAGCGCAGCGAAGCATCTTTTTTCAGAAGATTATAAATCTTGCGATACTTGGCTTCGTAAGTCGTGCTCAGCTCTTTTGTGCGCTTGGCTGAAGCACCAGGAATGGGCGGTTGTTCGTCATTGCGGTTTCCCGGCGGCACGCTAACGGCTGCAAAGGCGCTCTGGCAGGAGAAAGCGATGGCAAGGCAGATGCCTGCAATACGGTTCATTCGGCTGGTCATTGCGCGGTAACGGCCCCAATATGGTTATAGAGCGCCGTGCGCCCCAGTGGGCGCACAAAGGTCGCTTTATCAGTTCAAACTATGCAGTAGCATGTAAAAGCTGGCGCAAAATAAAAAACCCCCTCGATGAAGTCGAGGGGATTTTTGTGTTTCTGGATTATGGGACCGAAGCGTGACTTTCTGGTCACGTTCATCGCTTAAAGGATAAAGCGCGACAGGTCCGTATTCTTGGCAAGATCGCCAATGGTTTTGCGGACATAATCGCCATCCACCTTGAATGCAGAGCCGGATTTATCGGGCGCATTATAGGAAATGTCGTCCAGAACCCGTTCCATCACCGTCTGCAAGCGACGCGCACCGATATTCTCAACCGTTGAGTTGAGATCGACGGCGATATCGGCCAAAGCATCAATCGCGTCATCGGTGATATCGAGCTTCACTTCTTCCGTCGCCATCAGGGCAATATATTGCTTGATCAGGCTCACTTCGGTTTCAGTGAGAATCCGGCGGAAATCTTCACGTGTCAGCGCGTTCAATTCCACACGGATCGGCAAGCGGCCCTGAAGCTCCGGCAGAAGGTCGGAAGGCTTGGAAACGTGGAAAGCACCTGATGCGATGAACAGGATATGATCGGTTTTCACCGGGCCATATTTGGTCGCAACGGTCGTGCCTTCAACGAGCGGCAGCAGATCGCGCTGTACGCCTTCGCGTGATACGCCTGCTCCCATCCCGCCTTCGCGCGAAGCGATCTTGTCGATTTCGTCCAGGAAAACGATACCGTCATTTTCGGTCGAACGCAGGGCTTCCTGAATGAGCTGATCCTGATCGAGAAGCTTGTCGGATTCGTCATTGATCAGGATCGCATAGGATTCCTTGACCGTGGTCTTGCGCGTCTTGGTGCGCCCGCCCATGGCCTTGCCGAAAATATCGCCGATATTGATCATGCCGATATTGGCACCGGGCATGCCGGGGATTTCGAAATTCTGACCAGCCCCCATATCGGTAACCTCGATCTCGATTTCCTTGTCGTCCAGCTCGCCTTCACGCAGTTTCTTGCGGAAGCTTTCGCGGGTGGCGGGGCTGGCTGTCTTGCCGACAAGGCCGTCAAGCACGCGTTCCTCGGCATTGATATGTGCCTTGGCCTTCACCTCGTCGCGCTTCTTTTCACGCACGAGACCGATGGCCGCTTCCACCAGATCACGGATGATCTGTTCAACATCGCGGCCAACATAGCCCACTTCGGTAAACTTGGTGGCCTCAACCTTGATGAAAGGGGCGCCGGCAAGCTTGGCCAGACGACGGGAGATTTCCGTCTTGCCAACGCCGGTCGGTCCGATCATCAGAATGTTTTTTGGCATGACCTCTTCGCGCATCTGGCCTTCCAGCTGCTGACGACGCCAGCGATTGCGCAGAGCAATAGCCACGGCGCGCTTGGCGTCGTTCTGGCCGATGATGAAGCGGTCAAGCTCGGAGACGATTTCACGGGGAGAAAAATTACTCATGATTATAACCCGGTTTGCCACTGCTTGATGAACTCGAACGGATGCAGCAGCATGATCACGTTGAGCGTAAGGTTGTCGCGGATGATAATCAGCGCAAGAACTTCGAAGAACAGCGCTAAAGCGACGGTGATTTTTGTTGGCAGTTTTGCAGCAAGCAAAAAGCCGATCAGGGCGGCAATGGTATCGGCAACCGAATTCACGATGCTGTCGCCGAAATAGTCCACTGAGGACGTATTGGCGCGATAGCGCTCGATGATGAAATTCGAGTTTTCGACCAGTTCCCAGACGGCTTCAACGCCGACTGCCATGGCAAGTCTCAAGCCCAGCGGAGCCTTTGGCGCGATGACTGTCAGAAGCCAGTAGAACAGAAATCCATGAATGATGTGCGAGAGCGTATACCAGTCGGATATATGCTGCGAGTTTTCGGTCATCAGCGAACCGGACCATAATTTTATGGTGCCGCATTCGCACATGGGAATCCGCCCGTCGATATAAAGCCAGGAGGCTTGTATAGCGAGAATGGCAAGGACGATCAGAGCACCTAAGCCCCAACGTTGTGTTTTGGAAGTTGAGGCTTGCGCTATTGAGCTCATTCGGCGTCGAGGCTTTCAACAAGAATGCTGTGATTGGTGTAGATGCAGATATCGGCTGCAATCTCCATCGCCTTGCGGGCAATTTCCTCGGCATCCTTATCGGTATCAATCAGCGCGCGGGCTGCGGCCAGCGCGTAATTGCCGCCCGATCCAATGGCCATGACGCCATGTTCGGGTTCAAGCACGTCGCCTGTTCCGGTCAGCGCCAGCGTCACCTTGCTGTCGGCAACGAGCATCATGGCTTCGAGCTTGCGCAAGTAGCGGTCGGTGCGCCAGTCCTTGGCGAGCTCGACGGAGGCGCGCATCAGCTGGTCCGGATATTGTTCAAGCTTGGCTTCAAGGCGCTCGAGCAGCGTGAAGGCGTCAGCCGTGGCACCGGCGAAACCGGCAATGACATTGCCTTTGCCGATGCGGCGCACTTTGCGCGCATTGCCCTTCATGACGGTGTTGCCGAGCGAGACCTGCCCGTCACCGGCGATCACCACCTTGCCGCCCTTGCGAACGGTAACGATGGTCGTGCCGTAAATTGTCGTGGGATTATGTTCGATCATGGATCACTCCTTTGGCGGCCTATACGCTTCCATCCGGCAAACGCATAAGCCCCTGATGTGGGCGAAGCTCGGTTTGTCGGCTCTAGAGCTAACTGAATCGGGTTTCGTTGTGAATATTTAAGAACCGTCTGGCAAAATGCAAATGGCTGACAGCGCATTCCAAAAAGTGTGAAACGGTTTTTGGGTAAAATGCGCGCAAACAAAAAGTCAGATTATTGGGAGCAGTTCTAAAAGCATTGGCAAAAGCGGCCAGCTGTTCTAGAACGCGAAAAGATTTCAACTGAGGAAATGCAATGACGGCTGAAAGCGCCCGCAAAGCAAGCATCGAACGTTCAACGAAAGAAACGAGCATTGCCGTTTCGGTCGATCTGGACGGCAACGGCAAGTTCGACATTACAACAGGTGTCGGCTTCTTCGATCATATGCTGGAGCAGCTTTCCCGACATTCGCTCATCGACATGCGCGTGATGGCCAAGGGTGACCTGCATATCGATGATCACCACACCGTCGAAGATACCGGCATTGCGCTCGGTCAGGCTGTTGCAAAAGCGCTTGGTGAGCGTCGCGGCATCGTGCGCTATGCGTCGATGGATCTGGCCATGGACGACACGCTGACGGGTGCGGCGATTGATGTTTCGGGGCGTGCCTTTCTGGTCTGGAACGTGAATTTCACCACCGCCAAGATCGGCACCTTCGACACCGAACTGGTGCGCGAGTTCTTCCAGGCATTTGCGATGAATGCAGGCATTACGCTGCATATCAACAATCACTATGGTGCCAACAATCACCATATTGCAGAGTCGATCTTCAAGGCCGTGGCCCGGGTTCTGCGCACAGCGCTCGAAACCGATCCGCGCCAGAAGGATGCAATTCCATCGACCAAGGGGTCGCTGAAGGGATAAACCAATGGCGCAATTCGTCGTTCTCGAACCAGCCGGAACTCAGAGTTCCGAAAAAGCGGTTTTCGTGCGCGACGGATTCTACACATTGGCGCTGATCCTGCCGGTTGTCTGGCTGTTGTCGCAGCGGCTGTGGTTTGAAGCGATTGCCGCTCTTGGCGTGACGATCCTGCTGGGTGTGGCTGGCAGCGCATCGGGCATCTCCAATGCAGTCCCCCTGATCACGTTGCTGTTTTCGCTGTTTGTGGCGCTGGAAGGCGCCAACTGGAAGATCGCGAAACTCAAACGTCAGGGCTATGTCGAAAAAGCGGTTGTTGATGCTTCCGATCTGGAAGAAGCGGAGATCCGTTATTTCTACAGCCTCGAAGAAGTGACAGCTCCTGTTGAAGCGCCAGCACCCGAATGGGCGCAACAGGCCCCTCGTCCCAACTATTCCTCATTTGGCTCGACGATCGGATTTGTCGGTCATCGCGGAGAAAACTGAAAATGCGTGTTGCAATTATCGACTATGGTTCCGGCAATCTTCGCTCGGCCACCAAGGCCTTTGAGCGTGCCGCCCATGAGAGCGGTGTGAAAGCGGAAATCGAACTCACAGCGGATGCCGACCGCGTGGCAAGCGCTGATCGCATCGTGTTGCCAGGTGTTGGCGCTTATGCCGATTGCCGTCGCGGTCTTCATGCCGTGCCGGGCATGGTGGAAGCGCTGGAAGATGTGGTTCTGAAAAAGGCACATCCGTTTCTTGGCATCTGCGTGGGAATGCAGCTCATGTCGGAACGCGGCCTTGAAAAGCAAGTGACCGAAGGTCTCGGCTGGATCGCAGGTGATGTGCGAGAAATGACGCCATCCGACCCGACGCTCAAAATTCCGCAGATCGGCTGGAACAGGATTCACGTGAAACATTCGCATCCCGTGTTTGACGGAATCGCGACCGGCGAGAACGGCTTGCATGCCTATTTCGTGCATTCCTATATGTTCGACGCGAAGAACAAAGCGGACGTTCTGGCCGTCACCGATTACGGCGGCGATGTCACCGCAACGGTCGGTCGCGACAACATGATCGGCACACAGTTCCATCCTGAAAAGAGCCAGCTGCTTGGCCTTTCGCTCATTGCTAATTTCCTGAAATGGAAGCCTTGAAGATATGATTCTTTTTCCCGCCATCGATTTGAAAGACGGTCAATGCGTGCGCCTGAAGCTTGGCGACATGGATCAGGCGACTGTTTACAATGAAGACCCCGCAGCACAGGCCAAAGCTTTTGAGGATCAGGGCTTTGAATGGCTGCATGTGGTCGATCTCAACGGTGCCTTTGCTGGCGAAAGCGTCAACGGCAAGGCTGTTGAAGCCATTCTGAAAGCGACCAAAAATCCGGTTCAGCTTGGCGGCGGTATCCGCACGCTTGCCCATATCGAAAGCTGGCTTTCCAAAGGTCTGCGCCGCGTCATTCTCGGCACTGTTGCCGTGCGCGATCCGGCGCTGGTGATTGAAGCCTGTAAGGAATTTCCGGGACGGGTTGCAGTCGGCATTGATGCCAAGGGCGGCTATGTCGCTGTTGAAGGCTGGGCTGAGGCTTCCGAGCTTGGCGTGGTGGAACTCGCGAAAAAGTTTGAAGGTGCCGGCGTTGCCGCCATCATCTACACCGACATTGATCGCGATGGCGTTTTGGCTGGTATCAACTGGGATTCCACACTTGGTCTCGCGGACAGCGTTTCCATTCCGGTGATCGCATCGGGTGGTCTTGCTTCGATGGATGACATTAAGCGTCTTGCTGCACCTGATGCCCGAAAGCTCGAAGGTGCGATTTCCGGTCGTGCGCTTTATGACGGTCGCATCAATCCCGCAGAAGCTTTATCCCTATTGAGGGCCGCAGCATGACCTTGAAAGCACGCGTAATTCCCTGCCTCGATGTGAAAGACGGCCGCGTCGTTAAAGGCGTGAACTTTGTCGATCTGATTGATGCCGGTGATCCGGTGGAAGCAGCGCGTGCCTATGATGCGGCAGGCGCAGACGAATTGTGCTTCCTCGACATCACGGCGTCTTCGGACAATCGCGAGACAATTTTCGATGTCATCGCCCGTACAGCGGAACAGTGTTTCATGCCGCTGACTGTCGGCGGTGGCGTGCGTCAGGTCGCTGACATTCGCAAGCTGCTTCTGGCCGGGGCCGACAAGGTTTCGATCAATACAGCTGCGGTGAAGAACCCGGAATTTGTTGCGGAAGCCGCCGACAAGTTTGGCGATCAATGCATCGTTGTGGCCATCGACGCCAAGAAGGTTTCGGGCGCAGGCGAGAGCGACCGCTGGGAAATCTTTACCCATGGCGGCCGCCAGACAACCGGCATTGATGCGGTGGAATTTGCGCAGAAGGTGGTGAGCCTTGGTGCGGGTGAAATCCTGCTGACCTCGATGGATCGTGATGGCACCAAGGCCGGTTATGATGTGGCCCTGACGCGCGCCGTCGCTGACAGCGTGCGCGTTCCGGTGATCGCATCGGGTGGCGTTGGCAATCTCGATCACATGGTCGACGGTATCCGCGAAGGTCATGCAACGGCAGTTCTCGCAGCATCCATCTTCCACTTCGGCACCTATACGATTGGTGAAGCCAAGCGCTATATGGCCGAAGCTGGCATTCCGATGCGGCTTGATCCGGTCCGTTAAAGAGCAAGATTTAAGGAAATCCGATGACTGAGTTCACACTTTCCGACCTTGAACGCATCGTTGCGGAACGTGCAACTTCGACGGATGGATCGTCCTATACAGCTAGTCTCTTTGCCAAGGGCCAGACGCGGGCCGCCAAAAAGCTTGGTGAAGAAGCCGTCGAAACGGTGATTGCCGCAGTTAGCGGTGATCGCGCGGAAGTGGTCACGGAAAGCGCTGATCTGCTTTATCATCTGCTGGTGGTTCTCAAGATTGCTGATGTGCCGCTTGATGAAGTTCTTGCAGAGTTGCAACGCCGCACGGCGCAGACTGGCCTTGAGGAAAAGGCCGGTCGTCCGAAAGCGTAAAGCATGTCTCCAAAAAGTGGGAACCGGTTTTTGGATAAAGATATGCGTGAGAATAAGTGATCAGAGCATTTTCTCTGCTTTAAAATGGAAATGCTCTGAATGCAGATCAAACAGGATATACGTGAATTGGCGTTGAGGGAGAGCAGCGACAATATGTGGGAAAAAGTGGACCAGCTAACGCCGTCGCGTTACTCGCCTTACCGTTTCTTTTCGGCGGAAGAGTGGGCAGGCTTTCGTGCTGATACGCCCCTTACCCTGACTTACGAAGAAGTCAAACGGCTGCGCTCGCTGGGCGATCCGATTGATCTGGATGAGGTGCGGCGCATTTATCTGTCGCTGTCCCGCCTGCTCTATGCGCATGTGGAAGCCAGCCAGCTTCTGTTCCGCCAGCGCCAGCAGTTCCTCAATATGGAGGAAAGCTTCAAGACGCCCTTCATCATCGGTGTTGCAGGTTCGGTGGCGGTAGGCAAATCCACGACTGCGCGTATTCTGAAAGAATTGCTTGCCCGCTGGCCTTCAAGCCCGAAGGTCGATCTGGTGACGACGGATGGTTTCCTCTATCCCAATGCGGTTCTGCGCGATCAGAATATGATGGAGCGCAAGGGCTTTCCTGAAAGCTATGATGTTGGTGCGGTCTTGCGCTTTTTGTCGGCGATCAAGGCAGGCATGAGCCAGGTGCAGGCACCGCTTTATTCGCATTTAAGCTACGACGTGCTGCCCGGCGAATATCAGATTGTCGATAAGCCCGACATTCTGATCTTTGAAGGCATCAATGTGCTGCAGGTGCGTGATCTGCCGGAAGACGGCAAGATGGTGCCCTTCGTGTCCGACTTCTTCGACTTCTCTATCTATATCGATGCGGAGCCGGAGCTGATCCACAAATGGTATATCGACCGCTTCATGCGGCTGCGTGAGACGGCTTTCGTTAATCCGCAGTCGTTCTTCCATCGCTATTCGCAGCTTTCAGAAGATGCTGCCCGTTCCATTGGCGAAGGCCTTTGGAATAATATCAACATGAAGAACCTGCGTGAGAACATTCTTCCAACCCGCCCCCGCGCCGATATCATCCTGCGCAAAGGCAGCGATCATCTGATCGAAGAAGTGGCGCTCAGGAAGATATGAAATGAAAAAGGCCGGTTTTACACCGGCCTTTTCTTTGTGTCTTTAGCCTTACAGCGGCGGAATGCGCAGCACCTGACCCGGATAGATTTTGTCCGGATGCGTCAGCATTGGTTTGTTGGCTTCAAAGATGATGTCGTTCTTTGCGCCCTTGCCTTTGCCATACTGGGCTTCGGCGATTTTCCAGAGATTGTCGCCCTTCTTGACCGTATAGAAGACAGGCTCAGCACCCGTCGTTCCGGCACCATCGACTTTCAGTTCCGAGGCTTCCACCTTGGAAACGCCGAGCGAATTACCGACTGCGATGATCGCTTTTTCAAAAGCTGACTGATCCTTCACGTTACCGGTCAGAACAGCCTTGTCGCCCTGAACGCTAACCTGCACACCATCGGTGCCGAGATTATGCGAGTCGAGTTCTTTCTTGAGATCATCAGCTTTGGGCTCATTTTCACCGAAACCAAGCTTGGTTCCGACCGACTTCACGAAATCGAAAATTCCCATCGGGCAAGTCTCCCTGTTGTTGCTAACTTATTGCTGCATGCAATCAAATATCAGAACCAGAGATGAGCCAGCGCTTCTTGTGGCCAATCAATGGGGAACAAACTACAGCCCCTTTCAAATTGGTCAAGGCAGGAATTTCCGGAAATTGCTCAATAGGTACGGACACTTAATTAGCAAAGCCGTTGGAAAAGCCCTGTCCTACCGTCCAAGATTGGTACGGGCGAGTTCAACGATTTCATCGCCACGTCCGCTGATGATGGCTTTGAGCATATAAAGGCTGAAGCCCTTGGCTTGCTCCGCCTTGATCTTTGGCGGCATCACAAGCTCCTGCTTGGCTGTCACCACATCAACCAGAACCGGACCGTCATGGGCAAAGGCTTGCTTCAAAGCATTCGGCAAATCAGCGGATTCCTCTACGCGAAAACCTTTGATGCCGATGGCTTCCGCCATGGCTGCAAAGTTCGGATTGTCGAGATCGGTCCCGGAGGTCAGATAGCCGCCGGCCTTCATTTCCATGGCGACGAAACCCAGTGAACCATTGTTATAGACAATGATCTTGGCTGGCAGATTAAGCTGCTTGAGCGATAAGAAATCGCCCATCATCATGGTGAAACCACCGTCACCTGAAAGCGAGACGACCTGTCGATCAGGCGCTGTAGCCTTTGCACCAAGTGCCTGAAGCATGGCGTTGGCCATCGAGCCATGATTGAACGACCCGAGCAGGCGGCGCTTGCCATTCATGGTGAGATAGCGTGCAGCCCAGACGGTCGGCGTGCCGACATCAGCGGTAAAGATTGCATTGTCATCGGCAATCTCGTCGATAAGACGTGTGAGATATTGCGGATGGATCGGCTGACCGGGCTTTGACGGTTGCGCCAGATCGTCCAGCGCTTCACGCGCCTTGGTGTAATGGGTCTTGGCGGCATCGAGAAATTTCGTGTTGCGGCCTGATTTAAGCTTCGGCAGCAGGGCTGTAATCGTTTCAGACACGTCACCCGTTGCGCCAAAAGTCAGCGGTGCGCGGCGACCAAGCTGCGAAGGATCATTGTCGATCTGAACGATTTTGGCCTTGTCTGGATAGAAGTTGCGATAAGGGAAACTGGTGCCGAGCATCAGCAGCGTGTCGCAGTTGAGCATGGCGTGATAGCCGGACGAAAAGCCGATCAGGCCGGTCATGCCCACATCGAAGGGGTTGTCCCATTCGACATGTTCCTTGCCGCGCAGCGCATGAACAACTGGTGCTTCAAGCCGTTCAGCCAGTGAGACCACTGCATCATGCGCACCGGCACAGCCACTGCCTGCCAGAATGGTGATCTTCTCAGACCCATTGAGAATGTCTGCGAGTTTCGCAACGTCTTGATCGGCAGGGATCACACGCGGAAGCGAGACCGGTGTCCAGTTTTGCTTTGAACCTTCAGGTGCCTGCTTGAGCGCGACATCACCCGGAATGACAATCACCGCCACACCGCGTTTGCCGATGGCCGCACGCATGGCACGGTTCAGCACTTCGGGCATCTGCGCAGGATTGGAAACCAGCTCGACAAAATGGCTGCATTCGCGGAAGAGTTCCTGCGGATGGGTTTCCTGAAAATAATCAAGGCCAATTTCCGATGAGGGAATGTGTGCTGCAATGGCCAGCACCGGCTCGTGATTGCGATGGCAATCAAAAAGCCCATTGATGAGGTGGAGATTGCCGGGACCACAGCTTCCCGCACAAACGGCCAGTTCGCCGGTGATGGCTGCTTCTGCACCCGCGGCAAAGGCTGCGGTTTCCTCGTGACGGACATGAATCCAGTCGATTTTGCCAAGTCGTCTAAGGCTGTCATTCAGTCCGTTGAGGCTGTCGCCCGTAACGCCCCAGATACGCTTAACACCCGCTTCTGCCAAGGTTTGAGCCAGAAGATCCGCAACAGTCATGCCCATGATTTCTACCTTTCACAATCCTGAAGGATAACCTAGGGCGCGGGGCAGATGTGGGAAGTCGTCAAACGGCATCATTTGATGCCGTTTGCAACAGAGTGTTTATTGTGTGCAATCGCGGATAAAGCGCGCGAGATAGGCGTCAAATTCTGCGGGTGCTTCACGGAATGGCGCATGACCTGCATTGTCGATAACGTGGGTTTTACCTTCCCACAGATTGCCGAATTTCACTTTCGACACGAAATCGAGTTCAACAAAAGGCTCGTCACGGCCATTGACGACCGCGATAGGGAGTTGTGCTTCCGCTACGATGTCGCGCTGGTTGCCGCCGGTGCCAGAGCCAAATTTTTCAAACATGATGCGGCGTGCGCGTCCGTCGGTGCGTGCAACGATATCGAGAAGCGATGCCTCGAATGGTTCGCCGCAGGTGCTGCGAGCGTAGGATTCCACATCGCGTTCCGAAAAGATTTGCTGTCCGGCGAGTGCCATATCAGGACCGCTCTTGAACCCCTGCCCTACTTCTTCGCGCGCGACAGGCGGCGTCCCACTGATCATCAGGCCCCGCATTTCAGGATAACGGGCAATCATCTCGATGCCGATATGTCCGCCGAGCGACCAGCCGAAAACGACAGCATCGGCAATCCCGAGCTTTTGCATGACTTCCGTCATCGCGTCCGCATAGCCTTCCATCGAATAGCTGCGGTCGGGGTCGATGGCATCGGATGATTTGCCATGGCCCGGAAGATCAGGCGCGATCACACGCCACTTCTTGCCGATTTCTTCTTCGAGCTGCGGCGCAAAAATGGCACCCGAACTTGAATTGCCATGGATCATCAGGAGGGGTGCGCCCTCGCCTGAACTTTCACGCACCGCAATGCGGCCATGGCTGGTTTCAAGTTCGTGATAATTGATTGTCATGTCGTCTGTTCCCACAGTCTGGAGATTTTAATCGTAAGAAACCTTGCCGCGGCCCTTCTTGATATCCGATCGCCCGGACTTGGCCTTAAGGCGGCGTTCGATCGAGCCTTTTGTCGGCTTGGTTTTCCTGCGCGGCGGTGGCGGTGGTTCAGCCGCCTTGGCGATCAGCGCAATCATCCGCTCACGTGCATCTTCGCGGTTGCGTTCCTGTGTGCGGAAGCGATTGGCCTCGATCAGAATGTCCCCATCCTTGGTGCCCTTCTGACCGGCAAGCTTGAAAAGACGGGAAAGCACATCTTCCGGCAGGCCGGATTGGCTGGCGTGAAAACGCAGCTGGACAGCGGTGGAAACCTTGTTGACGTTCTGACCGCCGGGACCGGATGAGCGAATAAAGCTCTCCTCCAGATCATCCTCGTGGATGGTCAGGCGGTTGGTGATGCGGATGATGTTGCGGCTTTCTTCCATGATGCGAAGTGATACACCGCTTTTTGTCCATTAGACAAAAGAAAAACCCGACCTTTCGGCCGGGCTTCTCCTCCTCCTCAGGATGTTTAATGCACGCCTTCCAAAAGTGGGAACTGGTCTTTGGGAGACATGCGCAGAAAAAGCTATTCTGCAGCGATCTGGGTTGCCGGTGCGGCATCCTTCACATCGTGATCGACATGGCTTTCGAACTTCTCGAAATTGTTCACGAACATATCGACAAGTTTTTTGGCCTGTGCATCGTATGCGGCCTTGTCGGCCCAGGTCGAACGCGGATCGAGAATGGAAGCGTCCACGCCCGGCACTTCAACCGGAACGGCAAAGCCGAAATTCGGATCGGTGCGGAATTCCGCATTGTTGAGTGAGCCGTCGAGAGCTGCAGACAAAAGCGCACGCGTCGCCTTGATCGGCATACGCTTGCCAGTGCCATAAGCGCCGCCGGTCCAGCCGGTATTGACCAGCCAGCAATCGACCTTGTGCTCTGCGATCAGCTTGCGCAAGAGATTGCCGTATTCGGACGGATGGCGCGGCATGAATGGTGCACCAAAGCAGGTCGAGAATGTCGCTTCAGGCTCGGTCACGCCCTTTTCGGTGCCCGCGACCTTGGCGGTGTAACCCGACAGGAAGTGGTACATGGCCTGTGCAGGTGTCAGCTTGGCAATTGGAGGCATCACGCCGAAAGCGTCAGCGGTGAGCATGATGATGTTTTTCGGCTGACCGCCCTTGCCCGATGCAGATGCGTTCGGAATGAAGTCAAGCGGATAGGCGCAGCGGGTGTTTTCCGTGAGCGAACCATCGTCGAAATCCGGCTGGCGGTTTGCATCCAGCACGACATTTTCCAGAACAGTGCCGAAGCGCTGTGTGGTGGCGAAGATTTCAGGTTCGGCTTCTGCCGAAAGACGGATGGTCTTGGCATAGCAGCCACCTTCGAAATTGAAGATGCCATGTTCGCCCCAGCCATGCTCGTCGTCACCGATCAGCGTGCGGCTCGGATCTGCAGAAAGCGTGGTCTTGCCGGTGCCGGAAAGGCCGAAGAATACAGCCGTGTCACCGTTGGGGCCTTCATTGGCCGAGCAGTGCATCGGCATGACGCCCTTGGCAGGCAGAAGATAGTTAAGGGCGGTGAAGACCGACTTCTTCATTTCGCCGGCATAGGACGTGCCGCCGATCAAAACGATCTTACGGGTGAGATCAACTGCGATGACAGTTTCGGTGCGCACACCATAGCGTGCAGGATCAGCCTTGAAAGAAGGAAGGTCGATAATGGTCATTTCAGGCAGGTAAGACGCAAGCGCTGCTTCTTCCGGACGGATCAGCAGGTTGCGGATGAACAGCGAGTGCCATGCATATTCGGTGACAACGCGCGCATTGATCTTGTTGTCTTTATCAGCGCCGCCGATGAGATCCTGTACGAAAAGCTCCTTGCCTTTCGCATGCTCGATGAAATCGGCATAGAGAAGCTCGAAAGCTTCCGGCGTCATGGGCTTGTTGTTGTCCCACCAGACCTGATCTTCGGTGTTTGCATCGCGAACGACGAACTTGTCTTTTGGCGAACGGCCCGTGTGCTGGCCAGTGCGCGCAACAAGCGCGCCCTGCGCGGAAAGCTCTGCTTCGCCACGGCGAATTGTCTCTTCATAAAGCCGTGCCGGTCCAAAATTATAAAAGACTGCGGACAGTTCCTTCAATCCTGAAGTGGCAATGGAAGCGGCAGTATTGTGAATGCCGATCTCTTTCATGGTCTCTCCGCCATCTGGTTCAAAAATTTGTTGTCCCGATTTCATTTTAAATCCGGGATGGCAGTCAGAAACAGATTAATTAAATCAAATCAAATATTTAATCGATTTAAAAAAATTGAAACTTTTTTAAATCGTTTAATCTTTGCGTTATTCCGTGTATTTCCAGTCTGGAACAATTCTCGATTGCGTTAAGCGGCAAAAACGTTTCGCTTTGGGGCATCGATGGCAAGTTGAGCCGTTGCCACATTTTGTACCTAATTTGTACTGCACAAGCGGGACGACTATTATAGTATTGATTTGTCAGACAGCTGGACCAACGCTCCAGTGAGTTGACAAAGAGGGTTTAAAGTCGAGACGCCAGAAGGCGTTCGGTAATTTCTGCCGCTGATGTAATCGGGGCGGTTAAAAAAGGAGAAGGTCCGCATGAAGGAAGCTTCGGCAACGCAGACAATTGCGCTGGTCGACGATGACCGCAACATTCTGACCTCCGTTTCCATTGCTCTGGAGTCGGAAGGCTATCGCGTGGAGACCTATACCGATGGGGCTTCCGCATTGGATGGCCTGATGGCGCGTCCACCGAACCTTGCGATCTTTGATATCAAGATGCCGCGTATGGACGGTATGGAATTGCTGCGCCGCCTGCGCCAGAAATCCGATCTTCCGGTCATCTTTCTGACGTCCAAGGACGATGAGATCGACGAATTGTTCGGTCTCAAGATGGGGGCCGACGATTTCATTACCAAGCCGTTCTCGCAGCGCCTTCTTGTTGAGCGTGTGAAGGCTGTTCTGCGCCGTGTTGCTGCGCGCGACGGCACTGCAAAGCCGACCGGTCAGCAGGCCAAGTCGCTGGAACGCGGCCAGCTGGTCATGGATCAGGAACGCCATACCTGCACCTGGAAAGGTGAGCCGGTAACGCTCACTGTCACAGAATTCCTCATCCTTCATTCGCTTGCACAACGCCCTGGCGTGGTGAAAAGCCGTGACGCGCTGATGGATGCGGCTTATGATGAGCAGGTCTATGTGGATGATCGAACCATCGACAGCCACATCAAGCGTCTGCGCAAGAAGTTCAAGTCGGTTGATGACGACTTCGAGATGATCGAAACGCTCTATGGCGTCGGTTATCGCTTCCGCGAAGCGTGAAATAAAGTTATGAGAGCATGTCTCCCAAAAGTGGAAGCCGGTTTTGGGATAAAGACATGTGCAAAAACAAAGAATTAAAGCGTGTCGTATGAATATGATAAAACACGACACGCTTTAAATCGCCGGGCTTTCAGAGGCCCGGTGATGCTCAATAAGAAGGCTAGATCGAAGCGACATGGTCGCCGAAACCCGGAAAGACAGTGCCGTTACCATGAGAGAGCGTAGGGCGCGGCGGCAACGCTCGCTTTTCCTGCGTCGTCTTTTTGCGCCTTTCAGCCGGTTTCTCGGTCAGTTTCTGTTCTCCAGCCTGACACGCCGCATATTGTTTCTCAATCTTGCAGCCCTTGCCGTGCTGGTTTCCGGCATTCTCTATATGAATCAGTTCCGCGAGGGGCTGATTGATGCCAAGATCGAAAGCCTGCTCACACAGGGCAAGATCATCGCTGCTGCGATTTCCTCTTCCGCCACGGTCGACACCAATTCGCTGATGATCGATCCGGAAAAGCTTCTGGAGCTTCAGGCAGGGCAGAGCATCACGCCATCACCTGATTCGCCTGATAACTGGGAATTTCCGATCAATCCGGAAAAAGTATCGCCGCTCTTGCGCCAGTTGATTTCACCGACCAGCACGCGCGCGCGCATTTACGATCATTACGCGAATCTCCTGCTCGATTCCCGCTCGCTTTACGCGCCAGCTTTCGCTTCTGGCGGTCCGGTATTCCGCTATGATCTGCCAGCAATCGAAGAAGACACGCCAAGTATCTGGGAGCGTTTCACAGGCTGGTTCTCCCGCCTGTTCTATGGCGGCGGTCTGCCACTTTATCAGGAGCAGCCGGGTGGCAATGGTCTTGCCTATCAGGAAATCGTTCGCGCTCTGACCGGCTCGCCGCAAACGGCACAGCGCCGTAACCAGCAAGGGGAGCTGGTGGTGTCGGTCGCCGTACCAATCCAGCAATCGCGTGCCATTCTGGGTGTCCTCCTGCTTTCGACTGAAGGTGACGACATCGACAAGATCGTGCAGGGCGAGCGCATGGCCGTTTTCCGCGTGTTCGGTGTTGTTGCTGCTGTCATGGTGATCCTGTCGCTGTTTCTGGCGTCCACCATTGCAAGCCCGCTGAGAAAGCTTGCCGCAGCAGCAGACCGCGTGCGTCTTGGTGTGAAAAGCCGCGAGGAAATCCCGGATTTCTCTGAACGCCAGGACGAGGTTGGCCATTTGTCGACCTCTATCCGTGCGATGACCGATGCGCTTTATACCCGCATCGAGGCGATTGAGAGTTTCGCGGCTGACGTGAGTCACGAGCTGAAAAACCCCCTCACCTCGCTGCGAAGCGCGGTTGAAACCTTGCCGCTTGCCAAGAATGATGATTCGCGCAAACGCCTGCTCGACGTCATTCAGCACGACGTCCGCCGCCTCGACCGCCTGATTACCGATATTTCGGATGCTTCGCGACTGGATGCCGAACTGGCACGCGAGCATTCTGATCGCGTTGATATGAAGACGCTGCTGAACGGTCTGGTGGCTGCCGCGCGCGAAGTGCGCCGAAACAAGGTTGGCACCGAGATCGTGTTTAATACCGGCAAATTGCCGTCCGGCAAAAAAGGTTTCTTCGTTGCCGGTCATGATTTGCGTCTTGGACAGGTCATCAGCAATCTTATCGAAAACGCACGCTCCTTCGTCCCCGATGATACAGGGCGTATCGTTGTCACGCTGAGCGGCGAAGGCAGCCGTTTGCGGGTGCTTGTCGAAGATAATGGGCCCGGCATTCCGATCGAAAATATCGAGCGCATCTTTGAGCGTTTCTATACAGACCGCCCGGCTTCTGAGGCTTTTGGCCAGAATTCCGGCCTTGGTCTTTCGATCAGCCGCCAGATTATCGAGGCGCATGGCGGAACGCTGACCGCAGAAAATATCATCGATCCAGCCATACCCGATCACAGGCCAGATCATATGAAGGGCGCGCGCTTCATCGTCGATCTTCCGGCCAGCGCGTGATTTCGACATGACACCCGAAGAGGAAAAAAGCGGCCTTCATGCGACGACTGTGCAATTGCAGGGTCGTGGTGTCATGCTAATGGGCAAGTCCGGCGCAGGTAAGACCGAACTGGCCCTCACCCTTGTCGAACGTGCGATTGTTCGCAATGAGCAGGCTTGTCTTGTCGCCGACGACCGCACTTTATTGCATGTGGAAAGCGGTAAGCTGATTGCGAGTGTTCCGCAAACCTTGGCCGGAGGTGTCGAAATTCGTGGCGCGGGCCTTTTCACTGTTGCTTATGTGGAACAGACGCCACTCGATCTCGTGGTCAAATTGGTCGACCGTGATGGGGCCGAACGCTATCCGAGTGATGAAAAATGGCATTTCGAAGGTGTTGAAGTTCCGCGCCTGCTGCTCCCTGCCCTTTCATCGAATGGCGATTCCAACGCGCTTTCGCGGGCTATAGAGGCTACTTTGTTTTCTAAACCCTGGCCCTGAGGCCAGTGCCGGTGTTTTTTGCAAGCCGTGTTCAAAAAGCGTGCTTAACGCTGCGGCATTTTGCTTTTTTCAAGGCAATGCCGAAATTTTTCACTTGCTATCAAGATTTGCCCTGCCAAGATGCACAACTCGTCGGTTAAGGACCGGCAGGGTTTTAGTGCCATCTGCGCCTTTGGCGGGTTAAAGCGGCGGGCACGCGACAGGAGCTTTTAAAGTATGATCGGACTCGTGCTTGTTACGCACGGAAGGCTGGCCGAGGAGTTTCTCCATGCTGTTGAGCATGTAGTTGGCCCGCAAGACAATTTCGAGACCGTATGTATCGGTGCGGAAGATGACATGGAACAGCGTCGTCGGGATATCGTCGATGCTGTCGAGCGCGCCGATAGCGGCAGAGGTGTCATTGTTCTGACGGATATGTTTGGCGGCACGCCGTCCAATCTGGCGATTTCGGTGATGGAGGAAGGCAAGATCGAGGTCATTGCAGGTGTGAACCTGCCGATGCTGATCAAGCTTTCGAGCGTTCGCATTGCTGGCGACATCAAGACAGCCTTGCGTGAAGCGCAGGATGCCGGACGCAAATATATCAACGTCGCAAGCCAGGTTCTTACAGGAAAGTAATCATGCATCCCACCGTGGCCGTTACTGGCGAATACGATGCCGATAGCGCTTTGTCGCGGTCCTTTGAGATCGTCAACAAGCGCGGGCTTCATGCCCGCGCTTCGGCCAAGTTCGTGCAGCTTGTGGACAGTTATGATGCCCATGTTCGTGTTAGCAAGGACGGTATGACGGTGGGCGGCACATCCATCATGGGCCTCATGATGCTGGCAGCCTCACCCGGCTGCTGTATCGATGTCCGTGCATCCGGCGAACAGGCCGATGCCGTTCTCGATGCGCTTCAGGCGCTTATCGCCGATAAATTCGGCGAGGAATGCTGAGTCTCCACGCGTTCTGCCGCTTCGCAATCAATTGATATAGACACATAAAGATTTCTTTATGTTGCGTTGTGCTGTGCGTGCTGATCTGCTAATCAGAACGCCAGCCGAAGCCCTTTTGTCATTATTTTATTCGGGGCTTCAAAATCAATTTGATTGGAGCAGATGATGACCGCAAGTCAGGATTTTGTCGTCAAGGATATGAGCCTCGCTGACTGGGGCCGTAAGGAACTCGATATTGCTGAAACCGAAATGCCGGGCCTGATGGCTGCGCGCGAAGAGTTCGGCAAATCACAGCCACTCAAGGGCGCACGCATTTCTGGCTCGCTGCATATGACAATCCAGACAGCTGTCCTGATCGAGACGCTGAAGGCTCTGGGTGCCGATGTGCGCTGGGCATCGTGCAATATTTTCTCGACGCAGGATCATGCTGCGGCAGCAATTGCAGCAACCGGCACGCCGGTTTTCGCCATCAAGGGCGAAACGCTAGAAGAATACTGGACCTATACCGACAAGATCTTCCAGTGGTCGGACGGTCAGCCGTCCAACATGATCCTCGATGATGGTGGCGATGCCACCATGTATATCCTGATCGGCGCACGCGCTGAAGCTGGCGAAGACGTTCTTTCCAAGCCTGAAAGCGAAGAAGAAGAAGTTCTGTTCGCGCAGATCAAGAAGCGCATGGCTGAAACGCCAGGTTTCTTCACCAAACAGCGCGATGCGATCAAGGGTGTGACCGAAGAAACCACCACGGGCGTCAACCGTCTCTACCAGCTGCAGAAGAAGGGTCTCCTGCCCTTCCCGGCAATCAACGTCAATGACAGCGTCACCAAGTCGAAATTCGACAACAAGTATGGCTGCAAGGAATCGCTGGTTGACGGCATCCGTCGCGGCACAGACGTCATGATGGCTGGCAAGGTCGCTGTCGTTTGCGGTTATGGCGATGTTGGCAAAGGCTCTGCAGCATCGCTCGCAGGCGCAGGCGCTCGGGTCAAGGTCACGGAAGTTGATCCAATCTGCGCGCTTCAGGCTGCAATGGACGGCTTTGAAGTCATAACGCTCGATGATGCCGCTTCGACCGCCGATATCGTGATCTCGACGACCGGCAACAAGGACGTCATCACGCTTGATCATATGCGCAAGCTGAAAGATATGGCCATTGTTGGCAATATCGGTCACTTCGACAATGAAATTCAGGTTGCAGGTCTTCGTAATCTCAAGTGGACCAATGTGAAGCCACAGGTCGATCTGGTTGAATTCCCGGATGGCAAGCGCATCATCCTGCTTTCGGAAGGTCGTCTGCTCAATCTTGGCAATGCAACGGGCCATCCAAGCTTCGTTATGTCAGCGTCCTTCACCAATCAGGTGCTGGGTCAGATCGAACTCTTTACGCGCACTGACGCGTATAAGAATGAAGTCTATGTCCTGCCAAAGCACCTCGATGAGAAGGTCGCCCGTCTGCATCTCGACAAGCTCGGCGCCAAGCTGACTGTGCTTTCTGAGGAACAGGCCGCATATATCGGCGTAACGCCACAAGGCCCATTCAAGTCGGAACACTACAGGTATTAATTACCCGTTAACCATACTGCTACATCTTGTAGGTCGGGCATCTTTACGTTGCCCGACCTTTATTTTTGCGTGCAACACGCTTCACGCGGATTCACGGTGAGGGTATTGTGAAGACGAATCAATGTGTTTTGACGGGTGTTTGCGTTGGGCGTTTTTTGCCAGTTCAGGCGAAAGACGGGCGACCTATTCATCCTCGAAACATGTCTGGCTTTCAGCATTGTGGCGATGCGCGAGGGTCCGAATGAAGAATTTTGAAATACAGGAGCACCCTTTTTGAGGAGGCTTCCGGGCGGCGGAGACAAGGGAAATATGCCAGAGGTTGGCTCAACGGGGAGCTTGCGGAGCAAATCCGCATTCAGCGCAGGCAGGCACCTGAAAGGTTTGCTTTCGCTTGGCTTCAGCCCTCTCAAACGGGTCATCCTCAAGGCAACGGTTTCCTTTGCCGCACTTGTTGCGGCGGCTCCGGCAGCATTTGCACAAGGTGCTGAAAATTCCACGCGCATAGACCTGCCATTTGGTGGCAGTGTCGGTGCTTTTGAAGTCATCCAGTTTTCGATTTTTCTGGGTGCCATGGGTGCGGCCCTTTTGTCTGCTGGCTGGCTGATCCGCGACCGTTCCAAGATCGCCAATGAAAACAATGAATTGCGCTCGCGTCTGTCCGATATGGGATTGGCTGCACAACGCAATGACGCATTGCTTAACCTCAAAGATCAGCGCATCGTTGTCTGGGATGCACATGGCGCACGCGCCGATGTCGTCGGACAATTGCCGTTTGATTGCGGTGCGCCGCAGGACCGTTCGCATTTTCTGGCCTTTGGTCGCTGGCTTCGTCCGCAATCTGTGACCGAGCTTGAACGCGCGGTTTCGGCCTTGCGCGAGCAGGCTCATGCTTTTGATCTGACAGTTGAAACTGTCAACGGCACGCTTCTGGATGTTTATGGTCGCACGTCGGGCAGTTTTGCGATTGTGCGCTTCCTGAGCCTTCAAGGCGTGCAGGCGGAGCGCGCAGCATTGCAATCGCAGAACCGCGAACTCTCTGAAAAGCTTGCGCTCTTACGCCATCTGCTGGACCGGATTGAACAGCCGGTCTGGGTGCGTGGTTCCGATGGACGTATCGAATGGGTCAATGGTGCCTATGCGCGGGCAGTGGATGCTGCGGACGGCACGCAGGCAAGCTCGGAAGGCCGGGAGCTTTTTGGCGCGCAGGCCCGTCAGCGTCTGGAGCGCGACCGCTTTGCCGAGCCGGATATGCGTGAGCAAATGCCTGCTGTGGTGCGCGGCGACCGCCGGATCTATGATGTCACCGATGTGAGCGCTGAGGCAGGTTCTGCTGGCCTTGGTTTTGATTTGAGTGAAGTGGAACAGGTGCGTGAGGAACTGAACCGCACCCTGAAGAGCCACGCTGAGACGCTCGATCAGCTTTCGACGGCGGTGGCAATTTTCGATCCGGATATGAAGCTGCAATTCTTCAATCAAGCTTTCGTTTCGCTCTGGTCGCTTGATACGGCATGGCTTGAAACACATCCGAGCAACACACTGCTCTTTGATCGGCTTCGTTCCGAAGGAAAGCTGCCTGAGCAGCCGGAATGGCGAAAGTGGAAGGATTCTCTGCTTTCCGCCTACCGCGCGGTCGAGCCGGAAGAACATATGTGGCACTTGCCGGATACGCGCATCATGCGTGTCGTCGCCAATCCGCATCCGCAAGGGGGCGTGACATGGTTCTTCGAGAACATGACCGAAAAGTTCGAGCTTGAAGGCCGCTACAATACGCTGATCAAGGTTCAGGGTGAAACACTTGACCATCTGGCGGAAGCGGTTGCGGTGTTTGGCTCTGATGGCCGTTTGCGCCTTTCCAATCCATCTTTTGCCGATCTCTGGTCGCTGCCCGCAGCGATTACCGTTGAAGGCACGCATATTTCGACCATTTCCAAGCTCTGCGGCCAGCGCGGCGGGGATGGTATCTGGGACGATTTCGTTTCCTCAGTCACTGGCTTCCTTGATGAACGCAACGGGCGCATGGGGCAGGTGGAGCTTGATGACGGCGTCATCCTTTCTTTTGCCGTGGTGCCGCTGCCTAAAGGTCAGACGATGCTCACCTTCATCGATGTCACCGATACGGTGCGTGTGGAACGGGCATTGAAGGAAAAGAACGAAGCGCTTTCGCTCGCCGATCAGATCAAGAACGACTTCGTGCAGCATGTTTCCTATGAGCTGCGCTCGCCGCTGACCAATATCATCGGCTTTACCGAACTGCTGCAAACACCAACCTTTGGTTCGCTCAATGAGCGCCAGCTCGAATATCTCGATCATATCGGCACGTCGTCTGCGGTGCTTCTGACCATCGTCAACGACATTCTTGACCTTGCGACGGTCGATGCCGGTATCATGCAACTCGATATTGATGATGTATCGGTGACCAACGAGATTTCCGCTGCTGCAAAGCGCGTCAGCGAGCGTCTGCACGAACATGATATCGGGCTCGATATCGATATTGCTGACGATGTCGAAACCTTTAGAGCCGATGCCAACCGCGTGCGGCAGGTCCTGTTCAACCTTTTGTCCAATGCATCCAATTATGCGCCGGAAGGTTCGACGGTCGCGCTTCAAGTGGCTCGCGATGGTACGGATATCGTCTTTGCCGTGCATGATGATGGCCCGGGCATGCCGGGCGATGTGCTGGATACGGTTTTCAAGCGTTTTCAGGCCTATCAGAATGGCGGGCGCAAGCGGGGCGTGGGCTTGGGACTTTCCATCGTCAAAAGCTTTGTCGAGCTGCATGGTGGCCGCGTAGAGATCGAAACAGGTGCGGACATTGGAACGACGGTTATTTGTCGCTTCCCATCGGAGGCGCGCAGCTTCCGTGTTGCCGCCGAATAAGGTAAATGGTGCTGCATGAGCACCCCAATCCATAGCCCGATAACCCATCTTGAGCTTTTCCTGCCCGATGAAGCCGCTACACAGCGCTTTGGCGAAGATTTCGCTTTAGCGCTGATTAAAGGCGATCTCGTCACCTTGTCTGGCGATCTTGGCGCAGGCAAATCCTCGCTTGCCCGCGCGATCATCCGTGCGATTGCCGATGATGAGGGGCTTGAGGTGCCAAGCCCGACATTCACGCTGGTGCAGAGCTATGAGGCTTTGCGCATCCCCGTGGCGCACGCTGATCTTTACCGGATTTCGCATGGTGAGGAGCTGGACGAACTGGGGCTTGTCGAATTCCTCGAAGATGGTGTGGTGCTGTCCGAATGGCCGGAGCAGGCGGAAGGTTTTCTGCCGGAGCCAAGCTTCGCCGTGACATTAACCCATGAAGGGGCAGGGCGGCGCATTGCCATTGCAGGTCCCGAGGCTGCGATTGCGCGGCTTCAGCGTACGCTCGACATCCGGGCTTTCCTTGAAAACAACGACCGGGCAGCTGCCACACGCCGCTATTTGCAGGGCGATGCTTCACCGCGCAAATATGAGATCATTACAAGCGCACATGGTGTCGAAGTTCTGATGAATGCACCGGCGATGCCCTATGATCCACCGGCGCGCAACGGAAAATCCTATCGCCAGCTCGCGCATATTGCAGAGAATATTCAGGCTTTCGTGGCTATTGACGGCCTGCTTGCAGCGCATGGTTTGCGGGTGCCAGAAATGCGCGCAATGGATATTGATGCGGGGCTTCTGATCCTTGAGGATCTGGGAACAGAAGGCATCCGCGCACCCTCCGGCGAACCTGTCGCTGAACGCTATGAGGCAGCGGGACGGTTTCTGGCGCATCTTCACGGTGTTCAGTGGCCAGATCAGGCGCCGGTTCCGGGCCATCTCGATCATATCATTGCAGGATTTGACCGCGATGCGATGATCATGGAAGTGAGCCTCGTGGGACAATGGTATGCGCCACGCATCATGGGCCGCAAGCTTACTGAAGCCGAAGTTGCAGCCTATGAGGCGGCATGGGATGAGGTTCTGACCGATATCGCCGATTGCGAAAAAAGCCTGCTGCTGCGCGATTATCACTCACCAAACCTGTTCTGGTTTGAGGATGCGAAAGGTGTCGACAAAATCGGCACCATCGACTTTCAGGACGCGATGATCGGGCCAGCTGCCTATGATGTGGCTTCACTGGCGCTTGATGCCCGCGTGACGATTACGCCGGAGCTCGAAAAGGCAGTGGTTGATGCCTATTGTGATGAACGCCGCAAGCTTGGCCATGTGTTTGACGAAGCGGCTTTCCGGATGGCCTATGCCGCTATGGGTGCGCAGCGCAACGCCAAGCTGCTGGGCTTGTTCGTGCGTCTTGATGAGCGTGATGGCAAGCCGCATTATCTCGCGCATCTGCCACGCATTCATGACTATCTCGGTCGCGTCTTAAAGCATCCGGTCATGGCGCCGGTAGCCCGCTGGTTTGACGATCTCGCTTTGCTGGAGCAACAATGACACTTCCTGATACAGCGATCATGCTTGCAGCAGGTCTTGGCAAGCGTATGCGCCCGATCACCGAAACCATGCCCAAGCCACTGGTTAAGGTTTCTGGTAAGCCGCTGATCGACTGGGGGCTGGATGCGCTGGCAGTAGCAGGTGTCGAGAATACAATCGTCAATGTTCATTACTTAGCCGACCAACTGATCGACTATCTGGCCAACCGCGCAGAGCCGAAAATCACGATCTCCGACGAGCGCGATCTGCTACTTGATTCGGCGGGCGGTATCGTCAATGTGCTGCCGCAGCTTGGGGGTAGGCCGTTCTACGTACTCAATGCCGATACGTTCTGGGTTGGGGATGAAGCAAAGCCGAATATCACGGCTCTTCGTGATGCATGGGACGATGCCTGCATGGATATCTTTCTCATGACGGCCCGGCTCGATCAGGCAACAGGTTTTGAAGGCAAGGGCGACTTCGTTGCGGATGTTGAGGGGCGCTTGCGCCGTCTGCGTGATGTCCCGGGCGATCCCGTCATCTATGCCGGTGCAGCAATCATTCATCCGCGTATTTTTGCGAAAGCCGAGCCGGGTGTTTCATCGCTCAATCGCTATTTTGATGAAGCCATTGCAGCCGGGCGTCTTTATGGTATGCCCATGACCGGGCATTGGCTCACGGTGGGAACACCGGAAGCAATCGGCGAGGCGGAGGCTGTGCTTTCCGCAATTGCGTAAGGAGAGTATGGCGGAATGACCATTACGAGGCCGAAGCTTTTTTCCATTCCATCCGGCACAGCTTTTCTACCAGCCTTTGCCAAGGCACTTCTGGAAGGCCGTTTGATTGAAGACTTTCCGGGTAATACCTCTGATCCGCTGGCACTAGCGAGCGCCACCATCTATGTGCCGACGCGCCGTGCAGCGCGTGCGCTTCGTTCCATTCTGGTCGATATGAATCCGGCTAAATCTGCGATCCTTCCGACCATTCGCCCGCTCGGCGATGTGGACGAAGATGCGGCTTTTTTCAATGCTGCCACAAGCGGCGTATTCGATCTTAATCCGCCAATTGGCAAGGCTGAACGGCTGTTGCTGCTGGCGCGGCTCATTCGTCCATGGCGAGAATCGCTGCCTGCGCATGTGCGGGCGCTGTTTGGCGTCGATGATGTTTCGGTTCCCGCAACAACCTCTGACGCGATTTGGCTTGCGCGTGATCTGGCTGGCCTGATGGATCAGGTCGAAACCGACAATGCCAAATGGAGCGAGCTTGCCAGCATTGCGCCCGATGACCTTGCCGACTGGTGGCAGGTCACGCTCGGCTTTCTCGATATTGTCACGAAACTCTGGCCGGAAATTCTGGAAGAACGCAAGCTATCCAATCCAGCAGCGCACCGCAATGAACTGATCTGGGGCGAGGTGCGGCGACTGCGCGATCATCCGCCCCAAGGTCCTGTGATTGCGGCTGGTTCCACAGGCTCTATTCCCGCGACTGCCGAGCTTGTTTCAGTCATTGCCCGACTGCCGCAAGGTGCTGTGGTTCTGCCGGGACTTGATCGTGATCTTGATAAAGGCGCTTGGAACCTGCTGGGGGCTTCGGACGATAATCCATCCACCTTCGGCCATCCCCAATATGGTCTCCACAAGTTGTTGCAGGCTATTGGGGTATCACGCGAAGATGTCGAGCATATCGAAGATATGCCGGTTAACAAGCGTGTGCTGGAGCGTGTGGTCAGCCAAGCGCTGCGCCCGGCGGAAACCACGGATGCGTGGAGTGAACTCATTGATGATCCCAATATGCAGCCCCAAGCATTGCTGCAATCGGCTCAAAAGATCGATCTGATTGAAACCGCTAATGAGCGTGAGGAAGCGCTGGCAGTGGCCCTGGCGCTTCGCGATGCGATCAGCGATGAAAACAAGACCGCCGCATTGGTTACTGCCGATAGAAATCTCGCGCGCCGCGTGGTGGGCGAACTCGCCCGCTTTGGCATCGACGCCGATGATTCCGGCGGTCGCCATTTGCGCGATATCGAAACCGCGACGCTGATGCGCCTCATGGTCGAAACCGTGTTCAACCCCGGCGATCCCGTGGCCCTATTAGCGCTCGTCAAGCACCCGATGCTAAGGCTTGGCGGCAAGCGCATCGAGCGGCGACTGGCTGCGGAAACGCTTGAACTGGTGGCGTTCCGTGGCGGTACGGGTAGGGCATCGATCATCGATCTTCCCGCCTTTTTCGATCGCCGCATGGAAGAAAGTGCCAGCCAGTCATGGCAACCGGCATGGCACGCGACTGTTACGCCTGACATGATTGAAGCGGCGCGCGCGCTTTGCGTGAGCCTGTCGGAAGCTGTTGCGCCGCTGGCACCTTTTGCCACCATTAACCGGCGAACGGATATTGGCGAGATTACGCGGGCAACTGTTGAAGCGCTGGAAAATCTGGCGCGTGATGAAAGCGAAAGTGTCACACGTTATTATTCCGGCGAGCATGGCGAGAAGCTGGCTTCATTTCTGCGTCAGCTTGTGGCGAGCGAAGCGGGACTGGATTTTGAGGCTATTGAGTGGCCCGCAATTCTTGAAGCTCTGATGTCGGGCGAAACCGTCAAGCCGCATCCGGGCGGCCATCCGCGCGTCTTCATCTGGGGTGCGCTGGAAGCGCGTTTGCAGACCATGGATACGCTGGTGATCGGTGGTCTCAACGAAGGCACTTGGCCCGCCAAGACGCGCAATGACCCGTTCATGTCGCGCCCTATGAAGGCGATGATCGCGCTTGATCCACCTGAGCGCCGTACCGGCCTTGCAGCGCACGATTTCCAGATGGCGCTCGGCATGGATCATGTCGTGCTGTCGCGTTCGCAGCGTTCGGACAATGCACCAACTATTCCGTCGCGCTGGTTGCAGCGGCTTGAAACGGTTCTGGGTTCAGATGTGACCAAGGATATGCGCTCGCGTGGGCAACGTTTTATCCATTGGGCGCGTGAAATCGATCAGGCGCCTGATGTGCCTTTTGTCAAACGCCCGGAACCGGCACCGCCCGTAAGCGCACGGCCCAAGCATTTTTCGGTCACGGAAATCGAAACCCTGCGTCGCGATCCCTACGCGATCTTTGCCAAAAAGATTCTGAAACTGCGTCCGCTGGAGCCGTTGATCCGCGATCCGGCAGCTGCAGAACGTGGGACGCTTTTTCACGACATTCTCGGGCATTTCACCGAAGAGGGCATTGATCCGCTGGCTCCCGATGCAGCCGTGCAGCTCGAAGAATTTGGCCGGCATTTCTTTGGCGAAATGGATCTACCCATTGAGATAGAAGCAGTCTGGTGGCCGCGTTTTACCGCTCTTATTCCGCAATTCCTCGAATGGGAGCGGGAACGCGCTTATAATGTTCAAACCCGCTTTGCCGAAATTTCGTCGGATAAGCGCGAGGTTGAAAGTCTTGGCATCACTTTGTCGGGCCGTGCCGATCGTATCGATCTGATGCGTGATGGGACAGCGGAAGTGATCGATTATAAGACCGGCTCCACGCCATCGCCAAGACAGGCGCATGTTCTCTTGTCGCCACAGTTGGCGCTGGAAGCAGCTCTTCTTGCGCGGGGGGCTTTTTGCGATCTGGGCGCGGTTCGAGCGTCTGATCTGACCTATGTGCGATTGCGGGCAGGCGGCGAGGTGAAGCCCGAGTCGATTTTAAAAATTGGCAGGCCGCCTTCGGAAAAAACTGCACCCGCCCTTGGTGAAGAGGCATGGCAGCGACTGGCGCAGTTGCTGACCGACTATCAGAATCCGGCTAAGGGTTATCTTTCCCGCGCGCTTCCTTTTCGTGAGACAGATTTGACGGGCGATTATGATCATCTGGCACGCGTGCTGGAATGGTCCGCTGGTGGTGATGCTGGCGGGGAGGGCGGCGAATGAAAAAGCAACGTGTGATTCCACCGGAAACAATTGCAGCGCAGGCCAGTGCCGCCAATCCGCTGGCCTCTGTCTGGGTGTCGGCCAATGCCGGTTCCGGCAAGACTCACGTTTTGACTGAGCGCGTTATCCGGCTGCTGCTCGAAGGCACCGACCCGTCGAAAATTCTCTGCCTCACCTATACCAAGGCGGCAGCGGCCGTCATGCAGAACCGTGTTTTTGCGCGATTGTCTGAATGGGCAATGTTGCCGGATGAGGATTTGGCCGACAGGCTTGTCAAGCTTGAAGGCAGGCGTCCGGGAGCGACACGGCTTGCCGTGGCACGCAGGCTTTTTGCGCGGGCGCTTGAAACGCCAGGCGGGCTGAAAATCCAGACCATCCACGCATTCTGCGAAGCGATCCTGCATCAGTTCCCGCTTGAGGCGAACATCGCAGGCCACTTCGAGATGATGGACGATCTCATGCAGGCGGCCCTTGTTGGCGAAGCGCGCCGCACCCTGCTTGAGACCGCACATGGCGGCGGCGATCCGGAACTGGCAAACGCTTTTGCCGATGTCATGCAGGCAGCAGGCGAGATGGGTTTGCAGGCACTGCTTGATGAAGCCGTGGGCCGCCGCAATGGCTTGCAGCAATACATTATGGCGCTTGGCAATGCGGATGAGCGCAGCGAGGCGTTGCACCGGCATTTCCGTTCCCGGCCCGACACGCGCGAATCCGATTTGCTGGATGATATGTGGCCGGTGCCGGAGTTTTCTGACGATGCACTCGATCTCATTTTGTCGATCCAGAAGGGTGCGGCACGCGCGCATGACTTCGCGTTGCAGCTCAAGCAATATGAGAAAGTGAAAAGCAGTTTCGACAAGGAAGCCGTTCTGCGTGCTTCCTTCCTGAAGGCGACGGGCGAGGCCAAATCCGGGTCTTATGTGGGCTCGGCTGCCGTAAAAAAGCTGCTGCCGGATTTCGAAGAAGATTTTAATGCCGCAGCAATGCGTGTTGAACTTGGTCTCGACAAGATCAAGGAGCTGCGGCTTATCCGGCTAAATCTGGCCGGGCTCACGCTGATTGATAATCTGCTGCAGCGCTATCATGATTTGAAGCGCAGACGTGGTCTGCTCGACTTTGAAGATCTGATTACACGCACCGTGGCGCTTCTGGCGCGCAATGGGGCGGGGCAATGGGTGCAATATAAGCTCGACCGCGGCATTGATCATATTCTGGTCGATGAAGCACAGGATACCAGTCCCGATCAGTGGCAGGTCATCCGCATGTTGTCGGAAGAGTTTTTCTCAGGCCTCGGTCAGCGCAACGTGCAGCGCACGCTGTTTGCCGTTGGCGATGAAAAGCAGTCGATCTATTCGTTTCAGGGCGCTGTGCCGGAAGACTTTGCTATTCAAGGTAAAGCGATCAGTGCCAAGGCTCGTGATGCGGACCTCACTTTTAAAGAAGTTCGTCTGAACTTCTCTTTCCGCTCTGCACCGGATGTATTGCAGGCGGTAGACGAAGTTTTCTCGCGCCCCGAGGCTAATCGCGGCTTGTCAGGGGCCACCGTTCACTCTGCCATTCGCGATCAGGAGCCGGGTGAGGTAGAAATCTGGGATATGCTGACGCCGGAAGTGGTTGAGGAGCCGGATGACTGGCGCGTGCCGGTCGACCACTTGCAGGCACCTGCCATAAAACTTGCCGAACAGATTGCAGAAACCATTCGCTACTGGCTTGATCGCGGCGAAACCATTCCAGGTCAGAACCGCAAACTTGCGCCGAAAGATATTATGGTGCTGGTTCGTAAGCGCGATCAGTTCATGCCAGCGCTTTCGCGGGCACTCAAAGAGCGCCATGTGCCGGTGGCTGGTGCCGACCGCCTCAAGCTTACAAGCCACATCGCCATTCAGGATTTGATGGCGCTGGGGCGTTTCGTTTTGCAGCCGTCAGATGATTTGTCATTGGCTTCGCTTCTAAAAAGTCCGCTGTTTGGCTGGGATGATGACAGGCTGTTTGCATTGGCCAATCCGCGCAAGAGCGGCGAAACACTGTTTGAGCGTCTCTATCATGCATCCCTTGAAGAACCGGCATTGATCGGTGTGCACAAGACGCTGAGCCGCTGGCGCAATATGGCCGATACCATGCCAATCTTCGAGTTCTATGCGCGGGTTTTGAGTGCGGATGGTGCTCGGCGTAAGTTGCTTGCGCGGCTTGGGCCGGAAGCAGGCGATATTATCGACGAATTTCAGAACTACGCGCTTTCGGCTGAACGCGCTGGCCTGCCGGGTATGCAGGCATTTCTGGAAACGCTCGATGCGGCATCACCGCAAATCAAACGCGAGCTTGATCAGGGCCGTAACGAAGTGCGTATCATGACGGTTCATGCTGCCAAGGGGCTTGAGGGAGCCGTGGTGTTTCTGGTTGATCCGGGCAATGCCGTTTGGAGCGGGACCCGCGCGCCAAAGCTCATTCCGTTTGATCTTACTAATGATGGACCACAGGTGAAAGGCTATCTCTGGCAACCCAATGCTGGTTATCAAACCGGCTTTCTGGCTTCGCAGATTGAGGGCCTGAAGGTGCGCGCCGAAGAAGAATATCGCCGCCTGCTCTATGTAGGAATGACGCGTGCGGAGGACCGGCTGATTGTCTGTGGCTATCGCGGCTCGCGTGAAAGCGGCGAGACATGGCACAGGCTGGTCGAAGATGCGCTGACAACGAAGGCTGAAACCTTTGTGCATCCGGTATCGGGTGTTGCCGCCCGACGCTATCGCAACACGCCGCGCGGTCTGACTGAGATTGCCGAGCCTGAAGTGGTGCAAGTCGCAGAACTGCCGCCGCTGCCAGACGACTTTAAAAAGCCGATAAAGCCGGAACCGGGTCTGCCGCGTCCCCTTGCGCCATCCGGTGCATCGGTATTGATTGAAGCGGATGAGGAGCCACCGCTCGATACGTTGTCGCCGGTGCTGGGGCAGAGCGGCGAGACGTCGGCTTTCGCGTTAAGGCGCGGTACGGCGATCCATATGCTGCTGCAATATCTGCCCGAAGTGGCGATAAATGAGCGTGAGAAGCTTGCACAGGATTATCTCGCACGCATTGCTGCCGATTGGCCGGAAGCTGAACGCGCGAAAGCCTGGGCGAGTGTGGCAACCATTCTGGCCGATCCAAAGTTTGCGCCGGTCTTTGCCAAAGGATCCCGTGGTGAAGTGGCGGTCATGGGTACGATCAATCTCGGCGGAAAAGACCATGCCGTGTCAGGGCAGATCGACCGCATCAGCGTTGAAGAAGCTCGCGTTCTGATCGTGGATTATAAAACCAATCGCCCGCCGCCAAAGAGTGTTGAAGCCGTACCTTTCGCCTATCGCGCGCAGCTGGCGCTCTATCGGGAATTGCTTGCGCCTCTCTATCCGGGACGGGTAGTCGAGGCCGCTTTGCTCTTCACGGAAGGCCCGTATCTGCTGCCATTGCCAGAAGCTTCAATGGATGAAGCACTGAAGGCGCTTGGTGACTCTCAAGGAAAGGTGAGCAACCAGAGCTTGACGGATGGCAGTCAACACGCCACATGATATGGTCAAATGAGCAGTTTCTCTTGAGTCTTTTGCTCTCAAACAGATATGAGGATAGCCCTATGGCAACCGTAAAGGTCGATAACAGCAATTTTCAGTCGGACGTTCTTCAGTCGAGCGAGCCAGTCGTCGTGGATTTCTGGGCTGAATGGTGCGGTCCATGCAAGATGATCGCTCCGGCTCTTGACGAAATCGCTGCTGAAATGGCTGGTCAGGTTAAGATCGCCAAGGTCAATATCGACGAAAATCCAGAACTCGCAGCACAGTTCGGCGTGCGTTCGATCCCAACGCTGCTGATGTTCAAGGACGGCGAACTCGCCGCCAACATGGTTGGCGCTGCTCCAAAGAGCCGCCTTGCCGACTGGATCAAGGCTTCTGCTGCTTAATCAGCAAGCTTCTGATTTGTGACAAAACCCGGCCTTTGTGCCGGGTTTTTTGTTGCGCTCATGCTGCCTCAAAAGCGCAAGCATTCAAGAAAGCTTCAATGAACTGAGAAAATACTGTTACAAATGAGGCTTATTCCCCGTGCAGTCTCAAAGCTGGCCGTCGTTCATCCGGCGGTCGCCATCGTTCGGGGTAAAGCATGCTTATTAATCGTCGTCACGCATTGGGTTTGATGGGAGCTGCTGCCGGCACTTTCGTCCTGCCGGGCATCGTTCGCGCCAACCAGCGCCGCTCGATCACGATCGCGGTGCAGAAGATCACCAACAACAACACGCTCGACATCTGGAACGAGCAGTCGAATGTTGGCGAGCGTGTCTTCTTCCCGAATTTGTGGGAAGGTCTCATCCTGCGTGACTGGATGGGCAATCAGGGACCTGTTCCCGGCCTTGCCACCGAGTGGAAGCGTCTTGATGACAAGACCATTGAGTTGAAGCTGCGTCAGGGCGTCAAGTTCCACAATGGCGATGAACTGACGGCTGAAGACGTGGTTTTCTCGTTCTCCGATGAGCGCCTTTTTGCAGGTACCGAGCCATCGGGTGGCAAGACGCTTTACGAAGCAAACTTCAAGCCGCAGACCGAAAAAGAACTGCCAGCTGCAATTCCGGGCATTTCGCGTCGCCTGTGGCCAGCCCTTCGCGGTGTCGAAGCTGTCGACAAATATACCGTGCGTTTCCACAATGCGACACCTGACGTCACACTTGAAGGCCGCCTCTACGCCTTCGGTTCACAGATTGCCAACAAGCGCGCCTGGAACGAAGCAAAGTCCTATACCGATTGGGCTCGTAAGCCAGTCACAACCGGCCCTTACAAGGTTGCTGACTATAAGCCAGACGTAGAGCTGGTTCTTGAGGCGCACGACGAATACTGGGGCGGTCGTCCGCCATTGCAGCAGATCCGCTTCGTTGAAGTGCCGGAAGTTGCAAGCCGCGTAAATGGTTTGATTTCCGGTCAGTATGATTTCGCCTGCGATCTTCCACCAGATCAGATCGGCAATGTAGCCAACAATCCGGGTCTCGAAGTCCAGAGCTCGACCATCTGGAATCACCGCACGACGATTTTCAATACGCAGAATGAAGTGCTGCGCGATCCGCTGGTTCGCCGCGCAATGACCCATTCGATTGACCGTCAGGCAATCGTGGATTCGCTCTGGGCCGGTCAGACTGTTGTGCCTGCTGGTCTGCAGTTTGAAAGCTTCCGCACCTCCGATATGTTCATCGAAGGCTGGGAACCACCACAGTTCGACCCGGAACTCGCCCGCGATCTGCTCAAGCAGGCCAATTATAAGGGCGATGCGATCCCTTACCGTCTGCTCAACAACTACTACACCAACCAGACCCCGACTGCTCAGGTTCTCGTTGAAATGTGGAAGCAGGTTGGTCTGAATGTCGAGATCGAGATGAAGGAAAACTGGGCGCAGATCCATGATCCGGCAGGCACCAAGGGTGTCCGTGACTGGTCGGCATCCAACAACATCAATGATCCGATCACACCGATGGTCGTGCAGTTTGGCCCGAACGGCGAAGTCCAGCAGAAGAAGGACTGGTCGAACGACGAGATCAACAAGCTGTCGGTCATCATGGAAACCTCGACAGATCGCGGAGAGCGCAAGAAGGCGATCAAGCGTATGCTTGAAATCTGTGAGCGCGAAGATCCGGTTTACAGCGTGCTGCATCAGAATGCTGTGTTCACCGGCATGAAGAAGGAACTGAAGTGGAAAGCCGCTCCGGCCTTCGCCATGGATTTCCGTTCAAACAACTGGAACGTCTGATCCTGATGAACGGCTGACGCGTTTACGCGTCAGCCATTTTTCTTTTCATGAAATGCATCTGAAAATCGCCAGTAACCGCGATTGACCGAGCGAAAGGAGAAGACGGTGGCATTCGTCTCCATTCGGGATTTAAAGGTTTCTTTCAGCGGTGTGCAGGTTCTGCACGGTATCAATCTCGACATCGACCGGGGTGAAACTCTGGGTCTGGTTGGTGAATCCGGCTGCGGAAAATCTGTAACCTGGCTTGCAGCCCTTGGTCTTTTGCCGGGCAAGACATCGGTCTCCGGTTCAGTGGTCGTTGATGGTCAACAGCTCATCGATGCACCGCGTCATGTGCAGGAAAGCGTTCGTGGCGGTCGCATTGCGATGATTTTTCAGGACCCAAGTTCCTCGCTCAATCCGGTCAAGAAAGTTGGGCCACAGATTGTCGAGTCTTTGGCTCTCCATCGCGGATTGAAGGGCAATACTGCGCGTCTTGAAGCGATCAGGCTTATGGAACGGGTTGGCATTCCAGATGCCGCGCGACGGTTTAATCTTTTCCCGCATGAATTTTCAGGTGGCCAGTGTCAGCGGATCATGATCGCTATCGCATTAGCCGGTGAGCCGGATGTGCTGATTGCGGATGAACCGACCACGGCACTCGATGTCACCATTCAGGCGCAGATTCTCGATCTTCTGAACCAGATCAGGCAGGAAACCGGCATGGCGATCGTATTCATCAGCCATGATCTGGGGGCAGTCAGTCAGATATGCGAGCGGGTGTGCGTCATGTATGCCGGACGTATCGTGGAAACTGCGCAAACGTCGGAATTGTTTGAGACACCGAAGCATCCTTATACATTGGGCCTGTTTGATGCCATTCCGCGGCTCGATGGCGGGCGCGAACGACTGCGCGCCATTCCGGGTACGGTCCCCGATCCCCGACACTTGCCGCAAGGCTGTGCCTTCGCGCCGCGCTGTTCGCAGGCAACCGATCAGTGTGAAAAACATATTCCTGAGCTTCGGCAGTTGAGCGCGCAGAAAGTCGCCTGTTTCAATGCGGTTGATGTGATGGAAACCGCATTCATCGATGCGGGAAACGCCCATTGCACTATCAGTGCAGAAGGAGCGGCTGCATGAGTTTCCTTCTTGAAGCCCGCAATCTCGTTCGCACCTATCAGGGCGGCGGCATCTTCAGAAAGACCGATCCGGTAAAGGCAGTCGACGGCGTGAGTTTACGCATTCAGCCGGGCGAAACTCTTGGCATTGTGGGTGAATCCGGTTGCGGCAAGTCCACGCTCGGTCGTATGTTGCTGGGCATTGACGATGCGACAGAAGGCGAAGTGCTCTTCGACGGCAAGCCGTTGCCAACGCGCAATACGGTCGAATGGCGCAAGCTTCGCGCTCAGATGCAGCTGGTGTTTCAGGACCCGCTCGCAGCCCTTGACCGTCGCCTGACCATTGCCGCGCAGATCGGCGAACCTTTGCAGATACATGGTATCGCTAGAGGAACAGAGCTTAAAGACCGTGTCGATGAGTTGATGATATCAGTCGGCCTTCGTCGCGATCAGGGAGATCGCTATCCGCATGAATTGTCGGGTGGCCAGCGCCAGCGTGTCATCATCGCACGTGCTCTGGCCACAAGCCCGCGCCTGCTGGTCTGTGACGAGCCGGTTTCGGCACTTGATGTTTCCATTCAGGCGCAGGTCGTCAATCTGCTGCGCGATCTGCAGGAACGGCACGGCGTTGCCATGGTTTTCATCAGCCATGATCTCAAGGTCGTGCGCAATATCTGCGACCGCGTGGCGGTCATGTATCTCGGCAAGATCGTCGAGGAAGCAAGCTCCGGCGTCATTTTTGAAACACCACAGCATCCCTATACAAAAGCGCTTGTTTCCTCCGTGCCCGTTCCCGGGAAACGGCTTGAGCACCGCATGATCCTCAAGGGCGAACCGCCAAATCCGGCCAATCGACCGGATGGTTGCGTTTTCCATCCGCGTTGTCCGATTGCTGGGTTCCAGTGTCCGACCGCAATGCCAGAACTTGAAATTTCCGGTTACGACCGACGAACCGCTTGTCATTTTGTCGAGCCGGTCAAAACTGCGGCGTGAGGCTCGAATGTTTTCTTATGTAGCATCCCGCTTTTTCCGCGCATTGGTTACCGTGTTTCTGGTCATGACCTTCGCTTTCGTGGTTCTGCGCATGTCGGGCGATCCCGCACAGATTATGCTTGGTCCTGATGCGCCGCAGGAATCCATTGATGCGTTTCGCAAGGCGTGGGGGCTGGATGACCCGCTGTGGCTCCAATATCTCTCTTATCTCAGGGGGATTTTGAGCTTCGATTTCGGTGTCTCCATGCGAGACAAGGCATCGGCCATCGATCTGGTGTTGCAGCGTATTCCTGCGACACTTCAAATCACGATCCCGGCGCTGATCATCAAGCTGTGCCTTGGCATTCCGGCAGGTGTCTATGCGGCCTTGCACCGTCAGGGTTTTGCGGATCGTGGCGTGATCACACTGTCTATTCTTGGCTTTACAGTGCCGTCTTTCGTGCTTGGTCTGGTGCTGGTTCTGATCTTTTCGATCCAGCTTGGCGTTCTGCCATCCGGTGGTAGTGATACGTGGATACATGGCATTCTGCCGACGCTGACGATTGCCATCGGCGGTACGGCAATTCTGGCGCGTTTCTCGCGTTCGGCAATGATCGAAGTGCTTGGCCGTCCCTATATCCGCACAGCTTCCGCCAAGGGGGTGAGCTGGCATGATGTTGTGTGGAAACACGCACTGCCCAATGCTTCAGTGCCGATTGTCACCATTGTCGGCTTCATGGTCGGATCGTTGATTGCGGGTGCGGTTGTCGTTGAGACCATCTTTTCATGGCCGGGCGTCGGACGCCTGCTTGTTGTTTCGGTTGCCAATCGCGATCTCGCCGTCGTGCAGTGCCTTCTTCTGATGATTGCAAGCTGCATGGTCGTCTCCAACCTCATTGTCGATGTTCTCTACGGCGTTCTTGATCCACGCCTGAGATCAAAGGCTGCTCACTAAGGGAGGTTGAGGATGACTGACACAGCTCTTCACAGCACGACCGCAATTCGCGCACCGGGGCTTATAACGCGTCTGCGTAAGTCTGTGCCCGCAAGTGTCGCATTTGCGATTTTCTGGCTTGGATTGATGCTTTTCGTGGTGTTCTTCGCCGATCTGCTGCGACCATATCCAATCACCAAAATGGACCTGATGGCGCGTCTGGTTCCGCTTGGCACGCCTGGACATTGGCTGGGCACCGATGAACTTGGTCGTGATGTCTATTCGCGTCTTCTGCAGTCGATCCGCGTTTCGCTGATCATTGCGTTTGGCGCGACAATCCTCTCGGCCTTCTTCGGGACACTGCTCGGTTTTCTTGCTGCCCGGTTCCGTGGCTGGGTGGAGCAGGTGGTGCTGATGCTGGCAGATTTTCAGGCGGCACTTCCGTTCATGGTGCTGGCTCTGGCTGTGCTGGCTTTCTTCGGCAACTCGCTGACGCTGCTCATCTGTCTGATGGGTTTCTATGGCTGGGAACGTTATGCACGCATTGCGCGCGGGCTTGCCATTTCTGCCGGTGCGCAGGGCTATGCCAGTGCGGTCGTGCAGCTGGGTGCTACGCCGTTCCGCGTCTATTTTCATCATATTCTGCCGAATGTCGCCTCGACGCTGATCGTGTCGATGACGCTGACTTTCCCGGAAATAATCCTGATGGAATCCGGACTTTCGTTTCTTGGTCTGGGCGTACAGCCCCCGGCCACCTCTCTGGGCAACATGGTTGGCTTTGCGCGCGAATATCTCACGCAGGCACCGTGGATCATGCTGGCACCGGCGCTGGTGATCGTACTGACAACCCTTTCAATTTCACTTCTCGGGGACTGGCTGCGCGACAAGCTGGACCCAACCGTTCAATAGGAATATCGCAATGATAAAGATCATGGCGCATCGTGGTGCGCGCAATCTGTGGGCTGAAAACTCGCTGACAGGTTTCAGAAATGTGCTGAAGCTGGACGTCGATAGTGTCGAGTTCGACCTGCATCTGACAGGTGCCGGACAGATTTTGGTTATCCATGACAGCACGCTGGAGCGTACGACAGACGCTCAAGGTTATGTCCGTGATCTCGATGACGATGCACGTCGCGCCATTCGGCTCAAAGACGAGCAGGGCAGTGTGACCGGGGATAGCATTCCGACTTTTGACGAAGTGCTGGACGTGTTTGCGACGAGGCCGGAACTCAAGCTCTATGTCGAGCTGAAGTCAGGCCCGGATGGCACACCTTATGAAGGGCTGGTCGAGAAGGCCGTCGAAATCATCAGGGCACGCGGCATTGAAAAGCGGGTCGTTTTGCATTCCTTCGACCGCAGCGTTGTTGAGCGCTGCGCCGAAGTTGCCCCGGAAATCGAACGACTGATGTCGCTCAACACCGAATGGGTTGAACGCAATGGTGGGCTGGAGCATTTCTTTGCGAGCGTCGAACCACTGGTTCAATATGTCGGCGTTCACCACGCCCTGTTCGAGGCTGAATTTGAGCGCATCACGTCGCTGTTTCCAAACGAACGCCTTGGCGTATGGACGCTCAACGAGCGCGACCTGATTGACCGCTGGATGCAACGCGATGTCGCTTACATCACGTCGGATAGTCCCGATCTGGTGATTGCGTCTCGCCTCGCTCTCGCAAAACAGCCCGCCTGACAAATCTCAGCTCTCAAACCTTACTCGGTCAACCTCAGGAAGAATATCATGTCTGATCTGCCGCTGCTTGGCGCAGCCGTGCCATTGTCATATCTCGAAAACCATCTCGACTTTATCCTTTCGGAAAATCGCGATCTGGAAATTCAGGATTTCTTTGATGTCAGCCTGTTGAAGGGTGATTGGAAACTGCCAGCAAACCGTATCAAGGCGTTGCTGGATGGCTATAAGGGCCGTCTCGGCATTCATGGCCCTTTCTGGGGGCTCAATATGTCGAACCCGGATGAAGACATTCGTAATATCGTGCGTGAGCGTTATCTCAAGGGTCTGGAAGTCTGCGAATATATCGGTGCAACGCAGATGGTCGTGCACAGCCCTTATAATTTCTGGTTCAACAACAATCGCGACAATTCGCCGGAAAGTGCGCAGGATATCGTCGATTACGCCCATGACACACTCGCTTTGGTCGTCAAACGCGCAGAAGAAATCGGCTGTACGCTGGTGATCGAAAACATTGAAGATATCGACCCCGATGCCCGTCGCATTCTGGCCGATAGCTTCCAGTCAAAGTCGGTCGCGGTATCGGTCGACACCGGCCACGCGCATTTTGCCTATGGCTCCATGGGCGCGCATCCGGTCGATTATTTCATCAGCCGCGCAGGCAATCGTCTTGAGCATGTGCATCTTCAGGATGCAGACGGCCACGCCGACCGGCATTGGGCAATCGGCGAAGGCACGATCTGCTGGCATGCTGTCTTTGCCGCTTTGTCGAAGCTTGAGAGCAATCCGCGCCTGATACTCGAACTGCGCGACAAGAATAAAATCCAGCAGTCGGTACAGTATCTCACATCAGCTGGTCTGGCGCGCTAACAGCAACGTTTCTGTCTCCTATGGCTGTCATGAATGGCAAATGGTTTGCCGCTCATGGCAGCCGTTTTTTTATGATTGTTCCAAGTGGCATGGTTTTCGGTTTGCCTGCTCAAAGCGTGAAATGAGCAAAACATAACGAATTCAAAACATTATCGCTTTCTGGTTCTCTTCAAAGGGGCATAAATACTCTCATCTGATGTCTGATACATCAGATGTTGACATATCAAGTCATGTGTTCCAAGATCGTCTGGTAATTTCGGATGACAGTCAGGTGCGCCCTTGCGTGATAACGTTTCCCCATTTTCACCGATCAAGGTGAAGAGCCTCAGAGATCATGTGCATGACGATCTTCGGGAGGCGATTATTTCGGGGCGTCTGAAATCCGGCGACAGATTGAACGAGCGGCAATTGGCGGCAGATCTCGGCATCAGCACCAGCCCTTTGAAAGAAGCGCTGCGGCAGCTGGAAGGCGAGGGGCTGGTCCGCACGGAAGCGCGACGCGGGACATTCGTTTCGTTCAATGCGCGGCAGGCGGAAGAGATGACGCTGGCGCGTGCTGCACTTGAAAGCATTATCGCACGACAGGCTGCAAAGCATGGCGGAGAAGAGGCTTTTGCATTTCTCCGTGCAGTTATTGAGGAAATGCGGGCGGCAGTGGAATCCGGTGATGTGGATGCGCTGATCGAGCTCAATGAGAAATTTCATGATGCCATTCATGAGGCGTCGGGATGCGAATATTTGCGGCGGCTGCAAAATGCGCAGCGCATGTATGACCATGCCGCTCGTGTGACGGTGTTGTCGCGCGAAGATGTGCGCAGGCAATCGTTTGGCGAGCATGAAGCAATCATGCAGGCGATTACTGCAAGAAACGGTGATTTGGCCGAGCGGTTGATGCGGGAGCACATCGTGAAGGCGGGGGATACACATATCGAACTGGTCTTCTGACCAGTACCTGGGAGGGTATTATGAATTTAGCGGAATACCGCCGGGTGCTGCGAGGCATCTCGGGCGTGCATGCGACTGCCTATAATACAGATGGTGAAATCGATGCTGCTCTGACAGCGAAAATTGTCGAGCGGATCGCCCGGGCAGGTGTGCATAATATCGTCACCGGCGGCAATACGGGCGAGTTCTACAGCATGACTGTGGATGAGGTGATCCGCTTGCAGGCTATCGCAGTGAAGGCGGCAGATGGCAAGGCTGCAGTGACTGCCGCAGCCGGTCGCTCTGTCCGTGATGCGATCAGGGTTTCAAAAGCAGCACAAGCCGAAGGTGCCGATGGCGTGATGATCCATCACCCGCTTGATCCCTTTGCGGCGCCGCATGCGCAGGTTGATTACTTCATTGAAATTGCTGAAGCGATTGATCTGCCTATCGTGGCCTATATCCGCTCCGATCTGATCCCGCTTGACGAGATGGTGCGTCTGGCAACGCATCCGAAAGTCGCGGGCGTCAAGTTTGCCTCGCAAAATACCATGCTGTTCTTTGAATGTTGTCGCGCAACCAAGGGGACGGACGCGACCTGGATTTGTGGTCTCGCGGAAAGCTGGGCGCTGCCATTCTACGCGCTTGGTGGTCGTGGCTTTACGTCAGGTCTTGTCAATGTCGCGCCGGAACGCTCGCTGGCGGTCTGGAATGCGCTGGAAGCTGGCGATTACGCCCGCGCCCGCGAGGTTGTTGAAAGCATCGCCGATTTTGAAACCATGCGAACCAAATATCGCAATGGTGCAAACGTCACAGTGGTCAAGGAAGCACTGCAAATTCAGGGCCTTGCTGTCGGCGATGTCCGGCTTCCGGGGTTGCCGAAACTCGAAACGGCTGACCGCAAGACACTCGAAAAGGTTGTTGCAGGTTGGGAGACTGATGCAATTGTCTGAAGACATTCGCGCATCCCGAAAAGTGTGAAGCGGTTTTCGGGCAAGATGCGCGTCAAAACAATAGTTTAGAAAACCGGCACGTACCGACAGGAGGAAGCGGTGCGTGCTGGACAAGCAAAAAAGTGGAGGAGAACATGACCAAAGGAATTTCACGCCGCACATTCATGGCGGGCGCAGGGCTTGCGACCGGCGCAGGGCTTTTGCTGCCAAAGGGTGTCGCATGGGCGCAATCGGCAAAGCTGCCATCATCGCCCGTCGCATTGAACGTCATTGACGCGGCTGGCAATCTTGCGCTGACACAGCCGATTTTCGACAACTTCGCTTCAGAACAGAAAGCGCTTGTTTCGCGTTTTACTTTTAACAAAGCACCGGCACCAGAACTTCCCGGCAAGATCAAGGCGCAGCAACGCGCCAACCGGATCGATATCGATATGGTCATCGTTGGCCCGGATGCTCTTTCTGCGGGTCTCGCTGACGATATCTGGACCGATATCATCGCGCTTCCGGACAATGGTCTGCCAAAGTTGCAGGACGTCTATCTTGAGCCAGCCTGGCGCATGCAGGAAATGTCGAAGGGCAAGGGCGTCGTCGTATCCTATTACCCATCGGGCCCGTTGCTCGAATACCATCCAGATAAGGTGAAGACCCCGCCAAAAACTGCGGAAGAGCTTCTTGCCTGGACCAAGGAAAACCCGAACAAGTTCATCTATGCCCGCCCGGCAAATTCCGGTCCGGGGCGTACATTCCTGATGGGTCTGCCTTATCTGCTCGGTGACAGCGATCCGAAAGATCCGGTCAAGGGCTGGGACAAGACCTGGGCCTATCTCAAGGAACTGCACAAGAATATCGAATATTATCCGGCGGGAACCGGCGCGCTGATGAAAGAGCTCGGCGAAGGCACACGCTATATGACTGCGACCACAACGGGTTGGGATATCAATCCGCGTGCGCTTGGTGTCGTTCCGAAAGAAATGGCAGTCAGCAAGCTTGAAGGTTTCCATTGGGTCTGCGACGCGCATTATTTCGCAATTCCAAAGGGTGTTTCGGAAGAAAAGATCGCGGTTTTGATGGAGTTCATCAAATTCGCGCTCAAGCCGGACCAGCAGGCCTATTCCTATGACGCTGGCTACTTCTATCCGGGACCAGCGGTGAAGGACGTCACCATCGAGATGGCGCCCAAGGAAAGTCAGCAAGTGATCGCCGAATTCGGTCGCCCTGAATATGCCGACTGGATTGCAAACAATCCGATTGAGTTGCCGCTTGAGCCTGAAGCTCTGGTTGCCGCCTTCCGTCGCTGGGACGAGGACGTCGCAGCCAGCTGAGGCTTCTCGAAAGCGTCGATGGCGGATCCTATCGGTCCGCCATTAGCCGCCTAAGATTACACCACTCAATTTACGGTGCTTGCGTCAATGTCCTTTCAAGAACTTCGGCTCGACCGAATGAGCCGCTCATTTGGAACTTTTAACGCGCTGCGGGAGATTAACCTCACGATCGGCAAAGGCGAGTTCATCGCTCTTCTCGGTCCGTCTGGCTGCGGAAAGTCCACGGCTCTCAATTGCATTGCAGGTCTTTTGGGCACGACTGGCGGGGGCATCTATATCGATGACAAGCGCGTGGATCAGTTGAAGCCCGAGGATCGCGGCTTTGGCATGGTGTTCCAGAACTACGCCCTCTTTCCCCATATGAATGTCCTGCAAAATGTCGGCTTTGGCCTGAAAATGCGCGGACTTGCCAAAAGCGAGATCGAGAAACGGTCGCGTGCAGCGCTTGCACTGGTGCGTTTGCAGGGACAGGAAGAAAAGCTTCCCGGCCAATTGTCAGGCGGGCAGCAACAGCGTGTTGCCATTGCGCGCGCTATCGTCATCGAACCGCCACTGGTGCTGATGGACGAACCGCTTTCAAATCTCGATGCAAAGTTGCGACTGGAAATGCGCGCTGAAATCCGGCGCATTCATAACCAGTTGGGTTCCACCACCATCTATGTCACGCATGATCAGGATGAGGCTTTGTCGCTGGCAGACCGCATCGTGGTGTTGCGCGACGGTGAAATCCGGCAGGTTGGCACACCGCACGAGCTTTACGAGCAACCGCGTTATCTCGATGTTGCAGCCTTCATGGGCTTCCGCAATGCGCTCCATGGCAAGGTGCTGCGCGTTGAAGATGGTCAGGCCACAATCGCCGTTGCCGGCAGTGAATTGACCGGCCGCGCGATGGATCAGCTTGCACCCGGTGACAATGCCGTTCTGATGGCACGCGGCGACGATGTGGTTTCAGGCGAAAAGGGTCGCAATACGATCGAGGCGACCGTCGAGACGATTGAATATCGCGGGCGCGAATATGTCGGTATTGCCCGCACCGAAACCGGCATGGAAATGGTCTTTCACGGTCCACAGGAGGTTGGACCCGGGGCGAAAATCACGCTGGGTATCGATGCGAACCACGCGCTGGTCTTTGCAGGCGAGGCTTAAGCCATGGCGGAGAAACGCTTTTCCGATGCAACGCTCAAACCCGGTTTGCGTCAGCGGCTTGCCAATCGTGGTTTCGATGGTGTCACGCTGCTGATCCTGCCCGCACTGCTCTTTGTAATCGGTGTTTTCATCTATCCGTTTTTGTACGGTCTTGTGCTGTCGTTCAATCCGCTGGATGGCGGTGGAGCACTGGCCAATTACCGCAAGTTCTTCTCCGATCCTTATCTTTACAAGACCATTGGAGCTACGCTGTGGCTGGCAATTCCGGTCACGCTGATCAGCATATTGCTTGCGGTGCCAATCGCCATGCGCGTTCGGCTGATGCGCAAGCAGCGCCTTCTGACGACAATCCTTGTGCTGCCTGTAACATTGGGCACAGTGCTTATTGCCGAAGGGCTTCTGAATTATCTGGGGCCGCAGGGCTGGTTCAGCCGCAGCCTGATCGCTATCGGCTTTATCGAGAATCCGCTCAAGCTCACCAACAACTATTGGGGCGTATTCGCCTCGCTGGTGATCACGGTATTCCCTTTTACGTTCCTGCTTACACTGTCCTACATAACCGGCATTGATCCCGCACTTGAACGGGCGGCTGCAACGCATGGAGCAAACAGCTGGCAGCGCTTCCGTCATGTCATGCTGCCGCTTCTGGTGCCGGGCCTTGTTGTCGCGTCGTGTCTCACCTTCGTGCAGGCTTTTGCTGTGTTTCCATCTGCTGTGCTGTTGGGTGCACCGTCAGGACCGACACGCGTGATTTCCATTGCTGCAGCACAGGCCGCCTTTGAGCAGTATGACGACTCCATGGCGTCTTCCATCGCCATGATTATGGCGGCGGTGCAGCTGCTTGTCGTCGGTGCGCTGCTTGGGGTGCGTTCACTCTTTTATCGCGGTTCGACCGCTGGCGGGAAAGGATAGACCATGATCCGCGATACATCTGTCCTTTCAAAACTCTGGATCACCGTTGTCTGGCTTGTGACGGGTTTCTTCGTCCTCAATGTGCTGGCCGTCATCACTGCCGTTGTCGTTTCAAGCTTCGGTACGCGCTGGCTTGGCACCTGGTTTCCAGATGGTTTCACGACGCGCTGGTATGCTGCCGCCTGGGCTGAATTCCAGCTCGATCAGGTGCTGCTGGTGACATTTCAGGTGGTTTTTGCGGTTGTTATTCTGTCCGGATTTCTGGGCGTGACGGCTGCTTATGCAATGGCGCGGCGTGATTTCCCCGGCAAGAAGTTTGTGCTGCTGATCTTCCTTCTGCCACTGCTTGTGCCGCCGATCACCTTCGGTATCCCATTGGCAACGGTGCTTTACAAGTTTGGTGTCGGTGGCACTTTCTGGGGTGTGGTTCTCGCCAATCTGGTGCCGACAGTCCCCTTCGTCATTCTGGTGATGGTGCCGTTCATCGAGCAGATCGATCCCAAGGTGGAAGCCGCAGCACGAGTCTTTGGCGCAGGCACGTTCAAACTGTTTCTGCATGTGCTTTTGCCGATGCTGACACCGGGCATTCTGGCGGCCATGCTGCTTGTCCTGGTGCGCACGGTTGCCATGTTCGAACTGACCTTCCTGACGGCTGGGCCAACATCACAGACATTGGTCGTGGCGCTTTATTATTCGGTCTTTGCTGCCGGTGTGCGTTCGGTTCAATCCATCGACGCCATGGCGGTGATCTACATGGTTACATCACTGGTCTGGCTGTTGCTGGCGCTGCGCTTCGTCAATCCGACGCAGATCGTGGCGCGCAATCGTCAACCTTCTGCCCATTGATGCGGCCAACATTTCTCGGAGTGCATGATGAAAATTACGGCCATCGAAACGGTGCAGCTTCCGCACCTCAACAACATCCTGTGGGTCCGCGTCCACACAGATGAAGGGATCGTTGGGTTGGGCGAGACTTTCCGCGGAGCAAATGCGGTCGCAGCCTATATTCACAGCGATATAGCACCGCAACTGGTAGGGCAGAACCCGTTGGAGATTGATCGTATCTCCAAGCTCTTGCTCGAACCCTATGTGGGTTTCCGTTCATCGGGCGTGGAGATCCGTGCGGCCTCCGCAATCGACATCGCGCTGTGGGATATTTTCGGAAAACTGACCAATCAGCCGATTCATCAGTTGCTGGGCGGTCTCTCGCGTCCGTCGATCCGCACCTATAATACCTGCGCGGGCTATACCTATAATAAGAGCGGTGCGCGTCGTTATATAGGTGATCAGGATGATGCGAAGGAAGGTCCGTATGAGGATCAGCTGGCATTTCATCGCGACGCCGGGGCCTTGGCTGAAAGCCTGCTGTCGGAAGGTATTACTGCGATGAAAATCTGGCCCTTCGATCCCTATGCTGTGGCCAGTGGCGGCAACTTCATTCATGCCACCGATCTCGATAAGGCCTTGGTTCCGTTCCGCCAGATCCGTGATGCGGTTGGCGATAAAATGGAAATCATGGTCGAATTTCATTCCATGTGGGATTTGACATCGGCGCTTGCTATCGCCCGCGAACTGAAAGCCTTTCGGCCATTCTGGTCGGAAGACCCGATCAAGATGATGAATCCGCAATCGCTTGCGGTCTATGCGCAACAGTCTGGCATTCCAGTCTGTGCGAGCGAAACCATGGCAACGCGCGCGCAGTTTCTCGAAGTACTGCGCACCGACGCGACCGATTATGTGATGCTCGACATTTCATGGTGCGGCGGACTTTCGGAAGCCAAGAAAATCGCCACCATGGCCGAAGCCTTCCAGCGCCCCATCGCACCGCATGACTGCACCGGGCCGGTGGTCTTCGCGGCCTCCATTCATCTTTCCCTGAATGCGCCCAATGCGATTTTTCAAGAATCTGTGCGGGCCTATTACACCTCATGGTATCGTGATCTGGTGACGGTGATGCCGAGGATTGAGAAGGGCGTGATCTATCCGTTCGAAGGTGCGGGACTGGGGCTTGAATTGTCGGACTTCGTTCTCGACCATCCCGATGTCATCCGTCGCAGCACGAAAGCCGCATGATGGGACCGTTTCGCTGCATAGCCGATTTACGCGGACAACTGATGGAAAGCCCTGTTTGGGATGATCGCCGTGGGACGCTTTTTGCCTGCGATATCAACGGACGCAAGGTCCATGAGATTGATCTGAATAAGGGGCCATTGCGCGAATGGACTTTTGAATCAGAAGTTCCGTGCCTCGGGCTTGCAGAAAGCGGCAAGCTGGTCATTTCGCTTAGCCGTCAGATCATCCTGTTTGACCCGGAAACTGACGAGCGCCAGACGATCTGGGACGGGTATGATGAACCTGAAACATCGCGTCTTAATGACGGCAAAGTTGGGCCGGATGGCGCGTTCTGGGTCGGTAGCATGGATGCACGTCCGCAACGCGAACCCATCTCAAAACTCTATCGTGTGACAGCTGACGGCAAAGCCGAAATCAGGGCAGAAGGTTTTGAGATTTCCAACGGTCTGGCCTGGACTGCGGACGGGGCGACCATGTTCCACACAGATTCTCGCGGGCCATGGATCGACCGTTATGATTTTGATGTCGCAACCGGACTGATAAGCAATCGCAATCGCATTCGCGAGCTTGATGAAGAAAGCGGTCGGCCCGATGGCGGGGCCTGTGATGCAGAAGGCGCTTATTGGAGCGCTGGTGTTTCGGCTGGCGTGTTAAACCGCTTTGATCGTGACGGCACATTGCTGGACCGTGTTCCAACCCCTGTCCCCGCGCCGACAATGCCTTGCTTCTGTGGGCCTGATCTCACGCTTATTGCGATTACCTCACATCGCTTGGGAAACCCGGATGGACCGCAGTCGGGCGGCGTGCATCTGGCAAAGGCTCCCGTTGCAGGCGCGAAAGTCGCCAGAATGAAGGGAGTTTGATCCGATGAAAAAACTTCTCTTGACCGGCGCGTCCGGCAATCTGGGCCGTATGCTGGCACCAAGACTGGCGCAAGCGGGCTATCGGCTTCGGCTTTCAGACATTGCGCCGTTTCCCGATGAATTGCCTGAGGGGGCCGAGTTCATTCAGGCTGACCTCACTGACGCGGCAGCAATTGCTGATCTGGTGCGTGGAACGGACACGATCCTGCACTTTGGCGGTATCAGTGTTGAGCAACCTTATGATCTGGTTGCAAAAGCCAATCTGATCGGTGTGACGCATGTTTTCGAGGCAGCAAGAGCGGAAAAGCAGCGGGTCATTTTTGCAAGTTCCAACCATACGATTGGTTTCTACACCCGTGACGAGATGCTGAGCACGGATGAGCCATTTCGGCCCGATGGCTATTACGGACTTTCCAAAGCCTATGGCGAGTTGCTTGGGCGAATGATGTTCGACAAGCACGGCATCGAAAGTGTGCATCTGCGTATCGGCTCTTGTGTGCCGGAACCGACAGAGGCGCGGCATCTCTCGACGTGGCTCTCACATGATGATCTGGTTCGGCTTTTGATTGCAGCAATTGAAGCACCAGAAACCGATTTTGCCGTTGTCTGGGGTGTTTCCGCCAATGCTTCGCGCTGGTGGGAAAACGACGATGCCGCCCGCATCGGATATGTGCCGCAGGACGATGCTTCGCGTTTTGGCGATCTGGCGGAAACCGGCGATCCGGTGTCCCGGCAGTTTCAGGGCGGCACATTCACAGCTCATGATTATTCGCGTGAGGATTGAGCCAGTGGTGCTTGAACTTGACGCTCATGATTATCGGTTGCGGATCGACCCTCAGCATGGCGCAACACTGCTGTCCGCTGAGTGGTATCACCCTGACGGTGGATGGGTTGCTTTGCTTGAGCCTCTGACCACGCCGGAAGCGGGTTTGAAGGCGGGATGCTTCGTGATGGCACCTTTTGCCAACCGCATCGATGGCGGGTGTTTCACCTTTGACGGTGCGATTGTTGAGTTGCCCATCAATGCGCCGGATGAAGGAATGGCCATTCACGGCTTTTCTCGGATACGTGGCTGGAAGGCCATGTCGTCAAGCGGGGACCGGGCGGTTCTGGTCGATGAAGTTGAAAGTGAGGATCACCCCTACACTTATCGGCTGGAGCAGGAACTATGCATTTTGCCTGACGGCTTTCGGATATCGCTAAGCATCCGCAACAATGGTCAGACACGATTGCCGTTCGGTATCGGCCTGCATCCGTGGTTTGCCAAAACGGCGCAAGCCACATTGGAGTTTGCTGCAAAGGGCGCGCCACAGCTTGATGCGCGTGGCTTGCCGGTAGGTCTTACTGTGCCTGTCGAAGGTTTCACACCGGGCGAGGCGGCGCCGCTGTCTCAATTGCCCTTGATCAATTGCTGTTTCACAGGCTGGGAAAGCCGGAACGCATTCATTCGTTGGCCTGAGACAGACACGGGTTTGAAGCTCAAAGGTGAGGGCGCGTTGCGCCATCTCCATGTGTTCAATCCGCAAGACCGCGCCGCCTTTTGCGCAGAGCCCGTCAGCCATCTGCCGGATGCCATCAATCGGCCAGAACTCGGCGCGGATGCAGCCATGACAATTTTAAGCCCCGGAGAAACGCTCTCCGGTGGCGCTTTTTTCTCAGCATGCGCTCTTGCTCCAACGGACGCAGGGCGGTTTTCGGGAAGGCATTGAAATGACCAGAAAAGCATATGAAGATCTGCGTTCGGCACGCTGGATGTTGCCCGATGATCAGCGTTCATCAGGGCATCGTTCCCGAACCATGCAGATGGGCTATGATCCGGCAGACTGGGAAGGCAAGCCGATCATTGCCATCATCAATACATGGTCCGATGCCCAGCCTTGCCACGCGCATTTCAAGGATCGTGTCGAATGGGTGAAGCGCGGCATCCTGCAGGCTGGCGGCTTTCCGCTTGAGCTTCCGGCGCTCTCGCTATCTGAAAGCTATGTCAAACCCACGACCATGCTTTACCGCAACATGCTTGCCATGGAGACGGAAGAGCTTTTACGCTCGCATCCGGTTGACGGCGCTGTGCTGATGGGCGGCTGTGACAAGACCACACCCGCGCTCATCATGGGCGCCACAAGTGCTGGCTATCCGTTTGTCTTTTTGCCTGCCGGTCCGATGCTGCGTGGCAATTACGCGGGCAAAACGCTCGGATCAGGCACAGATATGTTCAAGTTCTGGGATGAGCGTCGTGCAGGCACCATCGGCAAGGAGGAATGGCAGGGGATAGAGGGCGGCATTGCGCGCAGTTATGGCCATTGCATGACCATGGGCACGGCCTCCACCATGACGGTTATTGCCGAGGCGATGGGGCTGACATTGCCCGGGGCATCCTCCATTCCCGCTCCTGATGCCAATCACCAGCGTATGTCGACCCAATGTGGCCGCCGCATCGTCGAGATGGTCTGGGAAGACCTGACACCCGATCAGATCATCACGCCCGCAGCGGTGAAGAATTCCGTCATTGTCGCGATGGCAACCGGCTGCTCGACCAATGCGATCATTCACCTGATTGCCATGGCGCGCCGCGCCGGCGTGCCGCTCGAACTTGATGATCTGGATCGGATTGGGCGCACAACGCCGGTCATTGCCAATATCCGGCCATCGGGCTCGACCTATCTGATGGAGGATTTCTACTATGCAGGCGGTATCCGTGCGCTGATGAAACAGCTCGGTGACAAGCTTGATCCATCAGCAATCACCATCACCGGAAAACCGCTGACGGAAGGGCTGGAAAAAGCGCAGGTCTTCAATGACGACGTTATCCGGCCCCTGTCCAAGCCTGTCTATCATGAAGGCTCGCTTGCCGTTCTGAAAGGCAATCTCTGTCCGGATGGCGCTGTCATCAAGCCCGCGGCCTGCGATCCGAAATTTCATCGCCATACGGGTCCGGCTTTGGTGGCGGATAGTTATCCTGAACTTAAAAAGATCATCGACGACCCCGATTATCCTTTGACGCCCGAGACCGTGCTTGTGTTGCGCAATGCCGGCCCGCAAGGCGGTCCCGGTATGCCCGAATGGGGTATGATCCCGATGCCGAAGGCACTGCTGAAACTCGGCCTCAGAGATATGGTGCGGATTTCAGACGCGCGTATGTCGGGGACGAGTTTTGGTGCCTGTGTTCTCCATGTTGCACCGGAATCCTTTATCGGCGGGCCGCTGGCTTTGCTCAAAACCGGCGATATGGTTGAACTCGATATTCCAGCGCGCAGCCTCAATATGCTCGTTTCCGAAGATGAATTGGCTGCTCGTCGCGCTGCATGGCAGACGCCTGAGCCAAAATATGAGCGCGGCTACGGCTTCGTCTTTTCCAAGCATGTCGAGCAAGCCGACAAAGGCTGCGATTTCGATTTCCTGAAAACTGATTTTGGTCGTCCGGTCGACGAGCCGGTCATTTATTAAGAGGCACCGAGATGTCAGACTATATCCTCCCCGACGAAACGCGCGCGAAACTGAAAAAGGTTTCAACAGCATCGGTTGCCACAGCCCTATACAAGCGCGGACTGCGCAATCAGTTCATTCAGGGCTCGTTTCAGGTGGCACGCAAGCCGGAAAACATGGTGGGGCAGGCCTTTACGCTGCGCTATATCCCGGCGCGCGAAGACCGCAATCCCATTACAGTTTTCCGCAATCCCGATCACAAACAACGTGTCGCGATTGAAACCTGCCCACCCGGTTGGGTGCTGGTTATGGATGCGCGCAAGGATGCGCGTGCGGCGACAGCAGGTTCCATTCTGGTGACGCGACTGGCCTTACGTGGTGCGGCGGGTATTGTTTCAGACGGCGGCTTCCGTGATGTCACGGGCATTGGTGAACTCGACATGCCCGCTTATTGCGCCAAGGCATCGGCGCCCACCAACCTCACCTTGCATGAAGCAGTTGATATCAATGTACCAATTTCCTGTGGTGATGCAGCCGTGTTTCCCGGCGACGTGCTGGTGGGCGATTCCGATGGTGTGATGGTCATCCCAGCACATCTTTGCGAAGAAATCGCCGATGAGTGCGTTGGAATGGAAGTTTTTGAGGATTTTGTTCTCGAAGAAGTTAAAAACGGTGCCGGAATTATCGGGCTTTACCCCTGCACGAAGGATGAGTGGGCAAAGAAGTTTGAGGGCTGGAAAAGCGAGAATAATCGCTAATTCTCGAATGCATAAAAAAACACCGCTTTATTGAGGCGGTGTTCCATTCTCGCGCAGGACTTCACCGGCGAGATACAGCGAGCCGCCAATAAGAATACGTGGCGGCGCTTCATCATGCGCCCAGCTGTCGCGCAGGATTTTCAACGCATTGGCAACCGAATGAACAGGCTCCGCCGAAAGTCCAGCCTTCTGTGCGCTGATCGCCAGTTCATTGTTGGGAATTCCCGCATCGCTTGAAGGGATCGGCACGGTAAAGACGTGACGCGCCATGCCTGCAAAGGCTTCAAAATAGCCGACAGGGTCCTTGGTGTTGATCATGCCGGTAATCAGGAACAGAGGCCGTGTGGAGCGTTCCTCAAGGTCGCCAAGGGCTTCTGCGATCACTGCACCTGCACCTGGATTATGCCCGCCATCGAGCCAGATTTCCGATGCCGCCGGTGCAAGATCAATCAATGTCCCATGGGTGAGGCGTTGCATGCGTGCGGGCCAATCCACCACCATCAGCGCCTTTTCGGCAGCCTTGTCGGTAATGGTGAAACCGGCCATCTGCACGGCTTCGATTGCTGCAGCCGCATTGGCGATCTGGTGGCGACCCGGCAGGCGCGGTAATGGCAGGTCGATCAATCCATCCTCGTTCTGGAAGACCATGCGACCATGTTCCTCAAAAGCGAGGAAATCCTGCCCGTAGATCGACAAAGGACAATCCAGACGGTCAGCCGTTGAAATCAGAACTTCGCGTGCTGCATCAAAAAGCTGGAACCCGATGACCACCGGGCAGTCTTTCTTGATAATGCCAGCCTTTTCGGCGGCAATCAGCTCAACCCGGTCGCCGAGAAACGCCTGATGGTCGATGGAAATCGGCATGATCAGCGATACGGCTGGCTCGGGTATGACATTGGTCGCATCAAAACGACCGCCGAGGCCTACTTCCATGATCACGACATCGGCCGGATGTTCTGAAAACAGGACAAAAGCAACGGCGGTGAGGATCTCGAAAACCGTGATGTATTGACCGCTATTGGCGGCTTCCACGCGCTCGATGGCTTCTGCAAGAACGTCATCGGAAACGAATTTGCCGCCTGTCTTAGAGGCCAGACGATAGCGCTCATGCCAGTTGACCAGATGCGGCGAGGTATGGACGTGCACACCAAAGCCGCTCGCTTCCAGAAGCGCGCGGCAAAAGGCTGTTGCCGATCCCTTGCCGTTTGTTCCGGCGATATGGATGACAGGCGGCAGGTTGAGGTGCGGATTGCCGAGCTTTTCCAGCAGACCGCGAATGCGGTCTAATGAAAGATCAAACCCTTTGGGATGCAATTGCATCAGCCGTTCGATAACGGCATCCGCTTTACCTGTCACGATTATGCCGCCTTGTTGTCAGCTTCTGGCTTCTTTGGTGCAGGCACTGTTGCAGGCACATCGGTATTGGCTGGCTGCCTGGTCATGATTTTCAACAGGCTTGCAATGGTCGACTTCAGCTCAAGGCGCGAGCAAACCATGTCGACCATGCCATGCTCCATCAGATATTCAGCGCTCTGGAAGCCTTCTGGCAGCTTTTCGCGAATGGTCTGTTCGATCACGCGTGGACCAGCAAAGCCGATCAATGCGCCCGGTTCTGCAATGTGAATATCGCCAAGCATAGCATAGGAAGCGGTAACACCGCCCGTGGTCGGGTTGGTGAGAACAACGATATAAGGCAGGCCTGCTTCTTTGAGCATTTCCACAGCAACAGTGGTGCGCGGAAGCTGCATGAGCGACAGAATGCCTTCCTGCATGCGCGCACCACCCGATGCTGCGAACAAAACCAGTGGACGCTTCAGTTCAATAGCCTTCATGAAGGCCTGAATGATCGCTTCACCGGCACCCATGCCGAGCGAACCGCCCATGAAACCGAAATCCTGCACGGTTGCGACAATCGGCAGACCTTCAATCGTGCCAAGACCATTGATGATCGCGTCTTCCATACCGGTGCGCGAACGATAGTCTTTCAGACGGTCGATATATTTCTTCTCATCACGGAATTTCAGCGGGTCGACCGGAACCTTTGGGCTTTCCAGCGTCGTGTATTCGCCATTGTCGAAGAAGAAACGCAGACGGTCCTTGCCCTTGATGCGCATGTGATGGCCTGAACCGGGGATCACAAACTGATTGCTCTCAAGGTCCTTATGGAACACCATTTCACCGGTCGATGGATCCTTGATCCAAAGATTTTCCGGCATCTCGCGACGTCCGAGCATCGAATTGATCTTTGGACGAACGTAGTTGGTGATCCAGTTCATGACGTTTGATTCCGTTTCTTGTTCTTCAAAAAACTCGTTATTTTATGCATGTCGTTATCGAAAAACCGGTTTCCACTTTTCCGCGACATGCTCTCTTGCTGCTTAAATGGACGATTTATTGGGCAGCTTCAAGGCGTGTTGCACGAACACTTGCTGCCAATGCACTGACAAGTTTAGTAACAGCAGCGACAGGATCGCCGCTAACCTTGCCATTTTCGTCCAGCTCGCCAGCCACGGCATTGACGATTGCAGTGCCGACAACAACGCCGTCAGCAGCTTCAGCAATGGCTCCAGCCTGTTCAGGCGTCTTCACACCAAAGCCGACGCAGATCGGCAGATCGGTGCTTTTCTTGATGTGGCGTACAGCATCCGCAACGCGGGTCGTGTCGGCAATCGCCGAGCCGGTAATGCCATTCATCGAGACGTAGTAGACGAAGCCCGACGAATTATGCAGCACCTTTGGCAGACGCTTGTCGTCGGTGGTTGGCGTCGTCAGACGAATGAAGTTGAGGCCTGCTTGCGTTGCCGGAATGCAGAGTTCCTTGTCCATTTCAGACGGCAGGTCAACAATGATGAAGCCATCAATGCCGGATGTTTTTGCATCAGCAAGGAAGCGTTCAACGCCATAAATATAGATCGGATTGTAATAGCCCATCAGGACGATTGGCGTTGTGTTGTCATCCTTGCGGAAGTCAGCAGCCAGCTGCAACGTCTTTTTGAGCGTCTGACCAGCTTCGAGCGACCGCAGGCCAGCAGCCTGAATGGCCGGGCCATCAGCCATCGGATCAGAGAAGGGCATACCAAGTTCGATCACGTCGGAGCCAGCCTTGGGCAGCGCCTTCATCACATTGAGTGATGTTGCGTAATCCGGATCGCCGCCCATGAAATAGGTAACCAGCGCCGGACGTCCTTCGGACTTGAGCGATGCAAATTTGGTGTCGATGCGTGTGGTCATACCGTGCCCCGTGGCAAAATGCGCGTAAGATAATCGGCGGTTGGTTGGCCGGACATAACCGTTTCCATCCATGCACGCCGTTCAAAGTCGATAATTCCCAGTTCCCAGACACAGGCCATAAGCAAAGGCTGTGCAGGCTCGAATTCAACTTCCTCGTTGAGTTCGGATTGCCAGAGAATCTGGGTTGCGATGCCGCCTTCCAGCCACCAGTGCAGCAGCAGCCACAAGCTTTCCTCACCCTGATGCAGAATGGCAAAGCCCGCGCCAAGATGTGGCGTATGCTCAAGCTTGTCTGCAACGGCTGCAATCTGCCTGCGAGCGATGCCACATGCTGCTTCTGCAAGTGGATTGGACGGATCGGCTTCAATGATGTTGAGCTTGATCGTCGCCGTGCCGCACTCTGTCAGCCCGTCGAACCATGCGGCACGCGGTCTGTAAGAGTTGGTGTCGGCGACGATGTTGCTCATCCGGTCCTCACATGTCCATGCCGAGCAACTGCCCGACCGTGTGGACGTCCTTGTCGCCACGACCCGACAGGTTGACGATCATCACCTGATCCTTGCCCATGGATGGAGCCATTTTCACAGCTTGTGCTATGGCGTGCGCGGATTCAAGTGCTGGAATAATACCTTCAACGCGGGTGCAGAGCTGGAAAGCTTCAAGCGCTTCGTCATCGAGGATCGGCACATAGTCAACACGGCCGCTGTCTTTGAGCCATGAATGCTCAGGACCGACGCCCGGATAGTCGAGACCTGCGGAAACCGAATGGCCTTCGAGAATCTGACCGTCTTCGTTCTGCAGCAGATAGGTGCGGTTGCCATGCAGGACACCGGGGCTGCCTGCACTCATCGATGCGCAATGCTCAACGCCGTCAAGGCCACGACCGCCTGCTTCAACGCCGACAACCTTGACGGACGAATCGTCAAGGAAAGGGTGGAACAGACCGATTGCGTTCGATCCACCACCAACGGCAGCAATGATCACGTCCGGCAGACGGCCTTCCTGTTCGAGAATCTGCTTGCGTGCTTCGGTGCCGATCACCGACTGGAAATCGCGCACGAGTTCCGGATAAGGAGCAGGACCGGCCGCGGTGCCGATCAGGTAATAGGTGTCGTCAACATTGGTGACCCAATCACGAAGCGCTTCGTTCATGGCGTCTTTGAGCGTGCCATTGCCAGCCGTTACCGGCTTTACTTCGGCACCCAGCAGCTTCATGCGGAAGACGTTTGGCTTCTGACGTTCAACGTCAGTGGCACCCATATAGACCACGCAAGGCAGGCCGAAACGGGCTGCAACGGTTGCTGATGCAACGCCATGCTGACCAGCGCCGGTTTCCGCGATGATGCGGGTTTTGCCCATGCGCTTGGCAAGCAGGATCTGGCCGAGGCAATTGTTAATCTTGTGGCTGCCGGTATGGTTCAGGTCCTCGCGCTTAAAGTAAATCTTTGCGCCACCCAGATGCTTGGTCAGGCCTTCGGCATAATAAAGCTTGGAAGGGCGACCGGCATAATAGGTCGACAGGTTGGAAAGCTCGGCCTGAAATTCAGGATCGTTCTTTGCCGTTTCATAGGCTTCCTGCAATTCAAGGATCAGCGGCATCAGCGTTTCGGCGACGAAGCGTCCGCCAAAAATGCCGAACATGCCTTCTTCATCCGGGCCTGTCTTATAGGAATTGGGTTCAACCGGCTTATTCAACGCTTGCCACTCCGTCATGTTCAGGCGCGCTTTGCAGATGGTCTTTCATCCGCAGTCGCAATGGCCTGGAAAAATTCCTCAATGAGACGCACATCCTTTTCGCCGGGTGCGCGCTCTACTCCGGACGATACATCGATACCCGGCGCGCGTGTCTTTTGCAGCGCCTCGGCAATGTTGCCCGCGTTCAGTCCACCGGAAAGCATGTAATCGACACTTTCGTCAAGCACGTCGAGCAATGCCCAGTCAAACGATACACCATTGCCACCCGGAAGGTCTGCGCCTTTCGGTGGTTTGGCATCAAAAAGAAAACGATCGGCAATGCCCTTGTAGGGCACGATCGCATCAAGATCGTGAGCTTCCCGCACTGCAAACGCCTTGATAACCGGCAGGCCGTAACGCTTCTTCACGTCGGCAACGCGTTCTGGCGTTTCATGGCCGTGCAGCTGCAGCATATCTGGCTTGAGCTCACGCACGATTTCATCGAGCGTGGCATCGTTTGCATCGACCGTAACCGCAACAACTTTGGCGCGGTTTCGGGCTGCATCACGCAATTGGCCAGCAGCGGCAGGGGTGAGATGGCGCGGGCTTTTTGGAAAGAAGATAAAGCCAATATGGGTCGCCCCGCCATCAAGAGCAGCGTCGACTGCTTCAGGCGTTTTAAGACCGCATATTTTTATATCAAAAACCATGGCGTTTCCGTCGCACATATTGCTGTGCTACTCAAGCTAATCCGGGGATTTTTAGCTTAATCGCCTTCATAGCCCTCAGCGATCAGATAATCATACGCTTCCATGACCTCAAGGGGAACTGCTTGCGCGATCTGGAAGCCTTGTGCCGGATATTCTAGGATACGCCGGATATCGCCGGTCATTTCGCGTACAAGCATCTCGAAACCATGGCCCGGTGTGGGCTGATCTTCGAAAGCCGTTGGCGGTGCTGTAACGAATGCCTTGGCTTCCGGCCATTGCCGGTCAACGGTCGCGCGAACCCGGCGCTGGGTTTGCGGTTTGGTCACGAAAATCGGGCTGATAGCACCCGGCACCATCTTTTCGCGCGAAAACAAGATGTTTTCGCCGATATTGGTGGCTTTCGGTTCAATGATGATAGCGTCTTCCGGTACGCCCTCGGCAATCGCGATTTCCGCAAAGGCTTCCGCTTCAGAGCTCTTGTAAAGTCCTTTGGTCCAGTTGCCGCTGTGGCCTGTAAACATGAGCCATGTGGCAAGGCCTTGCATATAAAGCTTCGCTGCGTGTGTTGCGACGCGCGTATCGTAGCTACCCAGTCCGATGATGATATCGGCGGTCTGAAGTTCATCATAGATGCAATGGTAATTCCATAGCATCCGTGCAGCAGTTTGAATGTCTGATGTCATGTAAAGTCGATAGCCTGTAATGCGCTGCCATTGCGCTTTAGCCATGCTTTGCAGCGCTCTGTATCGGGGCAAAGCTCATGGCAGAGTTTCCAGAATTTTGGCCCATGGTTCATCTCGATCAGATGCGCCACTTCATGAGCGACGAGATAGTTGATGACGGGCGAAGGCGCCATGCCGATGCGCCAGGAAAACGAAAGCACGCCATCGGAGGTGCATGACCCCCAGCGGCTTTTGGTATCCTTGAACCGGACCGCCTTGGCTTTGCGGCCCACGGTTGCTGTGTGACGAGCAACCAGCTGTTCGATGTCGCGCTTGACTTCGCGCTTGAGGTAATCGGCGACGCGCCGCGCCAGATGCGTGGGGTCGCCATGAACGAGCAGAATATTGCCTTCCAGCAAATCCACTGTGCCGCGTCCCGGCTGGTGTGTGATGAGATGCGGAACGCCACGGATGGGAATTTTTACGCCTGCGCGGATGCCTGCCTGATCGGGCAGTTTTGCAATGCGACTTTCAATCCAGCCCTCATGGCGGATCAGAAAGCTCTGAACTTCACGGTCCGGCAAACCGGGGGGAATGGTGACACGCAGACCTTTGCCGCCAGTTTCAATGCGCAGGGTCAGACGTTTGGCGCGCGGGTTTTCAAGCACGCGCAAAGGCAATTCACGTCCCGCGACCGCATGAATGCGTTCGCTTCTGACTGTCGCCGACTGTTTAGCCTTCGATGAACGAAATAAGGAGAAACCCATCACTTAAGAATAAGCGATTCGCGAAAAAAGCCAGAAATTTTTCTGGTTTAGAGCATAATCCGACCGGAGTGAAACGAGGATCGATAAGATTATGATTAAAACAGAATAGGTTAGAGCGCCGATCTGATTCAATCAGATCGAAATGCGCTCTAAGCAAAACGACGCGGACAAAGCCCGCGTCGTCATCGTATTTCAGTGGTCAAATGTCCGTGACATCGTTGCTGTCGTTCTTTTTGCGCGTCGCTGGCGTCCGTTTGCCGGAGGCTTTGCGTTCAGCCATGAAGCGGTCGAACTCTTCCTTGTCGCGAGCACGGCGCAGTTCTGCCGCATAGGCTTCAAAATCAGCGCGTGCTTCTTCCAGCTTGCGGCGTTCTTCCGCCAGGCGGTCGAGTTCTTCGCGACGCCAGTCGTCAAAAGCTGCATTGCCGGTTGTGCCACCAAAGCTGAAGCTTTCGCTCTTGCCGCAGTTGCGGAACGAGCCAAACATCGAGTCGGTCTTTTCATTCACGCTGCGTTTGAAATCACCGAGACGGTCGCCCCAGATGATATAGGCGAGCATGGCGAGACCAAGCGGCCAGAAAAAGATGAAGCCGAGCACCATCAGCGCGATTGTCGCTGGCGTCCATGCGGGGCGGATCAATGCGGAATTGGTCATGGTATACTCCGTGAAATCTGGGCCGATTGTTGATCTCTCGGCTTGATTTTGAGGTGGTGAACCAATTGCGGCATTTCAAGAATATGGTTTCCGGATTCCCGCATAGCGGGAGCTAACCAATGTGATTATCTCGAAATTTTTTTGCGTAAATGTTCGAGTATTGCCACGCCAAGTCCCGCCAAAAGCGCCCAGAAGGCCGAACCGACACCGAAGAAGGCGATGCCGGAGGCCGTCACAGCAAAAGTTATGACCGCTGCAAGCCGCTCTTCTTCATGTTTGAGGGCGAGCGACATGGCGTTGATAAACGGACCCGTCAGGGCAAGGCCCGCCACCAGCGCAATGAGTGTGGTGGGCAACACTGCGAAGATCGCGACGAGCGATGCACCGAACAAGGCGAAGATGACATAGATTGCTGCATAGACTGGACCAGTCAACCAGCGCTTTGCATGATCGGGGTGAGCATCGGGACCGGTGCAAAGTGCAGCAGAAATGGCAGCAAGATTGCTCGTTGCTGCGCCAAAAGGGGCTGAAAGCAGGGAGAAAAGACCTGTCACCTGCAAGGAAGCGCTGGTCGGGGGCTCATAGCCTGAAGCACGCAACACGGCAAAGCCCGGCAGGTTCTGCGATGCCATGGTGACGATATAGAGAGGCAGCGCCAAGGCGATGATCGCACCCATGTGAAATTCAGGCCAGATCAGCGTCAGCGTCGAAATTTCGGGCGCAGGCAATTGTGGCGCACGACCTGACAAGAGCGCGTAAGACATGCCGATTACCAGCACGGCGATAACCGCGAGCGACGGATTAAACAGGCGGATCACGAAAAACAGAGCCACAAGGGGAAGCACGAAAGCCGGGTCGAGCGAGACGGTCTTTGCTGCCGCGATGACGAAACTCAGCAACACACCTGCCAGCATGCCCGATGCAACGGAAGCGGGAATGCGCGATACCAGTGTCGAGAGCTGGCGGATCAGTCCGGTCAGGATGAGGGCAATGGCCGTAACGATAAAAGCGCCAACGGCTTCTTGCATGGTGAAACCTACGCTCGCGCCTATCAGTGCCAGGCCCGGCGTCGACCATGCCGCGATAATCGGCATCTTATAACGCACACTCAGCCATGCGGACGAGGCGGCAATCGCCAGACAGACAGCCGTGACCCAGCTCGCTGTTTGCGCCTGTGTTGCACCAAGTGCATTTGCTGCTGCAATGATGAGAGCCAGCGTAGAGCCAAAGCCCACAATCGCCGCGACCGCCGAAGATGCAAAGACCGAGAAGCGCATGATTATGCTCCTGTCGATATGCGTTCGGCGAGGCCGGAAACTGTACGGATCAAAAGTTCGAGGTCCTGTGGGCGCGAAAGACGATGATCGCCATCGCGAACCAGCGTCAGCGTTACGTCATCGACCGGCAGATGCTCCACCAGTTTCAGTGCGTGTTTATAGGGAACAGCCTCATCCTGCATGCCTTGCAGAATATGAACCGGGCAGCCCGTCTCGATGATTCCCTTGAGAACCAGATTGTGGCGACCATCTTCGATCAGCGCGCGTGTATAGATGTAAGGATTGGGCGAATATTCCGAGGGTTCCTCGAAATAACCGTTTTCGATGAGGTCACGCTTTTGTGCTTCAGTCAGCGACGGTTCCACAAGTTCAGCGGTGAAGTCCGGCGCTGGTGCAATCAGAACGATGCCTGCCGGTGACTTGCCAACCTTTTTCAGCTCCTGTGCCATGCGCAGCGCAATCCACCCGCCCATGGACGAGCCGACAAGTATTTGTGGGCCTTGCGCGTATTTTGCATAGACGGCGAGGCTTTCGTCGAGCCAGCGCGAAATCGTGCCCTGATTGAAGTCGCCACCCGACTCACCATGGCCTGAATAATCGAGGCGAAGTGCCGAATGTCCGGTCTGTTCTGCCCATTCGTCGAGAATGACAGCCTTGGTGCCGAGCATGTCGGAGCGATAACCGCCAAGCCAGACGACGCCTGGAGCAACATGTCCGGCACGTTGGCGGACTGCAATCTTTGCACCATCGACATCAATATAGTCTGGTTCAGCTGCGCTCATGGTTCGTCTCCTGATTTGGCAGACAATCTATCAAATGTTTTTCATTTGCCATTTCTGCCCGTCGGAGAAAACCTCACTCCCTTGAAATAATGAGGAATGTGACCGATATGTCGCGTAACACTCCCGAAATACTTCTTTATTCGTCGGGGGTGATTTTCCCTGTCAAAGATGCTATTGACTTTACCGCTCGCTTGACCACATTTCCGCGTTAAACAGCGGTTTGATGGGGAAAGGCCGTCGCGGGCCACAAAATTAAGCCGCCTATGACGTTAATAATCAGGAGATAACGACCATTCGCCGACCGTTCAGAGCGACGCCGGTCCAGAAAGACGGACCGCGCTCCAACCGTGATATCCGGGTTCCCCGGGTCCAGCTTATTGATGCCGAAGGCCACAACCACGGCAGTATCCCGACGCAGGACGCCATTGCGATGGCAGAAGAAGCGGGCCTCGATCTCGTTGAGATCGTGCCGAACGCTGAACCGCCTGTGTGCAAGATCGTGGATCTTGGCAAGCTGAAGTATCAGAATCAGAAAAAAGCCTCCGAAGCACGCAAGAAGCAGAAAACGGTCGAAATCAAGGAAATCAAGATGCGACCGAACATCGACACTCATGACTATGAAGTGAAGATGAAGGCTGCACAGCGTTTCTTCGAAGAAGGCGACAAGGTCAAGGTTACACTTCGTTTCCGTGGCCGTGAAATGGCCCACCAGGAGCTTGGTATGAAGCTTCTGCTGCGCGTGAAGGAAGATACCGTTGAAATCGCAAAGGTGGAATCCGAGCCAAAGCTCGAAGGCCGCCAGATGATGATGGTATTGGCTCCGCGCTAATCGTGAATTCCCGCCTTTGAAAAGCCGCCTTCGGGCGGTTTTTCTTTTTCCAGAATCACCCCACTTTCAGAGAAAACCATGAAAACATTGGGCGAACTGGGCAAATATCAGCAACGACGTCGTCTTGCGATTGCCATTGTCATCGGACTGCTTGTGTTTGCACTGTTGTTTGTGCGTTCACAATCGACAGGCCACATGCATGAATATATCGAGGCATTTGGTATAAGCCTGATCGTTGCAGCCATTCTCGGTCGTATGTGGTGTACGCTTTATATCGGTGGCCGCAAAAGTGCGGAAATCGTGCAGACCGGCCCTTATTCGATGACGCGCAATCCGCTTTATGTGTTCAGCAGCATCGGCGCGATCGGCATTGGCGCCCAGACGGGCAGCATTATTATCGCATTGGCTTTTGGCGTGCTGTGTTACTTAGCTTTTGCGACAGTCATCCGCACGGAAGAGAAGTTTCTCAAGGCGAATTTTGGAAAGCCCTATGAGACTTATTGCGCAAGCGTGCCGCGCTTCTTTCCCAATTTTTCATTGTTTCGCGATGAAGGTGAATTGCGCGTAAAGCCGGATCGGCTTTATCGGACATTCACGGACGGTCTTGTGTTCTTTGTGGCTTATCCGTTCTTTGAATTCATCGAATATCTTCAGAACATCGGCACATTGCCGGTTTTGCTGCGACTTTATTGAGTTTGAGGCGCGATTCAGCTTGATTCAAGCCGATTCAGGCATTGCGTTTTTCAGGCTTTAAGCCTATAAGCCGCCTTCGAACCGCCCGGCAGGGCATGCCGTGGCGGTTTCGCATGCTTTTCGGACTTGGTCGGTCCGGGAGTAAAAACTGGGTTCCCATACGCATCAGGCACGACCAGACGCCAAACAAGAGGCGTCGAGTGCCGGAGGCACGAGGGGGATCGTAAAGAAGGAGTAGCAAAATGCCCAAGATGAAGACCAAATCGGCTGCTAAGAAGCGGTTCAAAATTACTGGCACTGGCAAAGTTGTAGCTGCGGCTGCAGGCAAGCGCCATGGCATGATCAAGCGCTCGAACAAGTTCATTCGCGATGCACGCGGCACCATGGTGCTCTCGGAAGCAGATGCGAAGATCGTAAAACAGTTCCTGCCTAACGGCCTCTAAGCCGTCTATCCTCTAAGGAGATCATATCATGGCACGTGTAAAACGCGGCGTTACTTCACACGCCAAGCACAAAAAAGTTCTCGACCAGGCTTCCGGTTTCCGCGGCCGTCGTAAAAATACAATCCGCACCGCTAAGGCTGCTGTTGATCGTTCGAAGCAGTATGCTTACCGCGATCGCAAGAACCGTAAGCGTACGTTCCGCGCTCTCTGGATTCAGCGTATCAACGCTGCTGTTCGTGAGCAGGGCCTGACCTATGGCCGTTTCATCGACGGTCTTGCTAAGGCAGGTATCGAAGTCGACCGCAAGGTTCTTTCCGATATCGCAATCCATCAGCCGGAAGCATTCGGCGCGCTGGTTGCAGCGGCAAAGAAGGCTCTCGAGTATCTCAAGAACACCGAGACACCAAACGCTTTTGAAGGCGCTGTTCGTTAAGCCAGCCGCCTTCCCGAAGCGATATTGTTAATTTTGGGAACCCGCGCTGGCTTGGCTGGCGCGGGTTTTTCTTTCAGTTCGTGCAGGCGAACTGCAAATATTGCCGATCAAGAGGCGTGGAGCGCAATCAGCGCGAGCGGGAAGCTAAACAAGAGGCGTGAAGCGCCGCCGGGCGCGACAGGGAAATAAATCAAGAGGCGTCGAGTGTCCCCTGGACACGAGAGGGATGTAAACCAAGAGGCGTGGAGCGCTGAAAGCGCGACAGGGAAGCTAAAAATGAGCGATCTTGAACAACTCGAACAAACTATTCTTGGCGAAATCGTCGCTGCCAGCGATGAGCAGGCGATTGAAGCGGTGCGCGTCGCAGCACTTGGCAAAAAGGGTACTATCTCTGAGAAGCTGAAGACGCTGGGTTCCATGTCTCCAGAAGAGCGTCAGGCGCAGGGACCGGCGATCAATGGTTTGAAGAACCGCGTCACCGAAGCATTGACTGAGCGCAAAACAGAGCTGCGCAAGCAAGCGATTGCCGCGCGCCTTGAGCGCGAAAAGGTCGACGTGACTTTGCCGGTTCGTGAAAGCGCTGCATCGCGCGGCCGCATTCACCCTATTTCGCAGGTTATCGATGAAATCACCGCGATCTTTGCGGATATGGGTTTCTCGATCGCCGAAGGTCCGGATGTCGAAACCGATTATTACAATTTCACGGCGCTGAACTTCCCTGAAGGCCATCCGGCGCGCGAAATGCATGACACGTTCTTCTTCAATGCAGACGAGAAGGGCGAGCGCAAACTTCTGCGCACGCATACCTCTCCGGTGCAGGTGCACACGATGGAGAAGTTCGCGGCCATCCGTGACAAGGAAGGCCGTGACGAACCGATTCGCATCGTTATTCCGGGCAAGACCTACCGCATGGATTCCGATGCTACCCATTCGCCGATGTTCCATCAGGTCGAAGGTCTGGTTGTCGATAAGTCGGCTAATGTTGCCAATATGAAGTGGGTTCTGGAAGAATTCTGCAAATCCTTCTTCGAAGTGCCTTCGGTCAAGATGCGTATGCGTCCGAGCTTCTTCCCGTTCACCGAGCCATCGGTTGAAGTCGATATTCAGTGCGACCGTTCCGGCCCGCATGTGAAGTTCGGCGAAGGCAATGACTGGCTCGAAATTCTGGGCTGCGGCATGGTGCATCCGAATGTGCTGCGCGCTTCCGGCTATGATCCGGACGTCTATCAGGGCTTTGCATGGGGCATGGGTATCGACCGTATCGCTATGCTGAAATATGGCATGCCTGATCTGCGTGCATTCTTCGATGCCGATGTGCGCTGGATCAATCATTACGGTTTCCGCCCACTCGACATTCCGACGCTGTTCGGTGGTCTGAGCGCGTAAAGATCGGATAAGGAATAAAGAGATGAAATTCACGCTTTCCTGGCTCAAGGATCACCTTGAAACCGATGCGACGCTTGCTGAGATCGTCGAGAAGCTTACTGATATTGGTCTGGAAGTGGATGGGGTCGATGACCGCGCCGCTTTCAAGGCGTTCAAGGTCGCCAAGGTTCTGACTGCCGTTCCGCATCCGGATGCTGACAAGCTGCGCGTTCTCTCGGTCGATACGGGCGAAGGCCAGCCGGTTCAGGTCGTCTGTGGCGCACCAAACGCCCGGGCCGGGCTTGTCGGTGTTCTGGGGCGTCCGGGCGACTATGTACCGGGTCTTGATGTCACGCTGTCGATCGGCAAGATTCGCGGTGTCGAAAGCTTCGGCATGATGTGTTCCGAGCGCGAGCTGGAACTTTCCGACGAACATAACGGCATTATTGATCTGCCCGACGATGTTCCGGTCGGCACCAGCTTTGCCGCCTATATGGGCCTCGATGATCCGATCATCGAAATCGGTCTGACGCCAAACCGTGCGGACTGCACTGGCATTCGTGGCATCGCGCGCGATCTTGCCGCAGCTGGTCTTGGTACGCTCAGGAACACCTTGCCGGAAGCGGCGAAGGGCGAAGGCGAAACGCCGGTTAAGGTCATTCTTGATCAGGATACCGAAAACCCATTCTGCACCGGCTTCGCACTTCGCATGGTCAAGGGTGTGAAGAACGGTCCAAGCCCGAAATGGATGCAGCAACGCCTCAAGGCCATTGGTCTGCGTCCAATCAATGCACTGGTCGACATCACCAATTACGTGACGTTCGATCAGGGCCGTCCGCTGCACGTGTTTGATGCGGCCAAGGTCAAAGGCAATCTCACGGTGCGTCTGGCCAAGGATGACGAAACCATTCTCGGTCTCGACCAGCGTGAATATAAGTTCAAGCCGGGCATGTATGTGATCGCCGATGAAAACGGTCCCGAATCGATTGCCGGTATCATGGGCGGTGAGCATTCTGGCTGTGATGAAAACACCGTCGATGTGCTGATCGAATCTGCTCTCTGGGACCCGCGCATGATTGCACGCACGGGCCGCGAACTCGGCATCGTTACCGATGCACGCTATCGCTTTGAGCGCGGCGTCGATCCGGAAATGATGATCCCGGGTGCGGAAATTGCGACCAAGCTGGTACTGGAACTTTGCGGCGGTCAGCCGACAGTTCTCGACGTGGTTGGTTACAAGCCTTATCAGGCACGCGTCATCGATTTCCCGGTTTCGGAAGTCAAGCGTCTGACGGGCATCGAGGTGGCCTATGATGCTTCGCTTGATATTCTGAAGCGACTTGGCTTCGGCGCTGAAGGCGACGGCAAGGTCATCAAAACGACTGTTCCGTCATGGCGTGGCGATGTGGAAGGCAAGGCCGACCTCGTTGAAGAAGTCATGCGTATTCACGGTATCAACCAGATCGCGCCACAGCCATTGCCAAATCATGGTGCGGTCAATGGCCGTATTCTGACGACGCTGCAGATCCGCACGCGTCTCGCACGCCGCACGCTTGCTTCGCGTGGCATGATGGAAGCTGTGACCTATTCCTTCATTTCCGAAGGACAGGCCAAAGCTTTTGGCGGCGGCAAGCCGGAACTCAAGCTGGCGAACCCGATTGCAGCCGATATGTCGGATATGCGCCCATCGCTTCTGCCTGGTCTGCTTTCTGCTGCACAGCGCAATGCAGATCGCGGTTTTGGTGATACGGCACTGTTTGAAGTGTCGGGCATTTATGAAGGCGACAAGCCTGAGCAGCAGCGTCGTGTGGCTGGCGGCGTCCGTCGCGGCACCGCTGGCGTTGAAGGTTCGGGCCGTTTCTGGTCGGGCAATGCAGCAACCGTCGGCGTCTTCGATGCCAAGGCTGATGCATTGGCAGCACTTGAAGCAGCCGGTGCGCCAGTAGATCGCATCCAGATCGAAGGCGGTGGCCCAGAATGGTTCCATCCGGGCCGTTCCGGCACGCTGAAACTCGGCCCTAAGGTCGTGCTTGGCACTTTCGGTGAATTCCATCCGGATACGCTGGAAGCGCTTGATGTTTCAGGCGCGCTCTGCGGCTTTGAAGTCTATATTGATGCGATCCCTGAGCCGAAGGCAAAGGCCACCCGCACCAAGCCTGCTCTGAGCCTCTCGCAGTTCCAGAGCCTCAAGCGTGACTATGCTTTTGTCGTGGATGCAAGCGTTGAAGCAGGTAGCGTCATGAAGGCCGTATCATCGGCTGACAAGAAGCTGATTGCTGGTGTGCAGGTCTTTGACGTGTTTACAGGCGCATCGCTTGGTGAAGGCAAGAAGTCGATTGCGGTTGAAGTGCTGTTGCAGCCGCAGGACCGTACGCTGACCGATGAGGATCTCGAAGCCTTGTCGAAGCAGGTGATTGCAAGTGTCGCCAAGCAGACTGGTGGCGTCCTTCGCGGTTAAAGACAAATAAAAAGCCCGGCTTCGAGCCGGGCTTTTTAGCCTCTGAGGCAGATTGTACTGGAAGGGGATTAGTCCTTCGAGAACAGCGTCGCGCTCTGCGATGTCGAGACCATCGTGTTGTAGTCATTCACGATCCACTGAAGATCAGAGGCAGCACCGCCTTTGCGTGCATCACCTTTTGTCTTCTCCAGCTTTTCCTGGAAGTCGCGCAGCTTGCCCAACAGGCTTGCCGGACGGGATTCAAAGACGTGGAATGAGTTTGGATGTTCAGTTGCATAGTCGTCCATTTCACGGACGGCGGCTGCATAGGAATCCATGGCTTTGCCGAAAGCATCCATATCGACGACCGGCTTTTCGTTTTCCGGCAGCAGTTCAACCAGAGCATTGGCGCGGATCATGACATTGCGCACATGCCAGCTGGCTTTCTTGCCTTCGGCCTTCTCAAGCGCATCGAGCTCTGCCAGATCGACCTTGCTCTTTTCTTCGCTCAGCAATGCATCGACGCGCTTGCGTTCTTTGGTAAATTCCGGCGCATACTCGGCTATCTGTTTGTGGAATTCCTTGGCACCCGCATATTTGTCGGACTTGTAGTCCTTGCGGTCGTAGTATTTGCTGGCCTTCTCGATCACCGGCGCAAGCTTCTGATAGATCGCAATGTAGCTCACCATTGCCTCATCCAGTGCAGGCAGCTTGGGCTCTGCCGTGGTGGCGGCTTGCGCTGCTTCGATCTCACTGCGCACATCATAGAGCGAGTAAAGACCGTAGACGTTGCGTTCCTTGCCTGTTGGGCCCTTCTTCATATCGACCCAGCTGTCGTAACGGTCGAGCGATTCCGAGGCACGAATGGTTCGGTTGAGAAGCGAAACATAGGCGTTCATCTTTTCAATCGCAGCATTCGGATCGACCTCTTCGGCAGATTGCGCAAAAGCGGCGGTTGGCAGAATGACTGCCAGAAGCGTGAACAGGATCGCACGAGGCGAGAAGCGTTTCATGTGGTTTTCCCTCATTCAATGACAGCGTCGGCGATGGTAAATATACCAGGTACTCTCGTTATGGTTCCCGTTTGCATGGCGGGCAAAGAGCATGCGCGTGTCAGAATGACAAGTTTTATTAGATTTTTCTACTTTATGGGGATGCCTCAGCGCGTTCGCGTCCGTTCACAGATATATGAAAGAAAGGCGGGAACCATCCCCCCTTTCTTTGCAAAGGTCTGTGTTCTTAGAGCGCGTTTCGATCTGATTGGATCGGATCGGCGCTCTAAATATTTGTTTTAAAGCCCGGTCATGGCGAGCGAGGCCTCGGTATAACGTTTGCCTGCAATCTTCTCAGAATCGAAAAGCGTGTTCAGCCGTTCAAGTTCTTCGGTGGTCAATGTCACATTGACTGCTTTTGCATTGTCTTCCAGATGGTTGATCTTGCGGGCACCGGGGATGGGAACAATGAAATTGCCCTGATTGAGTACCCAGGCGAGCGCCAGTTGCGCCGGTGTCACCTGCTTTTCGCGCGCGATCTCAGCAATCAGATCGACCTGCTTGTTATTGGCTTCGAGGTTGCCCGGCTGGAAGCGCGGAAGCGTCTTGCGGAAATCGCCCTCTGCCAGATCGGATTGCGAGCGCACCTGCCCTGTCAGCATGCCGCGGCCGAGCGGGCTATAGGGCACGAAACCGATGCCGAGCTCGGCACATAGTGCCAGAACACCCTGTTCCGGATCACGCGTCCAGAGGGAATATTCGTTCTGAAGAGCTGCAATCGGGTGGACTGCATGCGCACGGCGGATTGTCTTTACACCTGCTTCGGAGAGGCCGATGGTGCGAATTTTACCCTCATTGATCAGGTCTTTCATCGTGCCGATCACATCTTCGATCGGAACAGTCGGATCGACACGGTGCTGATAAAAGAGATCAATCGTTTCGATATCGAGGCGCTTCAAAGAGGCTTCCGCTACGGCGCGGATATTTTCGGGGCGACTGTCCACGCCAACCGGCTTGCCATCTTCGATCTTGAAGCCGAATTTCGTGGCGATGGTTACTTTGTCACGAAATGGCTTGAGCGCCTTGCCCAAAAGCTTTTCATTTTCATAGGGGCCATAAACTTCAGCCGTATCGAAGAATGTGATGCCGAGATCAAAAGCACGGTGCAATGTGCGGATGGCATCCTGTTCTTCCTGTCCGCCATAGGCATAGCTCATGCCCATGCAGCCAAGGCCGATTGCGGAGACAGTCAATTCCTGGCCAAGCTTGCGCGTTTTCATCGATATTCCTTTCGGGACGAGTTCTGAAATGTGAATGTCTGCTCATTCCAGCAGAACAAAGCGCGGAAACCCCGGGAGGCAAGGAGGGAACTGAAGGGGAGTCCGGTGAGGCAAAAACTACGCCCTGAATTCGTGTTCGATAATACCGATTTATTTTCATGGGTTATTCTATATTTTAGAACAATGAATCGAAATCAGCTTTCCCAACTGGCCGTTCTGGCCGCAGTTGCAGCTCATGGCAGTTTTCGCGGTGCGGCGAGAGAATTGTCGATTGCGCCATCCGCAGTCAGTCATGCTGTTGCAGCCCTTGAAGACAGTCTTGGCATTCGGCTTTTGTCGCGCACCACGCGCAGCGTGGCGCCCACCGATGCCGGACGACAGTTACTGGAACGGCTCGCGCCTGCGCTAGAGGAAATTCATCAGGCCCTGGGTGCTGCGATCGAAGCGCGCGAGCGCCCGGCGGGCACGCTGAGAATTACGATGCCGCATATCGCTGCACAGTTTGTCATTGCACCGCGGCTTGGTGAATTTGCTGAAGCCTATCCGGATATCACGCTTGATCTGACAGTCGAAAGCGCTTTCACCGATATTGTATCGGCGGGTTTTGATGCGGGAATGCGGCTCGGTGAAAGTCTCGAAGCGGATATGATCTGCGCCCGTCTTACCGGTGATCTGCGTGCGGCAATCGTGGCGTCGCCCTCCTATCTTGCAACAGTAGCCATCCCCGAACATCCCAATGATCTGATGCAGCATCACTGTGTGCGTCATCGCTTTGCCAGTGGGCGTATCTATCGCTGGGAGTTTGAAAAAGCGGGTGAGGAGCTGGAAGTTGCCATCAACGGCCCACTCATCCTCAATGATGACAGGCTGATTCTCGATGCCATTCTCAACGGCGCCGGTCTTGCCTATCTGTTCGAAGACTACGTTCGCGATGCGCTGGAGGATGGGCGTCTGGTCAGAGTGCTGGAAGATTGGTGCCAGCCTTTTGCTGGCCTTTATCTCTATTACCCAAGCCGCCGCCAGATGCGGCCCGCTCTGCGCGCATTCATCGATTTCTTTCGCGGATCTTATGAGATGCAACACCGTTTTATGGGAGCGTAAGGCATTTCGTTCTGCCGAACCTCATTGGAGCGCTTCGGTGATGCGAATTTTTTGTTTCATATTCAGTACCAATCGTGCCATCGATAGCCACAAAATATGATGCTGAGGCGCGTTGCGCGTACTGGAACTCTGCTTGAAAGCACGAGACCAGGCAAAGTTTGGAAGAAGGGAATAGCATGTTTCGTTGGGGTATTCTTTCCACCGCCAAGATTGGTGTCACGCAGGTCATTCCGGCGCTCAGTGCTTCTGACAATGGTGTGGTTCATGCGATTGCCAGCCGCGACCATGCGCGCGCTCGCGCTGTTGCTGACCGTTTTGGCGCGCCGCTCGCCTTCGGTTCCTATGAAGAACTGCTGGCGAGTGACGAAGTGGATGGCGTTTATATTCCGCTGCCGACCTCGCAGCATATCGAATGGACACTGAAGGCAGCGCAGGCTGGCAAGCATGTGCTTTGTGAAAAGCCGATTGCGTTGAAGGCCGACGATATCGATCAGCTGATTGCCGCGCGCGACAAGCATAAGGTTACGGTCGCCGAAGCCTTCATGGTCTATTACCATCCACAATGGATCAAGCTGCGTTTTCTTCTGCAAGAAGGTGCAATTGGCACTCTGCGTCATGTGCAGGGCGCATTCAGCTATTTCAACAATGATCCGGGCAATATGCGCAATCAGCCGGAGCTTGGCGGCGGTGCGCTGCCGGATATCGGCGTGTATCCGACCGTGGTGACGCGCATGGTGACCGGAAAAGAGCCACTTTCGGTTCAGGCCTCAGTTGAGTTCGATCTGAAGTTCGGCACCGATCGCTATGCCAATGTGTCGGCGCGATTCGATGGTTTCGACCTGACTTTCTATGTCGCAACCCAGCTTGGCGCCCGCCAGACCATGGTTTTCCACGGCGACAAGGGCTTTATCGAAGTTCATGCACCATTTAATACTGGCAAATATGGTCATGGCCGCATTACGCTCTATAATGGTGGGCATACGGAAGCGACCGAATGGTCGTTCTCCGATACAAACCACTACCAGCTTCAGGCCGAAAACTTCGTGCGTGCCACGAAAGGTGAAGGTGTGATGCTGTTTTCTCTGGAAAACTCGAAGGAAAATCAGAAATTCATCGATGCGATTTATCGTGCTGGTAAAAGCGACGGCTTCGTGAATGTCTGAAGAGGCTGTAAAGTTTGACAGGCAGGAATCTTTCGATGCCTTACAGGTTGTGACTTGCAGTGAAAAAGAGCCTTTCTTATATACGCCACGCACGAGGCTTTGATGACAGGCCCGGTTGATCAATGGTGATCTTCCGTACCGCAACCTTGAAGCAAGCATTGTGAAATCGATAGGAGCCGCTTATGGAACGCTCGGTAGAGGTCCTGGCGGTTTGCTGAATGGAGAGAAATATGGCTAAAGTTATTGGTATCGATCTGGGAACGACCAACTCCTGCGTTGCCGTCATGGACGGAAAAAACGCGAAGGTCATCGAAAATGCTGAAGGTGCTCGCACGACGCCTTCGATCATCGCTTTCAGCGAAAGTGACGAACGCCTCGCTGGTCAGCCTGCGAAGCGTCAGGCTGTCACTAACCCTGAAGGCACCCTGTTTGCCGTAAAGCGCCTTATTGGCCGCCGCTTTGATGACCCAATGGTCACCAAGGACAAGGATCTTGTGCCTTACAAGATCGTCAAGGGTGACAATGGCGATGCTTGGGTAGAAACCCACGGCAAGAAATATTCGCCATCGCAGGTTTCCGCGATGATCCTTCAGAAGATGAAGGAAACCGCTGAATCCTATCTGGGTGAAACTGTTACCCAGGCCGTTATTACGGTTCCGGCATACTTCAACGATGCTCAGCGTCAGGCAACCAAGGATGCCGGCAAGATCGCTGGTCTTGAAGTTCTGCGTATCATCAACGAACCAACTGCTGCAGCTCTCGCTTATGGTCTCGACAAGAGCGAAGGCAAGACGATTGCTGTTTACGATCTTGGCGGCGGCACGTTCGACGTTTCGGTTCTCGAAATTGGCGACGGCGTGTTTGAAGTGAAGTCCACCAACGGTGACACGTTCCTCGGCGGTGAAGACTTTGACATGCGTCTGGTCGAATATCTGGTTGCCGAGTTCAAGAAGGAACAGGGCATCGATCTTAAGAAAGACAAGCTTGCTCTGCAGCGCCTCAAGGAAGCTGCCGAAAAAGCCAAGATCGAGCTTTCGTCCGCTCAGCAGACCGAAATCAACCTGCCATTCATCACGGCTGACCAGACCGGTCCTAAGCACCTTGCAATCAAGCTTTCGCGTTCGAAGTTTGAAAGCCTTGTTGACGACCTCGTTCAGCGCACGGTCGAGCCATGCAAGGCAGCTCTTCGCGATGCAGGCCTGAAGGCTGGTGATATCGATGAAGTGGTTCTGGTTGGCGGTATGACCCGTATGCCGAAGATTCAGGAAGTCGTTAAGGCTTTCTTCGGCAAGGAACCACACAAGGGCGTGAACCCGGACGAAGTTGTTGCCATGGGCGCAGCAATTCAGGGCGGCGTTCTGCAGGGCGACGTCAAGGACGTTCTGCTGCTCGACGTGACCCCGCTTTCGCTCGGCATTGAAACGCTCGGTGGCGTGTTCACCCGCCTGATCGAACGCAACACGACGATCCCGACCAAGAAGTCGCAGACCTTCTCGACCGCTGAAGACAATCAGTCGGCCGTGACGATCCGCGTGTTCCAGGGCGAGCGTGAAATGGCTGCCGACAACAAGATCCTCGGCCAGTTCGACCTCGTTGGCATTCCGCCGGCACCGCGTGGCGTTCCACAGATCGAAGTGACCTTCGACATCGACGCCAACGGTATCGTGAACGTGTCCGCAAAGGACAAGGGCACAGGCAAGGAACACCAGATCCGCATTCAGGCATCGGGTGGTCTTTCGGACGCTGACATCGAAAAGATGGTCAAGGACGCTGAAGCAAATGCTGAAGCCGACAAGCAGCGCCGCGATGCGGTTGAAGCCAAGAACCAGGGTGAGAGCCTGCTTCATTCGTCTGAAAAGTCGTTGAAGGAATATGGTGACAAGGTTTCGGCCGAAGACAAGCAGGCAATTGAAGGCGCAATCGCAGCGCTGAAGACCTCGCTTGAAGGCGACGATGCTGAAGATATCAAGGCGAAGACGCAGACACTTGCCGAAGCTTCGATGAAGCTCGGACAGGCCATGTATGAAGCAGCACAGGCTGCTGAAGAAGGTGGCGCTGAAGGTGGTGAGCATGCTTCTTCCAACGACGATGTCGTAGACGCCGATTACGAAGAAATCGACGACGACAAGAAAAAGTCGTAAGCCTTGTCCGTAAAGCTTAAGCCCGGGTCATTCCCGGGCTTTTGCGGCCTTTCGGGACGGTTGCACCGGACGGACAAAAATAAAAAACAGTCCAGCAGACAGGTCATTCAGAGGCCGCTTTGCGAAAAATGGGACCGTGGAGACGCAATCCGGAAAATGGATGCGATCCAGCCGTCGGGATAACGAACTATGAAGATCGATTATTACGAAGCTCTGGGTGTGGAGCGAACTGCAGACGATAAGGTGCTCAAAACCGCCTTTCGCAAGCTCGCCATGGAGTACCATCCGGATCGCAATCCGAATAATCCGGATGCAGAACGCAAGTTCAAGGAAATCGGCGAAGCCTATGAAACGCTGAAAGACCCGCAAAAGCGCGCAGCCTACGACCGTTTCGGTCATGCAGCCTTTGAAAATGGCGGCATGGGCAATGGTTTTGGTGGTGGCGGCGGTTTCGGTGGAGCCGGTGGTTTTGCCGATATTTTCGAAGATATTTTTGGCGAGATGATGGGTGGCGGTCGCCGTCGCTCCAATGGCGGACGCGAACGCGGCGCCGATCTGCGCTACAATATGGAAGTCACCCTTGAGGAAGCCTATTCCGGCAAGGCCGCACAGATCCGTGTGCCGACATCCATGACCTGTGATGAATGCTCGGGTTCGGGCGCTAAAGCCGGTTCGCAGCCGACCACTTGTACCATGTGTTCGGGTGCGGGTCGTGTACGTGCTGCGCAGGGGTTCTTCTCTGTAGAGCGCACCTGCCCAACTTGTAACGGTCGCGGTCAGATCATCAAGGACCCTTGCGGCAAGTGTCACGGTCAGGGCCGTGTGACGCAGGAGCGCTCGCTATCAGTCAATATTCCGGCTGGTATTGAAGACGGCACGCGTATTCGTCTCGCAGGCGAAGGTGAAGCCGGAACGCGGGGTGGCCCATCGGGCGATCTGTACATTTTCCTGTCGGTCAAACCGCATGAGTTTTTCCAGCGTGATGGCGCTGATCTTTACTGCAAAGTGCCGATCTCGATGACCACGGCGGCACTGGGCGGAGATTTTGAAGTCTCCACGCTCGACAGCACCCAGACGCGTGTGAAGGTGCCCGAAGGCACCCAGAATGCCAAACAGTTCCGCCTCAAGGGCAAAGGCATGCCGGTTTTGCGCCAGCAGGCAGTGGGCGATCTCTATATCCAGATCGATATTGAGACACCGCAGAACCTGTCCAAACGCCAGCGTGAGTTGCTTGAGGAATTTGAACAACTCTCGTCCAAGGAGAACAGCCCGAAATCGGCAGGCTTCTTCTCGCGGATGAAGGAGTTTTTCGAAGGCATAGGTGAGTGAAAGAAGGGAGCCGTTTGGCTCCCTTTTTTTAATGCATTCCTTAATGTTGCCTTGCCTAAATACTCCAATGCGGCATAAACTTGCCTGATAACGACAATGGGAGCAGTGAAGAATGGCAGGGCAGCTCGGCAGGAAACTGGCCGCTAAGTTCGATGAAGAAATCCGTTTTTTCAAAGGTTGGATAGACGGACCAAAAGCGGTCGGCGCGATATTGCCGACAAGTTCGATTACGGCGCGACGCATGGCGAGCGTCATCGATACGAAATCAGGCCTGCCTGTTTTAGAACTCGGACCAGGCACAGGCGTCATTACTAAAGCCATTCTCGCCCATGGCGTAAAACCTTCCGATCTCTACTGCGTTGAGTACTCATCTGACTTTGTCGATCACCTTGACCGGACTTTTCCTGACGTGAATATCATTCAGGGAGACGTATTCGATCTCGATCAGGCGCTTGGCGACATGAAAGATCAGCAATTCGACAGCATCGTTTCCGCTGTTCCCATGCTGAACTTTCCGATGGAAAGCCGCATTCAGCTGATGGAGAGCCTGTTGTTGCGTATGCCGCGCGGTCGTCCTCTGATCCAGATCACTTATGGTCCGCGTCCACCGGTTCCGGCAGGCAAGGGCAATTACATTGTGCAGCATTATGATTTTGTCGTGCGCAACGTACCGCCTGCGCAGCTCTGGGTCTATCGCAGCCCGCTTGCCTGATAACTGGAGTAACAATGACTGCACGAATTCTCGTTTTTGCGGGTTCTATCCGCACGGGTGCATTTTCGGGTCAGATGGCCGATGCAGCCGAAAAAGAACTCACGCGACAGGGTGCGAAGGTCATGCGCATAACGCTGGCTGATTATCAGCTTCCAATCATGAATGAAGATCTGGAAGCAGAAGAGGGTATTCCTGAAAATGCCATGAAGCTTGGCCGTCTCTTTGCCGAGCATGACGGGCTGATGATCTGTTCGCCGGAATATAATGCATCGATCCCGCCGCTGCTTAAAAATACAGTCGATTGGGTCAGCCGTATTTCCAGGGATGGTGACAAGCCGTTTAGGCCTTATGCGGGTCTGACGGTTGGGCTGTGCTCGACATCTAACGGTGCTTTTGCCGGTATGCGCGGGCTTTATCACTTGCGCGCTGTTCTGATGAATTGCGGCACGCAGATTGTAACAGAGCAATGCTCGGTTGGTGGTGCGGCCGACGCTTTCAATGATGATGGTACACTCAAAAACGAACGGCAGGCGAAAATGCTGAGCGCTGTTTGTGCGAGCCTTATCAAACATTCGGTCAATCCGGGACGCTGATAAGTCAGCATTATCTGCACATTTCAGGGCGCGGTATCTTTCGTACCGCGCCCTGTTGTGCGACTAGAGCGCCGTGCGTCCAACTGGACGCACAAAGGACGCTCTAACCTATTTGATCCACGCATCGTGCTTTCCAAAAATCGGTTCCGATTTTTGGGCCGATGCTGTAAAACGAAAATCACAGCGGAGATTTCCATGACGACGAAAGATTTGCGCGATCAGCTGATCGTGGGCCTCGACGTGCCAACCGTTGCTGAAGCAGAAAAAGTGGTCGAAGAACTGGGCGATGCTGTCACGTTCTACAAGATCGGCTATCAGCTGGTGTTTGCGGGCGGTCTCGATTTTGCAAAGAGCCTGATTGCGACCAAGAAAAAAGTCTTCCTCGACATGAAACTCCTCGACATCGACAATACCATCGCCAAGGGCGTGGAGAATGTCGCGAAGATGGGCGTTTCCATGCTCACCCTCCACGCTTATCCAAAAGCCATGCGCTCGGCTGTGGAAGCAGCCAAAGGGTCTGATCTTTGCCTGCTGGGTGTGACGGTTCTGACCTCTATGGATGATGCTGATCTCAAAGAAGCGGGCTATTCCGATACGCCGGAAGCGCTGGTGCTCAAGCGGGCACAGCAGGCGCGTGAGGTTGGCATGGGCGGGATTGTGGCTTCCGCTGCTGAAGCTTACGCCATCCGTCAGGCAATCGGTCCCGATATGGCAGTTGTAACGCCCGGTATTCGTCCGGCGGGAGCCGAGAAGGGCGACCAGAAGCGCGTGATGACGCCCGCCGATGCGCTGAAAGCCGGTGCAAGCCATCTCGTTGTTGCGCGACCAATTGTCGGAGCTCAGGATCGCAGGGCTTCAGCCCTTGCCATTCTGGAAGAAATGCGTTCGGTTGCCTAGAGCATAATTCCTTAAACTTGGATCAGTTTAAGGTAAAATTATGCTCTGATTTTAAAGGGTTATAGCGACCGTTGGGCGTCCAATAGGACGCCCGGCGCTCTAATCGGTTTCTGAGGAGGACCTAATGACCAAAGCTTATTGGATCGCCCGTGTGGATGCCCGTGATACGGAGCGTTACAAGGATTATGTTTCGACCGCCACGCCTGCTTTCGAGCGCTATGGTGCGAAGTTTATCGCACGCGGTGGTAAAGCCGAAGCCGTCGAAGGACCGGGCCGCGCCCGCAACGTCATCATCGAATTTGAAACCATGCAGCACGCGCTCGATTGCTACAATTCGCCGGAATATCAGGCAGCAAAAGCCATCCGCCAGACTGTAGCGGATGGCGAAATCGTCATCGTTGAAGGCGTCGCCTGATTATAATCTTACTGGCGGGTCGTGACGGCCCGCGACAGACAGATCAAGTAATATGACCTTGCCCGCATGCGGATCCGCATTGCGGGCATTTTCATTCATGCCTTCATGTGCACTGGTGACAATCAGGACAGAGGCGTCGGCACCAATGAAGGCCGGGCAGGTTGGCTGGGTAACGGGCAGTTTGATCGAGCGTAAGAGACGCCCTTGTGACGAATAAGCGTTCAGCGCGCTTCCGCCCCAGCAGGCATTCCACAAGGTGCCTTCCGCATCAACCACCGAGCCATCAACACCGCCATCTTCGACACGATGGTGAAAGACGCTTTTCTCTGATGTCGGCAGGCCGGTTTCGGGATCCGTATCGACGCGCCAGATGATGTTACGGTCGGTATCTGCGAAATAAGCGATCTTGCCATCTGGCGAAAAACAGATGGAATTGGTGATCGTGATACCGGAGAAAAGCTTCTTTACCTGTCCCTCGCGATACCACCAGATCGAACCGGCATCCGGTTCCGCTTTTTTGCCCATGGTGCCGATCCAGAAGGAGCCTGATGGGTGCACACGGGCATCATTGGAGCGCGTGGCGTCGTTATCGGCTTCGAGTGGATGGTGCAGCGTCAGACGTCCATTGGTACGCTCGCGCACAAAAAGCCCGTGCTCGCTGACTATCAACTGCCGCTCACGATCGATAACCGCAAGTGCGCTGGCTTTCATGCCGAGATCATGCGTGCGGATTTCACCGCTATCGTCTTTCTCGATCAGCCTTTGGCCCAGAATATCGAACCACCAGCACTGACCGGTCAGCGGATCATAGCCCGGACCTTCCCCCAGTTCTGCGATATGTTCGGCAAATATGGTTGTGTTGACTATGCTCACCTGTTCCTCCCGGGCTTTGCCGTTTCAACATAATGAAGGGCAGGGCAGCGATCTAGTGGTCTAATTCCGACATTTGCATCCCTTGGGCGTAGGCGCTGAGCAAATGTCGGAATCAAAGAGGCCACTAGCAACTATATGATACTAGTGGATTTTTCGAACTTGACGTTTGATACAGCATTTGTGTCGGCTGGGATTCAAACGTCAAATTCAATCCACTAGTTGCAAATGTTTATGTGATCAGAAAGTTCTATGTTGCCTGCCCATTCCGTTTTAAGTTCCGGCAACTGAGAATCGCGAGGAAATCATGTCGCTAAAAGTTGCGGTCCAGATGGACCATATCAGCACGGTCAATATTACGGGTGACACCACTTTTGCTCTGTCGCTTGAAGCGCAGAAGCGCGGCCATGAGCTGTATCATTACACGCCGGACCGCCTTTCCATGCGCGATGGCGTTGTTTCGGCTCGCGTTGAAAAAATGGAAGTCCGCGACATCAAGGGTGATCACTACACGCTGGGTGAGCCGGTGCGTCGCGACATGACGGAAATGGATGTGGTTCTGCTGCGTCAGGACCCGCCGTTCGACATGAACTACATCACCACAACGCATCTTCTGGAGCGTATTCATCCAAAGACGCTGGTGGTGAACGATCCGGCATGGGTCCGCAACAGCCCGGAAAAGATCTTCGTCACCGAATTCCCCGACTTGATGCCCGAAACGCTGATAACCAAGGATCCGCAGGAGGTTCTGGAGTTCCGCCGCGAGTTTGGTGATATCATCCTGAAGCCGCTCTACGGCAATGGCGGTGCCGGCGTGTTCCATCTGGCTGATGGCGACCGCAATCTGACATCGCTTTTGGAAATGTTCGGCCAGCTCTTCAGGGAGCCGTTCATTGCGCAGCGTTATCTCAAAGATGTGCGCGCAGGCGACAAGCGCATCATCCTCATCGACGGCGAGCCGGTTGGCGCGATCAATCGCGTGCCTTCGGAAACCGATGCACGCTCCAACATGCATGTCGGTGGCCGTGCAGAACAAAGCAAGCTGACTGCGCGCGAACAGGAAATCTGTGCCCGCATCGGACCATCGCTCAAAGAGCGCGGCTTCATCCTCGTCGGTATCGACGTGATTGGCGATTACATGACCGAGATCAATGTGACCTCGCCAACTGGTATTCGAGAGATTGAGCGCTTCGACGGCACCAATATCGCCGCCCTGTTCTGGGACGCTGTGGAAGCCAAGCGCAAGTAACACGCATCTCTTCGGCGAAAAAAATCATAGGGCCGGTCTGAAACAATCAGATCGGCCCTTTCTCTTGATTGCACCTGTCGAAAATGCTTAAATCCTATGGTTGTATTTAAGTGTCTACTCATCTTTTAGGTGAGTTGCGTGTTGTGTGGGGGCATATGGTAGCGCGCGTGGGGACAGTCGCCTTTCAGGGTATAGAGGCGGTGCCTGTCGATGTGCAGGTGATGGTGGCGCCAGGCAAGATGGGCATGTCGATTGTCGGTCTGCCTGATAAAGCTGTGGCCGAAAGCCGGGAGCGTGTACAGGCAGCACTCCATGCTTCCGGCCTTTCCATGCCGACCAAGCGGGTCACGGTCAATCTGGCTCCGGCCGACCTGCCGAAAGAAGGCTCGCATTACGATCTGCCGATTGCCGTTGGGTTGATGGCGGCAATCGGTGCTATCCCGATAGACGCCATACAGTCCTATCTGGTTTTGGGAGAGCTTTCGCTTGATGGTTCCATCACGGCTGTTGCGGGTGTATTGCCAGCCGCAATTGGTGCCAATCGTGAAGACAAGGGTCTGATCTGTCCCTATGCCTGCGGACCGGAAGCTGCATGGGCAGGGGCCAATGTCGATATTCTTGCACCACGCAGCCTGATTGCCCTCGCCAACCACTTTCGCGGAACACAGGTGCTGACGCCGCCTGATCCTTCCATGCGCGTATCAAGCGAAATGCTGCCGGATCTTGCCGATATCAAGGGACAGGAAACTGCCAGGCGGGCGCTTGAGATAGCTGCTGCCGGAAATCACAATCTGCTTCTGGTCGGGCCACCGGGATCGGGAAAATCCATGTTGGCGCAGCGACTGCCGTCCATTCTGCCAAAACTCAGCCCGCGTGAACTGCTCGATGTTTCAATGATCACATCCATTGCAGGCGAGCTATCGGGTGGAAAGCTTTCTGACCGCAGACCTTTTCGCGCTCCGCATCATTCGGCCTCCATGGCCGCTATGGTTGGTGGTGGGCTAAGGGCGAGACCGGGTGAGGTGTCGCTCGCACATAATGGCGTTTTGTTTCTGGACGAGTTTCCCGAATTTTCGCCGCAGGTACTCGATTCTCTCAGACAACCGCTGGAAACTGGTGAATGCATGATTGCGCGCGTCAATCATCGCACAAGCTATCCCGCACGCTTTCAGTTGATTGCCGCTATGAACCCTTGCCGTTGCGGCATGGCGGGAGAGCCGGGTCACACATGCGCACGTGGGCCACGCTGCCAAAGCGATTATCAGGCGCGCATTTCCGGGCCGTTGCTGGATCGTATCGATTTGCGCGTCGACATGCCTGCTGTCTCAACTCTTGATCTCATTCAGCCCTCGCAATCCGAACGAAGCGAAAGCGTTGCCAAACGTGTCGCGCGGGCGCGGGCAATGCAAAGCGCGCGCTATGCCGCACTTGGGCTGGATGCATCCATGACCAACGCCTACTGCTCGGCAAATCTGATTGAAGACGTGGCCAAACCCGATGCTGCGGGTTTAAAACTGTTACGCGACGCGAGCGAACAGATGCGCTTTTCTGCACGTGCCTATCATCGCATTTTGAAAGTAGCGCGCACATTGGCTGATCTTGATGGAGTGGATCAGATCAGCCGGATACATCTTGCTGGCGCGATTTCCTATCGTATGGGTGCCGAGAGACTGTCTTCTGTGGCGTGAAGATCACGCCACAGAAGCTTTTTTCCGGGCTTAGTTTACCTGAAGCGTCACGGTGCCATTGTTAAGAAAACAGGCCTTGTTGAACAGCGATAGATCAAGCGGATTGGGAAGGCGCACATCGCTTAAATCCGGGCAGGCCTTGAGGTCCGCATCGAAACTACGATCAATCTGTGAGATGCAGAGAATGATCAGCCCCTTTTCCTCCGCAAAAGCTTTCAGCGCCCTTATCTGAAACATCAGTTCCGGCTTTTCACGCTTCTGATCCAGCAATTGCAGATAGTCGATGACGATACATGTGTCGCGCGGTTCGTTCTGCGATTGCTCGATGATGTAATCAGCGCTGATTGCTTCAGATGTGTCGAACACGAACTGTCCTTGAAAGTCATGCTCGTTGAGGCCCAGCATCTCAAATCGCTTTCCGATGTCTTTCCGCGTGTAGTCGAGAGAGAAGAACAGGCCGCGATTTCCCTTCTTCATGGCCTCAATGAGGATTTCGAGGCTGAGCAGCGTCTTGCCATGGCCGGGCCGTGCGCCAACCAGAACCAGATCACCCGGCTGTAAGCGCGCATAAAGTTCCGCAGCCGAAACGGTGTCGGTATATTTATGGGTCAGTGTGCTCCAGCTTTTGAAGCCTTCGCGCTTTGCTATGCGGTCCAATGCCGAATGAAGCGGTATGCTTTCATCGCGCGCCATAAGCTTCGCGCGGCGTTTCAAATGATATATGGGAGCCGATAATTTCATCAAAACCTCCTATGCGAGCTTTGATTGCAATCCCTCCTTATGCATTCGCTCGAACAGCTGGTTCGATGGTTAGATTTCCCGCATGAAAAATGCTTTCCCGATTGGAGGGAGGAGGCGTGGAGGAAGCCAGAATCAGAGCATAGCGCAGATCGGGTTGAGAGGTGAACAGCATTTTGCGTGCTAGAGCATTTCCTGTTTTTCTTGAATCATTGGAAATGCTCTATCTCTTTGTTTTTTCGCATTATCCGATGCAAAACCGCTTCGCACTTTTGCTGGAAATGCTCTAGCCGGGGAGCCGTTTACGCGCCCCGGCATTTTGTCAGAGTCCGAAAGTCACCAGCCCGTTTTCATCAATACTCCAGGCCGGGTTCCAGGCAATTTCCCATGCATGGTCGTCGGGATCGGCAATGTAGCCGCGAATGCCACCATGCACCGGCGCATCGGCGGGTCGCACGATCTTTCCACCAGCTTGTACGAGTTTTTCCATGAGTGGCTCGACGTCTGCTTTGTCACCCACATTATGGGCTAGTGAAAATGCGCCCGGCTGCATCAGGCCGAAGCGGTTCATATCGGCCTCGAGTGAGGGTTTCAGGAAGCAGCCGAGAACAAAACCATTCATCTGATAGAAGATGATTTCTTCGTTCTGGAATATGGGCGTCCAGCCAAAGCCTTCGACGTAAAAGCGACGAGAGCGCTCAAGATCATCGATCCCAAGCGTGATAACGGAGATTTGCTGTTTCATAACCAAGACCTCTTGTTCTCCAATGCACCATTGCATCGGAGTTGAAGGTCAAGGGACTCGACGCATTGGTCGGATCAGAGTGCATCCCGAAAAGCGTGAAGCGGTTTCGGATAAAATGCGCGCTCTCAACACCCGCGAAGGCCAGGACCCGCTTTTGAAACGGGGATCGGGCTAACCGCACCGATCTTTCCTTTTTAGACCTGAAAAGAATAACACAAACAGGCCTGTCTTCAAGATGCTCGAGAGAGGCTGGTGACTATTTGACTGCGCCTACCAGCAGATTGTCCTGGGATTCGATCGTGACCCAGCGGCCGGTATTGTTGGCGGCCTGACGCTTCAGGTAGGTATAATCGGTTTCATCCCAGCGCAGAACTTCGTCAGTCAGGTTGTCGAGAACGAAATCGCCACGATCGGTACGTACGGTCAGAACCGCATGGCCTTCGCCGTCTGGCTTGCGGACCACGGTGATCAGCAGGTCCGTCATCGGAATGCCGGCCTTGGCAAGTTCACGCTGCTTGAGAAGAACATAATCTTCACAATCGCCGACAGTGGTTGGATAGGCCCAATATTCCTCGACGCCGTAGATTTCCATATCGGTCATCGGCTTGATGCGTTCATTGGCCGAAAGATTGACGGCCTGAATGTGCTGCCAGTTGCTGTTGTTGAGTGAGAGCGCGCGGGTGTCACGGCTGACGATGTTGCATTCAGCGGCTTCGCGCTTGCAGAACTCGTAATGACCGATTGGCTGTGAGGTAAGCTTGCCAGTCTGCATGTAGGCACCCGTTCCAGCCTGTGCACCGACGCTCGCCAGAAGAGCGACGATGCCGATGCTGGCAGCAGCGATAAACTTCATGCTCGAGCGAACTACGCAAAACATACTCAAGGCCCTTTTCACAGCCCGCACTGGGCATTTATTAACGAAAAGTTAAAGTATGAAACATGGCCGGAGTCAATTGAGACTGCCGCGTCTTCGCCCAACATCTTAATTAATGGTTAACGCGGGTATTGCGCTATTTTAACACTAATAAATTGCATTTGATGATGCAGAAAACCGCCGCTTTAAGGGCGACGGTTCAGAAATTACGCATATAAAATATAAGCTTACACCGACTTCTCTGTCAGAGAAATGCTGCTGGAACGCGCGGGCTGAACAGTGAAGTTCTGTTCATGAGGCTTCTTAAAGCGGTGTAAAGCAGACGTTTGTGTGTCCGGCACTGATGAAACCAAGGCGCTGCGCTGCACCCTTGGAAAGATCAAGCACGCGTCCCTTAATGAACGGTCCGCGATCATTGATACGGACGATAAGCGACTTGCCGTTTCTCTGATTGGTGACCTTAACCTTGGTGCCAAGCGGCAGTGTTTTGTGAGCCGCAGTCAGACCGGCTGGGTTCATGCGTTCGCCCGATGCAGTGCGTGAGGTGAGTGCATACCAGGAGGCACCGCCACAGCGCGCAGCTTCAGCTTCCATTGCGGTGATCGAGAAAAGACCTGTCGTCGCAACGGCGAGCATAGCCATACGGATTTTGAAGTTCATACTGATTCCAAGAGTCGTTTCACAAAGTCTGTCCGGTAATTTTGAGTTACGACGAGAAAGACCTGTGCCAACTGGAATCTAAATGTGGCGATGGCGTGATGTTATTGAGAGTATAATGAGATAATAGATTCAATGAACTGTGCGGAAAATGATCCTATACTATGCGTTGTTTATTTGATGGCTCAAGAAAAGATCAGGAATATTTTAACCGATATATCGATGTTGTTGTAAAACTGTTTACGATTCGTTAGGATTCCGGGCTTGCCCTTTGCTCAACCATGTTTTGATGCGGAAAGCGCAAGAAGAGCTGCTTTGCCGATGGCCACGGTCTTGCCGTTCCGGTGCAATTTTTATTTGTAGCCCCAGTTTTCGGCTGCGTCAGTCAAGTTGACAAAATCCGGCCTTTTTTGGGCGAAATACAACCATAGGGTGTTTTTGGCGCGGTAAAGTTTGTGATGCCGTCTGTAACTTTTGTTGAAAGGCAGCGCGATGACGCAGTTTTGACCGCTTATCGCATGCATGCAAAAGCCAAAATCCTGCTATAAGCGCTCATGTTCAGAACGGAAAATCATGCAGGATAAGCCACAAAAGGACGATAACGACACAGCGCTTCCGGCCATTTCGGCGAGCAAGCGTATTCTATATCTATGCCTTGGCTTCCTCATGCTGGCGCTTGGTATCATTGGCGCCGTTCTGCCGGTCATGCCGACCACGATCTTTATCATTCTGGCTGCGTGGTTTTTCGCCCGTTCATCGCCCAAATTTGAGGCGCGCCTGCTTGCAGATCCGCGATTTGGTCCGCTTATTGTCAAATGGCGCGAGCGCGGTGCTATCCCGCCCAAGGCAAAACTATATGCCTGCTTCGGCATGGCATTCGGCTATGGCATGTTCTGGTGGGGCGCGCGTCCGGGGCCTTTGCTTGCTGTCTCTGTCACGATCTTTATGCTTGGTTCTGCGGCTTACGTGTTGTCGCGCCCCAGTGAATAAGACAAAATTGCAAACGGGAGCTTTTAATGCCTTTGCCTTCCATCAATCCGCTTATCGGTAAGCTTTCCGCACCGCCCATTCCTGCGGTACAGGCCTGGGCGCGGAATTATGATGGGGCACATGGTCCTCTGATTGATCTCTCGCAGGCCGTTCCCGGTTATCCGCCGCATCCTGATATGCTGCGCTTTCTCGGTGAGGCTGCGGGATCTGTCACATCTGCGGGCTATGGTCCAATCGAGGGCGAGACGGTTTTGCGTGAGGCTTATGCGACCCATGTCGGCAAGCTTTATGGCGCTGAAATCAAGGCCAACAATGTTCATATAACATCAGGCTGCAATCAGGCTTTCATCGCCGCGATCATGTGTGTCGCTCAAAGCGGCGATACGGTTCTCGCGACTAATCCTTTTTACTTCAATCATCACTCATCACTGGAGATGCTGGGCATTCGCTCGGCGACTGTCGATTGCCGTGCTGAAAACGGATTTGTGCCTGATATCGAAGATGTAAAGGCGGCCTTACATAAAGGCGTGCGCGCGCTCGTTCTGGTGTCACCCAACAATCCGACTGGGGCGATTTACCCGCCGCAACTGCTTGGCCAGATTTATGCCGCTTGCCGTGACAACGGGACATGGCTGCTGCTCGATGAAACCTATCGTGATTTTCTGAGTGATGCTGATCGAGCTCCACATGATCTGTTCACTGAGGCTGGCTGGCAGTCGCATCTGATCCAGCTCTACAGCTTCTCGAAGTCCTTCTGTATTCCTGGCCACAGGCTTGGGGCGATTGTTGCAGGTTCCGAGATGGTGGCCAATGTCGCCAAGGTGATGGACAATCTGCAAATCTGCGCGACGCGTGCGCCACAGATTGCGGTTAGTCGGGCGATTGAACCGCTGAAAGTCTGGCGTGACGACAACCGCAAGGAGATTGCGCGGCGCGCGGAAGCTTTGCGTGTTACCATGAGCAATGTGGCTGGTTGGCATATAGAGGCAGTGGGCGCTTATTTCGCATTCGTGCGTCATCCTTATGAAGGCGTGTCGTCTGTCAAGGTTGCCGAGAGGCTCGCCAAGGCAATCGGTGTTGTTACGCTACCCGGCAGTTTTTTCGGAGATGGGCAGGATGCGTTCTTGCGCTTTGCATTCGCCAATGCAGACGTTGCCGGGATCAGGGCAATGGCTGCGCGATTGCCGCTTTTGAAAGTTTGAACGACTGAGCACCTGAGAAAACCCAGCAAAATGGCGGGCAAAGTCGATTGATACAAAGCTGTAACACTACTGTCATATGACTGTTATATAGAGCGCGTAGACGGCTGGTGACGCTTTCACGTCATGTGTCTTTTACAACAGGGGCTGGTGCTCATGAACAAGATGATTTCCTCGACCGCAGCGCTCGCAATTGCTGCAGTATTGTCGGTTTCCGCTGCGAATGCGCGCGATCAGATTCAGGTTTCCGGTTCCTCGACCGTTCTGCCTTATGCCAAGATCGTTGCAGAAACCTTTGGCGAAACCTATCCTAACTTCAAGACGCCGGTTATTGAATCGGGCGGCTCTGGTGCAGGCATCAAGGAATTCTGCAAGGGCGTCGGTGAAAACACCATCGATATCGCCAATGCATCGCGCGCCATGAAGGGCACTGAACTCAAGTCTTGCATCGACGCTGGCGTCAAGGAAGTTCAGGAAGTTCGTTTCGGCTATGACGGCATCGTATTTGCAACCGATGCGAACGGCCCAGATTGGAAACTTGCTCCAGTTGACGTTTACAAGGCTCTTGCTGCCAAGCTCGTCGTAGACGGCAAGCTGGTCGACAATCCAAACACCAAGTGGAACCAGGTCAATGCAGACCTGCCAGATTGGGACATCACTGCTTACATCCCTGGCGAAAAGCACGGCACGCGTGAAGTTTTCGAAGAAAAGCTTCTTGCTGACGGCTGCAAAGAATCGGGCGCTCTCGACGAAATCAAGAAGACTGGTCTCGATGACAAGGCTTCTGCTGCGGCCTGTATCGCTGTTCGTAAAGACGGCAAGGCTGTCGATATTGATGGCGACTACAGCGAAACGCTGGCTCGCATCGACTCCAACAAGCAGGGCGTTGGCGTTTTCGGTCTCTACTTCTTCGAAAACAATGCTGACAAGCTGAAGGTCGCAACCGTCAGCGGCGTCAAGCCATCGGCTGAAACCGTTGCTTCGGGCGAATATCCAGTTTCGCGCCCGCTGTTCTTCTACGTGAAGAAGGCTCACCTTGGCGTCATTCCGGGTCTCAAGGAATATGTTGACTTCTTCCTGTCCGAACAGATGGTCGGCCCAGAAGGCCCACTTGCTGAATACGGTCTGGTTCCGGCTCCGGATGCAGAACGTGAAGCACAGCGCACTGCCTTCACCGAAGGCAAGCTGATGGAAGCCAAGTAAGCTTTGATCTGTGGAATGTGGGGAGGACTTCTTCCCACATTCTTCCTCTTTTGCGCTGGTCGGATAAGACAGGCGCATTCGCGTGGAAATGGCTGGTTGCAACTGTGCATGAAAAGCTGTCTTCACATTTTTTGGGGCAACCGGGGAAATTGAATGTCCTTCTTTCTGGTTCTCGTCAGTGTCGTCGCAATCGGACTGATCGGATTCTTCATAGGTCGACAGCGTGCCGTTGCAATTGACAAGGCTCAGCCTGCTGTCAGTTCAGGCGTCGCCACAGAGAAAATGCATTCCCGCCCGCTTTATCATGGCTGGTGGGTTTTCCTCGTTTCCGCATTGCCCGCAATTCTGTTTCTCGCGGTCTGGGCGGTTGGTACATCGGTTTATCTCGATCATACGGCAACAGCTCGTATGCCGGCTGCTGTCGAAGATGGCTCGTTTTCCGAGCGCAGCCTGCAGCTTGGTATGATCCGCAGCCTTGCAGGCGGTCTCGACAAACTGACGCCTGCTGAAATCGACAGTTTCCCGCAGACTTATAAGGAAGCACGTGACGTGCTCGGTTCAAAGGGCGTAGCGCTCGCGACCGAAGGGCAGGACTATATGGTTCCTGTCGCCCTTTTCCTGGAAAAAGCGAATAAAATCTCTCATACGCTCGGCAGCGCCGTCGCAATGATTATTGCGATTGCCGGTCTGATTTTTGGTCTCTCCGGTATCAAGCGCCGTACGCGTGCCCGTAACAATGTCGAGCGCATCGTGTTGTGGGGCCTGATCGCTGCTTCCGGTATTGCCATCCTGACGACGATCGGGATCGTGTTCTCTGTTCTGTTCCAGACTGTGAGCTTCTTCCAGTCAATCGCGCCGATGGACTTCTTCTTCGGCACAGTCTGGGACCCACGCTTTGCAGCTGCCGGTTCAGGCGGCGAAGTCGGCCAGTTCGGTCTGATCCCGCTGCTCGCTGGTACGCTTTACATTGCTCTGGTTGCAATGCTCTTTGCTGTGCCGGTTGGCCTGTTCTCCGCCATCTATATGGCTGAATATGCATCACCTCGCGTGCGCACCGTGGTCAAGCCGCTGCTTGAACTTCTGGCCGGTATTCCGACCATCGTCTACGGCTTCTTCGCACTCATAACGGTTGGCCCATTCCTGCGCGATCTCTCGATGGCAATCGCTGGCGGTCAGGGCTTCATCATGGCGCAGAGCGTGCTGACCGCCGGTCTCGTCATGGGCGTGATGCTGATCCCGTTCGTGTCGTCGCTGTCTGACGATATCATTACATCGGTCCCGCGCTCGCTGCGTGACGGCTCGCTCGGCCTTGGTGCAACACGTTCCGAAACGATCAAGCGGGTTGTTCTGCCAGCTGCACTTCCCGGCATCGTCGGTGCACTTCTGATGACGGCTTCGCGTGCGATTGGTGAAACCATGATCGTGGTACTCGCAGCTGGTGTTGCAGCCCGCCTGACAGCCAATCCATTTGAAGCCATGACCACCATCACGGTCAAGATCGTCAACCAGCTGACCGGTGACCTTGAATTCGACTCGCCGCAGACGCTCGTTGCCTTTGCGCTGGGTATCACCCTCTTCGTCCTGACGCTGATCATGAACATCTTTGCGCTCTACATCGTTCGCAAGTACCGGGAGCAGTACGAATAATGACCGATTCAACTTTCAATGCTGCTGGGAATGCCGTGGCAACACCCCAGCGCCGCGATATCGGAATCAAGCGTCGCTACGCCGCTGAACGTCGCTTCCGTCTCTATGGCATTGTTGCCATTGCGATCGGTGTGTTCTTCCTCTGCGCGCTTCTGTTCTCGGTCTTTTCCAAGGGCTATACCGCTTTCGGACAAACAACGATCTATCTGCCGGTCAAGCTTGACGAACAGGTTATCGATCCAGGCAACAAGCGTGCGACCGATCCGAATGTACTGATCACCGCCAACTATCCGCTTCTGGTTCGCAATGCTTTGGCTGAAAAGCTCGGCGTTCCAACCACGGATCGCGCGCAATTGCGTGAAATCGGGCGCTTCTTCTCTGATGGTGTTCGTGTTCAGCTTCGCCAGATGGTGATGGACAACCCATCGCTGATCGGCACCACGCAGACGGTCCCGGTTCTGGCTGCTGCTGATATCGACTCGGCCTATAAGGGGCAGATTGATCTTTCGGTCGCAGAAGCAAACCGCAAGGTTTCTGATCGTCAGGTCGCCTGGATGAAGACGCTGACCGATGAAGGCATCATGAGCCAGGCTTTCAACTGGGGGCTGTTCACCAATGGTGCTTCCAGTCGTCCGGAAACTTCCGGTCTGGGTGTGGCACTGGTGGGCTCCTTCTACATGATGCTGATCGTGCTGGTTCTTGCACTGCCTATCGGTGTAGCTGCGTCGATCTATCTTGAAGAGTTTGCCAAGAAGAACCGTCTTACGGATCTCATCGAAGTCAACATCAACAATCTGGCTGCAGTGCCGTCGATTGTGTTTGGTCTGCTTGGTCTTGCGGTCTTCATCAATTTCTTCAATCTGCCGCGCTCCGCATCGATTGTCGGTGGTCTGGTGCTGACATTGATGACGCTTCCAACGATCATCATCGCGACACGTTCCGCTCTTCGCGCCGTGCCGCCATCGATCCGCGCCGCAGCTTTAGGCCTTGGTGCATCGAAGACGCAGATGGTGTTTCACCATGTGTTGCCTCTCGCAGCACCGGGCATTCTGACCGGAACAATTATTGGTCTTGCTCAGGCGTTGGGTGAAACAGCACCGCTACTTCTGATCGGTATGGTGGCCTTCGTTGCCAATATGCCTGCAACGCCGATGGACCCGGCCACCGCTCTGCCTGTGCAAATCTTTATGTGGGCGAATGAAGCTGAGCGTGCCTTTGTGGAACGGACATCAGGCGCTATTATCGTCCTGCTTCTGTTCCTGGCCGTTATGAATATTGCAGCAATTATTCTGCGCCGCCGCTTTGAGCGCCGCTGGTAAACGGGAGAGAAATGATGAATCTCATGACTGAACGATCTCTCGAGAAAGCCGTAGGAGAAAAGATGAACGCCAACGCCCCCTCCATAAAGATGCGCGGCGACAAGGTCTGCGTGTTTTATGGCGAGAAACAGGCTCTGTTCGAAGTCGATCTGGATGTTCCGGAAAAGATGGTTACAGCGCTTATCGGTCCTTCGGGCTGCGGCAAGTCTACATTCCTGCGTTCGCTCAATCGCATGAACGACACGATTGAAGGCTGCCGTATCGTAGGCAATATCACGCTCGACAACGAAGACATTTACGATCCGAAGATCGACGTGGTTGAATTGCGTGCCCGTGTCGGCATGGTGTTTCAGAAGCCAAATCCATTTCCGAAGTCGATCTTCGAGAACGTGGCTTATGGCCCGCGTATCCACGGTCTGGCACGCAACAAGACCGATCTCGAAGAGATCGTCGTAACCAGCCTCAAGAAGGCCAGCCTCTTTGAAGAGGTCAAGGATCGTCTTCACGATGCCGGAACCGGTCTTTCCGGTGGTCAGCAGCAGCGTCTGTGCATTGCACGTGCGATTGCAGTCAGCCCGGAAGTCATCCTGATGGATGAGCCGTGCTCGGCGCTTGATCCGATTGCGACGGCCAAGGTTGAGGAGCTGATCGACGAGCTGCGCCAGAACTACACGATCGTCATCGTCACGCACTCCATGCAGCAGGCCGCTCGCGTTTCACAGCGCACCGCCATGTTCCACCTGGGCAATCTGGTGGAAGTGGGTGACACGGATGTGATGTTCACGGCACCGACCGAGAAGCGCACTCAGGACTATATCACCGGTCGCTTTGGTTAACATTTCAGCAGAAGCAGGAACCATCTTCGGTTTCGCTTCCCTGTAATCCTTACTTCGAGGTCTATTATGGCGTCTCAGCATACCGTTACCGCTTACGACGAAGAACTGCAGTTCCTGACCCATAAGATCGCTGAAATGGGCGGTCATGCGGAACGTATGGTCGAGCAGTCCGTTGCAGCGATTGTCAACGCCGACAATGCGCTTGCTCAGCGCGTTATCTCCGATGATCTCATCCTTGATGCAAGCGAGCGTGAGATTGACGACAAGGCCGTCATGATCATCGCAAAGCGCCAGCCTATGGCTGTCGATCTTCGTGAAATCATCGGCTCGATCCGCATATCGGCCGATCTGGAACGCGTGGGCGATCTTGGCAAAAACATTGCCAAGCGCGTTGCCGCCGTCTCGGAATCGCGCCAGCCGGTCAAGCTCTATCGTGGACTTGAAACACTGGCTGAACTCGCTCTGACCCAGCTCAAAGACGTGCTCGATGCCTATGCAACGCGCTCGGTACAGCAGATCAATGTTGTTCGCGATCGCGATGATGAAATTGACTCGATGTACACCTCGCTGTTCCGCGAGTTGCTCACCTATATGATGGAAGATCCGCGCAACATTTCAGCCTGCACGCATCTTCTGTTCTGCGCAAAGAATATTGAGCGCATTGGCGATCATGCAACCAACATTGCCGAGACGGTCTATTACATCGTGACTGGCCTGCAAATGCCTGCGGAACGCCCAAAAGAAGACCTGAGCCACGGTATCGTCGTGGACGAGGCGCGTAAATCCTGATGGTATTTTGCGCTGCATCATTGCGGCGCAAAATCTCTGCATGTGTAAGAATAGCGCGGCGGCACGCGGTCGACGGGGGGACTGTATCTTCTGCGCTCTAAATTCTGGATAGGAAATACTGGATGTCACAGGCACCCAAGATTGCTGTGGTTGAAGACGAAGAAGCCCTGAGCGTACTCTTGCGTTACAATCTGGAAGCAGAAGGTTATCAGGTCGATGCGATGCTGCGCGGCGATGAAGCCGAAATCACGCTTCGCGAAAACGTACCGGATCTGCTTATTCTGGACTGGATGCTTCCTGGTGTATCGGGGATCGAACTTTGCCGTCGTCTGCGTCAATGGCCGGAAACCGAGCGTCTGCCGATCATCATGCTGACTGCGCGTGGCGAAGAAAGCGAACGTGTCCGTGGCCTGAGTGTGGGTGCTGACGATTATGTCGTAAAGCCCTTCTCGACACCGGAACTGCTTGCGCGGGTGAAAGCCATGCTGCGCCGTGCCAATCCCAGCGTTCTCTCGCATGTGCTCAAGGTTGGGGATCTGGTGCTCGACCGTCAGCAGCACCGTGTCTATCGCAAGGAAAAGGAAGTCCGCCTCGGACCCACAGAATTCCGCTTGCTTGAATATTTCATGATGTCACCGGGCCGTGTCTTCTCCCGCAGCCAGTTGCTCGATGGTGTCTGGGGCCCGGATATCTATGTCGACGACCGCACGGTCGACGTGCATGTCGGACGTTTGCGCAAGGCGATCAATGTCGGGCGCGCACTCGATCCAATTCGCACGGTGCGTGGCGCAGGCTACTCATTCGGGTGATCAAATCTCGACTTGCAGAACGTCTCAGAAGCGGTCCGTTACTGAAAATGTGACGGGCCGTTTTGCATGAAGGGAGCGAACGATGCGACTCAGCATTCGGACTCGCGATTCGGTGATGTTGCCCAAATCTGTACCAAAAACGGTCAATATCACGCGATGTTACATCAATCGTGACAAAGTTGAATAAGCCTTGAAATCGGCGTCAAAAACAGCATCTGAAAAGTCAAAAAAGATGGCTGCGTAAAATCTTGAAACATCAGTGAAATAAGGCAGCGATGTGGCCTGTATTTCAGCAAATTGAATCGCGTTAAATCAATAACTTATAAGATTTGCTAAATCACGTTAAGGATTTGTTAATAAATTTAAGGGGTTTGTGGGGAAAATTCAACTTTGGATTCGGGTTCGATTGGCCACCGTTTTGGTGGCTTTGTCATTTTAGGAATTTGACCGTTCGCCTTTTTTTGGCCTAAAAATTCCAAAACCTTGAATGCAATGAGTGACAGCAGAACGTTTATTATTTGATTTTCGTTCTATTTGGCTGGAGCGCCGGGTGTCTCAATTGGATGCACAAAGGCTGCTCTGTTAGTTCAAATCTGCTGCATAGTTTTATGCAGTGGCACCACAGCCAGGTTTCAAACGCCTTTTGCGGGGCGGAGGCCGGGTTGGATCAATTAAGGGTCCTAACGATGAGACTGAGCCGTTGACGCGCGCTGCTAAGTGGAAACTGCCCGTTATCCTCGGGCTCCTGGTTGCTCCATTTGTGGTGACAGGTTGCACGACGACCGGAGGCACAGCCAAGACCAAATCCGATAAGACGGCGGCGGTCAGCCACGTCAAGTCGGTCAATGGCGTTAAGACTTTCACCTATACCGCCAGAGACCGTGAATGTCTTGAACGTGCGATGTTCTTTGAATCGAACCGTTCAAGCCCCGATGGCCTGATGGCTGTCGGTACTGTTGTCATGAACCGTCTCGCATCCGGCAGCTATCCGGATACGATCTGTGGTGTTGTGGGCCAGAAGAACCAGTTTGCGCCGGGCGTTCTGAGCCGCAAGATGAATTCCAGGGCAATGCCAGATGTTCAGGCAGCGGCTGATTCCATTCTCAAGGGCAAGCGTCACCCTTCCTTGAAGAACTCCATGTTCTTCCACACAGCTGGCCTGAAGTTCCCATACCGCAACATGCATTACGTGCTGGTTGCGGGTGGAAACTCTTTCTACGAAAAGCGTGGTCGTGATGGCGAGCTGGAGAATCCGGTTCCACAGACTCCGTACAATCTGGCCTATGCTTCCACACCACAGGCACCATCCATGCCAGAAGGTCCGTTCTACAACGTAACTGATCAGCAGGATGCCACTGTTCCACAGGCACAGCCAACAGTGCAGGTTGCGTTGGCTGAAGCAGCAAAGACGACTGAAACTCAGCAGAATGGCGGCGTGGGTCCGCAGGCCCGTGGTGACCGTCTGGCGACGCTTCCTGTGAAGCCTGCTGAAAAGCCGGCGCTGACGCAGGTGGCGAGCTACCAGCCAACATTTGATGAAACGGCTCCAGCGGTGGAAAACGTATCTCTCGGCTACACAGCCGATAAGAAGCATGTTGATGCAATCGGTGCGATGCTTCTGTCGCAGGAGCGTCCGGAATCTCCGCTTTAAAAGTGACTTTGCTAGACAAAAAAAGCGCCCCGAAAGGGCGCTTTTTTATTGCTCGACCTGATTATCACTTGGCCTGTCTGTTACCTGGCCTGAACTGGCACTGGTCGATAAACCGGTTGATAGATGACCATCGGTGTGTCGTAGAAATCGGCACGGTTCTGCCAGGCGCGGCGATCTGCTCTGCGGTCGAGATCAAGCTGCAACAGGCAGTTGGAAAATGCATCGGATTTTTGTTTGAAACCATAGCTGCGGCAGGTTTGTTCATCTGCGGCGCGGCGCTGTTCCGGAGTCATGGTTTGACAACCTGCAAGCAGGCCCGCCAGACCAAGGATAATAAGCACGCTCTTCTTCATAGCCGTTGCTCTCGTTACATAAAAATTTCTATCGACCGCTCCATTAATATAACGCAGTGGCAGGAAAAAGCGTGGTGAAATTAAGTCATCTGATAGACTGCAACTGATTCTTTCAAACACGAGGCTTGCAGCCATATGGCACATGACAATAACGCTCCCGTCATCGATCCGGTAAAACTCGAACGTCTGGCTGAAGTGGCTGTACGCGTCGGGCTGCAATTGCGTGAAGGCCAGGATCTTGTCATCACTGCACCTGTCGTTGCTCTGCCACTGGTGCGCCTGATCGCCAAACACGCCTATAGAGCTGGCGCAGGCGTTGTGACGCCGTTCTTCTCTGATGATGCGATTGCGCTGGCGCGCTATGAAAATGCGTCCGATGAGAGTTTTGATCGTGCGGCTGGCTGGCTCTATGAAGGCATGGCCAAGGCCTATGCGAATGGCGCGGCGCGCCTTGCGATTGCGGCGGACAATCCGATGCTGCTGTCCTCGCAGGACCCGTCCAAGGTTTCGCGCGCCAATCGCGCCAATTCCAAAGCCTATCAGCCAGCACTCGAAAAGATTGCCGGTTTCGACATCAACTGGAATATCATTTCCTATCCGAACCCGGAATGGGCGAAGCTGATGTTCCCGGATGATGCGCAAGACGTTGCGACTCGTAAGCTTGCCAACGCGATTTTTGCTGCATCGCGTGTCGATGTGGACGATCCGGTTGGTGCATGGGCAGCGCATAATGCAGCATTGCGCACCCGCACACGTTTCCTGAACAGCAAGGCTTACAGCGCTCTGCATTTCAAGGGACCGGGCACCGATCTGACGGTGGGTCTTGCCGATGGCCACGAATGGCATGGCGGTGCATCGACTGCCAAGAACGGCATTACCTGCAACCCGAATATTCCAACCGAAGAAGTCTTCACCACGCCGCATGCGCTGCGCGTCGACGGCCATATATCGAGCACCAAGCCGCTGTCGCATCAGGGAACGCTGATCGACAATATTTCCGTGCGCTTTGAAGGCGGACGCATTGTCGAGGCCAAGGCGAGCCGTGGTGAGGAAGTGCTCAACAAGGTGCTGGATACGGATGAAGGCGCACGTCGTCTGGGCGAAGTGGCGCTGGTTCCGCATTCCTCGCCAATCTCGCAAAGTGGTCTGCTGTTCTACAACACGCTGTTTGATGAAAATGCTGCAAGCCACATTGCGCTTGGCCAGTGCTATTCGAAATGCTTTATCGATGGCGCGAAGCTCACGCCTGAACAAATTGCAACGCAGGGCGGCAATTCAAGCCTCATTCACATCGACTGGATGATCGGTTCCGACAAGATTGATGTCGACGGCGTCAATGCGGATGGTAGCCGCGAGCCTGTCATGCGTGGCGGCGAATGGGCCAGCTGACTGTAATGGAATGCAAAAAGGCCGGGAATTTCCCGGCCTTTTTCATTGATGATTGGTCAGAGCGCCAAAATCAGTTCTTTTCCTGAACGTGGGCTTCCAGGAACCATAAGGCCTTATCGAGACTGCGCGATGCGGCGGTGAAAATATCCGCCGTATTGTCGTCGCCAGAGTCGTCCGCATCCTTGATCGACTTGCGCACGAGGTTGGCCACATCGCCATAGCGTTCGATCAGCGCTGCAAGATGATCGTGAACGGCGTAAATATCCGTCGGATAGGCTTTGAGCTTCGAATCCTTGGCCACAACCTGCGTCGTGCCATAGGCGGTGCCGCCCAGCTGCACAGCGCGCTCTGCTATCGTATCAACTTGCTCATCGAGGTCGGTACGAAATGTATCGAGCATTTCATGCACGGCGATGAATTGCGGCCCCTTGAGATTCCAGTGCGCCTGCTTGGTGATGAGGGCAAGATCAATGGTCGCTGCGAGATTTTCATTCAGCAACGCTATCATCGTGGTCTTGGTATTGGAGGGAAGATCGTTGCGGGTTGCATGCATCGACTTCTTGGACATTTTATCCTCATATCCTTTGCACGATCCGGCTGTGTATCAGCGATTGGGACATCGCTGAGGGAAAACAGATTTGTTTCTCTGAAACCGGCCCCGCCAGATCTCAATATAAGACCGATCTCCGGATACGGTAATTGATATCCGCCCCGCATCCAGCATAAAAACGCTTCAAGAGGAGTTTGGTTCCCGAAAAAGCATTTCCAGTAAAAGTGCGAAGCGGTTTTACGTTGGACAATGCGTAAAGCCAGACATTTGAAGCGCGCAGCGCTTCAAAGAAATTGTAAATTTTAGCCGTTTTATGTGTTTTGCTTGTCGTGGGACGATTTCTGATTTACCCGATGGCTCATGAAGATACTTGCCCTCGATACCGCCTCGTCCTGGTGTGCCGCCGCAGTTTATGATTCCGGCAGTGGTGCCGTTCTTGCTGAAGTCAGCGAGGATATCGGAAAAGGTCATGCAGAAGTCCTGATGGACTATATCGAGCGCACAATGGCACAATCCGGAATTGCCATGTCCGAACTCGATCGCGTGGCGGTTAATGTCGGCCCCGGTTCCTTTACCGGCGTGCGTATTGGCGTGTCGGCAGCACGCGGTTTTGCACTGGCACTTGACCGTCCGGCGATTGGTGTCAGTGCATTTGATGCACTTGCATCGGAGGTCGCGACAAGTCATCCCGGGCAACCTGCTCTGATTCTGCTTGAAGCGCATCGTGGCGAGATTTACGCACAGGTCTTTGGCGCTGACGGAGAAGCCACAACTGGCCCGATGGTGCTGGCGCGGGAGGAAGCGCTGGCGCTTATTCAGCAGCAATCCTCCGGCACAATTCTGGCTGGTTCTGCTGCAACAGCGCTCAGCGAAACGCTTGCAGGCGCTTTCAGCGTTGCGCATGTCGAGCCAACGGGCCACATCGGCACCTATGCAAAGCTTGCAGTCTTGCGTGAGCCGGGTGAAGCGCCGAAGCCGCTTTATATGCGCGGACCGGATGTGAAGCCGCAGACCGGCTTTGCGCTGCCGCGTAAGACAAGCGGAGAATAGCGTCATGATGAGCTTTGTGCTTGGACGCTTTGGACGCAGACCTGTCTCAATTGAAGCGCTTGGTGCGCAGGACAGCGGGGAAATCCAGCGTATTCATGCACTCGCCTTTCATCATGGCTGGAGCTCGGACGATTTCCGTTCGCTGATCGCGCAAGAGACGGTTTTCGGCTTTGTGGCGCGGCCGGAAGGCAAGCCCGGTAAGGCATGTGGCTTTGTGCTGGCGCGACTGGTTGCGGGTGAGGCGGAAATTCTCACAATTGCCGTTTCTGATGAGGTGCGCAAGCAGGGTGTCGGGCGCTCGCTGATGGATGCAGTGCTGCGTTATCTCTATCAGGAGCGCGCTGATACGCTGTTTCTGGAAGTCGATGAAAACAATGTGGCTGCACTGGCCCTTTATCGTCGCATGGGTTTCAATAAGGTCGGCGACAGGCCTGCTTACTATGAAACCTCCAGTGGTCGTTCATCTGCTTTCATTTTGCGGCGCGATCTGGTGAGGCCGCAATGATTGGTGCGATCCGCATCATTCTGGTCGTAGCGGCGATGGTGGCGCTCAGCCTGTCGCTCATACCGGTGCAATATGTGTTTCTGAAACTGAAAAACACATGGAAGCGTCGGTTGCCCAATTTCTTTCATCGTGTCATCGCGCGACTGTTTGGTTTTCGGATCACGATTGTTGGAGAGATGCCGGAAGGACGACCGCTGCTGCTGGTCTCCAATCACACTTCATGGAGTGACATAATCGTTTTGTCGGCCACTGGTCAGGTGTCGTTCATTGCAAAATCTGAAGTCAGAAGCTGGCCGGTTTTTGGCTTCTTTGCCGTTCTCCAGCGCACAGTCTTTGTCGAGCGTGAACGCCGCGGCAAGACCGGCGAGCAGACCTCCGACATCGCCAAGCGTCTGGCTGACGGCGATGCCATGGTGCTGTTTCCCGAAGGCACGACTTCCGATGGCAATCGTGTGCTGCCGTTCAAGACAGCGCTTTTTGGAGCTGCCCATGCAGCGATCCGTGAGGCGGGTGTGCCGGAAGTGATCGTGCAGCCGGTGGCGATTGCCTATACCGGCGTCCACGGCATGGCGATGGGACGCTATCACCGCCCGATTGCTTCATGGCCCGGCGATGTTCAGCTGATGCCGCATCTCAAAGGCATTTTACGCGAGGGGGCTATCGACGTCGAAGTGCGCTTTGGCGAGCCGGTTGTCGTGACGGCTGAAACCGATCGCAAGGCGCTTGCCCGCACGATGGAAAACCGGGTGAGGGCGCTGTTGCAGAGCTCGCTTCTTGGACGCGAAGTCCTGGAAGACTGAGAGCGTAAGTTTGTCGCCTTCCAAAGTGGCGATAAAAACTGTAGATAGCCGCGCATGAGCGAAAATATGACCGATATCAAGACAAACACGGATGGCAGCAACACACGTAAGGTTTTTGTGAAGACCTATGGCTGCCAGATGAACGTCTATGACAGCCAGCGCATGGCGGACAGCCTTGCGGCTGAAGGTTATGTCGCAACTGACACGCCTGATGATGCCGATCTGGTTCTGCTCAACACCTGCCATATCCGTGAAAAGGCATCGGAAAAGCTTTATTCAGCGCTGGGTCGCCTGCGCAAGATGCAGGATAAACGTGGACCGAACGGCAAGGAATTGACCATTGGTGTTGCCGGTTGTGTGGCACAGGCCGAAGGTCAGGAAATCCTGCGTCGTGCGCCGAATGTCGATCTGGTTATCGGACCGCAGACCTATCACCGCCTGCCTAATGCGCTGGCGCGTGTACGTAACGGCGAAAAGGTCGTCGAAACCGAATATGCCATCGAAGACAAGTTTGAGCATCTGCCTGCGCCAAAGCGCGAAGAAACACGCAAGCGTGGCGTTTCTGCGTTCCTCACCGTTCAGGAAGGTTGCGACAAGTTCTGCACCTTCTGCGTGGTGCCTTATACGCGCGGCTCGGAAATCTCGCGCAGCGTTGCGCAGATTGTTGCGGAAGCCGAACGTCTTGCCGATAGCGGTGTACGCGAGCTGACGCTTCTGGGGCAGAACGTCAATGCGTGGCATGGTGTGGGCGATGATGGCCGCGAGTGGGGTCTTGGCGAACTTCTGTTCCGCCTTGCACGTATTCCCGGTGTGGCGCGTCTGCGTTATACGACCAGCCATCCGCGCGACATGGACGATACGCTGATTGCAGCGCACCGCGATCTTCGTCAGCTGATGCCTTATCTGCATCTTCCTGTTCAAGCCGGTTCGGATCGCATTCTCAAAGCCATGAACCGTCGCCACAAGGCGGATGAATATATTCGCCTTGTTGAACGTATTCGCGAAGTGCGCCCGGATATGGCGCTTTCGGGCGATTTCATTGTCGGCTTCCCCGGCGAAACGGATCAGGATTTTGAAGATACGATGCGGCTGGTGCGTGAAGTGCATTACGCGCAGGCCTATTCATTCAAATATTCCCCACGTCCCGGAACGCCGGGTGCCGATCTGCCCGATCATGTGGAAGAAACAGTCAAGGACGAGCGCCTGCAACGCCTTCAGGCGCTGCTGAACGAGCAGCAATACGCCTTTCAGGATTCGCTTGTTGGTCGTGAAATGGATGTGCTTCTGGAAAAGAAGGGCCGTTTCGAGCGCCAGATGGTTGGGCGTTCGCCGTGGCTTCTGCCAGCCATTATCGACGACAATGACGATCAGGTCGGCGAGATCATCCGCGTAAAAATTACGGGGACTGGCACAAATAGTCTTATTGCGCAAAAGCTTGTCTAAGCGCATGATGTCATTCAGGCAGTAGTCGCGGTGAGTAGCCTTTGACCGAACGTTCTGCTGGTACTGCGATTGCAATGCGTGAACCTTAGGGAGATGCGGTTGAGCGCTACGGAAAAGTTAAAGCCTGCCAAGCCAACCATTCAAACGCAAACAAACACAATTTCAAGTTCGGTTACACGTCCGGCTACAGGGGCTGCGACCGGGGCCTCCGACATGGCCCATATCGTCCTCACCTTCGATAATAATCGTCTTGCCAGTGCGCTTTACGGCCAGTTCGATGAGAATCTGGCCCGTATCGAGCAGAAGCTTGGTGTTGATGTTCGTTCCAAGGGCAACGAGCTTTCCATCCGTGGAGACGCGACAGCCACAGAACAGGCGCGCCGTACCCTCGATCAGCTTTATGAATATCTGCAAAAGGGCCATGAGCTGACGACGTCGGATGTGGATGGTGCCATGCGCATTGCCATTGCTGCGGATGATCAGCTGACGTTGCCGACGCTTGAAAACAAGGGAAAGATGTCGGCTGCGCAGATATCGACACGCAAGAAGACGATTTTTGCCCGTACGCCGGTGCAGGACGCCTATATGCGTGCTCTCGACCGGTCGGAGCTGGTTTTCGGTGTTGGGCCCGCTGGTACGGGCAAGACCTATCTGGCCGTCGCCCATGCCGCCATGCTTCTGGAACGTGGTCTTGTGGAACGCATTATCCTGTCGCGCCCGGCTGTTGAAGCCGGTGAGCGTCTGGGCTTTCTGCCAGGCGATATGAAGGAAAAGGTCGATCCTTATCTTCGTCCGCTTTATGACGCGCTTTACGATATGATGCCTGCCGAAAAGGTCGAGCGTGCCATTACTGCCGGTGTCATTGAAATTGCGCCGCTCGCTTTCATGCGTGGTCGCACGCTGGCGCATTCTGCGGTCATTCTCGATGAAGCGCAGAACACGACGTCGATGCAGATGAAGATGTTCCTGACACGTCTTGGTGAAGGCTCGCGCATGATGGTCAATGGCGACCCAAGCCAGATCGATCTTCCACCCGGCCAGAAGTCCGGTCTCGTTGAGGCGCTTCGCGTTCTCGAAGGCGTGGATTCGGTTGTTAAAGTGCGCTTTACCGAGAAAGACGTGGTTCGTCATCCTCTGGTGGCAGCAATTGTCGGTGCTTACGACAATGATGCCAAAAAACATGCACGATCAGAATAATTGAAAATTATTCTTGTATTCGCGTGAGACAATGACGATCTAAAAATATTCCGTCCGCTTTTGAGCGGACGGCATTTTTTAACAACTGGAAGGATAGAGCGGTTGCTTCATCGCAAGCCGCGGAATAAGTGTCAGACAACACGATCCAAATCGATATCATGATCGAAGCCGGCAACTGGCCGGACGAAACAGTCCTTGAAGGGCTTGTACAACGCTCCGTAGAGGCGGCCTGGGATAATCTCCGGCTTGAACCTGCTGAGAGCGAATTGAGTCTGGTTTTTACCGATGATGCTTCCATCCGGAAGATCAACGCCGAGTGGCGTAACAAGGACAAGCCAACCAATGTTCTGTCTTTTCCTGCTTACCCTGTAAAGGCTGGCGAGCAGCCTGGGCCAATGCTTGGTGACATCATCATTGCACGGGAAACGGTTGAGCGCGAAGCTCTTGAAGAAGGCAAACCGCTCGAAAATCATCTCTCCCATCTGGTTGTGCATGGATTTTTGCACCTTTTGGGTTACGATCATGAGACGGAAGATGAGGCCGAGGAGATGGAACGCCGTGAGCGTGAAATCCTTCATGCTCTTGCCATCCCCGACCCTTATGCTGTATCCGATTTAAACGTTGAAACAGATTGATCATGGCTGACCAAAGCAATTCCTCGTCCGCAGGCGATAGCCGAAGCGACACACAAGATTCTGAAGGGCAAAGTACGCAGCGGTCGCAGGCGACCGAAAAGCGTTCCCTTCTGTCGAACATTTTTCCTTTCATGCGTTCGCGCCAGTCGTCTTCCTTGCGTGAAGATCTGGCCGATGCAATTTCCAGCACCGCAAGTGAGCAGGACTCAGTTTTTTCGCCTGAAGAAAAGGCGATGCTGCACAATATCCTGCGTCTGCGTGAAATCCGCGTCGAAGATGTGATGATCCCGCGTGCCGATGTGGTGGCGGTTGAAATTTCCACACCGCTTTGGGAAGCGCTGGAGCTGTTTGAAAGTTCCGGCCATTCGCGTATGCCGGTCTATGCCGAAACGCTGGATGATCCTCGTGGTATGATCCATATCCGCGATGTGCTCAATTATATCACCAAGCAGGCACGTCAGAAGACGACCCGTCGTACGACGGCGCGCAAGACCGCCGAGGCAAGCGCTGCCAAGTTCGACATGGGACGTATTGATCTCACCAAGACGATTGGTGAGCTTAATCTGATGCGCAAGGTGTTGTTCGTGCCACCGTCGATGATGGCGAGCGGTCTGATGGCGCGCATGCAGGCATCCCATATTCAGATGGCGCTGGTCATTGATGAATATGGCGGCACCGATGGACTGGCGTCGCTCGAAGACATTGTTGAAATGGTCGTCGGTGACATCGAAGACGAACATGACGATGAAGAAATCATGATCGCTGAAGAGGCTGATGGCGTGTTCGTCGTCGATGCCCGTGCAGATCTTGATGAATTGGCTCAGAAGATCGGCCCTTCATTTGAAGTGGGTGAGCATGGCGAGGACGTCGACACGGTCGGCGGTCTGATCTTCTCCGTTCTGGGACGTATTCCATTGCGCGGCGAAGTCGTGCAGGCGGTTCAGGGCTATGAGTTCCATGTGCTCGAAGTCGATCCGCGTCGCGTAAAGCGTGTTCGGATCGTGCCTCTTTCTGAAGCGGACCGTCGCAGGCAGCAGCGTTCCGTGAGCCCTGCGAAATCGGAGGACGGATCCGAGGTCATGACTGAAACAACGGAAACGTCCAAAGAGGCTTGATGATAGAGAGGCTTGCGGGGAAGATCTCTTCTTTGAGCGGTTGGCGTCGTGCGCTGACCGCTTTTCTCAGTGGCGCTGTTGCGACGCTGACCCAGCCGCCATTCGATATTTTCATTGCGGGCTTCATCGCCTTTCCACTGCTGGTCTGGCTTATTGATGGTGCCATCCCCGATAAAGACAAAGGCCCTATCCGGCGTTTTTTCCCGGCAGGTTTAATCGGCTGGTGGTTCGGCTTCGGTTATTTCGTGTCCGGCCTCTGGTGGATCGGCACGGCGCTTCTTGTCGATGCGCAACAATTTGCCTGGGCCATACCGCTCGCAGTTCTTGGGCTTCCGGCATTTCTTGCGATTTTTTATGGGTTGGCTGCCATGGTCGCCCGGCTGTTCTGGTCGGACGGTATCGGGCGTATTTTTGCGATAGCGCTGGGCTTTGGTTTTACCGAATGGCTGCGCACATTCGTTTTCACGGGCTTTCCGTGGAATGCACTCGGCTATGCCGCAATGCCTACGCCGATGATGATGCAATCGGTGGAAGTCATCGGTCTTGTCGGGATGAGCGCGCTTGCGGCACTGGTTTTTTCGGCACCTGCGCTGTTGAGCGGCGGGCGTTTGGCAAAGAGCGGCATCCTCCTGGCAGGTTTGCTGATCACAGCCCATATCGGCTTTGGCGCCTGGACGCTGTCGAATGCGCCAGCTCTCGATGCTGATCGGACAACTCTGTCGATCCGCATTGTCCAGCCTTCGATTTCGCAAAGCCTGAAATGGGACAACAACGAACGCCGTGCGATCTTCGACAAGTTCATTGCCATGACGCAACAGGCGCCAGTGGAGGGCAAACCAAAGCCTGACGTGGTGATCTGGCCTGAAACGGCAGTGCCTTATATCCTGTCATCGACGCCCGAGGCGCTCACGCGGATCGGCGAGGTGATTGGCGATGATCAGGTGCTGCTCACCGGTGCAGTGCGCGAAGAACTCGTTCCCCGGCGCGACCCGCGTTATTACAACTCGATCCTCACAATCAGCGGTCAGGGTCGGATCACTGATTATACCGATAAGGTGCATCTTGTGCCCTTCGGCGAATATCTGCCCTTTGAAGGTATCTTGCGCAGTCTCGGGCTTCAGGAAGTGGTGGAGATGCCGGGTGGCTTTACCGCCGCCAAGAGGCGTCACGCGATCAATGTAATGGAAGGGCAGACCTTCCTGCCGCTGATCTGCTACGAAGCAATTTTCCCGGATGAACTGTCCTATACGGGCCGCAAAGTGACATCGATTGTCAACGTTACCAATGATGCATGGTATGGCGATACGCCGGGGCCGTATCAGCATTTCCGACAGGCGCAGGTGCGATCCGTCGAGCAGGGCCTGCCATTGGTTCGTGCAGCTAATAATGGAATTTCGGCTGTCGTTGATGCCTATGGTCGAATCATCGAGGAATTGCCACTCGATGCTGTCGGTGTAATTGATGCTTATTTGCCTGAAGAGCGTGTCCCATTTTGGGGCAGTGCACCCGGCGGCAAACAGACTCTTTCACTCCTATTAACCCTACTCGCCGTATGCGTGTGGTTCAGGGTGTCTTTCCGACGGCGTTTTCATTGACACGGCAATTTTGTTAAGCTGTTATACTCGCGCTGTGACGGTTTCTTTCGCAAACCAGTCTGACTACCTCCCACAATGTATTTTATCCCTGTTCAGATGAACAGGCCATGAATGAAAGCTCGCGGTTGCGAGGAGTGAAAGCCGTATGATTGAGAATAAGAAGAAACCCAACCCTATTGATGTGCATGTGGGCAGCCGCATTCGCCTTCGCCGCAACATGCTGGGTCTCAGTCAGGAAAAATTAGGCGAAAGCCTCGGCATCACATTTCAGCAGATCCAGAAATACGAAAAAGGCACCAATCGCGTCGGTGCCAGCCGTCTTCAGGCGATTTCTTCCATTCTCACGGTTCCTGTATCTTTCTTTTTTGAAGATGCGCCCGGTTCAAACCCAACATCGCAGGCAGGCTTTGCCGAGGATAATGAAGCGACTTACGTTGTCGACTTTCTGAACTCGAATGAAGGTGTGCAGCTTACCCGGGCCTTCACCAAAATTGCGGATCCGAAAGTGCGCCGCAAGATCATCGATCTGGTAAAGTCGCTCGCCGCAGAAGGCGAATAAGGCTTCAAGCATGTCTCCCGGAAGTGGAAACCGGTTTTGGGACACATGTTTTAAGAACATTCAAAAGCGCGTCGTGTGAATGAAATTCAACGCGATGCGCTCTGATTGGTTCACAAAAGCGTAAGCCGGATGGTTTTTTTCCAGCAACGCTGTGTCGCAACAAGAATATACATTGACGGTTCAATCCCAACTTCGCTAACACAATGATGTGCCCGGAACCTGTTTATCGCTCCGGGCGCTACTGTGTTTCCATAACGGACATTCGCTCCGTTGGATTTTCAAGAGGGGTTACCCGTGTCGCGCAGTTCTTATCTCTTCACCAGCGAATCGGTGTCCGAAGGTCATCCGGACAAGGTTTGCGACCGCATTTCCGATGAAATCGTAGACATGATTTACAAGGAGGCGCGCCGTACGGGCGTTGACCCCTGGACTGTCCGTGTTGCGTGCGAAACGCTCGCCACCACCAATCGTGTGGTTATTGCCGGCGAAGTGCGTGTGCCTGAGACTTTCCTGAAGAAGAATAAGGACGGCTCTGTCGCTCACGACAAGGCTGGCCATCCGCTGATCAATCCTTCCCGTTTCCGTTCGGCCGCCCGTAAAGCGATCCGCGAAATCGGTTATGAACAGGACGGTTTCAACTGGCGCACAGCCAAGATCGATGTGCTTCTGCACCCACAATCCGCCGACATCGCACAGGGCGTGGACAATGCAGCCGACCGTCAGGGCGAAGAAGGCGCAGGCGATCAGGGCATCATGTTCGGCTATGCCTGCCGTGAAACCCCGGATCTTATGCCAGCTCCGATCTATTATTCGCACAAGATTCTCGAAAAGCTTGCAGAAGCCCGTCACAAGGGCGAAGGCGATCCGGGCAAGCTCGGGCCTGATGCCAAGAGCCAGGTCACTGTGCGCTACGAAAACGGTAAGGCTGCTGAAGTAACCCAGATCGTTCTTTCCACACAGCATCTCGATGCAAGCTGGGATTCCAAGAAGGTCCGTTCGGTTGTCGAGCCATATATCCGCGAAGCGCTTGGCGATCTTCCAATTGCCGCAAACTGCAACTGGTACATCAATCCAACTGGCAAGTTCGTCATTGGTGGACCGGATGGTGACGCGGGCCTGACGGGTCGCAAGATCATCGTGGATACCTATGGTGGTGCCGCTCCGCATGGTGGTGGCGCATTCTCCGGCAAGGATACGACCAAGGTTGACCGTTCAGCAGCTTATGCTGCGCGTTATCTCGCCAAGAATGTCGTTGCTGCCAATCTTGCTGATCGCTGCACGATCCAGCTTTCCTACGCCATTGGCGTTGCCCAGCCGCTTTCGGTTTATGTCGATTTGCATGGCACCGGCAAGGTGGATGAATCGGCGGTCGAGGAAGCGTTGCGCAAGGTCATGGACCTGTCGCCAAGTGGCATCCGCAAGCATCTTGATCTTAACAAGCCTATCTATGCCAAGACTTCGTCTTACGGTCACTTTGGCCGCAAGCCAGGTCGTGACGGTTCCTTCTCCTGGGAGAAGACCGATCTCACCAAGGCATTGAAGAGCGCCCTTTCAGCTTGATAGACCTAAAATGACCGATTCTACCCACCCAGTACGAGCGGCCGGAAACTTTTTCGGCCGCCGTCATGGTAAGCCACTCCGTCCACATCAGAACAATCTGTTTGAGGATTTGCTACCGCGTCTGAAACTTGACCTCGACACGCCTGCACCACAGGACTTGAGAACCTTGTTCGATGCACCGGTCGAGAATGTGCGCATGGAGATCGGGTTCGGCGGCGGAGAGCACCTCTATCATGAGAGTGGACGCTATCCGCAGTCGGGCTTCATTGGCGTCGAGCCTTTCGTCAACGGTATGGCCAAGATGCTGGCAGCCCTTCATGAAGAAGAGCGTCGCAATCTTCGGCTTTACGATGAGGATGCAACAGAGGTTCTCGACTGGCTGCCGGAAGCTTCGCTTTCAGGAATTGATCTGTTTTATCCTGATCCATGGCACAAGCGTCGTCATTGGAAACGTCGTTTTGTGAGTGACGCCAATCTTGATCGGTTTGCGCGTTTGCTGAAGCCGGGAGCGAAATTCCGTTTCGCTTCCGATATCGAGCATTACGTCAACTGGACGCTCCAGCATTGCAGCAGGCATCCGGCATTTGAATGGCAGGCGGAGGGACCATCCGACTGGAACGACGCCTATGAAGGCTGGCCGGGCACGCGCTACGAGGCCAAGGCTTTTCGTGAAGGACGCCGTGCGGCCTATCTGACATTCATCCGGCTTTGAAACGGAAGCAAATTGCGGCCTTGAAAAAACTCGCATCCGCTGGTATATAAGTTTCAAATTCTTGGTCGTTTGAACAAGAGTGGGTCCCCCCGGTCCCGCTCTTTTTTGTTACTTACGGCTCTGTAAAAAAGGTTTATCGGGTGACGGAACAGGAACAGGCAGTTGAAGCCGTGAGCGTAGATGATCGGATCATTCGCGAAACGGGCATCGATGCAAAAGTAGCAAACATCGTGGAACCGGTGATCAATACGCTGGGTTTCCGCCTTGTGCGTGTGCGCCTGTCCGGCCTTAACGGTCAGACATTGCAGATCATGGCGGAACGTCCTGATGGCACGATGACGGTTGAAGATTGCGAATTGCTGAGCCGTACCGTGGCTCCGGTTCTGGATGTCGAAGATCCGCTTAGCGGCAAGTATCACCTGGAAATTTCGTCGCCGGGTATTGATCGCCCGATGGTTCGTAAGTCTGATTTTTCGGATTGGGCCGGACATATTGCCAAGGTCGAGACCTCTATCGTCCATGAAGGACGCAAGAAGTTTCGTGGTCGTATCGTGATCGGCGATGCGGATTCGGTCGTGATTGAAAGTGATCAGATTTCATATGGAAATGAACCCGTTGTTCGTATTCCGTTTGATTTGATTTCGGATGCCCGTCTGGTTCTGACCGATGATCTGATCCGCGATGCGCTGCGCAAGGACAAGGCTCTGCGTGAAGGCCGTATCCCCGGTGATGATCTGGGTGATGGCTCCAGCGATGATACGGAAGAAGCAGGTTCCGCAGAATCCGAAACGGAAAAGAAGTAAGTTTCAAAGTGAGTTTCAGGCGTCCGGTTCTCGAAGAAGGTCGGATGCGTCACCAAGGAGAGACCTATGGCAGTCAGTGCAAACAGGCTGGAACTTCTGCAGATCGCCGACGCGGTCGCACGCGAGAAGTCGATTGACCGCGAGATCGTTCTTGCGGCCATGGCCGATGCGATCCAGAAGGCAGCGCGTTCGCGCTACGGTCAGGAAAGCAACATCCGCGCCGACATCAACGCGAAATCCGGCGAGATCAAGCTTCAACGTCTGCTTGAAGTTGTTGAGACTGTTGAGGACTACTCCACACAGATTTCATTGTTCACTGCACGTGATCGCAATCCTGATGCGCAGGTTGGTGATTTCATCGCTGACCAGCTGCCGCCAATGGATTTCGGCCGTATTGCTGCCCAGTCAGCCAAGCAGGTCATCGTGCAGAAGGTGCGCGAAGCCGAGCGTGATCGTCAGTATGACGAATTCAAGGATCGCGTTGGTGAAATCGCCAACGGCACTGTCAAGCGCGTCGAATATGGCAATGTGATTGTCGATCTCGGCCGCGGCGAAGCAATCGTTCGTCGTGACGAACTGATCCCGCGTGAAGCATTCCGTTATGGCGATCGTATCCGCGCCTATGTTTACGACGTGCGTCGCGAACAGCGTGGTCCGCAGATTTTCCTCTCGCGTACCCATCCATCTTTCATGGCGAAGCTTTTCACCATGGAAGTGCCGGAAATCTATGACGGTATCATCGAAATCAAGTCGGTTGCCCGTGATCCAGGTTCGCGCGCCAAGATCGCCGTTGTATCGCGCGATGCATCGATCGATCCGGTTGGTGCCTGTGTTGGTATGCGTGGTTCCCGCGTTCAGGCCGTTGTTGCTGAACTGCAGGGCGAAAAGATCGACATTATTCCATGGTCGCCAGATGCGGCTTCCTTCATCGTCAACGCGCTTCAGCCTGCTGAAGTTGCAAAGGTTGTTCTCGATGAAGACGCGGAACGTATTGAAGTTGTCGTCCCGAATGACCAACTATCACTAGCAATCGGTCGTCGCGGTCAGAACGTGCGCCTTGCATCGCAGCTGACCGGCTGGGATATCGATATTCTTACGGAAGACGAAGAATCCGAACGCCGCCAGAAGGAATTCGCTGAGCGTTCGAACCTCTTCATGGAAGCCCTCAACGTTGATGAGATGGTTGGCCAGGTTCTGGCTTCCGAAGGCTTTGCCTCTGTTGAAGAGCTTGCCTATGTCGAGCCAGGCGAAATCGCTTCTATCGACGGTTTCGATGAAGACACCGCTGGTGAAATTCAGGAACGCGCACGCGAATTCCTGGAACGCATCGAAGGTGAGCAGGACGATCGTCGTAAGGCGCTTGGCGTTGAAGACGAACTTCGCGATCTTCCGGGTCTGACCACAGCCATGCTGGTTGCAGTTGGCGAAGATGGCGTGAAGAACATCGAAGACTTCGCTGGTTATGCCGTTGACGATCTTGTTGGCTGGCGTGAACGCAAAGACGGTGAAACCGTTACCCATACCGGTATCCTGTCGCCATTCGATGTTTCTCGCGTCGACGCGGAACAGATGATCCTGACTGCGCGTTTGAAGGCTGGCTGGATCACGGAAGACGAGCTGGTTTCGGTTGAAACCGATGAAGATGCTGAAGCGGGCGACGAAGAAGCCGCTTCGTAAAGTATCCGAACACAATGCTTTTGCGCCCGGAGCGATCCGGGCGCAAAAGTTGCTGTTTCAGAGTTTCATGTTGAGAAGTGGCGTAAGCTCTGCTAGGCCGCTGCCAGATTTGTAATTGAGTTGATGGCGGTGGATGGCAAAGCCTGGCCTGACTTGGAGTTGCACCTGGCTTGGAGTTGCGTGTGGAGCAGGATATGAATGACAGAACCTGTATCGTCACGCGCGAAAGCGGTTCTGCTGATGACCTGATCCGTTTTGTGGCAGGTCCTGATGGCTCGGTTGTGCCGGACCTCAAGCGAAACCTGCCGGGCAGGGGCTGTTGGGTCAAGGCAGAACGGCGTCTGGTCGATGAAGCCGTCAAGCGCAAGCTTTTTGCGCGGGCGCTGAAGGAAGGCGTAACGCCACAGGCGGATCTTGGCGCGCTGGTTGACCAGCTGCTGACGAAATCCGCACTCGGCAGTCTGGCCCTGGCGCGCAAGGCGGGCGCTGTGGTGTCTGGTTCGACTAAAGTGGATCAGGCGATCCGCTCGGGCGCTGCGGCACTTGTGCTACATGCTCAGGAAGCGGCCTCCGATGGGGTTCGCAAGCTTGATCAGGCCCGCCGCGTGGTTGTGCATATGGATGGCCCCGAAATCCCGGCCTTCTCTCTTTTCAAAGGAGAAGAAATGGATTTGGCATTTGGGGGGGGAAATGTGATACATGCAGCCGTGCTCGACGGAAAGGCATCCGTCGGGGTGGTGCAAAGGGTGCTTTTATTGCATCGCTATCGTGGTGAAAGCCACTAGCGCAGTTTCAGGAAAAGTGGGAGCCGGTTTCCCGTTTGAAGCTGCGTCAACAAAACTGTCGCGGAAAGGCGGTTGCCGGTTTCCGATCACGACAGTGAAGAAATAGGGTTTAAAGCGCGTGATCCTCAGGGTTGCATGAGCGCTTTATGAAATTGAAACGGCAGTCCGACACTGCTGTGGTATAAATTAGTAGAGCGGTTCTCTTAATCCCGGGAAGACGGGATCCGCTCTGGAGCATGAAACGGATACTCGGCTTGGTTGCCGGGCTGGATCATGCACTGAAGTGGATGACTGGAGCATTATTCAAAATGATCTGATCTGATTGGATACTGCTCGAGTAAAGCGGCTGAAGCTGCGAAGGAAACGGAAACGTAATGAGCGATAAAACAAACGACGACAAGACGCTGAGCGTCAACTCCAAGAAGACGCTGACCATCAAGCGGCCAGGCGTTGAGCAGAGCACCGTGCGCCAGAATTTCAGCCACGGCCGCACGAAGGCTGTCGTCGTTGAAACTAAGAAGCGCAAGTTCTCACGGCCTGATGAGAAGCCTGAAGTGGAAGCAGCGGCACCAAAGCCTGTAGCTGCACCTGCTCCGGCAACTCCCGCAGCTGTAGCTCCACAGGCACCTGCACCAGCAGCGACGCCTGCACCTGTTGCAACACCTGCGCCAGCCGCTCCTGTAGCTGCAGCGCCACAGGCATCGGCACCAGCAGCGACGCCTGCACCACAGCAGCCCAAGGCTCCTGTGGCAGCGGCACCGGCAGCTCCTGTAGCAGCGCCGCCCGTAACAACGCCTCGGCCGCATGTTGCACAGCAGCAGCCGCGTAACCAGCAGCGCTCCGGCCAGCAGCAGCGTCCACGCCAGTCTGATCGCTCCGGCATGGTGCTGAATACGCTGTCGCGTTCCGAAATGGATGCACGTCGCCGCGCGCTTGAAGAAGCGCAGGTTCGCGACGCCGCTGATCGCGTTCGCGCTGCTGAAGAAGCCAAGCGCCGCGCCGAAGAAGATGCACGTCGCGCCAAGGAACGTGAAGAATCCGCTCGTCGTCAGGCAGAGGAAGAAGCACGTCTGAAGTCGGAAGCAGAAGCCAAGGCGCGTGCCGAAGCGGAAGCAAACAAGCGTATGCCGCAGTCGGAAGGCCGTTCGGAACAGCGTGGCGATTCCCGTCCTGCACCGCAGGGTGGTCGTCCGCAGCATTCGGGTCGTCCTCCACAGGGTGGTCGTCCCCAGCAGAATGCACGTCCGGCAGCACCTGCGATTGCCGATGTTATTCCAACAGCCAACAAGCCGCTTCCACAGAGCCAGCTGCGCAAGCCGGGTGGAGCCGCGGGTGACGACGATGATCGTCGTGGCGGTGGCCTGAGTGCCGCGCGTCGCGGTGCACCGGCAAAGCCGGAAGTTCGTGCGCCAAAGGTTACCAAGACCGAAGACGATCGTCGTCGTGGCAAGCTGACAATCTCCAGCAATCTGGAAGATGAAGGTCGTTCGCGTTCGCTGTCGGCAATGCGTCGCCGTCAGGAAAAGTTCAAGCGTTCGCAGATGCAGGAAACCCGCGAGAAGATTTCTCGTGAAGTGACTGTGCCTGAAACCATTACGCTTCAGGAACTCGCACAGCGTATGGCTGAGCGTTCTGTGGACATCATCAAGTACCTGATGAAGCAGGGCCAGATGATGAAGCCGGGCGATGTGATCGATGCCGATATGGCGCAGCTCATTGCTGAAGAATTCGGCCATACAGTCAAGCGCGTTGCTGAGTCTGACGTTGAAGAAGGCATCTTCAACGTGGTGGATGATCAGGCCGCACTCGTGTCACGTCCTCCTGTCGTTACCATCATGGGTCACGTTGACCACGGCAAGACCTCGCTTCTCGATGCGATCCGTCAGGCCAATGTGGTATCGGGTGAAGCTGGTGGCATCACGCAGCACATCGGTGCTTATCAGGTCGAACAGAACGGCCATAAGATTACCTTCATCGATACGCCGGGCCACGCTGCATTTACCGCAATGCGTGCCCGTGGTGCGCAGGCAACCGACATCGCCATTCTGGTGGTCGCAGCCGACGACAGCGTCATGCCGCAGACGATTGAATCGATCAATCATGCTAAGGCCGCAGGCGTTCCGATCATTGTTGCAATCAACAAGATCGACAAGCCGGAAGCCGATGCGCAGAAGGTTCGCACACAGCTGCTCCAGCACGATGTTTTCGTCGAAACCATGGGCGGTGAAGTGCTCGATGTCGAAGTTTCGGCCAAGAAGAAACTGAACCTCGACAAGCTGCTTGAAGCCGTTCTGTTGCAGGCTGAAATTCTTGACCTCAAGGCTGATCCGACACGTACGGCTGAAGGCGTCGTCATCGAAGCTCAGCTTGATCGTGGCCGTGGTTCGGTCGCAACCGTTCTGGTTCAGAAGGGTACATTGCGTCCGGGCGATATCATTGCTGCCGGTAATGAATGGGGCCGTGTGCGCGCTCTGGTCAACGACCATGGCGAACATGTGAAAGAAGCCGGTCCTGCAATGCCGGTCGAAGTCCTCGGTCTGCAGGGCACGCCACAGGCTGGTGATCGTTTTGCAGTCGTTGCCAATGAAGCCAAGGCTCGTGAAATTGCCGAATATCGTCAGCGTCTTGCTCGCGATAAGGCCGTTGCACGCCAGACTGGTCAGCGTGGCTCGCTTGAGCAGATGATGAACCAGCTTCAGGTGACCGGCACGAAGGAATTCCCGCTTGTCATCAAGGGTGACGTGCAGGGTTCGGTCGAAGCGATTATTACGGCTCTCGAAAAGCTCGGCACCGACGAAGTGCGTGCGCGTATCGTTCATTCAGGCGCAGGCGGCATCACGGAAAGCGACGTATCTCTGGCTGAAGCTTCCAATGCGGCGATCATCGGCTTCAACGTTCGTGCCAACAAGCAGGCACGCGATGCAGCTGATCAGCAGGGCACTGAAATTCGCTACTACAACATCATCTACGATCTGATCGAAGATGTTAAGGCAGCGATGTCGGGTCTCCTGTCGCCAGAACGTCGTGAAACCTTCATTGGTAATGCTGAGATTCTTGAAGTCTTCAACATCACCAAGGTTGGTAAGGTTGCCGGTTGCCGCGTCGTTGACGGTAAGGTCGAACGTGGCGCAGGCGTACGCCTCATCCGTGACAACGTGGTTATCCACGAAGGCAAGCTCAAGACACTCAAGCGTTTCAAGGACGAAGTCTCGGAAGTGCCGATGGGTCAGGAATGCGGTATGGCGTTCGAAAACTACGACGACATCCGTGCAGGCGATACGATCGAAGCGTTCCGCGTCGAACACATTACGCGTACGCTGTAATCTCTTAAATACCGGGCCGTCCTCGATTGGACGGTCCGGCTTTTCATTGCCCGGTTCCGAGGGTCTGACTCCCATCTGAATTGTGGTAAATTGAACCTATCAATTTGTAGTCATTTCATCGGTCAGCCCTTGGGGTTGAATGCCGCTTAGAGCACATCCCGAAAAGTGGGAACCGGTTTTCGGAACAAGATGTGCGTTAAAACAAAAAGATAGAGCATTTCTTTTGATTCAATCAAAAATGGAAATGCTCTAGTCACTGTTTATCGAGGATAAAATTATGGCACGTTCTCCGGACCCGAAAGGCTCGGGCGGTCTTTCCCAGCGACAGCTACGCGTCGGCGAGCAGGTACGTCACGCGTTGGCACAAGTCCTTCAGCGCGGGGAAATCCGCGATGATCTGATCGAGCGCACCGTTATTTCCGTGTCGGAAGTGCGTATGTCGCCTGATCTGAAAATCGCAACCTGTTTCATCACGCCACTCGGCAGCACTGATGCGCAGGCTGTCATCAAGGCGCTGGCGGCGAATGCGAAATTCATTCGCGGACGCATTGCACCAAGCCTGAGCCAGATGAAATACATGCCGGAGTTCCGCTTCCGGGCAGATACCAGCTTTGACAATTTTTCCAAGATTGATGCGCTTCTGCGCTCGCCGGAAGTGGCACGCGATCTTGGACGAGACAATGAAGAAGCCGATAATACAGATGGTGAAGCCGACGACGCTTCCCGCAATGGAGACGCATAAAGCATGGCAAGACGGGGCAAGAAAAAAGGCCGTCCGGTTTCTGGCTGGGTCATTTTTGACAAGCCGAAAGGTATGGGATCGACCGAAGCGGTCTCGAAAATCAAGTGGCTTTTCAACGCTGAAAAGGCCGGTCATGCTGGTACACTCGATCCTCTTGCTTCTGGTATGCTGCCAATTGCGCTGGGTGAAGCCACCAAGACCGTGCCTTATGTCATGGACGGCACCAAGGTTTATCGTTTCACGGTAACCTGGGGTGAAGAGCGCTCCACCGACGATCTGGAAGGTGTTGCTACCAAGAACTCCGACAATCGCCCGTCGCGGGCAGATGTCGAAGCCTTGCTGCCAAACTATACCGGCGTTATTTCACAGATTCCGCCGCAGTTCTCGGCCATCAAGATTGCAGGCGAACGTGCCTATGATCTGGCTCGTGAAGGCGAAACGGTGGAAATTCCGGCGCGTGAAGTCGAAATCGACCGTCTGGAAATCGTCGAGTTTCCAGACGAAAACCGCACCGAATTTGAAGTTGAATGCTCCAAGGGCACTTATGTTCGCTCGCTTGCACGCGATATGGGCCGCGATCTTGGCTGTTACGGTCATATTTCTGATCTGCGCCGCATCGAAGTGGCTCCCTTTACCGAAGAGGATCTGGTGACGCTGGCAGAGCTTGAAGAAGTCTGGCCCCCGCTTCCACCCAAGAAGGAAGAGAGCGAAGCTGACGCTGAGGCGGAGGTTGTTGAGCAGCCGGCACCGCGCCGCGATTTCTCCGCCCTTGATGCGCTTGTCATCGATACGGGTGCTGCCCTTGATTGCCTGCCGCAGGTTCCATTGTCTGATGATCAGGCGCAACGCGTGCGTCTTGGCAATCCTGTGATCATTCGTGGCCGCGATGCTCCGCTTGAAGCGGACGAGGCTTGTGTGACATCGCATGGCAAATTGCTTGCGATCGGTTATATTGAGCATGGTCAGTTCAAGCCAAAGCGTGTTTTCACAGGGCGCTAAATTAACTGCAATAATACTGGTGCTGATTTGACGCTGGTATTATTGCCGTTTTTGCACTATATGCCCCATCAGCGATCGCACAAAATATGTGTCTGATCGTGTAAATGGCCCGCGCTGGACGACATCCCGGCCTGGGCGTCTCTTTTTCCTCTCATCAAGAAAGGGTGTACGATGTCGATTACTGCTGAGCGCAAGCAAGCACTTATCAAGGAATACGCCACCAAGGAAGGCGATACCGGTTCTCCTGAAGTACAGGTTGCCGTTCTTTCCGAGCGTATTGCTAACCTTACAGATCATTTCAAGGGCCACAAGAATGACAATCATTCGCGTCGCGGCCTTCTGAAGCTGGTTTCGCAGCGTCGTCGTCTTCTTGACTATGTCAAGGGCATCGACCAGGCACGTTACCAGGCGCTGATCGGCCGTCTCGGCCTGCGCCGCTAACGGTAAAATCGGGCGACGTCTCAAAACGTCGCCCGTTTGATTTATTTGGCATTTTGTCGTGCGGATAGCCGCTGACAGAGCAAGATGCGACTGTATAGGGCGAATGCCCATCTGGCATGAAACGGCGCACTGGGTGCATTCCGTCATGCCAATCAAAGCATTTCCAGCAAAAGTGCAAAGCGGTTTTGCGCAGGACAATGCTTAAAAATAAATAGTGAGACGCGGTTCCAACGCTTCAATCTTAACTGGAACCGCTCTAAGAGCCGTAAGGCTTATGACCTGGACCAGTCATGGGGCAGGATTGCAGGTAGTTCGTACCAGTGAATGTTCTGATACGTTTAACGAACTTCCCGTTGTCTTGCCCGTGGCCCGTCCGCCAACCGAGGTGATGCCTTCAGGCGCTTTTGCGCGGCATCTCCACATGAGGACAAGATATGTTCAATACCCATAAAGTTGAAATCGAATGGGGCGGCCGTCCGCTCATTCTGGAAACCGGCAAGATCGCGCGTCAGGCTGACGGTGCAGTTCTCGCAACCTATGGCGAAACCGTCGTTCTGGCGACTGTTGTTTCTGCCAAGGAACCAAAGCCGGGTCAGGATTTCTTCCCGCTGACCGTCAACTATCAGGAAAAGACTTACGCAGCTGGCAAGATCCCAGGTGGTTTCTTCAAGCGCGAAGGTCGTCCAAGCGAAAACGAAACTCTGGTTTCGCGCCTGATCGACCGTCCGATCCGCCCGCTTTTCGTTGATGGCTACAAGAACGACACGCAGGTAGTTCTGACCGTCATTCAGCATGACCTTGAGAACAATCCCGACGTTCTGTCCATGGTTGCAGCTTCTGCAGCATTGACCATTTCCGGTGTTCCTTTCATGGGCCCGATTGGCGGCGCACGCGTTGGTTACATCAACGACGAATATGTGCTGAACCCGAATATCGACGAAATGCCGGAATCGAAACTCGATCTGGTTGTTGCCGGTACTGCCGACGCTGTTCTGATGGTTGAATCGGAAGCTCAGGAGCTTTCCGAAGAAGTCATGCTCGGCGCCGTTGTTTTCGGCCAGAAGGGCTTCCAGCCAGTTATCGACGCGATCATCAAGCTCGCTGAAGTTGCTGCCAAGGAACCACGTGATTTCCAGCCGGAAGATCTGTCGGACCTCGAAGCCAAGATGCTCGCAGTTGTCGAAAACGATCTGCGCGACGCTTACAAGATCACCGAAAAGCAGGCTCGTTACACAGCTGTTGATGCTGCAAAGGCCAAGGCGAAGGCTCACTTCTTCCCTGAAGGCGTTGAAGAGCCAGAATTCTCGGCTGAAAAGTTTGCGACCGTTTTCAAGCACCTGCAGGCGAAGATCGTTCGCTGGAACATTCTCGACACCGGCAACCGTATCGATGGCCGCGATCTGTCGACGGTCCGCGCAATCGTTTCGGAAGTTGGCCTTCTGCCACGCACCCACGGTTCGGCTCTGTTCACCCGCGGTGAAACGCAGGCAATCGTTGTTGCCACGCTCGGCACCGGCGAAGACGAACAGATGATCGATTCTCTGACCGGTACGTACAAAGAATCCTTCATGCTGCATTACAACTTCCCGCCATATTCGGTTGGTGAAACCGGCCGCATGGGTTCGCCAGGCCGTCGTGAAGTTGGTCATGGTAAGCTTGCATGGCGTGCGATCCATCCAATGCTGCCAGCAGCTGAACAGTTCCCTTACACGATCCGTACTGTTTCCGAGATCACGGAATCCAACGGTTCGTCGTCGATGGCAACCGTTTGCGGCACGTCGCTGGCGCTGATGGATGCGGGCGTTCCAATCACCCGCCCGGTGGCTGGTATTGCTATGGGCCTCATCAAGGAAGGCGAGCGTTTCGCAGTTCTTTCCGACATCCTGGGTGATGAAGATCACCTCGGCGATATGGATTTCAAGGTAGCTGGTACTGAAAGCGGCATCACAGCCCTTCAGATGGACATCAAGATCGACGGTATCACCGAAGAGATCATGAAGGTTGCTCTGGAACAGGCTAAGGGCGGTCGTGTTCACATCCTCGGCGAAATGAGCAAGGCTCTTTCGACCTCGCGTGAAGAACTCGGCGAATTTGCTCCACGCATCGAAGTCATGAACATTCCTACCGACAAGATCCGTGATGTTATCGGTTCGGGCGGTAAGGTTATTCGTGAAATCGTCGAAAAGACTGGCGCGAAGATCAACATCGAAGACGATGGTACGGTCAAGATCGCTTCGTCGAATGGCAAGGAAATCGAAGCCGCCAAGAAGTGGATTCATTCGATTGTTGCTGAACCGGAAGTTGGCGAAATTTATGAAGGTACGGTTGTTAAGACCGCTGACTTCGGCGCATTCGTAAACTTCTTCGGTCCACGCGATGGTCTGGTTCACATCTCGCAGCTGGCTTCCGACCGCGTTGCCAAGACCACCGATGTGGTTAAGGAAGGCCAGAAGGTCTGGGTCAAGCTCATGGGCTTTGACGAGCGTGGCAAGGTTCGCCTGTCGATGAAGGTTGTCGATCAGGAAACCGGCAAGGAAGTTGTTGCTGAAAAGAAGGCAGAAGCTGACGCTGAGTAAGCGTTCTACGCCGCAATAATTTAAAAAGAGCGCGCCTCAAAGCTATTTTGGGGCGCGCTTTTTTGTTGCACGTGAATCAATTCAGGACCATGGATGAGCCATGATGACACCAGCACAAGAAACACTTTTTCTCCCCTTCTATCAGGACATTTTGGATATGCCTGAAGAAGGTCAGACCTTCCTTGCCTGCGGCCTGTCTGCCGACCGGCAGCTTGAGGATGAATGGAAGCGGGCGCTGACTTTTTTACAGCCCTGGCGCCCGGACTGGCTCGCACTCAACAAGGAAGGCTTCAAAGCAATTCCCAGATTGGCGCCAGAATTGGACGAGGAGAAGCGTTTCTCTGGCGGACTGCTGCTGCTCGGAAAACATCGCGGACGCAATGAGGCGTGGTTTGCGGAGCTTCTGATGCGTGTTGAGCCCGGCGGGTGGATCGTCGTATGCGGTGACAAGAAGCTCGGCGTCGATAGTTTCCGAAAATGGGTCGGCAATATCGCTGAAATCAGCGATCGCCTGTCCAAGAATCACGCGGTGGCCTTCTGGCTGCAACGCCCGGCTGATCTGACAAATGATTTCATCAATGCATTGAAGCCGCTTGCGACCGATATTGACGATGTGTTCCGCACAGAACCCGGCATGTTCTCGCACGGCGCGATCGACAAAGGCTCGGCACTATTGGTGCCACATATGGAAAAGATCGTTTTCGGCCAAGTCGCCGATCTTGGCGCTGGCTGGGGCTATCTCGCAGCACAAAGTCTCAAATATGCCGACCGCCTCAAGGGGATCGATCTTTTCGAGGCTGATTACGAGGCGTTGGAAGCCGCACGCGGCAATCTCGAGCGTTTGGGTGCGTCGGTGCCGGTTTCGTTTAACTGGTTCGATGTGACCAGTGAGAAGCTGACGGGCATCTATGATACCGTCATCATGAATCCACCGTTCCATGAAGGGCGCGCGACCGATATGTCGCTTGGACAGACATTTATTGCTGCCGCCGCTTCACGCCTGAAAATCGGTGGCCGTCTGCTGATGGTTGCAAACCGGCAATTGCCTTATGAAGCGACGTTGAAGGGGCTGTTCAAGAATGTGACGGTTCTCGAAGAAGCGAACGGTTTCAAAATTTTCGATGCCAAAAAGTAAAGCATTTTCAGCAAAAAGTGCGAAGCGGTTTTGCGTAGGATAATGCGAAAAAACAAATAGTTACAGCGGCTCCAACGATTCAGTCCTAACTGGAACCGCTGTAACTGAAATAAAAAGGCCGCCTCAAGGGCGGCCTTTTTCAAGATGGCTTGGCTTTATTCGCCGCGTTCGGCATCGGAGCTTTTCAGCTCTTCAAGCGTCGGCATCGAAACGATGTTGTAGCCAGAATCCACATAATGGACTTCACCGGTAACACCGCTCGAAAGATCGGACAGCAGATAGACAGCCGATTTGCCGACATCATCGATATCGACAGTCCGACGAAGCGGCGAGTTGCGGCGCTGATAGCTGAAGATTGCGCGTGCATCGCCAATACCGGCACCAGCCAGCGTGCGCACCGGACCAGCCGAGATCGCATTGACGCGGATGCCCTGCGGACCGTAATCGGCAGCGAGATAGCGAACCATTGCCTCAAGTGCCGCCTTGGCAACGCCCATGACATTGTAGTTCGGGATCGTGCGCGTGGAACCGCCATAGGTCAGCGTCAGGATCGAGCCGCCGTCCTTCATGAGCTTTTCTGCGCGCTGTGCCATTTCCGTGAAGGAGTAGGCGGAAATCACCATGGTGCGGCTGAAATTTTCGCGCGTGGTGACGTCTGCGTAGCGGCCCTTCAGTTCGGTCTTGTCGGAGAAGCCGATGGCGTGAACGATAAAATCGAGCTTTCCCCATTTCTTCTCGATTTCAGCGAAAACGGCATCAACTGAAGCGATATCTTCAACATCGCAAGGCAGCACCAAATCCGAGCCGACCTGTTCGGCCAGTGGCTTTACGCGTTTACCGAGTGCATCGCCCTGATAGGTGAATGCGAGTTCGGCACCTTGTGCTGCGAGTTGTTTAGAAATGCCCCATGCGAGTGAGTGGTTATTCGCGACCCCCATAATGAGGCCGCGTTTGCCTTGCATCAAACCTTGCATATTGTCCCTCTCCGTCAGCCCTGATAACGCTGGAACACCAGCGTGGCATTGGTGCCGCCAAATCCGAAGGAGTTGGAGAGCACGGTATTGAGCTGAGCATTGTCGATGCGCTTGCGAACGATAGGCATGTCCGCGAAGGCAGGATCCAGTTCTTCGATATGAGCGCTTTCGCAGATGAAGTTATTCTGCATCATCAAAAGCGAGTAAATTGCTTCCTGCACCCCGGTAGCGCCCAGCGAATGGCCGGTCAGTGATTTGGTCGCCGCAATTGGCGGGCAGGCATCGCCTGAGCCAAAGACCTGACGTATAGCTTCGATTTCCGGAGCGTCACCGGCAGGCGTCGAGGTTGCATGTGGATTGATGTAGTCGATCTTCGAGGTAACCGTCGAAAGCGCCATCTTCATGCAGCGAACAGCACCTTCGCCAGACGGAGCGACCATGTCATAGCCGTCGGAGGTTGCGCCGTAGCCGACGATTTCGCCGTAAATCTTCGCACCGCGTGCGAGTGCTGTTTCAAGATCTTCAAGCACCAGAACACCCGCACCACCGGCAATAACAAAACCGTCGCGGTTTTTGTCATAGGCGCGCGATGCAGTGGACGGCGTGTCGTTATATTTGGACGACATAGCACCCATGGCGTCGAACAACACCGAAAGCGTCCAGTCGAGATCTTCACAGCCGCCCGCAAACATGCGGTCCTGCTTGCCATACTGGATCATCTCGAATGCATTGCCGATACAATGGTTCGACGTCGCACAAGCCGACGAGATCGAATAGTTGATGCCCTTGATCTTGAAGAAGGTCGCAAGCGTAGCCGACGCGGTCGAGCTCATGGCTTTTGGCACAGCAAATGGACCAACGCGCTTTGGACCTTTTTCACGGGTCGTGTCGGCACTATCGACGATCGTGCGTGTCGAAGGGCCGCCGGAACCCATGATAATGCCGGTACGATCATTGGAGACCTGCTCCTCCGAAAGGCCTGCATCGGCAATCGCCTGATCCATGGCAACGTGATTCCAAGCCGTACCACGGCCATGGAAGCGCATTGCGCGACGGTCTACGAGTGCTTCAACGTCGATTTTCGGTGCGCCGTGCACCTGGCAACGGAATCCGAGTTCGGCATATTCTTCGGCACGGGAAATGCCGGATTTGGCCTCACGCAGAGAGGTTGTTACCTCTTCGGTGTTGTTTCCAATTGAGGATACAATCCCCATACCCGTTACGACCACACGCCGCATCGCGTTCTCCTTTACACCTGTTCCGTGTGATCAACCCGTGAAGGCTGACCCTTGTTCCCGGTTACATAGGTGCGATCTTCGCATGTTTTGAGCGCGGCTGCATGAAAACTCGATATTTTCTACAGTCGCGCCCGTGAATGATGATGAATTAAGCGCTATCGCCGTCTTTTGACAGGCCGACGCGCAGGTCGCTTGCCTTGTAGATGGTTTCGCCATCAGCCTTGAGCCAGCCATCGGCCGTGCCAAGAACCAAGCGGCCACGCATGACGCGCTTGAAGTCGATACCGTATTGCAGAAGCTTGGTGTGCGGGCGAACCATGCCCTTGAACTTCACTTCACCGGTCGAAAGCGCCATACCGCGACCCGGCTCACCGAGCCAGCCGAGGAAGAAGCCTGTCAGCTGCCACATGCCGTCGAGGCCAAGGCAGCCCGGCATGATTGGATTGCCCTGAAAATGGCATGGGAAATACCAGTCGTCGGGGCTGACATCGTATTCGGCACGGATATAGCCCTTGTCGAACTCTCCGCCGGTTTCGGAAATTTCGGTGATGCGGTGCACCATCAGCATTGGTGGCAGGGGGAGCTGTGCATTGCCGGGACCGAACAACTCGCCGCGTGCGCAGCTGAGGAGCTCTTCATACCCGTAGCTCGATTTCTGTTCTGCCATTACGCCTCCCTTGAGGATCATTCTGATGTGACCGTTTCTGTCGCCAGAAGCGGTCGGGTTTTCATCTTTTCGGGAACACCTCTAACATAGAGTGTTTCCGTCAGTAAAATAGTGTGCGTGGTTTTCCAAAAAAAGCCGGGATTACCATGCCTATTGATACTTATTTCGCAACGGCATATATCAATGTCAGTATGCAATGGGCAACAGCCCGTTTAATCTTTGACGAAATTGCTACAAGCTTGTGACGGATCCAAGGGTGAATATGCAGAATTATCATGCCAGCCACTCGATGGTTTCAATGGAAGAACGGCTTCGCGGAGCGGGTTTGCGCCCGACGCGTCAACGTGTTTCGCTTGCCAGCCTGATCTATGCGCAAGGCGATCGCCACCTTTCTGCTGAAGACCTTCATGAAGAAGCGGTCCTCGCGAACGTGCCGGTATCGCTTGCGACTGTCTATAACACGCTGCACCAGTTTACCGAAGCCGGCATGCTGCGCATCATCGCAGTCGAAGGTTCGAAAACATATTTCGATACCAATATATCCGATCACCAGCACTTCTTCCTTGAAGGCGAGAATGTCGTTTTCGATATTCCGCATGGTGAACGCGGTCAGCCAACGGTCTCCAATATGCCCGAAGCACCCGAAGGCATGGAAATCGTCAATGTGGACATTATCGTCCGCCTTCGCCGCAGGACGCGCTGAGTAGCTTTGATATAAGTTTCAAGAAAGCGGCCTTTGGGGCCGCTTTTTTGTTGCGCATCTTAGGCTAAAGTGATTCATCCGACCCATTACCTTTCCCAGGCGCATTTGAAAGCGGACCTCCCAACCAAGCGTGAATGCGTCGATAACGATTTGACTGGAGACGCCCATGCACAAGTTGATCATTGCCGCCACCGCTTTCGCTCTTTTCTCAACGGCAAGCGCCTTTGCCGAGAAGATTCGCATTGGCGTCACCCCCGGACCGCACGCGCAGATCATGGAAAAGGTCAGGGAAGTTGCCGCCACCAAGGGAATGGAAATCGATATTCAGGAATTTTCCGATTATGTGATTCCCAACATGGCTCTGGCTGACGGTGCGCTTGAGGCAAATTCCTTCCAGCATCAGCCTTATCTCGATAACCAGGTGGCAGATCGCGGCTTTCCGATTGAGACGGTAGCACCGACTGTCAACTTCCCGATGGGCATGTATTCCAAGAAGCTCAAGAACATTTCAGAACTGGCCGATGGTGCTACTATCGCCATTCCAAATGATCCGACCAATGGCGGGCGCGCGCTTCTGGTGCTTGCCGATAACGGCCTTATCAAGCTGGATGCTGCCAAGGGCCTGAAGGTTACGTCCATTGATGTGACGGAAAATCCGAAGAACCTGAAGTTCGTGGAACTTGATGCAGCACAGTTGCCGCGTTCGCTTGAAGATGTGGATGCTGCAGTCATCAATACCAACTACGCTTTGGAAGCGGGACTGAACCCGGCAGGTGATGCGCTTATCCGCGAAGGCGAAAAGGCTCCTTATGTGAATGTGCTGGTCGTCCGCACAGCTGACAAGGATGCTGAATGGGTGAAGACGCTGATCAGCACCTATCATAGCCCGGAAGTGAAGCAGTTTATCGCTGAAACCTTCAAAGGATCGGTTATTCCGGCTTGGTGATAGTTGATATTGAATAATGCCAATAAAGCGGGGCAAGCAATCGCCCCGCTTTATCATTAGGCTTTTAGCTGCATTTCAATATTGGCGAACGGAAGACCGTTGTCGTCTTTCGCGCGACGGCTGATTTCCTGAAAACCGAGCTGCTTGTAGAAGCGACAAGCCCTTTGATTATCAGCGTAAACTTCGAGCGAAAGTTCGCCCTTCATTGCCAGCGAGTGGTCAATCAATTTACGACCTATGCCGTGGCCCTGAGCTGCTGGATCGACGAACAAGCCGCCGATGAAACTGTCCAGAAGGCCGATAAAGCCGACAGATTTGTTATCTACAACCGCGACCCAGGTCTCTGCCTTTTCGAGATAGACGTCTTCGATCAGCTTTTGCTGGTCGCGAAGCAGGCCCACTCCCAGAAAAGCATGCGCTTCGAGCGAAGCGCGATACCAGATTGAAGATAAGGTTTCTTTGTCCGCAGCTTCATAAGCGCGGATCATGACCGACATTTTTTTCATGGTTATTCCAGAGTTTTGATATGCACAAATATCCCACCGCAAGGGGTAGGGTTCAAAACCGTTAAAACGGCAGCGATGAACTTCTGCGCATAAAACTCCTTTTTAATTTGTTTGAGAGAAGTACCGTTGGCGGTACTCACTCGTCAAGCGTCGGCGTTTGTGGATCAGTCGAAAACTTCGTCGGGGTAAACGCCCCAAAGATCGGATTGTTTGATCCAGCCACGGGTGCCCTGCATGTCCATCCGACACCACTGGCCATTGCATTGGCGAACGGTGCCGATCACATTGGGTTCGATTTCCGCCGCAAGCCCCGAAGTCTCGGTTGGGTCGCGATGCATGGTGATCATCGAACCCTCATTATTCTTGAGCCATGGCGCGGTGATCGCTGTGCGTTTGCCCGATAGCAGCGACTGATAAACCCAGCCTTCGGTGCCATCGGCATCACGGATGCGGCGCCAGTTGTCATATTCCTGAATGATTTCGACAGGCAGCCCCGATTTCATAAACAGCCACGACACGGCATAATCTCTACCGGGTCCGACACGCAAATTGACGCGTGCGGGCTTGAGACTGACAAAGCGCGGCACAGGCAGGCCGCTTGCGCCCAATGTCGTGCCTGATGTCGCCTGAGCCATTGCGGCATGTTGGTGCGATGCGCCAAGTGGTGCAATGACCAGCAGCATTGCGATGCTGCCAAGCGCTGCCATAAAAAAGCGTTGCGAAAGTACTCGGTACAATTCTGACCTCTCGCCGTCCTGTCATGTCGGGCAGTTTCAGGGCAAGGGGGAGGGACCGACTGAAACTGCGAAAACGAATAACTGCGCGGTTTTCCCGCTTGTGATCGAAAAACAGGTACAAGAGTTTTGGTTTTTGCAGGCCTGTGAGAACTGCTGAGACTGCTCTGTTGCCGTTTTTACGATTCTGTTTTTCTTTGTCTTTGCCGCGCCGCCTTGCTAGAGATGTGCAGCCGAAGCAATATCTCATATTGCACCTTCTTGGTTAAGGAGGTCTCAACACGGGATATTGGTTAAAGGATTTTCAGGGACTGTGAACCGTGTTTTGCGTCTGAGAATGCTTGAAAGCGACTTTTAGAGCTTTGCTCAAAAAATGGGGTGGAGATGTCGAACAAGAAGAAACCACTGGTGGTTCTTACCCGAAAACTGCCTGACCCGGTTGAAACCCGAATGCGGGAATTGTTCGACGCACGTTTGAATATAGACGACCATCGCATGTCACAGCCTGAAATCATCGCCGCGATGAAAGAGGCGGATGTTCTCGTGCCCTGTATCACTGACGTGATCGATGCTGCTGCGATTGAACAGGCGGGGCCGAATCTCAAACTGATCGCCAATTTTGGCAATGGCGTCGACAATATCGATGTCGCGGCTGCTGCAAAGCGCGGCATCACCGTTACCAACACGCCTAATGTGCTGACCGAAGATACAGCCGACATGACGCTGGCGCTGTTGCTGATGGTGCCTCGCAGGCTCGTTGAGGGTGCGAATGTGCTCAATGAGCGCGACGGCGAATGGCCGGGCTGGTCACCGACCTGGATGCTCGGACGCCGCATCTGGGGCAAGCGCCTCGGTATTGTCGGTATGGGCCGCATTGGTACTGCGGTCGCACGCCGTGCCAAGGCCTTCGGTCTTTCCATTCATTATCACAACCGCAAGCGTGTCAGCGCACAGGTCGAGGAAGAGCTGGAAGCGACCTATTGGGACAGTCTCGACCAGATGCTGGCGCGGATGGACATCATTTCGGTCAATTGCCCATCCACACCGGCAACATTTCACCTGCTTTCAGCCCGCAGAATAGCGCTCATGCAGCCGACAGCCTATCTGGTCAACACGGCGCGTGGTCAGATTATCGATGAAAATGCGCTGGTCGAGCTGATCGAGCAGGGCAAAATTGCGGGCGCGGGTCTCGACGTGTTCGAGCATGAACCGGCGGTCAATCCGCAGCTTCTTTCGCTTGCTGAAAAAGGCAAGGTCGTGTTGCTGCCGCATATGGGGTCGGCCACGATTGAAGGCCGCGTTGATATGGGCGACAAGGTGATCATCAATATCCGGGCTTTTGTCGATGGCCATCGCCCGCCTGATCGTGTCCTGCCCAATCGCGTTTGAAGCTATTTGCTGGCCGTAACCGAGCCATCGGGATTGTCGCCAGCAATGAATTTCAATACTGCACGGGCGTAGAGGCGGGGATTTTCCGCCGGAACGCCATGACCGGAATCGGGCAGGATAACCAGCCGTGCATCAGGAATATGATCTGCAATGAACTCGGTATGCTCACGCGTGATCGCAGTATCGCGATCACCGATTACAATGGCGGTTCGCACGGTGATCTTCGACAAGTCTTCCGCCGTATAGTTCGGCTCATTCGCCCATAAGGCATGGATTTCTTTATCGATGCTTTCATAGTGGCGTAATTCAGGAAGCGGTTTGCCTTCGGCGCGCGCCAGAGCATAGCCGGTCGAGCCCTCCGGCGTAACATTGGCGGCTTGCGCAAACAGGCTTTTGAGTCGTTCGGGATAGCGCATGGCAATATCGATGCCGATAATGCCGCCATCGCTCCAGCCGACCAGATCAACCTTGCCGATGTTGAGATAATCCAGCAGTGCTACATAATCGTCAGCCATCAGCTCATAGGTGAGCGGATCGGTCGTGCGTGTCGAGCGTCCTTGCCCACGGCTATCCGCAACAATCACCGTATGATCGCGCGCGAGAATCGGCAGTTGTGCATCCCAGACATGCTGATCAGACAGGCCGCCATGGATGAGAAGGATTGGCGGGCCCTTTCCCACGACGCGATAATACATCTCAATGCCATTGACGCTGGCAAAGCTGGCTGGCGAAGCGGTGATGGTCATGCGTGCGGCCCTTTCAAGCGAAACGGCAGACGGGAAGAAGGTGACAAACCCGAAGAGCAGTGCTGAGAATCCCAGTGTGGAAATCCAGAGCACCGATCGTGGGAGTGTCGTTTTTCCCGTCATGAAAGATACCCGGACATCAGGGCCTTCTGATCAGCGTTGGCAGATCGTAGAGATAGGCGATGCGCTTGATTGCGTCCCTGAGTGGCTCCAGGGTCACGGTCATGGTGTGGCCGCTGGCGTGGATCAGCATGTCAGGCGATGCACAGATCGCGACGTGGCCTTTCCAGAACACCAGATCTCCGCGCTTGAGATTGGAATAATCATCATCCGGTTCGACGATTTCGCCGAGCGTGTTTTGCTGCATGTCCGAATCGCGCAAGACCTTGCGGCCCGAAACCCACATGGAAAGCTGCACGATACCGGAACAATCGATACCGAAACCTGATGTTCCACCCCAGAGATAAGGCGTATGCAACAGGGTTTCAGCAACTGCAACATAGTCTGCCGCATGCTGATCAAGTGGCGCAAGATGGCCTGCAATCAGGGCTTCGCCATTTTCAAGCAGTGCATATTGCGTGCCGCGTGTCTCAGCGGAACCGACAATGCGCACACGCGAGCCAAGCGAAAGTGCCTTGGTATGCGGAAAACGAAGATCAGAGCCGGGATAGATGAATGTGCGCGGCACGATCACCATGTGAGTCGCATCTGCGGTTGGCTTTTCCAGCGATGCTGAGGATACGTAACCTGTATAGCCGTCGCGCTCGGCCTGCACCCAAGACCAGCCGTCCTGCTCTTCGAAAACGCGGACCATGTCGCCGAAAATGATCTGGGTTTGCGGCCCGCTATCTGGTCGTGGTTCAGAACGAAGGTCGACCACCGAAGCCGAAACCTGCATCAGAGTGCCAGTGGTAAAACGGCTCGCTTCCACCTTGCCGCTCAACCGCTCATCGGCGAGATCGGGACGATAGGCATTCAAGCGACGGTCGAGCATGCTCACAGTGGTAACTCCCTGGCCTTGGCGATCACCAGATCGCCTAATCTTTCGACATAAAGTGCGCCAGTAACCGTTCTCTTTACTAGCACATTCCGACGGTCTTTTTCATCACGATGCCGGGATACAAGGTCGAGTGTTCCCATCGTATCGAGGGCGCGTGTAATCACCGGCTTGGTGACATTCAGTTTGGCTGCAAGTCCTCGCACCGTATGCGGCGGGGGCTCCAGATAAATGGTGAGAAGTATAGTGACTTGTCGCGTGGTCAGGTCGGGCATCTCGTCCCGCACCTGCTCCAGCGACAAAGTTCTCAGCAATGTCAGTGCCTGCAAAGGTTTCAGTTCAACGGGCATGTTCTACCGAAGCTCGGGTAATTGTTTCGGACCCGTATCATTCAACGCCGTTTTCACTTTGCAGGCAAGCGATTTCATTTTGCGGGATACTGCTCTTTGAGCAGCTTATAGAGCGCGCGGATTGCCTGTGCTTCGCCACCAATCGGCGAGGCAGGCTTTTCCACCGGCACCCAGCCGTAGATGTCGAAATGTGCCCAGCTTTTAGCCTTCTCGACAAAGCGGCTCAGGAACAGTGCAGCCGTCACAGAGCCTGCAAAGCCATCGGTGGTGACATTGTTGATGTCTGCCACACGCGACGAAAGTTTCTGCGCATAAGGCTGCCAGAGCGGCATTCGCCAGAGCGGATCGGCGGTTTCATCAGCTTTCTCTGCAATATCTGCTGCAAGCGCATCATCATGCGTATAGAAAGGCGGCAGATCCGGGCCGAGCGCCACACGCGCTGCACCTGTCAGCGTTGCCATATCGATGATGAGTTCCGGTTCTTCCTCATCGGCCAGTGCCAGTGCGTCTGCCAGAACCAGACGGCCTTCTGCATCGGTATTTCCGATTTCAACGGTTAATCCCTTGCGGCTTTGCAGCACATCGCTTGGGCGGAAAGCATTGCCCGCAATCGAATTCTCGACTGCCGGAATGAGCACGCGTAGCCGCACGGGCAGTTTCGCGTCCATGATGATGGAGGCCAGCCCCAGCACATTGGCGGCTCCGCCCATATCTTTTTTCATGAGCAGCATGCCGCTCGCAGGCTTGATGTCGAGACCGCCGGTATCAAAACATACGCCTTTGCCGACGAGCGTGATCTTTGGATCGCTGTCTTTGCCCCATGTGATATCGATCAGGCGCGGTGCGATGCTGCCTGCACGACCAACCGCATGGATCATCGGGAAATTCTGTTCCAGAAGTGCGTCGCCCTCGATGGTGCTGACCTTCGCGCCATTGCTGGCTGCCAGATCACGTGCCGCCTGTTCCAGCGCATCCGGTCCCATATCATTGGTCGGCGTGTTGATGAGATCACGGGCAAGAGTTACAGCATCGGCAATGCGCTGTGTTTCAGCGACATCCACACCTTCGGGAATGGTCAGACGGATTGTCTTACCATTGCCCTTGCGGTAACGCGTGAAACTGTAACCGCCCATGAGAAATGCAAGCGCTGTCAGTTCGGCATGGTCAGAACTGCCTTCAATATACCAGTCGCCTTCTGGCAGGCTGCGGGCAAGCTTACCGGCCAAAAGCTGCGACTGGCCACCTTGTTCATCATCGCCTGTACCAAACAGAGCGCCAGCAATCGAGCCGTCTTTGCCCGGCAGCACAAGAACACGTCCGGCTTCACCGTTGAAATCATTCGCTCTGGCCCAGGCCTGGACATCGGATGTCAGCCCTGCCTGATCGACCTTATTCGTTCCGATGAACCAGATGGGGCGGCTGTCTGCTGATTTGGTGGTAACGATCTCAACGGTCATGACATTCCTCGGCAGTGAAAACTTGTAGCTACGTCAATAAACAAATAGCCACCCGGCGTGAACCGACTGGCTATTCAATTCTGCATGAAAGGGAAACATTCGAGCGCGTCCCGAAAAGTGTGAAACGGTTTTCGGACAAGATGCGGGTCAACGTTTTCTAATGGTCTGATCCGATATGTGAGTCGGGATTCAAACGTCAAATTCAATCCACTAGTTTCGTTCGACGAGCTGAATCTGTGCGGCTGCATTGTAATCGAAAGCGGAAGCGGGCTTTCCGGCGAAAAGCGCCATGCCACTGATGACGGCGATAATGGCAAGCGCACCGATGAGTGTGCATTCAATCATCGCTGCACCCGATCTGTTCTTGAAAAAGCGCGTCATCAAAGCCGGCATGTTACTTACCCTGAGCTGAATTCTCGTTAGAGCGTCGTACGCCCAAGGGGGCGCACAAAGGCCGCTCTAACAATTTAAACATGCTGCATAGTTCTACCGTAAATCGATTCCGATTTAAGGAACTATGCAGTAGGGTTCCTTTTAATGCCCGCCAATTGTGATGAGTTTAAGAAACAAGGAAAATAAAGCGTTAATATGACTCCAACTTGGCTTGGGCGCGACTTCGGTCTGGTTTGGGTTAACGGATGGCAAATACAGTTTCTCCGGCCTATATGAGGTTTTCCGAACTATTTGCTGGGAAGATAATCAATGCCTGAATTGCCAGAGGTCGAGACGGTCCGCCGCGGATTGCAGCCCTTCATGGAAGGCGCAAATGTCGAGCGGGTCGAGCAGAACCGGCCAGATCTGCGGTTTCCTTTTCCCGATCAATTTGTCGAGCGCGTTTCAGGTCATCGTATTGAGGCGCTGGGTCGCCGCGCGAAATATCTGACCATGCATCTGGATGACGGGCTGTCGATTATCAGCCATCTTGGTATGTCGGGTTCATTTCGCATCGAAGCGGATGATGCGGAGGGAATGCCGGGCGGCTTTCATCATGAGCGATCCAAAATCGCCAAGCACGACCATGTCGTCTTTCATATGCTGCGCCCGGACGGCTCGAAGGCGCGCATCATCTATAATGATCCGCGGCGTTTTGGTTTCATGCTCTTTGCCGAGAAAGGTGGGCTTGATGATCACCCCTTGCTCAAAGGGCTTGGTGTTGAGCCGACAGGAAACCGGCTTTCAGGAGAGTTGCTTGGCACACTCTTTAAAGATCGCAAGACGCCATTAAAGGCAGCACTGCTTGATCAGCGGCTGATTGCGGGGTTGGGCAATATTTATGTCTGCGAGGCATTGTGGCGATCACGGCTCTCGCCCATGCGTGCCGCAGGTTCGATCGCGAGAGACAAGGAGACGCTTGATCGTCTTGCCGGGGATGTCCGCACCGTGATTGCAGAAGCCATTGCCGCAGGTGGATCGAGTTTGAAAGATTATATTCAGGCTGATGGTGCGCTTGGCTATTTTCAGCACTCGTTCTCCGTCTATGGCCGCGAGGCGCAGCCTTGTCGCGCTCCGGGCTGTACGGGTGTGGTTGAGCGAGCAGTACAGGCGGGCCGCTCGACCTTTTTCTGCGCATCATGCCAAAGTTGATATTGAATTGATATTTGGCTGATCTTGCCAAATGGAAACCGGCAGTACACCTTGTCCAGCAATTTCTGGTCTGGCGAAGGAGGAGAATTATTCCATGGCCTATGAAACGATCGTTGTTGAGACGCGCGGTGGCGTTGGTCTTGTTCGTCTTAATCGACCGCAGGCGCTCAATGCGCTGAACAGTACAGTTCTTAAAGAGCTGACCGAAGCCCTGGCCGCTTTCGATACTGATGGCAAAATCGGAGCGATCGTGCTCACCGGTTCGGAAAAAGCCTTTGCGGCTGGTGCCGATATCAAGGAAATGCAGCCAATCAATTTCGTCGACGCCTATTTGCAGGATATGTTTGCAGACTGGCGCAAGGTGGATCGTGTGCGCAAGCCGATCATTGCAGCCGTGTCGGGCTATGCGCTGGGTGGCGGTTGCGAACTCGCCATGATGTGCGATTTTATTATCGCAGCCACCAATGCCAAATTCGGTCAGCCGGAAATTACGCTGGGTGTTATGCCGGGCATGGGCGGCTCACAGCGCCTTGCGCGCTATGTCGGTAAATCCAAAGCCATGGATATGTGTCTGACGGGGCGCATGATGGATGCAGAGGAAGCCGAGCGTTGTGGTCTTGTCTCGCGCCTTGTTGCCCCTGAGGAACTGATCGAGGAAGCATTGAAAGCTGCCGAGCGTATTGCCTCCTTCTCGCAGCCTTCCGTGCAGATGGTGAAGGAATCGGTCAATCGTTCGTATGAGACGACACTTGATGAAGGTCTGCGTTTTGAACGCCGTCTGTTTCACTCGCTTTTTGCCACTGAGGACCAGAAAGAAGGCATGTCCGCTTTCATCGATAAGCGTACCCCATCTTTCAAGAATCGCTGATCGTTCGATCCTGAAGGCTGATCAGATCGCGACAGTTTAGCCGGATTGGCTTTGTCTGAGGCCGGAAATTAAGTCGGAAGGCCGCATATCCGGCCTTTTGGCGAGCTCGCTCCGCAGAATCCTCGTTGACGCGGGAGCAAAGCTGATCTATAAGCCCGCCACGGATCGGCGGCCCTAGGCACTATGGCTGCCCTAGAGGTTTTGTGCCCGACGGTTATACCCAGTGGGCTGCTGACAGAAAAAGAGAGGCATTTATGGCCAATACTCCTTCGGCCAAGAAGGCAGTGCGCAAGATCGCTGCCCGCACCGAAATCAACAAGTCGCGTCGTTCGCGCGTTCGTACCTTCCTCCGCAAGGTTGAAGATGCGCTCTTGAGCGGCGACAAGGAAGCAGCATCGGTTGCATTCAAGGCTGCTGAGCCTGAACTGATGCGCGCTGCTTCAAAGGGCGTCGTTCACAAGAATACCGCTGCTCGTAAGGTTTCGCGCCTTGCTGCACGCGTTAAGGCTCTGAACGCCTGATATAACCTAAAATTAAAACTAGGTTTTAGAAACCCGGCTCATTGTTAGCCGGGTTTTCTTTTTTGGAACTTTTTTAAAGAACGGCACCCATTAAACTAGGGGCATGTTTTTTTGAGACGCTTTATAATTTAATGATATTTTTCAAGCTCCCGGAAAAATGACTGATGGGAATTCCCTTTTGTTTTCAAAAACTTGCAAATCTTTATCCACAGTTATCCACAGGCTCCACGAAGGACTCGGAAGACCGTCTGAGTCAAGCCATTTTTTTAAAATTTATTTTGTCGGAGAACATATCGTGGCCACCTAAAAAAACGGTTCGGGAAACGCATTGAATCCAAAGGTGTTATTTCTTTGACGCCCGATTCTCTGATCCCCTGCACCGGCCATGCAAGTCTTAATTGAAGAAAAAACTGCAGATCTTAGACTTGCCCTTTGCCGCGAGGCTTCGCTAAAGTCAGGACATCAGAGGGGTGGGCCACGGCCCGGAGTTAGCATCACATTGAGTCTTCAATTGACGTGGGCAGTCTTGTCCGCGGGTGCTGAGGTCTGGTCTAAGGCCCTGTTCCTATTAAGTTTGTTTCTCATGGCTGTTGATTACCATTCATTAACCGGAATGCTGTTTTAGGCGCATCTTCGTTCATTGAATGGTTGTCGCAAGATCCGTTCCGGGCAATCAGCCTTGAGCAAGAATTGTGTGAGTCGTAACGCGTAGCCGGAAAGGAGCATCCGGACACCGATCCGCGGCAGCTGTTTGAGGCGTGGACTGTTTGAGTTTGTGTTTGGCCCTCCGCGTGAGGAGCCAGTGTGAGATGAGTACCTGCGAGGCGACTGGATCATAAGATCCTGCGGACCTGATGCGGGAAATAACGACAAGCGCCGCAAAATGGCGCGTAAGAATGTGAAGGCAGGCGAGACGATGGCAATGATGACTGGTAAGTCGACGGCAACGATGGGTGATGATGCGCATGCGAACCGTAACCATGGATCTTCTGCTACTGGAAAAGAAAACAGCCTCATGGTGAGCGCTGGGAATGTCGTTGGCGATGATGTTTTTGAACGTCTGACAGCAAAGCTGAAAGCCCGCGTTGGCAGCGAGATCTATTCAAGCTGGTTTGGCCGTCTGAAGCTCGACGATCTGTCCAAAAGCGTGGTTCGCCTGTCGGTTCCGACGGCTTTTCTTCGCTCGTGGATCAACAATCATTATTCTGAACTGCTGACCGAGCTCTGGCAGGAAGAACACCCGCAGATTCTCAAGGTAGAAGTGGTTGTGCGCGGAGTGAGCCGTGTTGTGCGCACCGCAGCACCCGCTGAAACCAGCGAAGTCGTGGACACCAAGTCGCCTGCTGCCATGCGCGAAAAGGTCGTTTTCCCGGTTGGTCAGCCAAGCGCTGAAAAGCGCGGTTCGGCAGTTGTGGCAGAATCGGCTTCCGGTTCGGTTCTCGGCTCTCCGCTCGATCCGCGTTACACATTTGATTCTTTCATTGACGGTGCTTCCAATCGTGTGGCTCTTGCTGCCGCCCGCACCATCGCAGAAGCAGGCTCAAGTGCGGTGCGCTTCAACCCGCTTTTCATCCATGCATCTGTTGGTCTTGGTAAGACTCACCTTTTGCAGGCGATTGCTGCGGCTGCCCTGCAGCGTCAGGAAAAGGCCCGCGTCGTTTATCTGACTGCGGAATATTTCATGTGGCGTTTTGCGACGGCGATTCGTGACAACAATGCGCTTTCTTTCAAGGAACAGCTGCGCGACATCGACCTGCTCGTCATTGACGACATGCAGTTCCTGCAGGGCAAGTCGATCCAGCACGAGTTCTGTCATCTTCTCAACACGCTGCTCGACAGCGCCAAGCAGGTGGTTGTTGCAGCAGATCGCCCACCGTCTGAACTGGAATCACTCGATGTCCGTGTTCGTTCGCGCCTTCAGGGTGGTGTTGCTCTGGAAGTTGCAGCACCTGATTATGAAATGCGCGTTGAAATGCTGCGCCGCCGCCTCACGACTGCACAGCTTGAAGATTCAAGCCTTAATATTGATGATGAAATTCTCGCCCATGTTGCCCGTACCGTCACCGGATCGGGTCGCGAACTGGAAGGCGCTTTCAACCAGCTTCTGTTCCGCCAGTCGTTTGAGCCAAATCTTTCCATCGACCGCGTCGATGAACTGCTCGGCCATCTGACCCGCGTTGGCGAACCTAAGCGTATCCGTATTGAAGAAATTCAGCGTATCGTGGCACGTCATTACAACGTCTCGAAGCAGGATCTGCTTTCGAACCGCCGCACGCGCACCATTGTAAAGCCGCGTCAGGTCGCGATGTATCTGGCGAAGATGCTGACCCCGCGTTCGCTTCCGGAAATCGGTCGTCGTTTTGGCGGACGCGACCATACCACTGTGCTCCATGCCGTGCGCAAGATCGAAGATCTGGTCGGTGCCGACGGCAAGCTGGCGCAGGAACTCGAGCTGCTGAAGCGCCTCATCAACGATCAGGCTGCCTGATCTGTAGAAATTCGTTAAAAAGCCTGCGCCGTGTCGTTTTGCGATGCGGCGTGGGCTTGCTTTTCAGCTCGAATATCTGCCACTTTAGCAAACCTTCTGGCGCTTGTGCGCCTTATTGATGGGGGCATCTGCCCGTTACGCGGTTGCCCTGTCCTAGAGAGCGAGTGCGTTTCAATATGCGTGTTACCCTAGAGCGATCAAACCTTCTCAAGTCACTCAACCACGTCCACCGTGTCGTGGAGCGTCGCAACACGATTCCGATTCTGTCCAATGTGCTTTTGCAAGCCGAAGGCGGAAGTCTAGCGCTCAAGGCAACGGACCTTGATCTTGAAGTGAACGAAGCAACCGCTGCCATGGTCGAACAGGCCGGAGCAACCACGGTTCCAGCGCATCTTCTCTACGATATCGTGCGCAAGCTGCCTGACGGCGCAGAAGTCATGCTGTCGACCAATCCCGATGGCGGCTCGATGTCAGTCATTTCGGGCAAGTCGTCTTTCCGCCTGCAGTGCTTGCCGCAGTCGGATTTCCCGGAACTGACAGCCGGTTCGTTCACGCATTCCTTCCGCATCGATGCGCAGGCTTTAAAGCGTCTCATCGACCGCACACAGTTTGCGATCTCGACAGAAGAAACCCGCTACTATCTCAACGGTATCTATTTCCACGCCATTGAAAGCGACGGTGCGCTGAAGCTGCGTGCAGTTGCTACCGACGGTCACCGCCTTGCTCGTGCTGAACTGGAAGCGCCGTCGGGCACTGAAGGTATGCCGGGTATTATCATTCCGCGCAAAACGGTTGCTGAACTCCAGAAACTCGTTGATGTGCCGGACACTGTTGTGTCGGTTGAACTGTCGGATGCAAAGATCCGCTTCACAGTGGGATCGGTCGTTCTCACTTCCAAGCTGATCGACGGCACGTTCCCGGATTATCAGCGCGTGATTCCTTCGGGTAACGACAAGAAGCTCACCATCAGCCGCCAGGATTTCGCGGCCTCCGTTGATCGCGTTTCCACCATTTCGAGCGAGCGTGGCCGTGCGGTTAAGCTTTCCATTGCCGATGGCCAGCTGACACTGACGGTCAACAATCCCGATTCGGGCAGTGCGACTGACGAGCTGGCAGCGGATTACGATGCGGATCCCATCGATATCGGCTTCAACTCGAAATATCTGCTCGACATCACCAGCCAGCTTTCGGGCTCCGAAGCAGTCTTCATGCTGGCAGATGCCGGTTCACCAACACTGGTGCGCGATATGGGCGACGAAGATGTGCTGTATGTCCTGATGCCGATGCGCGTTTAGGGCCTTAAAGAAAACAGATCGTGAGCATCTCAGAACCAAATCTAAGCCGTCCGGATCGAGTCTCGGTCCGGCGGCTTAAACTTTCTGACTTTCGCAATTATGCGGAGCTCACGCTGCCGCTTGGTCCGGGCCATGTGGTGCTGACCGGCGAAAACGGCTCAGGCAAAACCAATCTCATAGAAGCTCTTTCCTTCTTGTCTCCGGGCAGAGGGTTGCGGCGCGCATCCTATGATGATGTTGCGCGCACAACGGGACATGATGGTTTTGCCATCCATGCATCGCTCGATTGCATGATTTATGGCGATGCCGAAATCGGCACAGGCACTGCAGGCGGCGGCGAAGGTGGCCGTAAGGTCCGCATCAATGGCATTGCTGCATCCGGCGATGAACTCCTCGATTATGCGCGCGTTCTCTGGGTTGTTCCGTCGATGGACGGGCTTTTTACGGGCGGCGCATCGGATCGGCGGCGATTTCTCGACCGCATGGTGCTTGCCATTGATACCGGTCACGGCAAACGCGTGCTTGATTATGAAAAGGCGATGCGCTCGCGCAATCGTCTGCTGAGTGACGGAAACAGCGATAATCAGTGGCTGGAAGCGATTGAAAGCCAGATGGCGGAACTCGGCATTGCAATCGCTGCGGCGCGCGCCGAGGCGATGCGCATGATTGCAGCGATGATTGAGCGACTGCCCAGTGATGGTCCGTTCCCTAAAGCTGATTGCTTTCTCGAAGGATCGCTTGAACAGCGCATTGGTGTTGAAGCGGCACTTGATCTTGAAGAGGATTTTCGTCGCACATTGCGCGACGGGCGTGTACGGGATCGGGCTGCCGGACGCACTTTGGATGGTCCGCATCGTACCGATCTCATCGTTCAGCATCGACCCAAATCTATGCCTGCAGCGCTTTGCTCCACCGGCGAGCAGAAGGCATTGCTGATCGGACTTATTCTGGCTCATGCGCGGCTGACGGGTGAGCTCTCGGGCATGGCGCCTATCCTTTTGCTTGATGAAATCGCGGCGCATCTCGATACGGGCCGCCGTGCGGCCCTGTTTGGTATTCTTGACGATCTTGGCGGGCAGGCATTTATGACGGGCACTGACCGCTCGCTCTTTGAAGCGCTGGAAGGTGACGCACAGTTTTTCAATGTGGCGGCAGGCGAGCTGACCAGAATTTGAGACAAAATATCCGCTGACAGACGGCTTTAACGGGCCTATGTTCAAGCATCATGAACGCATCATCAAAGCCTTTTTCATCCGAAGAACTGGAACGCTATGCGCGCCATATCGTGTTGCCGGAAATCGGTGGTCCCGGTCAGCAGATGCTGAAAGCTGCCCGCGTCCTTATCGTGGGCGCCGGTGGACTTGGCGCGCCGGTGCTGCAATATCTGGCTGCAGCCGGTATTGGCACGCTTGGCCTTGTCGATGACGATACGGTTTCGCTGTCGAATCTGCAAAGGCAGGTGATCCACGACACAGAAAGTGTCGGCCAAGCGAAGGTCGACAGCGCCAAGGCTTCGATTGCCCGCATCAATCCGCATGTGAAGGTCGAAACCCATCTGTTGCGGCTAAATGGCGAGAATGCACAAGCTCTCATCAGCGATTATGATGTTGTTGTCGATGGCTCGGACAATTTCACCACGCGCTACGCACTGGCTGACGCTGCGGCCCTTGCCCAACGCCCATTGGTGACGGGAGCTATGGGCCGTTTTGATGGCACAGTGACGGTGCTTATGCCTTACGCCAATGGTGCCGATGGCAATCCCAATCCATCCTATCGCGATCTGTTTCCAGACATGCCGCCACCAGGATCTGTGCCAACTTGTGCGGAAGCGGGCGTTCTCGGCGTCTTGCCCGGCGTGATTGGCAGTTTGCAGGCCATGGAAGTAATTAAGCTCGTGACCGGTATCGGTGAGCCGCTTGTCGGTCGGCTTCTGCTTTACAATGCATTGAACGTTCGGTTTGAAACCATTCGTTATAAGGCCCGCAAACCCAAATGACGGCCCTCCGTGTTCTTCCTGTCAGTTCGGATTTTGATCGTTGGGAGGAGCTCCTCCGACTCATTCAGGAGAGTTTTGCCTATATGGATGGGGTCATTGATCCACCATCTTCCGCGCAGCAGCTGACAGCTGATAATTTGCGGGAGAAGGCAAAAGACGAAACGGGTTTTGCAGCCTTTATCGGTGATGAATTGGCAGGCTGTGTGTTTATCAAGGAAAAGGACGATCACTTCTATCTTGGCAAGTTTGCAGTTGCGCCCGGCTTTGAAGGTCAGGGGATTGGACGTAAACTCGTGGATAGGGCCGAGCAGCAGGCAGTAGCGCGTGGTAAGCCTGTGATGGAGCTGCAGACGCGCATTGAGCTCACGCGCAACCATGCCGTCTTTGAGAAGCTAGGCTATCGCAAGATGGCGGAAACTGCTCATCCCGGTTTTACGCGCACGACATCGATCACCATGCGCAAGGAGATCACGCGTGGCACTGACATTAACCCATGAAGAGCAGTCTATAGCAGCAGGCGCTGAGGGCGAAGGCGCTGCGATGGCCATGCGTATTGTGGCGGATACCGCGCGTTTAATGGGAGCGCCACGTCTGATCCCAATTGCGTCCGCGCATATTGATGGTGCGCTCTATCATGGGGACAGCGGTACATTGTTTGCTGAAAGGCTGGTTGATGGCTGTGCAAAAGCCAAAGTGCGCGCAACACTCAATGTCGGTTCTATCGATCTTACCGGCTGTTCGCATAATAACCTGCCGCAGCATGAGGCGGAAATGGCCAGGCGCATGATGCGCGCCTATATCAAGCTTGGCTGTGAGCCGACATGGACCTGTGCGCCTTATCAGGCGGGCCATCGCCCGGAAAAAGGAACCGATGTTGCCTGGGGCGAATCCAACGCCGTTGTTTTCTGCAATTCTGTGCTGGGTGCGCGCACGAACCGTTATGGTGATTTTCTTGATATAGCCTGTGCTATTGCCGGACGGGCACCTGATTACGGTCTTCACCGGACTGAGAATCGTCGTGCGACAGTCGTTCTCGATATTTCTGCAATCGATCCTGCGTTTCTTGAATCGGAAGTTGCGTGGCCTATTCTCGGCAACCTGTTTGGCCGCAGCGTGGGCACAAATATCGGTGTGGTGGCGGGAGCCGGTCTGCACCCGGATGAAGATGCGCTGAAAGCCTTTGGCGCTGCCGCTGCATCGGTGGGTTCAGTCGGGCTTTTCCATGTTGCCGGTGTCACGCCGGAAGCACCCGATCTTGAAACAGCGCTTCAGCATCAGAAGCCCGAAGGCATCATCCATGTGACACAGGAGATGATCGATGCCACGCGCAAGCGCTTGTCGACGGTCGATCATGTGGATGCGATTGATGCGGTTGCTATTGGCAGCCCGCATTTATCGATTGCAGAGTTCGACCGTCTCGAACGTGCTATTGCTGGCCGCAAGCTTGCCGTGCCGCTTTATGCATGCACGGGGCGTCATGCGCTTGTGGTATTGGAAAAGAGTGGGCGCAGGCAACAGCTTGAAAAAGCGGGCGTGGTGATTGTGGCCGATACCTGCGTTGTTGTTACGCCTATTTTGCCGACCAAGGATAACGCTGTTCTGATGACGAACTCGGGAAAATTCGCCCATTATGCGCCCGGCAATACGGGTTATGGCGTGCTCTATGGGTCGCTTGAGGAATGCGTTGAGAGTGCTGTCGCAGGCCGTCCCGTTTTTGCAAGGCAAGCAGCATGAGTGAAACCACTTTCGCATCCTCCGTGCTTGTTGCGGGAAAAGTGGCTCAGGCTCAAGTGCTGGTTCTCTCAGCCCCCATCAGTTTCTGGGGTGGCGTCGATCCTAAAACGGGTCGGATTGCCGATGTTCGTCACCCGGAGCATGGGCAGAGCATTTCAGGCCATGTCCTGTGTCTGCCGGGCACCATCGGCTCGTCTTCTGCGGCAGCGGTGTTGCTGGAACTTGTCCACGCTGGTTTGGCTCCCGCAGCGATCGTTCTGCACGAACCAGATGCCATTCTGCTTCTTGGTCTCATCGTTGCGCGCGAGATGGGGCACGATGTGCCGATAGCCGTCGAGTTTGACCGGGAGATCCAAAAGAAACTCGCCGGCCATCGGGTGACAGTCGGCGAGGATGGACAGATCTCGATAGTAACTTAATTAATATTGCGTCGTGCGATCCACGATGTTTTCCAGAGTTCCGTCACGCTCGAAAGCTTCGATCTGACGGATGATCTGCGGAACGATAGCCATTGCTGACGAGCTTGCAGCCGAATGCGGGGTGATCGTCACCTTCGGATGTGTCCAGAGCGGGCTGTCAGATGGCAGCGGTTCCTGATTGAACACGTCGAGCGTCACAGCTGAAAGCAGACCGCGATCGAGTGCTGCCAGAATATCCGCTTCGTTCTGCAATCCACCACGACCGGCATTGATCAGCACAGGTGCTCCAAGTGGTCCATCGCTTTTCAATTGCGCAAACATGGTCATGGACAGAATGCCCCTGGTGTCGGGCGTCAAAGGCAGGAGGCAGACGAAAATATCAGCCGTTTTGAGGAACCGCGAGAAACCTTCTTTGCCGTTGAATGTCTGAACACCCTCGATTTCCTGCGGCCGGCGGCTCCAGCCGGTGACATTGAAGCCGAGCGTCTTGAGCTTGGCTACGGCATCGCGACCGAGAACCCCCAGTCCCATGATGCCGACAGTCACTTCATGGGCCGCTGGTTGGCGCGGGTCTTCGTGCCAGACGCGGTTCTTTTGCTGTTTGCGGTAGTTTGCGCCAAGACGATGATGATCAAGCACCTGCCAGACGACATATTCGGTCATGCGCATGGTGAGGTCATCGGAGATGACGCGTACGAGCGGCACGTCCGGAATGTGGGGATCGTGAAAGACATGATCCACGCCCGCCCCCAGTGAGAAGATCACTTTGAGATTTGGAAGATTGGTCAGCGAGCCGGGCTTCTGTTTCCAGACGAGCGCATATTCGATGCCTGGATCGGTTTCGCTGCGTTCAGTCACAACATTGCGCTCAGGCGCGTGTGCCTTAAAGCTGTCGACCCAAATAGCCGGATCCCAGCTGGTCAGAGACAGAAGGATTTTTTTGTCCACGGTCGTCATTGTCTTATTCCTCCCTCAGTAGCCTCCATGTGGAAGGCTGCCGCCATCAACGCCTTGGTATAGTCGGTTTTTGGATTGGCAAAGACTTCCTTTGACGTTCCATATTCGACTGCCTTGCCATTGCGCATCACCAGCACATCATTGGCCAGCGCCCGCACCACTTTCAAGTCATGGCTTATGAAAAGATAAGCGAGATCATGCTTTTTCTGCAATGCGCGCAAAAGATCGACCACCTGTGCCTGAACACTCATGTCGAGCGCCGAAGTTGGCTCGTCCAGCATGACGAATTTCGGGTTGAGCACCATGGCGCGCGCAATCGCTATACGCTGGCGCTGACCGCCCGAAAATTCGTGCGGATAGCGGAAGCGACTTTCCGGATCAAGGTTTACTTCTTTGAGTGCCGCCACAACGCGCTCATCACGTGCGTCGACCGACAGTTTCGGTTCGTGCACCAGAAGCCCTTCGGCGATGATATCCGCAATGGTCATGCGTGGGCTCAGTGAGCCGAACGGGTCCTGAAATACGATCTGCATTTCACGACGCAGCGGGCGCATGTCCTTGAAGCTGAATTTCGCAATATCGCGTCCATCGAAGCGAATTTCGCCCTGCGACGAGATCATGCGTGAGAGAGCGAGACCAAGTGTTGTCTTGCCAGAACCAGACTCTCCCACAACGCCGAGCGTCTGACCGGCACGTAAGGTCACATTGATGCCGTCCACGGCCTTCACATGATCGACGGTCTTGCGCAGGAAACCCTTCTTGATCGGGAACCAGACGCGGACGTCCTTGCCTTCCATCACCTTCTTCGCGCTGAGATCAGCCAGCGGTGGCTCGCCCTTGGGTTCTGCCGCAAGGAGGTGCTTTGTGTATTCATGCTGCGGATTGTCGAAGATTTCTTTGGTCGGACCTGTTTCGACAATCTTCCCCTTGCTCATCACGCAAACCCGATCGGCGATCTTGCGCACGATACCGAGATCATGGGTGATGAAGAGCATAGACATGCCCTGGGCTTGCTTCAGTTCCGCGAGGAGCTGCAATATCTGCGCCTGAACCGTCACATCGAGCGCGGTTGTCGGCTCATCGGCGATGAGCAGCTTTGGCTTGTTTGCAAGCGCCATGGCGATCATCACGCGCTGGCGCTGACCGCCTGAAAGCTGATGCGGGAAGGCGGCAAGGCGCTTTTCCGGTTCACGAATACCAACCTCGTGCAAAAGCTCCAGCGTGCGCGCACGTGCCGCCTGATCACTCATGCCCTGATGCATTTTCAGGATTTCGCTGATCTGCCGTTCCACCGAATGCAGTGGATTGAGCGAGGTCATAGGCTCTTGAAAAATCATGGTGACATCATTGCCGCGCACACGCCGCAACTCAGGCTCTGACGCCGTCATCAAATCCTTGCCGTTGAAAAGAATTTCGCCGGATGGATGACTTGCTGCCGGATAGGGCAGGAGCTTTAGAATGGACAGCGCAGAAACGGACTTGCCTGACCCGGATTCACCGACAAGCGCCACGGTTTCACCCTCTGCGATATCGAAGGAAACGCGGTCGACGGAAATCCGCTCTTCTCCGTTCTGGCGGAATGCGACGGACAGATCACGGACGGAAAGCAACGGCTTATTCATTGACCCACTCATTGAAACGCCTTTCGTGGATCGAATGCATCGCGTGTTGCTTCACCGATGAAGATCAGCAGCGACAACATCAACGAGATCACCACAAAGCCGGTAATACCGAGCCATGGCGCTTGAAGGTTGTTCTTGCCCTGCGCGAGGAGTTCGCCGAGCGAAGCAGAGCCCGGAGGCAGGCCGAAACCAAGGAAATCAAGCGAGGTGAGTGTGGTGATGGAGCCGTTCAGGATGAAAGGCAGGAAGGTCAGTGTTGCGACCATGGCATTGGGCAGAAGATGCCGCCACATGATCGTGCCGTTCTTCACGCCGAGCGCACGCGCCGCATTCACATATTCGAAGTTTCTGGCGCGCAGGAATTCCGCACGTACCACGCCAACGAAAGCCACCCATGAAAACAGCAGCATGATGCCGAGCAACACCCAGAACCCGGGCGGTAATATCGCTGCGATAATCAGCAGCAAATAAAGCACGGGGATCGAAGACCAGATTTCGATGACGCGCTGGAATATAAGATCGACCCAGCCGCCGAAATAGCCCTGCACGGCACCTGCCGTCACGCCAATGATGGCAGAAAAGAACGTCAGGATCAGGCCGAACAGCACCGAAATGCGGAAACCATAAAGTGCACGCGCAAAAACATCGCGTGCCTGATCATCGGTGCCGAGCCAGTTGAAGTTGCCGACAATGCAATTGGGATCGTTCACGCCTTGCGGATAACGCTGGCAGCGCTGCTCTTCGGTGTAAAGCCAGAATGGCTTTGAAGGAGCCGCTTCCGGAATGTCGTTATTGACAGTGTTGTAGGAGTAGCGGACCGGCGGCCAGATGGCCCAACCATTATTGTTGATCTCGTCCTGAATGACGGGATCGCGATAATCGGTCACGGCATAAAAGCCGCCAAATTTCTCTTCCGGATAGTCGACAAAAACTGGCGTCAGCAATTCGCCCTTATAGGAAACGAGAATGGGGCGGTCATTGGCGATAAACTCGGAGCAGAGCGCTGCAACAAGCAGAAACAGGAAAATCCACAGCGACCAGTAACCGCGTTTATTGGCTTTGAAATTCTGCCAGCGGCGACGGTTGAGCGGCGAAAGGAATGGACGCTTCACAGGCTTTGCTACCGGGGCAGCCGGGGTGAGGGTGGTATCTGTCATCACACATCCCTCCGGTCAAAGTCGATACGCGGATCGATCCATGTGTACATGAGATCGGATAGGAGGCCGACGAGAAGCCCGATCAGCGAGAAAATGAACAGATTGGCAAAAACGACCGGATAATCGCGATTGATAATCGATTGATAGCCAAGCAGTCCCAGCCCATCGAGCGAGAAGATGGTTTCAATTAGCAGAGAGCCGGTAAAGAAGGCCGAGATGAAAGCGCCCGGAAAACCGGCAATCACAATGAGCATCGCATTGCGGAACACATGGCCGTAGAGAACCTGATTTTCGGTCAGGCCTTTGGCGCGCGCCGTCGTGACATACTGCTTGCGGATTTCTTCCAGAAACGAGTTCTTGGTCAGAAGCGTGGTGGTGGCGAAGGCCGAAAGCACAAGGGCTGTGACGGGCAGGACCATGTGCCAAAGATAATCGCCGATCTTCCCCCAGAACGACATCTGCGCGAAATCAGGTGAGGTCAGACCACGAAGCGGGAACCAGTCGAAAAACGAACCACCTGCAAAAAGCACAATCAGCAGGATCGCGAACAGGAAGCTTGGAATTGCATAGCCCACGATGATGATCGCGCTGGTCCAGGTATCGAAACGTGTTCCTTCCTTGATCGCCTTGCGAATGCCAAGCGGAATCGAAATCAGATAGGACAGGAAGGTGAGCCACAGACCGAGCGAAATCGACACCGGCATCTTTTCCTTGATGAGGTCAATGACGCTGATATCGCGGAAATAGCTGTGCCCGAAATCAAAGCGCATATAATTCCAAAGCATCAGGCCGAAGCGTTCAAGTGGCGGCTTGTCGAAGCCAAATTGCTTTTCAAGATCAGCGATGAATTGTGGGTCGAGACCCTGTGCACCACGATATTTGGAGTTAACCGAGCCGCTATCCATGCCACTCTGGCCGAAATCGCCGCCGCCACCGGAAAGGCGGTCCAGCGCATCGCCGCCCTGACCGGAAAGCTGTGCGATCACCCGTTCAACCGGCCCACCGGGGGCAAACTGAACGACGGCAAAAGATATGGCCATAATGCCCAGGATAGTCGGGATCATCAGGAGAAGGCGGCGTAAAATATAAGCGCCCATCAGCTCTCAGTGCTCCGGATGTTCAATATGCTCTTATGGCCTGCCAACAGCTTTTGCCTTCTTGTTCTTCGAGATTATGACGCTTCTCATGAGCATGATCTGATCCGAAAACCGGTTCCTATTTTTCGGGATCACGCTTTAATCCACCAAAGCGTCTCGACCGGAAAGCCATAATCGGGCTTTGGCTCCTTGAAACCAAAACGATCCCAATAAGCTATCAGGTGATTCGCTACCGTCCAATTTGGAATCCACTCAAGCCTGATACGCAAGTACCGATCAAGCACCCTGATCGTTGCCACCAACTCGTCTCGCGTGGAAACCTTGCCCACATCCTCAATCAATGCGTCGATAATAGGGTCAGATGTACCGGGGAGATTATAGCTGCCGGGCGTTTTGGCCGATTCTGAACCGAACATGCCCGCAAGCGACTCCTTGGTCGGCGTTGCGCCGAACTGGATCGCCATTCCAACCATGTCATAATCGAAATCCTGAATGCGGGCCTGATATTGGCTCGGGTCCACCAGCCGCACACTGGCATCGATGCCGATGGCGCGCATCTTCTGAATGAGAGGATTGTAGACACGATTGAGAGATTCGGAATTGCTCAGAATTTCGAGCGTGAACTTTTCACCGCTCTTGCTGTGAAACTGGCCTTTGCTACGCTCAAAGCCTGCAGCTTCCATCAGTTCAATAGCGCGTGAAAATTGCTTGCGATCACGGCCAGTACCATCTGAAACAGCTATGAAAGGGACTTCACCAAAAGCTACTTCAGGAATTTTGCCACGATATCGTTCAAGCACCTTCAGTTCATCAGCCGTCGGCAGGCCCACGGCCTGAAAGTCTGAGCCGTTGAAGTTGGATTGCGACCGTTGATAGGTATCATAGAACAGGTTTGCGTTGGTCCACTCGAAGTCGAAGCACAGATTGATCGCTTCGCGCACGCGCGGATCGCGGAAACGTTCGCGGCGCTGGTTGATCGCCCAGGCCTGCATGAGCGGGCGCTTTTCCCTTGGAAATGTGCGTTTGATGACCTTGTTCTGCTGAACGGCAGGGAAATCATAAGCCGTGGCCCAGTTCTTCGCTACGTTCTCGGATCGAAAATCGATGTTGCCCTTTTTGAAGGCTTCGAATTCTGGCTGTCGATCACGGTAGAACTCAATGCGGATGCGGTCGAAGTTGCCGGAGCCGCGCTGCACCGGTAAATCCCTGGCCCAATAATCCTCTACACGGTCATATTCAATCGCTTGCCCCGCAGAGATTTTACCAACGCGATAAGCACCGGATCCAAGGATCGGCTCCAGGCCTGTCGCATCGAAAGAACGCTCCTTGAACCAGTCTTTTGAGAGGATTGGCAGTGTAACCGCGTCGAGAATGGCATTGGGGCCGCGTTCAGCAGAGAAATGCATCTGCACTTCGCTTTTGCTGATTTCTTTCACGGCTTCGAGTGCTGCAAGTATCTGCCTTATTTGCGGATGGCCCTTTTCCTTGAGCGTCTCGTAAGTGAACACGACGTCCTTTGCCTCAATTGGCGAACCATCGTGAAAACGAGCTTCCTTACGTAGCTTGAAGAGACAGGTCTGACGATCTTTGGACAGCGTCACACTTTCGGCAATCAAACCATAAACAGCATCAGGCTCATCAAGAGCTGCCGCCATCAACGTGTCAAATGTCAGCTCCATGCGCGGCGGTGCATCACCCTTGAAGGCCAGTGTGTTGAGCGTATTGAAAGTCTCTGTGTTCTGATTCCATACCCAGGTGGATGGGGCCAGCGTGAAGGTGCCGCCTTTGGGCGCATCCGGGTTCACGTAGTCGAAATGGGTGAAATCGGGCGGATATTTCAGTTCGCCGAAGGCAGATAAACCATGCAGGGGCTTGTCTGTGGGAAGCTTTGCAAAAGCTTCTCCTGGAAGGCAGGCCGCGAGAGCGGCGCTGCCTGAAAGTCCGAGAAAATGGCGGCGGTTGAGATGAAAGCCCGGCATCGGAAGGCGTCCTTAAAGCATTTTCAGCAAAAGTGCGAAGCGGTTTTGCGTAGGATAATGCGTAAAAACAAATAGATAGAGCGGTTTCAACTATTCAATCTTAATTGAGGCCGCTCTAGTGTGGTGGATTTGAAGTTCCTATCATTTGTGTTGCATCCACGTTTAGTAACTTCAAATCCGTAAACCACACTAGATTCAATATACTACTAGTATGGCTTGGAACCCGAAATTCGTTCAAACGGTTGCTTTATGGCGTGACGAATTTCGGGGTCGCCATACTAGTTGGAGCTGTTTTTAAGCTTGGCTTCCTTCGCGGGGTCTATCCACCACGAAAACGGATCAATCCCTAGATAATCGGGCTGCTTTTCCGGCATGCCGAATTTGTTCCAATAGGCGACGTTGATGTGGTCCGAATACCATTGCGGAATGACGTAATAGTTCCACAGCAATGCGCGGTCGAGCGCATGGCTGGCTGCCACCAGCTCATCACGATCCTTGGCATAGATGACGCGGTCGATCAGCTTGTCGATGGCCGGATTCTTGATACCTGAATAATTGCGGCTTCCTTTGAAGTCAGCAGCTTTCGAACCCCACATATCGCGTTGTTCATTGCCGGGAGAGGCTGTCTGTGGGGTCAGGGACGATACAACATCATAATCGAAATCATTCACTCGGGCCTGATATTGTGCTGCATCAACAGTGCGGATCTGCGCATCAATGCCGATTTTCTTCAGGTTCTGGATATAGAGATTGTGCACGCGCTCGAAGGCGCCACCGTCATTCAGAAATTCGATTGTGAACTGCTGGCCATTGGCATTAACAAGTTTGTTGCCCTGCAGTTTCCAGCCTGCTTCGCTAAAAAGCTGCAGTGCCTTGCGCAGATTATCGCGTGTTGCCTGTGGTGTATCATAAACCGGCAGCTTGAATTCTTCCGTCAGCGCTTCCGGCGGAAGCGAATCCTTTACGGTTTCAAGAATTGCTTTTTCTTCCGGCGTGGGCGCGCCGCTCAGCTGCAGCTCGTTGCCTGCGAAATAGCTGTTGATCCGGTTGTACTGATTGAAGAACAGCAGGCGGTTCATGGATTCAAAGTCGAAAGCATAAGTCAGTGCCTGCCGCACTTTCGGGTCTTTGAACTTGTCCCTGCGGGTGTTGAGGAAATAGCCCTGCATACGGCCAACGGCGTTGAACGGAAAAGACTCCTTGACGACATCGCCGCGCTGCACCGCTGGGAAATTATACTGTTCCATCCAGCGCTGAATGCGGTTTTCCTGCCGGTAGTCATACTGACCACCTTTCTTGAAGGCTTCCCATGTTGCATCTTCGCTTAAATAATATTCGTAGCGCACTTCATCGAAGTTGTTGCGCCCGACATTGACCCCGAGGTCCTTGCCCCAGTAATCGGCAACACGTCCCCATACGATAGAGCGACCCGGAACCATGCTCTTGATCTTGTAGGCGGCCGATCCGAGTGGAATCTCCAGCGTGGGACGGCTGATGTCACGCTGCTTGCCTTGCGCGTCCTTGCCTTCCCACCAATGCTTGGGCAGGATTGCGAGCTGTCCCACGATCTGTGGCAGTTCGCGGTTGCCTGTCTGGGAGAAGGTGAACTTCACCTCATGATCGCCGGTCTTTTCGGCTTTCTCCACGTCGCCATAATATTTGTTGTAGAGCGGCGACTGCTTTTTCAGAACTTCAAATGACCAGATCACATCTTCAACGGTAATCGGCTCTCCATCATGCCACCTGGCATTGGGATTGAGCTTGAATTTCACCCATGAAAAGTCGTCGGGATACTGCAATGCCTCAGCGATCAACGGATATTGCGTTGAGCCCTGATCGAGCGCATCGGTCATCAATGTATCGTAGAGCATTCCGCCGCCGAAATCGGCGAGGCCCGCTGCGGCAACACCCTGAACCACGAATGGATTGAGGCTGTCGAACGTGCCGACGGCAACCTGATTGAGGACACCGCCTTTGGGTGCATCAGGGTTCACATAGTCGTAATGCTTGAAATCAGCCGGATATTTGGGCTCGCCTATGAGGCTTGAGGCATGTCTCCATTGCGGCTCGGCATCTGTTGCGTAACTAAACGATACCGTGCTTGCCAGCATAGTGACCGCAAACGCTCCCGCCCAAAAACCTCTCATCCAGCATCTCCGTTTCTGCTTCGGATATTTGGGTGCGATTTTTAGGGGTTTTTGCGGAGGAAGAAAGGCACATGTTGAAAAAACATGCGGGCAATAAAAAAGCCGGGTCTAAACCCGGCTTTTTCTCGATATCACAATGAGCCTTAGGTGGCCAGTTTAGTTGGCAGGTGCTGGCTGTGCCGGAGCTTCGCCGTTGCCCGCAGGAGCCTGCTCTGCAGGTTTTTCAGCTTCACCTGCAGGTGCCGCGCCTTCAGGCTTTGCTTCGCCGCCATCTGCCGGTGCAGCATCAGCTGTTGGAAGTGGCGCTGGATTGTCGGACAGTGTGCGCAGATAAGCGATCAGATCGGCGCGCTCATTGTCCTTCTTGTCGCCAGCAAAGCCCATGGCCGTGCCCTTGATGAAGCCCTTTGGCGAAGTGAGGAACTTGTTGAGATGTTCATAATCCCACTTGTTGCCGCCCGCACCAAATTCCTTCATCGCAGCTGAATAGCCAAAGCCTTCAACGGAAGCAGCCGGGCGGTCCAGAACATCCCAAAGATGCGGTCCGACCTTGTTGGCACCACCCTTTTCGCCTGTATGGCATGCCGCGCAACGCTTGAAGACGGTTTCGCCGCGTGCCGGATCAGCGGATTGCAGCAATGTAGCAATCGACACTTCTTCCTTGGCTGGTGCAGCTTCCCCACCAGTCGAAGCCTCTGCTGCTTCGATTATGAAACCTGGCTTCTCAGGGGCTGGCGCATGAAACAGCGTGTCGGACAGAATGCCCGTCGTCATGACAACAAAAACCGTTGCCAGAAAAGCCATGATAAACTTATTAGTCCGGGTTGAATTCATCGCCGGTCAGCGCTCCCTCTACTCAACGCCCTCCAAAGCCGGCATGCAAAACCTGTGTTAAAAGGCTGGCAAGTCTCTCCCCGGCGTCGGGCGGAAACTAGGTCTTTTACAGGGGTGATGCAACACCTATAAGGGGTTCTAGACCCGTGACTTTTTGACACTTTTGCTGCATTTGCTGTGCAGATAAAGATCGCCAGAAGGCTTCGACAGACTTTCTACGGCCAAATTAAACACCAAGAGGCGATCATGCTTCAGACTTTGAAAACACTGACACTTATACCGGCGCGGATGGCTTCAACACGCCTGCCAAGCAAGCCGTTGGCCGATATTTGCGGCAAGCCGATGATCGTGCATGTGGCAGATCGTGCGGCGGCAGCATCTCTTGGACGCACCGTGGTTGCGACTGATAGTGACGAGATTTTCGCAGCTGTTCGGGCGCATGGTCATGAGGTCATTATGACGCGCGGCGATCATGAATCGGGTTCTGACCGTATTTATGAGGCGCTTCAGAAAGTCGATCCACAGGGTGAGGTGGAGGCGATCATCAACGTACAGGGCGATCTGCCGACGATTGATCCGGAAACCATCCGCCGCGCGCTGCGGCCGTTGGAAGATGGGCCTGCCGATATTGCGACACTGGGCGTGGAAATCACGCTGGATGAAGAAAAGATCAATCCGAACGTGGTGAAGATCGTCGGTTCACCACAGCCCGGTGGCGAACGTCTGCGTGCGCTGTATTTTACCCGCGCCACAGCACCTTACGGCGATGGCCCGCTCTATCATCACATTGGGCTTTACGCTTATCGCCGTGCGGCGTTAGAGCGTTTTGTGAAGATCGGGCCGTCTCCGCTTGAAAAGCGCGAAAAGCTCGAGCAGCTGCGTGCACTTGAAGACGGAATGCGCATTGACGCAGAGATTGTCAGAACAGTCCCGCTGGGCGTTGATACGCAGGCTGATCTTGACCGGGCACGTGAAATTATCGCAAAGGGATTGTGATAAACACGCTTCGATTGTTGCGGAGCATTTGAGAAAGTACGAACACGATGAAGACCAACCGGATTTCCTTTCAGGGTGAAGCGGGCGCCAATTCCGATACGGCTTGCCGCAACATGTTTCCCGATATGGAGCCTTTGCCGTGCCCGACTTTTGAAGATGCGTTTAATGCGCTCGAAAGCGGTGCCGCCGATCTTGCGATGATTCCTATTGAGAACACGCTTGCGGGTCGTGTTGCTGATATTCACTATCTGTTGCCGCTTGCCGACATGCACATTGTTGGCGAATATTTCCTGCCGATCCATTTTCAGTTGATGGTTCTTCCCGGTGTGAAACGCGAAGAGATCAAGACTGTTCACAGCCATATCCATGCGCTCGGTCAGTGCCGCAAGGTTATCAGGCAGAATGGCTGGAAGCCAGTGATTGCTGGCGACACGGCAGGTGCTGCCCGCCTTGTGGCCGACATGAAAGATCGCTCAATGGCAGCGCTTGCGCCAAGCCTTGCAGCCGAGCTCTACGGCCTCGATATTCTGGAAGAGAATGTCGAGGACGCGGAAGACAATGTGACTCGCTTTGTCGTTCTGTCGAAGACGAAGAAATGGGAGCCGCGCCCGGAAAAAGACGAGCGGATTATTACCACTTTCGTCTTCCGTGTACGCAACGTGCCCGCCGCGCTTTATAAGGCAATGGGTGGCTTTGCGACCAACGGCGTCAACATGACCAAGCTCGAAAGTTATCAGCTGGGCGGCCGGTTTATCGCGACACAATTCTATGCGGATATTGAAGGCCACCCGGAAGACCGTAATGTGCAGCTTGCTCTGGAAGAGCTTGAATTTTTCACCAAGGAAGTGCGCATTTTAGGCGTCTATAAGGGCAGCGATACGCGCGGCACGCAGCTGCTGGCAGCGGAGTAATTAGAGCGCGTTTCGATCTAGAGCATTTCCTGTTTTCCTTGAATCATTGGAAATGCTCTATCTATTTGTTTTTACGCGCATCTTTTCCGAAAACCGTTTCACACTTTTCGGGATCTAATCTTCTGCCCAGGCTCTGATCAGATGGGTTGCGATGGCTCCTGTTGCCGGGACGCGCAACCCATTTTCATGTGTGCCAGCAAGCATGGCGCGCACTTCAGCTTTCTCGAACCAGCGACCATCTTCGAGTTCGGAGCGGTCGATTGCGAAATCGTCTGACAGCACTTCGGCATGACAACCGATCATCAGCGAATAAGGGAATGGCCATGGCTGGCTCGCGTGATAGCCAACGCGGCCGATCGACAAGCCCATTTCTTCAAAGCTTTCGCGACGCACGGCGGCTTCGATCGTCTCGCCATGCTCGATGAAGCCTGCAAGGCAGGAATAGGACCCAGCGGCGAAGTGGGCGCTGCGTGCCAGAATGCATTTTTCACCACGAATGGGCAGCATGATCGCGACCGGATCGGTTCGTGGGAAATGCTCGGCTCCACAATTCGGGCAGATGCGTTTTGCACCACCGGCGCGCATTTCGCTTTTTGTGCCGCAACGTCCACAAAAACGGTGATTGCTGTGCCATGCTGTTAAAGCAGCAGCCTGCGCCAGTGCACCGACGATATCAGCGGGCACGAGGCCTTCCATATAGATGCTGCGATAGTCCTGCGCCTTGTAGGGAGCCTCAAGATGTTCCGGATCAAGCGGAGCCATGAGTGCCACCATTGGCGCGCCGTCCTGCAACCCCAGCAGCACCGGTTCATGCAGATCAGACGAAAAAGCCTGAGCTTCTTTCAGCGTAAACAGCGCGCGCGGAGCGCTCTCATTTGTGTAATCGAGCAACAGCCTGTTGCCGCCCAGAATCATCACCCGCGTTTCTGGCAGTTCCAGAGCGGTGAAGGCCGAATCATCTTGTCGCTTTTCGGAAAGACGGTCGATGCGGTTGCCAGCAAAGCCGACGAGTCGGCTCGGTTCAATTTCCGGCAGGTCGTAAAGGCGAAAAGCCATGATTTTCTCTGGAATGTGTTCTCGGGAGTGGTTTTTTGGGGGAATCAGAGCGCTGCGCGGATCTTTTCGATCAGCGCATATGCATCGGCATCATGATAAGTTTTGCGGGTGCCATGGCCCCAGACAGGGCCGGGCCAGCCAGCATCGCCCTCATTGCGCGCAATGACATGGATGTGGAGTTGGCGGACAATATTGCCCAAAGCGCCGGTATTGATCTTGTGGCAGTCGGTCGCCTTCTTGAGCGCTTGCGAGACAATCGCGGCTTCAAAAGTCAGCATTGTCTGATCGAGTGGCGTCATATCGTGAATTTCGGCAAGTTTCGCACGGCGCGGCACGAGGATCACCCAGGGCCATCGCTGGTCATCCATCAGCCGCAGTTCGCACAAGCCAAGCTTGGCGACTGAAAAAGTATCGGCATCGAGCCGTTTATCGAGTTCAAACTGTTCCATATTAGAATTATTATCATTTTTTTCTTCTCTATGCTCGCTTTTTGCGAGGTGTCCTCCTTGCTTTTTGCTTCGCAATTGACGATATGCAGCGTGGGAGGTTGGTGGTGGACGAGCCACTCGCCAACCGGGTCAGGTCCGGAAGGAAGCAGCCCTAACGAGCCAGGCACGGGTCGCCGTGCCAGCCTCCCACCTTTCTTTTACAACGTTAGAGTACCGTGTGCCTTTTTGGGCGCTAGACAAGGACGCTCTAAGCTATTGATCCATGCATCGTGCTTTCCAAAAATCGATACCGATTTTTTGGCGGATGCTGCAATGGCTGTTGATTGGCAGTAAACCGCTGTCGAAGACACTTTCGTCTCCGGTCCAAACTGTTTAGAGTTTTAGGATCGGAAAGAAGCGAACAGGGAACGGAAGGGTCGCAATGGACACAAAATCCGAAACTGGCGCTTATCGCGTTCTCGCCCGCAAATACCGTCCCCAGAATTTCAATGATCTGATCGGTCAGGAGCCGATGGTTCGCACGCTGAAAAATGCGTTCGAGACCGGCCGTATCGCACAGGCCTGGATGTTGACCGGCGTACGTGGTGTGGGCAAGACCACGACAGCGCGTATTCTGGCGCGCGCGCTTAATTACAAGACTGATTCTATCGATCAGCCGACAATTGATCTGTCCGTTATGGGCGAGCATTGTCAGGCGATCATGGAAGGTCGCCATGTCGATGTAATCGAAATGGATGCGGCGTCGCATACAGGTATCGACGATATTCGCGAGATTATCGAGCAGGTGCGCTATCGCCCTGTCTCGGCGCGTTACAAAGTCTATATCATCGACGAAGTGCACATGCTCTCCAATCAGGCCTTCAACGGTCTGCTGAAGACGCTCGAAGAGCCGCCGCCGCACGTCAAATTCATCTTCGCAACCACCGAAATCCGTAAAGTGCCGATCACGGTTCTGTCGCGCTGTCAGCGCTTTGACCTGCGCCGTATCGAATCAGGCACCCTGGCCGCTCATCTTCGCCGCATTGCGGAAGCCGAACAGATCGAAGTCGATGACACATCGCTGGCAATGATTGCGCGTGCGGGCGAGGGCTCTGCGCGCGATTCTCTTTCCATTTTCGATCAGGCTATCGCCCACGGTGCAGGCCATGTATCGGCAGAAGCCGTGCGTTCAATGCTCGGCCTTGCCGATCGCGCCCGCATTATCGATCTGTTTGAAATGTTGATGCGTGGCGATGTGGCCGGTGCTTTGACGGAATTCCGCGCGCAATATGATGTCGGTGCTGACCCATCGGTGGTGCTGACTGATCTTGCTGATTTCAACCATCTGGTCACACGTCTGCGGTTTACGCCGGATGTGGCGGAAGATGTGTCGCTTTCGGAAGACGAGCGCGTTCGTGGTCGCGACTTCTCGCAAAAACTTTCGGTGCGCGTGCTTTCGCGTACATGGCAGATGCTGCTCAAGGGCATTGCGGAAGTGGATACGGCAACGCGGCCAGTGCAGGCGGCGGAAATGCTACTGATCCGTCTGGCGCATGCCGCCGATCTGCCAACGCTCGATGAAGCGTTGAAAGGGTTTGAAAACGGCTCTGTTTCTGCACCGCGTCAGCAACCTTCGGGCGCTGCAAGGTCAAATGCTGGCTCTCAGCCAGAGGCACGTGCAAGTGCGGATGCAATCGCCTCTTCCATGATGCCTGCATCGGGCGGCCCTGCGACTGCGATGCGCCTTGTGGAAACGCAGCCGCAGCCAGTACAGCCTCCAGTGCCTCAACAATTCGTCGACAATACGCCGCAGCCTTCGGTTCCGATCAGCAGCCTTGCCGATATCGTCGCATTGGCTGACAAGTATCGAGACATGCAGTTCAAGATTCTGGTCAAGAACTGCGTTCGATTGTCATCCATCGCCCCCGGACGGCTTGAAATCGGCTTGACCGACGATGCCCCGAAATCATTGCCGAGCGATATCTCGCAACGCCTTCTTAACTGGACCAGCATTCGCTGGGTTGTGACGGTTGCGCGTGATGTTTCGGGACAGACGGTTGCGGAAGCGGAAACCGAGCGTCGCGACAACCTCGTGACTGACGCGCGTGCCGATCCTGATGTCGCCGCTATTCTGGCGGCTTTTCCGGGTGCAAAGATAACAGACGTCCGCATTGCCGTTGCAGAACAGGGCGATGATGACGATATAGACCTTGATACGGTTGAAGACGTGCCCGGCACGCCTTCTGAAGACGACTGAATTCTAAAAGACACTGGAGTGAACCCATGCGTGACATGATGGGCATGATGAAACAGGCGAAGGAATTGCAGGCCAAGATGAAGGCCATGCAGGACGAGATCGCCAATCTTGAAGCAACCGCGTCTTCGGGCGGCGGTCTGGTCACGATCACGCTTTCGGGCAAGGGCACTCTGTCGGCTCTGAAGATCGATCCGTCGCTTGCCAAGGAAGAGGACGTGGAAATCCTCGAAGACCTGATCATTGCAGCCCACAACGATGCCAAGGCGAAACTCGAAGCTGAAATGGCTGAAAAGACGCAGTCGCTGACCGCTGGCCTGCCAATCCCTCCGGGCTTCAAGCTGCCGTTTTAAGGCGATGAGGGGAGCGACGAAGCTCCCCTACTCAGCTTACTTTTACTCGTCAATTTTCCAAAGCAGCCCAACTTTCTAAAGCAGTATGTCCAAACGTATCGCCGGTCCTGAAATCGAACGTCTGATCCAGCTTCTGGCCCGTGTGCCGGGACTGGGACCGCGTTCTGCACGTCGTGCAGCGCTGCACCTGATCAAGAAGAAAGAAGCGCTGTTGATCCCGCTTGGTGGGGCGATGCAGGATGCTGCCGAAAAGGTGCGCATTTGCTCGTGCTGCGGCAATGTCGATACCTCGGATCCTTGCACGATCTGCACCGATGATCGTCGCGATCCGTCCATGCTGATCGTCGTAGAAGATGTGTCCGATCTTTGGGCACTCGAACGCGCAGGCACCATGAATGTCCGCTATCACGTGCTGGGCGGTCGGCTGTCGCCACTCGATGGCATTGGTCCCGATGATCTCAACATCAAAGGGCTGGTTGAGCGCGTTGCATCAGGCGAAATCAAGGAAGTGATTCTCGCGGTCAATGCGACGGTCGAAGGGCAGACAACCGCCCATTACATCACTGATCAGCTGGCTGATTTCGACGTCCGTGTCACACGACTAGCGCATGGTGTGCCTGTAGGTGGTGAGCTTGATTACCTCGACGAGGGCACAATAGCCGCTGCTCTAAGGGCGCGGACGGCGCTATAAACATTCAATAATTTGGAGACTGGCATGAAGGCTGGCAGATGGAAACGAAGCTTCAAAATCGCTCTCGGTCTGTTCACGGCTTTTGCCATTTCTCCTGCAATAGCAGCTCCTTCCAAAGCACAGGTCGAAAGCCAGTATCGTAACTGGATCGAAAAAGACCTCTGGCCGGAAGCCAAAGCTGCTGGCGTTTCACGCCCTGTTTTCGAGCAGGCTTTTGCAGGCGTTACCATCAATTGGAAGCTGCCTGACCTGGTGATTCCCGGCGAAAAGCCAACGACACCCAAAGAGCAGAAACAGGCTGAGTTTGGTGCGCCGGGCAAATATTTCAATGCCAAGACGCTTGGTTCCGTCACCGGCGGCGGCAAGGCTCGGCTTGGCCAGAATGCAGGTCTGCTTAAAAAGATCGAACAGCAATATGGCGTGCCGGGCCGTATCGTTGTTGCCATATGGGGTCGTGAATCCGGCTTCGGTACGGTCAAGATTCCATACAATGCGTTTGAAGTGCTCGGCACCAAGGCCTTCATGGCAACGCGCAAGGACATGTTCCGCAAGGAGCTGATCGCTGCACTTGAGATCACCTCACGCGGCTATATCGCCAATGGTTCGATGAAAAGCTCATGGGCAGGCGCATTGGGCCAGCCGCAATTCATGCCGACGTCTTATCTCAAACACGCCGTTGATTTTGATGGCGATGGCAAGCGCGATATCTGGAACTCGGTACCGGATACGCTGGCATCCATCGCTAACTATCTCAAAATCCATGGCTGGCAGGCAGGGCGCGACTGGGGCTATGAGGTCAATGTGCCTCAGAATATTTCCTGCTCGCTGGAAGGACCGGATCAGGGCAAGACGTTTGCCGACTGGGCAAAGCTCGGCATCAGCCGCACCAATGGCAAGGCGTTTCCGGCCAATGAAATGAAGGGCGAGGGCTTTCTGCTTATGCCCGCTGGTCGTTATGGCCCCGCCTTCATCGTGACGCCGAATTTCTACGTCATCAAAGATTATAATATGAGCGACCTCTATGCGCTCTTCATTGGTCATGTCGGTGATCGCATTGCTTATGGTGCGGACGACTTTCAGACCCAATGGGGTAATGTTGGCACCATGTATCGCTCTGACATTCAGGCCATGCAGAAGCGCATGCAGGCGCAGGGCTATGATGTGGGGAAGGTCGATGGTCTGCCGGGTTTTAAGACCCGTCGCTCGATTGGTCTGTGGCAGTCGAAAAATGGAATGGCACCGACCTGTTTCACCCAGCCTGAACTGGTGAAATCCATTCGATAAAATCTGCGCCGGAGTAAGATAATCGCTCCGGCGCAAAGCTGTTTAAGCAGCCTTTGTCAGCATGCCGTGCGGGTCGAGCACAAATTTCTTCGCCACGCCCTGATCGAAGCTTTCATAGCCCTGTGGTGCATCATCCAGCGAAATCACCTGCGCATTGACGATTTCGGCGATGTTCAGGCGTCCATGCAGAATGGCTTGCATGAGCTGGCGGTTATATTTGACCACTGGCGTCTGACCTGTGTGGAAAGACTGTGCCTTCGCCCAGCCAAGGCCAAAGCGCAGCGACAGACTTCCCTGCTTGGCCGCATTGTCGACGGCGCCCGGATCCTCGGTCACATACAATCCCGGAATACCGATGGAACCGGCAGGGCGGGTGATTTCCATCATCTGGTTGAGAACAATAGCTGGTTGCTCGCCACCGCTATGGCCGCGCGCTTCAAAGCCGACGGCGTCAATGGCGCTATCCACTTCATTGCTGCCGGTCACTTCGGCAATCATGTCACCAAGACGGTCGCTTGCCGAAAGGTCAATTGGCTCGAACCCTACCTTGCGGGCATGTTCCAGTCGTTCTTTGTTGAAATCGCCGACCATGACGACGGCTGCACCCAAAATACGGGCTGATGCGGCAGCAGCCAGCCCGACGGGGCCAGCACCGGCCACATAGACGATGGAGCCCACGCCGACGCCCGCCTTCACTGCCCCATGAAAGCCGGTGGGCAGAATATCCGACAGCATGGTCAGGTCGCGAATTTTCTCGATGGCCTGTTCGCGGTCAGGGAATTTCAGCAGATTGAAGTCGGCATAAGGCACCATGACATAGCGTGCCTGCCCGCCGATCCATCCGCCCATATCGACATAGCCATATGCGCCGCCAGCGCGCGATGGATTGACGGTGAGGCAAACACCTGTGTCTTGTGATTTGCAGCAGCGGCAGCGGCCGCAGGCAACGTTGAATGGCACGGAAACGATGTCGCCCACTTCGAGCATTTCCACATCGCTGCCTTTTTCGATCACTTCGCCAGTGATTTCATGACCAAGCACGAGGCCGGGCATAGCGGTGGTGCGACCACGCACCATGTGTTGGTCGGAACCGCAAATATTCGTTGTGATAACTTTCAGGATGACGGCGTGGTCCAGCTTACGCCCATCGGGAGCGCTCAGCACTGGATCATCAATGTCACGAACTTCGACTTTACCCGGGCGCATATATACAACGCCTCTATTCCTGCTCATGTCTACCTCCTCCAGATCGACTGTGCGGATCGTTCCCGATCCGCATATTGGGTCGGGATGTGCGGGGATTTACCCGGCAGCCAAGCCTACAGTGCTTATCGGTCGGGGAGGTGTTCTGTGCGCGACATGTCTGGTTCTCTCATCAGCATGTCGGCGAAAGACTTGAGAGCCTTGGTTTGATAGCGATCATTGTGCGAAAGCATCAGAAACTGGCGTTGCGGGAGAGTGAAATCGGCTTTGACGAGTGTGCCTGCCGCAAGATGCGGTGCTGCCACCAGTTCTGAAATTGCCGTGACGTAATTGCCGGAAAGCACAGCCGAACATATCGCCTCGTTGGAGGGAAGCTCCAGAGCAATGTTGAGACGCGCGGGGTTGTAGCCTGCAACGCGCATTGCATCTTCAAACACACTGCGGGTGCCTGAACCATGTTCGCGCAATATCCATTGGCCGCGAAACAGAGAATCCCATGTGAGCCGCCCGGATTGATGCCACGCGTGATCAGGTCGTGTGACGACAATCAGCTGATCTGTGCCAACCTTGCGCAGTGAAAGTGTGGGGGCCTGCACAGCGCCTTCAACGAGGCCTATATCGGCAAGCCCTGCTTCGGTGGCTGTGGTCACGCTTTCCGTATTGCCGAGCGTAAGCCGCACATCGATTAACGGGTAGGCGGCATGAAACTGCGCCAGACAGGGCGGCAGCCAGTAGCTCGCGATGGTCTGACTGGCGTGGATCGCTAGAATGCCGCGCTTACCGCCGCCAAGCTCGGACAGCATACGCTCAGCCGATTGCGCGCGGGCCAGCGCCGCGCGTGCTTCATCAAGAAACATGCGGCCATCGCCGGTCAGTTCGATACGACGACCGATGCGGTTGAAAAGCATTGCACCATAGCGATCTTCGAGCGTGCGAATCGCTGAACTCACTGCCGATGGTGTGAGGTGTAGTGCTTCCGATGCGCGGGTCAGGTGCTCCCGCTCGGCCACTTCGATGAAAATACGCAATTGTTCCAGTGTCATAGCATCAATCATTCGATTTTATCGAATGAATTGTGACATATAATACGATGGAATGAACAGAAGAAATGCGGCATCTGATTGGAAAATATTTCTCAAGATGTGAATGCCAAATCAGATGACAGCCGCAACCTCGAATAAATTCAAGAACATTCTCCCCGGTCTGGCGCTTAGCCTCGCCGTCTCAGCGGTTGCGGTTGGGCTTGAAAAGGTCGAGGAGCACTATACCGGCAAGGCATGGCTCGAAGCGCTGGTACTGGCGATCCTGATTGGAACTGCAGTCAGAAGCATTTTCCGCCCCGGCAAACAATTTGCCAAGGGGATTAGCTTTTCAGCCAAAATGCTGCTGGAGATTGCTGTGGTCCTGCTCGGCGCTTCCATTAGTGTGAGTGCAGTTGTTGCCGCCGGCCCCGGACTTATTTTGGGCATTGCGGCCGTGGTGGCTGTTGCGATCACGCTGAGCTACGGCATCGGGCGTCTTTTACAGCTTCCGCACCGTATGGCGGTATTGGTGGCCTGCGGCAATTCAATTTGCGGCAACTCGGCAATTGCTGCGACTGCACCTGTCATTGGAGCGGAAAGCGACGATGTTGCTGCCTCAATCGCGTTTACTGCCATTCTTGGCGTTGTCGTCGTGCTATGCCTGCCGCTGTTGGTGCCGCTGCTGGGTCTGTCACACACGCAATATGGCATTCTCGCCGGATTGACGGTTTATGCCGTCCCGCAGGTTCTTGCGGCCACGGCTCCTATTGCGACCATCAGTGTGCAGCTTGGAACATTGGTCAAGCTGGTGCGGGTGCTGATGCTGGGGCCTGTTATTCTCGCGCTCTCCGTTCTGGCAGGCAACAAAGACGCGGAAGCAAAGCTCGGTTTCCTGCAACTCGTGCCCTGGTTCATCATCGGATTTCTTGGCATGATGGCGCTGCGTTCGCTGCATCTGATCCCCGACACAATTCTGCCGGGTATTCAATTTGCATCGACAGCCTTGACGATTATTTCGATGGCTGCGCTGGGATTGGGGGTCGATGTACGCTCTGTTGCCTCAGCCGGTGGACGCGTCACGCTCACCGCCATTCTTTCACTGCTGGTTCTGGGCGTGATAAGCCTCGGACTTATCCATTTGCTTGGCGTGGTATGAGTTGGCTTATAGCTTTATTATCCGCTTTTTGAAGCGGGGCCGGTTTAACATCAGGTAAAACGGCCCCGCTCAAAAGCATTATTCGCCAAAATGCGAAAGCTCACCAGGTTTAGAACTTGTAGGCAACACCAATACGAATATCGTTGGTGGATAGCTTCCGGCTGTAATTCGTTGAGTTGTTCAAATTGAAGTTTTGCTTGCCGAAGTCGGTGTAGCGATACTCAAGACGCAAAACCACATTATCGGTTGCCGCATAATCAACGCCGCCGCCAATCGTCCAGCCGGCACGTGTTTTGTCGCTTGTAAAGCTTGAGTTGTTTGTCGTGACTGTATCTTTAATGCCACCCAGGGCTACACCACCCGCAATATAAGGAAGGAAGCGGTCTACTGCATATCCAACGCGCGCACGCGTTGCACCAGTCCAGCGGATCTGTGTCGTGGCGTATGCCGCGTAGCCAGAAGCATCGTTTTCCTTGGCCTTGTTGTTAAAGGCGGCCGTAAAGTCCAGTTCTGCACCCAAAATTACGTTGTTTCCGACATCGAAATTATAGCCTGCGTAGAGTCCACCAAGGAAACCCTTTGCAGTGCCTTTCGCTTCAGGAAAGTTGGCGTAAGAAAATTTTCCCTTCATCATTGAATAGTCGATTTGTCCGCCGATATACGCGCCACTCCAGTTAAATGCGGGTACAGCAAACGATGGTGCAGGTTCCGGAGCACTGATTGGATCAGCTGCATAGGCACCTGTTGTCAAAGTTGCGAGAAAAATTGAAGAGCTGAGTATTAAAAATTTCTTCACGTAAAAACTCCATGTAATAATGTAATTTATTTTTCAGGCATACTGAATTCGCACATCAACTTTTCTTGATCAATAACAACTATGTGCCATATTTATTAGGTTATTATATAAGAGTATTTTTTATAACTAATATTAAAACTGAATTATAGGCGGATGGGATTGCAGTGCGTTCCAGAAAAGAAAAAGCCCGCCAAATGGCGGGCTTTCTCATGTTTGGTTGAGGAGTAGGAAAACTTAGTTGTTTTCCGACTTCTTCATTGCTGCAGCAAGAATGTCGCCGAGCGAAGCGCCGGAGTCGGACGAACCGTACTGAGCGACTGCTTCTTTTTCTTCAGCGATTTCGAGCGCCTTGATCGAGACCTGCAGCTTGCGGGTCTTCTTGTCGAAAGCGATGACGCGAGCGTCAACCTTCTGACCAACCGTGAAGCGTTCTGGACGCTGTTCGTCACGATCACGCGACAGATCCGAGCGCTTGATGAAGCTTTCGAGGTCGTGGTCGATCAGACGAACTTCAAGGCCGCCATCGGTAACTGCGGTTACTTCGCAAGTTACAACGGCATTCTTGCGCAGTTCACCCGAAGCTGCTGCTTCACCGACCTTGTCGCCGGAAAGCTGCTTGATGCCGAGCGAGATGCGTTCCTTTTCGATATCAACGTCGAGAACAACGGCCTTAACAACTTCGCCCTTGTTGTACTCTTCGATGACCTGTTCGCCTGGACGGTTCCAGTCGAGATCGGAAAGGTGAACCATGCCGTCAACGTCGCCGTCGAGACCAATGAACAGGCCGAATTCGGTCTTGTTCTTGACTTCGCCTTCAACGATCGTGCCCTGTGGGTACTTCTGAGCGAAAGTGGTCCATGGGTTGTCGAGGGTCTGCTTGAGGCCGAGGGAGATGCGGCGCTTGACCGGATCAACTTCGAGAACAACGACTTCGACTTCCTGAGTGGTGGAAAGAATCTTGCCCGGATGGACGTTCTTCTTGGTCCACGACATTTCGGAAACGTGGATCAGGCCTTCGATGCCTGGCTCGATTTCGACGAATGCACCGTAGTCGGTGATGTTCGTGACAGTACCGGTGATCTTTTTGCCGATCGGGTACTTCGCGCCGATGCCATCCCAAGGATCGTTCTCGAGCTGCTTCATGCCGAGCGAGATACGATGAGTTTCCTGGTTGATACGGATGATCTGCACCTTGACGGTCTGGCCGATGGTGAGGATTTCCGAAGGATGGTTGACGCGGCGCCATGCCATGTCGGTAACGTGCAGGAGGCCGTCGATGCCGCCGAGGTCAACGAACGCACCGTAATCGGTGATGTTCTTGACAACGCCTTCAACAACCTGACCTTCTTCAAGGTTCTGAACGATTTCCGAACGCTGTTCTGCACGGCTTTCTTCAAGAACGGTACGACGCGAGACAACGATGTTGCCGCGACGCTTGTCCATCTTGAGGATTTCGAAAGGCTGTGGGACGTGCATAAGCGGGGTAACGTCGCGGATCGGACGAATGTCGACCTGCGAACGTGGAAGGAACGCAACTGCGCCGTCCAGATCGACGGTGAAACCACCCTTGACCTGGTTGAAGATGACGCCGTCGACGCGCTCGCCATTGGCGAACTTCTGCTCGAGCTTGCCCCAGCTTTCTTCACGACGTGCTTTTTCGCGCGACAGAACAGCTTCGCCGAGTGCGTTTTCGATGCGCTCAACGTAAACTTCAACTTCGTCGCCCGGCTTCATCGAGCCGTCTTTGCCCTTCGCGCCGAATTCCTTCAGCGGTACGCGACCTTCGACCTTGAGGCCAGCATCGATGATTGCCATGTCTTTTTCGATGGCAACGATGCGACCCTTTACAACATAACCTTCTGCAAGGTCATTGTTGGCAAAGGATTCGGCCAGCAGCGACTCGAAGTCTGCGAGGGAGGGATTGAATTCAGACATAAATACTCCTGATGCATCCGGTATGAAACAACATCGGATGCGGCGCCGGGGGTTAGAGTTGCGTTAGGCCTGTCCTTCGGCTCCGTCCCTTTGGGACAACCGGCGCGTGGAACGCGAAGTCAGGTTATAAATGTGGGTGAGACCTATATAGGAACAAACCCCGAATTATCCAGCATTTCTAAGACATAATCATACCAGAAAGCCTCGCGACAATCCCGATATTATGCCCTGTGCTGCGCGAAAGCGTGATCGATCAGCTTTTTTGCCGCCAGAAATGCCGCTTCTATACTCATTTCACTCGTATCTAGCAAGTGCGCGTCTTCCGCAGGCCGGAGTGGCGAATTCGTACGGTTCATGTCGCGGTCGTCGCGTTTCTTGAGATCGGCCAGAATTTCATCGAAATCAGCTGTGCCACCTTTCGCGAGGATCTCGTCAAAGCGACGTTGTGCACGGACTTCCGGCGAGGCTGTCACAAACAGCTTGATCTCGGCTTGCGGGCAGACAACTGTTCCGATATCGCGCCCATCAAGCACGCTTGATGGCAATGCGGCGGCAAAATTGCGCTGCGCTTCGACAAGTGCGCGCCGGACGGCAGGCATGACGGCTACTTTGGAAGCCGCCTCGCCAATGTGGTGGGCAGAAAGCACGGCCTTGTCCATCTCGTGCAGATCGAGATTAAGGGCAACGTCTGCCGCAATCGCCTCATCATCGAGTGGTAGGCCCTGATCAAGCAGCGCCTTTGCAACCGCACGATAGGTCAGCCCGGTATCCAGATGAGGAATGCCGTAATGAATGGCGATGCGCCGGGCAAGAGTTCCCTTGCCCGAAGCTGCTGGCCCGTCGATGGCAACGACGAAGCTCGTCATCGCACATCGCTTACTTCGATTTTTGCACCAAGGCCCGGCATCATGGTCATGAATTCAGGGAACGAGGTTGCAATCATCGTGCTGTCATCGACCGTGACCGGCTTTTCGGAAGCCAATCCCATGACGAGGAAGCTCATCGCGATGCGATGATCAAGATGCGTGGCAACCGTGCCTCCGCCCAGGCCCCTGCCATCCGGACGACCGCGAACCGTCAGCGACATCTCGCCTTCGGTGCAATCGACGCCATTGGCTTCCAGGCCGCGCGCGACGGCGGCCAGACGATCCGATTCCTTCACACGCAATTCGTCGAGGCCATCCATGATGGTTTCGCCTTCGGCAAAAGAAGCGGCAATGGCCAGAACCGGATATTCATCAATCATCGAGGGCGCGCGTTCCGGAGGAACCGTGACGCCCTTAAGCCTCGACGACTTCACACGCAAATCGGCAACATCTTCGCCACCTGCAAGGCGCGGATCGATGATTTCGATGTCTGCGCCCATTTCCTGCAAGGTGAGGATAAGGCCGGTTCGGGTCGGGTTCATGAGCACGTTGCGGATGGTGACATCCGAACCTTCAACGAGCAGCGCTGCAACAAGCGGGAAAGCGGTCGAGGATGGATCGCCCGGTACATCGATGGTCTGGCCGATAAGCTTGCCCTGTCCAGTGATGCGGATATGCCGAACACCATCCTTGTCGGATTCGACGGTAAGATCGGCACCAAAGCCCTGCAGCATCTTTTCAGTGTGATCGCGCGTCATGACCGGCTCGATGACGGTCGTAACGCCCGGCGTATTGAGGCCGGCAAGTAGAACTGCTGACTTCACCTGCGCAGAAGCCATCGGCACGCGATAGCTGATCGGATTGGCTGTCTTGGGGCCAGTCAATGTCAGCGGCAGGCGGTCGCCTTCTGCAGCCTTCACCTGAACGCCCATTTCACGCAGCGGATTGAGCACACGACCCATAGGTCGGGAGGTCAGCGATGCATCGCCGATAAAGGTTGTCGTCATGTCGTAAGTGCCAACGAGACCCATGGTAAGGCGGGCACCTGTTCCGGCATTACCGAAATCGAGCGGCGCTTCCGGCTGCAACAGGCAGCCATTGCCGACGCCATTGATGATCCAGACATTACCGTCTTTGCGAATCTTGGCACCCATGGCCTGCATGGCGCGGCCTGTATTGATGACGTCCTCGCCTTCCAGCAGACCTGTAATGCGGGTTTCACCTGATGCGAGACCACCGAACATGAACGAACGATGGGAAATAGATTTGTCACCCGGAATGCGGATTTCGCCCTTGAGTGCCTCTGAATGGCGGGCGATTGCAGGTTTCGGGGATGCAGAATGGGACATGGATTTTTCACTGTCTCATTTGGGCGTTATTCACGCGGGATTGATCAAAGCGGCAGCTTCCTAGCACAGGAACAGGGCGGGGTCATCCGTCAATGCGCGATTTGAGGCATTGTAAGAGAGCAGAATGAGTCTTTAGCTTTGACAAAAGCTGCAAATTGCGTTTATGCACCGAACAACACCGTAAGGCGCGCTTTACGCCTTCTCCTCACCAATTGAAGGTTTGGAGTATGATGGCAAGCTTAAAGCATGTAAGCGTAGCAGACGCGGTTTGAATGAATTTGTGACCCGGATGAACAAGCGGCGTAAAACGTCGCAGGCGCGACGGGGATAAAAACTCACGAGGCTAAACGTGGCAAAAGCTGAACTTGGTACCAAGCGCATCGATCCGGAAACGGGCAAGAAGTTTTACGATCTCAATCGCGATCCGATTGTTTCGCCTTACACCGGTATTTCGTACCCACGGTCGTATTTTGAAGCGACCGTAGCTGAAAGCCGTGCGGCTGAAGAGGAAGCTGAAGAGGAAGAACTGGATACGGCACTCGAAAAGCCGGAATTCGTTTCTCTCGAGGATGCGGACGACGAAGCCAAGGGCGGCGAGGACCTGCCAGAAATCGACGATGACGTCGATCTGGGTGACGACGATGACGACACATTCCTTGAAGAAGAGGAAGATGAAGACGACGACGTTTCCGGTATTCTGGGCGGCGGCGTTGGCGGTGACGACGAAGAAGTCTGATCAACTCTTGCTGATCGAATTACACAAGGCGGCTCATTGAGCTGCCTTGTTGCGTTTTAGTATTCCTTTTTGCGGCTTGATCTGTCTGGAAGGTGGCTTGAGCATAATCGGCAAATTATTTTTGGCAGATACCAAAAGAGTTGTGATTTAGCTCTTGATCTTCTGTAACGAGCCATTTAATAAGCCGCCACACCGGACAGAAATTTCTGTCTGGCCCACCTCGAAAGAGGTCTGATGGGGCCATAGCTCAGCTGGGAGAGCGCTTGCATGGCATGCAAGAGGTCAGCGGTTCGATCCCGCTTGGCTCCACCAAATTTCCCGTTTTGCTCAGTTTCTCAAAAACGCACATGCGCCCGATTTGGCTTCGTACTTATCAGTACTAAGTTTCGCTCGACTTTTCATTCAATTTGGCTACGGTAGTTTCATTGAAGCAATTGTTAGTGATATGTTGAATGAAGAGGATTTCTGAATTTGATGGTTTGCGATTTGTTCTGTGTTTAGGAATCGCAATCTTTCATTTTTCCTTCCGGGTTCCTGTGAAGAACGATCACCTGCAAGGTGTTATATTAACATTCTCTTATTTTACCGATATCTTTTTTATTGTTTCTGGACTGTTCCTTGCGCGTCGAGATAATTATATATGGAGCAGGCAGCATTATATCGGTTTTGTCGGAAAACGCCTGGCGCGGATTTATCCGCTACACGTAATAGCTTTTAGCTGCTTCGCGCTCCTATCTCTCCTCACTGCGACAGGCATTCTTCATCCTTCCGCTGAACCAAATATGAGCTTGTCAGACGGGCTCACGCAATTACTGCTTGTTCACGACTGGGGTCTTGGAAGAACATTCTCCTATAATTACGTCAGTTGGTCGCTGAGCGCACTCTTCCTGATGTATCTTTGCTTTCCGTTGTTCGACATTCTCTGTCATCGCCTCGGAAGTCTGACCCTCATCGTCGTCATAATGGCTGTCATGGGCGGGGAATATCTGGCGCAGAAGCTCAACGTATTATCGATCACCCGTATTCAGTTTGCTGATATTGGCATTTTACGCGCTCTGCCATCGTTTCTCTTTGGAATGTGGCTCGCGCGGCAAACGCATCACCGAGTTCCAGCCATCTTTATCAAGGTAGCACTTGCAGCCTGTCTGATGATCTTTCTATTTTATCATCCCGAAAATATTGCAGGTGAACCCGCCACACTGGAAGGCCCAATGCGTTTGGCCTTTCTCTATTTTTGCCTTTACGTGTTTTATCTTGCCGCCACGCAAAACATCTATACGCCGCTGCGACTTCGTCCGCTGGTAACGCTGTCCCGTTACAGCTTCGGCATTTTCATTCTGCATCCTCTCGTAGGGCTGGTCTTTTTCAATGCCGTTCCGCAACATTGGGGCGAGACCAACATGGGCGCAGTATTGCTGATCGGGGGTGGTGTTCTGGCAAGCCTTCTCGCAGCAATTGTCGCTTGGCACCTTTTTGAAAACCCAATCAATCGCTGGCTCGTAACCCGTATCAATGCGTGGGTGACCCAGGAAGACGAAGCTGCGAAGCTGCCTCTTCCAGAGGGATCCGCCTGATCGGCGCTCTGACCGTTAGTTTTCGCGCATCCATAAAACCATTTCACACTTTTCGCGACGCGCTCTCAAGCATGTCGCATTGCATCAGCAAAATATGTTTCTCAGTAAAGGCATGGACGAGGCCGCAAGTCTCTTTTAGAAATTCGTGTTGGAGCTGACCGTTAAACGGTTTTCAGCCTTGCATGATTCTGGGAGGAATGATGATTAAAGAAGCCGTTTCCGCTGATGTCCAACCGCTATGGCTACCCGATGAAAAGCGGATCGCCGCAAGCACGCTCGAGCATTTTCGTGTGCGGGCAGAGGGAAGGACAGGCCGGAAGCTTGCCGATTATCAGGCATTGCATCGCTGGTCGGTCGAGGATCGCGCCGACTTCTGGCAGCTTGTGTGGGATTTCTGCGAGGTTATCGGCGAGCGTGGCAAAACGGCCCTTGTCGATAAAGGCCATATGCGTGACGCAAAATTCTTCCCCGAGGCACGGCTCAACTTTGCCGAAAACCTGTTGCGCCATGAGGGTGGCGAGGAAGCCATCGTCTTTCGCGGTGAGGACAAGGTCGAGCGCCGCCTGACATGGGACGATCTTCACGCGCTGGTCTCAAAACTCCAGCAATTCATGCTGGCGGAAGGGGTTCAGCCGGGCGACCGCGTGGCGGGCATGATGCCCAACATGCCGGAGGCAGTGGCCTTGATGCTGGCCGCTTCATCCATCGGTGCAGTCTGGTCATCCTGTTCGCCTGATTTCGGCGTGCAGGGCGTACTCGACCGTTTCGGCCAGATCGAGCCGAAGCTATTCTTCGCTTGCGATGGTTACTGGTATAATGGCAAGCGCATTGAAGTTGCCGACAAGGTGGCAGAAGTGACGGCAAAGCTGCCGGGGCTGAAGCGGGCGGTCATCGTCACCTATCTTGGCGAAGCGGAAACCGTTGCTGACCGCGCTGAAAAGGGCATTGCGCTTGATGCGGCTCTGGAACCGTTCAAGGCCAAAGACGTCGAGTTCACGCGGCTCCCCTTCGATCATCCGCTTTGTATCCTGTTTTCGTCCGGCACGACGGGCATTCCAAAATGCATCGTGCATCGCGCAGGCGGCGTATTGTTGCAGCATTTGAAGGAACACCGCCTGCACGCGGATATTCGCGATGGCGACCGTTTCTTTTATTTCACCACCTGTGGCTGGATGATGTGGAACTGGCTGGCTTCCGGCATCGCCTCCGGCGCCACGCTTCTGCTCTATGACGGTTCGCCTTTCTATCCCGATGGCAATGTGCTGTTCGATTATGCCGCCGCAGAAGGTATGACCTATTTCGGCACTTCGGCGAAATTCATCGACGCGGTGCTGAAAGCTGGTCTGAAACCCGGCGAGACACATGATCTTTCGGCACTGCGCACGGTGTCCTCGACCGGCTCGCCGCTGTCGCCGGAAGGCTTTGCCTTCGTCTATGAAGCGATCAAGCCGGACGTGCATCTCGCTTCCATTTCCGGCGGTACGGATATCGTGTCCTGCTTCGTGCTGGGCGTTCCGACTGAGCCGGTCTGGCTGGGTGAAATTCAGGGCGCGGGCCTTGGCATGGCCGTCGACGTCTGGAACGATGACGGCAAGCCGGTGCGACGTGAGAAAGGCGAGCTGGTCTGCACGAAGGCATTCCCTTGCATGCCGCTGCAATTCTGGAACGATCCCGAAGGCGCGAAATATCAGGCCGCCTATTTCGAGCGCTTCGACAATATCTGGTGCCATGGCGATTTTGCCGAATGGACCGAACATGACGGCATCGTCATCCATGGTCGTTCGGACGCGACACTCAACCCCGGCGGCGTGCGTATCGGTACGGCGGAGATTTACAATCAGGTCGAACAGATGCCGGAAGTCGCCGAGGCGCTCTGCATCGGGCAGGATTGGGATAATGACGTGCGGGTGGTGTTGTTCGTGCGGCTCGCCGAAGGTGTGGCGCTGGACGACGACCTCAAGGCACGCATCAAGACCAAGATTCGTACTGGTGCCACGCCGCGCCACGTTCCGGCGAAAATCGTTGGGGTTGCGGATATTCCGCGCACCAAGTCGGGAAAAATCGTGGAGCTCGCCGTGCGCGATATCGTGCATGGGCGCGATGTGAAGAATCGCGAGGCGCTGGCAAACCCGAAAGCGCTGGAGCTTTATCGCGATATTGCCGAGCTTCATGAGGATTGATTTGATTACCCTCCAATTGCTTGGAGTTGCCGGATAACGGGCGCAACAAAATTTCGTTATCCGGTAATAAATAGCCACAGAACGCCACGCAAAGCCATTGCCTAATTGGCCGCCACGGGACACTCTGGCCGGAACATAGCCGTCTTGCAAAAGATGGACGCCGAGCAGAACTTGTGGAGGACGAGTATGTTTGCATCGGGCATGAATTTCGGTCTTGGCGAGGAGATCGAAGCCCTTCGCGATACGGTGCGCCGTTTTGCGGAAAGTCGCATTGCGCCGCTGGCCGCTGAAACCGACCGCAACAATGCATTTCCCATGCATCTCTGGCGTGAACTGGGTGAGCTTGGTGTACTCGGCATTACGGCACCCGAAGAATATGGCGGCGCTGGCATGGGCTATCTCGCCCATTGTATCGCGATGGAAGAAATCAGCCGCGCTTCCGCGTCCGTCGGCCTCAGCTATGGCGCGCATTCCAATCTCTGCGTCAACCAGATCAAGCGAAACGGTTCTCCCGAGCAGCGCGCGAAATATCTGCCAAAACTTATTTCCGGCGAGCATGTCGGCGCGCTCGCCATGTCCGAGCCGGGTGCTGGTTCCGATGTCGTTTCAATGAAACTTGCCGCCGAGAAACGCGGCGACCGTTACGTTCTCAACGGAAACAAGATGTGGATCACCAACGGCCCGGATGCCGATGTGCTGGTGGTCTATGCCAAGACCGATCCATCGGCAGGCCCGCGTGGCATCAGCGCCTTCATCGTCGAAAAAGGTTTCAAGGGGTTTTCGACCGCGCAGAAACTCGACAAGCTCGGTATGCGTGGTTCCAACACCTGCGAACTGGTGTTTCAGGATTGCGAAGTGCCAGCCGAAAACCTGCTTGGGACAGAAGGCAAGGGCGTCAATGTGCTGATGTCCGGTCTCGACTATGAACGCGTGGTGCTGGCGGGTGGTCCGCTCGGCATCATGGCGGCCTGTCTCGATGTCGTGGTGCCCTATGTGCATGAGCGCAAGCAGTTCGACCAACCGATTGGCGAGTTCCAGTTGATGCAGGGCAAGCTTGCCGACATGTATGTGATCTTCAACGCCTCGCGCGCCTACACTTATGCGGTGGCGGCGGCCTGCGACCGGGGCGAGACGTCGCGCAAGGATGCGGCGGGCTGCATTCTCTATACGGCTGAAAATGCCACGCAGATGGCGCTTCAGGCGATCCAGTCTCTCGGGGGCAATGGCTATATCAATGACTATCCGACTGGGCGTCTGTTGCGTGATGCCAAGCTTTATGAAATCGGTGCGGGCACGTCGGAAATCCGGCGCATGCTGATCGGACGGGAACTCTTTCAGGAGACCCGTTGATGGCGGTTCTGAAATCGGAAATCTCCACGCGCAGCGCCAGCTTCGAGGCCAACCGCAAGGCCATGCTGGCGGCAATCGACGTGGTGGGTGAAGCCTCGCGGATTGCGATTGATGGCGGTGGCGAGAAAGCACGTGAACGCCATATTTCGCGTGGAAAACTGCTTCCTCGCGAGCGGGTGGCGCAACTGCTCGATCCGGGGTCGCCCTTTCTGGAAGTGGGGCTGACGGCGGCGCATGGCATGTATGGCGGCGCGGCCCCTTCGGGCGGCATCATCACCGGCATCGGGCGCGTGTCTGGCCGTGACTGCATGATCGTCTGCAACGATGCAACGGTGAAGGGCGGCACCTATTATCCGGTCACGGTGAAGAAGCACCTGCGTGCGCAGGAAATCGCGGGCGAGAACCGTCTGCCCTGCATTTATCTGGTCGATTCCGGCGGCGCGAACCTGCCCAATCAGGACGAGGTTTTTCCGGATCGCGATCATTTCGGGCGCATCTTCTACAATCAGGCGCAGATGTCGGCGGCGGGTATTCCGCAGGTGGCGGTCGTCATGGGGTCGTGCACGGCAGGTGGTGCTTACGTGCCTGCCATGAGCGACGAGACGGTGATCGTGCGCAATCAGGGCACGATCTTTCTGGCTGGTCCTCCGCTGGTGAAAGCTGCAACCGGCGAAGTGGTGAGCGCGGAAGATCTCGGTGGCGGCGATGTGCACACAAGGCTTTCCGGCGTGGCTGATCATCTGGCCAATGACGACGCCCATGCATTGCAGATTGCGCGCGCCATTGCCGCCAATCTCAACAGCGAGAAGCGTGAGTTTATCCCAAGAGGCGGTGGCGCTGCGCCGCTCTATGACCCGGAGGAAATTCTGGGCGTCGTTTCCGCCGATACGCGCATTCCCTATGATGTGCGCGAGGTTATCACGCGGCTGGTCGACGGCTCCGATTTTGATGAGTTCAAAGCGCGCTACGGCACCACTTTGGTCTGCGGTTTTGCCAGCGTCTATGGCATGCCGGTCGGGATTATCGCCAATAATGGCGTGCTGTTCTCCGAAGCGGCCTTGAAGGGCGCGCATTTCATCGAGCTTTGCTGCCAGCGCAACATTCCGCTGGTGTTTTTGCAGAACATCACCGGCTTCATGGTCGGGCGCAAATATGAAGCTGAGGGCATTGCGAAACACGGCGCCAAGCTGGTGACGGCGGTGGCAACGGCCAATGTGCCGAAGATCACCATGCTGATTGGCGCTTCCTATGGTGCGGGTAATTACGGCATGGCCGGGCGGGCCTATTCGCCGCGCTTCCTGTGGACCTGGCCGAACAGCCGCATTGCGGTGATGGGCGGCGAACAGGCGGCAGGCGTGCTGGCAACGGTCAAGCGCGACGGGATTGAGCGAACCGGCGGTACGTGGTCGGCGGATGAGGAAGCGGAGTTCAAGCGCCCGACGCTCGAAATGTTCGAACGCCAGAGTCATCCGCTTTATGCCTCTGCCCGACTTTGGGATGACGGCATCGTCGATCCGCGCAAGAGCCGCGAAGTGCTTGGCCTGTCGCTTTCCGCCACGCTGAACGCACCCATCGAGCCGACGCGTTTCGGCTTGTTTAGAATGTGAGGAGGCGCGGGATGAGGAAAAGTAAAGCGGTTTTCCGCCCGCATCCCGCGAGGGCAAGAGTGATGTTCAAAAAGATACTGATTGCCAATCGCGGAGAAATTGCCTGCCGGGTCATGCGCACGGCGCGCGAAATGGGCATTGCCACCGTCGCAATCTACTCCGATGCGGACGCCAACGCGCTGCATGTGGAGATGGCCGACGAGGCGGTGCGCGTCGGTCCTGCCATTTCTGCGCAAAGCTATCTGAATGTCGAGGCTATCATCAAGGCTGCGAAGGAAACCGGCGCAGAGGCTATCCATCCGGGTTATGGATTTCTGTCTGAGAATGCCGGTTTCGTGGATGCAGTCGAAGCAGCGGGACTTGTCTTCATCGGCCCATCGGCCAAAGCCATTCGCGCCATGGGGCTTAAGGATGCTGCCAAGGCACTGATGGAAAAGGCCGGCGTGCCTGTCGTTCCGGGCTATCACGGCGACAACCAGGATGGAGCCTTCCTCAAAAGCAAGGCCGACCGGATCGGCTATCCTGTGCTCATCAAGGCGCGTGCGGGCGGCGGCGGCAAGGGCATGCGCCGTGTCGATCAGGCCGCTGATTTCGCGGCAGCATTGGACAGCGCGCGCCGCGAGGCGGAAGCCTCGTTCGGCGATAGCGCGGTGCTGGTCGAAAAATACATGACGAAGCCGCGCCATATCGAGGTGCAGGTCTTTGGCGACAGTCATGGCAATGCGGTGCATCTCTTCGAGCGCGATTGTTCGCTGCAGCGCCGCCACCAGAAAGTCATCGAGGAAGCGCCCGCGCCCGGCATGACGCCGGAAATGCGCGCCGCCATGGGCGAGGCGGCGGTCAAGGCCGCATTGGCCATTGGCTATTGCGGCGCGGGCACGGTGGAGTTCATCGCCGATGTTTCTGAAGGGCTGCGGCCGGACCGCTTCTTCTTCATGGAAATGAACACCCGCCTGCAGGTGGAGCATCCGGTGACGGAAGCGATTACCGGCCTCGATCTGGTCGAGTGGCAATTGCGTGTGGCCTCCGGCGAAGCGCTGCCGAAACGACAGGACGAACTTTCCATAAACGGCTGGGCTTTCGAGGCGCGACTTTATGCGGAAGATCCGGCGCGGGATTTTCTGCCCGCAACCGGCAAGCTTGCTCTGTTCGCGCCGCCTGAAAATGCGCGTGTCGATTCCGGTGTACGAACCGGCGACACGATCACGCCGTTCTATGATCCGATGATTGCCAAGATCATCGCTCATGGCGCAACGCGCGATGAAGCACTGAACCGGCTTGATGCGAGCCTGAACAAGACCCGGATTGCGGGCCTCGTCACCAATCGCCAGTTCCTGTCGGCGCTCTGCAATCTCGGAGCTTTCCGCACCGGTGATGTCGATACCGGCCTGATAGCACGCGAGACGGCGACACTGTTCGCCGATGAACAGCCAGCGGATATCGCCTTTGCGCTGGCTGCACTCGGCGCGCTCGATCTTCTGGATGCGCCAGCAAAGGATGATCCATGGTCGAGCCTGCGCGGGTTCCGGCTTTGGGGTGAAGCGTCGCGCTCGGTTCTGCTCGATCATCATGGCGAGCGGCACACGGTCAGCTTCACGACCAAAGGTGACAGGTATTTCGGCTTTGCTTTCGGCACCATCGAAATCCGTTTCCATGAAAACGGGCTGGTTCGCTTTGCTGTCGATGGCCGTGTTTCGGAGGCGTCGGTCGTGCGCATCGGACACGATGTGACGGTGCAACTCGAAGGTCGCGACACCATATTTCATCATGTGCAGTCTGTTGGCGCGGAAGAGGATGCTTCGAGCGAAAGCCGCATCCTGTCACCGATGCCGGGACTGGTACGACTGGTTTCCGTCGTGGAGGGTGCGAACGTCGCTAAGGGCGATCCGCTGGTGACGATGGAAGCGATGAAGATGGAACTGTCACTGACCGCGCCGCGCGATGGCAAGGTTGCGTCGGTGACTGTTACAGCGGGCGATCAGGTCAATGAGGGCGCGCTGCTGGTTGAACTGGAGGAAGAACATGGCTGAACACGTAGAAATCGTTGAAATGGCTGCGCGTGATGGCCTGCAGAATGAAAAGCGGTTTGTGCCGACAGCGGACAAGGTCGCACTGATCGACCGCCTGTCCGATTGCGGCTATACTCGCATCGAGGCGACGAGCTTCGTCAGCCCAAAATGGGTGCCGCAACTGGCCGATGCCGCAGAAGTCATGGCCGGGATTCGCCGTGCCGACGGTGTGCGTTATTCGGTACTGGTGCCCAACATGAAGGGCTATGAAGCTGCTGCCGCTGCAAATGTTGACGAGATTGCGGTTTTCATTTCCGCCTCGGAAGGCTTTTCGAAAGCCAATATCAATTGCTCAATCGCCGAAAGCATCGAGCGTCTGTCGCCGGTCATCGGTGCTGCGATCAATGATGGTCTGGCCATTCGCGGCTATGTGAGCTGCGTCGTGGAATGCCCCTATGACGGGCCGGTGGCCCCGCAAGCGGTTGCCGATGTGACCGAACAGCTCTTCTCGCTCGGCTGTCACGAAGTAAGCCTCGGCGATACGATCGGGCGTGGCACGCCGGACAAGGTGGCAGCCATGCTGGCTGCCGTGCTGGCCATTGCGCCTGCGCACAGCCTTGCTGGCCATTATCACGACACAAGCGGGCGTGCGCTCGACAATATCCGCGTTAGTCTCGAAAAAGGCCTGCGGGTGTTCGATGCTTCGGTCGGTGGCCTCGGCGGCTGTCCTTTCGCGCCGGGCGCCAAGGGCAACGTCGATACGGTCTCCGTCGTCGAAATGCTGCATGGATTGGGTTTTGAAACCGGCCTCAATCTGGACAAGCTCAGATCAGCGGCCTTGTTCGCACAGGCGCTGCGTCAGGATAAAGCGGCATGAAGGCGGTTGAAACCATCCAGATTGCGATAGATCAACGCGGCGTCGCGACACTGACGCTCAACCGTCCGGAACAGCATAATGCGCTGTCCGGTCGGATGATCGATGAGCTTCTGACGGCGACGCTGCATCTGGCGGATGATGACGCCGTGCGCCTCGTGGTCCTGACCGGCAATGGCACCAGTTTTTGTGCAGGCGGTGATCTGGGATGGATGCAGGAACAGGTCAAAGCCACGCGCGCGCAGCGCATTGAGGAAGCGCGCAAGCTCGCCCTCATGCTGAAAGCGCTGCGTGATCTGCCAAAGCCGTTGATCGGGCGCATCAATGGGCACGCCTATGGCGGCGGTGTCGGCCTCATCAGCGTTTGCGATGCTGCGATCAGCGTTTCCGGCGCGCGCTTCGGGCTGACGGAGACCAAGCTCGGCCTGATACCGGCCACCATCAGCCCTTATGTTGTGGCGCGCATCGGGCAGGCGAATGCGCTGCGCACATTCACTTCGGCGCGACTGTTCGATGCCGAGGAAGCGCGGCGGATCGGACTGGTGCATGACGTGGTCGAGGCGGAACGCCTTGATGCGGCGGTGGAGGCGGAGATCAAACCCTATTTTTCTACCGCGCCCGCAGCGGTTGCCGCCTCCAAGAGGCTGGTTCATGCGCTGGGCGCGCCGATAGATGAAGCCGTCATCGAAATGACGCTGACCCGTCTTGCAGATACATGGGAAACGCCGGAGGCCGCAGAGGGGATCGCGGCCTTTTTTGCAAAGCTTTCACCATCATGGAAAAGAGGAGGATAGGCATTTATTGGGAGGCCGATTTTCGTTGTAGTTGCGGGCACTTGGCCCCTTGCAATCGGAAGCCGGAAATGCATTCTTATTACATCATGAAAGCTCGCTCCCGTTCCGGAGCATGATTCCGAAAGGGCAGATGCAATTTCGGATAATATTATGGCTCTGGCCTCTTCGACGAGTGGGGGCGTGCTTTTGGATTGACCCTTTGAGATCGTACGATGAAAAAAGGGAGGGCCCGGTAATTCGGCAGCGCAGGCGCGCTGAGATTTGACCGGCATGGGTTGTCTGAGGTCATCGGGAAAAAACGAGACCTCACCAAAGGAGAAAAAAATGAATCTGAAACTGCTTTCCAGCGTGGCTTTTGCCGCAACACTCGGCTTCGCCGGTGCCGCTTATGCAGATATCACGATTGGCGTTGTCGCGCCGCTTACCGGTCCGGTTGCCGCCTATGGCGATCAGGTCAAGAAGGGCGCGGAAACCGCCGTTGAGGTCATCAATGCGAAGGGCGGCATCAAGGGCGAAAAAATCGTTCTGAAGTTCGCTGACGACGCCGGTGAACCAAAGCAGGGCGTTTCGGCTGCCAACCAGATCGTCGGTGACGGCATCAAGTTCGTTGTTGGTCCGGTTACGACCGGTGTGGCAATTCCTGTTTCCGACGTTTTCTCGGAAAACGGCGTTCTGATGGTTACGCCAACTGCGACCGGTCCGGATCTGACCGCACGCGGTCTGGAAAACGTGTTCCGTACCTGCGGTCGCGATGACCAGCAGGCTGACGTCATGGCCGACTACTTCCTGAAGAACTTCAAAGACAAGAAGGTCGCGATCGTCCACGATAAGGGCGCTTACGGCAAGGGTCTGGCTGATTCCTTCAAGGCTGCAATCAACAAGGGTGGCATCACCGAAGTTCAGTATGATTCGGTTACGCCAGGCGACAAGGATTTCAGCGCGCTCGTTTCCAAGCTGAAAGCCGCTGGCACCGAAATCGTCTACTTCGGTGGCTATCATGGTGAAGGCGGTCTTCTGTCCCGTCAGCTGCACGATGCAGGCCTCAAGGCGCTCATCCTCGGCGGTGAAGGCTTGTCCAACACCGAATATTGGGCCATCGGCGGCACCAATGCTGAAGGCACACTCTTCACCAACGCTGTTGATGCGACGAAGAACCCGGCTTCCAAGGAAGCTGTCGATGCGCTGACAGCCAAGAACATTCCGGTCGAAGCATTCACCATGAATGCTTATGCCGCTGTTCAGGTTCTCGCGAGCGGTATCGAACGCGCTGGTACGACTGACGATTCTGCAGCAGTCGCGAAGACCCTTCGTGATGGCCAGCCAATCGAAACGGTTATCGGCAAGCTGACCTACGGTGAAACGGGCGATCTGTCTTCGCCAAGCTTCGATGTTTTCAAGTGGTCGGATGGCAAGATCGTCGGCCTCGAATAAGCTTGGCTTTGAAACCAAAAGAAACGCCGGGGATAAACCCCGGCGTTTTGCGTTTAGGGAGTCGTAAGCTGTCAGGAGCCGGGAAAACCGAGTTCCGGTTCTATCGCTTCAAAGCTCTGCTCCATTGCATAAGTCGGACTGAATGGAAGTCCGAAATGACCGTAAGCGATCGACATCTGGCCTTCGGCCTTGCGCTCGCTGCCTTTGGCAACGGCGGCGACATAGAGCGCTGCTGCCAGCCCCGTTCGGTCAGACCCCGCTTTGCAATGAAGAAGGATCGGCTTTTCAGCATTTTGCATGAGCGCGATGAGTTCGCGGGTTCGCTCTGCCGTTAGTTGTCGGCTGGACGACATTGCGTAGTTAGTGTGCTGGATGCCGAGCGCTTTGGAAGCTGCGACCTCATCATCATACCATTTTGCGCCAGGTTCGGCGCCGCGCAGATTGATGATCGTCTTGATGCCATAGAGCGCTTTCAGCTGGCCGATGCGCGATGGACTTGGCTGATTGGAGCGATAGGCCTGCCCCGCGATGATCGTGTGGACGTTGCCTTTATATTGAATTGTAACAAGATATCCGCCCAGGAAACCTGCTCCGATAAGGATCAGGAGGCCGGGCAAGCGCATGCGGTTTAAAGACCATGATGCATGTTTTTTGAAGAAGTTCATGTTTTTCATTTAAAAGCACATGGTTAAATGAAGGGAAAAATTGTTTTTTGCTTGGATTGCGCAATCTATGTAGTAAGATTGAGGCGTAATATTGTTGTTTTATGAATATATTTTGAATTTATAGAATAGGGGGATTTTAGATTTGGTGTCGCTAATCAAAATGAAAATGGACCAACAAATGGGGGATTTTGCCCGCCATGGTTATCAAAAGGTAAGCTTCGGTTAACCATACTGGTTTAATCTGTCTGTATCAAAATGGGGCAATTAGCGGAGCAGGTTTTATGCAGCGCTATAGATTTGACGACAAAAGAGTTCTGACCGAGGCAATCGTTGAGCTTCTCAACAGAGGTGTGGAGCCTGACGAGCTTGACCTCGTGCTAAGTCGGATTGGTCCGGTTGATCTGGACTTGATGCGGCAGTGCCTGATCGAGGTTTGGGAATATAACCATCAGGAACCGACGCACGAGCCAATGGCTGCTTGATCGGGTACTGTCTTATTCAAGCGTATCCCGACAAGTGTGAAACGGTTTCGGAAAATATGCGCGTGAAAACAAAAAATGGGGCACTGATCTCATTCATTGAGAGCGAAACCTGCTCCAAGGTACAGTAATCGGTCGAAGGCTGAGCGGCCAGCCCGTTTGTTTTCGGCTCCGAGTAGAGCTTGGACAACCGGACGGATTGTCTGAGATTGTCATAATCCTGAAACGGAGCGGTGCTAAATCTCTCCACGTATCGGGAATTCATTCGGTAATGTGACCACGGATGTACTGGCGCACCCAGAATGGAAGCGGAAGGTCGGGTTCAGCCCGGCCTTTTTCGTTTTTAAGGTCCTTAATGGGGCCGTGAGCCAATTGGCCGTTTCAGAAAAAGTGATGCGATTTTCACGCGAAACTGCCTTCGCGTCCATGGTCTTTGATTTCGTGCATATCTTTCTGAAATCGTTTCGCAGTTTCCATGATGCATCATAATGTGGCGCGACATTTCATAGGGAGGCAATGAAAATGATACGACACATCGTTCTTATTCGGTTCAGATCTGATATCGGGTCCGATGATATCACGGACGTGCTTAATCAGGTTGTTGCACTGCGGGAGAGGATTGATGGCATTGTTGCCGTCAGCACAGGTGACAATATCAGCCCGGAAGCCCTGGAGAAGGGATTCCGGCACGGGTTTGTTGTCGATTTTGCCGATGCTGCGGCGCGCGACGCTTATCTTCCTCACCCTGATCACGTGGTTGTCGGAACAAGGCTTGTTGAACTTGCTGAGAATGGCATCGAAGGCATTCTTGTGTTCGACTATAATTTTTAAAGCAGAAGCCCTCCAACGCCCATTTTCCCAAGATCATTTGCCGTGAGATTCAGACCGGCCATCAGGCGATCCAGAATCCAGTCGAGGCTGTTCTCACGAGCACTGCGCGCTGATCCGGGAGCGACAACAATATATTTTGTGTAGCACTTTGCCAGAACAAGAAGATTGCCCGGGTCAACCGGCATGCCGATGCGTAAAATCTCCCCGCCAGACGCCACGATGGAGCGCGGAACAATATCGGCTTCGTCCGCGATTGAAGAGGCGCTGACAATCAGGACCACATCGCAGGACTGTACAAGTTCATCGATTGCTTTTGCTATTGCGTCTTGTTCATGAGCAACGCGACGTTCCTCTATGACTGAGCCTTGATTGCGCTCCACGCGCTTGGTGATCAGGTTGGTGGTTTTGTCGAGCACACTGTCGCGTATGGTGGGTAATTGGGATTGTATGATCCCAATCTTCGTCGCCTTGAATGATCTGACGTCAAGGGCGTCCTGTCCGTCTTGTAAGGTGTGGAGGCTCTCAATTAATGTTGCAGGGACGGCAAAGGGAACGATTTTAACCGTCGCCACCATCTGCCCGGCTTTAACACGGCAGTCATTGCGCAAGGTCGCGACCGAGATGCGTGAATCGAGCAGGTTGATCCTGTCTATGGCTGTTGCATCTGCATGGAACAGGCCGTCATGACGGGCGAAGAGATTTATACGACCGGTAACCGGTTTGCCCGGCTCTATATTGTCTGCAATCAGCAGCGTTCCGATAGCAAGAGCCGCTTCATCTTCGCCAATGTCATCGTTCTCAAGGCGAGCGGCGAAAACATGCGTGATGCCTTGCTGTCCCAATATCTCAATATGATCGCGTGTGAGCAGAGTGCCTTTCCGGAAGCTGTGGGCGCCTGCGGTAATTGCATAAGCAAGCATTGTCCCTTCAGTTTCTTCAATCGGCCAGTTACCAAAAATCATAAGCGTTCCGTGAGATCGTATTCCTGCAAATGTAACCTATAGCATCAAAACGCGAACTGGAATCGATCTGAGCGCATCCCGAAAAGTGTGAAACGGTTTTCGGAAAAGACACGCGTTTAAATAAAACATTAGAGCGCCGATCTGATTCAATCAGATTGAGATGCGCTCCAGAGTCCAATGCGAAGCGAAATGCATAGAGTTATTTGCATCACTATGTTATAGGCAATGTTGAAGCTGTTGCATGTTGATCTTGTTAATCTGCGTAAATTTGAATAACTTCTATTAGTATTATTTAATCTTCATGAATTCTATAGATATGATTTTCGAGTAGGGTTTAATCACTTTCAGTTTAACATTGAATATCGTCTTGAAATTTCAGAGATGAACTTGTAGGGAGCCACCGACGGGAATTGGTTTTATCCAATTTGATTCCGGGTGGGGCGATTATGACTCACATTGCGTATGCAGCCGCGACATTTCGATCCAATACATTTTTGGTCTGACGCGTGACAAACGGAATTATTCGTTATAACGGTACTTTTGAAATTTTCAGAACTTACCGAAATCTAGGAAATGACGAATGCACCAGAGCAAAAGCTCTGCGCGCAGGATGGAAAGACAAATGAAACACGGCACCCCCCGGACGATCGTTTCGTTCGCCGTCTTGGCCCTCACGGCGTTTCTCGCCGGCTGCGAGAACCAGGTCCTGCTCTCTCCGAAGGGAGAGGTCGGTGTGGCAGAACGCGATCTCATGTTTTTCGCGACTGGATTGATGCTCCTCGTCGTGCTGCCGGTCATCTTTATGACCCTGTACTTCGCCTGGAAGTATCGCTCCACCAACGACAAGGCAGAGTACAAGCCTGACTGGCATCACTCTACCAAGATTGAAGCTGCGGTCTGGCTCATTCCGTGCGCCATCATTGTGGTTCTCGGCACAGTGACATGGATCAGCACGCATAAGCTCGATCCTTATCGTCCGCTGGAATCCGATGTGAAGCCGATCAATGTCGAAGTTGTTGCGCTCGATTGGAAGTGGCTGTTCATCTACCCGGATCTGGGTGTTGCATCGGTCAATGAAATGGCAATGCCGGTCGGTACGCCAGTCAATTTCAAGCTGACCTCCAGCAACATCATGAACTCCTTCTTCATTCCGCAACTCGGTAGCCAGGTCTATTCCATGCCAAGCATGCAGACCAAGCTGCACCTGATTGCTGATCATGAAGGTGTGTTTGACGGTATTTCCGCTAATTATAGCGGTCAGGGCTTTGCCCAGATGCGCTTCAAAGCGCACTCGCTGGATCAGGCGGGCTTTGACAAGTGGATTGCTGATGCCAAGGCTTCGGGTCAGGAACTGTCGCGTGAGCGTTATGCTTCGCTGGTTCAGCCGAGTGAAAAGGCTCCGGTTCAGTACTTTGCCTATAATGACAAGGCGCTGTTTCATAACATCGTGAACCGTTGCTGGGACGGCAAGTCCGTCTGCCTCGATGATCAGATGCATCAGGCCCAGATGGCTCAGGCAGCGCGCGCAAATCTGCGCAAGTCATCGCCTGTCGATTTCAGCCTGTGGGCAAATGACATCATTTGCGCCATCCAGCCGCAGCGTCTTTCGCAGCTTGAAAACTGATTTGCCGATGCAGCTTAGTCCCGATGTTCTATCCGGGGCTAAGCTGCTGATCGCACTCCAATCGAAGTAAGAATAGAAATGTTCGGAAAACTTACGCTCGAAGCGATCCCCTATCACGAGCCTATCATCATGGTCACATTGACCGCGATAGCTGGTGGGGCGCTCGCTATTCTCGCAGCCATTACCTACTATAAAAAATGGGGTGTTCTTTGGAACGACTGGCTGACCTCTGTCGATCATAAACGCATCGGCATCATGTATATCATTCTGGCCTTCGTGATGCTGTTCCGTGGCTTCTCGGACGCTGTCATGATGCGCGCCCAGCAGGCTTTGGCCTCGGGCGCCAATGAAGGCTTTCTGCCACCGCACCATTACGATCAGATCTTCACCGCTCACGGCGTGATCATGATCTTCTTTGTGGCAATGCCGTTCATCGTTGGTCTGATGAACTTCGCCGTGCCGCTTCAGATTGGTGCACGCGACGTTGCATTCCCGTACCTCAACTCGCTGAGCTTCTGGCTGACGGTTGCCGGTGCGATCCTGATCAATCTTTCGCTCGGTATCGGTGAGTTCGCCAAGACCGGCTGGCTGGCTTACCCGCCGCTTTCCGGCAAGGAGTTCAGTCCGGATGTCGGGGTGGATTATTATATCTGGGCCCTCCAGATTTCCGGTATGGGTACGCTGCTTTCGGGCGTGAACCTGATCACCACCATCATCAAGATGCGTGCGCCTGGCATGGGCATGATGCAGGTTCCGGTCTTCACCTGGACCGCACTCTGCTCGAACGTCCTGATCGTGGCTGCGTTCCCGATCCTGACCGTGACGCTCGCTCTGCTGTCTCTTGATCGTTATCTGGATTTCCACTTCTTCACCAATGATGGTGGCGGCAATCCGATGATGTACGTCAACCTCATCTGGATCTGGGGACACCCGGAAGTCTATATTCTGGTTCTGCCTTGCTTCGGTGTTTTCTCCGAAATCATTGCGACCTTTTCGGGCAAGCGTCTGTTTGGCTATGCGTCGATGGTTTATGCGACCGTTGCCATTACCATTCTGTCGTTCCTTGTCTGGGTGCACCACTTCTTCACCATGGGTGGCGGTGCAAGCGTAAACGCCTTCTTCGGCGTTGCGACCATGATCATCTCGATCCCGACGGGTGCAAAAGTCTTCAACTGGCTCTTCACCATGTATAAGGGGCGCGTCCGCATGGAAACGCCGGTCATGTGGACCATCGGCTTCATGTGTACCTTCGTTGTTGGTGGTATGACGGGCGTTCTGCTTGCTGTTCCGCCTGCAGATTTCGTGCTGCACAATTCCGTATTCCTGATCGCCCACTTCCATAATGTGATCATCTCGGGCGTTCTGTTCGGCTGCTTTGCCGGTCTCATCTACTGGTGGCCAAAGGCTTTTGGCTTCAAGCTGCATGAAGGTCTCGGCAAGAAGGCATTCTGGTGCTGGCTCGTTGGCTTCATCATGGCCTTTATGCCGCTCTACGTGCTCGGCCTGATGGGCATGACCCGCCGTCTGAACCACACCGAAAATCCAGCATGGCATATCTACCTGATCATTGCTGCTGTTGGCGTTGCAATCATCCTGCTTGGTATCGTCTTCCAGGTTCTCCAGATCATGATCTCTATTCGCGATCGTGAAAAACTGCGTGTCGTTGATGGCGACTCCTGGGGTACTGGACGTACGCTCGAGTGGTCAATTTCGTCGCCTCCACCATTCTACAACTTCGCTGAAGTTCCGCATGTGCGTGACCACGACAGCTGGTGGGATATGAAGCAGAACGGTTATGTTCGTCGTACCGAAAAGTTCGCGCGCATTCATATGCCGAAGAACACCGGAACGGGCTTCATCATCGGTATCCTGTGCATTCCATTCGGTTTTGCAATGGTGTGGCATATCTGGTGGTTGGCAATTGCATCGTTTATCGCGGTCTTCGCCGTTGCTATCGCCCACTCCTTTAACAATGACAGAGACTTCTATGTCTCGGCCGATGAAGTACAGCGCGTTGAAGACGCACATACCCGGCAACTGAATGCTCAGGAGGCCTGATCCATGAGCGCGACTGTTATGACTACCGGCCCTTTCAAGGGCGGAAACGAGCATCCCGCTCACGAAGATCATCATGATGCAGGGTCGACCACGCTGGTCGGCTTCTGGATATACCTGATGAGCGACTGCGTTCTCTTCTCGGGATTGTTTGCAACCTATGCCGTACTGGCGCATCAGTTCGCGGGCGGTCCAACCGGCCGTGAACTCTTCGACCTGCAGTTCGTGCTGACCGAAACCATGATCCTGCTGGCCTCCTCGCTGACCTATGGTCTGGCGACGCTTTCAATGTTCAGGAATAACCGTGCAGGCGTTCTGTTCTGGTTGGGCGTTACCTTCCTGCTCGGCGCAGCGTTTCTGGTCATGGAAATCTATGAATTCCATCACCTGATCGTTGAAGGTGCGGGTCCGGATCGTTCGGCATTCCTTTCGGCGTTCTTTGCGCTGGTCGGAACGCACGGTCTCCACATTACTTCGGGTCTCGTCTGGATTCTGGTGCTTTCTGCCCAGCTTCTGCGCGACGGTCTGACTGAAAAGAACCGGACGCGCGTGATGTGCTTGAGCCTCTTCTGGCACTTCCTGGACATCATCTGGATTGGCGTCTTTACCCTTGTCTATTTGCTGGGTGTACTGTGATGAGCTCTGGACACGAAACACACGATCAAGCCGCACATGGCAGCCTGAAGTCCTACCTGATTGGTCTGACTCTGGCGATCATTCTCACCATCGTTCCGTTCATGCTGGCGATGAACGGTTACTTTACGCCAGCAACGACTGCAGCAATCGTTATCGGTATGGCTGCTGTTCAGATCGTGGTGCATCTGGTTTACTTCCTGCATCTTGATCCGAAGTCGGAAAATGGCTGGAACATCTTGGCACTCATCTTCACGGTCATCATTCTTGCGATCGTGCTTGCTGGCTCCATCTGGGTCATGCATCACCTCGATACCAATATGATGCCGATGTATATGTCGCCTGAAGATGCGCGTAATCTGCCATAAGTGAATTTCAAGAGGCCGACTTTGGTCGGCCTTTTGATGTCAGATACCAGGCCTGACGGCCCGGTTCCGCGGCTTTTTTCCTCCCTCTCCCCCTTAAAAGCCGCGTGGCGCCCCGGTTCCCTCCGGGGCGCTTTCATTTTGAAGCGCATCCCAAAAAGTGTGAAACGGTTTTTGGATAAGATGCGCGTTAGCGAACAATTTCAGCGCATCCCAAAAAGTGTGAAACGGTTTTTGGGTAGGAGAGGCGTCTGAACCACCTCGCTCCTGCATTGCATACAATTTCAATGCTCAGGTTTCGCCAGATCTTCCAGCATCGATAAGATGCTCTGTTCCAGAGCGGCTCAGTTAAATCAGGATCACTGGAACCGCTCTAAGTATTTGTTTCGTCACATTATCCCACGCAAAACCGCTTCGCACTTTTGCTGTAAAAGCTCCAGACAGGGCGTTTCGTATCGATGCGACGCATGTTGGAGCTGCATCGCAGGTTACCGAACTGACGAAAGAACTGCGTCAGCAAAGCGCGGACGCATAGAGCTTGAATATTCAGGATTTTCTATCGGCAGACGACGGCTGGCTTTTGCGAGCACACAAAACTCTGTCCAAAATACCTGAAGAGCGACGCAATCCAAGACGGAGGTTCAAAAAGTAAATAATTGTAAAATTTTAATCAAATGTTTGTAATTTTGACGTGAATGACGTGGCTTATTAAGTATAGATTAATGTAATATAAGTCATGAATTTACCATTATTGGTTGCGTTATTTGCATATTTGGAATTATTGTTGTAGTATTGGCCGTGATTGATAATTAATGTTTCTATATTTGCTCTGTGTTTTGGAGAATTTGCGATGTTTTTATTTAAGAATGTGCTTGTAAAAAGACGTGTCGTTGGTATGGCAATTGTAGCTGCTACGCTTTTCACTCCTGCAATTGCTTCCGCTGCTACCGCATATGTATCCGCTTCGGTCAATGTTCGCTCCGGGCCCGGTGCAAATTACGGACGGCTTGCAACTCTTCCAGCAGGTATAACGGTCAATGCCGGTTCCTGCCGCAATGGCTGGTGCCAGATTTATAACGGCAACAGCGTTGGTTTCGTCTCTGCACGTTATGTCCGCTTTGGTTCGTATAATGGTGCTTATGCTGCGCCCTCCAACACCACCGTTATCGTCAGCAATGACGGTTATGACAATGGTTGGGCTCCCGGCTTTGGACTTGGTCTCGGTTTAGGCTGGGCATCGGGCGGTGGCTATTGGGGGCCAGGCTGGGGCGGTCCGGGTTGGCGTGGTGGCCCGAATTATGTCAACGGCTGTATCGGCCGCAACTGTCAGTCTAATCGTGGCGGTGGGCGCAATGGCTGGAACCCACGTTGGGGGCATGGTCCGCAATGGGGTGGCAGAGGATGGCCGAACGGAGGACGTGGAAACTGGGCACCTGGCCGGGGCGTGGGACCACGTTTCACATCTGGTCCGGACCACTTCGGCGGATTTAACCGCCCGGCATTTGGTGGCCGCGGCTTCGGTGGCGGTTTTGGCGGCGGGGGCATGCATTTTGGAAACATGCGGCCGATGCACGCCGGACGTTAGGAATATCACCTAAATTACTAGATATCAGGTCGTTATCCTCCCCTCCTGATGACCTGATCCGCGGCTCGCTGGATTCCCCTCCCTCCAGCGGGCCGTAATCATTTTGCTATCTGAATGTTCCCAATATTAACTGTCTCAATATTAACGCTCCCCATTAACTGTCCATTGACTCAATCTATTCAAAATAGGGAATAGTTGACCTTTGGGCTTTGGAAGTGTTTTGAGATTCTGACCGGACCGATGTGTATTTTCGGTTTTTCTTAGATAAAATCTCTTCCGGGCCTGAAATGTCATAGCGCATTTGGGTTGAAGCTTGGCCTTCCCACTACTCTATGTTAATCCCTGAATCGTCCTGGGATTGGGGGAGGACGAAGCGCTACCCAAGCGGTCGTGAAATAGAAACCGGACAGTAACGTGTATGACTTGGAGTAACAGGACGATACAGGGAAGAAGTCTGATTGTGTTCGCGCTGGCGGTGCAATTTGCTTCGATGACAGTGTCGCCTGCATTGGCGTTCGAGATTTTTGGTGTCCGGCTTTGGGGCAAGGACAAGACGGATGATGCCGATGCGGTCATCTCCGATCCCAAGCATTATTCAGTAAATGTAGAAGCGACAGGCAGTCGGAAGAATGCCGACGGCAGTGATGCAGACGTGAAATCTGTGATTGAGGGCGCTTCTGGCCTCGTTTCAGACGAGGATAAGCCCGCTTCGGGTTCTGCCGGGCTTTTAGCCAAGGCACGTGGCGACTACCGTCGCATTCTGTCAGCGCTATATGGCGAAGGCCGCTACGGCGGCACGATTTCTATCAAGGTTGATGGACACGAAGCCAGTGACATTCCCGTAGATGCGGATATTCCCGATAATGCCAAGATCGATATTTCCGTCGATCCGGGGCCGCAGTTTTTGTTCTCGCGCACAGCTATTTCCAATATTGCTCCACCGCCTGTCGACAAGCGCGATAAAGTGCCGTCGCCTGAAGAAGCAGGTTTTGCTCCGGGAAAGGTTGCACGTTCCGGCACGATCCTAAAAGCGGAACGTCTTGCGGTTGAAGCGTGGCGTCAGCAAGGCTATGCGAAAGCCAAGGTGACTGGCGAAGATATCGTCGCCGATCATGATGGAAACACGCTTGCAGCCGATGTATCGCTCGATCCGGGCCGCAAGGCGCATTATGGCCCTGTAAGTGTGGTCGGGACTGCGCGTATGGACCCGCAATTCATCGCTTGGATGACAGGATTGGAGCCGGGGCAGGAATATGACCCGGATGACATAGAGAAGGCGAAAAAGCGCCTTGGACGCATGGAAGTTTTCCGTGCAATGAATTTTGAAGAAGCCGAGAAGATCGAGCCCGATGGCAGTCTGCCAATGACGCTCAATGTTCAGGAGCGCAAACCGCGCCGGTTTGGTTTTGGTGCCGAATATTCGACGCTCGATGGCTTTGGTGTGACCGGATACTGGATGCATCGCAACCTGTTCGGCAGAGGCGAACGTCTGCGCTTTGATGCAAAGATCAGCGGTGTCGGCGGATCGCAGGACAACTCGTTTAATCCTGCCAACTTCACATATATGATCGGCACAAGCTTCACGAAGCCGGGCGTTTATACGCCGGATACGGATTTTGTTGCGGCTCTCGATGCAAAGCGTGAAGTACTCGACGCCTATACTGAAACATCGATTAACGCGAAGACCGGCTTTACGCAGATTTTCAGCGATGAACTCTCCGGCGCGCTTTACGCCAAGGCGAGCCACGGCCGCTTCGAAGACGATTATTTCGGAACACGTGAATTCACGACCGGCGGGCTTGAAGGTAATCTTCTTTATGATGGCCGCAACAACAAGCCCGATCCAAGCTCCGGCGTTTATCTCGAAGGCAATATTCAGCCGTTCTACGAATTCCAGCGCGGCAATTTCGCGACCCGTTTCACGGCTGAAGGCCGTGCTTATTACGGTTTCGGCGCGACAAACCGTGTGATTCTTGCAGGCCGCGTGAAGGTTGGCTCTATCGTTGGCGCGGAGATTGAAGATCTCCCACCTAACCAGCTCTTCCTAGCGGGCGGCGGCGGCTCCATCCGTGGCTATTCCTATCGTGGTGTCGGTGTTGAAACATCGACTGGCGATATCATCGGTGGCCGCTCACTGGTCGAGGCATCGGGCGAAGTGCGCACACGCGTCACCGATTCCATCGGCGTGGTGGGCTTCGTCGATGCGGGCTATGTGGGCGAGCAGTCCTATCCTGATTTTTCGGAAGAAATGCGTATCGGTGCGGGCTTGGGTCTGCGCTATCTGACGGGGCTTGGACCTATCCGTCTTGACGTAGCACTTCCACTTAACCGCCGCTCGGGCGATCCGAGCTATGCATTCTACGTAGGCATAGGACAGGCGTTTTGACCAGATTTATCGCACTCTTAGCCTTCATTCTCTTTGCCATTCCTGTGGTCGCGCAGGAGCAGGCGGAAGAAGAGAAGTCGTATTTCATTTCCTTCGTGGAGAGCAAACTTTCCGCGCCAAACCGCCGTATCGAGTTTTCAGGCTTAAGTGGTCTTCTGTCGTCTGAAGCAAGTGTTGGCGCGATCACCATTGCCGACCGCGAAGGTGTGTGGCTGCGTATCGAGAATGCCAAGCTCAACTGGAGCCGTACGGCACTCTTCACCGGTCGTCTGAGTATTCAGTCACTGGTGGCCGAACGTATCGACATCATCCGCAAACCATTGCCGGACAACAGCCTGCCATCGCCTGAATCTTCAAGTTTCAGCCTGCCGGAGCTGCCGCTGTCGGTCAATATCGATAGCCTTGATGTAGCTCACCTGCATTTTGGTCAGGATATTTTCGGGCTGCAATCGGAAGTATCGCTCAACGGCAATCTTTCGCTTGCCGACGGGTCGCTGAATTCCGTGTTTGATATCAAGCGTCTTGATGGGCCGGGCGGCAATTTTGCGCTCAGCGCTGCTTATGCCAATGCCGATCAGAAGCTTGATCTTGATCTCAAAGTCACAGAGCCTGCCAATGGCATTGTCGCCAATGTGCTCAATATCGATGGACACCCGCCGGTCGATCTCACTCTGACGGGCAAGGGAACACTTGACGATCTCAAGATTGATTTGTCACTTGATACCAATGGCAACCGTACGCTGACAGGTGGCTTCACACTGGTACGTCAGGCCGATGGCCGCGTTTTTGCAACCCGTGTCGATGGTCCGATCGCGGTTCTGGTTCCTCCGGTATTTCGCGACTTCTTTGGCGCTGAAACGGCCCTTTCCGCGAATGGTCTGCTGAAAGATGGCGGCGGTTTCCGCCTTGACGATCTGGCGCTGACAACCGCTGCATTGAAGGTGAAGGCCTCTGCAGAATCGGGCAGCGACGGTTTTCTGAACAAGCTGCGCGTTGATGCGAACATTCAAGATGACAGCAAGGGTCAGGTTCTCCTGCCGGTGAAGGGTGGTGAGACAACCATCAACAATGCCACGCTACAGATTTCCTACGGCGACCGCCCGACCAATGACTGGACCGGAAAGCTCGCGATTGCCGGATTCAAGAATGCGACTGTTTCTGCGTCAAGCATCGCGCTCGATATGGGTGGCGTCGCTGAAAATCTCGGCGACATCGCAAATCGTCATGTCACCTTCAATGTGAACGGCGGCATCAGCGGTATCAATGCAACAGATGCAAAAGTTGCTGAAGCGCTGGGCGAAAAAATCGATCTGACGATTGCGGGTGGCTGGCGTGCCGGTACTGCTGTCGAACTCGCAAAGGCCAGCATTGAAGGCAACGGCTTGAGCCTTGAGCTTCAGGGCAATATTGCTGACTTTGCATTCAATGGCGATATTCTCGCCAAGGTCGCAAGCCTTGCGCCTTATGGGGCGCTGGCGGATCGCAATCTGGCAGGTAGCATCGACGTAAAAGCAACTGGCACGGTCAGCCCCGTCAGCGGTGCCTTCCAGCTTGATCTGGATGGAACTGCGCAGAACATGCGCACGGGCACGGAAGCGGTCGATAATATTCTCGACGGCAATGTCGATCTGAGCGGTGCGCTGGGACGTAGCGCACAGGGGTTTTCCGCGCGCAATTTCCGCATCGGCAATGAGCTAAGCGAAATCACAGCCAATGGCTCTTTTGCATCCGATAAGGCTGATTTCGATTTTGGCGTCATGCTGTCTGATCTCAAGCTTCTGTCTGACAAAGCTTCCGGTCGCATGACGATCAAGGGGAGCGCGCGTGGCGATGATAAACTGATCGCCTTGGCTCTTCGTGCCGATGCACCACAGGGAACACTTGCTGATCGCAAGCTTGCCGACGGTGCTCTGGATTTCAATGCGCTTCTCGATGGCAATGCAACGACGGGTGCATCGCTTTCAGGCAAGCTCGCAGGCAGCGCATCTCTCAATGGCGAGAAGATTGATCTTGGATCGCTGATCGATATCGTCAATGACGAGAAGCGTCTGACCAACCTTGTATTCAATGCAGGCGGCGCGCATCTTTCAGGCAATGTCACACAGAATGCCAAAGGCCTGCTGGCTGGTCAGCTGAATGTAAATGCGCCGGATATTTCGACGGCTGCTGCCCTTTTCCTTGCTGATGCAACGGGCGCTGCCAATGCTGACATCACACTTGATGCGACTGGCGAGCGACAGAATGCAACTGTAAACGCCAAGGCCAATGGGCTGAAGATCAACGGTAACCATATTGCGTCTGCCGACATCGCACTCACCGCACAAGACCTGTTCGGCGTGCCGGTTGTCGATGGTGCGGCGAGTGCACGCGATATTCTGGTTGGCACTTTCGGTATCGATAATTTCAATGCCAAGGCCAATGCGACAGGAACAAAGACCGACTTTACTGCCAGCACCAAACTTAAGATTGGTACGGTTGCGAATGCTGCCGGTTCGCTGGAGCCGAAGGATGGCGGCTTTGAACTCGGACTGACATCAGCCGATGTGAAACAGGGCACACTGTCAGCAACGCTTGCCGCGCCTGCAACGATTGCCATGAAGGGCAGCGACATTTCGTTTGGCGATATCATCGTCAATACAGGTGACGGACAGGTCAAGGTCAATGGCGCGATCGGAGAACGTTTCGATCTTTCGGTAGCCCTTTCCAATCTGCCGCTGGCACTTGCCAATACCTTCAAGCCGGAGCTTGGCCTCGGCGGTACGATCAATGGTACGGCCCGCGTCACAGGTACGCGTGAAAAGCCGAATGCGACTTTTGATATTGCTGCGCGCGGTGTGACTGCGGCTGAGCTGAAAAAACAGGGCATCGCACCGCTCAATGCGGATGCAAAGGGCAGCTCCGACAACAATCGTCTGAATGTCGATGCCCATGTCACCGGTGGTGGTGGCATTGATGTGACTGCGAAGGGTGGTGTCCCGCTCGGGCAGGGCGATATGGCGGTCGATATCAATCTCGCCAATTTCCCGCTGACTGCTCTTAATGGTGTGGTTAAGGGGCAGGACCTTGCTGGCAATGTCACAGGCACGGCACGTGTCACAGGCCCTCTGACCAATCCGGCTGCAAGCTTTAATCTGCGTGGCACAGGTTTGGCGGCAAAGCCTCTGCGCGATAATGGTCTTGCACCTTTGAGCCTGCAGGCTGCTGGTAACTATGCGGCCAAGGCAGTCGATATTTCCTCGCTGACCGTCGACGGTCCTCAGGGTTTGAATGTCACGGCCAACGGCAAGGTGCCGTTCTCGGGGCAGGGACTTGGTGTTGATGTTTCAGGCAGCTTGCCTCTGGCGCTCGCCAATCGCTTCCTTGCGGATCGAGGTGCGCAGGCAAGCGGTACGCTTTCGCTGACAGTAAATGTTTCGGGTGGCTTTGATAAGCCGCAGCTGCGCGGCATGTTCTCGACTTCGGGCGCGCAGTTCATCGACCCTGAAACCAATGTTCGCCTCAACAATATCAATATCATGGGCGCAATGGAGGGGGAAACCATTACTCTCCGTCAGGTCAATGCCGCTTTTGGCAGCGGCGGTGCGATTTCTGCGACCGGCACAATTTCGACCAACGCAGCGGCCAATTTCCCCGCCAATATCGATATCAAGCTGGACCGTGCGCGCTATGCTGACGGCAAGCTGGTGGTGGCAACCGTCAATGGCGGCATTTCGATCACCGGCCCGCTGATGCGCGATCCGCTGATTTCAGGCCGTATCGATGTGGATCGTGCCGAGATTACGGTTCCGGAAAATCTGGGCGGCGGAGCGTCTTACGTTCCTGTTCGCCATATCAATACGCCAAAGAATGTTCAGGCAACACTTGATCGTGCCAAGGTAGAAACGCGCCGAAGCAGGGTGCCGACACCAACCGCGCGTCCAACAGTTCCGCGTCTCGATGTTGTTGTGAATGCGCCGAACCAGATCTTTGTGCGCGGTCGTGGCCTTGATACGGAATTGGGTGGACGCGTGCGGCTTACAGGTCCGGTGACCGGCATCCAACCGGTGGGGTCGTTCGACCTGATCCGCGGCCGCATCGGCATCCTTGGCCAGCGCATTACCTTTGATGAAGGCCATGTAACGCTGGTGGGTGATCTCAATCCGCAGCTCAACTTCGTTGCGCGCAGCGAAGGCGGCGATATTACGGCGATTGTGACGGTTACCGGCACGGTTGATAATCTCAATATCGTCTTCTCGTCCTCGCCGGAACTGCCACAGGATGAAGTGCTTGCGCATCTGATCTTCAAGCGTTCGATTGGTGAGTTGTCGGCCTTCCAGATTGCACAGCTTGCAGCCGCTGCAGCCGAACTTGCCGGTGGTTCCAACAATTCGCTGATGGGCAAACTGCGTCAGGGAACGGGCCTTGATGATATTGATGTGGTGACCGACAGCAACGGCGAAACCGCTGTGCGTGCCGGTCGATATATTCGCGATAATATCTATCTCGGTGTAGAAGCCGGCTCCGGCGGTTCAACCAAGGGTACCGTCAATCTCGACATTTCCCGAAACCTCAAGGTGAAGGGTGCTCTGGGCTCGGAGGGTGATTCCAGTGGCGGTATTTTCTACGAAAAAGACTATTGAACGATCAGCAAAGCCTGATCAAAAAGGCCGGGTCGATACCCGGCCTTTATTTTATCGATGTCTCAGTAACCATTTTTCTTAACGTTTGCGCGAGTGATTTAACGCTTCCTCAACCATAAGGACGCAAATTGTCGGAACGATAAAAGGGCATTTTGCCGATTGTTTCGAGTTGGGCGATTTGTATGTCTAAGTTGAATGAGAAATTAAGCCGCCGTCATTTTCTGCTGGGCACTGGCGCAGCCATGCTTGGCGGTGTCGCAGGTTGTTCGCAAACCATGGACATGTCGGCGTTCCAGATGAACATCGATCCGATGTCGACGGGCGGCATTACACCGATGCGTCCGCAAATCAGCGTCGACAAGAACATCACGACGCCAGATGTCATGTATGCTTCGGTGCAGGAAGGGCCCTATGCTCTCCCGGCTATTCCATATCAGAAAGTGCCGAAAGAATTTCGTCGCCAGATCGTGCCGGATCCGACAGGCGAAGCGCCGGGAACAATTGTGGTCAGCACGAAGGACCATTTCCTATACTACGTGCTCCCGGGTGGTGAAGCGCTGCGTTATGGCGTCGGTATCGGCAAGGCCGGTTTCGAATGGCAGGGCCGCGCCAATGTCCAGTATAAGAAGCAATGGCCGCGCTGGACACCTCCGCCGGAAATGATCCAGCGCAGGCCAGATTTGGAAAAATACCGCAATGGTCAGGAGCCGGGCCCGCAAAACCCGCTCGGCGCGCGTGCACTTTATATCTTCCAGAATGGCAGCGACACGGGCTACCGCATCCATGGATCGCCGGAATGGTGGTCGATTGGCCAGTCGATGTCGTCTGGCTGCATCCGCCTGATGAATCAGGACATCATCGATCTCTATAATCGTGTTCAGGGCAAGGCACCGATCATCGTTGGATGACCGGTGTTTCATCTCGCAAAAGAACCAGAGCGCGCGCATTCAGGAAATGCGCGCGCTCTAAAGTTTTCCGGGCTGACTGGAGGTCGTATTGCCCGGCTATTCGGATATGTCGCTCGCGACGATTATTCGTAACGACCAGTTTTGGCAGCCGTGTCGGCAAAAGCGACGAGGCGCGAAAGCTCAATCTTCATGCTGTCGACCGATGCATGGAGTGTTTGTGATTTGGGCGCAGTCATATCCTGCGCCATCTGGGTGGATATCGCTGGCATGGCAAAGGCTGCTGTCGTCAGAGCAATGGCTGCAACAAAGCCGAGGCGTCGTTCGGTTCTGGCTTGCATTTTGTTCTCCTCGCGCCGCAATTAGCGGTCTAAATCAAAGTGGTTTCCTACGCAGCGTTCCTGAAATCAGTGAAAGGTCGCGCGACGGGTTATGTTCAAAGCAATGTCGATGGCATGTATCGGTATTGGCAACAAAGTCTGTCCGAAATCGGCCAATGTGTCGGCAAAATTGCGGGCTGCATCTGCCACATCGTCGCAACGCCGTTTGCAGGCGATTGCCTCAAGGCAGGTATCGAGCAGTAATCCATCCTGATTCTGGAGACCTGAAATCAGGCCCAGCGTGAGACACTCCTCTCGGCACACATGGTGCGAGTCGAATGGAAAAGCTCTCAACTGGCAGCTCGCACAATGGCGCAGGACACGAATGAACTGAGAAAGTTCTGCGATTGCACGCTTTGCTTCAGAGGCTCCGAGCACTTCCGAATAGAGGCCCCAGGTCATTTCCCAGGGAATGATCGATCCGGTTTCAAAACCGGCAGTCCAGCGGCGATAACCTTCAAGCACCAGCTTTTCCGGCAGGCGATCATAATAGCCCACGCTGTTGGTGCCGTTCAGTTCCGAAATACGCATATTCATGTTCGCCTCCATTCAGAGGTGCGAACAAATGCGCAGCTTTGCTGCTTATGCTTCGCGAGGCGTTCTGTTTCCCCTCGCGCATTGCAATATCCGGTCGGCAAAAGATGAAGTTGCCATGGCAATCCATCCACATTTGCGGACCGGCATTCACTGAGACCGATCATCGGGTCCTCCAATCGAAAGGGTTCAAGGCCCAGACATCAAAGGTTGCACAAAATAACTCTCGCGCATAAAAGCTGCAAATTGATCTGGAGTCAATTACTCAGCTTTTAAAAAGGTGAATTATTTCAATAGTGTAGAATTATTCTAGACTATTACATTCATGTTTATAGCAATAAACGAAGAACGCAACCGCTACAACGGGGTAGCGGTTGCGGCAAACGGGCGCATAAAGCACGGAGAGAGGCGCATTACCGCCCTTGTGCTCTTCAAATCAATGTTTTGAATGATCGTCGGACTTACCGCTTTGCGGGGTCACCGGAAATTCGAGATCAACCTTGCCAGCTTTTTCGAATTCAAGCGTCGCTGAAACCTTGTCGCCTTCTTTGTAAGGCTGGTCTGGCTGAATGAACATCAGGTGATAGCCGCCTGATTTCAGCTCCACGGTTTCGCCTGCCGGAATATCCAGCCCGCCGTCGAGCTTGCGCATCTTCATGACCTGATTTTCCATGCTCATCTCATGGATTTCAACGCGCTTGACGCCAGTGGTGCTGACGCTGACCAGCTTGTCGGCCTCTTTGCCGTCGTTCTTGATGGTGAGGAAACCACCAGCAACCTTTGCACCGGGAACCATTGCACGGATGGATGGACCGCTGATGCTGAGATCACCGACTTTAGTCGGGGCCATAGCGTGATCGCCGTGGTTTCCATGATCACCATGGCCACCGTGGTCCGCATGCTCATCGGTGCCAGATGCAGTCATCACGCGAAGCTGTGGTGCCGGATGTTCCAGATCATGAGGGTTCTGGCCTTCGGCTGCAATTTCCGTCCAGGCCACGGAATCATCGGTTCCGCAGAACTGCGTGACCGGGAAAGACAATGTTGTGTCCTTGTCGAATTTCGCAAGCTGGCCAACCACGACGAACTCGTCGTAAAAGTCGCTTGGCAGCTCGCCTTCGCTCCATGTGACCTGCTTGACGCCGGAGGTCACATCCTTGCCGTGGATCTTGTAGCTCTGAGCATAATCGCCTTTGGCGGTTTCAACTTTCCAGCCCGCTTTTGGCTGCGGCTGTGCTGAAACAAAACCTTCGGGCAGTTCAATCTTTACGGCTGTTGTGGCCTTGCCCTCGCAACCATGCGGAATGCGAACGATTGCTTTATAAAAGCCGCCAGCCTTGGCTTCGCTCTGTTCAAGCGATGAATGTGCGTTGGCCAGACCTGCGGAAGCCAAAAGAGCGAAAATCGAAATGGCGGATGCGAAAGAACGGGAATTTTTCATTTTAATAAACCTGAATAGTCATGTGTTCGGGCGCAGCTCAATTTCAAGCGCGCGTTGAAAGACTGATTTCAGGCGAAGGGTGGCGCTTGCGGTGGCGCTGATGGCGGATAGATGTCGCGCCAGAGAACTGGCTGAGAAGGGACCACAGCATGTGCCAGTGCTACATTCGGTGCAGCCCCACTGGAGGCAGTCGGGGCAGGGCAAAGAAAGGCCGATGAAATGCGACAGGCATCGCAAATATTGCTGTTATGCAAATGCTGATCGCGATCATGGCCGTCCTTATCGACTGCATGATCGGTGATACAGAGCACGGGATAGCTGCCATCAGGCAGAACATATTCTGCAAGCAACAATTCTTCAGGGGAGGCAAGGACAACCGGCTTGTGCGCAAAAGCGACGAGCATCAGCGCCAGTACGCTTAGCAAACGTACTGCCAGCATCACCCGCAAATGTGTCGCACCGGTCTTCAACTCTCAGCTTCTCCTTCGTGCCGAGCTTTAACTAATTCATCCCGACCTTCTTTGCCAAGCGTCAAATAGAAGCTGACTTCTTTGGGAACGGAACAGGCGAGATGTCCCGCCTGTTCCTCAGCTCCTTACTGATACCGGCCGCCGCGCTGAATGACTTCGATCTTGTAACCATCCGGATCTTCGACGAAAAAGAAACGCGCGACTTGCACGTCGCCATTCTTGAAATCCACCAGCTTGCCGACCTTAAAGCCCAGTTCACTGAAACGGGTATGTTCCGCATCAAGATCATCGACCACGAAAGCCAGATGGCCATAGCCATCGCCGAGATTGTAGGCTTCTGTGCGCCCTTTGTTGATAGTCAACTCGACCTCGAAGTCGGCTTCTTCATTGCGCAGATAGACAAGCGTAAAGCTTTCGAAATCGATGCGCTCGGCGATCTTCAGACCAAAAGCCTGATCATAGAAGGAAACGGACTTTCTTTCATCAAGAACGCGTATCATCGTGTGGATGGCTTTGGCCATTATGTCACCTGTCTCTCAAAAACTCTTTGCTTGGTTCTATTGGCCTTTTGGCTAAAACTGGATTATCTCAAGACATGCAAAGCGGGCAAGCTCAATGCGTATTGCAGATGAGGCTTGCAGCAGACGAGGTTGGAATAATGTCAGGCGTAACGCGTGAACAGGTTCTGGAGCGGCTGAAGGCCGTGACAGGGCCAGATTTCGAAAGCGATGTCGTGTCGCTCGGTCTGGTGTCGGATATTTTCATTGCCGACGGTAAGGTCTTCTTTTCCATTACGGTTCCGGCTGATCGCGCAAATGCGCTTGAGCCGATGCGATTGGCTGCGGAAAAAGCAGTCAAGGAAATTCCCGGTGTGTCCGGTGCGCTGGTCACGCTGACGGCTGAAAAAAAGGGTGGTCGCACAAGCGATGATGCGCCACCTCCGCCTAAACCTCAGCCACGACCGGCTCCAGCGCCAGAGCAGCATCGTCATCCACCACAGCCGCGCCCGGCAGCCAAGCCTGGTATTCCCGGTGTAGGTGCGATTATTGCTGTCGCATCCGGTAAGGGAGGTGTGGGCAAGTCTACGACAGCCGTCAATCTGGCACTCGGAATGGCTGCGAATGGTCTGAAGGTCGGCATTCTCGATGCCGATATTTATGGCCCGTCTATGCCGCGCCTGCTTGGACTTTCCGGTCGTCCAGAAACTGTCGAAGGCCGCATTTTGAAGCCAATGGAAAACTACGGCATCAAGGTGATGTCGATGGGCTTCATGGTGGATGAAGATACGCCGATGATCTGGCGTGGCCCGATGGTCATGTCGGCACTGACACAGATGTTGCGCGAGGTCGCATGGGGCAATCTCGACGTTCTCGTCGTGGATATGCCTCCTGGCACGGGTGACGCGCAGCTCACCATGGCGCAGCAGGTGCCGCTGGCTGGTGCGGTCGTTGTCTCAACACCGCAGGATTTGGCGCTGATCGATGCACGCAAGGGGCTGGCCATGTTCCGCAAGGTTGATGTGCCGCTTTTGGGCATTGTCGAGAATATGAGCTATTTCATCGCGCCTGATACCGGTGCACGCTATGACATTTTCGGTCACGGTGGCGCACGTAAGGAAGCGGAACGTCTCAATGTTCCGTTTCTTGGCGAAGTACCGCTTCATATGGATGTGCGCGCCCATTCCGATAATGGCACGCCGATTACCGTCGTGGAGCCTGACAGCGAACATGCGAAAATCTATCGCGATATTGCTGCCAAGGTTTGGGATAACATGAAGACAGGCAAGGGGGCCGGAAAGCAGGCACCGGCAATCGTGTTTGATTAATCCAAATAGAAAAGGGCCCGTGAGGGCCCTTTTAATTATGTGATTAGGCTTGGCTCAGTTCGTCCGCTGCGCTTCTTCACTTGTGTGATCTGTTCTGCTGCATCGATCAGCGTCGCCAAAGTTTCCTGCGTATCGAGATTATGCTTGGCTGTATCTGCCTCATAGCGCTCGATATAGATGCGGATGGTGGCTCCCGATGTGCCAGTGCCTGAAAGACGTAACACCACGCGTGCTCCGCCTTCGAAATAGATGCGGATGCCCTGATGTTCGCTCACCGAATGATCAATCGGATCGTGATAAGCGAAATCATCCGCTTTTTCGATTTTCAGTTTGTTGACGCGCAAGCCTGACAAAAGGTCAAGCTTGCCGCGCAGATCAGCAACCAGTGTCTTTGCAATGTCGGAATCAACGGCTTCATAATCGTGGCGGGTGTAATAGTTGCGACCAAAGCGCGCCCAATGTTCCTCGACAATATCCTTCACGCTTTCCTTGCGCACGGCCAGAATGTTGAGCCAGAGCAGAACCGCCCACAGCCCGTCCTTTTCACGCACATGATCTGAGCCGGTGCCGGAGCTTTCCTCACCGCAGATTGTAACCTTGCCGTGATCGAGTAGGTTGCCGAAGAATTTCCAGCCGGTCGGTGTTTCATAGATGCCGATGCTAAGCTTTTCTGCAACGCGGTCCGCTGCGGCACTGGTCGGCATCGAACGGGCGATGCCCTTGATGCCATCCTTATAGCCCGGCGCCAGATGCGCATTGGCGGCAAGCATAGCGAGCGAATCGGAAGGGGTCACAAAAATGCCACGCCCGATGATGAGATTGCGGTCGCCATCACCATCCGATGCCGCACCGAAATCCGGCGCATTATCCGACATCAGCAGATCGTATAGCTCTTTGGCATAGACGAGATTCGGATCTGGATGATGCCCGCCAAAATCTGGCAGTGGCACAAAATTCATCACGCTGCCTTCCGGTGCACCAAGGCGACGTTCAAAAATTTCCCTGGCATAAGGGCCGGTAACGGCATGCATGGCGTCGAATTTCAGCGCAAAACCGTCCTTGATCATGGCACGGATCGCGTCAAAATCGAACAGGCTTTCCATCAGTTCGGCATAGTCAGTGACCGGGTCAAAGACCACGATTTCTGTCTCGCCGATCTTGGCACTCCCGACCTTATCAATATCGACATCAGCGGCCTCGACGATCTTGTACTGATCAATCATCTTCGAGCGTGCAAAGATCGCCTCGGTGATCTTTTCCGGAGCCGGGCCACCATTGCCGATATTGTATTTGATGCCGAAATCTTCGGTCGGACCACCGGGATTGTGGCTGGCTGAAAGAATGAGGCCGCCAAAAGCCTTGTATTTGCGGATCATGTTGGATGCGGCAGGGGTCGAAAGAATGCCACCCTGACCAACCATGATGCGACCAAAGCCATTGGCAGCGGCGATCTTGATCACTTTCTGGATCACTTCGCGATTGTAAAAGCGACCATCGCCGCCCACCACAAGGGTCTTGCCTGCAAATCCTTCCAGAACATCGAAAACCGACTGGATGAAGTTTTCGGCATAATTGGGCTGCTGGAAAACCGGCACTTTCTTGCGCAGACCCGAGGTGCCGGGCTGCTGATCCTGAAAGGGCGTGGTGGCAACTGTTTTGACAGTCATAATTTTCCCATTCGATTCAATAATTTGAATTAGCAAGTGATCAGTATTTGCGGTCATTGCAAGACAAGATAGATCAAACTTATTGTTTGAAAATAACAAACTGTGTGCTGTTTTACAGAAACATTTATAATTTTCGATTGAGGCTCCATTTCATGACACGTTGCCAGGTTGAAAGTCTGCCTGCAGAAATTCTTGCGCGGCTTTCAAATAAAGAAGACCGTCTGATCGTTGCGATTGCAGGACCTCCCGGCGCAGGCAAATCAACCATTTCGGAATATCTGCGGGACGCGATCAATAAAGGTGGTGCGGGGCCTGCCGTTGTTGTGCCCATGGATGGGTTTCATCTCGACAATGCGATCCTTGACGAGCGTGGGCTACGCAGCCGCAAAGGCTCGCCGCCGACCTTTGATTGTGCGGGCTTTGCAGCGCTGCTGGAGCGTTTGAAAGATGCATCAGAAGATATTGTCATTCCTGCCTTTGATCGCACGCTGGATCTGGCGCGTGCTGGTGCCGCAATCGTACGTGCCAACCATCAAATTTTGCTGGTTGAAGGCAATTACCTTCTGCTCGATCAGGAACCCTGGACAGGTCTTGCATCATTCTTTGATATGACGATCTTTCTGGACGTGCCTTTTGTGGAGCTGGAGCGTCGTCTCATCCAGCGTTGGCTTGATCATGGACACACACAAGATGCCGCGCGTGAGCGCGCACTTTCCAACGATATTCCGAATGCCGAGCTCGTGGTTTCGACGTCACGAAATGCAAACTACGTTGTCATAACGGCATAAACCATGACGGAAAATTGCACGTCCAAGACTTGCAGCAGGTGATTCCTGCCTGCATGATGTGAAACAGCAGTTACATTCTGACGGGATCAGCCTTTCATGACAAATTATGTTTTCGCGCCCTCTCCGCAGCCATTCGTGCCGGTTAAGGGAACAGAAGCGCGTTTTCCCGTGCATCGCATTTATTGTGTCGGACAGAATTATGCAGATCACGCTATCGAAATGGGCGGCGATCCAACGCGTAACCCGCCTTTTTTCTTCCAGAAAAACCCCGACAACCTTGTGATTGATGGTGGGGATTTTCCGTACCCGCCAAAGACTGAAGACGTGCATCACGAGATCGAGCTGGTTGTCGCGCTCAAGACAGGCGGCAGCGATATCCCGGTCGAGACAGCGCTTGATCATGTCTATGGCTATGCGGTTGGTATCGATATGACGCGGCGCGATTTGCAGGCTGTGGCTAAAAAGGCCGGCCGTCCGTGGGAAGTAGCGAAAGCTTTCGAACATTCGGCACCTTGCTCGGCCATCGTACCAGTGTCTGAAATCGGCCATCCACAGTCTGCGGCAATTACGCTGAAAATCAATGGGGAGCAGCGTCAGGCGGGTGATCTCAATCAGATGATCTGGAAAGTACCGGAAACCATCGCGTATCTTTCATCTCTCTTTGTTCTGCAGGCCGGTGATCTCATCTATACCGGCACACCGGCTGGCGTGGGAGCCGTTAAGAGGGGAGACCTGCTGCAGGGGAATGTGGATGGCGTCGGCACGATTTCGGTGAAAGTTGCCTGACGAAATCCTGTCCAGAAATGGCCGGGAACAGCCAGAAACAGCTAGAAAAGATTGCGTATAGAGAAGCTTTCGAAGGAGGAATGATGAGCACTTATCTTCCCGTTGACATACATGACGCTCTTGAGCGCTTTATCAACGAAAAGCATCCCGGTTTGAACCAGACCGAGGCCATCATCCATATTTTGCGTAAATCACTCGTGCAGCAAGGATACCTTGCAGCACCGTCAGAACATGGTACACCGCCTGAAGATTTGAACGCCACGAATGACGATTGAATATGAATAAGATCCCACCCGAGGGAGCTGGCCATAAGGCTGCTCTCGGTCGCCGCCTTCTGCTTTTGACGATATTGGCGATTTTGCTGACATGTGCGCTCGTCTGGATGAGCATTTATCTGTTCGATCCCGATGGTGGTCTTGGTCTGGACGATCTTGGAATTTTTGCGCATGAATTCAATGCGATAGATACGATGCTGCCGCGAATTTTGTGAGGCCTCGGGGCGTTCTGTTACCGATTGAAATATTCATTTTGACGCGCCCGTGACGTTCTGGGCTTTCGCTTTGCGTATTTTGCATGGTAGATGACAGTTATCGATTGAAAGAATATTGACTGAACCGGGCCGCAAAACGGACCCGCTCAAGCCAAGAGGGTCTTATGGCATTCGAGGACATCAAGGCGGAAATTGCTCTGCTGTTTGAGCAGATGGTGAACCAGCCGCAGGACGTTCATGAGATTCGCGAAACAGTTCGCGAGAAGCTCAATGCGCTCAAAGCAACGGGTATGCCTCTGCCAGCCGATCTGGTTGAACTCGAAAAACGTATCGAACAAGATTTCGATTCCTAAGGATCAATCGGACATGCGTTTTCAGGTTACTTCCAGAGCATTTTCCCTTCCGGTCTTTAAAGGCGTTCTTCTCCTTGGTTGCGCCGTCGCTTTGAGCGCGTGCAACACGACCAATGACGGCAAGCCTGTAAAAACGGCACTGATCACACCAAGCGGCGCTTCAACGACAACCACCGCGGCTGCAACAACAGCAACGGGCGACGCAGCAAATCCTGCTGCTGGCGCCACCGCAGTTGCGGATGCCGCTACCGCTACCGGAACGGAAACCGTCGCATCGCTGGAAAACCCGGTACTTCCATCGGTTGTGCCAATTCCGGGTGTCCGTGGACAATCCGAGCCTATGCTGGCCTTTGCTGGCGCGCAGGCAGCGGCTTCGCCTGCGTCTCTTGCTACCAACATGGCTTTTGAAACGCCTGACCATGCACCGAATGGTCTTGATGATCTCATCACCAAATATTCGGTTGCCTATGATGTGCCGGAGCGCCTTGTGCGCCGGGTCGTGCATCGCGAAAGCCGGTTCAATCCGGGTGCTCGCAACGGACCCTATTGGGGTCTGATGCAGATCAGCCATCCGACTGCGCGTGGCATGGGCTACAAGGGTAACGCCAAGGGTCTTCTCGATGCCGAGACGAACCTGAAATATGCTGTCCGCTATCTGTCTGGCGCTTACAAGGTCGCGGGCGGTGATGAAAGCCAGGCGGTTCGCTATTATGCCCGCGGCTATTATTATGATGCCAAGCGCAAGGGACTGCTGGAAGAGACGGGTCTCGACGGCAGCTGGAAGCACAGTGGTCCGACACGTGACGCAGCTGCAATCTCGGCAGAGCCGGCGACCTTGCCAGAAGGTGCTGCAGCACCGCTTCCCGGTGTCGCTCCCATTCAGGCGTCCTACGCACCGGCAGCACAGTAAACTTCATATCAACCAACTGTCATCTTGACGCTGCAAAGCGATGCCAGTTTGCTGTCCTGATATGAAGATGTGAGTGCGCGTGATGGATGTAAGACTACCGTATCCAATCAAATGGAAATATGACAGAGCCGAGCTTTGGGCAGATGGTGTTGTCCATGTGCTGGGCGTGGCACTTGCATTTGCAGGTGCTATCGCGATGCTCATTTATTTCCTGCCGAATATGTCTGCAGCGACCTCGATCTCATCGGGTGTCTATCTCGCGAGCTTACTTGCAGCACTTGGAATTTCTGCGGTTTATAATATTTGGCCTGTTTCTCCCACTAAATGGTTTCTGCGTCGCTTTGATCACTCGGCGATCTATCTTCTGATTGCTGGAACCTACACGCCCTTTGCGGTGCATATGGGCGATCGTGCCGTGCCGTTGTTGCTCTTCGTTTGGAGCGTAGCTTTCGTCGGCATCATACTGAAACTGTTCATGCCTGGGCGTTTCGACCGGCTGTCGATCCTGCTTTATCTAGCGCTCGGCTGGAGCGGCGTCATGGTCTACGACACCATGGTGCAGTCGCTGCCGCCAGCCGTTTTCTGGCTGATTGCAGCCGGTGGCATGGTTTATTCGCTGGGTGTGATCTTCCATGTCTGGGAGCGCCTGCGATTTCAGAATGCCATCTGGCACGGCTTTGTCGTGGTGGGCGCGGCACTGCATTATTGTGCGGTGTTTTTCGTCGGGACGTAAGGCTAATGAAAGTCGCGTGAGTTCGGCATGATTTTTACATTCCGCGGATGATGCGCTGTCTGGGAGGGAGCGACGAGGCGCTGCGCTTCGCGTCCGCTCATTTCGATCAACGCTGCTGAACGATCCTGCAGCTTTGACGCCACCAGATGCACGACCCCTTCGGGGCTGCGCTGGATGTGGCCTTCGATATGGATCAGCCGTGCGCCCATCACTTCGCGGCGAAACGCCTTCATGATCTTCGACCAGACGACAATATTGGCGATGCCGGTTTCATCCTCAATGGTGAGGAACACCACGCCCTTGGCGCTGCCGGGGCGCTGGCGCACGGTGACGATGCCCGCCACTTTCATGCGGCGTCCGTCGGCACCTTCCTGCACTCCACGACAGGTTGAAACGCCTTCCGCTGCCAGCCCCTCACGCAGATATTGCAGCGGATGCCCTTTCAGCGAGAGCCGCGTCGTCTCGTAATCGGCAATCACATGCTCGGAGGCGGCCATTTCAGGAAGCTTTGTGCGCGGTTCCTCCGCCAGTTCACTGGTTGCGGCGGCGCGGAACAGCGGCAGCGTTTCGTCATTGGGCAGACGGCGCACGGCCCACAGTGCGGCACGGCGGTCGATGTCAAGCGAGCCGAAGGCATCGGCATCGGCCAGAAGTGTGAAGGCGCGCCGGTCGAGCCGGAGACGCCGATGCATGTCCTCGATGGTGCGGTAAGGCTCCTGCCGGTCGGCAATCAGGAGTTCGGTGTCCCGTTTGGAAAACCCGTCGATCTGGCGGAAGCCGAGCCGGAGCGCTGGTCGAATATCGAGCGTATCCTCCAGAATATTGTCGCCCAAAGTATTGTCCCAATGGCTGAAGTTCACATCGACGGGCAGCACCGTCACGCCATGCTCGCGGGCATCGCGTACGATCTGGGCGGGCGCATAAAAACCCATGGGCTGGGAATTCAGAAGTGCGGCGGCGAACACTTCCGGGTGGTGGCACTTGATCCACGCGGAAATATAGACCAGATGCGCAAAGCTTGCTGCGTGACTTTCGGGAAAGCCATATTCGCCGAACCCCTTGATCTGGTTGAAGCAGTTTTCGGCAAAGGTCCGGTCGTAGCCACGATTGACCATGCCTTCGATCATCTTTGTCTCCATCGTATGAATGGTGCCCATCTTGCGGAAAGTGGCCATGGCGCGGCGCAACTGGTTGGCCTCATCCGGTGTGAATTTTGCAGCCTCCATGGCAATACGCATCGCCTGTTCCTGAAACAGCGGCACGCCCTTGGTCTTGCCGAGAATCTGCAGCAACTCGTCGGGCGGCCCGTACTCCGGCGCTGGGGATGGCAAGGTGCAGGGTTCCTCATTGTTTCGCCGCCGCAGATAGGGATGGACCATGTCACCCTGAATGGGACCGGGCCGCACGATGGCGACCTCGATGACGAGATCATAGAACTCACGCGGGCGCAGGCGTGGCAGCATGTTCATCTGGGCGCGGCTTTCCACTTGAAACACGCCGAGCGAATCCCCCTTGCACAACATGTCGTAGACGGCTTCATCTTCACGGGGCAGATTGGCCAGCGTCAGCTTTTCGCCGCCATAAAGCTGCGGCTTGTGCTGGTGAATGAGGTCGAAAGCCTTGCGGATGCAGGTGAGCATGCCGAGCGACAGCACATCGACCTTCATCAATCCCACCTCGTCGATATCGTCCTTGTCCCATTCGATGAAGGAGCGCTTGTCCATTGCTGCCGGGCCGATGGGCACGGTCTCGTCCAGACGGTCGCGGGTGAGCACGAAACCGCCGACATGCTGCGACAGGTGGCGCGGAAAGCCGATCAGCGTGATGGCCAGTTCCACCGCGCGTCGGATGATGGGATTGTCGGGGTCGAGACCCGCCTGTCTGATATGCTGCTTGTCGATGCCGCCGCCGGATATGCCCCAGACCGTATTGGCGAGCGCTGCCGTCACGTCTTCGGTGAGACCCAGCGCCTTGCCGACATCGCGGATCGCACTGCGGGACCGATAGCTGATGACGGTTGCGACAATGGCCGCACGATCTCTGGAATAGCGCTTATAGACATATTGCATCACCTCTTCGCGCCGCTCATGCTCGAAATCGACGTCGATATCCGGTGGCTCCTTTCGCTCCACCGAAAGAAAGCGCTCGAACAGGAGATCGACCAGTGTCGGGTCCACACCGGTGACGCCAAGGCAGAAGCAGACGACGGAATTGGCCGCCGAACCACGCCCCTGACACAGAATGCCTTCTCCGCGGGCATAGCTCACAATGTCATAGACGGTGAGGAAATAGGCCGCATATTGCAGCTTTTCGATCAGCGCCAGTTCCTTGTGGATCAGCGCCTGTACTTTCGGCGGGATGCTGTCCGCACCGTAATGACGGGCAGCACCTTCCCAGGTGAGATCATGCAGATGCTGTTGCGGCGTCTTGCCGGGCGGCACCGGTTCGTCGGGATAATCATATTTCAGCTCATCAAGCTGGAAGGTGATGGGCGCGACGAAATCAGCGGTTGCTTCGACGGCCTCAGCGTAATCGCGGAACAGTCGCAGCATTTCCTTCGGTGGTTTCAGGTGGCGTTCGGCATTCTTTTCGAGAAGCCGTCCGGCTGCGAAAACAGTCGTGTGGTGGCGGGTTGCCGTCAGCACATCCTGAAGCGCGCGGCGGTCGGGATGATGATAAAGAACGTCATTGGTGGCGAGCAGCGGCACATTGGCTTCGGCTGCAAACTGGGCGATGCGTTCGGCCCGGCGTCCGTCATGGCCCTGATGCGGCATGGCAAGCGCCAGCCAGACGGAGCCGGGGGCAGCTTGTGCAATCTCGGTCAGGCGCGCGGCAAAATCCGGCCTGTCGTCTTCAGGCGGAAAGACCGCGATCTGGAACTGCCGGGCGCGAAACAGCAGGTCACTCCATTCGAGGTGGCATTCGCCCTTGATGGCGGCGCGTACCTTGCCCTCCGTCAGCAGGCGGCACAATTGCCCATAGGCCGGACGATCGCGCGGATAGACGACCATATCCGGCGTGCCGTCAGTAAAGGACAGGCGGCAGCCGATGAAAAGCCGGAAATCGCTCTTGTCGCGAAAATCCTTCCATGCCGCATGTGCCCGCACCACACCGGCCAGCGTGTTGCGGTCGGCAATGCCGATACCGGACAGGCCAAGCTCATGCGCACGCGCTACCAGTTCCTGCGGATGTGAAGCGCCGCAAAGGAAGGAAAAATTGCTGGCAGCAGCCATTTCGAAATAAGGAGCCATCACGCAAACAGTCCATGCAGAAACCAGCGCGGATGATTGGCACCGTCATAAAGGCCTTCGCGGAAAATCCAGAAGCGCTGGCCGTTCTCGTCTTCCACCCGGTAATAATCGCGCAGCTCCGGAACCGCGTGACCGATTGCGATCCACCATTCCGGTTCGATCCTTTCCGGTCCTTCGGCAAGGCGCACATGATGGCGCACCCGCCGCCACAGGAAAAACGAAGGCGGACTGTCGGGCACTTCCGCCACGCTTTCGATCAACTGCGGCGGGCGAAACAGTTTTATGGGGCGCGCAGGCGGATCACCGGGAAGCATTGGTGCACTCTCATAATCGGCTTCGCCCTTGCCATCCGTGTGCAGGGCAGGGCGCAGGCCGAAGGCCCGTTCAGGAATATGCGTGTTGCGCGAAAAGGAGACGAGAACGCGGTTCTGTCCAAGCCGCGCCGAAAGCCGGTCGACAAGCTGGCCGAACCCGGCCTCATCTTCCTCATGCTGGTCGAGCCCTGTCTGGCGCTGGGCGATTGCCGCACTGCGCAGCGCTGCCAGCCGGATCATGTCGAAGCCGAAACCGGCATCGAGCGGGTCGGTCAAGGCGTTGAGCCTTTCACGCGCAAGGCGCAGGAAAACCTTGTCGCTGCGCAAGGGCTGGCCGGTTTCGATGTGGATATGACGCACTTCGCCATCGACACGGAAGAAGGAGGCCTCAATCAGAAGCGCGCCTTTTCCCTCCGGTTCAAGCTGCGCAAAAAGTTCCTGCGCCAGTTCCTGCAAGATGCGTTCGACCAATTCCATTGCGGTAACCGGCTCTGACAGGCGGCGCTCGACGGTGCTGAGAGGCATGATGCGCAAAGGGGAAATCGGCGCGCGCTCGCGCCGCGCCAGCCGGTCGAGCCTGGTGGCAAGATCGGTGCCGAAGCGGGCGGTGAGTGCGGCGCGCGGAAGCCCCATCACATCGCCGATGCGTTTCAATCCGGCGCGCTTGAGGCCGGTTTCGGCAGATTGCGTCAGTTCAAGCGCGGAGAGCGGCAGGCGGGGAAGCAGCCGGTCGGCCTCTGCCCTGCTGAAGACACCGCCCTTCGTTCCCCGTGCCAGAAGTCGCGCGGCAAAACTGTTATCGGCAACCGCCGCCTGTACGCCAAGCCCGGCCCGTTCCAGACGCCGGATTGCATCGGCACGCATGGCGTCGAGCCCGCCAAAAAGATGCGCGCAGCCGGTTATGTCGAGCATTAGCCCATGCGGCTCATCGAAGGCGACAAGCGGCGTGTAACGTTCGCACCAATGGGCAAGACGCTTGAGCAATGCCGCATCGTGCTCGAGTGCTGCCGCTGCCACTTCTAGCTTTTCCACGCGGGCGCGTGCATCCGTCAGCGCCATGCCGGGAAAAAGGCCGAGCTTTGCCGCTCCGGCATCCACTGCTGTCAGGCGCAGCGCATTGGCCGTGCGTTCGGTCACAACCAAAGGCAGGTGCGGTTTGCCGTCAGGCGGAGCGCTGCTGCGAAGCCGGTCGGTCGGCAGAAACGGAAACCAGAGGGCGAGAAACAGACGTTCTGCCATCCCGTTCGTTAGCACCAAATTCCTGGGTTTCATTGTTCCATTCCATGATCCATTGCCCGCATGTGCCGTGGCGATTGCGCTCCAGAACCGCCGAAAAGACAGGCTTGCCGGGTGCGTTCGCTCCGCTTGAACGGGACGGCGCGGGCGCTATCCGCCAGCGGCTGACGGCAGCGCTCTGCACAGCCGTCCGGTGGCTCCTGAGCAGGATGACGGGCAGTTGCGCGGTTTCGGTTGCCAGAAGCAGACGACGCGAAGCGGTCAGGTCGAGGCATTTCGGCTGGCCTGTCACCGAGGCGACGACGCCGGAAACAAGATGCGAGGCCTTGCCGCCGGTTCCGGCTTCCAGCGCATCATTTGCCGCTTTCAGGACATCCTGTGCCGTGGGGCAGCGCACGATCAGAAGTCGCGACGGATCGATCCCGAAGGCATGAAGTCCCGGCGGATAAAGCCCGCCATATTCACTTGCAGCGCTTTCTTCCTCGATCCAGATAATTGGGCGTCGGGGGTCTGCTACACGTTCTGCGGCGCGGGCGGCAAAGGCGAGCGCAAAGCCGGTCGCGGCCATATGCGCGCCGGGGTTTTCGGCAAAAACCTCATGCAGCGCGTCGCCTGCAAGGCCATGCGGAAAGGCGGCATCCGCCCCGGCAAGGCCGAGCGTGAAACTGCGCGCCCGCCCGAAGCCCGTTTGCCCCTGATTTGCAAAACTACCTTGCGGATCGTTGCCTTCAATGGTCGTAACCATGCGCCGCAGCGCCGCGATGTCGATGCCGCTCACGTCTAGATTCCATCTTTTTGTTCTCCATATGTTCTAGTATTGAATCGAGTGAGGCAAGAGTCAAGCGGGATCAGAAATCAGTCCAGTGGACTGATTTCCTTGTGTAGGCGTTTCACACTTTTTGGGATGCGCTCTATCATCGCGATAGTGGTTTTGGATTAGGCGGCTTCCCTGAAAGGCACGCCTGCCAGTTGCGCCAGATGGCCGGGAAGGTCGGTGCCTGCACCAGCCGCATTGATCGTGTCGAAATAATCATGCCAGCCGGTGGCGGTGATTCCGGCAATCAGCATGTCGAGAGCTGCTTCATCCGGGAAACGCCAGATGGCGAAGAAGCTCTGGTCGGGTGCAAAAGGCTTTGTCGCGTCGACGGGACCTAATGCCAAGGCCTCGATACCGAGCGCGCCAAGCCCGCCCATACCCGCGCCGACTTTCTCAAAGAAGGCCTGCCTGCCTTCAGCATCAAGCCCGTGCCAGCTCGATTTCGGGGAATAAAGCTCGGCGAGGTAATAGGTCATGTCATATCCCTTAGGGTTTCATTGATCTTGAAAGAGCGACCGGCATCGGTGCGGCTCCAGATGCGGCGCAGCAAGGTGCTGAGAAGCTGCTGTTCGCCTGACGAGAGATCGCTCATCAGGCTTGCAATCCACGCGGTATGTTGTTCGAAAAGCTGTTGCGCCAGCAGCGAACCTTCGGATGTCAGCCGGACAGTCAGCTTGCGACGGTCCTCGCTATCCGCGTGACGCTTGAGGAAACCATCGCGTTCCAGCCCGTCCAGCAGGCCGGTTATGGTGGCGCGCGTGACACCTGCGCGTTCTGAAAGCTCGTGCGGCGAGAGGCCGTCAGCTGCATTGTGCAGCAGAAACAGCAGGACGAATTTGCCCTCCGAAAGCTTGTGCGGTGCAAGCCGGTTGGCGCAATCACGGTCAATGGCCGCAGCAAGCGACAAGACTTCAAAGCAGGTTTTCAGCGCGTCGGTGGACGGGCTGTGACGGTGTTCCATTTCGCCCAGAAGGGCGTGGTGCTTTTGCTCGATTATTTCCATACGGTGACTTATAGTATGGCGCCATACTAAATGCAAGTGACTTTGATTGCTTGAGCAGGAACAGTGGAGAGCTTGATCGATAGGTATATACGGTTTATATATGATCCGTATATGAACTATATGGTCTGGACAATGCTATGGGTATCGTGAAAATCGGCGATGAACTGCATGAGGAACTGCGCAAGGCGAGTGACGTCATGTGCCGTTCGATCAATGCGCAGGCTGAATACTGGATGAAGATCGGCATGCTGGCACAAGCCCATCCCGACCTGTCGTTCAACGAGATCGTGCAGATGCAGTTGCGCGCAGCGCAGGTCGAGCTGCCGGTTCTGCCCGTTCTTACTGTGCAATCGTCATGACCAAGACATCTGCTGAAGTGGAGAAAATGGCGGCATCCGGCGCGCTGCTCGCCTCCGTTTTTACACTTCTCGACCGCACGCCGCTGGCGGGCATGACCACGATGCAGGTCAACGATCTGGTCGAGGATTACATTACCCGCGAATTGCAGGCGCGGCCTGCCAGCAAGGGGCAATATGATTTTCCCTATGTGCTGAACAGTTCCAAGAATGAAGTTGTCTGCCACGGCATGCCGTCGGATGACGAGATCATTGAAAACGGCGAGATCATCAACTTCGATATCACGTTGGAAAAGGACGGCTATATCGCCGATTCCAGCAAGACCTACATGGTCGGTGACGTTGCTCCCTTTGCCTCGCGGCTGGTCCGTGTGACCTATGAGGCCTTGTGGAAGGGGATTGCTGCCGTGCGACCCGGTGCGACGCTGGGCGATATCGGCCATGCCATCGAGCGCCACGCCAAGCGACATGATTACAGTGTCGTGCGGGAATATTGCGGCCATGGTATCGGCCGCGAGATGCACGAGGAACCGCAGGTTCTGCATTTCGGCAAGCCGGGCACCGGCGTTCGTCTCCGCGAAGGCATGGTGTTCACCATCGAGCCGATGCTCAATCAGGGAACGGCCAAGGTGAAGACCGAAAAGGACGGCTGGACGGTGGTGACGCGTGACGGAAAACTGTCAGCGCAGTTTGAGCATACTGTCGCAGTCACCTCAAATGGCGTGCGGGTGCTGACCTTGCGTCCCGGTGAAGAAAAGATGCTGGCGGGTATAAAACACGCCGCTTGATCTCATGCGATCCTGCCGGTTATCCAGAGCACAAAGACAATCGTCCCGCCCACACTCATTCCAGCGGCAAGAATGGTCCCTGCGATGACGGGCGCGAGTTTCAGGAAAGAAATATGGGGCGTTATTTCCAGCCGGAAATTCGCCCTGATCTTTTCAGGGGTCAGGCAGGTGATTTCGTAATTCCCGGCTGTCGTGCAGTCGAAATAACCCAAGGCGTGGGAAGCATTGCCGCGCATGTCGGTCCGCCGGACGCTCAACAGGAAGCGGCTTGCGGAATGATAGGCAATCGGCGCGCCGGTCGCGCAGGCTTTGATGGCAAACCGCGTTGAGAAATAGGCCGTGCCGGGGAGAATGGTAAACGGCGGAAACACGATGCTGATCGCGTAGCGTCCGGCGTTCGGCAAATGAAAGACATGTGGCCGGGCGTTGCCCGCAAACTGGTGCCGGACATCAGGCGCAATCATTTTCCACAGAATGGGTATGCAGCGGATCAGTAGATAGATGCCGAGCAGAATGCAGACAGGTAGGGCCAGATAGAAAGACAAAATTCACGTCCCGCTCTAAAAACAAAAGCCCGCCGGGAGGCGGGCTTTCGCATTGATGTGATCCGATTAGCGACGGTCGCGGGCAGCCAATGTGCGCAGACGAAGCGCATTGAGCTTGATGAAGCCCGCTGCGTCCTTCTGGTCGTAAGCGCCCTGATCGTCTTCGAAAGTGACGAGCTTGTCGGAATAGAGCGACTTGTCCGATTCACGGCCAGTTACGATCACATTGCCCTTATAGAGCTTGAGCGTGACTTCACCTTCGACATGACGCTGGCTGAGGTCGATAGCAGCCTGCAGCATTTCGCGTTCCGGCGAGAACCAGAAGCCGTAATAGATCAGCTCTGCATAACGTGGCATCAGCTCATCCTTGAGGTGCGCTGCACCGCGATCGAGCGTGATCGATTCGATGGCGCGGTGTGCAGCCAGCAGGATCGTGCCGCCCGGCGTTTCGTAGACGCCACGCGATTTCATGCCGACGAAGCGGTTTTCCACGAGGTCGAGACGACCGATGCCATTGTCGCGGCCATAGTCGTTGAGCTTGGCAAGAAGTGTCGCAGGCGACAGACGTTCGCCATTGATCGAAACCGCATCACCCTTTTCAAAGCCAATCTTGATGATGGTTGGTGTATCCGGGGCGGTTTCTGGCGAAATCGTGCGCATATGCACATATTCCGGCGCTTCGATCGCCGGATCTTCCAGAACCTTGCCTTCAGACGAAGAGTGCAGCAGGTTTGCGTCAACCGAGAACGGCGCTTCGCCCTTCTTGTCTTTCGCAACCGGAATCTGGTGCTGTTCAGCAAATTCGAGCAGATGCGTGCGGCTTTTGAACGACCAGTCGCGCCATGGGGCGATGATCTTGATGTCCGGGTTCAGCGCATATGCGGAAAGCTCGAAGCGAACCTGATCATTGCCCTTGCCAGTCGCGCCGTGCGCAATTGCGTCAGCGCCGGTCTTCTTGGCGATCTCGATGAGATGCTTGGAGATCAGCGGACGCGCAATCGAAGTACCGAGCAGATAGACGCCTTCATAGACGGCATTGGCGCGGAACATAGGGAAGACGAAATCGCGCACGAATTCTTCGCGCACATCCTCAACGAAGATTTCCTTGATGCCCAGCATTTCCGCCTTCTTGCGTGCTGGTTCAAGCTCTTCGCCCTGGCCGAGATCGGCGGTAAAGGTCACGACTTCTGCGTTAAGCTCAGTCTGCAACCATTTCAGGATGATCGAGGTGTCGAGACCGCCCGAATAGGCGAGAACGACCTTTTTAACGTCTTTCAGCTTGCTCATAGTTCACTTCCGTCTGAGATGCGATTGTGGCCCAAAGGGCCGTAGAACAGGATGTTGCAGTTCTTTTATCAGTTGCTAAGCGGCGCGCAAGCCGGATGGCACTTTGTCAGCGAAAAGAAAGCGTCATCTGCCATTATGGATAGTCTTGACTGTCACTTTGATTTGTAACTATAAAAGTTACATGATTAAATCTGGCAATCCATTTTCTGATCCGCAGGTCGTCGCCCATTATGCCGAAGGGCCGCCGAAAGCTGTGCCGGGCTTTCGGGATATGCAGCGCATGACGCGTTTGCTGCTTGCCGAACACCTATCCGATACTGCAAGAATTCTGGTGTTGGGTGCGGGCGGTGGTCTTGAACTCAGGCTCTTTGCTGAAAGTCATCCATTCTGGACGTTTGAAGGCGTTGATCCGTCTGCCGAAATGCTTCAATTGGCGCGACAAAACCTTGGCTCCAATGCGGTTCGTGTGAACTTCCACGAAGGCTATATCGGTAGCGCATCGTCGGGGCCGTTTGATGGAGCAGTCTGTTTGCTGACCATGCATTTTCTGGATGGGGAAACACGCAAACAAACTCTTGCGGACATCTATCGCCGTATGAAACCTGGCGCACCATTTATCGTGGCACATTTCAGTTTTGAGCAGGGCAGTGCTGATGAGCGAGCTTTGTGGCTGTCACGCTATTCTGCCTTTTTGAATGATTCCGGTGTCGATCTGGCAAGTGCAGTGAAAGCCAGTGCTGCGATCAAAGAACGCCTTCACATTTTAACACCACAGCAGGACGAGGCGCTGATACGTGGTGCGGGCTTCAAGGATCTGAGCCTTTTCTATGCATCTTTCACCTATCGCGGATGGGTTGCTTACGCATAAACAAGGGGCGCTGAGACGGCTAAAAAATCCTGTGGCGGCGCAATTGAATTCGCGTTAGCTTGCCGCGAATTCTCGGAGTGCCTTTCGATGTCTTTTCTGACAAACCTGACCTTCATTCCCGAATGGACCATCTTCGTCCAGTTCGTGATCGCTACTGCAATTTTATCCATCACCCCCGGCCCGGATATGACGCTTTTCGTCGGGCGTGCCCTGTCTGAAGGGAAGGCGGCTGGTTTTGCCTGTATGGCAGGCGCAAGCACGGGCATTGTCGTGCATACAAGCATGGTGGCGTTGGGGCTTTCTGCGCTTATCCTCGCTTCGCCTGCAGCCTTCACGGCCCTGAAAGCCGTTGGTGCGATTTATCTTGTGTGGCTTGCCGTGCAGGCTATTCGCAAGGGATCGGCATTCTCGCCTGAAAAGAACGGTGGTAAGAAGCATACGCTGTTCCAGAACTGGGCGACCGGACTTGGCATCAATCTGCTCAACCCGAAGATCATTCTGTTCAACATGACCTTTCTGCCGCAGTTCGTTTCCGCACATGATCCACATGCTATGGGAAAACTGTTCTTCCTTGGCCTGTCGTTCATACCGCTGGCGTTGCCGTTCACCATTCCTATGGTGGTTGCAGCCGACAGGTTTGCTGGTCTTCTTAAGAAGAACCCAACGGTTACACGGATTGTGGATTGGCTTTTTGCCGGTATTTTCTCAGCTTTCGCGCTGAAGATCATCACCGCACAGGCAAAGTGAAATTACTCAGCCGGGCGAGCTAAAAACCGCCCGGCATTTCGACCGGCAATCAGCCAGTAGATGAAGCCGCCAACGATACCCGAGCAGGCGACGGTGGTGTAAAGCATGACAGAGAATGAATCGATCGGTTCCATTTGCCATGTGAAAAGGCCGATTGAGATCATGGCAAACAAGCTTATCAGCAGTCCACCTACGCAATAGAAAAGCGAAGATGTTACAGGCTTGGTCTCACTATAGATGACCATTCCAAGTGCTGGGAAAAAGCTGAACGCGCCTGCAATGCCTGCAAAGAAGAATCCACCCAAGTGCAATGCAGCCTGAAAACCTTCAGAACCCCAATTTCCAACAAAGGGATTGAAAGCGTCGGTACCATCAACATCATGTCGGAGCAACGCGTTGAGGTCGAATTGGCCGTAAAGAACCGCCGCAAGAAAATAGCCTGCAGCGAGAACCGCACAACAATAGCCGAAACAGATAACGAAGAAGCGAGTTATATAATCGAACGTGTCGGTCAACCGCGCTTAATCTCCGTGTCCGGCGATCATCATCGCTTCGAGTGCCAGTCGCTCGGTCTTGCGCATACGCTCTGATTCCGACTTCAGCTGACCGCAGGCAGCCAGAATATCGCGGCCACGTGGTGTGCGGATCGGCGATGCGTAACCTGCCGCATTCACATAATCGGCAAAGCGCTCGATATGCTCCCAGTCCGAGCACTGGTAGTTTGTGCCGGGCCATGGGTTGAACGGGATCAGGTTGATCTTGGCTGGAATACCGCGCAGCAGCTTCACCAGAAGCTTGGCGTCTTCCATGCTGTCATTGACGTCTTTCAGCATCACATATTCAAACGTAATGCGCTTGGCATTCGACAGGCCCGGATATTCGCGGCAAGCCTTAAGCAGCTGTTCCAGCGGGTATTTTTTGTTGATCGGCACCAGAAGGTCACGCAGTTCGTCGCGCACTGCATGCAGTGAGATCGCCAGCATGACGCCGATTTCTTCACCAGTGCGATAGATTTCCGGCACAACGCCAGAAGTTGAAAGCGTGATACGACGCTTGGAAAGCGCCAGCCCATCACCATCGGATGCGATCAGCAAAGCCTTTTTCACTTCTTCGAAGTTATAAAGCGGCTCGCCCATACCCATCATGACGATATTGGTGACCTTGCGGCCTTCCGCAGGCACGATAGCGCCGTCCGGCGTGTTGGTATCCGGGAAATCGCCAAGCCGGTCACGGGCCGTCATCAACTGTGCCAGAATTTCTTCTGAGGTGAGATTACGCACCAGTTTCTGTGTGCCGGTATGGCAGAAAGTGCAGGTCAGCGTGCAGCCCACTTGTGAGGAAATGCAGAGCGTGCCGCGACCTTCTTCAGGAATATAAACGCATTCGATTTCGACAGGGCGTCCGGCACCGCGTGGCGGAAAACGGAACAGCCATTTGCGCGTGCCGTCCTGCGAGATTTGTTCTTCAACCACTTCCGGACGCGCAATGGTGAAATGCTGCGCCAGAAGACCGCGCAGATCCTTGGAGATATTGCGCATATCGGCAAAGTCGGAAACGCCACGCACATAGAGCCAATGCCAGAGCTGCGCGATGCGCATCTTGACCTGCTTTGGCGTCACGCCAACCTTGATCAGCTCATCAGCCATTTCCTCACGCGACATGCCGATGAGCGACGGCTTCTGCTCCATATTTGCGCGCACGTGGCGGGCAAGCTGGTCGCGCGTATCATCAATGGTTAAGTCGAATGAAATGGACATCTGTTTTCAACTGTTGAGGACGTCGCATAAAGCGCGCCGATAAACACTATCTGTTGCATGGATATATGGGCTCGTTCATTTGAAATGCGAGCCCTGTTGCGCGCGGACATAGCACACAATATTCGATCCGTCATCCCGCAGTATATCGTAGCAGATATGCAGGATGGATAGGCCCAGGATCAAAAAGAAAAGCCGGAGCGGAGCCCCGGCTTAGTAATTTAGCTTGAACCGATTGGCTTATTTGCACTTCTGAATGGCTGCGAGTGCTGCCGAAATGCCTTTGAGCGAATAGGTGTAATTGGTCTTGGTGCCGCGCTTGGATTGTGCCTGCACCTTCATGTCCGAACCGCCGCGCATTGCTGCAATCAGCTGTGGTTCTTCGGCGGCGTTTTCCATCCAGCCGGATTTTCCGTTGACGAACATTGTAAAATTGCGGTTTCCAATGGTGACAATGACCTTGGCATTCGCATTGGCGTTCAGCTCATAACCAGCCATGAACTGTGGTTCAAAGCTGATATTCTGTCCGGGCTTCTGGCTCACGAGGAAGAAGTTGTCGCCATGATCAACATTGGCTGGCGCTTTCTGCGTCGGAACGGACAGGACATAGCAGACCTTGCCATTGCCTGACTGATAGCTGTATGCGCCCCAGGCGTCGAACTGCTTAATCTGGGTCGGTGTCTGGGCGAGAGCCGAGCCCGCCATTGCAATCGTGAACACCGAAGCCGCGACGATCGATTTTCCAAGCATGGTTTTTTACCGGTTCTCTTTCGTTTGCTTCAAAGTCGAATATCGGGATGTCGCCGTTCAACACGCCGTCCCGTTTGGTGACCCTTAATGTGCCTTAATCTGGGTTACCAAACGGTGAAGTTTTGAAAGAAAACTTGAACGAGCAGGCCGAGGGCCCCGCAATCCCGTTGCCAACTTCATCCAAAAGAAAGCGGCAAGAGTTTGTCGTATTGCGTCAATGCACAATGATAGTGATGTCGACCCGTAACAAAGCCGTGAAGGGGAGCGGCGGCTTTAAGCTGCCTCCTCCTCGTCGCGCAGGGCCTCACGGGCCGCAATTTTATGCGCAGGCGTTATATGCGTGCGAACTGCAGTCAGGGCAGCCATCAACACTGCAATATCATCGGTAAAACCAATTCCGACCAGCATATCGGGGATGACATCGAATGGCAGAACGAAATAGGCAAGTGCTGCCATCAGTGTCATGCGCACGCGCGTCGGTGTATTCTGGTCGAGCGCACAATAATAGGCAGCCACGACTTCATCCATGAACGGGACCATGCGACCGGCACGGCGTGCGGTCTTCCAGAAACCTTTTTTCACCCGCTCGCTGCGATTATTGAAATCGCCTTTGTCGCCGGGTTCGAGGATTTCATCAATCTTGACGCTATCCATCTTCCGTTCAAACTCCTGTCAGTCGGTTATCTACGACATAGTTATATATGACATGACGATACCGCAGATGGGAATATTGCGACCGCGTTTCAAGATTAAGAGCTGTGGTCTCCCCTGAGAGAACCATCAGCTACACCAAGTCTCCCAAATCACCAGAATATAGCTCTCAGCCAAATCGGGTGGCTTTGTCTGATCGGATTAAATGGAGATTTGCTATGCATCTAACCGGCTATGGCGAAAACTTTGTGCGCACCGACCGGTCAAGTCAGTTCTATCGCGGCCATCAGTTGGCCATGGCGCAGGATATTGGCGATCAGGTCAATATCGATGTAAAGGATGGCATTTGCTACGACACTACCGCCTATATGCGGTTCTTGCTGGGTGCGGGTATTTCTGAGCACACATTACGTGGCACATCCGGACAAAACTGGATTCCCTTGCTGAATTTCAAAGCCGGAGAGCTGTGGAACGGCTATTCGGCTCTGCCCTATGGGCGAGCAATCGGCTTCTATGATGTCAGAGCCGGGCACATATTCCATTCTGCTATTGCCATTGGTGACGTTTTTATCAGAAGCGTGAATGGAGGTGCTTTAGGGCAAAACTGGAACGAGAAAATCGATCTGGCGAAGGTGCTGCCTTACTCGTGCAGGAATCGCGATGGCAGCTTCAACTTCCAGAAAAAGGTTATTATTGTTTATATTTCAAAGGTTTGAATAGATTCAAGCCAATGCATTCATCTTGCGCGCAAGCTTGATATCAAGTTCCGTGATGCCGTTTTCACTGTGGGTCGAAAGCGTGACATCGACGCGATTATAGACATTGAACCATTCCGGATGGTGGTCGAGCTTTTCAGCGTGAAGCGCTGCGCGCGTCATAAAACCGAACGCCGCATTGAAATCCTTGAACTTGAAAGTTTTTTGGATCGCTTCGCGCCCTTCGACTTTCTGCCAGCCTTCAAGGTCAGTCAGCGCTTCTTGGAATTCGTTTTCCGTCAGCCTGTTGCGTGCCATCGTCTTTTGCCTATGTTGGGTTCGTCATATCAGTTTATCATAGCCGCGAGAGTTCCGTGACCCATTCAGCCCCGACCAGTATCCTTTTCGTTTGTGCAGGCAATATCTGCCGTTCGCCGCTTGCCGAAGGTGTGATGGGCGAAGTGCTGAAACAGCGCCGAATTGATCATGTGCTGGTCGATTCGGCGGGCACAAATGGCTATCACACGGGCGAGGAACCCGATGATCGTTCGATCCGGGTTGCCGCACGCCATGGCCTCGATATCTCGGCCCAACGTTGCCGTCAGCTGACCGCCGGCGACTTCACGCGCTTCGATCTTATTCTGGGGATGGATCACTACAATATGCGGATGATCGGCCAGCGACAGCCTGCAAACGCAAGTGCCCGCGTCGGACTTTTCACCGAGATAGCCGAAGGAAAGCCGGTTGAAATCCCCGATCCTTATTATGGCCAGATCGGGGACTTCGAAGAGGTTTACCGGATGGTTCTGGCGTCTTCCAATGCGTTGGCTGACCAGTTCTGGCGGGATGCTGCCATCAAAGGCCAGGCTTCTTCAACGATATAAGGTCCACCACCCACTGAATCACGTGAAGACATCAACACGAAGCGACCCACTTTGAAGGGCAGAGTCGAAAAATTGCCGCGTGAAGAGAGATAATGCACGACATCTTCAATACGTGGATTTCTCAAGCGTGCCAAAGTCACATGGGGTGTAAATTTGCGCGGATCGGCGGGAATACCAAGCCGCTGGCAAATGCGTTCGATCTCGCCTTGCAATGCATTGAGTTCAGGCGAGGGGGATACACCCGCATAAATGCTGTGCGGCTTCTTGGAACCGAAAGCATCGACACCTGACAGGTTGAGCATGAATTCGGGGCGCCGCACGCGATCAAGCGCATTGGCAACCTCGTCGGCCACATGGCCTTCCACATCTCCGATAAAACGCAGGGTTATGTGGTAATTTTCGACATCAATCCAGCGTGCGCCGGGGAGGCCGCCTCGCAATAACGAGAGCGAAAGCGCGGCGTCGCGCGGGATTTCGAGGGCAGTAAAGAGACGCGGCATAAAGCATCCTCCTCGAACCGTTCTGCGCCAGAGCGTCGTGTGGCAGAAACCACTGGAGGACGCTCTGAGTTAGAGTGCCTATGCACCGATCATCAGAAAAACGAATCTTCTTTCCTAACCGATGCAACTCTCAGCGAATCATTCTTCGTTGTTTTGAGCAAGCTGTTTATGCCTCCCGATTGTGTCAGCCGCCGGATGTCCCCGTCTTTTGTATGTCTTTCAGGTTTTTCTCGATTGTTGGCAAAAATTTCGCAACCATGGCTTCGACCCCTTTTTCATTGGGATGCATGCCATCTTCAAGTAACAATCCTTTCTGTGTAGCGACGCCATCAAGGAAGAACGGATAAAGCGGCACACCGTATTTCTGGGCGAGCCTGGGATAGATCGGATTGAATTTGTCGGCGTAATCCTTGCCCATATTGGGCGGCGCCATCATGCCCGCAAGGATAACGGAGATGCCGCGTGTCTTAAGACGCGACAGCATTTCATCAAGATTTTTCTCGGTAATGTCGGGTGAAATGCCCCGCAAGGCGTCATTGGCACCAAGTTCAAGGATCACCAGATCAGTGCCATCGGGGATCGACCAGTCGATGCGAGCAAGGCCGCCAGTGGTGGTGTCGCCGGATACGCCTGCATTTTCGATGCTGACTTCATAGCCCTTATCGTCGAGCACTTTTTCAAGCTGCTGAGGGAAGGCTGCATTGGAAGGCAGAAGATATCCCGCCATCAAACTATCGCCAAAACCGACAATTTTTACCTGTGCAAGCTGTTCGGTTGGCAGTGCATCTTCGAGCCCTGTCGGCTCCTCCTGCGCATTTGCGGCAGGCAAGCTTGCGGCAAGAAAAGATCCAACTATCGCAAAAATCGACAGCCATGCCGGGATCGAGAGTTTGAAACGCATTGTCAGCAACCCATATCTAGCAACAAGGTAGGAAAATCACCCGAAGAACTTCTCCTCGGACTTCTCTTCAATTTCTGGCGCAAAACAAGTTCAATTTTGTGGCGCGCTTTGGCTCTTCAATATTCATATAGGAAGAAAAACGCGTGACGGAACAGGTGACTCCCCCGATTTTTGCCCCGATTATCGAGCTTGAGAACGTTCATCTGACGCTTGGACATGCAGCCTCATCGGTCCATGTCCTCAAGGGTGTTTCACTTTCCATCGCCCAGGGACGGTCTGTCGGTATCGTGGGGCCATCGGGTTCGGGCAAGTCTACGCTTTTGATGGTTCTGGCCGGTCTTGAGCACGTTGATAACGGAAGTGTGAAGATCGCAGGGGAGACAATCAGCAAGATGACTGAGGATCAGGCCGCAGCCTTTCGCGGTGCCAATATCGGGATCGTGTTTCAGTCCTTCCACCTCATACCCAATATGACAGCGCTGGAAAATGTTGCGGTTCCTCTGGAACTTGCAGGGCGCAAAGATGCATTTGAAGTGGCTGAACGAGAGCTGATCGCCGTCGGCCTTGGTGAACGCCTCACGCATTATCCTTCAGAGCTTTCGGGTGGTGAGCAACAGCGCGTGGCGATTGCCCGCGCGCTTGCGCCAAGCCCAAAAATCCTGATTGCGGATGAACCGACAGGCAATCTCGATACAGCCACGGGTCGCCAGATTACCGATCTGCTGTTTTCCAAACAGCGCGAAAACGGTTTGACCATGGTGTTGGTTACACATGACCCTTCATTGGCTGCGCGCTGCGATCATGAAATTCCAGTACGTTCGGGACGCATTGAAGAACCTACGCGAAAAGAGCCAGCGTTCGAAGCGGCGGTGGCTGGCGCATGAGCGGAATTGCCTCATTTTCACTCGCACTTCGCTTTGCATTACGTGAAATGCGCGGTGGTTTGTCCGGTTTTTATATTTTCCTCGCCTGTATCGCGCTGGGTGTTGCAGCCATTGGCGGTGTGAACTCCGTCGCGCGTTCTGTCAGCACAGGCATTGCTTCGGAAGGTCAGAGCATTCTTGGCGGCGACCTGAGCTTTGCGCTTAATCAACGAGAGGCAAGCGCAGATGAGCGTGCCTTTATCGAGCAGCAAGGCCGCTTTGCCGAAAGTGCGACCATGCGTTCCATGGCGCGCATACCGGATGGCACCGATCAATCGCTCGTAGAGGTTAAGGCAGTAGATGCCGCCTATCCGCTTTATGGTGAGCTGAAGGTACAACCTCAGCAGTCGCTTGCGGATATGACCAAAGAGCAAGATGGCGTCTATGGCGCCGCCGTCAGCCAGGATTTCCTCAATCGAATGGGCCTGTCTCTGGGCGCGAAAGTGCTGCTTGGCTCCTCAACGTTTGAATTGCGGGCACTGATTGAAAGCGAACCTGATCTGCTGTCGTCCGGCTTTAATTTTGCGCCACGCTTTCTGGTCTCGATGGATGGTCTGCGTGCGTCGGGACTGATCCAGCCCGGAAGCCTCGTCGATCATATCTACAAGGTCGCATTACCAGATGGCGCGCCGGATTCAGCAATCGTGCAATTGCGTGAGCGGGCAAGCACTGATTTTCCGGATGCAGGCTGGAATATCCGTTCGCGCGCTAACGCTGCACCGGCGCTGAGCGCCAATATCGAGCGTTTCTCGCAGTTTCTTACGCTGGTCGGCCTGACTGCTTTGATCGTTGGTGGCGTCGGGGTTGCCAATGCCGTTCGCGCCTATCTCGACGGCAAGCGCGGTGTGATTGCGACCTTCAAATCATTGGGCGCGCCCGCGCGTTTTGCTGTGCTGGTCTATCTGGTGCAGATCATGGTGATCGGCCTTGTCGGCATCGCTATCGGACTGGTTCTGGCGGCAATCATGCCCTTTGCGGCGGCAGCAGCGCTCGCCAATTATTTGCCTGTCGCAGGTGGCGGCGGGTTTTTCCCGGATGCACTTGCGCTTGCCGCTGTCTTCGGTCTGATCACAACGCTGGCCTTTGCAATCATACCGCTGGGCCGCGCGCGTAATATTCCGGCCACAGCCCTTTTCCGCGAGCAGGGTTTTGAGCAGCGCGGCTTGCCACCGTTCCTTTATCTCAGCCTCGCTGTGTTGCTGATTGCGGCTTTGGCGGGTCTTGCACTTTACGTCGCCTATGACCGGCGGATCGCTGCCATCTTCATCGTGTCATCAATTGCGGCCTTTGGTGTTCTGCGGTTGGTCGCGGACGGTATCCGCTGGCTTGCCCGCCGCGCACCGCGCATGCGTTCAACTGCCGTTCGCCTTGCGGTCGGCAATATTCATCGTCCAGGCGCATTGACCCCTTCGGTGGTTCTGTCGCTTGGCCTTGGTCTTACACTCATGGTGGCGATTGCACTGATCGACGGCAATCTACGCCGTCAGGTCACAGAAAACATTCCTGCACAGGCACCGGATTTCTTTTTTGTCGATATTCAGAACAAGGATATTGGCGATTTCACCAAGCTTGTGAGCGGCATCGTACCGGATGGCAAGCTTACCTCCGGTCCGATGCTGCGCGGGCGTATTGTAGCCTTTAACGGCACCAATGTACGCGACATGACCATTCCGCCGGAAGCTGCATGGGTATTGCGCGGCGATCGCGGCATAACCTTTGCCGACAAGGTGCCCGAAAATTCGACACTCACTGAAGGTGAGTGGTGGCCAGCGGATTATAGCGGCGAGCCATTGGTATCTTTTGCGGAACGTGAGGGCAAGGAGCTTGGCCTGAAGCTTGGCGACACGGTCACGGTCAATGTACTTGGCCGTAACATCAATGCTAAGATTGCAAGTTTCCGGCAGTTGCAATGGGAAACACTGGCGATGAATTTCGTTATGGTGTTTTCGCCCAACACTTTTGCTGGTGCGCCCGCCACATGGCTTGCGACGCTGACCATTCCTGACGGGCAGAAGAATCTTGCGCCGGATGTGCTGCGGCAGGTCACGAAGACATGGCCAGCGGTTACCACTGTCAGCGTGACCGATGCGCTTGATGTTGCCAATGATCTGATCAGCCAGCTTGCAACGGCAATCCGTGCGGCTGCATCCATAGCGCTTGCGGCCTCGGTGCTGGTGCTTGGCGGGGCCTTGGCTGCGGGCAATCGGGCACGTGTTCACGATGCGGTTGTGCTTAAAACGCTGGGTGCCACGCGGGGTACGCTCATTGCAGCCTATATCGTCGAATATATGCTGCTTGGGCTTGCAACAGCCATGTTTGCGCTGGTCGCAGGAAGTGCTGCCGGTTGGTACGTAGTAGTAGAAGTGATGAAGCTCAAAGCACAGTTCCTGCCGGATGTGGCTCTGATGACAGTCGCTGTTGCACTGATCCTCACCGTTGGTTTCGGCCTTGCGGGAACATGGCGGGTGTTGGGTCAGAAACCTGCAACTGTGCTGCGGACCATATGAACCATTTGTAATGTTGGATCAGAAATGGGCTAAATGCTTGGATAGCATGGAGAATGCACTTCAGATTTCAAGCTGCCTCATCACGATTTTTTACAGGTAGTACTTGTACGATAGCTCTGAAATGCCCATAATATACGCAGGCATGCTGGGGTCCCGCCAGCGGCGCCTGGGAGCGGCTCGAAATGAGCCAGGACCCGACACCGGACGGGACAAGGCAAGAGGATTTAAGTCATGGCTGACTTTCGCAATATTCAGGCGCAGCAGAGGCCGGTAGGCGGCGCTCGCGCTGATGCCAGCATTGATCAGGGACTGCGCAGCTACATGCTGGGCGTCTACAACATGATGGCTATCGGCTTGGCCGTTACCGGCCTTGCTGCATTCGCCGTCGCATCTCTGGCAGTGACCAATGACCCGTCTGCTGCTGTCGCGCAGATGGCAAACGGCAAGATGCTTACTGCACTTGGTGCAGCACTTTACACGTCTCCGCTGCGCTGGGTGGTCATGCTTGCACCGCTCGCAGCAGTGTTTTTCTTGAGCTTCCGTATCGAACGTCTGTCGGTTTCGACCGCTAACGCCGTATTCTGGGGCTATGCAGCTCTCGTCGGTCTGTCGCTGTCGTCGATTTTCCTGGTCTTCACCGGCCAAAGCGTCGTGCGCACCTTCTTCGTAACGGCAGCTTCCTTCGGAGCGCTCTCGCTTTACGGTTACACGACCAAGCGTGATCTTTCCGCAATGGGTTCGTTCCTGATGATGGGCCTGTTCGGCCTGATCATCGCCTCTGTCGTCAACATCTTCCTTGGCTCCACCGCGCTGCAGTTCGCAATCTCGGTGATCGGTGTGCTGATCTTCGCAGGTCTCACCGCCTACGACACGCAGTCGATCAAGGAAATGTACTACGAAGGTGATGCTTCGGACACGCAGGGCCGCAAGATTGTGATGGGCGCGCTGCGTCTCTATCTCGACTTCATCAACATGTTCATGTTCCTGCTTCAGTTCATGGGCAACCGTGACTAATCAGTCTGGAATTGAATTATGCGAAAGGGCAGCGGAAACGCTGCCCTTTTTGCTTTTCAATCGCGTGACTTCGAGGCATGTTGAAGGCGTAATCTGAACCTGACTTCTGGCTTATGACATGCCCCATATTCGCGATTTTCAACCCACCGATATCGATGCCATCACCGCAATCTACACGGAGGCTGTGCTGAACGGTTCCGGTTCTTACGACATCGAACCGCCTACCGTTGAAGCAATGAAAACTCGCTTCGACGCATTTGTCGAGCAGGGCTTTCCAATTCTTGTCGCGGAAGAAAATGGGCTGGTGCTGGGATATGCCTATATCAGCTACTTCCGTACCCGGCCGGCCTATCGCTGGCTTGCAGAAGATTCTATCTATATCGCGCCGGACGCTAAGGGGAAGGGCGTTGGCAAGTTTCTGCTTGGCGAGCTTATCAAGCGTGCGACCGCGTTGGGCTTCAGGCAATTGCTGGCAGTGGTTGGTGACGGCGAGCACAACATAGGCTCGGTGAAGCTGCATGAGAGCCTCGGCTTCACCCATAGCGGACGTATTCAGGGTTCAGGCTTCAAGCATGGACGCTGGCTCGATACGGTCCTCATGCAATTGCCGCTCAACGGTGGCTGCACCGTCGACCCGGGCGAAGTGCCCCTCACTTAGAGCGCCGATCTGATTGGATCAGATCGGCGCTCTAATCATTTGTTTTCCCGCACATCTTGTCCGAAAACCGTTTCACACTTTTCGGGATGCGCTCTAATCAATTATCGACCAGCTTGAGGCTTTTATCGAAGACACGGAGCACACGCTCCAGTTCGTGTCCGCGTTTCATAATGAGCCCGCTTGCAGCAATCACAGAATAGGCCCCCTGCTTCTGTGCGAGCTTGGGGTTTTTCTCCACACGAAACAGCGGAACTTCGCTGGCCCGCCGAAAGATCGAGAACACCGCTCTATCGGCCAGATGATCAATCGCATAGTCGCGCCACGCACCTGTGGCGACCATACGGCCATAAATATTCAGGATTTTACCAAGTTCGTGTCTGTCAAAACTGACCGTGGGAGAAGGCGGACGTGATTGCGCTAAAGGGACAATTTTTGGCGTCGCCGATGGATGAGAGGGCGAATGCGAAGACTTATCTTCATTCGCAGCGCTTGGTATGTCCATTTTCTTCCTTTCGCCGTCAGGAGCTATTGTAAAGGAAATACGGGAACACCGATCAAATCAGCTCATGACAGTAAGGTGATGCTTTTGTAAAACGATTGCAAGATCAAGCGCTGGTACTGGCGGTTTTCTATGAACTGCCCACAAGAATAGACCCCCAATTAGTTGTATATTAGCTGTTCACGAAAAGAGAAAAGCTGTTCTCAATGGTGATCGCCAGCCACATTTTGGCCTTGTCAACTTCGCATTCCGGCCCGATTATGACGTCAGCATCACCATGTTGCCTGAGACGGTTCGGTTCGGGTATGTCCGACCCCAAGCCCCCCGCCCAAAGGACTGCCCGAGCCGAACCAACCTTCATTGGCCTAGCCACTCAGACAGATGCAACATTCCCGCAAATGATAAGATAAACAGCTCGCACGAAGCGTAGTTGCTGTTGCGTTCGCGTGTTGCGGGCGTTTGACGAAGCGGCTTTTAGAGCCCGAGCTGAACTTTTTGTTTGAATATCGCGGCACCGAGAATTGGACCGAGCGCTTTGTCGCTGTTGCTTTGCTGCAAAACCACAGCACAGCCGGTCACATCCTTGCGGGTCAACTCGGAAGCTGGCAGCTCGATTTTCAAAGCCTGACCATCCCACATGCCAATCGTATTGGTGTCCGTTACCGTATTACGATAGGTAACGGACTGCCCTGCGTTCTCACCCTTGTCAATCGGAATGGTTACCGAATCGCGCAGGTAGAACATAACGACATGTACGGGCTTCTCTGGTTTTTCACCTGCCGCAATCTCAATCGACAGGCGCCCATCGTCCAGTTTCCTGATCGAAACGGGTACGTTGAGCTTACTCGCATCAAGATGCTGCTTCACGACCTCGGCGTCGCCGCCGTTCATTTCCGAAGCGCCATTGACGATTGCCTGAGGCGTGTAGACCATCTTGGCATTGAACGAATTGCGATAGGCATTCTGGCGGTCTGTATTGTCCTGTGAGGCGAGTGTGTCGCGCCAGCCCATGTAATCCCAGTAATTAACGTGGAACGACAGAGCCAATACATTGGCGTCGTCAGCGTATTTCGCCAAATTCTTGTCAGCCTGCGGGCACGAGGCACAGCCCTGACTGGTATAGAGCTCGAGAACGGACGTTCGTGTGCTGCTATCCTGAGCTTTCGCTACGCCCTGCATTGACAGGCAACCGGTGAACGCCAGCCCCAATGCAGCACAAACACCGCGCAAGCCGGGAACATAGTCGCCGGAAAGCCATGTATGTGTCCCATGGAAGGGGTAATGGAAGGTCACTTTGGGTTCATCCTGCAATAATTGACGCTGACATCTATTATGTAGGAATTACGACGATCAATAGGAATTCACGTTGCAGTGAGATTTGCAGGCAGTGTGTTTCTTTTATCTCACTAAGATACGTCTCCTAAAGGCGGAAGCTGGCTTTTTCGAGTATATGTGCAGCGTCGCGCTTTAATAAAAGGCAAATTGCGAATGAGACAAAGTTTGAGAGAAAAGGCCATCGCCATCTGCGATGAAAAGATCGCGAAAAAGGGCGATACAGTCGGTATCTCGTTCTATGCGTTCTTTGCCAACAAAAACACGGAACCGGAGCTTCTTATGGAAGCTGCCGAGTGGTGGATAAAAACCCACACTCTCGATCACTTTGAAAAAGCTTTAAAAATCAGGGAAATGATCCGTTCGGGGCAATAAAACGGTTCCGGAGACTGAAAAAGCCGCCGGATTTCTCCGGCGGCTTTTTTGTTTGGAGCGTTGTCGCTGATTAAGCAGCGAGGTCACGCAGAACGGTCTGCAGGATGCCGCCGTTCTTCATGTAGTCGAGCTCGTCCAGCGTATCGATGCGGCAGATGAGCGGAACTTTCTTCACTGTGCCATCTGCATAAGTGATCGAAGCGTCGACCTTCTGGCGCGGACGTACATCGGCAAGGCCTTCGATGGAGACGATTTCGTCACCCTTCAGACCCAGCGTCTGCCAGCTTGTGCCTTCCTCGAAGACGAAAGGCACAATGCCCATGCCAACGAGGTTGGAGCGGTGGATACGCTCGAACGACTGAGCGATCACAGCCTTGACGCCGAGCAGGTTGGTGCCCTTTGCAGCCCAGTCACGCGAAGAACCGTTGCCATATTCGACGCCTGCGAAGACGACGAGTGGCACACCTTCTGCCTTGTACTCCATGGCTGCGTCGTAGATCGAGGTTTCTTCCTTCGACGGATAATGGATGGTGTAGCCGCCTTCACGACCGTTTTCGCCCAGCATGTGGTTGCGAATACGGATGTTGGCGAAGGTGCCGCGCATCATCACTTCATGGTTGCCACGACGCGTACCGTACTGGTTGAAGTCGGCAATGCCGACGCCATGATCGATGAGGTACTTGCCAGCAGGCGACTGTGCCTTGATGGAACCGGCAGGCGAGATGTGGTCGGTGGTGATCTTGTCGCCGAAGAGGCCGAGGATGCGTGCACCCTTAACGTCACCGATTTTACCTGCCGACTTGCCCATGCCCACGAAGTAAGGTGGGTTCTGCACATAGGTCGAATTGTCGTCCCATGCATAGGTCTGGCCTGCAGGAACCTGAACAGCCTGCCAGTTTTCGTCGCCCTTGAACACGTCCGCATATTTTTCGGAGAAAATCTTGCGGGTAACGTTCTTGGCAATGAATTCCTGGATTTCAGCCGATGAAGGCCAGATATCGCGCAGGAATACGGGGTTGCCGTCCTGATCTTCACCAAGCGGCTCCTTGGTCAGGTCCTTGGTGACCGTACCGGCAAGAGCGTGAGCGACGACGAGTGGCGGCGAAGCCAGATAGTTGGCCTGAACGTCCGGCGAAACGCGGCCTTCGAAGTTACGGTTGCCGGACAGGACGGCAGCCGCGATCAGGCCCTTTTCGTTGATCGTCTTGGAGATCGGAGCAGGCAATGGACCGGAGTTACCGATACAGGTCGTGCAGCCGAAACCAACGAGGTTGAAGCCGAGCGCATCAAGATCCTTCTGGAGGCCAGCGGATTCAAGATAAGCGGCAACAACCTGAGAGCCGGGAGCAAGCGAGGTCTTAACCCACGGCTTGGTCTTGAGACCCTTGGCGACTGCATTGCGCGCCAGAAGACCGGCTGCAATCAGGACGCTTGGGTTGGAGGTGTTGGTGCATGAGGTTATAGCGGCAATTGCCACATCGCCATGGCCGAGATCGTAGTCTTCGCCTTCAACAGCGTAACGTGCGGTCTGGCCTGTGGTCTTCTTGTATTCGGTTTCAAGCGAGGTTGCGAAGCCCGATGCGATCTTTTCCAGCGCAATGCGGCCTTCAGGACGCTTTGGACCGGCCATCGACGGAACGACTTCACTCATATCCAGTTCGAGAACATCCGTGAATACCGGATCAACGCTGTCCGCTTCCCGCCACATGCCCTGTGCACGTGAATAAGCCTCAACGAGCGCGATGCGGTCTTCTTCGCGACCGGTCGTGTTCATGTAGTTGAGCGTTTCTTTGTCGATCGGGAAGAAACCACAGGTCGCGCCATATTCAGGGCCCATGTTCGCAATGGTTGCGCGATCGGCAAGGGTCATATTGTCGAGACCCGGGCCAAAGAATTCAACGAACTTGCCAACCACGCCTTTTTTGCGCAGCATCTGGGTAACGGTGAGCACGAGATCGGTTGCGGTAACGCCTTCCTTGACCTTACCGGTCAGGCGGAAGCCGATAACTTCCGGCAGCAGCATGGAAACCGGCTGACCCAGCATCGAGGCTTCTGCTTCAATACCACCAACACCCCAGCCCAGAACGCCAAGGCCGTTGACCATGGTGGTGTGGGAGTCGGTGCCGACGCAGGTGTCAGGATAAGCAACGGTCACGCCGTCTTCTTCCTTGGTCCATACGGCCTGCGCCAGATATTCGAGATTTACCTGATGGCAGATGCCGGTGCCCGGAGGAACGACGCGGAAGTTCTTGAACGCCTGCTGGCCCCACTTAAGAAAGCGGTAGCGTTCGCCATTGCGCTGGTATTCCAGATCCACATTGGCCTTGAATGCGCTTGGATTGCCGAATTCGTCGACGATGACCGAGTGGTCAATGACAAGATCGACAGGAACCAGCGGGTTGATCTTTTCAGGATCGCCGCCGAGGTTCTTCAGGCCGTCGCGCATAGCTGCCAGATCGACAACGGCCGGAACGCCGGTGAAGTCCTGCATGAGTACGCGTGCCGGGCGATAGGCGATTTCCGCGCCTGCCGAGCCGCGATCATTCAGCCACTTGGCAACGGCTTCGATGTCCGACTTCTTGACAGAGCGGTCATCTTCGAAGCGGAGCAGGTTCTCGAGCAGAACCTTCATGGAGAACGGGAGCTTGGAGATGCCTTCGAGGCCGTTCTTTTCGGCTTCGGTCAGGCTGTAATAAACATATTCCTTACCGGCGACGGTAAGGGTTTTGCGGCATTTAAAGCTGTCAATGTGTGACACTGCGTTCGTCCTTCATGCTACTGGCCGGAAAACCAGGACGAACGCCTCTGCTGCGTTTCAAGGACGCGCTAAAGGTGCGGGTGCAGTCATTTCCGCTGTCCGTCCCGAAACCTGTGCTCCTACAAGCGCCAAGCCTTTGAGATCGGCCAAAATTTGTTTCCACACCGACCGCTGGCATGGTAGCCCTCATATAGAGAGTTTCCTAAAACGATTCCAGACAGAATATCGTGAATTTGCTCCCTTGCGGCGAAATGTTGCGATACCCGCGTTCAGCCCTTGCCGGACGTGCCTATTGCATAATTTCTTAAACTCTTATCAGTTTAAGATAAAATTATGCAGCAAGTTTAAACTGTTAGAGCGACCTTTTGTGCGCCTTGCAGAGCGCACGGCGCGCTAAGGAGAGAAAATGCGGCTTGAGGCCGAAAACCTGGCAGGCGAGCGTGGCGGCGAGACGATCTTCTCTGCCCTTTCCTTTGAATTGTCTTCCGGCGAAGCGCTGGTGGTCACAGGTCCGAACGGTTCCGGCAAATCGACGATGCTGCGAATCATATGTGGTCTTCTTGCGCCGGAAGATGGCACAGTCGAGTTGTTTGAAGAGGGAACCTCGCTTCCCGTTCGCGCATCTTGCCACTATCTCGGTCACCAGAATGCAATGAAGCCTGCCTTGAGTGTGCGCGAGAACTTGCTGTTCTGGCAAAAATTCAATGGCGAACCACGCCTCGATATCGATGAGGCGCTTGAGGCCGTTGATTTGCCAGGCGTTGAGCATTTGCCTTTTGGCTATCTTTCCACTGGGCAGAAGCGTCGCGTTTCAATCGCCAAGCTGCTGGTCAGTTATCGTCCGCTCTGGGTTGTCGATGAGCCGACTGCCGGGCTCGACAAAGCATCCGAGGCGCGCTTTGCAGAACTGATGCGCGGGCATATGCAGGAAGGCGGCATGATTGTCGCCGCAACGCATATTCCGTTGGGCTTAGACGCAGTTTCAGGGAAAGTGGAAGCCGGTTTCCCGTCCGGAACTGCGTTGGAAAGAAACATTGGCGTTCGGACACTCGACATGGCCGCCTATTCAGTTGAGGCTGTGTGATGCTGGCGCTTTTTATCCGGGATATGCGCCTTAGTTTTCGCGCTGGCGGTGGCGCGCTGATCGGCATATTGTTCTTTCTGGCGGTGATTTCGGTGATGCCGTTCGGTGTCGGTCCTGATCTCAATCTCCTCGCGCGTATCGGCCCGGCCATGTTGTGGATTGGCGCTTTGCTGGCAACACTGCTCGGGTTGGACCGGCTGTTTCAGGCGGATCGCGAGGATGGTTCGCTCGATCTCCTGCTGATTGGCGCAGACCGCCATATGCTGGCTTTCACCGTTTTTGTGAAATGCGTCGCTCATTGGGTGGCAAGCGTATTGCCGTTGGTGATTGCGTCACCCATGTTGGGGCTGTTCATGAATATGGATGCGACGGCAACCGCTGCGACTGCCCTCACACTTCTTGTTGGCACCCCGGCAATTGCCTTTATCGGAGCAGTGGGGGCGGCATTGGCCGTAGCCTTGCCGCGTGGTGGTCTGCTTGTTTCGGTAATCGTGCTGCCGCTGACCATTCCAGTGCTGATTTTTGGCGTGTCAGCGTCTTATGGCGCGACTGATGCCGTGGCTCCGTTTTTTGCACCATTCCTTATTCTCTGTGCGCTCACTTTGTTTTTCGCTGTTCTGGGTCCGTTGGCCGCAGCAGCTTCATTAAAAAGCTCGGCGGATTAAAAGCATTTCCAGCAAAAGTGGTAACCGGTTTTGCGTAGGACAATGCTCAGAAATATTGTGATCCCGAAAAGTGGGAGCCGTTTTTGAGTCAAGATCATGCTCGGCGGATTGACGCAGTTGATTACGGTCAATTGAACAGCATAACGCGTCAGGTATAAGTATAAGCCATGACGAATGATATGATGAGAACCACAAGCTGGCTTGATCTGGCAAACCCCACGCGCTTTCTTGGCTTTGCGGGCAGGGTTTTGCCATGGCTTGGGCTTCTGTCTGCACTGTTTCTGGCCATCGGCCTCTATATGGTCTTCTTCCTGTCGCCGGAGGACTACCAGCAGGGCATGACGGTCCGCATCATGTATATCCATGTGCCTTTCGCATGGCTTTCCATGATGTGCTACTCGATCATGGCTGTTTCGGCGCTGGGCACGCTGGTCTGGCGTCATCCGCTGGCGGATGTTTCGATCCGCGCTGCAGCTCCGCTGGGGGCCGTTTTCACTGCGCTTGCGCTGGCAACAGGTTCGCTCTGGGGCAAGCCGATGTGGGGCACGTGGTGGGTGTGGGATGCGCGGCTGACGTCCGTGTTCGTGCTGTTTCTCATGTATCTTGGCATTATCGCACTGTCGCGTGCCATGGATGATCCGACCAAGAGCGCCAAGTCTGTCGCGGTTCTGACACTGGTGGGCTTCATCAATATCCCGATTATCAAATTCTCGGTCGATTGGTGGAACACCCTGCATCAGCCAGCCTCTGTCTTCCGCATGGACGGTCCGACCATTGACGGCTCCATGCTGCGCCCACTTTTCGTGATGGCCATTGGCTTCACGCTGCTGTTTCTCACGCTGCACATGATGGCGATGCGCAATGAAATATGGCGCCGTCGCGTGGCCATGATGAAAAAGCTCGCAGCCCGCAATGCCGACCGCAGCCGTATGAAAAGAGAACAGGCTGAAACCCAAGGGGAGGCGGTATGATGAGCCACATGGCTTTTGTTGTAACGTCCTATGGCCTCGCCGCGGGAGCACTTGCCATCACAATTGGCTGGATATTGATCGATCAGCGTATCCTGAAGAATGAGCTGAAGCGGCTTGAGGCACAGGGCGTGCGTCGTCGTTCTGCAAAAGCCCCCGGTAAAGCATAATGACCGAAACAACCGAAAAGTCTGCCGCGCCGAAAAAGCGCTCCACATGGGTTGCCCTGCTGCCGCTGGCGATTTTCGTCGGACTGGCCGCAATTTTTGCCGTACAGCTTCTGTCTGGCAAGGATAATACGACCATTCCTTCGGCACTGATTGGCAAACCGGCACCGCAGACGAGTCTTCCGCCTGTCGAGGGTCTGGTGCGCGATGGTGCGCCTGTACCCGGTCTCAACAGCGAAGATTTTATAGGCAAGCTCACACTGGTCAATGTCTGGGGATCGTGGTGCGTCCCCTGCCGTCAGGAACATCCGCTCTTGATGGAAATCGCTAAGGATGAGCGCATCCGCGTGGTTGGCCTCAATTACAAGGATCAGCCGGAAAATGCGCGCCGCTTCCTCGGCGATCTCGGCAATCCGTTTGCCGCTGTCGGTGCCGACCGCGCCGGACGCTCAGCAATCGAATGGGGCGTCTACGGCGTGCCGGAAACCTTCCTCGTAGATCAGAATGGCAAGATCGTCTACAAGCATGTCGGGCCGTTTACCCCGGAATCGGTGAAGAACGATCTGATGCCAGCGGTGGAGAAGGCGCTTCAGTAATAGTTGAGCTTATTCCTGAACCGATGATCTGAGGTCATGTTGCAGCTTTTCGAGCATTGGAGCAGGCATGTTCAATCCCTCGAAATCGCAATATTCATCAAGAAGTTCGGGAGATTTCTTTTTGAACTTGGCGGTGTCTACTTCACCCTCATTATTCACAGCTCCGACCTTATAAAGAATGTCAGCCGTTGCTTTGATCGAGATACGTCCAAGTTTGAACGCGATTACTTCCTGTTGATCTCGCGCCATGATCGTAGTTGTGTCCAGCTTAAACTCTGAAGGCATATCTAGCGTGAGGTCCATGACGCTAATCTTGTTGGTTTCCAGAGCCTCATAATATTGCTTGCCTAGATCGTAAGCTTTTTGTGTGAAACTGGATGACAGAAGGTATGAAGAGGCCGCTGGTTTTACAATATTTCCGATGTTTTGGATGAGGATAGCGCATTGAAAATTCTTTAGGGATTTAGCGGGAAGCGCTAGATAATCTTGCTTGGTTAGTTCTTGGGTTTGCGCCGGTGCAATAGACAATAAAGAAGCAGCTATAGATGCACAAAATATGGCTCTCAAATTCATGGCTTCCAATCTCCTGATAAAATAAAAGGGCTCCGAAGAGCCCTTAGTAAAATATTCTCTTACGAAATCAATCCGGCAACTTCCGCACCGCGCCTTTGGCGGCACTGGTTGCCATGGAGGCATAAGCCTTCAGCGCGGTTGAAACCTTGCGCTTGCGCTCTTCCAGCGGCTTCCAGCCCGTTGCTTCCTGCTCGGCGCGGCGTTCGGCCAGCGTTGCATCATCAACAGCCAGATGGATCTTGCGGTTCGGGATGTCGATATCGATGATATCGCCTTCGCGCACCAGACCAATGGTGCCGCCTTCGGCTGCTTCCGGCGAAACGTGACCAATCGAGAGGCCTGAAGAACCGCCCGAGAAACGTCCGTCGGTGATCAGCGCGCAAGCCTTACCCAGACCCTTCGACTTCAGATAGCTGGTTGGATAGAGCATTTCCTGCATGCCGGGGCCGCCGCGCGGGCCTTCATAGCGGATCAGTACAATGTCGCCAGCCTTGATCTTGCCGTTCAGAATGCCGAGTACTGCGGTATCCTGACTTTCGAAGATGCGGGCAGGGCCGGAGAACTTCAGGATGGAATCGTCCACGCCTGCCGTCTTCACGATACAACCGTCTTCGGCCAGATTGCCGTAAAGCACGGCCAGACCGCCATCCTGACTGAAGGCATATTCCTTGGAGCGGATGACGCCTTTTTCACGGTCTGCATCGACGCTGTCAAAGCGACGTTCCTGTGAGAAGGCAACCTGTGTCGGCACGCCGCCGGGAGCTGCGGAATAGAACTTGTGTACCATTTCGCTCTTGGTGCGCGTGACGTCCCAATGATCGAGCGCCTTGGCCATGGTTTCGCTGTGCACGGTCGGCAGCGCAGTATTGATGAGGCCTGCCTTGTCGAGCTGACCGAGAATACCCATGATACCGCCTGCGCGATGCACGTCTTCCATGTGAACCGTGTTGTTGGCAGGTGCGACTTTGCAGAGCACCGGTACGCGACGCGACAGGCGGTCGATATCGGCCATGGTGAAGTCGATCTCGGCTTCCTGTGCGGCTGCAAGCAGATGCAGAACCGTATTGGTCGAACCGCCCATCGCAATGTCGAGTGTCATGGCGTTTTCAAAGGCCGGGAAGCTCGCAATCGAGCGCGGCAATACGCTTTCGTCGTCTTGCTCGTAGTAACGGCGGGCGAGATCGACAACCAGATGACCGGCTTCGACGAAGAGGCGCTTGCGGTCGGCATGGGTTGCGAGCGTGGAGCCGTTGCCCGGCAGCGACAGGCCGAGAGCTTCGGTCAGGCAGTTCATCGAGTTTGCGGTGAACATGCCAGAGCACGAGCCACAGGTAGGGCAGGCAGAGCGCTCAATCGCCTTGACCTGATCGTCGGTGTAGCTGTCGTCAGCGGCTGCAACCATCGCATCCACGAGGTCGAGCTTCTTGACCTGATCGTCCCAGACGACCTTGCCTGCTTCCATCGGCCCGCCCGAAACGAACACGACCGGGATATTGAGGCGGAGTGCTGCCATCAGCATGCCGGGAGTGATCTTGTCGCAGTTGGAAATGCAGACCATCGCGTCGGCGCAATGGGCATTGACCATATATTCAACCGAGTCGGAAATCAGCTCGCGCGATGGCAGCGAATAGAGCATGCCGTCATGGCCCATCGCGATACCGTCATCGACCGCAATGGTGTTGAATTCCTTGGCAACGCCGCCAGCTGCTTCAATTTCGCGCGCGACGAGCTGGCCGAGGTCCTTCAGATGCACATGGCCCGGCACGAACTGGGTGAACGAGTTCACCACAGCAATAATTGGCTTGCCAAAATCCTCATCCTTCATGCCGGTGGCGCGCCATAGGCCGCGCGCGCCAGCCATATTGCGGCCGTGGGTGGTAGTACGCGAACGATAAGGAGGCATTTTCAAACCTTTTAGCACTATTTCAGAGTGAACCTCGCCCTTTAAATAGGGTCGAAATGCGCTCTATTCTACTTTGTTGACGCACATCTTATCCGAAAACTGCTTCACACTTTTCGGGATGCACTAAGCTGTGATGCCGGTATGGCAGAACCATTTCCGCAGAGCAAAGCGCAAATTGCCCCAGCGCTTGCACCGGTCGCGATCCTTTATGGACATTGCGTTCAGCGGAAAAGTTCAGGCGTGCAACAGCAATTGCAGGCACCGACAGGATCAATCTAGCATATTGATGTTATAATGCAAAAGATTTAAAGCTTTAAACGTAAGGAAATTTCTTAAAGCTCATTTGTTGCAGAAGCCATGGCGCTATCGAGCAGCGCATTGGCTGTCTTCATACGCTGTTCTGCGGCCAGACGAAATTCTTGCGGTAACCGGTCTGGATGGTTTTGCGCGGCGAACTGTCGGCGCAGGCGTTGAAGCTCTGCCCGTTTCATTTCGGGCCGCAGATTAAGTTCCCTGCGAATGGAAGCTGGCGACTGGCTCTCCATGCGTTTTGCCAGTTCTTGCATTTCGCGATCTAGCTTGTCCTGATCGCTTTCAAAATCCTGAAGATCGAACTGTGGGACTATTTTTTCTGTCGGGTAAGTTCCGTTTGAAGCCGGATTGAATCCGGCGGAAAACACTGCGGATGCGAGACTAACAGTCGGGCGCGGCAGGTGTTCACCGCTGTCGCGCTCCGCTTGAGCCTCTTTCAATACGGTTGCAAAATCGGGGAAGCTGTGACGCATCAGACGCGTTGAGCCATATTGGGTGTAAATGCTGAAGCCAGCGCCCTTGTCAGTACATAGGGCGGAACGGGCTTCTGGAAGATCGGCATTTCCGGATAACGTGCCGCGAGATGTGCAGGTAATCCACCGCCAGTGTGAATGACGACGAAGATGTTCCGGCTTTTCAGCCTATCAAGAATGGGTTCGAGATCACCATCTGCCAGATTGACGTCGAGAATAGCTGCGTCGACATCCTGATTATTTATGATGTCTATGGCCTGCCTTACGGTGCCCACAGGGCCGACAACCGTTCCGTTGGCATCTTCCACAGTGGCGGCTACGTCGAGGGCGACAAAAATTTCGTCCTCCACGACCAGTACGCGCCTATGTTCAAGATTATCCATCTTCTTTCCAGTGTCGCTTTCGATCTAATCTTTTGTGAAGCCCATTTGGGCGGGCTATCACAGAGTCAATGCGCAAGGACACAGGGAGGTTCCCTGAGTGATCAGGATAATAGACTAATGGTGAATCAAATCTTTACTGCGCAGCTATTTATAACGTCGAGACGCGGGTATCGTATCGGATTCAGCCAGGTCAAACTTGCTCTAAAACGCGGTAAATGTGAGCGTTGTGAGCGAACGCACAATGTTTGGAATGTTCAGCACGTTTTCGTTGATGAACTTGCCGATATCGTCCCCTTCAGCGACATAGATTTTGGCAAGAAGATCATATTCGCCACTGGTCGAATAGAGCTCCGATACGATTTCACGCTGAAAGAGCGTGTCCGCAACCTCATAAGTCTTGCCGGGCGTGCATTGCAGTTGCAGGAAAACGGGCTTCATATCTCTTCCTTTCGCGGCAAGCCGCTCATTGGCCGCTGACCAGGTGTTGGCTCGCCGTATGGCTGGATTGCCGATTGCGTTTGCAGGTTTCAAGCACGGGCGGATATGTGAAATCAAGAGCGTTTCATCAGAACAGTCTGCGTTTCTATGGCCATTCTAATTTACTGAATTGTGTTTTTAATTCCGGAAGGCGATAAGAGTCACTGACAGTTGAAATTAAGATAATAATTATATGCTCTATGTACTGCCCGCCGTCCTGCTCCTGTTTTCACTGGCCTTCGTCGTTGTCTGGGCTGTAGATAAACTGCGTCGCTATCTTTTGTGGTGCGCGTTGTGCTTTCTCTGCATTGGCTTGGCCATGCTTGCGCAGCTTGTCGATATACCCGTGGATGATGGCCAGAACACGATGCTGACGGCCACAGTCTACGTGCTTGGCGCCTTGGCAGGCGGGCATGGGATTCTGCGCCGATCAGGTCTTAGTTTGTCGCTTTGGTTCTGTGTTGCAAGCCTTGTGCTGATCCTCGGCGGCATTATCTGTTTCCTGTATCTATATCCTAGTCTGCTCGGTCGGGTGTATGTACTCAATCTCGGGCTTGCATGTGTGATTCTGGGTATTGTCTGGCATCTGCGCGGCCTTGTTCACGGGTCTCCTGCCGACAAGCTCATCCTCGGCATGTTGGTTCTGGTTGCAGTCCAGTTTTTCCCGCGCACACTGCTGACTGCGCATTCCATTGTCAGTGAGGATACTCCGGTCGATTTTGCCTTCACGCCGTTCTGGCAGTGGACGGTTTTTTCAACGGCAGTCGCAGCGGTCATTGCTGGGCTTGTGCTTTTTGCAGCAGCGGGCGCTGATCGGTTCGATGAACTTGTTCATGAGCGCGATAGCGATCCCCTCACAGGGCTTCTCAACCGTCGTGGGCTGGAAGCGCACATGCTGGCCATGGAGCGCAACAATATTTCCGGTTGGGTTGTGGCTTGTGACATCGATTATTTCAAAACGATCAATGATGTTTATGGGCATGCAACAGGTGATGCTGTTTTGAAAGAATTCGCAGAGGTTCTGCAATCGCATTTAAGGAGCCGTGATTTGGCGGCACGTACGGGTGGTGAGGAGTTCATTCTCTATCTTGATGATATGCCCTCGGATGCCGCCTTCGCGTTGGTCGAGAATATCCGGGAAAGCGTTACAACCCACGAATTTTCTCGTCTTTCAACTGGTGTAAACGTTACGTGTAGCTTTGGTGTTGTCAGGCTTCGTCACAAGGATGATCTCTGGCAAGCAGTGGAGCGGGCCGACAAGGTTCTTTATGCCGCTAAAGAAGCGGGTCGTGATCGAACTTTGTTTGAAGAGAATTTTTCCTGACTGTACTGGGCGATCTTGTGGGGATGAAGGTCGATAAAATTGCCGTGAAGGTCGACAAGCTGACGCAAAGAGTGTGTTATTAAAGCATTTCCAGCAAAAGTGCGAAGCGGTTTTGTGTCGGATAATGCGTAAAAACAAATAGATAGAGCGGTTCCAATGGTTCAGTTTTAACTGGAACCACTCTAAACCTCTTTCCTGAATTCATACGAAGCGAGTTACCCGAAATCTCATGAAGTTTTTATCTGCTCTGATCCCGAATTCATTCATCGCTCGCCTTTTGTCGTTCGTTACTATGTCCGTCATCATCTCTGTGAGCGCGCCGTCCATGGCTATGACAGCACTCGAAAAGGCGCAGCTTGAAAAGCTCGATCCTGCAACGCGTCTTGAGCAGCGCTGCGATGTTGAGGCGATGGAGCGGATCAGCCGGGATGAGAGAAAATTTTCGGTCGACAAGGTTCTGGCTTATGCTTTTACCGATCCTGTAGCAGGAAAGAACAGCATTCAGGCTGACGGTGCTGCATTCCGCAGCCGTGAGCATTGGTATAAGCTCGCTTTTGTCTGCAAGACGGATGATGAGCACATCAACGTCGTGTCATTCGACTATGATATTGGCGATGAAGTTCCACAGGATCAGTGGGACAAGCACTATCTCGTCCCCTGAACATTATTGTTCACTGTCGTCAGCGCGACAGGACGAAAGAATTGTCACCTCTTTGGCTGAATCGTCGGCTTCGAGGTGGCTTAAAATGCCCAGTCCGTCTTTTTCAGCCCAGCGATAACTGTCCTGTTCATCCATGGCGACGTATTTTTTGAGAGCGTCGTGCCATTGCAGCGCAACCATCTTGCTTTCAGCGTCAAGCACAGCGAAAGCGGGCTCCTCACCAGCATGAATGTAGGTGACGGGCACAACAACTCCGCGTTCACAGACATAGTCGATGCGAATGACCGAGTCCCGGCTTATTGCTTGCGCCAGACCGGGGCTTGCCGTGAGAGCTGTCATGACGAATGTGATACCCGCATTGTATAGGCATTTTTGCATAGTGAAGTCCTCCTTCGCCCGACCTGCTATCTGATCTGTTGGCACTATTCTCACGTCTTAGAGCGCCGGGCGCCCTATTGGGCGCGCAAAGGTCGCTCTAACACTTTAAAATTATGCTCTAATATCGCAATCGTTCCTTTTGAAACATGAAACTCTGTTCGTCGTAACCAACTCAGCAAATTCGTAGCAGAAAAAGTCGCAGAATTTCAATTTTGTACCGGAACCGAATCCATCTTTGTCCGTTATAACTCTGCTGGTCGTTAGATCGGCCGGGACCCGGAGTAAATTTGCCCCCGCAATCCCAATCCGGGTCCCACTTTTAAGGGCGAGAATGATCATTCCTGAATTTATTGGGATTGATCGGTTTTTTCACAGCCGTTTATATTGATGAAATTGAGAAGAATTCATATTGAATCCCGGTGATTGCCGTATGACGCTTAATATTATTATTGCCTTTGTTATTATCGGATTGCTCTTGTTGAAATTCAAACGGCGTAAGACGGGCTTTTTATTATTAGGCCTTGGTGTCGTTTTATATGGTGCAATTGTTTCTGCAATTCTCCCTGATTATTTGATGAGCCGCCTGCAATCATCCTATTCATCGCAATTGCAGACGCAGCTTGAAGACAATACTGCCTTCGTCGTCTTCGGCATGGGAACCCAGACGGTCAATGTACAGGGTCAAAACGTGGTCGAGCTGCTTGCCTTCTCTTATGGGCCAATCTTGACGGCGGTTGCCATGAACCGTCAGTGTGTCGAGAAGAGTCTCAGCTGCAAGTTTATCGCCAGCGGCGGTGATGTAGCCGGAACGGGCATTTCCGAAGCCGCATCAATCGCCAAGCAGTTGGAAAATGCCGGTGTTGATCGGACGTCCATCCTGCTTGACGAAAAGAGCCGCAATAGCTGGCAGAACGCCAGGAATACGGCGGAAATCCTGCGTGAGATCAGACCGAGGAAGGTCGTTTTGCTGCAAGCTGCACCCATGATGAAGCGCGATCTTCTCTATCTGGCGCATTTCGGCGTGAAGCCCGAGCCAGTCGCTGCGGGTTATCTGACCGGATCGCAAACCAACATGTCTTCGGCAGGCCTGTATTTCCTGGCGACAGATCTGGCGCTCCACGAGGAAATCGGCGTCTGGCGCTATACGCTCTACAATTTTATGGGCTGGAACGAGCCGAAGCAGCAGCCGCTCGAACTGGAGCAAGCCACGAGTAGCCAGCCTGCCGCTGGAACTGTGCCGGTTGCTGTGCCTGAGCTGGTCCAATGAGTTAATGATACTATAGCTGGCATGTTTCGACATGCCAGTGGAAAAATTATCCCCGAATTCTCCTGCAAAGCGAGTAGATTTTTCGAAGTCGTTTCAAATAACGACCAACTTGTGGCATCCTGTCTTCAAAGAGCTCTGATACTGTCTTGGCCAATGAAACATGGAGGCGGTCATGAAGATATCGAGATTTTCGCTCACTTTGGCAGCATTGGTTGCTGCGGCTTCGCTGGCCGGGACGGTTCAGGCAAGTTTTGCCGATCAGACGCTTTTGAATGTGTCCTATGATCCGACGCGGGAGCTTTATAAAGATTACAATGCGGCCTTTGCAAAACATTGGAAGGATCAGACCGGCGAAAATCTGACCATCCGCGTTTCCCATGGCGGTTCGGGCAAGCAGGCACGCTCCGTCATTGACGGCGTCAAAGCTGATGTCGTGACACTTGCGCTGGAAAGCGATATTGACGCGATTGTCGAACACTCCGGTAAAATCGACAAGGATTGGCGCAAACGCCTCCCGGATAATTCCTCACCCTATACCTCCACGATTGTTTTCCTCGTGCGTAAAGGCAATCCCAAGGCCATCAAGGATTGGGGTGATCTGGTAAAGGATGGCGTCGAGGTCATTACGCCAAACCCGAAAACCTCGGGCGGCGCGCGCTGGAACTATCTGGCTGCCTGGGCGTGGGCCTATAAGGAATATGGCGGCGATGAAGCCAAGATAAAGGATTATATCGGCGAATTGTTCCGCCATGTGCCGGTGCTCGATACAGGTGCACGCGGTTCGACCACGACGTTTGTGCAGCGTCAGCTTGGCGATGTGCTGCTGGCTTGGGAAAACGAAGCCTATCTTTCGATCGCTGAATTCGGTGAAGATGCTTTTGACATCGTGGTTCCGCCGCAGTCCATCCTCGCAGAACCGCCCGTGGCGCTGGTCGATAAGAATGCCGATGAAAATGGAACCCGTAAGGTTGCCGAGGCCTATCTCGAATATCTCTATTCGCCCGAAGGTCAGGCGCTTGCATCCAAGCATTTTTACCGTCCATCCAAGCCGGACGTCGTGCCTGCTGACCAAAAGCGCGAGTTTCCGCAATTGCAGCTTGTGACGATTGATGATCCAATCTTTGGCGGATGGGCCAAAGCGCAGCCTTATCACTTCGGCGATGGCGGTACATTCGACCAGATCTACAAGCCTGCGAAGTAAATCCACTCGTGGTCTGATTCCGATAGGATGCAGTCACACGAAAGATCAATAAAAGGGAACAAATATTGATGTCTTCGCGCCCTGCACCGGTCAGAGCAGGGTGGCATTTCAGAAAACCGAGTGTCATTCCGGGCTTCGGACTGACACTCGGTTTTAGTGTCGCCTACTTGACCCTTCTTATTCTTATTCCGCTTGCGGCTCTCGTGCTGCGCTCGACCGATGTCGGGCTGTCGGGTTTTTGGCGTATCGTCACCGATGAACGCACCATAAAAGCGCTTGAAACCAGCTTTGGCACAGCCTTCATTGCAGCGCTTGTCAACGTTGTGTTTGGCGTGATCCTGGCCTGGGTGCTGGTGCGCTATCGCTTTCCGGGGCGACGGTTCATTGATGCAATCGTCGATATTCCGTTTGCACTTCCAACGGCTGTTGCCGGTATCGCGCTCGCTTCGATCTATGCACCCAATGGCTGGATCGGCAGCCTGTTGGCTCCGTTTAATATTCGGGTCGCTTTTTCGCGCGCAGGCATCGTCGTGGCGCTGATCTTCATCGGCCTGCCATTCGTGGTGCGCACAGTGCAGCCCATTATGGAAGAAATCAGCCGTGAGGTTGAGGAAGCTGCAGCAACCCTTGGCGCGTCGCGTTTCCAGACAATCTGGCGGGTGCTTCTGCCAAGTCTGCAGCCAGCGATTCTCACTGGCTTTGCACTCGCTTTCGCACGCGGGGTTGGTGAATATGGTTCCGTGATCTTCATCGCGGGCAACACACCCTATGTGTCGGAAATCGCACCCTTGCTGATCGTCATCAGGCTTGAAGAATATGATTATGCCGGGGCGACCGCGCTTGCGACCGTGATGCTGGCGCTTTCATTTGCCATGTTGCTGTTCATCAATCTGATCCAGTCCTGGACGAGAAAGAAGTATGGCTATGGCGAATGACATAACAACTTCGATGCGCAGTGCCGTGACGGAAAGTCTGCCGACGCGGCTCCTTTTGATTGGCATAGCGCTGGTGTTTCTGGCGCTCTTCCTCATTCTGCCGGTGGTCGCAGTTTTTGTCGAAGCCTTCCGTAAGGGAACGGAAGAGTATCTTACTGCGCTTGTTGAGCCGGATGCCTGGGCAGCAATCAGGTTGACCTTGTTGGTTGCGGCAATATCCGTGCCCGTCAATCTGGTGTTTGGTGTCGCCGCTGCTTGGGCAATTGCCAAGTTCGAGTTCAAAGGTAAGGCCGTTCTGACAACCTTGATTGACCTGCCATTTTCGATATCGCCGGTTATTTCCGGTCTTGTTTTTGTGTTGCTGTTTGCAAGTCATGGACTGCTTGGACCATGGTTATCGAGCCATAATATCCAGATACTCTTTGCGGTGCCTGGTATCGTGCTGGCAACACTCTTTGTGACATTTCCATTTGTGGCGCGCGAACTCATTCCGCTGATGCAGGAACAGGGAAGCGGTGATGAAGAAGCCGCAATTTCTTTGGGGGCAAATGGCTGGCAGACCTTCCGTTATGTCACCTTGCCCAACATCAAATGGGGGCTTCTCTACGGCGTTTTGCTCTGTAATGCGCGGGCGATGGGCGAGTTTGGCGCAGTTTCCGTGGTGTCGGGCCACATTCGCGGTCTTACCAATACGATGCCGCTGCACGTCGAAATCCTCTATAACGAATATAATTTCGTCGCGGCATTTGCGGTCGCCTCACTTCTGGCACTTCTTGCTCTCGTGACCTTGGCGCTAAAAGCATTTCTTGAGCTGCGTTATGGTGATGAACTGGCTGGCGGTAACGGGCATTAACAACTAACTTATATACGAGAATAAACCGCCCAAGCTTTGTTTTAGCAGTTGGCGGTAGGGGAAAGGATTGGGAATGGAAGTTCGTGTCGCCGGTGTGCGTAAAGAGTTTGCTCGCTTTCCGGCATTGCATAATGTGTCGCTGGACATCCGTTCGAGCGAGTTGATTGCTTTGCTTGGACCATCGGGCTCGGGCAAGACAACCTTGCTGCGCCTGATTGCCGGGCTGGAAAAACCAACCGAGGGCGCCATTTATTTTGGTGAAGAGGATGCTTCGCACAAAAGTGTGCAGGAGCGGAATGTCGGTTTCGTGTTTCAGCACTATGCGCTGTTTCGCCATATGACGGTTGCCGAGAATATCGGTTTTGGCCTGAAGGTTCGCCCGAGCAGTACACGTCCTGCCACCGTCGAGATTAGGCGCCGAGCGCTCGAATTGCTCGATCTTGTGCAGTTGAAAGGGCTTGAAAACCGCTATCCGTCGCAGCTTTCTGGTGGTCAGCGTCAGCGCGTGGCTCTTGCGCGCGCGATGGCTATCGAGCCGAAAGTCCTGCTTCTCGATGAACCGTTCGGAGCACTTGATGCGCAGGTTCGCAAGGAACTGCGCCGTTGGCTCCGTGAGATTCACGACAAGACTGGCCACACGACCGTGTTCGTTACCCACGATCAGGATGAAGCGCTGGAACTCGCAGATCGGGTGGTGGTGATGAGTCAGGGCCGTATCGAGCAGATCGGTACGCCTGATGAGGTCTATGATACGCCCAATTCGCCTTTCGTTTATGGCTTCATTGGTGAATCCAGCACTCTTCCTGTGCGGATAGAAAAGGGTGAGCTTTGGCTGGCCGATCGCAATATTGGTCTGACGGTCGATGGCGTTGCCGATGGTGAAGCTCGGCTGTTTTTCCGCCCGCACGATGTGGAGTTGCTTGACGGTTGCGGTGGTTGCATCGCCGGTACAGTCATTGCAAGCCGCAGGTCTGGCGGGAAACGCCGCGTGGAACTTGAAATCGGCGGTGCGCGTGAGCGCGTCGAAATCGAGATACCAGCAGAGCATCCGGCTTCGGAAAAAAGCCGCATCGCTTTCCGCCCTCGCTACTGGCAGGTTTTCGGAAATGATGATGCGCCAAATGCAATTGAAAACCCTCCGGTTTTAACCGAGGCTCAGGCCTAAAACAGGCTGATCAAAGCACGACCTTATCAAACTGACATCCGCATTTTTTAACAGATGCGGATGTCTTTTATCTTTTAGAGCGCCGTGCCTCCCATGGGCGCACGAAGGCCGCTCTAACAGGTAAAAGTACCCAGTAGGGCGAAGTGCGTGCCCGAGGCATTTTCGCAATCTAATACGCAGAGTAGTATTATTCTTATTTTCAGTATGTTAGGGTTGTAAAAGGCGCATATTTTATAACGCAACATTAATGTTCGGAAAGAATTGTGCGTTGCGATTCAAACGGTTTGAATATCAGCACAACCCGTCGTCGCATTTTGGCCAAATGATATCGACATTCAGGGAACCGAATACGGATACTGTCGTTCCCCTGATATGAAAATTCTCAGTGCATTCAGTATCCACCCGCCGCATTTAACTTATTCCCTTCGGAAAGGCTGTTAAGGCACATGCCGGAATTGTCTTCTTCGCCGTCTAATTCGTCCATTGCCGATCGCAAGACTTCGGATCAGATTCCGCCCGAGCAACCCTCTCCGATACGTGCTCTTTACAAAAGCGAGGATGAGCTGCGCGAACTCGCGGCCTCCGTTGCACGTGGCGAAGAGCTGGATTTGCCCGGCTATCAGGCTTTTGAGTTCGATCAGCGCCTGTCTGAAAATGGCAAGCTGATCCTGCACGCATACCGCTCGTCCGATGCGGCTTCTCGCGCTGGCGAGACGATTACGCCAGCCGCACAGTGGCTGCTCGACAATCATTATCAGATCGACAAGACCGTCCAGCAGACACGCCGCGATCTGCCGCGGAAGTTCATCCGCCAACTGCCGCCCTATGAGGCCCGCGTTGAAAAATATCAGGACATGCCGCGTATTTTTGCGCTTGCATGGCTTTATGTTGCTCACACCGACAGTAATTTCTCGCTCAAGTCGCTGACGGCGCTTGTTCAGGGCTTTCAGACTGTCGAGCCGCTGAAGATTGGTGAACTCTGGGCGCTGCCATCGGCTGTGCGGTATTTCCTCATCGAGAATGCGCGTCGTCTGGCGCTGCGCGTTGATCGCGCGCGCAACATGCGCAATCTCGCCAATACTGCTGCTGATCGCATCGTCGTTGCCACTGATAAGGATGAGCTCGACACGGTTCTGGCGCAATATGCGCAAGCAGCACGTGACAGCACATTTGCCACGCATCTGCTTTATCGCCTGCGCAGCGCCTCGACCGATACATCGGCTGCCGCAAGCTGGCTTGAGCGTATTCTCGAGCAGGAAGGCAGCAATCCCGAAGACGCCATCGTTGAAGAACATGCCCGCCAGTCCACCGGCGGTGTGACGATGGGCAATGTCATCACCAGCCTCAAAAGAATTGACGATATCGACTGGGAAACCTGGTTTGAAACCGTCAACGAGGTCGATGCAATTCTGCGCGACCATAGCGATTTTGAACTTCTGGATTTCCGTTCGCGCAATGCCTATCGCGTGACGATTGAAAAGCTCGCTCGCTTTTCGAATATGAGCGAAATTGACATCACCTGGGCAGCACTCAAACTTGCAGAAGACAGCAAGTCCGCGGGACCAGCAGATGTCAACGGCGCGGAAGGTAAGGGCTCGATCGCCTATTATCTTTCGGGCGAGGGACGCTCTGAGCTTGAAAAGATGTGCGGCTACAAGGCGCCATTCGGCGTCAAAGCCCTGCGCTTTTATCGTAATCTGGGCCTGTTGGGTTTCTTCATCCCAACAGCCATTTTCACGATTCTGATTCTGCTGACGGTCAATTACTGCATGAGTAGGGCCGGGCTTTCGACCGACCTGCGTACTTTGTTCACGCTGCTCGCGATTTTCCCGGCAATGGACGCGTCTTATTCGCTGTTCAATGCGCTGGTGCCGTGGTTTGTGCAACCGACGCGCTTGATCGGCTTCGAATATAAGGAAGGCCTGCCAGTTGAGGCGCGCACGCTTGTTGCCGTGCCAACGCTTATCAATTCGCGCGATTCCATCGACGAGCAGATCCGCAATCTTGAGGTCCATTATCTCACCAATCCACGCGGCGAAATCTATTTCGCGCTGGTCAGCGACTGGGTGGATGCAAAGCAGGAAATCACGCCTGCGGATATGGAAATCTACGAATATGCGCGCGATGAAATAGCCAAGCTCAATGAGCATTATACCGGCAGCGAACAGCCGCGCTTCTTCCTGCTTCACCGTCGCCGCCTGTTCAATGAAAAGCAGAGCTGCTGGATGGGCTGGGAGCGCAAGCGTGGCAAGCTCCATGAGTTGAATCTGCTGCTGCGTGGCGATCAGGATACGAGCTATTTCCCGCCGGACGAGCGTCTGCCGAAAGACGTCAAATTCGTCATGACGCTGGACGCGGATACGCGGCTTACGCCGGAATCGGTCACCAACCTCGTTGGCAAGCTCAGCCATCCACTGAACCGCCCGGTTTTCGATGAGAAAACCGGCAAGGTTGTTCGTGGTTATGGCATTTTGCAGCCTCGTGTGACGCCTTCGTTGACGACGGGCGATGAAGCTTCATTCCTGCAGCGCGTTTTCTCGGTCAATCGCGGCATTGATCCTTATGTCTTTGCCGTTTCCGATTCCTATCAGGATCTTTTGGGTGAAGGCACCTTCACCGGTAAGGGTCTTTACGATATCGACGCCTTTGAAATTGCGCTGAAAAATCGCGTTCCAGAGAACACGCTTCTCAGCCACGACCTGCTCGAAGGCGGCTATGCCCGCGCAGCGCTGGTCAGTGATGTCGAAGTCGTTGAAGATTATCCGACCGGCTACAATGTCGACGTGTCGCGTCATCACCGTTGGGCACGTGGCGACTGGCAGCTTCTGCCATGGCTGTTCTCGACAGGCCGCGGTGTAAGCGCGATCACGCGTTGGAAGATGGTCGATAATCTGCGTCGTTCGCTCAATCCGATCCTGTGGCTGATTGCAGCCATTATCGGCTGGAGTGTACTGCCAATTGGACCGGCTGCTGTCTGGCAAGGCTTCCTGATCATCAGCATGTTTGTGGCGCCGACCTTCGGCATCGTCACCAACCTCATTCCGTCAAATATGGACTATTCGCTTAAAGGCCATGCGCAGTCGGTTCTGACCGATATTGCACTGGGCACGGCGGATGTGGCGCTGCGCACCACCTTCATTGCGCATTCCGCGTTCCTGATGGCTGATGCGATTGCGCGCACGATTTATCGCCTGTTCGTATCACGCCGTAACCTGCTCGAATGGCGTACGGCGGCACAGGCCAAGTCCGCGCCCGACACGCTGCTGTTTTACTTCCAGATGATGTGGCCAGCCATTGTTATTGCGGGTCTTGCGATCTTCATGCCTCTGGCTGCAGAAAGCCACGCAGCGATGATTGCTGCACCCTTTGCCGTGATCTGGTTTGCGTCACCGCTGATTGCCTGGCTCGTCAGCCGTTCTGCGAAGCCGCAGGATACGCTGGAAGTGCTGTCCTCTGACAAGTCGGCTCTGCGCCGGTATGCGCGCCGTACCTGGCGCTATTTCGCCGAATTCACCAATGAAGAAAACAACCATCTTCCACCTGATAACTTCCAGGAAGATCCAGCTCCGATTGTTGCGCAGCGTACGTCACCAACCAATATCGGCGTTTATTTTCTGTCGGTGATTGCGGCGCGTGACTTTGGCTGGATCGGCTTTACCGAGACGCTTGATCGCGTTGAAGCCACCGTCAATACGCTTGAGAAGATGGAGAAATATCAGGGCCATCTCTACAACTGGTATGAGACCAATACGCTGACGCCGATGCGTCCGCTTTATGTCTCTGCCGTGGATAGTGGCAATCTCGCGGGCCATCTTGTGACGCTTTCGTCGGCGCTGGAAGAATGGGCGGAAGCACCATCTGTTTATCTCCAGGCCGATCTCGACGGTATTCTTGACGTCAACGACGTACTTGAGGAAACGATAGCTCGTATCCCGGATGATCGTCGTATCCTGCGTCCATTGCGCCGTCGTCTGGAAGAGCGGATCGCCAATTTCCGTCGTGCAGTGCGTACCATCAAGGAAGAGCCGGAAACGGCATCGTTCCGCACTATCAATCTGTCGCTCTTTGCGACCGATATTGTGCGCCTGATGGAAGAACTCGACAGCGAGATCGAAACACCTGCAAGTGCTGAAGCGCGTGAGTGGGCTTATATTCTCGTTGAAACCTGCAAGGCCCACACCGACGATTCGATGGGCGAGCACAACACCGACGAACTGCGTGAGCGCCTGCGTGATCTTGCATCCCGTTCGCGCCAGCTGGCCTTTGACATGCAGTTCGGTTTCCTTGAACGGAAAGAACGTCGTCTTCTGTCGATCGGTTTCCGCGTGCAGGAAAACGAACTGGACGAGAGCTGCTACGATCTTCTGGCATCGGAAGCTCGTCTTGCGAGCCTGTTTGCCATTGCCAAGGGCGACGTGCCGGTTGAGCATTGGTTCAAGCTTGGCCGTCTTCTGGTTCCAGTTGGCTGGAAGGGCGCTCTGCTCTCCTGGTCCGGCTCGATGTTCGAGTATCTGATGCCGCCGCTGGTTATGTCGGAGCCGCTTGGTTCGCTGCTTGACCAGACCAACAAGCTCGTTGTGCAGCGTCAGATCGACTACGCGACCTCGCGCGGTCTGCCTTGGGGTATTTCGGAAGCGGCATTCAATGCGCGTGACGCGCATATGAACTACCAATATTCGAACTTTGGCGTGCCGAACCTCGGCCTTCAGCGTGGTCTGTCGCGTAATGCGGTTATCGCGCCTTATGCGAGCTTACTGGCTTCGCAGTATCAACCCGCTGCGGCTGTCGCCAACCTGAAGCGATTGGAAAAGCTCGGTGCGCTTGGCCGCTATGGTTTCCACGATTCCGTGGACTTCACTCCTTCGCGTGTTCGCGAAGGTGAAACCTGTGCGGTGGTGAAAAACTACTATGCCCACCACCATGGCATGTCGATCATTGCGGTTAACAACGTGATCTTTGAAGGCCGCATGCGTGAACGCTTCCATTCCGATCCGGTGATCGAAGCAGCCGAACTGCTGTTGCAGGAAAAGGCACCACGCGAAATTCCAATGATCTATGCGAAGACGGAAAATCCGATGCGTGTGGATTCGGGCGGTTTCGATGATGCGCCAATGCGTATCATCGATGTGCCGTTCAAGGCTCCGCGTACGACGCATATGATGTCGAATGGTCAATATGCACTGATGGTGACGGCGAATGGCTCAGGCTATAGTCGCTGGCACAATTGGGACATCACCCGTTTCCATGCCGATGCGTCGGAGGATTTGCAGGGCACGTTCCTGTTCCTGCGCGACATGGAAAGCGGATACTGGTGGTCGGCGACCGGCGAGCCGGTACGCAACCCCGAGGAAGAAACCAAGACTGTCTTCACCGAAGACAAGGCGGAGTTCTACAAGACTGCCGGTGACATCAAGACGGTCATGGAAGTGATCGTTTCGTCAGAATCTGATGGTGAAGGCCGCAGGCTCGATATCATCAATACCAGTGCGCGGGATCGCGTGATTGAAGTCACGTCTTATTCCGAACTGGTGCTGACGGACAGCGACAGCGATGCAGCACATCCGGCATTCGCCAAGATGTTTGTCGAAACCGAAATCGCTGACAATGGCTCGACCATCTATGCGAAACGCCGCAAGCGTGCGCCGTCCGATCCGGACATTCATGTAGCCCATTTCGTGACCGACCTGTCGGGCTCGATCCGAGAGACAGAAGTCGAAACCGACCGTCGTGCTTTCATCGGTCGTGGCCGTTCGCTGCGTGATGCCGCAGCCTTTGATGAAGGTACGACATTCACGGGAAGCCAGGGCTGTGTGCTTGATCCGATTGCATCGGTACGCACCCGCGTTCGCGTTCCGGCGCATAAGAAGGTGAGCCTCGTCTTCTGGACCTTTGCAGGTGGAAGCCGCGATGCGGTTGAACATGCGGTCGCGATGCACCGTCATCCGGAGACCTTTGCGCGCGAATACTCGCTGTCATGGACGAGTTCGCAGGTTCAGCTCTACCATATCGGCATCAAGCCGGCGGAAGCTGCTGACTACCAGAAGGTTGCAGCCTATCTGCTCTATCCGGAGCGCACCTTGCGTCAGCCGCCTGAAACGATTGCAAGCGGCCTTGGCAAGCAATCCAATCTCTGGCCGATGTCGATCTCCGGCGATTATCCGATCTTTGCTCTTCGCATTGATAATGAAGCCGATCTTGATGTGCTGCGTGGCGTGCTGCGTGCGCAGGAATATTGGCGCAGCAAGGGCCTGACGGTCGACGTCGTTGCGGTCAACGAACGCGCATTCTCCTATGCGCAGGATACGCAACGCGCCATCGACTGGATCGTGGAAGGTTTCCGCGCTCGTGGCGGCGGTCAACCGCATATCTTTGCGGTTCGTCGCGATCAGATGAGCGAGGAAAGCTACAACACGCTTCTCGCTTCGGCTCGTATCGTCATGCATGCGCAGAACGGTTCGCTTGCCGAACAGTTGCGTCGAAGCGAGGAAATCACGGTTGATCTGGCCGCACGAAGCGACGCAAAAACACCCGCGATAGCTCAGCAGGGCCTTGGTGCAGCAGGGCTTGCACCTGTTGCGCTTGAGCGCGGCACCGAAGAGCGCCGTCCGGTTGCAAAGCCAAAACCAGTGACACGTCCGGCTCCAGCGGGCGACGATCTCCAGTTCTGGAATGGCTATGGCGGTTTTGCCGAGGATGGCAGCTACGTCGTGCGGATCAACAACCGCACAACCACGCCGCATCCATGGATCAACGTGATCGCTAATCCGGATTTCGGGTTCCATGTTTCGGCAGAAGGATCGGCCTTCACCTGGGCAGGCAACAGCCGTGATTATCAGCTCACCCCGTGGGCAAATGATCCGGTCACCAACCGTCCGGGCGAGGCGATCTATATTCTTGATCGCGAAACGGGCCGCAGCTTTGCACCAACAGCGAATGTGCTGCGCGACGAAGCTGTCACCTATGAAGCCCGCCACAGCCATGGCTACACCACGTTCTCGGCGCAGCACGGCGAACTGGCACTGGAACTCACCCATATTGTGGATGCCGAAAAGCCGGTTCGGCTTTCGCGTCTGACGATTACCAATAAGGGTCGGTCCAAGCGCAAGCTGCGTGCCTATGGTTATGTCGAATGGGTTCTGGGCAATGCCCGCGCCAAGAATGTGCCTTTCATCGTGCCATCACAGGATGAAGAGCTCGGTGCGCTCTTTGCTGGTAATCCGTATCATCCGGACAAGTCCGGTCAGGTGGCGTTCTTTGCGGCAACCGAAAAGCCGCAATCGGTCACGGCTGATCGTGGCGAGTTCATCGGTTCGACAGGATCGGTTGACAAGCCGGAAGTTGTGCTTGCTGGCAAAGCGCTTTCGGGAACGGTTGAAGCAGGACGCGATCCATGTGCAGCGCTTGCGCTCGATATTGAAGTCGGTCCGGGCGAAAGTCGTGAACTGGTCTTCCTGCTTGGCAATGCTGCCGATCAGCAACAGGCAAAGGCGCTTGTCGCAGAAAGCCGCAAGGCTTCGTTTGAAGAAAAGCTCGACGCTGCACGCAAACATTGGGAAGGTCTCTTCAACCGCGTACAGGTCAAAACGCCTGATCCGGCATTCGATCTCCTGATCAATGGCTGGCTGCCATATCAGGCGATTGCCTGCCGCATCTGGGCGCGTGCTGCCTTCTATCAGGCCAGTGGCGCGTTCGGTTTCCGTGATCAGCTGCAGGACACGCTGTCGCTTCTGCTGATTGATCCTTCATTGGCTCGTGCGCAGATCCTCAACGCGGCCTCGCGTCAGTTCCCTGAAGGCGACGTGCAGCATTGGTGGTTGCCTGCAACGGGTGCCGGTGTGCGTACGCTGATTTCCGACGATGTGGTCTGGCTTGGATATGGCACGTCGCTCTATGTGGAAACGACGGGTGATCGCGCTATTCTCGACGAGAAACTGCCATTCCTTGAAGGCCGCAAGCTGGAAGAGGGCGAACATGATGCGTTCTACGAGCCGCAAATCTCGAAGAACACTGAAAGCCTTTACGAGCATTGCGCATTGGCGCTCGATCTTGCGATTGAACGCACAGGCAAGCACGGTCTGCCACTGATCCTTGGCGGCGACTGGAACGACGGTATGAATCTCGTCGGCGTCAAGGGTGAGGGCGAAAGCGTGTGGCTCGGTTGGTTCCTGGCTTACACATTGCGTCAGTTCATCCCTATTGCTGAATCACGCAAGGATGCGAAACGCGCAAAAGCATGGGAGAAGCATCTCGATAGCCTGACCAAAGCGCTTGATCGCGATGGCTGGGACGGCGAATGGTATCGTCGTGGCTTCTTCGATAACGGTGCGCCGCTCGGCTCGAAAGACAGCGACGAATGTCAGATCGATGCTATCGCGCAGTCATGGAGCGTGTTGTCTGGCGTTGCTGATCCAAAGCGTTCCGAGCAGGCAATGGCTTCGCTCGAGAAATATCTGCTCGACGATCAGGGCGAATTGCTGCGTCTGTTCACACCGCCTTTTGACAAGACGGTACAGGAGCCGGGTTACATCAAGGGCTATCCGCCCGGCGTTCGCGAGAACGGCGGTCAGTATACGCATGGTGCGACATGGGCCATTCTGGCACTGGCTCGCATGGGCAAGGCCGCGGAAGCATGGCGTCTGTTCTCGCTCATCAGCCCGGTCAACCATGGACGCAATCCGGATGTCTACCGCGTTGAGCCATATGTGATCGCAGCCGACATCTATTCCGTCGAGCCGCGTCGCGGACAGGGCGGCTGGACCTGGTACACGGGTTCTGCTGGCTGGTTCTATCGCGTGGCGACGGAAGGCATTCTCGGTGTCACAAAACGTGGTGATCGCCTGCATCTTGATCCGGCATTACCGCCTGAATGGGACGGCTATGAAGCTGACCTGCGCTTTGGCGACGCGACCTATCACGTGAAAGTGGTGACCGGTTCCAAGACAAAGGCGATCAAGCTCAATGGACGTAAAATCACCAAGCCCGATGAAGGGGTTGCGATTAAGCTCGATGGTGAACATGAGATCATTGTAGAGCTTCCCAAATCTGAATGAAGCATTTAAAAAGGCGGGTGAAAACCCGCCTTTCTCTTTGCTGCCAAGCATTTGGTTTGGTTGCAAGCAATTGCATGTCTCCCAAAAGTGGGAACCGGTTTTGGGGTAGAGACATGCGTAAAAATAGTGAGAGCATTTCCAGCGTTTCACCTAAAAGTGGAAATGCTCTAAGTTCATGCAATGGAGGCCGTCATGGCCAAAACCGATATCGCGCGGCGCGTCTTTAACCACGCATGGAAGCTCGATCCGATTGTTCGCAGTCTGCTGGACACGGATTTCTACAAACTTCTGATGTTGCAGATGATCTGGGGGCTTTACCCCAAGGTGGATGCGACCTTCGCGCTCATCAATCGCACGACGTCCGTGCGCCTTGCCGATGAGATCGATGAAGGCGAATTGCGCGCGCAACTCGATCATGCACGCACGCTGCGCTTTACCAAGAAAGAGATGATCTGGCTGGCCGGTAACAGTTTTTATGGTCGCAAGCAGATTTTCCAGCCGGAGTTTCTCAACTGGCTGCATGACTTCCAACTGCCAGAATACGATCTGCGCCGCAAGGATGGTCAGTATGAGCTGCATTTCCATGGACCATGGTCACACACGACCATGTGGGAAATTCCAGCGCTTGCGATCATCAACGAGTTGCGCTCGCGTGCTGCGATGAAAAATCTCGGGCCTTTTTCGCTCGATGTGCTTTATGCCCGCGCCAAGGCAAAGATGTGGAGCAAGGTTGAGCGGCTTCGCGAATTGCCGGACCTGAAGATTTCGGATTTCGGCACCCGTCGCCGTCATTCATTCCTGTGGCAGCGCTGGTGCGTAGAGGCTTTGAAGGAAGGTATCGGCGGAGCATTCACCGGCACCAGCAATGTGCTTCTGGCAATGGATAACGATCTTGAAGCGCTCGGCACCAATGCGCATGAATTGCCGATGGTATTGGCAGCGCTTGCCAATACGGATGATGAACTGCGCACAGCACCTTATCGGGTGCTTCAGGACTGGAACCGTTATTATGGCGGCAATCTTCTGATTGTTCTGCCCGATGCTTTCGGTACGGCGGCATTCTTGCGCAGTGCGCCGGACTGGGTTGCCGACTGGACCGGCTTTCGTCCCGACAGCGCCCCGCCTATCGAAGGCGGCGAACGCATCATCGAATGGTGGAAGTCTCGCGGCAAAGACCCGCGCGAAAAACTGCTGATCTTCTCTGATGCGCTTGATGTCGAAACGATTGAGGAAACCTATCGCCACTTTGAGGGCCGGGTCCGCATGAGCTTTGGTTGGGGTACGAACCTTACCAATGATTTTGCCGGATGCGCACCGACAACAATCCATGGCCTCAAAGCGATATCGCTGGTCTGCAAGGTGATCGATGCCAATGGACGCCCGGCAGTAAAACTTTCCGACAATCCGCAGAAAGCGACAGGCGACCCAAAGGAAGTCGAACGTTATCTCAAATTCTTCGGTAATGAGGAGCGGGTGGAACAACTCGTCAAGGTTTGACGAGTTGCATTCCGTTATTCCATCAGACGTGCAGTACCCGACAGGCGGATAGATTCGCCGCGTACATGACCAATTTCAGCGCGCAGATGGGACGGTACGCCCATATCTTCGCCCTGAAACACTTCAATAGATCCGCCATGCGGCCAGCCCAAGTCGCGCAGATAGGCAGCAAAGGCTGCTGTAGACGCGCCGGTCGCAGGATCTTCATAAACGCCGCCCGAGGCAAAAGGATTACGGCTGTGAAAGCGTTGTGGCGTTTCTGAATGCACCAGAAGGATCGTGGTCCAGCCCTGTCGCTTCATCAGAACTCGCCCGCGCGGAAGGTCATAATGCATGGCCGCCAGTTTCTCGCGTGAGCGCAATGCCAACACGATATGATCTGCGCCTGCATGGATAAGTGCTGGTGGAATGCCTGGCGCCAGATCATCTTTCTCATAATTGAACAGCGCAAGCGCCTGCTCGATCTCGATTTCAGATGCAGCGCGGTTGCGCGTTCCGGGCGATTGAAGGCTGGCTGAAAACAGATCGCCTTCCTTGCGGCCCTCCACGCTGATGTCGGAATTGTTGAGCTTCAATGCAAACCGCCCGTCACCTTCGCGCATGGCAAGTGCAGCACCGAGCGCTATTGTGGCATGGCCGCAGAACGGCACTTCCATTTCGGGCGCGAAATAACGCACGCGCCAGCTGTCTCCTTCCGGCATGGCAAAAGCCGTCTCCGAAAAGCCAACATCGTGAGCGATTTTCTGCATTTCCTCAGCTGAGGGGTGTTTTTCCGAAATCAGTACACCGGCGGGATTGCCGCCCTGATTGCCTTGCGAGAAGGCTGCTATGCGCAAGACGTCCAATGATTTGTCCTTCGCCAAATTTCGATTCTCTCCCGCCCTTCTTCTATAGAAAGCGCGAAATGCGTCGGGTCAAGGGCAATACAGGGACAATGCGGATCGATGTTGCTTTGTGCCCGTCTATCGGCTTGCCGATACGATCAGAAGCATTGGACGCTCCACTTCATCTCGCAATGCGGGCATAGCTTCGATTTGTGCGGATGTCGGACGCCATTCTTCAAGATTGTTGATGGCGAAGCCTGCTTCAAGCAAAGCATTGACGGTCGTGCTCAGGCGACGGTGGTATTTAATGACACCGTCCGCAAGCCAGTCGGTGCGCCTTTCGCCTTCGACGGAATAATGATCGACCGGCCAGTGCTTGTTTTGGTTTTCATCCACGATCCAACTGGGCTTTAGCGGTGCCATGAAAATCGGATGTTCGATCATGAAGATGAAGTGGGAACCGGGACGAAGCGCACGATGGATCGTGTTGAGCAGACGCGTAAAGTCGCGGATGTAGTGAAAGGCGAGTGAGCTATAGACCAGATTGAAACGTGCTTCTGGCAGTTCCAATGTTTCCAGATCGGCTTGTACATACTGGATTGCATTGTCCTTAGTGTCGTGCCGCGCGCGTTCCAGCATGTTTTCCGACAGGTCGTATCCGACGACGGAAGCCGCGCCCTGCTCGCGGGCAAAGCGGGAAAACCATCCAAATCCGCAGCCGAGATCAGCGATGTCTTCGCCGGATAAATCAGGCAGCAGCGAGCGGATATAAGGCCACTCAGGCGCACCATCCAACCCATACACTGAGCGCGGCAGCTGGCTATAGGCGGTGAAGAAATCGTCACGATCATAAATATTCTGGGCCATGGTCTATCGTTCAGTCAGTGCAAGTTTTGCCCCGAGCGCGACGAAAGCGGCAGCAAAGCTACGGCGCATCCATGCAAGGACTGCGGGGCGCGAGATGATCTGGTTACGGACAGCGGCGGCGAAAACTCCGTAGATCGCAAACACCACGAATGTCATGGCCATGAAGACGAGGGACAGTTCCACCATGCGGGTAACCGTTCCGCCCTGCTGCGTATTCACGAATTGCGGCAGGAAGGCAAAGAAGAATATCGATAGTTTGGGGTTCAAAAGATTGACGAGGATCGCAGACCAGATGACCTCGCGGTCCGAACGCGGAGCATCATCGGTCTCTATCTTCAGCGTGCCATGCTCCTTGAGCGTCATCCACGCCATATAGAGCAGATAGGCGACGCCTGCGTATTTGATGACCTCGAAAGCAAGTGCGCTGGCATGGAGCAGAGCCGCAAGCCCCGTTACGGCTGCCAGCATATGCGGCACGATGCCGAGCGTGCAGCCGAGCGCGGCAATGACTGAAGCCCTTGCACCACGGGACAGTCCTGCGGCAAGCGTCACCAGCACCCCTGTGCCGGGGGACGCGACAATGATGAAGGATGTCAGCAGAAATTCGATGCTCATAATGCGCTAACTTTCGTTTGCGCATTTCCGGCAAAACCGCTGCGCACTTTTGCCGGAAATGCTTTTTGCCTGCGCATTTCCGAACGCAAAACCGTTTCACACTTTTGCTGGAAATGCTTATGCGCGCATCATGTCACGGCTTTGCCGTGCGTCAATCCTTCATCTCATGCGCCCAGGGCGGATTGGCACCCGCGCGGGAAACAGTGATGGCTGCAGCGCGAACGCCCAATGCCACGGCTGCATGAATCTGGTCTTCGTCGAGATTGGCGACTGCATCCTTGGTCAGTAATCCTTGACCATGCAGGCTCGCGAGAATACCCGCATTGACAGTATCACCAGCCCCCACGGTATCCACCACGTCCACCTTCACGCCGGGCACGCGAACAGTTGCCTTCGCAGTATAAGCATCGGCACCGTGCGCGCCTTTGGTGATGACGATCAGCTTGGGGCCAAGCTTGAGCCATTCGGCTGCAATTTCGTCGTGGCTGCCTTTTTCGCCGAACCAGTCGAGATCTTCGTCTGAAAGCTTAACGACATCCGCGAGCGCGATCATACGCTTCATGCGGGCGAGATGTTTTTCGCGGTCGGTGATGAAACCGGCACGAATGTTCGGGTCAAGGAACATGACCCGCTTTGAAGCTTCACGCGTCATCAGTGCTTCGTAGACGCTACCGCATGGTTCTGAAATCAAGCTGATACAGCCAAAAAGCAGTGCATCTATTGCGTCGTCTATCAGCGGTATGTCGCTTTCCGAAAGCATCCGCAATGCCGTGTTTTCATCGTAGAAAGCGTAGCGGGCCTGTCCGTCGACAAGCCGCACAAATGCCAGCGTTGTTGGTCGATCGGAGATTGCCGAATAGGAATAATCAACATTCGAGCGCGCCAAGGCGTCGCGCAGCACTTCACCGAAGAAATCCGATGACAGGCCTGAGAAAAATCCGGTCGGAACACTCAACCTGCCAAGTGCGATGGCCGTGTTGAACACCGAGCCACCAGCAAAAGGCACAAAGGCTGTTCCGCCTTCTGTCGTTTCGCGTGGCAACATATCAATCAGGGCTTCACCGCAGCATAGGATCATAGGGTCAACTCGGCTGTTAGAGCATGTCCAGCAAAAGTGCGAAGCGGCTTTGCGCAGGACAATGCGTAAAAATAAACTGTTAGAGCAGTTCCGGTTATTTTGCCTTAAGTGGAACCGATCTAAATCGATTGAAGGTTAGAAAATAACAAACATAAACACAAAAGCGCGGTGTTGTTCAACACAGCACTTTTGCAAATTGGTTAAACGTGCTGGCCACCATTGATGTGGATTTCCGAGCCGGTCACATAGGATGAAGCTTCGGAACAGAGATAATAGATGGTCTCGGCCACTTCGGAGGTCTTTCCGAGGCGCCGCATGGGCAATTGTTCCACCAGCTTGTCTGTACCGGGCGACAGGATTGCTGTGTCGATTTCGCCCGGGGCGATGGCATTCACTCGAATGCCATGAGGGCCAAAATCGGAAGCCATTTCGCGTGTAAGAGCTGCCAGTGCAGCCTTTGACGTCGCATAAGCGGTGCCTGCAAAGGGGTGAACGCGGCTGCCTGCAATGGATGTCACGTTGACCACTGAACCCTGCGCTGTTTCCAGTTCCTTGAACAGTCCGCGCGCCAGCATGATCGGCGCCATGAAGTTCACCTGAAACACATCACGCCATACAGCCATGGGCGTTTCAATTGAATTCAGGCGACGACCGCCTTCTGCTTTGGGTGAGATGCCAGCATTATTAACCAGTGCATGCAGCTTGCTGCCATTGGCTTCCAGTCTGCGGCGGATTTCAGCAATCGCTTTGCCGATATCTTCCTGATCGGCCAGATCGACCTTTATGTGATCTTCCGGACCCGCTGGCCAAGGGCAATTTTCGGCAAAATCCTGACGCGAGCAGGTAATGACGCGCCAACCCGCGCGCGAGAAGCGCTTGACCGTGGCATGGCCAATGCCGCGACTTGCCCCTGTCAGCACCAGGGTCTTACGTTCCGCATCTGCCTTGGGAGCATCAGACCGGGACGTATCAGTGTGGGAAACTGTAGACATGAAAACCTCACTCTCAATCCTTGAATAGACTAAGCCGCTCAGGATTTCGAGGGGAATTAGCAGCAGGCAATGCGTGGTGCTTCACTTGATCGCGAGGTCGGGTCGATCAGCGATCGGCCCGACTTTCCGAGAGGTTTGATCTGGCGCGCGTCTTTTCCGAAAACCGCTTCGCATTTTTCGGAATGCGCTCTCTTAAAGCATTTCCAGCAAAAGTGCGAAGCGGTTTTGCGTCGGATAATGCATAAAAACAAATAGTTAAAGCGGTTCCTATGATTCAGTCTTAACTGGAAGCGCTTTATTGCGTATTGCCCATGATGATATCGAGCAATGTCGTTGAGTCGCGTTGCTGCGGTGGTGGACCGCCAACATTGCCGGGTGGCACTGGCGCGCCATTATCATTCACCGGATAGTTGGCTGGCACGCCGGATTGCTGCCCCTGTTGAACCGTATTGCGGGCGGCAGAATCAGGTGCCGGTGGCCAATAGCCGTCATCACCATTGCCTGCCATTGGCTGATCGCCATAGCCGCCTTGTGGAATCATGCCGGGTTCATATGGATTGTTTGGATCGATACCGTCGCTGCCGCCGGGTACAACATTCTGAATATCGTAATGGCCCGGAAGTTCTGCGACTGGCACGCCCTTATGGGCTTCCTTCATGAACGTTTTCCAGGCGGCAACTGGAAGTGTGGAGCCGAAGACACGTTTCATGCCCTTGCCATCATCATTGCCGAACCAGACGCCGGTTGTGAGATTTGCGGTATAGCCGACGAACCACGCATCGCGGAAGTTCTGACTGGTTCCGGTTTTCCCCGCTGCTGGCCAACCGAAAGCGGCACGTTTGGCGGTGCCATCTTCCACCGTACGACGAAGCATCGCATTCATCATGCCGACATTGCGTTCATCTATCACGCGTGGGCCGACGCCATCTTCTCTCTGGTACAGAACCTTGCCTTCAGAATCCGTGATCCTGGTAATGAAATACACCGGCGCACGATAACCACCGTTGGCAAAAGGCACATAGGCGTCAGCCAATTCCAGCAATGAGACTTCGGATGTGCCGAGTGCCAGCGAGGCGTTGGGTTCCAACTTCGACTGAACGCCAAGGCGGTGCGCGGTGTCAATCACGGTCTGTGGACCAACTTCCATGACCAGCTGCGCTGAAACGGAATTAAGCGAGTGAGACAAGGCGGTCGCCAGAGTCACTTCGCCCATATATTTGCCGTTGTCATTGCTCGGCGTCCATTTACCGATCCGCACAGGCGCATCGTTGCGAACAGAATCGGGTGTGCGGCCTTGTTCGAGTGCTGTCAGATAGACGAAAGGCTTGAAGGACGAGGCGGGCTGACGGCGGGCGTCGGTGACGCGGTCGAACTGGCTGGCAGCATAATCATAACCGCCCACCAATGCGCGCACGGCACCCGTGCCGTCGATGGATACGAGCGCACCCTGGCTCACATTCATCTTTTTACCATTTGCCGAAATCTGATCCTTGATTGCTTCTTCGCCAGCACGCTGCAGATTGAGATCGACAGTGGTTTCAACCGTAATGTCAGTTTTCGTTTCGCCAATAAGCGCAGGAATCTCGGCAACCACCCGGTCGGCAAAATAGTTTTCAGAACCCTGCCAATAAGCCGCGGCGCGTGTTGGCGGCTCGCTTTCTGCGATGGCGACCTGACGGTCATCGATCATGCCTTCTTCGCGCATAGCGCCCAGCACCAGCTTGGCGCGGGCACTTGCGGCCTCTGGATCGCGCGCAGGCGAAAGACGCGAAGGGGCTTTCAGAAGACCGGCAAGCGTTGCCGCTTCCATGAGGTTCACGTCCTTGGCAGACTTTCCGAAGTAGCGTCGCGAAGCCGCATCGACACCATAGGCACCGGAACCGAGATAGACACGGTTCAGATACATCTCCAATATCTGCTCTTTGGTATATTTATGCTCAAGCCACAGAGCGAGCATCACTTCTTGCACCTTGCGCTCAAGCGTGCGATCAGGCGAAAGGAAGAGGTTCTTGGCAAGCTGCTGTGTGAGTGTCGAACCACCCTGTACGGCGCGGCCAGAGGTTACATTGGTAACAATTGCACGGGCGAGACCTATCGGATCAATACCGAAGTGCGACATGAAACGGCGGTCTTCGATTGCCATGACAGCTTGCGGAATGAATGGCGACATCTCGTGCAGACCGACAGCTTCACCGCCCGTTGTGCCACGATTGGCAATGAGACTGCCCTGCACATCAACGACACGCACATTCGGAGGGCGATCCGGAATGGTCCAGTCAGTTGTTGGCGGCATTTTGGCCGCGAAATACACGAGCATGCCCGCGAAAGCGATACCGCCCCAAAGGCCGAGCACGAGACACCAGTAAAACACCCGGCGAACAAATCCAAAAAAGCCGCCGCGTTTTTTGGGCGCGCGACGTGAACTGCGCGGTTCGCGATCTTTCGTCGGTTTGCTTTTACGTTGGGGACGGGCCATGCGCTCCTCCTCATCGACGCGAAACACGTCCTCTTCCTGCTCCTGCGACTTGCCAAAGGAAGGTTCGATACGTCCGTTTCTGCCGTCTCGCGATGCCATGTCGTTCTAGATCCGCCCACCTGCTTATCGGTTACTGGTTTTGTAACCGCTTAATTCATCAACCCGCATATATCGAGGGCGTTTATCGCCTGAAGGGTAAATGCGGCAGTTTAAAGGGGGGTAAACTCCGCATTCACAAAAAATAACGGTGTTGGAGCGCAAAAGAAAAGGCCCTGCAGAGCAGGGCCTTTCAAAAAATTCATCTGATCAGGTCAGATTAGAACTTGTATGCAACGCCGAGACGAACTTCGTTGGTCTTGAACTTGTCGCGAATGCTGACTGGTCCACCGAAATCGAAATCCTTATGACCGTAATCGGTGTAACGGTATTCAAGGCGAACGATGACGTTGTCAGTTGCTGCGTAGTCAATACCTGCGCCAGCGGTCCAGCCGGTAAGGGTCTTGCTCTGTGAAACGCTGTCTACACCATTATCGAGTGTGTTCTTGACGCTGCCGAATGCAACACCACCAGCAATGTAAGGCAGGAAGCGGTCAACTGCATAACCTGCACGGGCACGAACCGCACCCGACCAACGCAGCTTGCTTTCAAGCTCAACGCCGGTATCCACACCAGCATCGTCAAAGATCGATGCGCTATCCTTGAGGTTGTTGTAGGTCACGTCACCGTCGATACCCAGAACAACGCTGTTGCCGAGGTCGAAGTTGTAACCTGCATAGAGGCCACCGAGAAAGCCATCTGGCTTGACGTTACCGAGGTCGAAGCCATCAGTGTCAAAACGCGACTTGCCCCAACCGTAACCGATCTGGCCACCGAGGTAAGCGCCATTCCATGTAAAGGAAGGAGCGACGATGACTGGAGCTGGTTCTTCGTAAACTACAGCGTCAGCTGCCTTTGCGCCAGTTGCAGCAAGAAGAGCAACAGTGGATGCGAGAAGAAGAGACTTGAGCTTCATAATAAATCTCCTTTGGAGAACGGGGAGTTCGAAATCTGTTGCACCCAATATAAGCGATTGACGAAAAGAGTCTGTAGCAAGAAGGTCACAGTCGCGTAATTGCCGCAAAAGTTGCGCACAGAATCGTGATTAGCTTGAATAGCTGATGTTATTGGTTACCAAATGCTTAAAATCCACGGTTGCATTCTGCGAGGATGTTTTTGCAATCGATATTGAGATATAGGGTGCGGAGAAAATGAAATGGGTGGGGCAACCGGGGCTGTACAGCGGGTCGACTGGGTCGATATTGCCAAGGGTATTTGCATTATCTTCGTCGTCATGATGCATTCCACGCTGGGCGTGGAGAAGGCGGCAGGCTCTGAAGGCTGGATGCATCATGTCGTGGCCTTCGCCAAGCCTTTCCGCATGCCCGACTTCTTCCTGATCTCCGGCTTGTTTCTCAGCCTCGTCATTGACAGGCCATGGCGGCGCTATCTCGATCGTAAGGTCGTACACTTTTTGTATTTCTATATCTTATGGCTGACGATCCAGTTTGCATTCAAAGCACCAGCAATTGGAAGTGAGGCAGGTATTGCCGGTGTTGTCGAAGCCTACCTCATGGCCTTCATTGAGCCTTTCGGAACACTCTGGTTCATCTACATTCTACCGGTCTTTTTCATTGCGACACGCTTGTTGAAGCGTGTGCCTGTCGGTCTGACCTTTGCCTTGTTGGCTATTCTGGAAATTCTGCCCATCCATACCGGCTGGACGATGATTGACGAGTTCTGCTCGCGTTTTGTTTATTTTTTCGCAGGCTATGCCTTCGCGCCCCTGATTTTCCGCATCGCGGATTGGCTGCGTCAGCGTCCGGTTGCGGGAATAGTTGGGCTGCTTATCTGGGGGCTCATCGAATATAAGCTGGTCTTCACGCCAATACCAGAAAGCCTCGCCTCTCTCATCGCTCCTGCTGGTGATCTTTTGAACGGGCGAGGGGCAGTGAGCGATCTTCCGATCATGTCGCTTTTGCTTGGACTGATTGGAGCATTGGCGATTATTTCGATATCATCGCTGCTGAGCTTGCTTTCGGATAAAAACTGGTTGCATCGCGGGCTAAGCTGGCTCGGCGCGCATTCAATCGTCGTCTATCTGGCATTCTTCCTGCCGATGGCGATTGCCCGGACAATTCTTTTGAAAGTTGGCTTTCTGGATGTCGGAACGGTTTCACTGCTGACGACCGCAAGCGGTGTTATCGGTCCGGTCGTTCTCTACGGGCTTATTCAATGGACTGGTTTTGGACAGTTCCTGTTCCGTCGTCCGGCGTGGGCTTATATTGATCGCGCTCCGCAAAAGAAAACGGCGGCTCAAGCGCATCCCGAAAAGTGTGAAACGGCTTTCGGGCAGGACGCGCGTTAAAGAAAATGGCATGAGAGAGCTATCTCTCATGCCACCGTCTGATGCTTTATGAGTGAGCGAAAATATCCGTCTCCGGCCAACCCATCAGATCAAGTTCCGAGCGGGTTGGCAGGAATTTGAAGCAGGCTTCAGCCTGTTTCGCGCGGCCATCACGCTCCAGGCGTTTCTCGAATACTGCTTTCAGGCGATGCAGATAAAGCACGTCTGAGGCGGCATAATCGAGCTGGGCCTGCGAAAGCACTTCCGCTGCCCAATCAGATGATTGCTGCTGTTTGGAAATCGAAACATCGAGAAGCTCGTTGCAGATTTCCTTCAAACCATGACGATCCGTATAGGTGCGGGTGAGCTTCGATGCGATCTTCGTGCAGAAAACCGGCTGCGCCATGGTGCCAAAAGCATGTGCCAGCACCGCAAGGTCGAACCGTCCATAATGAAAGATCTTGGTGATCGAACGATCTTTCAACAGCTTGACCAGATTGGGGGCTTTTTTCTGTCCGGCTTCGATCTGGATCACATCTGCCGTGCCGTCGCCAGGCGAGATCTGAACGACGCAAAGCCTGTCGCGATGCGGGTTCAGACCCAGCGTTTCGGTGTCGATAGCGACTGCATCAACCTGATAATTATCCAGATTGGGCAAATCGTGTTTGTGAAAACGGATCGTCATATAGTTTTCCTTAGTTGGCCGCCGTAGCGGCCATAATGCGAGCCTTAGTTGGCCGCGATAGCGGCCATAATACGCGCCCAAGAGCGCTGACCCTTATGGAAGGAGTTCAGCTCATATTTTTCGTTGGGCGAATGAATGCGGTCATCTTCAAGACCGAAACCGACGAGCAAAGATTCCATACCGAGGAATTTGTCGAAGTCGCCGACAATCGGAATCGATCCGCCCATGGCGATCAATACGGCTGGCTTCGGCCATTCGTCTGAAAGCGCATCCTTGGCTTTGGAAACGAGCGGGGAATCATATGGCAGCTGGATCGCCGGTGATCCGCCATGAGGATGAAACTCGACCGAGCAATCGGCTGGCAGACGCTCTTCGACGAAAGCGCGGAAAGCTGCGCGGATTTTGACTGGATCCTGCTTGTGGACGAGACGGAACGAAACCTTGGCGGATGCTTCCGCAGCAATCACGGTTTTGAAACCTTCGCCGGTATAGCCGCCGATAATGCCGTTGACTTCAGCCGTTGGGCGCGCCCAGGTCAGTTCCAGAACGCTGCGGCCTTTTTCACCCGATGGGATTGAAAGACCAATCGGGCCGAGGAAGTTTTCAGCCGTTCGGCCAAGGCTTTCCCAGGACTGCAAAATCTGCGACGGCGTTTCTTCCACGCCTTCATAGAAACCCGGAACCGTAACACGGCCGGTTTCGTCATGAAGATCTGCAAGGATTTTGCTGAGAATATGAATCGGGTTGGCAGCGGCACCACCGAAGAAACCCGAATGCAGATCGCGATCCGCAGCTTTGATGACAATTTGTTCGCCGACAAGTCCGCGCAGACCAACGCTGATCGCGGGCGTTTCGGCATCCCACATGGCGGTGTCGCAAACAAGTGCTACATCGGCCTTCAGCTCTTCCTTGTTTGCATCGAGGAACGGCTTCAGCGATGGTGAGCCGGATTCTTCCTCGCCTTCAAACAGCAATGTCACCTTCACGGGCAGATTGCCGTTAATGGCTTTGTAAGCGCGACAGGCTTCCACAAAGGTCATGAGCTGGCCCTTGTCGTCGGATGTTCCGCGACCAGTCAGAATTTTGCGGCCATTGCCGACGTCTTTGATTGCAGGATCAAACGGATCGTTTTCCCAAAGATTGAGCGGATCAACCGGCTGCACGTCATAATGGCCATAAAACAGCACATGCGGTGCATCAGTTGTAGCGCCATCGTGATGGGCGACGACCATTGGATGCCCCGGTGTGTCGCGCACACTTGCATTAAAGCCAATCGACTTCAGGTCTTCGACCAGCCATTCGGCAGCCTTGCGGCAATCGGCTTTGTAAGCCGGATCGGTCGAAATCGACTTGATCCGCAAAAGATCGAACAGGTGGTCGATGCTCTTATCGAGATTTGTGTCGAGATAATTGAGGACTTTATCGAGTGATTGCGCGGACATGGATGCTTCCTGACGAGTCGTAAAACTGATGGCACACTACAACCACCAACTCGAAGAAGAAACCCAATATGAACGCAAAACTGGGACCAGAAAATGAATTGGCCGTTGCGGTGAGGGGGTTACCACAACGGCCATATCACTACACTCAAAAACGACAGCCCGGAGAGGGGAATGAGGCTGTCGCGAACAACCGGTATCCAACGGGGGACGGGTCAGAAAACCGGCGACCGACGTACTGTCGATGGGTGTAATCTGGCCCTCCAACTGTGGCTATTCAAGGGCATTTAAGATTACAAATTCGTAACATAAACGTTACCTTGGCGGGTGGAATCCGTTATCGGTGATAGCGTGAAAATGCGTGAGAGAAGAGGCGCTTATGGATAAGATGACAATGCTGGGTAAGAAGGACTGGGAAAAGACGCCAGGCAAGTGGCACGGCGAGTTTGAAGGAAATGTGTTCGGAACGGGTGCGTCCGTCATGTTCTATGCAACCGAAGAGGCTGGGCGTGGCCCCAGATTGCATCGTCACCCCTATGACGAGATCTTTATTGTGCGCAAAGGCCGAGCCCTTTTCACGGTTGGCGAAGAGCAATTCGAAGCCGAAGAAGGCAGCATCGTATTTGGTGCAGCCAATATTCCACACAAATACGTTAATGTCGGTCCGGGTCTTCTGGAGATGATCGATATTCATGTCTCCGGCGAGTTCATACAGGAAGATCTGGAGTAGCTTCTGTCACTGAAATGCGCGCTTGTGTGATCCACGCGTGATCCAACGGTGGACACATGTTTCTCTTGACACAAGGCCGGTTTTCTTTGTGCGTGGTTTCCTCTAATTCTATGACATGAAAAAAGGCGATCATCTCTTTCTCGTTGACGGCTCGGGTTATATTTTCCGTGCCTATCATGCCCTGCCACCGCTGACCCGCAAGACGGATGGCTTGCCGGTAGGGGCCGTGTCCGGCTTCTGCAACATGCTGTGGAAGCTGCTGAAGGATGCGCGAAATACCGATGTCGGCGTCGTGCCAACGCATTTCGCGGTCATTTTTGATTATTCGTCGCAGACTTTCCGCAAAGAGATTTATCCCGAATATAAGGCGAACCGCACCGCGCCGCCGGAAGACCTCATTCCGCAATTCGGCCTTATCCGTCAGGCAACGCGCGCGTTCAATCTGCCTTGCATCGAGAAAGAGGGATTTGAGGCCGACGATCTGATCGCGACTTATGCCCGTCTGGCTGAAGCGGCAGGTGGCGATGTTACCATCGTTTCGTCCGACAAGGATCTCATGCAGCTCGTCACACCGCAGGTGTCGATGTATGACGGCATGAAAGACAAGCAGATTTCGATCCCGGAAGTGATCGAAAAATGGGGTGTGCCGCCGGAAAAGATGATCGATCTGCAATCGCTGACTGGCGACAGCACCGATAATGTTCCGGGTATTCCCGGCATAGGGCCAAAAACGGCTGCGCAATTGCTGGAAGAGTTTGGTGATCTCGATACGCTGCTCGCGCGCGCTTCTGAGATCAAGCAGAACAAGCGCCGCGAAAACATCATCGCTTATGCTGACCAGACCAAGATCGCTCGTGAACTGGTAACGCTCAAGACCGACGTGCCTCTGGATGTCGATCTCGAAGGTCTTATTCTGGAGCCGGAGAACGGACCGAAACTGATTGGATTCCTCAAAGCCATGGAATTCACGTCGCTCACGCGTCGCGTGGCGGAAGCAACAGACACAGATGCCTCGGCCGTTGAGCCTTGTCATATCGAGACAGAATGGGGCGCGGATGCCCATGGTCCTGATGTTGATGTACCAGTGAAGTCGGACGATACGACTACGCCCGAAAGTTCTTCTGTAGAAGCAGTGCAGCCCGCAGATGGCTATACGCCGAAGGCACTTGCAGAAAAGCGTGCATCCGATGCTTTGGCTCAAAAGATCGATACGAGCGCTTATACATGCATTCGCGACATCGAAACGCTGAACAAGTGGTTGGCCGAAGCCATAGAGACGGGCCTTGTCGCGTTTGATACCGAAACCAATTCGCTTGATCCGATGCAGGCTGAACTGATCGGCTTCTCGCTGGCTCTCGCTCCGGGCAAAGCTGCCTATATCCCGCTCCAGCACAAATCCGGCGCAGGCGATCTGCTCGGTGGCGGCATGGTCGAAGGGCAGATACCGCTGGATAAAGCGTTGGCTGCTTTGAAGCGCGTTCTAGAGGACAAATCCGTTCTCAAGATCGCGCAGAACATGAAGTATGACTGGCTGGTCATGCGCCGCCACGGCATCAACACCGTGTCTTTTGATGATACGATGCTGATTTCATATGTGCTGGATGCAGGCACCGGGAGCCATGGCATGGACCCGCTTTCCGAGCGCTGGCTGGGCCATACACCAATCGCCTATAAGGATGTGGCGGGCACCGGTAAAAGCGCTGTAACCTTCGATATGGTCGATATTGATCGCGCGACAGCCTATGCCGCAGAAGATGCCGATGTAACGCTGCGCTTGTGGCAAGTGTTGAAGCCGCGTTTGGCCGCAGAGGGCCTCATGTCAGTTTATGAGCGTCTTGAACGCCCATTGGTTGATGTGCTCGCCCGCATGGAAGAACGCGGCATTTCCGTCGATCGTCAGGTTCTCTCGCGTCTGTCGGGTGATCTTGCCCAGTCTGCCGCGCGTTATGAAGAAGAAATCTACGAACTGGCCGGAGAGAAATTCAATATCGGTTCGCCCAAGCAGCTTGGCGATATCTTGTTCGGAAAAATGGGACTTCCCGGCGCTTCCAAGACCAAGACCGGCCAATGGTCCACTTCTGCGCAGGTGCTTGAAGATCTCGCCGCCGAAGGCCTGCCGCTGCCGCGCAAGATTGTCGACTGGCGTCAGCTGACCAAGCTCAAATCCACCTATACCGATGCTTTGCCGGGCTATATCCACCCGCAGACCAAGCGCGTGCACACATCTTATGCGATGGCGTCCACCTCGACAGGCCGTCTGTCCTCATCTGATCCGAACTTGCAGAACATTCCAGTGCGTACTGCTGAAGGCCGCAAGATCCGAACTGCCTTCATTGCCGAACCCGGCAACAAGCTGGTTTCTGCCGATTACAGCCAGATTGAATTGCGGGTGCTGGCCCATGTTGCCGATATTCCGCAGCTTAAACAGGCATTTGCGAACGGCATCGACATTCATGCGATGACGGCTTCAGAAATGTTTGGTGTGCCTGTCGAAGGTATGCCGTCAGAAGTGCGCCGCCGTGCGAAGGCGATCAACTTCGGCATCATTTACGGTATTTCGGCCTTTGGCCTTGCCAACCAGCTTTCAATCCCGCGTGAAGAAGCAGGGCAATATATCCGCACTTATTTCGAGCGCTTCCCCGGTATCAAGGATTACATGGAAGCAACCAAGGCCTTTGCCCGCGAGCATGGCTATGTCGAAACCATCTTTGGCCGTCGCGCGCATTATCCCGACATCAAAGCATCCAATCCACAGGTGCGGGCATTCAATGAACGGGCGGCCATCAATGCCCCTATTCAGGGAGCTGCTGCAGATATTATCCGTCGTGCCATGATCCGCATGGAAACTGCACTGGCCAATGAAAAGCTTGCGGCCCGTATGTTGTTGCAGGTGCACGACGAGTTGATCTTCGAAGTGCCTGAAAATGAAGTGGAAAAGACGATTTCGCTGGTGCGCGATATTATGGAAAATGCAGCCATGCCAGCAGTGTCACTTTCGGTGCCTTTGCATGTCGATGCGCGTGCAGCGCATAACTGGGATGAGGCCCATTAGGGTCTCAACCGGTTGACCTGAGCGGTTTGACGCTATAGGTAGGCGGCAATTCTGTTGCTTCGGTAGTCGCCAGTGGGTTTGTGACCAATGGGTTTGCGGCTTGTGAAGCTTTTTTGAAAGTCATTCATGTCCCTACCTGAAACAATCGCTCCGGCACTTTCCGGAGCATTAGCCGCTCGTGGTTACAATACACTCACCGCTGTTCAGAATGCTGTTCTGGCTCCTGAAACACTGGATGCCGATCTGCTCGTTTCCGCACAGACAGGCTCCGGCAAGACGGTTGCTTTTGGCCTTGCCATGGCATCGACCATCCTTGGCGATGAGCTGCGTTTTGGCCGCCCGGAAGCACCATTTGCCATGATTATTGCGCCGACGCGTGAACTGGCATTGCAGGTTCGTCGCGAGCTGGAATGGCTGTATGCCGATACGGGTGCCACCATTGCATCCTGCGTTGGTGGTATGGATATTCGTTCCGAGCGCCGTGTGCTTGAACGTGGATCGCATATCGTTGTCGGCACACCAGGCCGTCTGCGCGATCATATTACGCGCAATGCCCTTGATATGTCGCAGCTTCGCGTCGTCGTGCTCGATGAAGCCGACGAAATGCTCGATATGGGCTTCCGCGAAGACCTCGAATTTATTCTTGGTGAAGCACCGGCAGACCGTCGCACACTGATGTTCTCGGCAACCGTACCAAAGCCGATTGCGCAGCTTGCCAAGCGCTTCCAGAAAGATGCGCTGCGCATTTCTGCTGCTGGTGAAGCCGGTCAGCACGCCGATATTGATTATTTCGCCATGCCGGTTCCGCCGCAAGAGCGTGACCATGCGATCATCAATACGCTGCTTTATTACGATTCACAGAACTCAATCATCTTCTGCTCGACCCGCGAAGCGGTAAAGCACATGGCGAGCCGCCTTTCCAATCGCGGGTTTGCGGTTGTGGCGCTGTCGGGTGAACTGAGCCAGGCCGAGCGTAACAATGCGCTTCAGGCAATGCGCGATGGTCGTGCCCGCGTTTGCGTGGCAACCGACGTTGCTGCACGTGGTATCGATCTGCCAAACCTTGATCTGGTTATCCATGCCGATCTGCCAAACAATGCTGAAACCATGCTTCACCGTTCTGGCCGTACTGGCCGTGCGGGCCGCAAGGGCACCTGTGTTCTGGTGGTTCCGTTCTCGCGTCGCCGCATTGCAGAGCGTCTTCTGCATATGGCAAAGCTTGATGCGCAGACTGTTCCGGCACCAGGTATTGCAGCCGTTCAGGCCAAGAACAACGAACGCATTCTCAATGGCGAAGCTTTCAGCCAGCCGGTTGATGAAGAGCATCAGGACCTGTTGAAGGCACTGACCGAGCGTTATACGCCGGAACAGATAGCAAGCGCATTCCTCAATCGCGAGCTCGCAGCATTGCCTGCAGCTGAAGATATTTCTGATGCACCGGTTCATCCGATTGCCAGCAAGAAGCCTCGCGAACGTTCAGAGCGTGGTGATCGTCCAGAACGTGGCGAGCGTTTTGATCGTGGCGAACCGGGCGAACGTTTCGACCGCAACGCACGTTTCGATGGCGTATGGTTCTCGGTTTCCGCCGGTCGCAAACACCGCGCCGATCCGAAGTGGCTGCTGCCATTGATCTGCAAGGCAGGCGACGTTTCCAAGCGCGATGTTGGTTCGATCAAGATTTTCGATAATGAAACCCGCTTTGAAATTACCGCAGCCAAGGCCGACGAATTCCGTCGTTCGGTTGAAGAACGCGGTACTGGCGAAAAGGGTCTCGTGATCCGCACCGCCGTTGCAGGCGCTGGTGGCGATGCAGCCCCGCGTGAAGGCAAAGGCAACTTCAAGCCACGCGGCGACAAGTTCAAGAGCGATTTCCGTGATGGTCCGCGCGACAATAATCGTGATGGGGCAAAAGGCGGCTGGTCGAAGCCTAAGGGCGACTTCAAGAAAGACGGTTTCAAGAAGGATGGCAAAAAATCTAACGATGGCTATTCCAAAAAGCCACGCGGAGAGTAATTTCCGGTCATAGAAAAGCCCGCCAATTGGCGGGCTTTTTCTTGTCTTGAAGCATTTCCAGCAAAAGTGGAAACCGGTTTTGCATTGGACAATGCGTAAAAACAAATAGTTACAGCGGTTCCAACGATTCAGTCTTAACTGGAACTGCTGTAAAACTGGAAGTCCCCCGAAAGTTTTCATGTCTTTCCGGGGCTGGTTTATCAGACGTCGAGATTGGCGACGCTCAGCGCGTTTTCCTGAATGAATTCGCGGCGTGGTTCAACTTCATCACCCATCAGGCGTGAGAACAGCGAATCTGCGTCGGTCGCGTCATTGATCTTGACCTGCAACAGCGAACGCACATTTGGATCAAGCGTGGTTTCCCAAAGCTGTTCGGCGTTCATTTCGCCCAGTCCTTTGTAGCGCTGCAGCGTCAAGCCCTTGCGACCTGTTGCAAAGATCGCATCAAGCAGTGCCATCGGGCCGGAAAGTGTCTCGATCTTGTCCTTGCGACGAAGCAAAGGCGGTTCTGCAAAAACTTCCGACAGGCGTCCGGCTACGCGGTCGATCTGGCGAGCATCGGCAGAGCCGAGCAGTGCCATATCGAGAATGGCGACGTCCTTGACGCCACGCACCATGCGTTCGAAGCGATAGCCACCGTCTTCCGTCACATGGGAGGTCCAGCCACGTTCGGTTTCTTCCGAGATCATGTCGAGACGTTTGGCAACGATATCCGCAGAAGCCTGCGAAGTAGCGTCATTGGCGGTTGCATTCGGATTGAGAAGGCCTGCAATCGCCGCCTGCTCAACCACGCGACGATCATAGCGTGTATGAAGGCCCGAAAGAAGCTGACGCAGCGTGCGCGCATCGTCGACGACGGAACGAAGATCCGGTCCGGCGCGCACTTCACCGCTCGCCATTTCAAGAGTTGCTTCTTCAAGGCCGGTCTCAATGAGGAAGTCCTCAAAGGCCGCTTCATTCTTGATATATTGCGAGGACTTGCCGCGAGACACCTTATAGAGCGGCGGCTGCGCGATATAGATATGGCCACGCTCGATCAGTTCCGGCATCTGACGGAAGAAGAAGGTCAACAGCAGCGTACGAATATGCGCACCGTCGACGTCAGCATCCGTCATGATGATGATCTTATGGTAGCGCAGCTTGTCAGGATTGAAACCGTGAGATTCGTCTTTGCCGATCGAAGTGCCGAGGGCAGTGATCAGCGTGCCGACCTGATCGGAAGAGATCATGCGGTCAAAGCGGACGCGTTCCACGTTGAGGATCTTACCGCGCAGCGGCAGAATAGCCTGGTTCTGGCGTGAACGACCGCTCTTGGCGGAGCCACCTGCAGAGTCACCCTCGACGATGAAGATTTCTGATTTCGCAGGATCGCGTTCCTGACAATCGGCGAGTTTGCCGGGAAGCGATGTCACACTCAGATTGCTCTTGCGGGTGATATCACGGGCCTTGCGGGCTGCCTCACGAGCGGCGGCTGCCTGAATGACCTTTTCAACAATGGTCTTGCCACCTGCCGGATGCTCTTCCAGCCATGTCGAAAGCGCTTCGTTGACGAGGCTTTCCACGACCGGGCGCACTTCCGAGGAAACGAGCTTGTCCTTGGTCTGCGACGAGAATTTAGGGTCCGGAACCTTGACGGAAAGCACAGCGGTCAGGCCTTCGCGGCAATCATCGCCGGTAAGCTGCACCTTTTCTTTCTTGGTCATGCCGGAAGCATCCGCATAGCCCGTCACCTGACGGGTCAGCGCACCACGGAAACCGGCCAGATGGGTGCCGCCATCGCGCTGCGGAATGTTATTGGTGAAGCAAAGCACCTTTTCATGGTAGGAATCATTCCACCACATGGCGACTTCAACGGTCATGCCGTCTTTTTCGCTCTTGATATAGATCGGTGTTTCCAGAAGCGCCTTCTTACCCTTGTCGATATATTTTACGAACTCGATGACGCCACCGTCATAGTGGAGTTCCTGTTCGCGAATATCGGCATGACGACGATCAGCAAGCTTGATACGGACGCCTGAATTCAGAAACGCCAGTTCGCGCAGACGTCGTTCCAGCGTATCGTAATCGAACTCGATCATGGTGAACGTATCGGGCGACGGCAGGAAGCTGACTTCGGTGCCGGTGTCGCTGCCTGCATCGCCTGTCACGATAAGCGGAGCATCGGCCACGCCATGGGTGAAGGCCATTTCGTGGATTTTGCCAGCGCGGCGGATTTTCAGCTTGAGCCAGATCGACAGCGCGTTCACAACCGAAACGCCCACGCCATGCAGACCGCCGGAAACCTTATAGGAGTTCTGGTCGAACTTACCGCCGGCATGAAGCTGAGTCATGATGACTTCGGCAGCCGAAACACCTTCTTCCTTATGGATATCGGTCGGGATGCCACGACCGTTATCGGTCACGGTGCAGGAGCCGTCGGCGTTAAGCGTCACGGTTACAAGCGTAGCGTGGCCTGCAAGCGCCTCATCGATTGCATTGTCCACGACTTCGTAGACCATGTGATGCAGGCCGGAGCCGTCATCCGTGTCACCGATATACATGCCAGGGCGCTTGCGAACTGCGTCCAGACCTTTCAGCACACGAATGGAATCCGCGCCGTATTCGGCGGGGGCTTCGGAATTCATCTCTGGAGTCTCGCTCATGAAAATCTTTCGAAAATGCGCCGCGAACGCGGCCCTAAAGCCTGCTGCGATTGCAGCATCAAAAACCATGTCGAATCACACGACAAACATGGCTTTAATATAGGCGTTAAAGGCAATTTTTCCAAATTTTGGGGCCAAATTTGCCGGGGATTCCGCTCATTTGGTAACCTATACAGAATTGGGCTGGCGTGGGTTCTCTGGAACCGCCACAATTGACGCTTATATTCTCAAAACGGGGGCGTTCTTGACCTGATTTTATAAACCCTGATTTTTATAAAAAAGGAACGCTTGATGGAAGTTGCAGCCAAGATGACCGAAACCGCAAATCCCTTCGTTCCGCCCGCCCCACGCCCGCGTGAAAAGCCGGTTGGGCGGTTCGAGATGATGCGGGTGGTTTATAAGAATCCGCTCGAATTGTGGGGCGAGCCTTCCTATAACGAGCCGTGGATTTCCGTCAGCTGGTTCGGCATGAAAACCGTCATAGCCAATGATCCGGGTCTGATCCGCCACGTGCTGGTCGATAATGCCGCAAATTACCCTATGTCCGCTATCCGCCAGCGCGTGCTGCGCCCCATTCTGCGCGATGGTCTTCTGACTGCTGAGGGACAAGTCTGGAAGCGTTCGCGCAAAGCCATGGCACCGGTCTTTACCCCGCGCCATATTGGCGGTTTCGCTGAGACCATGCGGGAGCGCTCACGTCATTTCGCGGAGCGATACAAGACGAGCGGCATCATCACCGATGTCGCCCATGACATGACGCTTCTCACCTACGATATTCTGGCCGAAACGCTGTTTTCCGGTGAAATTGCTGGCGACCCCAATGATTTCGCCCAACAGATCGACAAGCTGTTTGAAACCATGGGGCGCGTCGATCCCTTTGATCTGCTGGGCCTGCCGGACTGGCTGCCCCGCTTCACGCGTTTACGTGGCCAGCAATCGCTTGGCTTTTTCCGCGAGCTTGTTTCAGGTACCATTGCTATGCGCAAAGCGCGCATGGACAAGGGTGAGTTTGTTCCAAACGACTTCCTGACGCTGCTTCTGCGCGCTGAAGGACCGGACGGACTGACCCGTTCAGAGATCGAAGATAACATCATCACCTTCATTGGCGCAGGCCACGAGACGACTGCCCGCGCGCTCGGCTGGACGCTCTATCTGCTCGCCAAAGCGCCGCAGGAACGTGATCGGGTGGAAACCGAAATCGATGCTTTCTTCGCGGATGGTGGCGATCATCTGCCGTCGCAGGAATGGTTGGCGAAACTGCCTTTCACACGTGCAGCTTTCGAGGAAGCGATGCGGCTCTATCCGCCTGCGCCTTCAATCAATCGCGAGGCAGCAGTCGATGATACCTATGGCGATCTGAAAATTGCCAAGGGGACTGCCGTTCTGGTGATGCCATGGGTGATCCATCGTCACAGGCTTTACTGGCAGGAGCCGGACGCTTTCAAGCCGTCACGCTTCTGGCCTGAAAATCGTGACCAGATCGACCGTTTCCAGTATCTGCCGTTCGGCGCAGGTCCGCGCGTCTGCATCGGTGCAAGTTTTGCGCTTCAGGAAGCGGTCATTGCCCTTGCTATATTGCTACGCGAACACCGCTTCGACGTGCTCGAAACGACGAAGCCGTGGCCGGTACAGAAACTCACTACCCAGCCACAGGGCGGCCTGCCGATGAAGGTGGTCAAGCGCTAATCAGCGCCTCACTTCAGCCGCTCTGCATGCCACTTGAGATGATCGCCCATAAACGTCGAGATGAAGAAATAGGAATGATCATAGCCTTCACGCATATTGAGCGTGAGCGGAATACCAGCCTTCTTGCATGCCTCTTCCAGAAGCCACGGACGCAGACCTTCATCCAGAAAGCCGTCGGCTGTGCCCTGATCGACCAGAAATTCCGGGAAACGATAGCCATCTTCAATCAGCAGCGTGGCATCATAGGCACGCCATGCGCGTTCTTCAGCGCCCAGATATTTTTCCAGCGCAGGCTTCGACCAGCCAGCCGTTGAAGGCTGGACAATCGGTGCAAAAGCCGATGCCGATTTGAAGCGGTCAGGGTTTTTGAGCGCAATGGTCAGTGCGCCATGGCCGCCCATCGAATGGCCGGTGATGCCGTGACGCGACATATCAAGCGGAAACTCAGCTGCCACCAGATCAGTCAGTTCCTTAGTGATGTAGCTATACATCTGATAGTTTTTGGCAAATGGTTCCTGTGTGGCATCGACATAGAAGCCAGCACCTTTGCCGAATTTCCAGTTATCCGGTTCATCCGGCACGTCATCACCGCGTGGACTTGTATCCGGGCAAATAACGGCAATTCCTAATTCTGATGCCATTTGCCGATATTCGCCTTTATCCATCACATTCTGATGGGTGCAGGTGAGGCCGGAAAGATACCAGAGTACCGGCACAGGGCCATCTTTTACCTGTGGTGGCAGGAAAACGGCAAAGGTCATATCGCACTGGTTGGTCTCGCTCTTATGGCGATAGACGCCCTGCGTTCCACCAAAGCATTTTGCAGTCGAAATCGTTTCCATGAGAGTTCCTGATTTTTATCCGCTTCCGAGTGCGACCACGACATTCACTGTCGCCGCAACAAGGACCGTATTGAAAAAGAATGACACGACGCTGTGCAGAAGCGTCACTTTTCGCATCGCGGTGGTCGTGACATTGGTATCGGACGTCTGTGCCGTCATGCCGATGATGAAGGCGTAATAGGCGAAATCCCAGCCGGAGGGCTGTGGCGTTTCTGGAAAATTGAAGCCGCCCCTATATCTGCTGGCATGGGCTGAATCGTCGCCTGCGGGTTCGCGTGGCTGCCAATACATGTGTGCGTAATGGATCGCCGTCATCATGTGGATCGTAAACCAGCCGAGAGGCACAGCCGCAAGCGTCATGACGAGCGAAAACAGGTCGGCTTTGGGTTGCTGGTTTATCAGGATGAACAGCGACACCACAGCCACAACAACGGTGGCAAATGTCACCAGAAAGATGATCCAGATCGGCTCATCCGCCGTTGCCGCATGTTTTCTGAGATAGGGCGCGGTGAGCTTGGGTAAAGCCGCAAGCGCCAGAACGAGATAGAGCACAAAGAAGCAGTTTGCCCCGATGACCGGGGCAAGCGGGCTTTTAAGAAGCCATGCGATAATGAAGGTTGCAGCGCCACCAATGGCTGCCAGATAAAAGGACATATGGCGGCGCAGCAGAAACATCAGGCCACACTTTCCTGTGGTGCCAGCCGCATATCGACATGCGGAATGCCATCTTCGAGATATTCTTCCGAAATCGCGACAAAGCCGAACGAGCCATAGAATTTCTGCAAATGGCTCTGTCCGCCAAGCTCAATGGCAATGCCCGGAAAACGTGTCTGAGCAAAGGCGACAGCCTCTTTCATGAGACGCTGACCAAGCTTGTAGCCACGATAATCGGCTGCCACGACAACGCGGCCGATCTTCACTGGCTTACTATCCTTCTCTGGTGGCAGAACCCGCAGACTTGCTGCGAGTTCTTCACCATCGAGAATGCGTAGGTGAAATGCGTCATAATCCTTACCGTCGATTTCGGGGTAAGGGCAATTCTGCTCCACCACGAAAACGTCCACGCGCAGCTTCAGCATCGCATAAAGCGCGCGCGGGGTCAGGTTGTCGATTTCATCCCAATGGGAGGTAAAAAGCTTCTCACTCATCAGTAGACAATCACCGAGCGGATCGACTTGCCTTCATGCATCAGATCGAAAGCTGTGTTGATTTCATCAAGCGGCATGGTGTGGGTGATGAGGCTGTCGATGTCGATCTTGCCTTCCATGTACCAGTCAACGATCTTCGGCACATCGGTACGACCGCGCGCGCCACCGAATGCAGTACCCTTCCAGACACGTCCGGTGACAAGCTGGAATGGACGTGTGGCAATTTCCTTGCCGGCTTCCGCCACGCCGATGATGATCGATTCACCCCAGCCGCGATGGGTGCATTCGAGCGCCTGACGCATGACATCAGTGTTGCCGGTCGCGTCGAACGAGTAGTCTGCGCCGCCATCAGTTAGATCCTGAATGGCCTGCACAACCTTGTCATTGCCGATTTCGCGCGGGTTGACGAAGTCGGTCATGCCGAACTTCTTTGCCATTTCCACCTTGGATGGATTGATGTCGACGCCGATGATCTTATCCGCACCAACCATGCGTGCGCCCTGAATGACATTGAGGCCAATGCCGCCAAGACCAAACACAACAACATTGGAGCCCGGACGAACCTTAGCCGTGTAAATAACTGCGCCAATGCCGGTAGTTACGCCGCAGCCGATATAGCAGATCTTGTCGAAAGGTGCGTCTTCGCGGACCTTGGCGACTGCGATTTCTGGCAGAACGGTGAAGTTCGAGAAGGTCGAGCAGCCCATATAATGGAACACTTCGCCGCCATCGCACGAAAAGCGCGAGGTTTTGTCAGGCATCAGGCCCTGACCCTGCGTTGAGCGGATCGAGGTGCAGAGGTTTGAACGCTGCGACAGGCAGGTTTTGCACTGGCGGCATTCCGGCGTGTAAAGCGGGATCACATGATCGCCCGGCTTCACAGAAGTAACTCCAGCGCCCACTTCGCGCACGATGCCTGCGCCTTCATGGCCGAGAATGGCTGGGAACTTGCCTTCTGAATCAAGGCCGGAAAGCGTGTAGGCATCGGTGTGGCAAACGCCGGTCGCCATGATTTCGACCAGCACTTCGCCAGCGCGTGGACCGCCAATTTCAACGGTCTCGATGGTGAGCGGCTTTTTTGCCTCCCAGGCAACGGCTGCGCGTGACTTCATGACGATATTCCCTTCAATTTCAGTGTTCGTTTATGCGCCTATTTCAGATAGGTGCGCAAAATCCGCATGATTTCGTCGATCTCTGCATCGGGATCTGCCACAGCATCGCGCGCTATCGCCTCACGAGCCAGCCCGCGATTTTGGCCGAATGTCTCGCGAAAATGGCTTTCCAGCACTTCCGCCATCAACCCATTGGTCGCCCCACGCAAAGCCGCAATCTGCTGCAACAAGGCAGCACATTCCGTGCCTGCTTCCACCGCGCGCTCCAAGCCTTCGGCCTGGCCTTTGATACGGCGCAGACGCGTTAAAGCGCGCTTCTTGTCTTCCGGTGAATGCGGCATGGAAACTCCCGATTTTCATGAAGCCTATATACTATAGGGGAGTATGTCAATTGCTCCGGAAACGCCTTTTGCGAGAATGGTTTTCTCAGCAATTGGTATGGGCCGGATTTTAAGCCTCAAGCTTGAGGTGCAGCAGTGGATAAGGGCGTCCCTGATCATCCGTTTCCGAGCGACCTGTCTCGACAAAGCCCACATGGCGATAAAAGCCCACGCCTTGCGTGTTCTGCTCATTCACATCGACGGTCAGAGTGCCCCGCTTTTTCGCGTGCGCAATCATATGCTTGCCAATACCCTTGCCGCGCTGGTCGGGGGAAATAAACAGGCTGTCGATATTGTTATCGGTCATGCCCATGAAGCCGACCGGCTTGCCGTCATCCTCAATGACATCGACTTCCACATTCGGCAGATATTGCTCACCGACCAGTTTTTCGATTTCAGCGAAATCTTCGTGGCTTAGAAAGTCGTGCGTTGCCAGCACGCTTGCGCGCCAGATAGCGGTGAGGGCGGGGGCATCCGCCGGTTTAGATTTTCGGATATGGATCATCATCGTTCCTTGTGTGATAAGCACCAAAGCAACGCCTTTATAATACGGAATTTCATTTGACGAGTCTGCCCGATCTTCCCGTTACCCGCATTCTGCCGCAACTCGACGCCGCCTTAGCTGCCCATGCAAGCGCGGTTCTCGTTGCCCCTCCTGGCGCGGGCAAGACGACGCTGGTGCCGTTGCATTTCCTGAATGCAAGCTGGTGCGGCAACGGCATGATTGTGCTGCTCGAACCGCGTCGTCTTGCAGCGCGTGCAGCGGCCCGCCGTATGGCGCAGTTGCTGGGCGAAGAGCCGGGCGATACGGTCGGCTATCGTATGCGCCTTGAAAGCAAGGTCTCGGCGAAGACCAAAATCCTTGTCGTTACCGAGGGTGTTTTTGCACGCATGATCCTCGATGATCCGGACCTAAAAGGCATAGCGGCGGTTCTGTTCGATGAGTTTCATGAGCGTAGCCTTGATGCCGATTTCGGTTTGGCGCTGGCGCTCGATGTGCAGGCCGCTCTGCGCGACGATCTCAAAATTCTTGTCATGTCGGCAACACTTGATGGTGCGCGTGTGGCCTCACTTTTGGGCGATGCGCCCATTATTGAGAGCGAAGGCCGCGCTTTCCCCGTCGATATTCGCCACCGTGACCGTAAGCCTGACGAACGCATTGAAGATGTGATGGTGAAAGCCATTCGTGAGGCGCTGGCCGATGAAACCGGCAGCATCCTTGCCTTTCTTCCCGGTCAGGGTGAGATTGAACGCACGGCTGGCATTCTGGAAAAATTTCTGCCTGCCAATATCATTCTGGCCCCGCTTTATGGCGCGATGGAAGGCCGTGATCAGGATGCGGCAATCAAGCCAGCTCCCGCAGGTCATCGCAAGGTAGTGCTGGCCACGTCGATTGCCGAAACTTCCATAACCATCGATGGGGTCCGGGTGGTCATCGATAGCGGCCTTGCTCGCCTGCCAAAATATGAACCCGCAACCGGCCTCACACGATTGGAAACTGTGCGTACTTCGCGTGCGAGTGCTGATCAACGCGCTGGTCGTGCGGGTCGTACCGAGCCGGGCATAGCCATCCGCCTCTGGCATCAGGGGCAAACGGCTTCGCTCCCTGCGTTCTCGCCGCCTGAAATTCTGGAAGCCGATCTTTCCGGCCTCGTGCTCGATGCGGCTGCATGGGGTGTGACCGATCCAGCAACCTTGTCGCTGCTTGATAAGCCGCCACTACCCGCGCTCAAAGAAGCCAAAGCATTGCTTAGCCGGCTTGGTGCACTTGATGAGGCTGGACGCCTGACAACTGACGGTGAGGCTATGCGCTCGTTGGCACTCCCCGCACGCCTTGCACATATGGTGGCGGAAGCGGGCAAACGCGGCGAGGCTTTGCGAGCAGCAGAGCTTGCAGTTCTTCTGACCGAGCGTGGGCTTGGCGGCAATGAAACCGACCTCGACACGCGCATGTCGCGGTTCCGCAATGACCGTTCTGATCGCGCCCTGCGTGCCAAAGGACTGGCGAAACGTCTGGCTGCAAATGTGCCCAACAAAGGCGAAGCTGCGGGTTCAAGCCCAAATTCTAATGTTGGCCGGATACTGATCGATGCCTACCCGGACCGCATCGCCAAGGCGCGAGGGGCAACGGGGCAATTTCTGCTGGCCAATGGACGCGGCGGCGAAGTCGATCCTGCCATCAGCCTCAGTCGCGCATCGTGGCTTGTCGTGGCGGATATGTCGGGCAAAGCAGGCCGTGCACGCGTGCTTTCTGCTGCGGAAGTTTCGGAAAGTGAAATCCGTAATGCCCTTGGCAGCAGGATCGAGAGTGGCCGACAAGTCGTCTATGACGCAGAAAAGAACGCTTTGCGTGCGCGTGAAGCCGTTCGGATTGGTGCCATTGCCCTGTCGGAAAAGCCGCTTGCCGCTCCTTCCGGCGTGAGCGCCGATGAAGGCGTGATCGCTGCCGTGCGTGAGCATGGACTGCAAATCCTGCCGTGGGGCAAAGAGGCTGAAATTCTGCGTCGTCGTCTGGGCTGGCTTTATCGCGGTCTTGGCGATCCGTGGCCGTCTATGGATGATGACAATCTTATTGAGCGTCTTGATGATTGGCTTTTGCCTTTCCTCACAGGCGAAGCGCAGCTAGATCGTATCCCGGCGCATGTGCTGAAAAACGGCCTTATGAGCCTTGTGCCGTTCGATCTGCAACGCCTCGTCGATCAGCTGGCACCCACGCATTTTGAAGTACCGACCGGCTCGAATATCCCGATCCGCTATGACACGGAGGAGCCGGTTCTGGCCGTTCGTGTGCAGGAACTTTTCGGCCTTGGCATTCATCCGGCCATTGCCAATGGCAAAGTACCGCTTTTGCTGGAATTGCTTTCCCCCGCCCATCGCCCGATCCAGATCACGCGTGATCTGCCGGGCTTCTGGCAGGGCTCATGGGCGGATGTGCGCTCCGATATGCGTGGCCGCTATCCGCGCCATGTCTGGCCGGAAGATCCGGCCAATGCCGAAGCTACGCGCAGGGCAAAACCACGCGGCACCTGATGCCGATCAGGAATGCAGAACGACGTGGACCTCATCCTGATCGCGGATGTTGAGATTTTCACGGATGCGCTTGTCCGAGATCAGCTCAATGCAGTCGTGCATATGCGATCCGATACGCCGGAAAATCCAAACATTCATGGAACGGGAATGCGCATAAAGCGTCGCCCGCCATGCCTGGCCAATGCCGCGGCGTGGCTTGAAAAACTTGCGGCGCAGACTGTTGTTCAGAATTTCGTGCTGCGGGATAGTGATGCTTGGTGGGACAATGCCGCGATCCAGCGCCTTTAGCTGCTTGCGACGGCTTTGCAGAATGGATGGATATTCCATGATCTGCACATTCAGCGAGCCGGATGCAAAGTGATCCGGCCAGTCATTTGGTGAATTATCCAGATGTTGTTTTCCAGGAATAATGAGCTCGGAATGTTTTCCAAGCCCGGATGATATCTTCCCCCTGAAGATAATCACGCGGCGCCCTCCATCACTTTGCAGACAGTCCTGTTATAATTCCTTCACAAAATTGACACAATTGCTGATTGGCAGGTTTTGCCCATGAGGGAAAACTTGATAATTCCCCACATAATAGGGCGTTGCGTGTCATGCACGCCAAAGCCTGCGACTGGATGACACAGTTCTGCTTGCGTGAATATGCGCCTTGCCGCATAAGGGGCTGATAGGGGTGATCATGCACGCAGAATTCGACAATCGGGCTTCAAATCTTTCGCGAAAACCGCGTCTGACCACATTGGTGCGTCTGCGCTGGCTGGCTATCGCAGGGCAGACTGCGACAGTCATGTTCGTGGCGCTCTATCTGCAGTTCAACTTCGCGGTCGGCGTCTGTTTTGCGCTCATCGCATGCTCGGCGTGGCTCAATCTCTATCTCGCGTTTCGCTTTCCGACCAACCATCGTCTCAGTCCGACTGCCGCCAGCATTGTTCTGGCATTTGATATTCTGCAACTGGCGGGTCTGCTCTATCTGACAGGTGGAGTGCAAAATCCCTTTGTCATCCTGATGATTGCGCCGGTCATCATATCCGCCACATCGCTTTCGGTGCGCCATACGCTGGTTCTCGCGCTTCTCGTTGTGTTGAGCACATCAGTGTTGACTATGCGCTACGAGCCGCTGCCCTGGTATCCGGGCGAAACTCTTGATCTGCCATTTCTTTTTGTGGCGGGCATCTGGTGCGCAATTATCGCGGCACTGGGTTTTACCGGCGTCTATGCTTATCGTATTGCTGAAGAAACGCGCCAGCTCGGCGATGCTTTGGCTGCAACAGAACTGATCTTGCAGCGCGAGCAACATCTCACGGCCCTTGATGGACTTGCTGCCGCAGCTGCACACGAGCTAGGCACGCCGCTTGCCACCATCACCTTGGTGGTCAAGGAAATGCAGCGCAGTTATGCAAAGAAGCCTGACATTGATCCCGCGCTTGCAGAAGATATTGCGCTTTTGCAATCACAGGCTGCGCGTTGTCGCGAAATTCTTCAACGGTTGACCAGTCTGTCCTCGGAAAACGAGGAGCACATGTCGCGTCTGCCTTTCTCATCACTGATCGAGGAAGTGATTGAGCCGCATCGGGATTTTGGAATTCTGCTTCAAGTGACCAAACAGGAAGGTCCGAAACCGGAGCCTGTTGTTCGCCGCAATCCGGGGCTGCTTTATGGGCTTGGCAATCTGGTGGAAAATGCGGTCGATTTTGCGCGCGATGAAGTCAGTGTCACGTGGGGTTGGACCGACACGAACGTTACCGTCACGATTCAGGACGACGGTGAAGGGTTTAAACCGGAAATTCTCGACCGAATCGGTGAGCCCTATATGACCAGCCGCGACAGTTCCCATAATGGCGGCGGTGGTCTTGGATTGGGGCTTTTCATCGCAAAAACTCTGCTGGAACGCTCTGGCGCGCAGATTAGTTTTAAAAATCGCAAGAATCCGGGGCAGGGTGCTGAAGTAAGAGTGATATGGCCACGCTCTGCCTTCACTGTAAGCTGATGAATATATTGCGGAATTAATCTTGGTTTGAAGTGTATGCGCATTTTGCGCCATGTTTCGATTTTATCAATTTTTCGTGCTTGTGATCAGAAATCACATTTAATCACAATGCTTTAAGCGTCGCCGCAATTTTAATTTTGCTGAGATTGCTTCAATAATTCAATGGCTATTTGACTTTTTGACGCAGGGATATCAATAAGGAAATAAAAATACAGGCAGGAAGCACCCCATGGAAGACTTGAAGCAGGAAGACACCGAAGCCATTGGCAACGATCCCACCCTCCTTCTGGTTGATGATGATAAGCCTTTTTTGCAGCGTCTTGCCCGGGCCATGGAAGGCCGGGGTTTTCAGGTAACGACTGCAGAATCGGTTGAAGAAGGCATCGCCGCTGCAAAGGCCGCTGCACCCGCTTATGCGGTCGTGGACATGCGACTGGGAGACGGTAACGGGCTTGACGTCATTGAGGCCATCCGTTCACGTCGCACGGATACGCGCGCCATCGTGTTGACCGGTTACGGTAATATCGCGACTGCGGTGAATGCCGTGAAGCTCGGTGCGATTGATTATCTCTCCAAGCCTGCCGACGCGGATGAGGTGTTTGCTGCTCTGACCCGTCGTCCGGGTGAAAAGGTTGCGCCACCGGAAAACCCAATGTCTGCTGATCGTGTGCGTTGGGAGCATATTCAGCGTGTTTACGAAATGTGCGAGCGCAATGTTTCCGAGACCGCACGCCGCCTCAATATGCATCGTCGTACTTTGCAGCGGATTCTGGCTAAACGTGCGCCACGTTAATCAAAACCGCAGCTGATCCGAAGACTGTCTCCCCTGTCAGGGATGCACTTTTAATCAATATCGGTTTCGGGCACGTCGAGCCCGGCAAGTTCTGCAATCGTTAGCCGTGCAGCCCCTGCTCGAGCAAAGCGCAACATCAGCGCTTTGCGGGTTGCGCCGGGAAGCTTATGCTCCGGCGCGTCACGAAGAATTTCAGCGCCATAACCGTCCGATAATATGAAGCCGCAATCTTCAGGGAAGATTTCGCGTGGCACCGACGGATGCGTCGCAAAGAAAAGCCGGTCGCAATAGGCGCGATATTCAGGCCATTTGCGGTCCGCTTTCCAGTCTTCGATCGAGGACTTAATCTCAATAATCCAGATCTCGCTTTTGCGGCTGACCGCAATCAGATCAGCGCGTCTTCCTGACGCCAGTGGCAGTTCGGGCAGCGTTGCCAACCCCATTTCCAGAAAAAGACGTTGCACACCACGTCGCACAAGAAGCGCGTTTTCGGACTGACGCCCATCTGAAAGAGGATGGGATTTGTTGGGAATCACAATCGGCATGGCAAGATTTTGCGCCTGACCGCTGCTTGAAACAACAGCAAAATGGCTTTTATTGAGACGCTGATGCCACACAACTGCGGCAAAAATGGCAAGAAAGTGACCAAACCGGGATTTTTCAATTTACGGTTAACGCCTGGTTAACAATACTGACGCAACTTTGCACGTGAATGAGCGATTCGCTCCTGATGATGGAAAATCTCAATCTGGGGGAAATTCATGAAGTCTCGCGTTTTGAAGCTGACCGCAGCACTTCTTCTTGGTGGTGCTCTTGCGGGTTGCTCTACGGTGGGCGGCACTTTCTATACCGCGTCGTATTCTTCGATCAGTGATGCTGGCTATACTATTCCAGCCATTCCAAGTGAGAAGATTCCACAGCAGTATCGCCGTCAGATCGTAAAATATCAGACTGATGAAGCGCCTGGAACGATCATCGTTGAGACGCGTGAGAAGTTCCTCTATTACGTCATGCCCGATGGCAAGGCGATGCGTTATGGCATCGGTGTTGGCCGCGAAGGTTTTGGCTGGTCAGGAACAGCACGCGTTGCCATGAAGCGTGAATGGCCGACCTGGACGCCGCCTGCTCCTATGATCAAGCGTCAGCCGGAGCTGGCGAAATATCGCAATGGCATGGAGCCGGGCCTGAAAAACCCACTCGGCGCGCGCGCTCTCTATCTTTATAACAAGGGCGGAGACACTGGCTATCGTATCCACGGCACGCCGGAATGGTGGTCGATTGGTAAGGCCATGTCGTCCGGCTGCGTGCGCATGATGAACCAGGATATCATCGATCTCCATGCGCGCGCGGAGCAGGGTGCCAAGGTTATTGTGAGGCAGTAAAGATACCTCTGGAACAAGAAAAAGGCCGCTGAGAAGCGGCCTTTTTCTTTATAAATCTCAGCGAGATCAGATCTGTTCGACCTGCTGCACTTCCGGCACAAAGTGGCGCAGAAGATTCTGAATGCCATGCTTGAGCGTTGCCGTCGATGACGGGCAGCCAGAGCAGGCGCCCTTCATGTGCAAAAACACCGTGCCATTTTCAAAGCCGCGGAATGTGATATCGCCGCCGTCCTGTGCAACAGCCGGGCGAACGCGGGTCTCGATCAATTCCTTGATGGTTTCGACGATTTCGGTGTCTGCCTCATCAAAGAATTCTTCATCGTCATGAGCGGCGGCTGCATCTGCATTGGCATTACCCACCATGGCGGGCAGGCCAGACATGAAATGCTCCATGATTGTACCAAGGATGGCAGGCTTCAGATGCTGCCACTCGCCGTCTTCCTTGGTGACTGTGATGAAATCATAGCCGAAGAAGACGCCGGTTACGCCAGGCACCGCAAAAAGCTTTGCAGCGAGCTGCGATGTGTTGCCCGCGCTTGCCGCGTCACGGAAATCTGCCGTCCCTTCAGGCATGACAACCTTGCCTGGAAGAAACTTCAGGGTCGCCGGGTTCGGCGTAGTCTCGGTCTGGATGAACATATCCGTTCTCCGCTTTCAATATCAGAAACTGTTCGTAAGCATGGATACGCGCGAAGGCAAGCCCTGCCTTGAACGGGCATATGCAAGTTACGATCAATATAGGGTGATTATGTCACCGCATCAATGTCATCGTTGGAAAGTCCTGCGGGGACTACGGTAACGGGAATTTGAAATAATGCCCGCCCTGCAAGTGATTGGACCAGAGGGCCGGGGCCTTCCTTGCCGGAGCCAGCAGCCAGAACCAGAATGGCAATGTCCTGATCTTCTTCAATCAGGCTTGGTAACTGATCATTGGTGTTGCCTTCGCGGATGATCAATTCCGGCTCGATACCCTGCTCTTTGCGCACAGTGGCTGCAAATTTTTCGAGCGTTGAACGTGCGCGTTCTTCCGCTTCCTGCCGCATGATTTCGCCAACACCCAGAATCTGCTGAAAATCCGAATTGTCGATGACAAACAGCATGACGAGTGCGCCATTGGTATTCTTTGCGCGGCGTGCGGCATAGGCAACTGCACGCTCGCATTCGGGCGTGTCGTCAATAACAGCAAGAAACTTGCGTCGGTGGCCGGCTTCCCGGCTAAGTCGTTTGGATACCATGGCGATAATGTGGCATTGCAAAGAGCTGCCCGCAAGCGGGCAGCTCCTGATTATTTATCAGTCCTGCAACCAGCCGATAATATCGCGGACGTGGCGCATGTTTGCCTCTGCAATCACGCTGGCGCGTTCGCCGCCATCTTTCAGAACACTGTCGATATAGGCTGGATCGGCCACCAGACGACGCATTTCATGGGTGATAGGTGACAGCTTTGCCACTGCCAGATCAGCGAGTGCTGCTTTGAATTCTGAGAACTGGCGGCCTCCGAATTCGCCCAGGATTTCTTCCTTCGACTTCGACGACAGGGCCGCATAGATACCGACGAGGTTATCGGCTTCCGGACGTCCGGTGAGGCCATCGATTTCCGTTGGCAAACCGTCAGAATCGGTCTTGGCCTTACGGATCTTCTTGTTGATGGTCTCTTCATCATCGATCAGGTTGATGCGCGAGAGGTCCGAAGGGTCGGATTTTGACATCTTCTTGGTGCCATCGCGCAGCGACATGATGCGCATGGCTGGGCCCGAAATCATCGGCTCGGTCAGCGGGAAGAAGCCCGAAACCTGTTCATCACCAACCTGCATATCCACACCGATACCCAGCGAGGCAATGCGATCGGAATAGTCATTGTTGAACTTCTGGGCGATGTCGCGGGTCAGTTCGAGATGCTGCTTCTGATCTTCGCCGACTGGAACATGGGTCGCGCGATAAAGCAGAATATCGGCAGCCATGAGGCTTGGATAGGCGAAGAGGCCGAGCGAGGCGTTCTCGCGGTCTTTGCCTGCCTTGTCCTTGAACTGCGTCATGCGGCTCATCCAGCCGATGCGGGCAACGCAGTTGAACACCCATGCAAGTTCCGCATGCTGCATGACGCGGCTCTGATTGAAGACAATGCTCCGCTTGGGATCAATGCCTGCAGCCAGAAATGCAGCCGTGACTTCGCGGGTCGACTGAATGAGTTCAGCCGGATCGGGCGAGACGGTCAGGGCGTGCATGTCGACGACACAGTAGATGCATTCCTGCGTCTCCTGAACCTCTACCCACCGCTTGATCGCACCCAGATAATTGCCGAGGTGAAGATTTCCGGTCGGTTGGACGCCGGAGAAGACAAGCGGTTTAAACGTGCTCATGACTTTATCCTGATGTTGGCCTCCGCCGGTGGAGAGCGAAGGGTACTAATTTGATGCGGTGTTTTCGCAGAGCTGTGGCAGCCTTTCAAGGGCAATTATGTGTCAGCGCCGGGTTCCTTATTTACGCCTCCACGTTTGATGCCACGGCGGATCATGGCGGTATTGGCACCGCCGAGACCAAAGGCCAGTGCAAAATAGACGACCATTGCTGCAACAACCATAGTCGTAACGGTGCCTGCTCTGACCGCGAACGAGGCAGCGGATGAGAGTTCATATGCGAAATGCCCGATGGCAAAATAGATACCTGTTGCCATCACGCCCGCTGCAATCAGCAGGCGGGGAATGCGGGTGAGCAACGGTATATCGCTCCCCCAATGGCCACGCTTGACCAGTGTTGCGAACAAGAGCGCTGCATTGACCCAACCGGCAGTAATTTCGGCAATCGCTATGCCGCTTGGCCCCATGCGTTGAAACAGCGTAATGGCCAGTGAGACGTTCACGACCACTGAAATGGCTGCAAAGATCATAGGTGTGCGGGTATCTTCGCGCGCGAAGAAGCCCGGAATGAAGGCTTTGATCAGAACAAACGCTGGAAGACCCAAACCGTAAATCGCGAGAATATTGGAAACGACGATTGTCGATTCAGCACTGAACTGGCCGCGTTCAAACAGAAGCCGCACAATCGGCTCTGACATGACAAGCAGGGCTGCGGCTGCGGGAAGTGTGAGAAACAACGTGAACTCGACCGAGCGGTTTTGCAGGTTCGAGGCCTCTTTCATGTGTCCGCCGCGCAATGCGCGGGAGAGCTCCGGCAAAAGCACAGTCGCAACGGCAATACCAACCACGCCGAGCGGCAACTGATAGATGCGATCAGCATAGACGAGCGAGGAAACGGCTCCCTCCATGCCGGAAGCAATATTGGTGTTGATCAGCAGATTGATCTGCGTGATACCGCCGGTAATCGCTGCAGGTAATGCCAGCACCAGCAGGCGTTTGACATTTTTAGTCAGGCGCGGACGACGGAAGCCGATTTTGATGCCCGCATTGCGCACGGCAAGCCATACGATAGCGAGCTGCACCACACCGGCCGCCATCACACCCCATGAGAGCCCGTAGCCGACGGCAAGTGCGTCGTAGCCATTCCACCAGGCAAAGGCCAACACGGCAATCAGAATGATGTTGAGGAACACCGGAGCGATGGCTGCTGCAAAATAGCGATGCAGGGAGTTGAGCATTCCGCCCATCATGGCCGAAAGCGACATGCAGGCGAGATAGGGGAACATGATGATCGCAAGCCGCACAGTATTGTCGAACTTTACCGGATCATCGGTGAAGCCCGGCGCAATGACCGTGCGCACGATAAACGGCATGGAGAGTTCCATGGCGATCGTAATGAAAAGCAGCACAGTGAACAGAACGCCAAACACTTCTTCGGAAAAGCGGCGCGCGCCCTCCATGCCGTTCTTTTCGATCTCCTTGGCAAACAGCGGCACGAAGGCCGCGTTGAATGCGCCTTCAGCAAATAATCTGCGGAACGTGTTCGGGAAGCGGAAGGCCGCATTGAATGCGTCCGCCACAGGGCCGGTGCCGAGCGCTGCTGCCATGAACATTTCGCGCGTGAAGCCGAAAATGCGGCTCATCAGCGTGCCGGACGCAACCGTTGCGAACTTTTTGACCAAACTCATTGAACTAAAATACCTATATTATGCTGCTGCGCGGCCATTGGTCTTAGCAGTATTTTCCCCGCCAAGAACGGCAAGGAGCTTGCGCCTGATATTGCCCTGTCGGGTTGCGTTTGAAATCTTGTGCCCGACGAGATCGGTTACATAGAAACTGTCGATCACCTTTTCGCCGAAAGTGGTGATGTGAGCCGAAGCAATATCCAGCGAAAGGTCAGAAATAAGGCCGGTCAGTTCTGAAAGAAGGCCGGGGCGATCAAGCCCTTCCACTTCGATGACGGTGAACTTGTCCGAGAGCGTGTTGTTGATCTCCACATGAGGCTCCACCTTGAAGGCTTTGGCGCCTTTCTTGGGCTTGGTGCGTTTGGCAAGAACATCGGGCAAATGAGATTTGCCGGAAAGCACGTCTTCGATCACCTTGCCCACGCGCTCGGCGCGTCTGCGCTCATCTTCGTCCGTGTCGAATTCGCGACTGATCAGGATTGTATCAAGCGCGCGACCGTCGCCTGTGGTGAAGATCTGCGCATCGACAATGTTGCCGCCAGCCGCCGCGCAAGCGCCGGTAATAATCGACAGCAGGCGTGGATGATCGGGGGCGAGCACAGTGATTTCCGTGACTGCTTCAAAGGTGTGCGGCTTGGCCATCGTGGCAAGCGCGCGACCGTTGCGGTCGGTTTCCCTTATGAAATGGGCGTGGCGTACCTGATCGTCGAGACTGACGGTCAGGAAATAGTTGGTGTAATGCAGACCAAGATAAGCATCACGTTCTGCCGCTGGCCAGTCGGATAATTTGTCTGCCAATGCTGCGCGCGCCTGCCGGTCACGATCAGCGCGTGGCAATTCGGAGAAGCCGCCCGTCAGAACGAGTTCTGTTTCATAGAAAAGGGTACGCAGAAGCTGACCTTTCCAACCATTCCAGACGCCGGGGCCAACGCCCTTGATGTCACAGACGGTCAGAATGAGCAAAAGCTTCAGCCGCTCCATCGTCTGAACAGTATCGGCAAAGTCGACAATCGTTTTGCGATCATTGAGATCGCGAGACTGCGCAACCATGCTCATGGTCAGATGCTCGCGCACCAGCCATTCCACGGTTTCGGTTTCGGATGCAGACAGGCCGAAGCGCGGGCAGAGCCTGCGGGCAATGCGGGCACCGGCGATGGAATGATCCTCTGGTCGACCTTTGGCGATGTCATGGAGCAGAATGGCCACATAAAGCAGAACACGGTCACGCTTCATGGTGGTAACGAGATGATTGGCCAGTGGGTGCTCGTTTTCGAGCTCCCCGTGCTCGATTTCAGACATGACCTGAATGCAGCGGAGCAGATGTTCATCCACTGTATAGTGGTGGTACATGTTGAACTGCATCATCGCGACGATTTTGCCAAAATCCGGGATGAACTTACCCAGTACGCCAGATTCATTCATGCGGCGCAGGATCAATTCCGGATTGCGCGGCGAGGTCAGCACTTCCAGAAACAGGCGATTGGCTTCTGCGTTCTCGCGCAGTTCTCCGTTGATGAGCTTTAGCGAACGGGTAAGCTGTTGCATCGCATCGGGATGAAATTCCAGTCCATGCTTGTCCGCAAGATGGAAGATACGGATGATATTGACGGGGTCGCGTTTGAAGACGTCGGGATCGGCAATATTAATGCGATGATTCTCGGAGATGAAATCTCCGCTTGCTGAAAGCTTACGTTTGCGGCGCGAGAAGGTGAGGAAGATGCGGTTGAAGCCCGGCACATGCTTGGCTTGTTCTTCTTCGAGCGCCGCACAGAGAATGCGGGTCAGATCGCCAACATCCTTGGCGACAAGGAAGTAATGCTTCATGAAGCGTTCGACATAGTTCTGGCCCGGATGCGCGGTGTAGCCAAGGCGCTGCGCAATTTCCGGCTGGATATCGAAGGAAAGGCGTTCTTCGGCTTTAAGCGTTGCAAAATGCATATGGCAACGCACAGCCCAAAGGAAGTCTTCGGCCTTGTTGAAAAGGCGCAATTCGGCTCGCGAAAGAACACCGAGCTTGACCAGCTCTTCCTTGCTTTTGACGCGATAGAAATATTTGGCGATCCAGAACAACGTGTGCAGATCGCGCTGGCCGCCTTTGCCTTCCTTGACATTGGGCTCAACCAGATAGCGTGTTTCACCCGCTTTTTTATGGCGATTATCGCGCTCGGCAAGCTTGGCCTGAATGAATTCAGGACCGGTATCCTTGACCACCTCTTCGTCAAAACGCGTGACGAGCGAATTGAACAGATCGCGGTTGCCGATAATGAAACGTGCGTCCAGAATGGCTGTGCGAATGGTCATGTCTTCGCGCGAAAGACGAATACATTCGTCGATATTGCGTGTCGAATGGCCGACTTTCAGCCCCATATCCCAAAGCATGTAGAGCATATATTCGGCGACCTGTTCGCCCCATGGAGTCTGCTTATAGGGCAACAGGAACAAAAGATCGATATCGGAACCCGGAGCAAGTCCGCCGCGCCCATAGCCACCAACAGCGACAATCGCCATGTTTTCAGCTTTTGATGGGTTCGTCATCGGGTAGGCTTTGGTGCTAGCAAACTCGAACAACGCGCTGATAAGCGTGTCCATGAGATAGGACAGACGTCGCACACAAAGCGTGCCGCCGCCATCTTTCATCAGCAGGCTTTCCGCATTGGCACGACCGCGTATCAGAGCATCCTTAAGCGCTTGCAGCACGACTTTGCGCACGGATGGGCTTGTGTAGCTCTCATCTGTGGAGTCAGCCAGTTCGTTCAGCTTGCGGCGAAGTGTTTCGGGATTCACGATTTCTTCAAGCTTCAGGTCGTGTGCGCTCATGCGGCTTTGATGTCCGGCTTGCAGGGAAGGATTTGCGGTCATCATCCTATAGCCGGTTTTAGATATGGTGAACATACTCTCGCTTGTCGCGGAAAAGTGTGTGGGCGCTTCAAACGAAAAGGCCGGGCATTGCCCGGCCTTTTCCATGTGTTGGTCGTCTGCTTAGCTGGTTGCGTTATAGGCCGCGATTGCTGCCATATTGACGATGTCGGTATCTTTTGCGCCGATATTGACAATCTGCGCTGGCTTATCGAGACCGACGAGCAGCGGGCCAATGATGGTAGCACCTCCCAGCTCCTGCAGCATATTGGCAGCAATCGAAGCCGAATGATTGTCGGGCGTGACGATGACATTGGCCGGACCCGACAGGCGGATGAAAGGATACCGGTCCATCAGCTTCGGGTTGAGAGCCACATCCGCACTCATTTCGCCGTCGAATTCAAAATCAACATGACGTGTGTTGAGAATACGAACTGCTTCCTGAATGCGTGCCGAGCTTTCGCCGACCATATGACCGAAGGTCGAGAACGCTGTCAGTGCCACGCGCGGCACATAGCCCATGCGGCGTGCCATGCCCGCCGCCTCGACGGCGATATCGGCAAGTTCTTCGGCTGTTGGCTGTTCGTGCACGGCAGTGTCTGCGATGAAGACTGTGCGCCCACGGCAGAGCGCGATGGAAACACCCACCAGACGGTGGCCGGGCTTTGAATCGATCACGCGGCGCACATCTTCTAGGCCGGTTGCGTAGTTACGGGTGATCCCCGTTACCATGCCATCGGCATCGCCCAGTGCCACCATGCAGGCCGCAAAATGATTGCGGTCATTGTTGATCAGGCGGTGGCAGTCACGGGTCAGATAGCCTTTGCGCTGCAGCTTCTCATAGAGATAATCGGCATAGACCGTATTGCGGCTCGAAAGACGCGCATTGATAACCTCGATGCCCGGACGATCAAGATCAAGACCAGCCGCTTTTGCGGTTTCTGCAACGCGTTCCTCACGGCCAACAAGAATGGCTGTGCCAAGCCCCTGATTAACGTAGGAAACAGCGGCACGCATCACTTGCTCTTCTTCGCCTTCGGCAAAGACGATGCGTTTTGGCTGGCGGCGCACGCGCTCATAAATGCCGCGCAATGTTGATGCAATCGGATCACGACGCGCCAGCAGTTCGCGCTTGTAGCCTTCAAGATCGTCAATCGCGCGACCGGCAACACCGGTTTCCATTGCAGCCTTGGCGACAGCAGCCGAAACCGTCGCCAGCAGGCGCGGATCAAATGGCACCGGAATGATATATTGCGGACCGAAGCGCGGACGGCTGCCCTGATAAGCGGCAACCACGTCGTCCGGCACGTCTTCGCGGGCGAGCTCCGCGATTGCATAGACAGCTGCAATCTTCATCTCGTCGTTAATCGTGGTGGCACGAACATCGAGTGCGCCACGGAAAATATACGGGAAGCCCAGCACATTATTGACCTGGTTCGGATAGTCCGAGCGGCCAGTAGCAACGATTGCGTCATCACGCACTTCTGCCACGTCTTCCGGGGTTACTTCCGGGTCCGGATTGGCCATTGCAAAGATGATCGGATTTGGTGCCATCGAGCGCACCATTTCCTTGGTCAGTGCGCCCTTGGCCGAAACGCCGAAGAAGATGTCGGCGTCTTTCATCGCATCTTCGAGCGTGCGCTTGGAAGTCTTGATGGCATGGGCCGACTTCCACTGGTTCATACCTTCTTCGCGGCCCTGATAGACGACGCCCTTGGTGTCGCAGAGCGTGACGTTTTCAGCCGGAAAACCGATGGCTTTGATGAGTTCGATACAGGCAATGCCAGCAGAACCTGCGCCATTACAGACGAGCTTGGTGTTCTTGATGTCGCGGCCCGTCAGATGCAGCGCATTGATCATGCCCGCTGCGGCAATGATTGCCGTACCATGCTGGTCATCGTGGAAAACCGGAATATCCATCACTTCGCGCAGGCGCTGTTCGATAATGAAGCAGTCCGGTGCCTTGATGTCTTCGAGATTGATGCCGCCGAAAGAAGGACCGAGATAGCGCACCGCATTGATGAATTCATCAATGTTGGTCGTATCGACTTCCAAATCGATGGAATCCACATCCGCAAAGCGCTTGAAGAGGACAGCCTTGCCCTCCATGACGGGTTTGGATGCAAGCGCACCCAGATTGCCGAGGCCGAGGATCGCCGTGCCGTTGGAGATAACCGCGACGAGGTTGCCCTTGGCGGTATAATCATAGGCGAGAGCAGGATCTTCCGCGATGGCCTTGACCGGCACCGCGACGCCGGGTGAATAGGCAAGCGACAGGTCGCGTTGCGTCGTCATGGGCTTGGTGGGGTTGATTTCCAGCTTGCCCGGGCGGCCCTGAGCGTGAAAGTCGAGCGCTTCCTTCTCACTGGCTGTGGGTGTGCGTTCTGGCGTGTTGCCCTTCGGCGTCGAGGCTGGCATGTTCCCTCCGGGTTCATCTGCGGGACAAATTCGATAACGCCAGTGATGCACGGTGTAAACAGTGCATATTGGAACAGATGTTGATCCAAAAGTGATGAGTTGTGAAACTTTATGACTTTAAACGATTTAAATGAGCAATAAACGAAGGCTTCAGTATGGAATCGAAAGCAGGCGACAATAACCCACAGGCAGATGAAAGCGCTGTGCAGGAAACCGCTGTTCGCCTCACGCCCATGATGGAGCAATATATCGAGATCAAAGCCGCGAATGTTGATTCGCTGCTCTTCTATCGCATGGGCGATTTCTACGAGCTGTTCTTCGATGATGCGGTGGAAGCGTCACGCGCGCTGGGCATTACGCTCACCAAACGTGGTAAGCACCTGGGCGAAGACATTCCAATGTGTGGTGTGCCGTTCCACGCATCCGATGACTATTTGCAGAAGCTGATTGCCAAGGGCTATCGGGTCGCCGTCTGTGAGCAGGTCGAAGATCCGGCCGAAGCGAAGAAGCGTGGCTCGAAATCGGTCGTTCGCCGTGACGTGATCCGGCTGGTAACGCCCGGCACGATCACCGAAGAAAAGCTGCTTGACCCGTCCGAGGCAAACTTCCTTATGACGCTCGGCCGCACCAAAGGTGATGGCGCGCTGGCACTCGCCTGGATCGACATTTCAACAGGCACTTTCCGTGTCGCCGAAACAGCCGAAGACCGGCTTTTTGCCGATATCATGCGTGTCGACCCGCGTGAGCTGATCGTGGCCGACACAGCATTCCATGATGCAGATCTTCGTCCTGTTTTTGATCTGATCGGCAAAGCTGTGTCTCCGCAGCCTGCAACGCTGTTTGACAGTGGGGCAGCAGAGGCGCGCATTCAGCGCTATTTCAATGTCGCGACACTGGATGGTTTTGGTCAGTTCAGCCGTTCTGAGCTTTCGGCCATTTCCGGTGCGATTGCCTATATCGAAAAGACGCAGATTTCAGAGCGTCCGCCTTTGATGCGACCTGAACGCGAGCAGGAAGGCGGCACGATTTTCATCGATCCCGCCACCCGTGCCAGTCTTGAACTGGCACGTACCATGTCCGGCAATCGCGAAGGCAGTCTACTGAAAGCGATTGATCGAACCGTGACCGGTGGCGGCGCGCGTCTTCTTGCCGAACGTCTGACAGCGCCGCTTACGAACCCGGCAGAAATCGCGCTGCGCCATGATTCCGTTTCATGGTTCCTGCGCGAACAATCGCTCTCCGACGCGATGCGGCTTGAACTTAAAGGCGTGCCTGATATGCCGCGTGCGCTCTCGCGTCTGGCGGTCGGTCGCGGTGGTCCGCGCGATCTGGGTGCCCTGCAGCGCGGCTTTGAAGCAGCCAGTGGCATTGGCTCGCTTCTCGAAGGCGCACTTCTGCCTGATGAACTCCGCTCTGCCTGTGACGCGATTGAGACAATACCGGCAAGCTTTGCAGCCCATCTCGATCGGACCCTGGCCGATGAAATGCCGCTTTTGAAGCGCGACGGTGGTTTCGTGCGTCAGGGCTACAACACAGAGCTCGACGAGATGCGTGCGCTGCGCGATCAGTCTCGCCGCGTGATAGCCGGACTTCAGGCGGATTATATCGAGGAAACCGGAATCAAATCGCTGAAAATCAAGCATAATAATGTGCTTGGTTATTTCATTGAGGTGACGGCGAATAATTCTGGCGCAATGACCGACACAGATGCTGCCAAGGGCCGTTTCATCCATCGGCAGACAATGGCGAACGCCATGCGCTTCACCACCACGGAACTGGCGGCACTTGAAAGCAAGATCGCTAATGCGGCTGACCGGGCGTTGTCGATAGAATTGGCAATTTTCGAGGAACTCACTGCGGAAGCAGTCAGCCACGCGGATAGCATCCGTGCTGCCGCAGCGGCACTCAGCGTGTTTGATGTTTCCGCTTCTCTTGCTGTTCTTGCCGATGAGCAGGGCTATTGCCGCCCGCTGGTCGATGACAGCCTGTCATTCAACATCATCGCCGGTCGCCATCCGGTGGTCGAACAGGCGTTGCGCCGTCAGGCGGCCAATCCTTTTGTGGCCAATGATTGCGATCTTTCTCCACAATCAGACGGGGGTAATGGTGCGATCTGGCTGCTTACCGGTCCCAATATGGGCGGTAAATCGACATTCCTGCGCCAGAATGCGCTGATCGCGATCATGGCGCAGATGGGATCGTTTGTGCCTGCGGGTTCCGCACAGATCGGTGTGGTGGACAGGCTGTTCAGCCGCGTCGGTGCATCGGATGATCTGGCGCGGGGCCGTTCGACCTTCATGGTGGAAATGGTCGAAACAGCGGCCATTCTCAATCAGGCAGGCGAACGTTCACTGGTCATTCTCGATGAGATTGGTCGTGGAACGGCAACCTTTGACGGGCTTTCCATTGCGTGGGCGGCCGTGGAATATCTGCATGAAAAAAACCGCTGCCGCGCACTTTTTGCCACGCATTTCCATGAAATGACGGCGCTGTCGGAAAAGCTCGACCGGCTGTCCAATGTCACCATGCGGGTCAAGGAATGGGACAATGACGTTGTCTTCCTGCATGAAGTGGCAAAGGGTGCAGCTGATCGGTCATACGGTGTGCAGGTTGCGCGCCTTGCCGGTCTGCCTGAAGCTGTCGTCAATCGCGCGCGCGATGTTTTGCATCAGCTTGAAGCTGGTGAAACATCAGGCAAAGCCGACAAACTGATCGACGATCTGCCACTGTTTTCCGTTGTGCTTCAACAAGAGAAGCCAAAGCCACGGGGCGCCGCAAAGGATAGCGAATTGGGGAAGGCCATTGCGGCGATCAGCCCGGATGAGCTAACGCCGCGTGAGGCGCTTGAGCTGATTTATAAGCTGAAAGAGCTGGCAGGCAGGGCATGAAGTTAGAAAGGCGAAGCTGGTGCTTCGCCTTTTCTTTTATACGAACCTATTCGCGTCAGCGCCGTAATAGGTGATGTAACGGCTGGAAATGCGCTCAATCGGCAGGATGATGAACACATCCGTGGTACCGAAGGCTTCATCGATCACCGCGCCATCGCCGATCATCGCGCCGAGGCGCAGATAGCCTTTCACCAGTGGCGGCATCGAGAAGAGTGCAACCTTGGTGTTGATCGCTTCCTTTGGCATCAAGTCCATCGGCTGATAGCGATGCGGCAGCGCGCGTACATCCCAGTCAGGTGTTGCACGGCAGTTCTGGTGCAAGAAGGACAGGCCCAGAGCATGTGCGGCAGGCACAGCACCGTGGAACGACGCACAGCCAAACATCACGTCAATGGAATGACGGCGGCAATAGGCCCATGCCCCTTGCCACAAAAGCTCGACCGTGCGCTTGGAGCGGTATTCTGCCTTAACACAGGAGCGACCAAGTTCAAGAAGCTTGAGGTTTGGACGTGAAAGCGCCAGACGCTGCACGTCATATTCATCGGCCGAGTAGAAACCGAGCGCCTTTTCAGCCTGATCGCTGCGCATCAGGCGATAGGTACCTACGATTTGCTGATGCTCGGGAACCGGCAACGAGGTATCATAAACCAGAAGATGATCGCAGATGGCATCGAAGCGATCAGAATCGCGAAGTTCTACTTCTTCGATGGTTTCCTTGCGTGCGCCCATTTCTTCAAAGAAGACGCGGAACCGCAGTTCCTGCGCGGCGTCAATCGCATCGCGAGAATTTGCAAGTCGTACTTCCAGTGACCCGATACGCCCCAGAACAATGGGGTCGCTTGCGGATGTGAAGAGCGTTGGTTGTGCTTCTATGCCCGACATGACCGTATCATCAATGATTTGCTGGCCCATTCCAAGCAGTACTGACATGATGATTCGCTCCTGATCCTGTTGTTCACGCATTCCTGAACGGTTTTCCGACTGATATTTCAGCTGGAGCTAACCAATTCCGATTCTCTTACGGTCTGGTTGCGTGGACATGACGTCCAATCTGACCGCAGCAATACAGATTCAGTGCTACGCGAGGATGACAGAACCGTGTCACCAATGTGTCATTTGGGGTGGGTGAAGCTTATCCCCTTCAAAAATCAGTTAAATTTCATAGTCAAAATAGGGGAAAGCTTGAGTCTGATCAAGCGTTTCGGATTGGGGGCAAAAAAGAGCTCTAGCGCGCCGCCCGCTCGCGTCGCCAACCGAGAAACTCTTCCAGAATGATAAGCGCTGCACCAATGGTGATAAAGGTATCAGCCAGATTGAAAACGGCGAATGACCATGTCGGCAGATGGAACAGAATGTAATCGACCACATAGCCATGCATGACACGATCGATGAGGTTGCCAATGGCACCGCCGACCACAAGCGCAAATCCATAGCGCGCAAAGATGCGTTCAGACGGGTTTGTCCACCAGAGGTAGAGCACAAAAAGGATGACGGCTGCGGTGATCGCGACCAGGCCCCAGTCATGCAGCCATGCCAGCATTGAGAAGGCGATGCCTTCATTGTGTGTGCGGAACAGCGCGAGGAATGGCAGCAGATCAATCTGCTGCCCATAGCCCATACGGGTTTCGACCAGAAACTTGACGCCCTGATCGATCAGGACTGCGATAATGACTACGAGAAACGAGGACAAAACCGCATGACGCTTCATCCGCTGGCTCTTTCATCGAGAGTGAGTGCCTCGCGGCGAATTTCATAAAGCATGACGCCGGTTGCAATCGCCAGATTGAGCGAGTCTGCACGGCCAGCCTGCGGGATGCGTGCGAGCTTGTCGCATGTCTCTGCCAGAGCATCCGGCAGGCCTTGCTGCTCATTGCCCATCATCAATATGACTGGCTTCTTGGCATAAGGAATGGTGCGATAATCGACAGCACCTTTAAGATGCGTGCCGACGATGAGGCCGGAAAAGCCCTTGCGCCAGTTGAGAAACTCGGTTTCCGTCACCTTATAAAGCGGCACCGAGAAGACCGATCCCATCGTGGCGCGAACGGTTTCCAGCGAATAGGGGTCGGTGGTGTCGCCGATCAGGATCACGCCTTTTGCCCCGACTGCATCAGCCGTGCGGATAACTGTGCCCAAGTTTCCCGGATCGCGCACGCGGTCGAGCGCGATGTAAACATCGTTGCCCTTTGGCTTGAGGCTTGAAAGCTGCTGATACTGCTGCTCGAAAACGCCAACCACCATCTGCGGATTATCGCGGCGAGTGATGGCAGCCATGATCTTTTCGGTTACTTCCAGCACCAGTCCGCCCTTGGCGAAGGTCCGCGCTGCAACCTGCTCGACCATTTTGTTGCCCTTGCCGGACTTGGCAAACACAAGCGTCTTGATGCGCCAGTCCTGTTCAAAGGCATCAATGACGAGCTTCAGGCCTTCTGCCAGAAACACGCCCTGCTGATCGCGGAATTTTTTAAGCGCAAGCGAGCGCAGATCTTTGACAATCGGATTGGTGAGGCTTGTGACTTCCTTCACCTGACCTACACGTGATCCGGTTGGATGATTGCCGCTTCTGGAGAAATCGTCGTTTCGGCTCATTTTGCTACCCAGCGGCTGAACATGGATGTGGAAAGCGCACGCTTGGCTGAGCGTTCGCGCAGAATAAGTTCACCTGATTCGACCATACCGCCAAGGCCGGTGAAACGGTCGCGGACCAGTTCGTGAATGGCGAAAAAGGAAGCGCGGATCGAATAGGCAGTCAGGATGACTGCTAAGGCGTTTGGCGTGAGGATTGAGCGACAGGTATCGACCATGGCTGGCAGATGTTCGAACAACTGCCAGACTTCTCCGTTCGGGCCGCGACCATAGGCGGGCGGATCAAGCAGGATAATGTCGTAGAAGCTTCCGCGGCGCTCTTCGCGCTGCACAAACTTCATCGCGTCTTCGCAAATCCAGCGGATTGGCTTTTCGGAAAGCCCCGCCATTTCCTGATTTTCACGCGCCCAGACGATTGCTTTCTTGGAAGCATCGACATGGGTGACTTCAGCACCTGCACGGGCTGCAACCAAGGAGGCAACACCAGTATAGCCGAACAGATTGAGCACTTTCACCGTGCGGCCCGATTTGGCTGCATTACGGATCAGCTCATCCATATAGGACCAGTGTGCTGCCTGCTCCGGGAACACACCAACATGGCGGAACGAAGTGAAACGGCCGTGAAACGAAATGCCGTCATGCTGCATCGGCCATGTTTCACCCAGAGTCTGACCGGGTTGCAGTTTCGGAAATGCCCAGCGTCCCATGCCTTCTTCATCGGTATTACCGGTAAAGACCGCGTCGGCCTTGTCCCATTCGCTTTTCGGTAGGCTCGGAAGCCAGATTGCCTGACCTTCCGGGCGCACGATGCGATAAGGGCCGTATTGTTCGAGCTTGAGACCGTCACCGCTGTCTAGCAATGCATAATCGTCCGACGGCTCGGTTTCGAGGATAACTGGCGTGCGTTCGCCGGGACGCTCGCCTTCGTAAGCTTTGATCTCACGCAGAGGCGCCGCAATATGCTTTTCTTCAGCAGGTTTTACAGGAGTCTTGGCAAATTGCGGACGCGGCTTTTTGAAGAACGAGCCCTTATCGTCGGGCTTGCTTCCATGCTTGGCAGCCGAGCGCGGCTCATCATGCTTTGCGCGACCGAAGCCACGCTGCTCTTTATTGCCTGTCGGCTTTTTGCCTTTTCCTTTTGGCGCCTTCACCCGAAACTCCGCTTATTATTTGGCCTGTAGGTAGGCCAAATAATGCAGGAACGAAAGTGAAAAAGAAAAAGTGCTGCTATCAGGCTTTGGAAACCGTGCTCGGCACATGGCGCTTTTCCGCCGATTCCGCACGTTCCAGAAGCTCAGATGCTTCTTTTTTATAGCGGCGTTCCCGGCGGCGATGCTTGCCTTGCGTTAGCCATGTAACGGCAGCGCCGATCAAAGCGCCAAGGATAAGCGCGCCAAACAGCCAGATAAACAGCGGTGCCTGATAGGTCAGCGCAGGATTGCCGGGATTGAATGGATCAATTGTCAGGCCAACCGTTTCCCGGTTGGCGACCGAAAGAGCGATCAGAATGACCGCCAATGGCACCAGAATGACAATTGTTACAACGCGCTTTGCCACCATGACGATCGATCAGATGGCGCCGTTGAGACGGTCGCGGAGTTCTTTGCCGGTCTTGAAGAACGGCACCCACTTTTCTTCAACGTCTACCGTATCGCCCGTCCGTGGATTGCGACCGCTGCGTGCTGGACGGTTTTTCACAGAGAAAGCGCCAAAGCCGCGTAATTCCACGCGATTGCCATCAGCAAGGGCATTGGTGATCTCTTCAAAAACCGCGCCAACGATGTTTTCGACATCGCGCTGGAAAAGATGCGGATTACGGCTGGCGATAACCTGAACGAGTTCCGATTTAATCACGGCTTTAAACCCCTGTGTTTATATCTGTCCGGTGAAAGACTCATTTATTTGCCGGGGTGATGCCCGGCGTTCCGTCAACGTGCCAAACCGAAAGAAGTCCGTCAAGGAAGATACGATCCCTGGCGATTTCCTTCAACATGGCATCAGCCTCTTGTGGCACGCCAAGAAGACGCGCTCCGGCATGAATAATCAGATCACGCAGAGAAAAACCGGTGTCGCTGCTGACAGGCTTCCATTCAAGCTTCGGCAAATCCTTGGAAACGCCCTTGCTTGTGAGCCAGGCAACGGCCTCTTCCTCGCCGCCAAGGCCATCAATCAGCTTCTTTTCCAGCGCCTGACGTCCCGTAAAGACCGCACCATTGGCCAAAGCCAGGGCTTCTTCACGCGTGAAAGAACGCCGTTCCTGAACAATTCCGACGAACCAGTCATAGGAATCCATGATCATGTTGCGGATCATGGCTTTGGCTTCGTCGCTTGCCGGACTGAAATAGTTCGGTTCTGCCTTCAATGGCGACGATTTGATGGTTTCAACTTTTACGCCAATGGTGTCGAGAAGTTTGGAAAGATCGGGATACTGGAACAACACGCCAATCGAGCCGACAATCGACGTTTGACGCGCCACAATGTGGTCTGATGCGCTGGCAATCATATAGCCAGCCGATGCTGCAAGTGTCCCGACCTGAGTTACGACCGGCTTCTTTTTGGCAATTTTCCGTACTGCTTCGTAGATTGATTCGCCCCCGACCGTGGTTCCGCCGGGTGAATCGAGGATCAGGATCACGCCCTTGACTGCATCATCATCGGCGATCTTGTTAAGACGCTTCAACAATTCTTCATTTTCGAAGATCGTGCCTTCGATGCGAACCTTCGCGACGTGCGGCGTTGCATAATTGGTGCCTCTCATGGAATAGGAAGCGACTCCTGCAATCAGGGCCGCCAGCAAAAGCAGAAAAGCGATGCGCCAAACTGTGAGCTTTCTGCGCAGCTTGCGTCTTTCGATCAGTGCTTCGGCGTCCTGAGCCATCCTCATCCATCCATTTCTTCAAAACGAAGTGCAGTCGATGTTCTTTAATCTATGACCGGCGAGAGGGGAAGGCTGCAAGCTCCCTCGATGATTTTGCTTGGAACTTGCCAAGACTATAATCAAAATCAGTTGTATGTTAACAATGAAGTGATCGGCGCTTTGTTGCTAAAGGACTGAAGAAAAGCCAGTTTTTGGTGTTTCCGCAGTGTTCATGTCATTTTTGCATGGCAGGTGCGGTGTTTTGTGACGTGTATTAGACTTGAGTGTCAGGGTATTGCACCCCAAATAAACCGCATTGAGCCAAGATAGCACTGCATGAAAAAGTTTCTTGCTTGATGCTTCTGTAAACAGTTGAGCAATAAAGCGACATTAAAAACTGCCGGATAATAGCCGACAATAGCCGACAATAGATTGAGTAATCGAAAGACAAAATGAGCGCTGACACACCACATATCCATGCTTCGCAGGGTTCCGCTTCCGCGGCGTCCAACGGCGGTGGCATGCATTTTGGAGCGTCTGAAAAGGCAGCTTCGCTTTTTAAAGCTGCACAGCGTCATTCGATCCGCGTGCGTGTTCTTAAAACTGCTTTGCCTGTTGCTGCAATTGCACTTGCTGCTGTCTTTTCCTGGTACACGTTTCTGGCCACACCGGCCGCTCCTGTGAAGGTCGAAGTGAATAACGGCGGCGAGAGTGGCAAGCTTGTGATGAGCAATCCACAGCTCAACGGTTATACCAAAGACAATCGTCCTTACTCGATGGTTGCGGCAAAGGCCGTGCAGGACGCCAAAAACAGTGGCGCAATTGCGCTTGAAGGCATTTCTGCCGAGTTGCCGGTTGGTGACAATGGTAGCGCCAAGGTAGAGGCTGCTTCCGGCGTTTATGATAATGCGAACGGCCGTTTGCAACTTGATAAGGATTTTACTGTTACGACGAATGAAGGCTTGCATGCCGTCATGCGCTCTGCGGATGTCAATCTGAAGAGCGGTCAGATTACGACGGACAAGCCTGTCGATATTCGTAACGGCAGCACGCAGATCAGTGCTGACAGCATGCAGATCAAGGAGAACGGCAAGATCGTGATCTTTGAAAACAAGGTGCGCGTTGTGATTGACGGCGGCGCAGTTTCGGGCAACAACACGCCCTGAATTAAAGCTGTAAAGCGCATGCGCTTTGACAGCTATTGTCTGACGCAGGTTCTGCGGGCTTCGTTTTCTTTTCTGCGCAGTCAGATATTTCTATCTGGCTGCGTTAAGTTTAAGATCGGGGTCGAATGATTATGGCTTGAGGTGTAGGTCTGAAAGGTTGATAGACTTTTCGGGCAGATTTATGCGTCGGGCAGGGATTTGATGTGCTCGACCTGATTCCTGAAACAGGAAGTGTAGGGGAGCTGGAGAGTAATGGAACGCGAGACGGGCAAGATGAACAAGAGCATGAAGACCCGCACTTTGCGGATGGGATTTGCAGCTTTGGCGCTTGGCCTCGTTGTTGCGCCGCTCTCCGCTCTGGCCCAGGACAGCCAGCAGGTGCCATTTGGCAGCCTCAAGCTTTCTGGTGGCAAGGATCCGATCAAGATCGACGCTGACAAGCTCGAAATGCTCGACAAGGAAGGCAAGGCCATCTTCACCGGCAATGTCTCCGTGGTGCAGGGCGACGCGCTTTTGAAGTCCGGCAAGATGATCGTTTATTACAACAAGGATTCGCAGGGTGAAGGCGGTCAGGCTGCTGGTGGTACTGCTGGTCTGAGTGGGTCCGGTATTGATCGTCTCGAAATCAGCGGCAAGGTTTACCTCAAGTCTGGCACTCAGGTCGCAACCGGTGACACTGGAAACTATGATGGCAAGAGCCAGGTCATGGTCTTGCAGGGCCAGAAGGTTGTGCTGACCGACGGTGATAATGTTGCGACCGGCTGCAAGCTCACGGCCAATATGAGCACCGGCAAGGCTTTCCTTGAAAGCTGCAAGGGTCAGAGCAAGGGCCGTGTATCCATTATTATGGCGCCGCAGGATCAACAGAAGCAGGGCGGTGCTGCGCCCAAATCGAATTAACCGGAGCGCGCGTGGGATTGTTCTGGAACAAGAAAGCCGACGAGCAGCAAGGCATGTCTGACAATGCAGCCGTTCTTGAGGGTGCGGATGGTATGATGCCATCGCAGCCCGGCAAAGCGACCCGTCTCAAAGGGACGCTGGTTGCTCGTGGCCTTTGCAAAAGTTATCGCGGACGACAGGTCGTCAACGGTGTGTCGTTTGGAGTGCGCGCTGGCGAAGCTGTGGGTATTCTTGGTCCAAACGGTGCCGGTAAGACAACCTGTTTCTACATGGTGACAGGCCTTGTTCCCGCTGATGCGGGTGCCATTGAAATCGATGGTTACGACGTAACATCGATGCCGATGTACCGCCGCTCACGTCTTGGTATTGGCTATCTGCCGCAGGAAGCATCGATTTTTCGCGGTCTTTCGGTTGAGAATAACATCAAGGCCGTGCTGGAAGTCGTCGAAAAAGACCGCAAGAAGCGGGCTACCGAACTCGACGCGCTCCTTGAAGAATTTCATATCGCGCATCTGCGCAAGGCCCCGGCCATCTCCCTTTCGGGTGGTGAACGTCGTCGTCTGGAAATCGCGCGTGCGCTGGCATCGCGCCCGAATTTCATGCTGCTCGACGAACCCTTCGCCGGTGTTGACCCGATTGCCGTTTCTGACATCCAGCAACTTGTGCGTCATCTGACCAGCCGTGGTATTGGCGTTCTTATCACTGACCATAATGTTCGTGAAACGCTCGGTCTGATCGACCGCGCTTACATTATTCATGCTGGTCAGGTTCTGACGCATGGTCGTCCTGCTGAAATCGTCGCCAACCCAGACGTTCGCAGACTTTACCTCGGCGATCAGTTTACGCTCTGATTTTTCGGATTTCCGCAGATTTGCGGAAACCGCTTTCCTTTTTCCCATATAAGCCGCGACGACTGCCTCAACAGTCGCCACATTCTTGCGACTATTTTCCCCTTTTCATGAAAAAATGCACATTCAGAATTGACAAGCAAGGTTCATACCAGTTTTGATGTCTTGCACGCTTTAATTGAAAACAATTCAGGAACAAGCGGTTTGCCAGCTTAAAATATGCTGTCAGGGAAGTGGGGGAATAAAATAACGCATGGCCCTTTCGCCGAAGCTTGATTTTCGCCAGTCGCAATCGCTGGTGATGACGCCTCAACTGATGCAGTCGATCAAGCTGCTGCAGATGACGCATATCGAGCTGGACCAGTTTATTGATCTCGAGATTGAAAAGAATCCGCTGCTGGACAGAATAGAGGCAGCGAATGATGATTTTGCAGACGCTGAGCCCCAGAGTCAGAGTGAGCGCGAGAGCGACGATGCAGGCACATCAGACGCATCTGCGGATGAAGACTGGTTCAAAACCGGGGCTGTCGATGATGCACAAAATCTCTCTTCGACATTCGATAGTTCGCTTGAAAATATCTTTCCCGATGATCCCGGTCGCAGCGACGATGCACATGTCGACCTGGCTGCACAGTGGAACACCTCCGCTGGCGAGACATATAGTGCGGGCGGCAGCTACGACATAGATCAGGTAACGGCAAGCCGTGTATCGCTGAGCGAACATGTCGCCGAGCAAATAGCGCTGACGTTTTCCACACCGGCTGATCGCTTTATCGCAACGGCCTTGGCAGATGCGCTGGATGAAAGCGGTTATCTGCGCGCTGATGTCTCTTTGCTTGCGCAGAATCTCGGCGTTGAAACCGTACATGTCGAACGCATTCTGCGTGAAATGCAAAGCTTTGATCCGGCGGGGCTTTTCGCGCGCGATCTGCGTGAGTGCCTGGCAATTCAGCTCCGTCTCAAGGACCGGTTTGATCCGGCCATGGAAGCGCTCATCGATAATCTTGATCTGCTTGCGCGCCGTGATTTCGCAACGCTTAAAAAGCTTTGCGGTGTCGATCAGTCCGACATTCTCGACATGCTGACCGAGATCAGAATGCTTGATCCCAAGCCTGGAACCCAGTTCGAGGTTTCGGTTGCTGATGTGATCATTCCCGATGTGCTGGTTGCCGCAGCGCGCGATGGAACCTGGGGGATCGAGCTTAACCCGGCAGCCCAGCCGCGTCTTATCGTGAACAACGAATATTATGCAGAAGTGAACACTTCGATTAAAGGCGAGGAAAAGACATTTCTGTCTGATTGCATGCAATCGGCCAACTGGCTGGTGCGCAGCCTCGATCAGCGGGCGCGTACGATCCTGAAAGTGACGCAGGAAATCGTGCGTCAGCAGGACGGGTTCCTCAGACACGGCGTCACCCACCTCAAGCCGTTGAATCTGCGCACCGTTGCCGATGCCGTTGGTATGCATGAATCAACCATCAGCCGCGTAACAGCCAACAAATTCATGGCAACGCCGCGTGGCGTGTTTGAATTGCGCTATTTCTTCAACGCATCCATTGCCTCTTCCGAAGGTGGTGATGCCCATTCATCCGAAAGTGTGCGCCATCGTATCCGTCAGATGATCGACGCGGAAAAGCCGGATGATGTATTATCAGATGATGCAATCGTCGAAGCCTTGAAGAAGGACGGTGTGGATATTGCGCGCAGAACTGTCGCAAAATATCGGGAATCGATGAATATTGCTTCTTCAGTACAGCGCAGACGCGAGAAAAAAGCCAGATTATTGGCCCGTTGAATGATGTTTCCGCAGCATGAAGTTGCGTGCGCGCTAATATACACATTCGGAAACGACCGGATCGATACCGGTTTTTGAAACAGTATTACCCTGAACGCGTGAAATTCAATCTTATAGAGGAAATTGGGCGTATTGCATTCCTTGTTGCTGGAAGAAGGTGCAATTGACAATTGACGTTTCAGTCAATAGAAGCCCCGCTCGCATTAAGATATGCATCCGCATAGACCGGAATACCGGTGTCTGATTATTGAGCGCATCGTGAAAGGTGTGAAGTAATTTTCGGATAAGAGATGCTTAGAAACGAATAACTAGAGCGCTGACTGGATCCAATCGGATTGAGATGTGTTCTAAACGAAAGGTAAGGTAATATTTCGGGAAACGCTTCTGCGTTTCCAGCGTTACATAAAAGAACGATGTGCAGCGAGCATTCCAGGCATGTGTTGTGAAAACATATGATGGGGAAATTACTCGAATAGTCGCGATAAAGAGCGCATTCTGAACAGTGTTTCGACACTTAGTCTGAATGTGTGCAGCGGGGCTAAAATAAGCACAGGACGAAAAGCATATTTGATGCTGGTTCGCTTTGCGCTTCGCTCGCCTTATGGTTAGACTACGTCCTGTTGTGTAACGCAAATGAGGTGTACCAAATGACTCTGCGTGTATCTGGAAAGCATATGGACGTCGGTGAAGCTTTCACGGCCCGGATTATCGATCGGGTTAATGAAGCTGTCGGCAAATATTTTGATCATGGCTTTTCCGGGCAGGTAACGGTCACCAAGTCCGGATCGCGCTATAGCGCAGATTGCACTTTGCATCTCGATAGTGGTGCTACCTTGCAGAGCACCGGGGATGCACAGGACCCGCAATTGGCGTTCGATGCGGCTGCGGACAAGATTGAAACACGGTTGCGTCGTTATAAGCGCCGTTTGAAATCGCGTCCAGCGACTGCACCAAATGCGATCTATGATGATGTGGCATATCGTGTTATGGCACCGCTGCCGGAAGAAGAGGAGGACCTTCCGGTTGATTACGCACCGACTATCGTTGCGGAATCGTCTGTCGCCCTTCGCACCCTTTCGGTTGCGTCGGCGGTTGTGGAACTTGACCTGATCGAAAACCCGGTCCTGGTCTTCCGCAATGCGGGCAATGATGAAGTAAATATCGTCTACCGTCGTGCGGACGGCAATATTGGCTGGGTTGATCCATCGACGGTTACCCGCCAGGCCGCTCCCCGCGCTTGACGGCAAACCTGAAGCGCACGCAGTTTTCCGCTGTCGTGCGCTTCCCTAAACCGGGCCAACGATGGCCTGATTGAAGAAGGAACGGAGAGAATGGATCTTAGTGATCTGATTCAGCCAGGGGCGATTATCCCTGCGCTGAAAGCCAGCTCCAAAAAGCAGCTTTTGCAGATATTGTCTGAAAAGGCTGCGGAACTGACCGGTCTCCCTGAGCGTGAAGTTTTCGAAACAATTCTCCAGCGTGAACGCCTCGGTTCCACCGGGGTTGGCAACGGCGTTGCCATTCCGCATGGCAAGTTGGCAAGCATCGACAAGATTGCAGGAATTTTTGCGCGCCTTGAAACTCCAGTGGATTTTGAAGCACTGGACGATCAGCCCGTCGATCTCGTCTTTCTGCTTCTGGCACCGGAAAACGCTGGCGCGGATCACTTGAAAGCCCTGTCACGCATTGCGCGCATGTTGCGCGATGCCGACACAGTGGCAAAGCTGCGCGGAACACATGACGCGCAGGCGCTTTATTCATTCCTGACATCACAGCCAGCGTCTAACGCTGCCTGATTTTGACTTATTAAGCTGACAAAGCCGCCGTTCACGAAAGAACGGCGGCTTTGTCATTTTTAAGGTGCACTATTTCTGTCGCTATATCTCACGATTTTCGAGGCCGTCCGATACCGCTAAGCCTCAGACATTGATGATTGTGAATTTGGTGAGAGGTATTTTGTGACTTTGTATAAAACAATTGCAGTCGCGACAATTTCACTGCTCGTGATTTCCGGTTCGGCACGAGCGGACCGCTTAGTACCAAACATGTCAGGTGCGGCGAATTCAGCTGCTTCTGATCAATGCAGGAAAGTAGCCGAGACGCTTTGCCGGAATTACAAGAAAAAGGGTAAAAAATGGCACGAATGGTGCCTGCGTGAGCAATATGCCAATTGCATGCACCAGAATCCGTCAAAATGATCATTTGACGACGGGCAGCAATGCCGGCTCATTTGATGGACCGGCATTGCGCATAGAATTCAGTGCAGCATCACGGTGCGCAGTTCATGTTCATTTGCGCCTTGCAGTGCGGTGGCACGGACGTCGGAAAGCACAATCGGCTCGCCGCTTGCGCCAAACAGCGCCCAAAGCTTAAGGTCAAATGCAATTTTTCAACTTCCTTAGACGTCTCAGAAACGTGTTCAACTTGAATACTGGAACCTGTGCATGAAGTTTCGTATTGCCCATCCGTCCGACGCTCCAATATTAGCAGCCATCTCAATCGAGGTCTGGTTGGGGACCTATATCAGGCGAGGGGTGAGCGCGTTTTTTGCTGAATATGCACTGAATGAGTTTACATCGGACAAGTTTGCCAGACTGCTTGAAGATCCTCATGAACATATTATCGTGTCAGAGAATGAAGATGGCATCGATGGATTCATTCGCATCAGTGATGGGAAAGCGGCGCCTGTTGCAGATTGTTCCGCTATGGAGATTTCCACTCTGTACGTTCAGCCCCGCCACCGCGGCAGAGGGATCGGAAGATTGTTGTTGGAGCAAGGGCTGAAGTACGCGCGAGCTGCTGGCAGCCCATCGGTCTGGCTGACGACGAATTCAGAGAATAGTCCCGCCATAGCCTTCTACGTTAAGCACGGCTTTGAAAAAGTCGGAACTACGAATTTCCGCATTCAAGACCAAGCCTACCTGAACGATGTATTCAGGCGTATTGTCTCTAGGTAAAAAGTAAAACGATCAAGGACAGCGGAAAGCCATATGGTGTCCAAAGTGTTATTGCATTACGACTAATGCCGACGCCATTTGCAGCAACGCAGCAATGCCGGCTCATGTGATGGACCGGCATTGTGCATAGAGAATTCAGTGCAGCATCACGGTGCGCAGTTCATGTTCATTTGCGCCTTGCAGTGCGGTGGCGCGGACGTCGGAAAGCACAATCGGCTCGCCGCTTGCGCCAAACAGCGCCCAAAGCTCAAGGCCAGGTGCAATCGGGGGGAGGGCCGGGAAGGTGCGTGTCAGGTCGTCGGAACGAATCTTGCGCACATAAGCCAGTTCACCTTCACCCAGATGAGCGAATTCATGATCAGTGAGAATGTGTCTGTTCATCATCGTAGCCTCCGTTTTCGCGGCATATCATTTGCGATCATGGCGCTTAAGAGCTTAATAAATTCCTATAGCGGCTTTTACCTGAACCCAGTCTGAACCGGGATCAGTCCTTGACTGCTATATTTATACGTTTGATTAGCCGTTCTGGTTCAGGTCGATCAAGATCAATGGCGAGAAGGCCATTTTTCAGATCACAGCCGACAACCCGCATGCCATCGGCCAGAACGAAGACGCGCTGAAACTGGCGGGCAGCAATGCCACGGTGCAGAAACTCACGTTCGGTATCGTCTGTCTGGCGTCCACGGATGACAAGCTGATTGTCCTCCGTCATGACCTCAAGATCGTCGCTGGCAAAGCCTGCAACAGCCAGCGTGATACGCAGGCGTTCAGAACCAGTTTCGCCGCGCAGACGCTCGATATTATATGGCGGATATCCATCGCCGGATTTAGCAATCCGTTCCAGCGTCTTTTCCATTGTGTCGAATCCGAGCAATAGCGGGCTCGAAAACGGTGTCATTCTTGTCATTGTATCAGTCCTTATCGAAGCGACCGTCATGGAAAGCACCCTTTCGGCGTATCTTTCGCTCAACTGATATGGCTTGTGAAAAGCACGACTTCAAGGGCCGAAATCGGATTCCTGTCATGGCATCCTAAAACTGATGCTTTCGGGGCATAAGCCGTCAACATATGTGGAAAAGTTTTGGCGCTTCTTTAGCGCCGGGCTTCGCTCAGCGCGTTGCCAAAAGCCGTGGCGAAGCTTTCGCGATCATCGGGATTGAGGAAGCCGCCGACGAGAACGCTGTTGTTGCGGCTTTCGACACGCATGGTCGTGATGCCAATATCTGGCTTTCTGGCAACATTGAATCTTGTCCAGAAGGGGTGAAACAGGTGGGTGGTCAGTTTACCGGATGCTTCATATTTGCGGATGGACAGTGCCGCACGCGAAACAGATATCTCCTCGCGAGCATTTGCCGAACGATAGTTCCAGCGAAAAGCCAGATAGATCGCCAGCACATCAAGGCCAAAAAAGCCGATGATCGGCCATGCTCCGATTGACCAGAACAATATGCAGACAAACAGCCAGCAGCAGATCATGGCCCCCATCAGCACACGAAACCCCGTTTTCCCCAATGAGCGATAGGGCGTCAGCAGAGCTTCAAAAATGGGAGTATCAAACCTGTCTGGATTTGCGCCGTCTGGATGCTGCATGCAAAGTTCCCTCCGGGCTGCGTCAAGCTGTGAACTGTTTTCCGAAGATAGACGCAAGTATAGAGACAAAATGGAAAACGCCAAAATCAAATCGCCCGTGAACACGCCTGTTGCGACACCTGCCCGTCGTCCGCGCCGGGTTTCTGGCACGCTTTATACGGCTGATGAAATCCACGAGATTTTCCGTCGTTTCTCCATTCTGCGCCCCGAGCCCAAAGGCGAACTTGAGCATGTGAACGCTTTCACGCTGCTGGTGGCTGTCGTCTTGTCGGCGCAGGCAACGGATGCGGGTGTAAACAAGGCAACGCGCGCGCTTTTTGCGATTGCCGATAGGCCGCAAAAAATGCTGGCGCTGGGCGAAGACACGGTTGGCAATTATATCCGCACCATTGGTCTTTGGCGCAACAAGGCCAAGAACGTCATTCTGCTGTCTGAAGCGCTTATCCGTGATTATGGCGGTGAAGTTCCCGATGATCGCGACGAGCTGGTGAAACTGCCGGGTGTCGGGCGCAAGACCGCCAATGTTGTGCTGAGCATGGCTTTCGGTCATTCGACCATGGCTGTGGATACGCATATTCTGCGCATAGGCAACCGGATCGGGCTTGCACCGGCCAAGACACCGGATGCGGTGGAAGCTATTCTCATGCGGGTCATTCCGAAAGAATATCTGTTCCACGCGCATCACTGGCTGATCCTGCACGGACGCTATACCTGTAAGGCACGCAAGCCTGAGTGCGAGAACTGCGTGATTGCCGATATCTGTAAGTTCCCCGGCAAGACTTGTGATGTTCCGGCAGCGCTCATTCCGCTACCGCCGCAGTTTTAAAGTTTCCTTCTCAGATATAGCCTTATGCAGATGGATCATCATTGCGGCTGCAAAGAGAGGTGTCAGAAGATTGACAATCGGAATTGCCATGAAGCCAGCGATTAGCAGTCCTGCAAGAAACACCGTCACACCATATTGCGAGCGGAGTGCCTTGGCCTCACGCTCTGTTCGATAGCGCATGGCCGCAAACTCAAAGAATTCCCGGCCGAGCAGATAGGCGTTGATCACGAAGAAGGCGATCAGATTGATGCCGGGTACGAAGAGCAGAAACAGCGCCACAATGTTACCGAGAATGACCACGCCTAGAAACTTGAGTGACACGACAATGGAACGGCCCAGCGGCAGGGGTGTGCCTGCGGGGGCGCCGGGATAATCCTCGCGTTCGACAACATCTGCGACATCATCAAGGAAAATACCGGCGACAAGTGCTGTAACGGGCGCGATCATCAAAGCGAGAGCGAGCGCCAGTCCAAGACCTGCCACGATTGCCGCAATGATACCGAGCCAACCTGCCCATTCGGGCATTCCGGGCAGCAATTGCTCCATCCAGGGCCATGCGAAAGTAAAAAATACTTGCCTTATGGCGACCCAAAACCCGAGAAGAAGCAAAAGCGTCAAGCCAAGCGTTTTCCATAAAACCGAGCGAAATTCCGGAGTTGGAAGACGTTTCAGCGCCTTCAGCGCAGCATCAATGATCATTTTGGGTTCACTCTCCGCAATCTCATACGATCAAAATAGGAAGGCTGTTCGACCTGCACAAGACGGTCTGCCCACAAGTGCCAACACTGACGGACTAGCCAAAAACTTTTCAAAAGGCTAAACCGACCCCAAATGAATGCCGCTAGATCACTGCCACAAGTCTTCAATCGAAGACGGGCGGCAGACAAGAAGGGGAGCCCCAGACCAGCTCATGGCTACATTCGACGTTCTTTGCATTGGTAACGCCATTGTCGATATTCTTTCGCGCACGGAAGATGCGTTTCTCGAAGCCAACGGCATCATAAAAGGTGCCATGAACCTGATTGATGGCGACCGGGCAGAACTGCTCTATAGCCGCATTAAAGGCCAGTTCACGGAAATGTCCGGTGGCAGTGCAGGCAATACGGCTGCGGGCGTTGCAAGCCTCGGCGGACGTTCCGCCTATTTCGGCAAGGTCGCGACCGACCATCTTGGCCGGGTATTTGCTCATGACATCCGCGCACAGGGCGTCGCCTTTGATACGCGCGCTTTGGAAAAAGGTTCGCCGACGGCTCGTTCGATGATCTTCGTTACAGCGGATGGCGAGCGTTCAATGAACACCTATCTGGGGGCGTGCGTCGAGCTCGGACCGGAAGATGTCGAAACCTCCAAGGTTGCCGATGCCCGCATTACCTATTTCGAAGGTTATCTGTGGGATCCGCCGCGCGCCAAGGAAGCCATTGTTCTCGCATCAAAAATTGCACATGAACATGGTCGTCAGGTCGCCATGACCTTGTCCGATCCGTTCTGCGTCGACCGTTATCGCGAAGAGTTCCTGGATCTGATGCGCAAACGCACCGTCGATATCGTTTTTGCGAACGAAGACGAGGCAAAGTCGCTCTATCAGACCAAGTCGCTTGATGAAGCTGTGGAAGCCATTCGTAAGGATTGCCCTCTTGCGATCATCACACGTTCGGAAAAGGGCGCAATCGTCATCACTGCCGATCAGACGCTGCATGTGCCAGCGATTGAGATTGAAGAACTGGTCGACACGACGGGTGCTGGTGATCTCTACGCAGCAGGGTTCCTCTATGGCTATACCAAAGATCGTTCGCTTGAGGATTGCGCACGTCTGGGTTCGCTTGCCGCTGGCATGATCATTCAGCAGATGGGACCGCGTCCACTGATCGATCTTCAAGCTGTTGCAAGCCAGGCCAAACTTATCTGATTATTGATCGATTCGAACAATCCGGTCGCGCTTGAGTTCTTCCTCTGTGCGGCCGGGACGGCTTTTATAAACAGGCAGATTCCAGCCGAAATAGAGCGCACCTCCGCGCACGATGAATGCGGTTAGCGCAGCAGCAAGTGCTGCAAACAATGGGTCGATCCCGAAACGCTCCAGCACCACATAAAGACAAGCGCCTGCAAGGGCCGCGGTCACATAGATCTCCCTGCGCATCAGGACGGATGGCTCGCCTGCCACCATATCGCGCAAAATGCCGCCAAGTGTTGCGGTGAAGATGCCGGTTACAATCGCGACCGATGGCCCAAAGCCGAGCGCCAGCCCTTTGGCGGCACCCACAACCGTATAGGCAGACATACCAATAGCGTCACACCAGAGCAGAAGCCGGTAGCGTGATTCGAACAGATGGGCGGTGAAATAGACGATGATTGCAGCCGATGTCCCTGCCAAAAGATAAAAGGGTTGGACGACCCAGAAAACCGGAGCGCCCAACACCAGATCGCGCATCGTGCCGCCGCCAATGCCAGTAATGTTGGCGAGAAAGATGAAGCCGATAATGTCGAGCTGGCGGCGTGAGGCAGCAAGTGCGCCGGTGGCAGCGAAGACGAAAACCCCTGCAAAATTTGCAAAATCAAAAATCGTCACGCACGACCTCCCAGCTGATAAAGCATGTCGCGGAAAAGTGGGGGCCGGTTTTCCGATAACGACATGCGCAAAAATAAAGAGATAGAGCGAGTGCAGCGGATACAATTAACGGCGAAACGCTCTAGTATGTCGATATTCCAACGGATAAGGACAAAAAGAAAGAGCGGCGATGTATCTCGCCGCTCTCAATCGATCAATCAATCAGATCAAAATGCGCCCTAGGCATCGCCCGCTGCTTCAGTTGTGCCGCTGTCTGCAGCAACCTTCGGGCCGCCCTTTGAAACGCCGACCATTGCCGGACGCAGCACGCGATCGCCGATGGCATAGCCTGCCTGCATAACCTGTACGACGGTGTTGGCTGGCAGTTCAGGGTTTGGCACTTCAAAAATAGCCTGATGGAAGTTCGGATCGAACTTTTCACCTTCAGGATTAAGCTTGGTCACGCCATGACGTTCCAAGGCCTGCAGCATGGCACGTTCAGTCATTTCCACGCCGTCAGCCAGTGACTTGAGGTTTGCATCGGTTTCCAATGCATCGGCGGGGATGGCTTCGTGCGCACGGCTCAGGTTGTCGGAAACCGACAGCATGTCACGAGCGAAATTTGTCACGGCATAGGTGCGGGCGTCCTGAACATCGCGCTGGGTGCGCTTGCGCAGGTTTTCCATCTCAGCAACGAGACGCAGCATCTGATCCTTGAGCTCAGCATTGTCCGCTTCAAGCGCTGCAATCGTATTTGCAGCCAGGCTCTCGGCATCAACGGCTTCCTCTTCGGCTTCAGCGCGTGCCTCAGCCTTGCGGCTTTTCAGAAAATCGTCGGCAGCACGCTTCAGCGCATCACGATCGCGAGGATTGTTGATATCGCGCTGCTCAAGATCGGGGTTTTCAGGTGTATTCTTTTCATCAGCCATAATGCTTCTTCCGTCTTGAATAGTGTTTGGGCCGGATATCGAGTTTCACGGCGTTAAAATCAAGGTCTAATTTCCCGGCCTTGTTAAGTCTGACAACTTAACGCAGCAACCGCGAGACAATTTGGGCAGTGTAATCGACCATCGGTACGATACGGGCATAGTTAAGCCGGGTCGGGCCGATGACGCCGAGAGCACCGACAACGCGCTGTTCACTATCCCGATAAGGGGCCACCACCAGTGAAGATCCCGAGAGCGAGAACAGCTTATTTTCCGAGCCGATGAAAATTCGCACACCAGAGCCCGATTCAGCAAGATCAAGCAGCTGGATCATCCCGTCCTTGGTTTCGAGATCATCAAAGAGGTGGCGCAGGCGCTCGATATCTTCCTGTGCATGAATGTTTTCGAGCAGATTGGCGCGACCGCGTACGATAAGGCGTGCGGGCTGATCTGAACCCGCGCCGCTCCAGACGGCTATGCCCTGTGCCACCAATTCCTGCGAGAGCTGATCAAGCTCTTGTCTGGTTTCTTCCGAAAGTTTTTCCAGCTCTGATTTTGCTTCCGACAGCGTATGGCCGTGAATATGCGCATTGAGAAAGTTCGATGCTTCAACGAGCTGCGACGCAGAAATGCCTGCGGGCAGATTGATGACGCGGTTTTCAACATCGCCATTCTGCATCACAAGGACGGCAAGCGCACGGGTCGGCTCAAGCCGTACGAATTCGATATGTTTAAGCGCGCCTTCGGCTTTGGTCGCAAGCACAAGACCTGCGCCGCGCGACAGGCCGGAGAGAACCTGACTGGCTTCGGTCAGCACACTTTCAACCGAGTTGTTCATGCCCGCCGAGCGCACCTGTGCTTCGATGGATGAACGTTCGTCAGGTCGCAGATCGCCCACTTCCATGAACGCATCGACGAAGAAACGCAAACCGATCTGCGTCGGCAGACGTCCGGCAGAAATATGCGGTGCATAAATGAGGCCGAGTTGCTCAAGATCGCTCATCACATTGCGAATGGTGGCAGGCGAAAGACTATGCGGCAGAAGGCGCGACAGATTGCGTGAGCCGACCGGATCACCATCATTGAGGTAGCTATCGACGATCAGCCGAAAAATATCGCGCGACCGCTGGTCGAGCGAATTAAGCAGCTGATGTTCCGGTGATTTGATCATGGTCTTAGAGCGAACCCTCTGAATTGCATGCCATAAATATAAGACTGGTATTGAAGGCGTCAAAGGCTTTGCGCCAGTAATGACAGTTCTCTCAACATCTCTCTTGAATGATCACGCGAAATTCCTTTCCATTCGGGCGCGACAAGCCTAAAAAGCCGCAACGATAAATGAATTGAGGAAATACAATGCGTCCATCCAAGCGCGCTGCTGATGAAATGCGCGCCGTCTCTTTCGAGCGCGGCGTTTCCAAACATGCGGAAGGCTCGTGCCTCGTCAAGTTTGGCGACACCCATGTTTTATGCACGGCAAGCTTAGAGGAAAAGGTCCCGGGCTGGATGCGCAATTCGGGCAAGGGTTGGGTTACGGCCGAATATGGCATGTTGCCACGCTCGACGGGCGACCGTATGCGCCGTGAAGCAGCCAGCGGCAAGCAGGGTGGCCGCACGCAGGAAATCCAGCGTCTGATCGGCCGTTCGCTGCGGGCTGTCGTTGATCTTCAGGCACTGGGCGAATTCCAGATCACCGTTGACTGCGACGTTATTCAGGCCGATGGCGGCACCCGTACAGCTGCGATTACCGGCGGCTGGATAGCGCTGCATGATTGCCTGCGCTGGATGGAAGCACGTCAGATGATCCGCTTTGAGAAGGTGCTTAAAGATCATATCGCAGCTATTTCCTGTGGTATCCATGAAGGCCAGCCTGTGCTTGATCTCGATTATGTTGAGGATTCGGCTGCTGAAACCGACAGCAATTTCGTGATGACCGGTCAGGGTGGCATTGTCGAAATTCAGGGCACAGCTGAGGGCGCACCGTTTTCGGAAGAAGAGTTTGCGGCGCTCATGAAGCTCGCACGCGGCGGCATCAACCAGCTCGTCGAGTTGCAGAAGGCAGCACTTGCCTGATAGTTAAGGCCTTCTCTGATTTAAGAGGTGGCCCGAAATGCAAGCAGCACGCATTCTTGAAACCGCGCTCTATGTCCGTGATGTTGCCGAGGCGATTGCGTTTTATCGCGACATCATCGGGCTTGAGCCGGTAGGCAAGGTCAGTGAACGCAATGCATTCTTCCGCTGTGGCAACGGCATTTTGCTGCTGTTTAAAGCGGAAGAAACTTTGAAGCCACCTGCGCCCGGATCGCTGCCGGTGCCGCCGCATGGTACGACGGGGGCAGGGCATGTCTGTTTTGCAGCCACACGTCATGAAATTGACGACTGGCGCACCTATCTCGAAACGCATGACATTGCTATCGAGTCTGATTTCGAATGGCCTAATGGCGCACGTTCGATTTATTTTCGCGATCCTTCCGGCAACTCGCTGGAATTCGCCGAGCCTAAACTTTGGAGTTAAGCATGATCCCGAAAAGTGGGAAGCCAATTTCGGATAAGATCATGCGTTTTAAAAGCAGGATTGAACAATGAGAGCGCTTGAAAAAGGCAAACTGATCGTCGCATCGCACAATGCAGGCAAATTGCGCGAATTCGATGGGCTTATCGCCCCGTTTGGCTTTGAGGTCAGTTCTGTTGCCGCTCTCGGCCTGCCTGAGCCTGAAGAAACCGGCACGACTTTCGAGCAGAATGCTTATATCAAGGCGCTCGCTGCGGCGAAAGCGACTGGTTTGCCTTCTCTGTCTGACGATTCCGGCATGATGGTTGACGCGCTTGATGGCGATCCGGGTGTTTACACTGCTGACTGGGCTGAAACCGAAGACGGCACGCGTGATTTCAACATGGCGATGCAGAAGGTCGAAGATCTTTTGCAGGCTAAAGCTGCGACCACCCCGGATCAGCGCAAGGCGCGTTTTGTTTCGGTGATCTGTCTTGCATGGCCGGATGGTGAAGCACAATATTATCGTGGTGAAGTGGAAGGCACTCTCATTTGGCCTCCTCGGGGCGATATTGGTTTTGGTTATGATCCGGTGTTTAAGCCCGCTGGCTATGAAAAGACTTTTGGCGAAATGACTGCCGACGAGAAGCACGGCTGGACGCCGGGCGATGCGTCCGCGCTTTCGCATCGTGCGCGCGCCTTCAAGCTGTTTGCTGAAAAGGCACTCGATGTTGTTTCGGATGGGCTCGAATGAACCATCATTTTTCTCCACCCGCCGAAAGTGTTGATATTCTGCCGATTGCACGAGCGGATGGAGCCAACGCGATTTCAATCGCGCGTACAGATGGAGAGAGTGCGTTTGGGGTCTATGTGCACTGGCCGTTTTGTCTGGCCAAGTGCCCTTATTGTGACTTCAACAGCCATGTGCGTCATCAGCCGGTTGATCAGGATCGCTTTGCCGCAGCCTTCAACCGCGAGATGGACACATTGCGCGCCCGCACAGGCCCACGCACGGTCACCAGCATCTTTTTGGGCGGCGGTACACCATCGCTGATGCAGCCGTCGACTGTTGGCAGCCTGCTAGACGGCATTGCATCGCGCTGGTCGGTGGCACCTGACATCGAAGTCACGTTGGAAGCCAATCCGACGAGCGTGGAAGCAGAACGTTTTCGAGGCTATCGTGCGGCGGGCGTCAACCGCGTCTCGCTTGGTATTCAGGCACTGAATGCTCCTGATCTGCGTCGTCTGGGCCGTATGCATTCGGTCGATGAAGCCAAGGCTGCAATCCGGCTGGCACGTGAAATCTTCCCGCGTCTTTCCTTTGATCTCATCTATGCGCGGCCCGATCAGACCATTGAAGCCTGGCGTGAAGAGCTGAAAGAAGCCATTGATCTGGCTGCCGATCACCTCTCGCTCTATCAGCTGACGATTGAAGAAGGCACGCAGTTCTATAATCTCTGGAAGGCTGGCAAGCTCACCACGCCCGAGCCTGATCATGCGGCGGCTCTTTATGAGGAAACGCAGAAGATTACAGCGGAACACGGTCTTCCGGCCTATGAGATTTCAAACCATGCGGTGCCTGGGCGGGAGTCGCAGCACAATCTGGTTTACTGGCGTTATGGGCAATATGTCGGCATTGGTCCCGGCGCGCACGGCCGCTTTGTTGAGAATGGCACGCGCACGGTCACAATGACCGAAAAGCACCCGGAAACCTGGCTCGAAAAGGTCGAGACCAATGGTCACGGCATCATCGAAGAAGAATATCTCAATGGCAATCAGGAAGGCGATGAGTTCCTGATGATGGGGCTGCGGTTGCGCGAAGGCATTGATCTTGCGCGTTATCAGCGCCTGACCGGACATGATATTGATCGCAAGCGCCTTGAACGGCTGATTGCATCAGGCATGATTGAAAAGATGGATGGAACTTTCATCCGTGCAACGCCGGATGGGTCGCTGGTGCTTGATGCGCTGGTGGCTGATCTGGCGGCTTAGCGCATGTCGCGGGAAAGTGGAAACCGCCTTCGCGGGGAAATCAGTCCACTGGACTGATTTCTTATTCCCGCTACGACCCGATAACGACATGCGTCAATAAGGACACGTAATGACCGAATTTTTGGACGAGCAGAGACGCGAATTTGTTGTCGGTGGCACCGCCCAGCGTGCGCGCCCGATCGAACCTGCGCTCTATATTGTCTCGACCCCTATCGGCAATCTCGGTGACATGACACTGCGCGGGCTGGAAGTGCTTGCAAGTGCTGACATTGTTGCCTGTGAAGATACCCGCGTGACCCGCGTGTTGCTGGATCGTTATGGCATTGCGCGTCGCCCAATCAGCTATCATGAGCATAATGCTGCCGAGGCAGGCGCAAAGCTGATTGCCGCCTTGCAGGCTGGTAAAAGCGTGGCGCTGGTTTCCGATGCAGGCACGCCACTTGTTTCTGATCCGGGCTTCCGGCTTGTTGGCGAGGCACGCGAGGCAGGCATTCGCGTGGTGCCAATTCCGGGTGCCTCGGCACTTCTCGCAGCGCTGGCTGCTTCCGGGCTTCCGACTGATGCTTTCATGTTCTGTGGCTTTTTGCCGGTCAAGCATGGCCAGAAAACCTCCAAGCTCGAAAGCCTCAAGAATATCGAAGCAACGCTTGTGTTCTATGAATCGCCCAACCGCACGGCGACAACGCTCGCCGATATGGCGGATGTGTTTGGCGATGGGCGTGAAGCAGCCCTTTGCCGGGAGCTGACCAAGGCCTATGAAACCATTGTCACCGCTACTCTGGGTGAGTTGAAACAGCAATTCGATGGCGAAGATCGTATTCGCGGTGAAGTCGTGCTGCTGGTTGGCCCGCCAACAGGGGAAGCCGGCCCGCAAAGCGAGGAAGACATAGACAAGCTGCTGCTGTCGCTAGCGCAAGAACTGCCGCCATCCAAAGCCGCAGGCGAGGCAGCAAAGATGACTGGCGGGCAGAAATCGGTGCTGTATCAGCGTCTGATGCAGTTGAAGGCGCAAGGCTGATGAGTGATTTCCGCGAGAAAAAGCGCATTGCTTTCTTTCGCGGACACAGCGCCGAGCGTCTGGCGGCTTTCACACTCATGCTCAAAGGTTTTCGTATCGTCGCACGCCGCTATCGCACACGGCTTGGCGAAATCGATCTCATTGCCCGGCGCGGCAATCTTGTTCTCATTGTTGAGGTCAAAGCACGGACAAGCGTGGAAGCCGCACAACTCGCAGTCACCCCGCAAGCCATGCGCCGGATCGAGGCAGCTGCCGATTTATGGCTTCAACACCAAAAAGATTATGCGCAATTATCGCTGCGCTTTGATCTCGTGGCTGTCTTGCCACGACGCTGGCCAAAGCACGTGCCAGCATTTTTTACGTCGGGCAATTACCGCTAGCCACGCATCGGCCCAAAAATCGAAATCGATTTTTGGAAAGCTCGATGCGTATTTTTAGTGTTTGAGCGTCCTTTGTGCGTCCAATAGGACGCACGGCGCTCAAATGCTAATCCTACAAAAATTATGGGATATAATTTGAGGCAATCAGGAATTAAAATCCTCAAAATACCTTTTCTGAGAAAAAGTGATGCTCGGCGCGATTTGCGCACGCAAGCCCGTTTCTTATAAAATTTCACCAGTACGGGAATAATGGCGGCTATCTAAAAAAGGATAGCTCCGTGGCTCTTACGTCTCAACGTCTTCTGGCTGATTTTCCTGCTTTCTTCCGTGTTTCGGAAGAGGTGGTGGTTGTTGTCGGCGGTGGCGAGGAAGCGCTCAACAAAGCGCGTCTTGTGGCGCAGACCTCTGCGCGTTTGCGCATCATTGCGGAAGAGCTTGAACCAGCCCTGGCGAGCTTCATCGAGAGCCACATTAAAAGCCATGGGGCGGAACATGTTTCTCAAGCTTTTAGCGCCGATCTTCTTGAAGGTGCGAAGCTGGTTTTTGTTGCCACGGGTGATGAAGATCAGGATCACGCCATTGCAGCATCGGCCAAAGCGCAGAAAATTCCAGTCAATGTTGTCGACCGTCCGGCGCTCTGCGATTTCCTGACACCTGCCCTCGTGAATCGCGCTCCGATTGCAATTGCGATTGGCACGGAAGGCTCGGCCCCTGTGCTGGCGCAGATGGTGCGCGCGCGCATTGATGCAGCCTTCTCGCCACGCCTTGGTGAGCTTGCACATTATGCCGAAAGCTGGCGTCCGCTGGTCGAAAAGCTTTTGCCAAAAGGTTTGGCGCGCCGCAGTTTCTGGCGCGGGTTCTTCTCCGGCTCCGTTGCGCGTGCTGTTGAAAATGGCGACCGCGAGGAAGCTTATAGAGCAGCAAATGAATTAATCGCAGAACCGCAGAATGCTGCCGGTTATGTCTGGCTGGTCGGTGCTGGTCCGGGTGCTGAAGACCTGCTGACCCTGCGTGCGCATCGCGTGCTGATGGAAGCCGATGTGATCGTGCATGACGCGCTGGTGCCGGAAGGCGTGATTGCCATGGGGCGTCGCGACGCCGAACGCCTTTCTGTGGGCAAGCGCAAGGGTTGCCATTCCAAGAGCCAGAACGAGATCAATGATCTGCTGGTCAGTCTTGGTCGCGAGGGCAAGCGCGTGGTGCGCCTGAAAGCAGGCGACCCGCTGGTCTTTGGTCGCGCTGGTGAAGAAATGGCTGCATTGCGTTCAGCCGGTATCGGCTTTGAGATCGTGCCGGGTATTACGTCCGCTTTCGCTGCTGCAGCCGACATGGAACTGCCGCTCACCTTGCGCGGTGTGGCCTCCTCTCTTGTGTTCACGACTGGCCACGACATGGCGGGCGATGTGCTGCCCGGCTGGGCCAAGCTTGCAGTCTCGGGCGCAACAATTGCTGTCTATATGGGCTCAAGCGTTGCAGCCTCGGTTGCAAGCCGCCTGATCTCTGCCGGTCTGCACGAAGATACAGCCGTCGCAGTTATTGAGAATGCCAGCCGCAAGGATAAGCGGCTGTTCCATGGAATATTGAAAGATCTGCCGTCTCTGGAAGAGCGCAAAGAACTCTCCGGTCCGGTCATGGTCATCATCGGCGATGCTGTTGCAGGCGCCGCTATCGACAAAGCGCAGGCGCTGGCGGTTAGACCCGTTGCAGTCGCAGCTTAAATCAGGAGTCGGAAAAATGGTTGTAAAAGTTCTCACTGCAAACCGGCTCATCGATGGACAGGCTGTGTGGCTTGGCGCTGACGGATCATGGCAGGAAACGATTGATGGTGCGCTGGTTGCCCGTCATGTGGAAGCAGTCAGCGCACTAGAAGAAGCCGGGAAAATTGCAGCGAAGGCCAATCTGGTTGTCGATGTGAATGTGATTGATGTCGAAGAGCGTGACGAAGGGCTTTATCCCATTCGCCTCCGCGAGCGCATCCGGCTCTCCGGTCCCACCATCATTACGCTTGGTCAACCGGCCCTGAAAAAAGCCTCCTGATCTGAATATCGGAAGTAAATATGTATCGTTATGATGAATTTGACCGCGACTTTGTTGCGGCCCGTGTTGCACAGTTCAAGGATCAGGTTGGGCGTCGCCTTTCTGGCGAATTGACGGAAGACCAGTTCAAGCCTTTGCGGCTGATGAACGGTCTTTATCTGCAATTACATGCCTATATGCTGCGTGTTGCGATCCCTTACGGCACATTGTCGAGCCGCCAGCTGCGCAGGCTTGGCTCCATTGCGCGCGATTATGATCGCGGTTTCGCGCATTTCACAACGCGTCAGAACATCCAGTATAACTGGCCAGCACTGAAAGATGTGCCGCAAATTCTGGAAGAACTGGCCGAAGTCGAAATGCATGCGATCCAGACTTCGGGCAATTGCATTCGCAATGTGACGGCAGATCATTTTGCAGGTGCAGCTCATGATGAAGTAGCCGATCCGCGCCCGCTGGCAGAAATTCTACGCCAGTGGTCGTCGCTGCATCCGGAGTTTTCCTATCTGCCACGCAAGTTCAAGATCGCGATTGTCGGTTCTGAACATGATCGTGCAGCCATTCAGGTGCATGACATCGGCCTGCAGCTTAAGAAGAACGAAGCAGGCGAACTGGGCCTTGCCGTCTATATCGGTGGCGGACAGGGGCGTACGCCGATGGTCGCCAAGAAAATCCGTGATTTTCTGCCGCTTGAGGACATGCTGACCTATGTGACGGCTATCGTCCGCGTCTATAATCTCTATGGACGCCGCGATAACAAATATAAGGCGCGCATCAAAATCCTCGTTCATGAAACTGGCGTGGAGCCGCTGGTGGAAGAGATCGATGCCGAGTGGGAACAGATCCGTTACGGTGATCTGAAACTGCCGCAGCGTGATATTGATGCGATTGAAAGCTATTTCCGGATGCCGGATTTACCACAGCGTCCCGAAGGCTGGGAAATTCTGGCGGTCACGCAGAAATCCGACGCTGATTTTGCGGCATGGACCAAGCGCAATGTTACGCCACACAAGAACCCGGACTATGCCGTCGTCACGATTTCGCTGAAACCTATTGGCGGGATTCCGGGCGATGCGAGTGCGGAGCAGATGGAACTGGTGGCGGATATTGCCGAAACCTATTCTTTTGATGAAATTCGCGTCAGCCACGAGCAGAATCTGGTCCTGCCGCATGTGGCGAAAGCGGATCTTCCTGCTGTCTACGATCTACTTCAGTCGGATGGTCTGGTTACAGCCAATGCCGGGCTGATCACCGACATCATCGCATGCCCCGGCCTTGACTATTGCGCGCTGGCCAATGCGCGTTCGATCCCGGTTGCACAGCGCATTTCAGAGCGCTTCGGCGACCAGCAGCGCCAGCTTGAAATCGGTGATCTCAAGATCAAGATTTCCGGTTGCATCAATGCCTGCGGTCATCACCATGTCGGCCATATCGGTATTCTTGGCGTCGAGAAAAAGGGCGAAGAGCTTTACCAGATCACGCTTGGCGGCTCGGCGGACGAGCATTCGTCGATTGGCGACATTACCGGACGCGGATTTTCATCCGAAGAAGTGGTCGATGCCATTGAAACCGTGGTCGATACCTATCTCGGTTTGCGCGAAAACAACGAAGAGACTTTCCTTGCTGCCTATCGCCGGGTGGGTATGGAGCCGTTCAAACGCGCGCTTTATGGAGAAGTGAGCCGTGCGGCCTGACCTTGATCCCAATTCAGATCAGATAGCAGAGGCGCAAGCCCGTCTGCTGGAGGGGAGCCATGGGGCTTCCTCTCCGCAAGAGGTGATTGCGCTCAGCACGCGCGAACTCTTTGATGGGCGCATTGCAGTCGTTTCATCATTCGGTGCTGAATCGGCTGTGCTGCTGCACATGATTTCTGAGATCGATCCGGCAACACCGGTTCTGTTTCTCGATACGGGCAAGCATTTCCGCGCAACGCTCGATTATCGGCATGATCTCGTGGATCGGTTGGGTCTTCTCGATGTGCAGGATATTTTGCCGCTAGAGGAAAACGTGAAAGCCGATGATCCGTTCGGTGCCTTGTCGATGACCGACAAGGATCGCTGTTGTTTCATTCGCAAGGTGGAGCCGATGGCGCGCGCTGTCGCGCCTTATGATGCATGGATGACCGGCCGGAAACAGTTTCAGGCCTCGACCCGCAATGCTTTGCCGGTTTTTGAATCAGTTGGCCCGCGTATTCGTATCAATCCGCTTGCGCGTATGAGTGCCGACGATTTGCGTGCCTATGCGCGCATGCACGATCTCCCCGTCCACCCGCTGACAGAGCAGGGGTATCGGTCCATCGGCTGCATGCCCTGCACACGACCGGTAAGCGACGACGAAGATCAGCGCGCAGGGCGCTGGGCAGGATCAGAAAAGACCGAATGCGGCATCCACTTGACCGGTCTTACGGATAGCCTGAAAAACCTAGGAGCTTTGGACCAGAAATGAGCGAAACCACACCTGAAACGAAGCTCTGGTCTGAGCAAGGCTTTCGTGAAGATGACTATATTTTTGCGGATGATCTGGAAACCGCAGGTGATGCACCTGCGATCATCATCCCTTTGGCCGTCTGGCTGGGGCTTGATGAGGAGAAGCGCCGTTCTTCCAATCGCCGTATCGGTGTGTCGGTCACGCCGGGTGAGAAGATCGAGCCTTTGCTCGATCATCTGGCAAGTCTGCCAGTCATCGCTTTGCAGTTTCCAGCTTTCAATGATGGACGCTCCTATTCAAAAGCCGAAGTTCTGCGTCGTGCAGGTTTTGAGGGCGAATTGCGTGCGACAGGCGACGTGCTGATCGATCAGGCAGCGCTTATGCTGCGCACTGGCTTTGACAGTCTTCAGGTGACCAACAAGGTCGCGCAAAGCCGCCTTGGCGAGCAGCGTCTCGTAGACACACCGGGCTACTATCAGCCCGGTCGTGGTTCGGTGCAGCAAGAGGGTGGATTTGCCTGGCGGCGAATTAAGGCTGGCTAATTCTTAGCAATCACCTTTTTGTAGTTTTGCTTGTTCGCTTGATGGGGTAGATACGCCCCATCAAAGCATTTCCAGCAAAAGTGCGAAGCGGTTTTGCATCGGATAATGCGTCAAAATAAAAAGATAGAGCGGTTCGAATGGTTTCATGTTGACCAGAACCGCTCTGGATTTGGAGACAAGACGTGATCCGCCACATTGTTTTCTTCAGCGTCAAGCCAGATCAGGACATCGATGTTGTCCGTAAGGGTTTGGAGCAGTTGGGCACTATTCCTTATTCCGACGTGTTTGAAGTCCTGCCGAATTCCAAGGTCGACCCGATGGGCAACGCGATCGACCTCGTTGTCTATGCCGAATTTAAGGATGAGGAAGCGCTTTTCGCGTACAAAAGCCATCCGACATATGACGCATCTACGCAGTATGTACGTCCTATGCGCGAGCTGCGCTTCTCGGCAGATGTCGTGACCGACAAGAGCTGACAGGCTTTATACCCAATCTGGCTTTGACAGAAGGTGACAGGCATATGTTTATCGTGTTTGCAGGTTTGCCGGGTGTTGGAAAGAGCACGATTGCACATAAACTGGCGGGCATTTTGCCCGCTTTTTATTTGCGAATTGACACAATTGAAAATGCAATCGTTGCTGCCGATGTGCTTTCACAGCCAGGAACTGCAGGTTATTTGACCGCCTACCGGCTTGCTGCGGATAATCTGGCGATTGGGCACACGGTCATTGCAGATTCTGTAAACCCTCTCAAAATTACGCGCGATGCCTACGGGTCTGTGGCGATTTCCGCGAAAGTGCCGCTCACGGAAGTGGAAATCATCTGTTCCGATTTAGCGGAGCACAAAAGACGCGTTGAGACACGTCGAGAGAAGTCTCAAGACCCATCTCAGCCGACATGGAGCTCTGTTCAGTCTCGTCAATATGAGTCTTGGGATAGACCACGTCTTGTGATCGATACAGCGTCGGTCTCAACCAATGATGCCGTCGGATTGATCGTAGATCAGCTGCATCAATCGGGTTGGCGGAGTTTGCGTAATTAGTCTTCGGGTGTCGGTCGTGCCTGCAACGGCAAGCCACCGAACAAATCAGGCTCTGATGATGTTCTGGCGCGTTCGATGTTGAGCAGGCGCAGCTTGGTCGCAGTACCTCCCGCAGCCGAAAAACCGCCGACCTTGCCATTGGAGCCCAAAACCCGATGGCAGGGCACGATAATCGGAAAAGGGTTTTTGCCGAGCGCATAGCCCACCGCCTGTGAAAGACTGACATCGCCCAGCCTGCGCGCGATTGCGCCATAGGTGATAGTCTCGCCAGCTTTGAGTTCCAGAAGGACTTCGTAGACCCGGCGATTGAGGTCGGGCACCGAATCAAGCGCGAGTGGTGTCGCGGAGAAATCCGGATCACCGCCTTTAAGAAGTATGCGAACTTTGTCGATAGCTTCTGTGACGAATGGCGGTGGCGTTTCATCTTCAGTATCAGAAAAGCGGTTTTTCAGCCTGTAACGCGTCTCATTTCCATCTGCATCTCCGATCTCCACGCCGACGATTTTGTCTGCATGCCAGGCGATGCCGCAAGGGCCTATCGGTGTTTCAAAGATGTTGAGACCAGACGATTCCATGGCTGCAATCATAACATGAGTTGGGGTTTCTGCGAAAACACCTGCGTGAAAGTCGCAACAATTGCAGCGGATCATGCTGCGAAATGGTTGAAGAACGAAGCAAATAGTGATTGTGTGAGAATAACCCGCCAATGACATGGGAAATGACTATGTCTTTAAATGGCCAAATGAATGAGCGATATCTTCTGGCGCGCGTTTGGCGTGATCGGGACGAGGAATTTTAGATGGACGATTACGAACGCTATGCCACAGGGCTGATGATCGTGTTTGGCGCGCTGATCGTCGGCGCACTGATGGCGGCCAATCTTTACCATGGCGACAAGCCCGGTTTTCTTTTTGCGCTGGGTGCGGCGGTGGTGGCCTGGTTCTCTGCCTTTGCCGTGCTTTTCGATAAACCTCGCATTTATGGCGTTATGATAGCCATTGCGATTGGATTGGTCGCAGCATCTATCGGGGCTTTCGTAACCTGATCTTTGAGATATTCACTACTATGGAAAAGCCCCGGTTTGTCCGGGGCTTTTTTGTTTAGAGCGCGTTTCGATCTGATTGGATCAGATCGGCGCTCTAAATATTTGTTTTAACGCGCATCTTTGTCCGAAAACCGTTTCACACTTTTCGGGATGCGCTCTAAATATAAGGCGAATAGCACTGACGCCGTGGTCCATAGTTGGGCTGAAACGTATTGTCATAGGCGCGGTACGAGCGATAGCGATTGTAACACCAGCGCACATGCGCGTTGCCACCGCGATACATCGGTGCCGAGCGATAGCGGGGTGGATGGCGATAGATCGGTGGTGGCCCCCAATCTCGATAGTATGGCCGATAATGGGGGCGATAATGCCTGTAGCCATCCCGATAGCGTGGCCGATGATGGCGCCAATGGCGTCTATCGCCGCGGTAATCGTAATATTGCACCTTCTCGACCGGAGCTTGTGCGCCGGGTGAGGTTGTAGGTGCGATGAGCGTTGTTGGCTGTGCCGCATTGGCGCTTGCTGTTACGGCTGGCACGCCTATGCCGAGTGACAGACACGCTGCGAAGAAGGAAGATGCAAATCTCTTCATCGGATTCTCCCTAGTATAGAGGCTTTGTTATCAACGTCCCTGAAACCCATTTTGCTCCCGCAATGTGGCGGGTAGGTGGCTGGTAAAACTCACTTTTTCTTCTCAACGGCAATAGTTTGGTGAGGACACGAACAGCGATTCAAAATGAGCCACTCGAATTGACATAAAGATATGTTTATGTCATTAAATGCACCTCGTGTGCTGTGGGTTCATGCAGAACCGTCAAACGCGCGCGCTATGAAGTAATCTACGCATCGCGTTTACTGAAAATCCTTTGCGGATTTCGGGCGGTGTTGTAGCGATGAAGCGTATCTGAATACAGGTGGTAATCCCCTATGACGTCTTCCCTCGATAATCTTTTTGGTTCAACGGCGGCAAAGCCGGACGGTTCGGAAGTGCTTGCAGCACTGACCAAAGCCGCAAGCGAGCGCATTCTGATTCTCGACGGTGCCATGGGTACGCAGATTCAGGGACTTGGCTTTCACGAAGAGCATTTTCGCGGCGAGCGTTTCGGTGCCTGCGATTGCCAGTTGCAGGGCAACAACGATCTTCTGACACTCACCCAGCCAAAGGCGATTGAAGAAATTCACTATGCCTATGCAATGGCTGGCGCTGATATTCTCGAAACCAATACATTTTCCTCGACCACCATCGCGCAGGCCGACTACGGCATGGAAGATGCCGTCTATGAACTGAACCGCGACGGCGCGCGTCTTGCGCGTCGCGCGGCTCTCCGTGCGCAGCAGAAAGATGGTCGCCGCCGCTTTGTTGCAGGTGCTTTGGGACCGACAAACCGCACCGCGTCGCTGTCGCCGGATGTCAACAATCCGGGCTATCGTGCGGTGACATTCGATGATCTGCGCATTGCCTATGCCGACCAGATTCGCGGCCTGATCGATGGCGGCTCCGACATTATTCTGATTGAAACCATCTTCGATACGCTGAACGCAAAGGCCGCCGTTTTTGCCGCCGAAGAAGTGTTCCTTGAGAAGGGCGTGCATCTGCCGGTGATGATTTCCGGCACGATCACCGATCTTTCAGGCCGCACGCTTTCCGGCCAGACGCCAACGGCATTCTGGTATTCGCTGCGCCATGCCAAGCCTTTCACCATTGGGCTTAATTGCGCGCTCGGTGCCAATGCAATGCGCGAACATCTCGCGGAAATTGCAGGCATTGCCGATACATTTGTCTGTGCCTATCCGAATGCGGGCCTTCCGAACGAATTCGGCCAATATGACGAAAGCCCGGAAGCCATGGCCGCGCAGATCGAAGCTTTTGCGCGTGAAGGCCTCGTCAACGTGGTTGGCGGCTGCTGTGGTTCGACACCGGACCATATCCGCGCAATTGCCGCAGCCGTCGCCAAGCATCCGCCGCGCAAGCCGGTCAAGGTGCCGCCACTGATGCGCCTGTCCGGCCTTGAACCTTTTACGCTGACCAAGGATATTCCTTTCGTCAATGTCGGCGAGCGTACCAACGTCACGGGTTCAGCTCGTTTTCGCAAGCTGATCAAGGCTGGCGATTATTCGACAGCGCTCGATGTGGCGCGCGACCAGGTGGAAAACGGCGCGCAGATCATCGACATCAACATGGATGAAGGTCTGATCGACAGCCAGAAGATCATGGTTGAATACCTCAACCTGATTGCGGCAGAGCCGGATATTGCGCGTGTTCCAGTGATGATCGACAGCTCCAAATGGGAGGTGATCGAGGCTGGCCTGAAATGTGTGCAGGGCAAGCCAATCGTCAACTCGATCTCGTTGAAAGAAGGCGAAGAGGCCTTCCTGCATCATGCACGTCTGGTGCGCGCCTATGGTGCGGCGGTCGTCGTCATGGCATTTGACGAAACGGGACAGGCGGATACCGAACAGCGTAAGGTCGAGATCTGTACCCGCGCTTATAAAATTCTGACCGAGCAGGTTGGTTTCCCGCCTGAAGACATCATCTTCGATCCGAACGTCTTTGCGGTCGCGACCGGCATTGATGAGCACAATAATTACGGCGTCGATTTCATTGAAGCGACGCGCAAGATCACCTCGACCTTGCCGCACGCCCATATTTCGGGCGGTGTATCAAACCTGTCCTTTTCGTTCCGAGGCAATGAGCCGGTGCGCGAAGCGATGCATGCCGTCTTCCTTTATCATGCCATTCAGGTCGGCATGGATATGGGTATCGTCAATGCCGGTCAGCTCGCGGTCTACGATACGATTGACGCGGAACTGCGCGAAGCCTGCGAAGATGTGGTGCTGAACCGTCGTGATGACGCGACGGAACGACTGCTCGAAATCGCGGAGCGTTTCCGCGACAGCGGCACAAAAGAAGCCAAGACGCAGGATCTGAGCTGGCGTGAATGGTCGGTCGAAAAGCGGCTTTCGCATGCGCTCGTCAACGGCATTACCGAATATATTGAAGCCGATACCGAAGAGGCTCGTCTGGCGGCAGCGCGTCCGCTGCATGTCATCGAAGGTCCGCTGATGGCTGGCATGAATGTGGTGGGCGATCTGTTTGGCTCAGGCAAAATGTTCCTGCCGCAGGTGGTCAAGTCCGCCCGCGTGATGAAGCAGGCTGTTGCTGTGCTTCTGCCTTACATGGAAGAAGAAAAGCGCCTGAATGGTGGTGAAGGTCGTCAGAGCGCCGGTAAAGTGCTGATGGCCACCGTCAAGGGTGACGTGCACGACATCGGCAAGAACATTGTCGGCGTGGTTCTCGCCTGCAACAATTACGAGATCATCGATCTCGGCGTGATGGTGCCGACGCAGAAAATTCTCGATACGGCACGCGCTGAAAATGTCGATGTCATCGGGCTGTCTGGTCTTATCACGCCATCGCTCGACGAGATGGTGCACGTGGCGGCTGAAATGGAACGCGAAGGCTTCAACGTGCCGCTGCTGATCGGTGGTGCGACGACCAGTCGTGTGCATACGGCAGTGAAAATCCATCCGCGTTATGAGCAGGGGCAGGCGGTCTATGTGATCGACGCCAGCCGTGCGGTGGGTGTTGTTTCCAATCTGCTGTCGCCTGAAAACAAGGCGGGCTATGTCGAGGGCATTCGTGAGGAATATGCCAAGGTTGCGGCAGCGCATGCGCGCAATGAGGCAGAAAAGAAGCGTCTGCCACTAGCTCGCGCGCGCGAAAACGCCCACAAGCTCGACTGGGACGCCTACACACCGCCAAAGCCGACATTCCTTGGCACCAAAACATTCGAGAACTACGATCTCGCAGAGATTGCGCGTTATATCGACTGGACGCCATTCTTCCAGACATGGGAGATGAAGGGCCGTTATCCGGCTATTCTCGAAGATGAAAAGCAGGGTGAGGCTGCGCGTCAGCTCTGGGCTGATGCGCAGGCTATGCTCGCAAAGATCATCGATGAGAAGTGGTTTGCGCCGCGTGGCATAATTGGCTTCTGGCCTGCCAATACAGTGGGCGACGATATTCGTCTCTTTACCGATGAAAGCCGGAAGGAAGAGCTCGCAACCTTCTTCACGCTGCGTCAGCAATTGTCGAAGCGCGATGGACGTCCGAATGTCGCTATGTCTGACTTTGTTGCGCCTGCAGACAGCGGCAAATCGGATTATGTCGGCGGCTTTGTCGTGACGGCAGGTATCGAGGAAGTGGCAATTGCTGAACGCTTTGAACGGGCCAATGACGATTATTCGTCCATTCTCGTTAAAGCGCTGGCCGACCGCTTCGCAGAAGCCTTTGCCGAACTTATGCATCAGCGCGTTCGTAATGAGTTCTGGGGCTACGCACCGGGTGAAGAACTGTCCAATGATGATCTGATCCACGAGCGTTATGCAGGTATCCGCCCGGCACCGGGCTATCCCGCACAGCCAGACCATACGGAAAAGAAGACCCTGTTTGAATTGTTGGATGCAACCACACAGACTGGCGTTGAGCTAACGGAAAGCTATTCCATGTGGCCGGGCTCGTCCGTGTCGGGTCTCTATATCGGCCATCCCGAAAGCTATTATTTCGGTGTCGCCAAGGTGGAGCGTGATCAGGTTGAGGATTATGCCGAGCGTAAAGGTATGAGCGTTGAGGAGGTCGAGCGCTGGCTTGGGCCGATCCTTAACTACATTCCCGGTCAGACGCCGGAGCCGGTTGAAGCTGCTGCTTGAGTAATTTATGAAATAATAATGATAAAGCCCCGCAGTGCGGGGCTTTTATATTTATTTACTAAAATTCTATTTATAGAGAATAAATATTGGTTTTGTGAAAGCGACGTAAGAACTTGAAACCATTCTGTATAGATGGCTCAGGAATCATGTGTTATGTAATACAGGTGGCTTACGGTTTTGTAGTCGATGATTTGAATTCGCGGATTCCGGCGCCATAGAATCCCTTCAGTTTATATTTGTTTGTCTGGCAGAGTTTTAGAGCGCATCCCGAAAAGTGTGAAACGGTTTTCGGAAAAGATGCGTGTCAAAACAAAATGTCAGAGCCCGATCTGATTCAATCAGATCGAAATGTGCTCTGATGCCGGAGTGTGCCTGCTTGCAGCGTTTTCAGAGTAAATATTGCTTCATAAGGAAAATGTTGGGATTTATGCGATGAAATGGGAAGATTTATACGAAAAGATACAATCATCCGACAATGCAGAGCAATTATTTGAACATGTTAGATCTTATGCTGAAGCGCTCGGCTTTCAATATGCTTCATATGCCATGTGTGTGCCGTCTTTAAACAGTGTTGCTCGCTGGGTGCGGTTTGAATCCCTGCCGGACGGTTGGCAGAAGCACTATGCCGCCAAGAAATATGTGGATATCGATCCGATTATCAGGCGGGGCATAAACAGCATCGAGCCTTTGGTTTGGTCGGCTCGACAATTTGCGGAGGCCCCACAAATATGGGCGGATGCACAAGTGTTTGGTTTGAAGGCTGGAATCTCCCAGCCGTGCTGGGCAGCTCAGGGCGTTTTTGGAATTCTTACATTCCTGCGCGAAAAACCGGCCTTGTCAGAAGGTGAAACCTCGTTGCTGCGTCGCCAGATGCAGATTGTAGCCAACCTTCTGCATCTCGCTATGTACGAACATGTCGATGTTCCAAGCATCAATTGTGTGGCAGAGGTTAATCTGACGGCGCGCGAGCGTGAGATACTGCGGTGGACGAGCGAAGGAAAGACGGCTGAGATTATCGGAAAAATCCTCAACATCTCTACCCGCACCGTCAATTTCCACATCAGCAATGTTCTTATCAAGCTTGTTGCGGTCAATAAGGTGCAGGCTGTCGCCAAGGCGCGCACTTTTGGCCTTCTGTAACGGTGCTTAATCCTTCGGCGGTCTTGCCCGAAGGACAATTTACTCCTTTAAAACCGTCTTAATACCACAAATTTAGTAGTATTTTCCGCAACTTGGGCGAAAATTGCACTTTTCGATCCGGCGCAAGTTTCTTCCTGCTTCGGGCTTAAAACAGGCAAGTTTTCGCTTAACCCTCTCGCAATACGCGATAGCATACTTTTCCTTTTGCCCTGTCTTTCACGACAATGCGCACAACGTGGTTTTACCACATCTGCGCCGGATCAAGGCATTCGCCCACCCTCCCGCGACCATCAGAGTGCATCCCGAAAAGTGTGAAACGGTTTTCGGGCAAGATGCGCTTCAAAGTAAAGTTAGTTAGCCGGTTTCCGGGAGAAACAGACGTGCATCATGCATCCCTGACCAAAAACCTGACGCATCTTGAGCGTCTGGAAGCAGAAGCAATTCATATTTTCCGCGAAGTTGCCGCGACCTTCTCCAATCCGGTGATGCTTTATTCGGTGGGCAAGGATTCCTCCGTCATGCTGCATCTGGCGATGAAGGCTTTTTATCCAGCTCCCCCGCCATTTCCGTTCCTTCATGTCGATACGACCTGGAAATTCCGCGAAATGATCGAGTTTCGCGATGCGCAAGCCCGAGAAAAGGGCTTTGAGCTGCTGGTTCATATCAATGAAGACGGCGTGCGCGATGGTGTCGGTCCGTTCACGCACGGCTCAAACGTCCATACCCATGTCATGAAGACAGTGGGTTTGCGGCAGGCGCTTGATAAATACAAGTTTGATGCCGCCTTTGGCGGCGCACGTCGTGATGAGGAAAAATCACGCGCCAAGGAGCGCATTTTTTCGTTCCGCAATGCACAGCATGGCTGGGATCCGAAGAACCAGAGACCGGAAATGTGGAAGGTCTATAATACGCGCGTTTCTGCTGGTGAATCGATCCGCGTCTTTCCGCTCTCCAACTGGACCGAGCTCGATATCTGGCAGTACATCCTGCAGGAAAATATCCCGATTGTGCCGCTCTATTTCGCGGCGCCTCGCCAGGTGGTTGAGCGCGATGGCATGCTGATCAAACTCGATGATGACCGCATGACTTTGCTGCCCGGCGAGAAGGTGGAGGAACGGCTGGTGCGTTTCCGCACGCTCGGCTGCTATCCGCTGACGGGTGCGATTGAATCAAGCGCCACCAATCTTTCCGATATTGTGGAAGAAATGCTGATCGCCCGCACATCCGAGCGTCAGGGCCGCGCCATTGATCGCGATGAGGCGGGCTCAATGGAAAAGAAGAAGCGTGAGGGCTATTTTTGATGAACGCCGTATTGAAGCCTTCTGTAACAAGTGCGGCGGTCAGTGACTTTCTCGCCGATCAGGAACGCAAGACGCTGCTCCGGTTTCTCACCTGCGGTTCGGTCGATGACGGTAAGTCAACGCTGATCGGGCGACTTCTCTATGACACCAAACTGATCTTTGAGGATCAGCTTGCGACGCTGAAGAACGACAGCCGAAAATTCGGCACCACGGATGACGATTTCGACTTTGCGCTGCTGGTCGATGGTCTGGAAGCCGAACGCGAGCAGGGCATCACTATTGATGTGGCCTATCGCTTTTTCTCGACACCGCGCCGCAAGTTTATCGTGGCTGATACGCCCGGCCATGCGCAATATACCCGCAACATGGCGACGGGGGCTTCCACCGCCGATCTCGCAGTGGTGCTGATTGATGCGCGTCAGGGTGTGCTCACACAGACGCGCCGTCACAGCTTTATCGCTTCGCTTTTGGGCATCCGGCACATTGTCGTGGCTGTCAACAAGATCGATCTGGTCGATTTCTCGCAAAGTACGTTTGATCGCATAGTTGCGGATTATATGAGCTTCGCCAAAGACCTGGGCTTTGCCAGTATTCAGGCCATCCCGCTGTCGGCACGCTTTGGCGATAATGTCAGCAGCCTTTCACCGCGTATTGGCTGGTATCAGGGGCCGTATCTTCTGGAGCATCTTGAAACGGTGCGTCTTGATACAGACGCTATCGGCAAGCCTTTCCGCTTTCCTGTGCAATATGTGAACCGGCCAAACCTCGATTTCCGGGGTTTTTCCGGCACCGTTGCGTCTGGATCGATTGCCGAAGGCGATACGGTCGTGGTCGCAAAGTCGGGCAAGCAATCGAAGGTTAAACGCATCGCCACCTATGACGGTGACCTACCGCGTGCAACGGAAGGGCAGGCGGTTACGCTGGTTCTCGACGACGAGATTGAAGTCTCTCGCGGCAACATGCTGGTGGGTGCAGAAGCGCGGCCTGAAGTGGCAGATCGCTTTGCGGCCGACATCGTCTGGTTCGGTGAAGAAGCTTTGCAGCCGGGGCGCTCCTATCTGCTGCGCACCGAAACCGATCAGACGCCGGTGACGATCAGCGAGATCAAATACCGCACTGACGTCAATACATTTGCCCGCGAAGATGCGGCGCATCTGGATCTCAATGAAGTGGGGCTCTGCCATCTTCAGACGGCGGATCAGATCGTGTTTGATCCCTATTCGGACAACCGCGTGACCGGCGCTTTCGTGCTGATTGATCGTCTCACCAATGCAACCGTCGGCGCTGGTATGATCGATAGCACGTTGCGTCAGGCAACCAATGTGCATTTGCAGGCTTTCGATCTCGATAAGCAGGCACGGGCATCGCAAAAATTCCAGAAACCGGCCGTGCTCTGGTTCACAGGTCTGTCCGCTTCTGGCAAATCCACCATCGCCAACAGGCTGGAACAGCGGCTTCATGCGCTGGGTAAGCACACCTATCTGCTGGATGGCGATAATGTGCGTCATGGTCTCAACAGCGATCTTGGCTTCTCTGATGAGGACCGGGCCGAGAATATTCGTCGTGTTGGCGAGGTGGCGGGGCTAATGGCTGATGCCGGGTTGATTACGCTGGTCTCGTTCATTTCGCCGTTCCGTTCCGAACGGGACCGCGTGCGATCTCGTCTGCCAGAGGGTGAATTCATCGAAATCTTTGTCGATACGCCGATTGAAGAATGCATGGCGCGTGATCCGAAAGGGCTTTATGCGCAAGCGCTTCGCGGTGAGATCAAGGCTTTCACCGGCATAGATTCACCCTATGAAGCACCGCTTTCGCCAGAGCTGCATCTCAACACCGCAGGCCGTGACATTGACGAACTTGTCGCGGAAGTAGAAAAGTATCTGGCCGAACGTGGTGTTATCGGCAGCTATGGCAGTGATACCTGGTCGATTTGAGAAAATGAAAATATCCGCCTCACCAAAAGCCGATCCTGACGGTCAGACACTTCTTGCCGCTTTGCAGGACGCAACGCTTGAGGCGGGGCGCGTGATCATGAAGCATTATGCTAACGGTTGCGCGGTTCATTCTAAGAAAGATCAGTCGCCGGTTACGGAAGCTGACCACGCCGCAGAAGCCGTAATCCTGTCGGCTCTCGCCTCTGTTGCTCCTGATATTCCGGTTGTTGCGGAAGAAGAAGCGGCTGCCGGTCGATTGCCTGCTCATCTGGGCCGGCGGTTCTTCCTGATCGATCCGCTTGATGGAACGCGGGAGTTTCTGCTGCGCAATGGCGACTTCACAGTGAATATCGCGCTGATAGAAGACGGTGCGCCCGTGGTTGGTCTGGTCTATGCACCGGTGCGCAATCTCCTTTATGTGGGGAGCCCTGATGGTGCTGTTGAAATCGTGACGACAGCCGATCATGCCGCTAAAAGCCAGCGATCGATTAAGGCGCGCATTGCTCCACCCAAGCGCATCGTAGTGTGTAGTCGTTCCCATATTACAACGGAAACAGAGCAGTTTCTGAAAGCTAACCAGATCGGCGATAGTGTTTCTGTGGGGTCTTCACTCAAGTTTTGTATGATTGCGCGCGGCGAGGCTGATTTATATCCGCGATTTGGCCCGACGATGGAGTGGGATACAGCGGCAGGTGACGCAGTGCTTCGCGCCGCTGGTGGGATGACCACCACGTTTGATGCGCGTCCACTGACTTATGGCCAACGGTCCGATGGCACAGTGCAAAGCTTCGCAAATCCCGATTTTGTCGCCTATGGTGCAGGAGCGGCACCGGTTTTTGCTTAAAAACAGGGTGTAAAAGGCCCTCTCTGGAACTGATAAGCCAGCTAATCGGGATATGCACTCAAATGATTGAAAAAAAGCCCGACACGCCCCTTGCGACTTGAAAACGGCAGCGCTATAAGCCGCTTCACGGTCGGGCTTGTGAGAGTCACGATCAGATGGTCACGGAGCGTAGCGCAGCCTGGTAGCGCACCTGATTTGGGATCAGGGGGTCGGAGGTTCGAATCCTCTCGCTCCGACCATTTTCTCCCCACGATGTTATAAAATTATCCGTATTTGTCAGCAGGCGACGTTACTTCGTTCTGCCAAAGACTGACATTCGCATAAATTCTCCATCATATTCAGCAATTTCGACCAGTCTTTGCCTGTCGAGAATTTCAACCTTGTAAGATCTGAACAAAACGAGCCCTTCTTCTCGTAACTCACGCATCATGCGATTGAGGTGAATGGGGGTCAGGCCGAGGGCATCTGCGAGCTGATACTGTGTGAGTGGGCAATAAAATGAGTCCGGCTCACCCATTCCGCAGGATTTGACGCGATCCGAAAGCTCCAGCAAAAGATGCGCGGTGCGGACAAAAGCGCTTCGGCAGCCGACATTCGTCAGATGTTCAATGAGCATTGAGCGCTGACGCGAGAGAAGTTCAATGAAGATCATGCTCAGCTTGGGAATCTGCCGGACTGTCTTCTCCAGCGACGTCAGCGGTATTTCATAAACAGACATCGGTGTGATCGTCTTGATCGTATTGTAGCTGTAACCGTCCGCGGTTCTCAGCCCAACAAAGTCACATCGCATGGGAAAATCGATGATCTGACGCTCGCCACTCGAAAGGTCGCGATAAACGCATCCCCAGCCTGAACGGACCAGGTGAACGCTTCTGATACAAGCGCCCTGATCAATGATGACGGTATCGGCAGCGTAACTGCTCTCGGAAATGACGAGAGACTGCAACGCTTCTCTTTCCTGCGTGTTCAATTTGGCCAGAATTGGAGGGGATTCCAATAAACTAACCAATCCGTCGATCATCAGGGCGGTGGTGTTCTGGTTACCACTATGCATCTTCTGCCTATGCCCAACGAAAGTTATAGAATTTGTAACTTTCTGTTCCCGAAGTCGTTCTTATGGCGACTACATTTTTTTATAAATTGCTAACATAAGTTAATGACACGTTTATTTGACGATAGCAATATTTAGACCAGTCTTCATCGGGGTTGGCAATAAAAATCCTAATAAACTAGCGCAGTTTTTGGCATGACTAGTGTTTTGCGTTGAATGCAAACCTGAGTAACAGGGGAAACTAAGCAATGTTGGAAGTCAGAGAACAATACTTATGGGCAGCACCTGATGGCAGTAGTGACGGAGTTTCTATTGCTGTAGGTGGGCGAACAAGAGAAGCGGGACACTCGACCGGTTTGCCTTTGCAGAACGAACCACATCTGATGCTCGTTTGTAAAAGCAATCTGGAGCGGGAGTGTCTTTTCAACGGACTAATGATGAACGGACTTAAACTTCCGGTCGTCAGCTATGCATCTATCGATAAGAACATGTCATTGAATGGTGCAATCGTTATCCTCATGCATATCGGCTCAAAGCGCCTCGCCGATCCATTTTTTTCCGATGAGGTAGAGGCTGCGGTCAAAGCATGGCATCCGATACCGCTTGTGCTTCTTGCCGAACGCGAAGAGTGGTCGCAGGTTTTGCGTGCGATGGAAATAGGAGCACGCGGCTATATTCCGACATCGGTTGACATCAAGATCTGTGTGGAAGCAATTCATCTTGCCCTGGCAGGTGGTATGTATGTGCCGGCTTCGATGCTGATGAAGCCGCCGTCGCAGGATTTGAACGATGATGTGTTGGGCGAGCTATTGACGGTACGCGAGATCGAAGTTGTTCACGCGATCCGGGTGGGTAAGTCCAATAAGATTATTGCATTCGAACTTGGTATGAGTGAAGGCACGGTAAAGGCGCATGTACATAACATTATGAGAAAGATCGGTGCTGCTAACCGCACTGAGGTCGCTTGCAAGCTGCATAAAATGTACGGCAATAAATTCAGCGAGGAATGAAGTTATTCGCATGCATACATATATATTCTGGAAACTATGAAGCGCCGGACTGACAAGCTCAGCCGGCGCTTCATAGCTTTCGGAGCCCTGTATGCCATGTATAACGCAGAGCTTGTTCTGCGTTTAAATAGAAGGGTAGGGGCAGATTTTCACCTGCCCCTAAAGAATGAGAGTGGGTATCCTTTGAGGGGTCTCTCATTCTTTTCTGAGCGAGAGTAAACGCGATGGCCTCCCGCTACAGTCTTTCGAGTTTTAGTTGGTCTCTTATTTTTTTATTATGATAAAAGCGCCAGTATCATTTATTTTGTTGTTTCCATTTTACGTACGAAAAGGATTATTCTGATATTATAAAAATTTTAAAATCTATGAATATGAATGTTATGATATTTTGTACATACAATGTGTAAGGTGTTGGTTATTATTAAGATTTAAAGCTATCGTTTGGATGTTCCAGGATCAGTCATTATTACCTTAGTTTTGCTTCTACACGAAAGTTTATATCGCTTGATCTTGTCAGAAGCGCCTCGTCGGAGGGTGAAGGGGCTGAGGACGCTGGCAGGCTTCAAATGTAACGCGAAAATCACAGGCGGATGGCGTCACTTTCCAATTGATTTGTCATCAAGCGGTTGCTTTCTCTTGCAAAACAGCGAAATTACGAACTTAAGGCATGTTGCGGAAAAGTGGGCACCGGTTTTCCGATAACGACATACCCGAAAATAAAGAGACAGAGCGTGCGCGGTGGGTACGATTAAATGCGACTCGCTCTGGTTAGAACAATTCATTGCCGGACACAAAATGCAGCTTACTCCTCGCCACAATGCAATTCTGGATATCGCCCGCCGACAGGGGCAGGTGCTGGTCGATGATCTGGCAGCCGCATTCGATGTGACGCCGCAAACCGTGCGCAAGGATCTGAATGATCTCTGCAAGGCGCGCTTGCTGCGGCGCATTCATGGCGGTGCACTCTATCCATCTGGCGTCGAGAACATGGAATATGAGGCGCGCCGCCGGATCGCAGCGTATGAGAAGGAGCTGATCGGGCGGGCTGCTGCTGAAATGATCCCCGATGGTGCATCGCTTTTTATCAATATTGGCACGACGACCGAGGCGGTCAGCCACGCGCTCATTGACCATAATCATCTGATGGTCATCACCAACAATATCAATGTCGCCAATACGCTGCGTGTCTATCCTGAAATAGAGGTGGTTATTGCTGGCGGTGTCGTGCGCGCCTCTGATGGCGGTATTGTCGGTGAAGCTGCGGTTGACTTCATCCGTCAGTTTAAGGTCGACTACGCAGTCATTGGCGCCTCAGCGATGGATGAAGATGGTGCACTGCTCGATTTCGATTTCCGCGAAGTGAAGGTCGCTCAGGCCATCATCGCCAATGCACGGCACGTGATTCTCGTGTCCGACTCAACCAAGCTGGAACGAACAGCACCGGTGCGTCTGGGTCATATATCGCAGGTCCATACTTTCATCACTGATCGCTGTCCGTCGCAGCAACTGCGCGATTTATGCCGGGAGAATGAGGTTGAGCTCATTGAAACGGCGGTTGACTTGCCTGCTGCTTAATTCTTTAAGCCGAAATCGGATCAAGGTAAAATTATGCAGCGAATTTAAACTGTTACAGCAACGTCTGTGCGCCCTGTAGGGCCTATGAGGTTCTAATGGACAGAAAGAATCGCAGTTTCGTTTCATTTTCGTTTTGCTTTCGTATGAAATGAATTATATTCGCTTTGGTGGTTGGAGAAGGTCTTCAGGGTTCGCCATGGTGCAGAATAAAATATTTGACATTTTCGTAATCGGTGGCGGCATCAATGGATGCGGCATTGCAAGAGATGCGGTGGGACGTGGTTTCTCCGTAGGTCTTGCCGAGATGAACGATTTGGCAAGCGGCACCTCGTCGCGGGCCACCAAACTCATTCATGGCGGTTTGCGCTATTTGGAGCATTACGAATTCCGTCTAGTGCGTGAGGCGCTGATGGAGCGGGAAGTGCTGTGGGCCAACGCGCCGCATCTCATCCATCCGATGCGATTTGTGCTGCCTTTTCATAAGGGTGGTGTGCGTCCGGCCTGGCTTTTGCGCCTTGGCTTGTTTCTGTACGATCATCTCGGTGGCCGCAAGAAACTGCCTGCGACGCGCACGCTCGATATGCGAACCGACCCTTCTGCTGCGCCCTTGAAGCCGCTTTTCACCAAGGCTTTCGAATATTCCGATTGCTGGGTGGATGATGCTCGTTTCACTGCGCTAACCGCGCGTGACGCAGCAGATCGTGGTGCAATGATCCGCACACGCACCAAAGTCGTATCCGCTCGCCGTGACCATGAAGCTTGGACGGTAACGCTGGAAAACATTGACACGGGTGCGCGTGAAGAGGTTCGTGCCCGGCTTCTCGTCAATGCAGCAGGTCCATGGGCCGACAAGGTTTTGCAAGGTGTTGAGGGTGATCGCCAACTGCATAATGTGCGCCTGGTTCAGGGCAGCCATATTGTGGTGCGCAAAAAATTCTCTGATCCGCGGTCCTATTTCTTCCAGAATAATGACGGACGTATCATCTTCGCCATTCCCTATGAGGACGATTTTACGCTGATCGGTACAACCGATCAGGATTATCAGGGAGATCCGGCCAAGGTCGCGATCAGCGACAAGGAAACCGATTATCTTTGCGCTTGTGCCAGTGAATATTTCAAGGAGTCGGTGCGCCTCGAGGATATTGTATGGACCTATTCCGGCGTGCGTCCGCTTTATGATGACGGTGCGAGCAAGGCGCAGGAAGCAACCCGCGATTACGTGTTGAAAGAAGATGCGTCGCAGGGTGCAGCACCGCTGATCAATGTGTTTGGTGGCAAGCTGACGACCGCACGCAGGCTGGCTGAGCACATGCTTGAGAAGATTGAGCATCACCTGGGCAAAAAAGGTGCTCCTTGGACCCATGCCGCACCTTTGCCGGGTGGTGATTTTCAGGAAGTAGCCTTTGATCGTGAGCTTGAAAAGCTGAAAGCGGCTTATCCGTTCCTTTCTCCTATCCATGCCCGTCGTCTGTTCCGGCTCTATGGGACACGGGCACGCGCTTTGCTCGGTGAGACCAGTTCGCTTGCTGATCTCGGACGGCATTTTGGTGCCGATCTCTATGAGGCAGAAGTGCGCTATCTCATTGAAAATGAATGGGCACATACGGCAGAAGATATTCTGTGGCGCCGTACAAAGCTTGGCCTTCGTTTGAATAGCTCTGAGGTCTCTGCGCTGCAAGCTTTTCTGAAGCCGGTGAAGGCTGCTTAATCCCTCACTTGCAACCCTCGATATAAAAAGTCATTATCCTTCCAGCAGGCGGTTTCCAGCCTTTCTGGGAGGAAAACATGGGTGCACCGCAAGACAGAATTCATGCTGACCGCATCCATTCCGCTATCGATACGGGTGGTGCGGCCCGCTCGGCTCTCGTCGCGTCATGGCGACGTTCTGCGCAGCTGCATGGGCTGGACCCGGCAGAGCTTGGTTCAGTTCAAACGCTCTCTGACGGCGAGTTTCGCAATGTACGCCAGCGTATGGAGCGTGTGGTCAACATAGCGCAAGCGAGCATGGATCGTCTTTATATGGCGGTTGGTGGCGTTGGTTGCTGTGTGCTTCTGGCTGACAGCAACGGCGTGCCGGTCGAGCGACGAGGTGCTGCGGGCGATGACGATACATTCTACGAATGGGGTCTGTGGACCGGTGCCGTGTGGAGTGAAGCTGTCGAAGGCACCAACGGAATTGGGACCTGTATCGCCGAACAACGGGCGCTGACCATCCACCGCGATCAGCATTTTCATACTCGAAACATAGGCCTTTCCTGTACGGTTGCACCGATCCACGATCATCAGGGTCGATTGATGGCTGCACTCGATGTCTCCTCATGCCGCAGCGATCTGACTGAAGCCTTTGTTCAGCTGATTTCCGTGGCGGTTATTGATGCAGCTCGCCGGATAGAGGCTGAAAATTTCCGTCAGGCTTTTCCGCAAGCACGCATCATGCTGGCTCCAAGTGCTGATCGCACTGGTGGCGCGCTGATCGCTGTCGACAAGGATGATCTGGTGGTTGGTGCGACACGAGCTGCAAGGCTTTCACTCGGTCTTACCGATGAAGCGCTTTCGACAGCACTCCCGGCTGCTGACCTGTTGGGTTGGCATGCCGATCCGCGAGAGGACATGGCGGAGTCTGAAAGAAGCGTTATCCTGCGGGCCATTGCGCGTTCAGACGGCAATGTTTCTTCCGCTGCCAAGCTTCTCGGTATCAGCCGCGCCACGCTTCACCGCAAGCTCAATCGGCTGAAAATCATTCGTCCGAACTAGATTTTGCATTCGGTTTTCCAAACTGTCTCATTATTGAGACACATTAATACTGTATAGTCATTGGTGTGGATGACTCCTCCCAAGAGCCGCGCCATCTTGGATCAAGAAACGCCGTAGGAGCGGCGTTGTCTTTGGGAGGAATGTCATGAACAAGGTAGAATTTCATCGCTCCGTAAAGCCGGAGTTTGCCAAGCGCTATGGCAATTTCATTGGCGGCAAATGGGTTGAACCCAAGTCTGGCCGCTATTTCGAAAACACATCCCCGGTCAATGGTCAGGTTCTGTGCGAAGTCGCGCGTTCTGATGCAGCTGATGTTGATGCGGCACTTGATGCGGCACACGCTGCCAAGGATGCATGGGGCAGAACCAGCCCTGCCGAACGCGCTGTGATCCTCAATAAGATTGCAGACCGGATGGAAGCAAATCTGCCGAAACTCGCAGCCGCTGAAACATGGGACAACGGCAAGCCGATCCGCGAAACCACAAATGCCGATCTGCCACTTGCTATTGACCACTTCCGTTATTTTGCCGGTGCAATCCGTGCGCAGGAAGGTGGTATTTCGGAAATCGACCACGATACGGTTGCGTATCATTTCCACGAACCGCTCGGTGTTGTCGGCCAGATCATCCCCTGGAACTTCCCGCTGCTGATGGCAGTATGGAAACTGGCACCAGCCCTTGCTGCCGGTAACTGCGTTGTGCTGAAGCCTGCTGAACAGACACCTGCATCCATTCTTGTACTGATGGAGATCATAGGTGATCTGCTGCCTGCAGGCGTGCTCAACGTGGTCAATGGTTTTGGTCTGGAAGCTGGCAAGCCGCTGGCATCGAGCCCACGCATTGCCAAGATCGCCTTTACCGGTGAAACGACGACTGGTCGTCTCATCATGCAATATGCCAGCCAGAACCTCATCCCGGTAACGCTGGAACTGGGCGGCAAATCGCCAAATATCTTCTTCTCTGACGTCACGGCAGAAGATGACGATTTCTTCGACAAGGCCATTGAAGGCTTTGTCATGTTTGCGCTCAATCAGGGGGAAGTCTGCACCTGTCCAAGCCGCGCGCTGATCCATGAAAAGATCTATGACGAGTTCATGGAACGTGCATTGAAGCGCGTGGAAGCTATTGTACAGGGCGATCCTCTTGATCCGGCAACCATGATCGGTGCGCAGGCATCCAGCGAACAGCTCGAAAAAATCCTGAGCTATATCGATATCGGCAAACAGGAAGGCGCAGAAGTGCTGACCGGCGGTGGGCGCAATGAATTGGCTGGTGATCTGGCGGGAGGCTATTACGTCAAGCCAACTGTCTTCAAGGGCACCAACAAGATGCGGATTTTCCAGGAGGAAATCTTTGGCCCTGTTGTTTCGGTCACGACCTTTAAGGACGATGCCGAAGCGCTCGCGATTGCAAATGACACACTTTATGGTCTTGGCGCAGGTGTATGGACGCGTGACGGCACGCGCGCTTATCGCTTTGGTCGTGCCATTCAGGCAGGCCGCGTCTGGACAAACTGCTACCACGCCTATCCGGCCCATGCGGCGTTCGGTGGCTATAAGCAGTCGGGTATCGGTCGTGAAAACCACCTCAAGATGCTCGACCACTACCAGCAGACCAAAAACATGCTGGTGAGTTACAGCCCGAAGAAGCTCGGCTTCTTCTAAAAAGCAAAGGCGGTTCGTGGCTTTCGCGCCTCGGGCCGCCCCCTCTCCTCGCAGTTTCATCGGTACAGTACGGCCTCACTTGCACTATCGATCTGAGGCTGTCCCCCCCTGTTTCCTCCCAGGAAAGGGGTGGGTCGGCAGGATCTATACTCCTGCCGGCCCGCCCAAAAACAGAAGGAACTTCCAATGGCAAAGACAATGAAAGCGGCTGTTGTCCGCGAGTTCGGCAAACCACTGACAATTGACGAAGTCCCAATTCCGCAGCCGGGCGACGGTCAGATACAGGTGGCCATTCAGGCATCCGGCGTCTGTCACACTGATCTTCATGCCGCCGAAGGCGATTGGCCTGTAAAGCCTAACCCTCCATTTATCCCTGGACATGAAGGCGTTGGCTTTGTTTCTGCAGTGGGTAAAGGGGTCAAACACGTCAAGGAAGGCGACCGCGTCGGCATTCCATGGCTCTACACGGCTTGTGGTCATTGCGTGCATTGCCTTGGCGGCTGGGAAACACTCTGCGAAGAGCAACTGAATACTGGCTATTCCGTCAATGGCGGCTTTGCTGACTATGTGGTCGCCGACCCCAATTTCGTTGGGCATCTGCCGAAGAACATCGAGTTCAATGAGATTGCACCTATCCTCTGTGCCGGTGTGACGGTCTATAAAGGCCTTAAGGTCACGGACACGAAGCCGGGCGATTGGGTGGTGATTTCCGGCATTGGTGGTCTTGGCCATATGGCGGTGCAATATGCCAAAGCGATGGGGCTCAATGTCGCCGCCGTCGATATCGATGACAAGAAGCTCGACCTTGCCCGCAGGCTTGGTGCGACCGTTACAGTCAATGCGAAGACGCATAATGATCCGGCTGCTTATATCAAAAAAGAAACTGATGGCGGTGCACAGGGCGTGCTTGTCACGGCCGTTTCGCCGAAGGCTTTTGAACAGGCAATCGGCATGGCTGCGCGCGGTGGCACGATTGCGCTCAATGGCCTTCCGGCGGGCGAATTTCCACTGTCGATTTTCAATATGGTGTTGAACGGCGTCACCGTGCGCGGCTCCATTGTCGGTACGCGTCTCGATTTGCAGGAATCCATCGATTTTGCCGCCGACGGCAAGGTTAAGGCGACCATCCGCACAGACAAGATCGACAACATCAATGCAATTTTTGATGAAATGCGCGCCGGTCAGATTGAAGGCCGTGTCGTGATGGACCTCACGCAGTAATCGGTTCATAGTTCAAATAGAGCCGCCGTAGTGATGCGGCGGCTTTTTTAGAGCATAATCCGACCGGAGTGAAACGAGGATCGATAAGATTATGCTTTGAATAAAAGCGTTTAGAGCGCCGATCTGATTCAATCAGATCGAAACGCGCTCTATGGGAGGAGGAAACCATGACCCAGCTCGCACAAGAACAGCAGGTTACTGCGACTGATGCAGCGCTTGAGCTCATAAAGGAATTGCAGGCCGAGTATGGGCCGATCATGTTTCATCAGTCCGGTGGTTGCTGCGACGGTTCTTCGCCGATGTGTTACCCGCAGGGCGATTTGCTTTTGTCTGATGCAGATGTGAAGCTTGGCGAGATCGGTGGTGCGCCATTTTACATCAGCGGCTCGCAATACGAAGCCTGGAAGCATACCGAACTCATCATCGATGTCGTGCCGGGGCGAGGCGGTATGTTCTCGCTCGACAATGGCCGTGAAAAGCGCTTTCTCACCCGCTCCAAGATATGTTCTATTTAAAGCATTTGAACCAAAAAGCACGTGAGCTATTTGCGTAGGATAATGCGATAAAACAAATAGTTAAAGCGCGTCGCGCTTTAGGGCTTTGCCTCGATAGGCAAAGCAGCTAGTTAAATTATCGGGAATACCGGGGAGAGAGTACATATCGGCCATGGCCGCATCCAATAAAAGAGCGACAATACATGATGTGGCGCGTCTTGCTGGCGTGTCTATCAAGACAGTATCACGGGTTTATAATGACGAACCCAATGTGCGCGACACGATCCGCGAGCGTGTGAGAGAAGCGGGGGCCGAGTTGCGCTATCGCCCGAATGCGGCAGCGCGCAATCTGGTTGAAAGACGCTCGCATCTCATTGGGCTTTTCTTTGAAAATCCGAGCCACAGCTATGTCACGGAATTGCAGAACGGTGCGCTTGATCGCCTGCGCGGCACCCGCTATCGGCTTTTGATCTTTCCGGTCGAAAATCGCGCCGATATTCGTGGATCCTTGATTGAAACGGCCCATGCTTCCGGGCTTGATGGCATAATCGTCACGCCACCCATGTCTGATGATCCAGAGATCTTGCAGGAATTGATTGCTTCCGCCATGCCATTTTCACGGGTGGCGGGTGATTTTAACGTGCATCCGACGGACAGTGTGGCAATCGATGACGCCGCCGCCACCGTTGACCTGATGGATTATCTTCTCAAGCAAGGCCACACAAGGATTGCCATTGTCATTGGTGATCTGACGCATCGTTCTGCGCAATTGCGTCTTGAGGGCTATCGCCGGATGCTTGACGATGCGGGCATTGAGCATAATCCCGATTATGAGGTTGGGGGCGGGTTCAGTTTCGCCAGCGGATTGACGGCAGGCAGAAAACTGATGGAGCTGCAAAAGCGGCCAACGGCCATTTTCGCTTCCAATGATGATATGGCGGCTGCTGTTTTGCAGATTGCCTATGATTATAAGCTGGACGTGCCCGGCGATCTGACCATTGTCGGCTTCGATGACAGTGCTATCGCCAGCATGGTCTCCCCGCAGATTACGACCGTTCGTCAGCCCATACGCGAGATGACCCGTGATGCCGTGGATATGCTTTTGCAGCAGATCGAGAGTGGCGATGCATCGCCGTCGCGCCATGTCGAATATAAGCTGATTATTCGCCAGTCTTCCGGCAAGGCAGCAGAATAAAAAAGGGGCCGGTAATCCCGGCCCCGTTTCATCTCTTACTATGACGGAAGAACATCTTCCAGTCCCTTGGTCAGTTCCAGCGCCTGCCGTTCGAACATGCGGCGATAGATGCCGCCCGGCTTACGGATAAGCGCATCATGATCGCCTTCTTCCAAAATCTTGCCCTTGTCGAAGACCAGCAACCGATCAAGCGCACGAACCGTCGAAAGCCGGTGTGCAATGACAAGTGTTGTACGACCGATCATCAGCCGCTCCATGGCCTGCTGGATCAGCACTTCCGATTCTGAATCAAGGCTCGACGTTGCCTCATCCAGAATAAGGATTGGTGCATCTGCCAGAAACGCACGGGCAATCGCCACACGCTGACGTTCGCCACCCGAAAGCTTCACACCACGTTCGCCAACGAGCGTCGCATAGCCCTTTGGCAGACGCATGATGAAGTCATGCGCACTGGCAAGCATTGCTGCATGCTCGATCTCGGCCTGAGTTGCGCCGGGGCGAGCATAAGCAATGTTCTCAGCCAGCGTCCGGTGAAACAGGATCGGTTCCTGCTGCACGATAGCAATCTGCGAACGCAGCGACCCTTGCGTGACTTCGGCAATGTTCTGACCGTCAATCTTGATGGCGCCGCCACTGACATCATAAAGACGCTGGATGAGCTTGACGAATGTCGTCTTGCCCGAACCCGAATGACCGACCAGACCAACCCGTTCACCAGCCTCGATCCTGACCGAGAAGTCGCGATAAAGAGCTGTGTCGTGACTGCCGTAATGGAACGTGACGTGATCGAACGTGATCTCACCATTTCCAATCTTGATTGCACCAGCACCCGGCCTGTCGGCAATGCCATAAGGCTCGGCTTCAATCTGAACCAGTTCTTCCATATCGTTAACCGAACGCTGCAGGTTGCGGATATGCATGCCAACGTCGCGCAGATAGCCCTGCAACATGAAGAAAGCAGTCAGAACGAAGGTGATATCACCGGCCGTTGCCTTGCCCTGGCTCCACAGATAGAGCGCAAAGGCAATGACCACGCCACGCATCACCAGCAGGTTTACCCCCTGAATGAAGCCGTTCAGCGTGCCGATCAGCCATGTGCGGCGTGTACGACCGCGCCACTTGGTGACGACCTTTGCGAGACGTCCATCTTCACGACCTTCCGCACCGAATGCCTTAACAACGGCATTGCACGAAATGGCATCGGCCAAAGCGCCGCCCATACGTGTGTCCCAGCTATTGGCGAGCGTTGCTGCGGGCGCAACGAAGCCCAGTGAAATCACGATCGTGCAGACGATGAAAAGCACCGAGCCGATTGCAACCAGCAAGCCCATCATTGGCCAGTACCATGAGAGCAGCGCTACCGAGCCAAGCAGCATCAGGATTGATGGCAGCAAAGCAATGAGCAGCGTGTCATTGAGCAGATCGAGCGCCCACATGCCGCGCGAGACTTTGCGCACGGTTGATCCGGCAAAAGCATTTGCATGCCAGTCGGTCGAAAACCGCTGTAGCTTGCGAAACGAACTGGCTGCCATGTCGCTCATGATCTTCAGCGTGAAGTCGGTGATGACATAGAAGGTCAGCTGACGTGTGATCAGCGCCAGTGCACCCAGTGCAAGCAGGATAATCAGCGCATGAACCGCACCATTCCATGCGCTGTCCTTGCCAAGAGAAAGGGCGTCAACGAGCCGCCCGGAATAAAGCGGTGTGAGAACATCTGCGGCCGTTGCAAGCAGCATGCTGATGATAATCAGCGTCAGCCGCAGAGGCTGACTTCGCCAGTGGCCAAATGTGTAGCCGAGGACATTGCGGAAGGCAGGTCCCCGGAAATCTATACGAAACCGAGTCATGTGAATAATACCAGGCCGCGAAGACGGATTCTGGTTCCTTTAAAATCATTTTCAGCAAAGGTGCGATGCGGTTATGCGCCGGACAATGCGTGAAAACGAAGACAAAACAAACAGCTGAAAATAGCTGCGGCAAATTTGGGAGTTGTTAGGAATGTGCCCTTTTAGGGAGGGCGGTCAGGCCTTAGCCTGCAACACGGGCCAAAGACTTAAAGCTTGGAAGCGCCCGCATTAACACCGGGCACCGACGGAAATGGATAAGCACGCATCTCATACCTCTTGCCAGTGTTTCAGATGGCTGCACAATAAATGAGCAAATCTATTTGCCAAGTGGCAAAATGCAGAAATTTTATTTCAATCTATTGAGTGTGGCAAAAATGCTGCCTTACAGCTTTCGAGGCCACGCGGCGAGCTTGCGCGCAAAATGTGAGATCGTTGCATGCAAGAGCATAGTGAAAGCTGCCAGAACGAAAAGGCTTGCGAACATCAGATCGACCTTGGCGCGCCCATTGGCGAGCAGCATCAGATAGCCAAGCCCTTTGGATGCGCCCACCCATTCGCCGACCACGGCGCCGATGGGTGCATAGACGGCAGCCAAGCTTAAACCCGAGGCAAGTGACGGGAAAGCTGCCGGGATGCGAATGCGAAACAGAATTTGCATCCGTTTCGCACCGAGATTTTCGGCGGCATTGATCAGCGTCTGATCGGTACGCTGCATTCCATCCAGAAAGGTCGAGACGACCGGAAAGAAGATCATCAGAATGGTGACAGCGATTTTGGATGCAGGGCCGTAGCCGAGCCAGAGTGTCAGGATGGGCGCAAGCGCAAATATCGGGATAGCCTGAGAGAACACCATCACTGGCATGACCAGCCGTTGTGCAAGAGGCGACATCATCAGGCCGATGGCTGTCAGCACGCCAATGGCAGAGCCGAAAAAAAGCCCGCCCAGCACTTCGCCAAATGTCACGACGGCATTGTCGGCAATCAGCTGCGCATTGGTAATGAGCGATTGCACGACGTCGAGCGGGCCGGGCAGGATGAAGCGCGGCATTTGCCAGATGCTCACCACAGCCTGCCACAGTGCCAGCACAGCAACCGCCGACAGAAACCCGTCGGCGATGCGTTTTTTGCGCGAGCGAGGAGCGATGCTCGTCATGCTTCTTTGAGACCCATGCTCCAGAAGTTCGCTTCGAGCCTGCTGGCCGTTGCAAAAATCTGGCAGAGCTTTGGCCAGCGTGGGCTGCTCTCGAAATCCGTACCAATGCGATCTTTCGCGGCCTGATCAAAGAGCTTGCCAACCGTGTGGCACATCTCCTGATAATCAGCGCCCGCATAGGTGTCGATCCACTCCTGATAAGGCGTACCGGCTTTTGCCGTGGCTGCGAGATTAACCCCGATTTCGCCATAGCCATGTGCGCAGGGAACCAGTGCGGTCAGCAGATCGAGAAAATCGCCAGCCTGCCCGCAATCGAGTACATAACGCGTATAGGCGAGGTTCTCCGGCTCTTCTTTTGTGTTGTAAAGCTCGTCTTCACTGATGCCTTCGCGGGCGCAGATGCCGATATGCAGTGGCAATTCCGTAACCGCAAGCCCATGCATGATTTCGGCGCAAAGCCGTGTTTCCTGAAGACTGCCTGCCTTCACGACACCGAGCGCAAAGGCGCGGGCATAGTGATGCAGATAGACATAATCCTGTTTGAGATAATGCAGGAACGCCGATTTCGGCAATGTGCCATCGCCTAATCCGCGCACGAATTCATGATCAATATAGGGCGTCCAGTCATCAAGTGTTGCAGCACGCAGGCGGGTGAACAGTTCGGATGAATAAAGCGTGGCACTCATGGTTTGTCACCTTCTGCATTCACATCAATGGCTAATTTTTCGACAGGCAGGATCGAAGGCACAAGACCATTTTCCTTGAGATAGGCCTCGTAGCGGCTCCAGCGTCCATAATCGAGGCTTGCAGGCGAGCGCGAGAAACGCGCAACCGTGTCTTTCCACGCGCGCTGGTTCAGCTCGTCTTTGAGTTCAGAACTGTAAGACGCAAACAGGTCGTAGCTTTGCTCTGGATGATTGACGATATATTGCGCGGCCTTTTCGGTGGCTGCGAGGAAGCGCGAAATCCGCTCTTTTTCGCTCGCATCAAGCTTGTTGGAATTGGCGACATAAACCAGCTCGTCATAGACCGGCACGCCTTCTTCCTCGACGAAGAAGCATTTGCCCGCGACCCCTTCAACCGCCATCTGGTTGAGTTCAACATTGCGATAGGCACCCATCACGGCATCAACCTGCTTCGACATCAGCGATGGCGCGAGCGAGAAATTCACATTGATGAGTTCAACATCGGACAACTGAATATCGTGCTTTTTGAGAATGGTGCCAAGCACCGTTTCTTCAACACCAGCGACCGAGAAGCCGATCTTCTTGCCTTTGAGGTCGGGAATTGAATTGACCGAACCATCGTCACGCACCATCAGGCAATTGAGTGGAGAATCGACCAGAGTGCCGACGCGGATCAGGGGAATATCGGCATGAACATCGAGATGCACCTGCTGCTGATAGGAGATTGCCAGATCAGCCTGTCCAGCCGCAACCATTTTGGGTGGTACGGATGCATCCGCAGGGGCGATGATTTCCACATCAAGACCCGCATCCTTGAAGTAACCGAGTTTGTCGGCCACGATGATCGGCCCATGATCCGGGTTCACATACCAGTCGAGTATGAGTTTGAATTTATCGTTCGCGTGAGCTGCCTGAGCTGACATCAGGGCAAACGAAGCCGTGGCGCTGAAAAGCGCAGCAAGAGCTAGTTTTTTCATAATTCCTCCGGTTAAACCGTTTGGGTCTGTTTTACGTAAGGTCGAGTAACTTCGATCCATTGCCGTACTCGGGCTTCGGGATCGGGGTTGAGAGTGATGTCAGTGACGACTGAAATTATGTCAGCTCCGGCTTTAAAGACGCCCGGCGCGCGCTCCACATTCATACCGCCAATGCCAACAAGCGGAATATCGCCAAGTTTGGCTTTCCATTGACTGACGCGGTCCAGTCCTTGTTCATGCCATTTCATCTTTTTGAGAATGGTGGGATAGACCGGACCGAGCGCGATATAGGCTGGCTTTAGCGCTAATGCGCGATCAAGCTCCGCCTCATCATGGCTGGATACACCGAGCTTCAAGCCGCCCGCACGGATAGCATCGAGATCGGCGTCATCAAGGTCTTCCTGACCGAGATGTATGAAGTCGCAGCCTTCCTCAATAGCCAGTTTCCAGTAGTCATTGACGATGAGCTGGCAATCATATTGCGCGCAAATTTCGCGTGCTGCGCGGATTTCTGCGCGCAGTTGCGTGTCGTTCTTATCCTTGATGCGCAGCTGCACGAGTTTGATGCCAAGCGGTACCATGCGCTCACACCAACTGGCGCTGTCAAAGATCGGGTAGAACGGATCGAGGAGCATTACAAAAACGCCTTTCCGATGAGGGGAGTGGAGGGGGCTGCCATGTCGCGGGCCTCAATCGGATCGGCTTCATAGGCGATACGACCAGCTTCAACAGCGAGCGCAAAAGCGCGGGCGATAGCGCAAGGATCGCCCGCTTTGGCAACGGCGGTGTTGATCAGCACGGCATCAAAGCCAAGTTCCATTGCGGTTGCAGCGTGCGATGGCACGCCAATACCGGCATCCACGACCAGTGGAATATCGGGGAAATGCGCGCGCATGGTTTTAAGCGCATAAGGATTGTTGAGGCCGCGACCTGAACCAATCGGTGCGCCCCATGGCATCAACACCTTGCAGCCTGCTTCGAGCAGCTTTTCCGCAACTACAAGATCGTCATTCATATAGGGAAAGACCTCAAAGCCTTCATCGCAGAGAATTCGTGCTGCTTCGACCAGCCCGAAAGGATCGGGCTGCAACGTGTCGTGATCGCCGATGACTTCAAGCTTGATCCAGTTGGTGCCGAAAACGTCACGCGCCATTTTTGCCGTGGTCACAGCTTCGCGTGCGGTATGGCACCCGGCAGTATTGGGCAAAACCGAAACACCCAAATCTTTGATGAGCGTCCAGAAATCCTGACCCGCACGCATGTTGCCGCTCTCGCGCCGAAGCGAAACCGTCACGATTTCAGTCTTTGACGAGCGAACGCTGTCAGCAAGAATAGAGGGGGATGGATATTGTGCCGTTCCCAATAGCAGGCGGCTTTCAAATGTTTTTCCGTAAAATTCCAGCATCCTAGCCTCCCTGCATGGGTGCGAGCACTTCGATGCGGTCGCCTTCACCGATCAGGGTGGCTTCGCGTTCGTCGCCTGGGATGAATTCGCCATTGAGCGCGGTTGCCACCACCGCTTCATCAAGTTCGATTTCTGCAAGCAGGGCTGAAAGATTGGTGCTCGTGGTTTCAAAGACCGCGCCGTTTAAAACGATGGTCATGCCAGTTCCTCTAAAAATTCAGGCCTATGTTCGGCTTCAGTTGCAGCCGCAACCGCCATGCGTGCGACCGCAGGCGAGAGCAGAAAGCCGTGCCGATAAAGCCCATTGACATAGATGGTTTGGCCACGTTTGCGCACACGCGGCAGATTGTTGGGGAAGGCCGGGCGGGCATCGACACCGGTTTCCAGAATTTCCGCCTCGCCAAATGCCGGATGCAGCGCATAGGCGGCGCTCAGCATTTCCAGCGTCGAGCGGATGCTGATGCCGCCCCGCTCATCGCTTTCGATCATGGTTGCGCCGATCATGTGGATGCCGTCGCCACGCGGCACGATATAAAGCGGAATGCGTGGATGCAGTAGGCGCACAGGGCGCGAAAGATTGATGTCGCGGGAGCGAACAATAAGCATTTCGCCCTTCACGCCGCGCAGATCCTGCAACTGATCACGCGCCGCAAGACCACGCGCATCGACGGTGATATCGGTGTCGATCTTTACGTCTTTCGCATCCTGTCCCATATGAAATACCACGCCTTTTTTCTGAAGATTCTCGGCAAGTTCAATCAGCGTGTTGCGTGGGTTGAGGTGGCCTTCTTCAGCAAAGAAGAGCCCCTGCCGGAAACGGCCTGCGAGGTCCGGTTCCAGCGCCTCGATCTGTTCCTGATCAATGGTATCAAAGGCCTCCGTCCGACGGGCAAAGCGGCGAAGTTCGGTTGCATCGCGTGTGTGGGATATGACGAGCGTTCCCTTGCGGTGGACGGTTGAAACATGCCGTTCCCACCAGTCAATTGCTTGCTTCCCAAGCCGCACGACTGGTTCTTCCGCACTTTCGCCTTCGCACCATGGGGCGAGCATTCCACCGGCAAACCAGGAGCAGCTGTCGGAACCGATCTCAGTGCTTTTGGCAATGATAGTGACTGCATGTCCCTGATCGCTGAATTCTGTAGCGCAGGCAAGGCCAGCAACACCTGCGCCAATGATGGAGACACGCATCAGACTGTCTCCCACAAATTATGGAAGTGATGCACAGGACCATGCCCGCTGCCGACTTTAAGCTTGTCTGCGTTCTGGATCGCCCCTTGCAGATAGGCGTGGGCCTCGCGGAGTGCTTGCTCAAGAGGGAGATACTTACCAAGTCCGGCTGTAATTGCGGAAGATAGTGTACAACCCGTTCCATGCGTGTTTTGCGTGTAGATGCGCGGTGCTTCAAGCCGGATCGTTGGCTGGTCACTGCGGATCAAAAGGTCCGTACAGATTGCGCCTTCCGCATGTCCGCCTTTCATCAAGACGGCTTTGGCGCCAAGCTTTAGCAAAGCACGGCCCTGTTCCTCTGCCTCGTCTTCATTGCTTGCCATTGGTCCATCGAGAAGGCAGGCAGCTTCCGGTCTGTTGGGGGTTAAAATGGCTGCAAGCGGGATCAGCTTTTCGCGCAGGATCGAAATAGCATCTTCACTCAACAAGCGATCACCTGATTTGGCGATCATCACCGGATCAAGAACGATAGGGCCGGAAAAATGCTCGAGGCCTCGCGCAATTGCCTGAATGGTCCGGGGAACCGAGACCATGCCAATCTTGACCGCAGCGACATTGAGATCGCTGAAAACCGCATCGATTTGTCCGGCGACAATTTCCGGTGGCACATCATGCACCGCTGTTACAGCACGTGTATTCTGCACCGTGACGGCGGCAATGACGCTGGCGCCATAGACGCCGAGTGCCGAGAATGTTTTCAGATCGGCCTGAATGCCCGCGCCTCCGCTGCTGTCAGAGCCCGCAATAGTCACGCATATGGGCACGGATGCCGCACTGCTGTTTGGTGTAGTTCGGGAGAAACTGTTTTTTTGGTCCATCATGACGTCTCTCATTCCGAACGGAAAAATGAGACGTCATGAACCTGTTTGGAGCTTGAACTCCGATGAGGGAACTCCCTCGGTCGCGACGCGTCAAACTCCGTTCCCTACGCAGGTATTACCCGGATCAGGTTCAATGGGTTAACGCGATCAGCGTCTCTCAGCCTTTTGTGTCGCAATATCGGACGGAAAACCGCTAAGCACTTTTCCTGATATTGCTTCGAAGGCACCCCAACGAATTTTGCGCTTTAAGGCATAGGCCGGAACGGCAGGCCGGTCAAGAGACAGAGCAAAGCTCTCAAAAATTCAAAATCACAGGTGCTAATTTAGCGATTCCTATAATTTGTATATAATTTGTTAAAATTATACGCAGTAAGCTATCCACGGGATTGTTTCGTCCTGCTACAGACAGTTTGGTCTGATTCTCCAGACACGAGAACAGAGAACATCCAGTCAGGATTAGTCTGATGAGGGGACAATGATGAGGAAGCGGGAAGCCGGTCAGGCTCGCTCGGATGGTGCCATGACGCGCACCTCCGAAGAAGATTTCCGCGTTCTTTTTACAACCCATCCGACGCCGATGTGGGTCTATGATCCTGAAACGCTGCATTTCATTGTCATGAATGAAGCGGCCCATGGGCTCTATGGTTATTCCGTTGACGAAATACCCGGCATGACGGTGCTGGACATCCGCCCACAGACCGAACGTGACAGAATGTTTGCCGCAGTGCGCGACAGGAGTGATCTGGAACGCCCCGAGCGCTGGCAGCATTTGAAAGCCAACGGCCAGACCATCGATGTTCTGACTTACGGGCGTCAGGTTATTTTTGATGGAAAGCAGGCGATCCTGGCAATTGTGCAGGATATTACCGAGCTGGAAGAAGCTAACCGGCAGGCAAATCATGTGCAGTCCCTGCTCGACAGTCTCATCAATAATTTGCCGCTTGGCGTGTTCGTCAAGGACATGAAGGATCAGGGGCGTTACCTCCTCTACAATCAGGCGGCGTCCAGCATCAGCGGGCACGATATTGATCGAGTTATCGGTTCGATTGACGCAGAAATCTTTCCGATTGAGGAAGCAAAGCTTCTGACCCAGCAGGATCGTCGGGCCATGCGCCGCGGCAATGTATTGACGGTTGAACGCGATATCCGTTGCGCGGATGGTAAGCCGCGCCGGATGCGGATTATAAAACGCTCGATCCCTCCGATAGAGGGCGATCAGCCGCGTTATCTCATTGGATTGATAGAGGATACAACAGAGCAGCGGCAGATTGAGGAACGCATGGCCCATGTTGCCATGCATGACAGTCTGACGGATTTGCCTAACCGTGCCTATTTCTCGCAGCATATGGCCGGGGTGTTGAAAAAGAGAGACCGCGCTCCTGCATTCGCGCTGTTTTATCTCGACATTGATCATTTCAAGACCATCAACGACAGCAGAGGTCACCAGATTGGCGATCTGCTTCTCCAACAGGTTGCGGTTCGTCTCAAGAATATCATCAGTGATCAGTTTATCGCGCGGCTTGGAGGCGATGAATTCGCCATCATTTATCACTGCGATACGGTTGAACAGATTGCCATGTTTGCCGACCGTCTCCTTTCGGCATTTCAGGATCCATTCGATCTGGGCGATATCTCGGAATTTGTGACATGTAGCATCGGTATTGCGCAGGCGCCTATGCATGGTGACGATCCCGATGTGTTGATGCGGAATGTCGATCTTGCACTTTATGCGGCCAAGGCAGATGGCAGACGGACCTTCTGCTTTTATCAGCATTCCCTGCGCCTTGCCGTTGAGAAACGTCATGCCATGACGACCGACTTGCGGCTGGCTTTGGCAGCGCAGCAGTTCGAGTTGCATTATCAGCCGATATTCAATCTTGAAACCGGACGTATATCCGGTTTTGAAGCCTTGCTACGTTGGTATCATCCCGTATTGGGCATGGTCTCCCCGGTTGAATTTATTCCGATTGCCGAAGAGGCAGGACTAATCGGCCCCATCGGTGATTGGGTTCTTGGCGAGGCATGTCGGGAGGCAGCTTCATGGCCCGACGACATCAAGGTCTCGGTCAATCTTTCTCCGGTCCAGTTCAATCAATGCACGCTGCTTGATTCCGTGAAGGACGCATTGCTTACAGCGCGGCTTTCACCGGATCGTCTCGAGCTGGAAATTACGGAATCGGTCTTTCTGCAAAACAGCAAGCACAATACTGAGCTGCTGTTCGAGTTACGCCGATTGGGTGTACGCATTGCCATGGATGATTTTGGCACCGGTTATTCATCTCTGAGCTATCTGCGTTCTTTTCCTTTTGACAAGATCAAGGTTGACCGGAGCTTCGTTTCCGGCATTGAAATTGATAGCCGTGATCTGGCGATTATTCAGGCTGTCGCAACGCTTGGAGCGGGCTTCAAGATTGTCACAACCGCCGAAGGGGTTGAAACAACACAACAGCTTGAATGTCTGCGTAAACAGAATTTCGGTGAAGTGCAGGGCTTCCTCATGGGACGCCCGATGCCTGCAGCCGACGTGCTGGAATTCATCCAGACCCGTTGCGGATCGATCCTCGCGACGATGCAGCCACAGAACGAAATGGCAGTCTGAAAATCATTCCATATTAAGGCTTGACCTTCCAACGGTGGGAAGGGTTATTTATTGTGCAACTCGTAATATCGCTCCTCACAACAGGGGCTGAAAGGGATTGCCATGAACAAGCCAGTCAAACCCGAAAACACAAGTTTTGCCATTCCCGTTGAGGGCATGAGCTGCGCGTCCTGTGTGTCTTCCATTGAGAAAGCCGTTGCGAAAGTGCCGGGCGTTGAAAAGGTTCTGGTCAATCTTGCGACCGAACGCGCTGATGTAACCTTTAAAGCAGCCCCCGATATGCCTGCGGTCATCGATGCCATCCGCAAGGCCGGTTACGACGTACCATCCAGGAGCGCCGATCTCGCTATCGAAGGCATGACCTGTGCGTCCTGTGTCAGCAAAGTTGAAAAGGCATTGAACGCCGTTCCGGGTGTTACCCGCGCCAGTGTCAATCTTGCGACCGAGCGTGCACATGTAGAGCTTGCGGGTCAGGTGCCACTCAGCGACCTTATCAAGGCTGTCAAAACTGCAGGCTATGAGGCTCGTTCGCTTGATGAAGTGCGCAGCGATGCGAAGCAGGAAACGCAATCTGACAAGCGCGATGCCGAAGCGCTCGAGCTGAAGAAGAACGTGATCCTTGCCGCAGTTCTGACGCTGCCGGTTTTCATTCTTGAAATGGGATCGCATATCGTTCCCGCTATGCACATGTTCGTCATGAACACAATCGGAATGCAGAACAGCTGGTATTTCCAGTTCGTTCTCACCACACTGGTGCTGTTCGGCCCCGGAATGCGCTTTTTCAAGAAAGGCATTCCCGCATTGCTGCGTGGCACACCGGACATGAATTCTCTGGTGGTGGTCGGAACGGCAGCTGCATGGGGCTTCTCGGTCGTTGCAACCTTCTGGTCTGATATTCTGCCCGAAGGCACAGTGAATGTTTACTTCGAGGCAGCGGCAGTCATTGTCACGCTGATCCTGATCGGTCGTTATCTGGAGGCGCGTGCCAAGGGTCGCACCTCGGCTGCAATCAGTCGTCTGGTCGGTTTGCAGGCAAAATCTGCGCGCGTCGTGCGCGATGGTGAGACGGTCGATGTGCCGCTCGACGATGTGCTGGTCGGCGATATCGTGCAGGTGCGTCCGGGCGAAAAGGTGCCCGTGGATGGCGAGGTGATTGAGGGGGCGTCCTATGTGGATGAATCGATGATTACCGGCGAGCCAGTACCTGTCGCCAAGGAAGAAGGCGCAGAAGTCGTCGGTGGTACGATCAACAAGACTGGCGCTTTCACGTTCCGCGCGACCAAGGTTGGCCGCGATATGGTGATCTCGCAGATTGTGCGCATGGTCGAGGATGCACAGGCCGACAAGCTGCCTATTCAGGCAAAAGTCGATAAGGTGACGGGCTGGTTTGTGCCTGCGGTTCTGGCGGCTGCGGCACTGACCTTCGTGGTCTGGCTGGTGATCGGTGGCACAGGCATGATGGGCTTTGCGCTGGTCAATGCCATCGCCGTGGTCATCATCGCATGCCCATGTGCCATGGGCCTTGCAACGCCGACCTCGATCATGGTCGGAACGGGTCGTGCAGCCGAGTTCGGTGTGCTGTTCCGTCGTGGCGATGCACTGCAAACGCTGCGTGATGCCTCGGTGATCGCTGTCGATAAGACCGGCACACTCACACAAGGCAAACCTGCACTTGCACATTTTGCTGTTGTCGATGGTGTTGACAAGGATGAAGCCCTGGCGCTGGTTGCGGCTGTTGAGGCTCGTTCTGAGCATCCGATTGCCGATGCCATTGTTACCGCAGCAAAGGAAAAAGGCCTTAAGCTTGCCGATGTCTCAGCCTTTGAATCTGTCCCGGGCTTTGGCCTGAAAGCCAGTGTTGCCGGTCATGAAGTTGCGATCGGTGCCGATCGTTATATGGCAAAGCTTGGCTTTGACGTGGCTGTTTTTGCCGATGATGCAAGTCGCCTTGGCGATGAAGGCCAGACACCGCTTTATGCAGCAATTGATGGCAAGCTTGCCGCGATCATCACCGTTGCCGATCCAATGAAGGAAACCACGCCTGCAGCCATTGCTGCGATGCATGAACAGGGTTTGAAAGTGGCTATGATTACGGGCGACAACCGTCGCACGGCGCAAGCCATTGCCAAGCGTCTGGGCATTGATGAGGTGGTGGCCGAAGTATTGCCTGACGGCAAGGTCGAAGCCTTGAAGCGCCTCTCGGCAGGTGGCAAGCGTATTGCCTTTGTTGGTGATGGCATCAACGATGCGCCAGCCCTTGCTGCGGCCGATGTCGGCATTGCCATTGGTACGGGCACGGATATTGCGATTGAAAGTGCAGACGTTGTGCTGATGTCGGGTGATCTGCGTGGTGTGGTGAATGCGATTGCGATCTCGAAGGCAACGATCCGCAATATCAGCGAAAACCTGTTCTGGGCCTTTGCCTATAATGTGGCGCTGATCCCGGTTGCAGCCGGTATCCTTTATCCGTTCACCGGCACGTTGCTGTCGCCTGTTTTGGCTGCAGGAGCCATGGCGCTTTCAAGCATCTTCGTCTTGAGCAATGCTCTGCGATTGAAAGGCTTTAAGAGTCCGATGGCGAGTTGATAAAAGAAATATTGGAGTAGTTACATCGGCAGTCGTAAAGGCTGCCGATTCATTAATGTGAATTTTTAGATACGCGCCTCTGGATTTTTCATTTTACAGCCTATGTGGATGAACAGGCAGCTGGTGTTGCGTGGCAAAGGATTTGCTGCGACACTTCCACCCAAATCAGGAATACCTCGAATTCGGTTTAATCCGTGCAGCTTTCAATAGATTAACAGTCATGCACGGCGGGACTGCAGTCACTACTTGAAGGGGGTAATGTCTTGCTTGTTTCTCTTACGTCTATTGTATTGATACTGATTGGTCTTGCGCTCGGTGTAGCCGGGATTTATCTCGCCACGCTGGGTGGCAGCTGGGCCTTCATCATCATCGCTGTCGGTTTTCTGCTGACAGGCTTCTTCCTTCTCAAACGAAATGCTCTGGCGCTCTGGATTTATGCGCTGGTCATTCTCGGAACGCTTGGCTGGGCCGTTTATGAAGTCAGCTTTGATTGGTGGCGACTGGGTTCCACTGGCGGCATCATTGTGCTGCTTGGCCTGTGGCTGCTGACACCATGGATCCGGAAACCGCTTAATGGCGGGGGATTGCCATTGACCATTGCGACGCTCGCAGCGCTCGTTGTGGCGGGCTATTCGATGACGCAGGACCCGACCAACATCAAGGGCGACCTGCCGACGGAAAAGGTCGCTGCAACGCCTGATCTTGGTGGCAATGTGCCTGATGGCGAGTGGCATCAATATGGGCGGACGCCTTACGGACAGCGCTATTCGCCGCTTGCTCAGATAACGCCTGAAAATGTCGCCAAGCTTCAGGTCGCCTGGCAATATCAGACCGGCGATGTGAAGCAGCCACAGGATGTGGGTGAAACCACCTATCAGGTGACACCGCTCAAAATTGGCGACTCGCTTTTCCTTTGCACGCCGCATAATTGGGCGATTGCGCTTGATGCGGCTACGGGCAAGGAAAAGTGGAAGTTCGACCCGAAGGTTGGTTTCAATACAGACCGTCAGCATCAGACCTGCCGTGGCGTAAGCTACTGGAAGGATACAACCGCGAGTGCTGGTGCTAAATGCTCTGAGCGCGTTTATCTGCCGACTTCGGATGCCCGTCTGATCGCGCTTGATACTGCTACCGGCGAAATATGCACTGACTTTGCCAATGGTGGTACGCTCGATCTCAGCCATGGGATGAAATATAACCCGGCGGGCTATTATTACTCGACCTCGCCACCGGCAGTCGTCGGCGACAAGATTATCGTCGGCGGTGCAGTCAATGACAACTATTCGACTGAAGAACAGTCGGGTGTTATCCGCGCGTTCGATATCCGCACGGGTGAGCTGCTTTGGAACTGGGATTCGGGCAATCCGGACGTTACGACGCCGCTGCCCGAAGGTGAGCACTACACGACCAATTCGCCTAACAGCTGGTCTGTCTTCAGCGTTGATGACAAGCTCAACCTTGTTTATATCCCGCTCGGCAATCAGGTGCCTGATCAGCTCGGTATGGGCCGTAGCGAGAATGTCGAAAAATATTCCTCTTCCATCGTCGCGCTCGATGTGAATACGGGGCAGATCAAATGGGTGCGCCAGACAGTGCATCACGACCTTTGGGATATGGATGTTCCAGCCCAGCCGGTCCTTCTTGACATCAACGGTGTTCCCGCGCTGGTTGGGCCGACCAAGCAGGGTGATATCTATGTGCTTGATCGCCGCACGGGCGAGCCGATCATTCCGATCAGTGAGATTGCAGCCCCGACAGGCGCAATTCCGGAAGATCATACATCACCAACACAGCCGATCTCCGATCTGACATTCAGCCCGCCACCGCTTAAAGAAAGCGACATGTGGGGCGTCACACTGTTTGATCAGCTGGCCTGCCGCATCTCATTCCACAAGCATTTCTATGAAGGGCGCTATACGCCGCCTTCGCTCAAAGGAACGATTGTCTATCCGGGCAACTTCGGCGTCTTCAACTGGGGCAGTGTAGCAGTCGATCCGGTGCGTCAGGTGATGTTCGGCATGCCGACCTATCTAGCCTTCACTTCCCGCCTTGTGCCGCGTGCGGATATTCCGCCGAAAGGTCAGGACGAGAAGGGCAGCGAACAGGGGCTGAACCGCAATGACGGCGCGCCTTATGGCGTCTTCATGGGACCATTCTTAAGCCCGCTCGGCATTCCGTGTCAGTCGCCACCATGGGGCTATGTTGCCGGTGTTGATCTGCGAACTGGTAAGACGGTTTACAAACACCGCAATGGCACCATCCGCGACATGGCTCCGGTCCCACTGCCATTCAAGGTTGGTGTGCCGGGTATTGGCGGGCCGATGATTACGGCAGGTGGCGTAGCCTTCCTGGGTGCTGCGGTGGATGATTATCTCCGCGCCTATAATCTCACCAATGGTGAGGTTCTGTGGGAAGCACGTCTTCCTGCAGGCGGGCAATCCACACCTATGACTTATACGGTCGATGATCAGCAATTCGTGCTGATGGTTGCAGGTGGTCATGGTTCTGTCGGCACCAAGCCGGGCGACTACGTGATTGCCTATACACTGCCGAAATAAAGCGCATCCCGAAAAGTGTGAAGCGGTTTTCGGAACAAGATGCGCGTAAAAATAAACCGACAGAGCACATCAAACAAAAACGCCGGGAAATTCCCGGCGTTTTGCCTTTTTGATATGTCTCTTGTCCAAAGAGCGTTTTAAACTTTTCCGTGCAGCAACTCGCCCTTCCGAGGCGCGGGGCGCACAGGCTTTTGTACGCTATGGGTGGCCAGTTCCTGAATAATCGGACAGTCGGGACGGTTATTGCCCTGGCAATTATGGGCGAGGTGGCGCAGCGTCTCGGCCATGTTCTGTAACTGCTTCATCTTTGCTTCGAGGTCTTCGACATGCTGAAGTGCGACCTTCTTCACATCGGCAGACGCGCGGTTGCGGTCGCGCCAGAGCGCCAGCAGTTCCTTGATCTGTTCGACCTGAAATCCGAGATCGCGGCTTGATCGGATGAAACGCAGCGTTTCGACATCATTCTGCGTATAGACGCGATAGCCCGAGCTGGTTCTGTCGGCAGCCTCGATAAGCCCGATGGTTTCATAATGGCGGATCATCTTCGCCGATATGCCCGATGCTTTGGCGGCCTGCCCGATATTCATCCCGTTCCTCGCTGTATCGTGATTTCACAGGATATAGGGACGGCAAGACGTCATTCAAAGAGCCTTACGGCCAAGTATTATACGATTGTTATGTTAAGGGACGGGACCATAGCCGTCTGGCAAAAGACGCTTGCCGATGAAATGCCCTCCTGTCAGCTATCTGACAGGAGGGCAGTTTCAAAATACGCAATCAAGCAGAGAAATAGTTCTGCGTACCGTGGGCTTCGATGGCCTGTGCAAGGCGTTCCAGCGCATGCACATAAGCTGCTGAGCGGACAGTAACCTTGTGCTGCTTGGCATGGTTCCAGATGGCACGGCCTTCGCGTTCCATGATGGTTTTCAGGCGTTCATGGATTTCTTCAAGCGTCCAGTAATAGCCCTGGCGGTTCTGAACCCATTCAAAATAGGAAACCGTCACGCCACCGGCATTGGCCAGAATATCCGGCAGAACGATAACGCCCTTTTCCTCAAGGATTTTGTCGGCTTCTGGCGTCACAGGACCGTTTGCGAGCTCAACAATCAGTTTGCTCTTGATGGATGCAGCATTGTCGACATGGATCATGTTTTCCATGGCGCTTGGCGCCAGAACATCGCAATCAACAGCAAGCAGTTCATCAGCGCTGATCGCCTCATGGCCCTTGTTGCCGGCGGTGGAAACAACCGACTTACCCTGTTCTTTTGCAGCCAGCAGCAGATCGAGATCAAGACCATTCGCGCAATAAACAGCACCCGACGAATCCGATACGGCTACAATCTTGTGGCCGTCGCTGGCCATAAGCTTCGCAAAGAACTGACCGGCATTGCCGAAACCCTGAACTGTGACGCGGAGCTGTGCAGCGAGGCCGAGGTCGTGAGCCAAATGGCGAACCAGATAGAAGCCGCCGCGTGCAGTTGCATCGTTACGGCCCAGCGAGCCGCCTAGCGCCAATGGCTTGCCGGTGATAACCGCAGGCGAAGACTGGCCGACGATCTGCGAATATTCGTCTGCCATCCAGCCCATGATCATGGAATTGGTATAGACATCCGGTGCTGGAATATCGCGATCCGGGCCGATAATGCCGGAGAAAGCCTGAATATAGGCGCGTGAGAGACGCTCAAGCTCAGCCTTGGAAAGCTTGCGTGGATCAACCTGGATTGCACCCTTGCCGCCGCCGTAAGGCAGGTTCATGACGGCGCATTTGAAGGTCATCCAGAAAGCGAGGGTTTCGACTTCTTCAGCCGTTGATTCGGGGTGATAACGGATGCCGCCCTTGGTTGGTCCGCGGGTGTCGTCATAGCGGCAACGCCATGCAAGAAAGGATTTACGCGAGCCGTCGTCCATGCGGATCATCAACCGCACTTTCATGGTTTCGCGGGCGTATTTCAGCTTTTCGATAACATCCGGATCGATATTGATATGGCTTGCGGCTTCATCAAGACGAACGAGCGCACTTTCAAGTAGATTTTCCCTAGTCACGAAATCACCTTTCTTGCTTTTATCCCTCTATAAAGAGGCGTTTATGAACGCTTGAGTAGCGCTTCACGCAATAAAAGAAAAGAGAAAAGGACAACAATATTGTCCTATTTTGATAAAAACTATTTGGAGGCTTTCTAATATTATTAATCACTAATATTAGGGACGTAGCAGCCCCTTCCGGTCGTCCGAGAAGGCAACCAGAGCTTCGCGATATCCAGCCAAAACTAAAAAGTTTAGTTCAACCCTGTTTGAGATATCCGCGTTCTACGCCTTCTGCGATTATCCGCTGAGCGGCTTCCCAAAGTGTGTCCGATGCCTGCGAAATAGGCGCTTTTCTATCCAGTACGTCTGATGCGTTTACGCCCGGCGTGTGCCAGGTTCCGCCACTGGTGAAGAAGTTATGGAGGAGCGGCTGTAGCCTATCCATCGCGCGGGCGAACTGCGCTTCTGCCGTTTTGCGTGCCTCGAACTCATCCCACAGGGCGCGGAACTCCAACGCCTGATCGTCGGGCAGAATGCCAAATATCCGGCTGGCTGCCTGTATTTCGCGCTCTTCCTGATCAAGCGCTCCCGCGTCGTCATAGATGAAGGTATCGCCTGCATCGATCTCAACGATGTCATGGATGATCAGCATCTTGAGCACACGCAGCGGGTCAACGTTCTCATTCGCATGTTCCTGCAAGACCATCGCCATCAGCACCAGCTCCCAGGTGTGCTCGGCATCATTTTCGCGCCGCGAGCCATCCAGAAGAGGTGTCCGTCGTATCACCTGCTTCAGTTTTTCGACTTCAAGAATAAACTGGAACTGCTGCTGCAATCTGGCATTCGGCACGAGACTTGCGAATTCGCCTTCAGGCAAATCGAGCGGCTTAAGCGGCAGTGTGTCGGTCATTAGCAATCCAGTCGAAGTTGATGTGGCGCGTTCAAATCGGGTTCCACTACTGTCCTTGTCAGACGCGAATTGCAACACTTGGGCCCTCCGATCTTCGCCATGTCGCGAAATGGTGCAAATGTCGTATTTGTGACGTCTTTTGACGCAAGCCTGCTGTCGATCTTGCTCGTGAGCCAATACAAATATCGTCAGAGATTTTTCGTGTGCCGCATGGGTGCATGAACCGTAAGACTGGTGGTTTGTACATGTCCCGCTTTTCTGCAGCTTCTATCATTAAAAATGCGCTGTCCGGCAACAAGAACTGGAAGCCACAATGGCCGAATGCCGAGCCCAAGGCCGAATATGACGTGATCATCGTCGGCGCGGGCGGGCATGGTCTGGGGGCCGCCTATTATCTGGCCAAGGAACATGGCATCACCAATGTCGCGGTCATCGAAAAAGGCTGGCTTGGTGGCGGCAATACCGGGCGCAACACCACAATTATCCGCTCCAACTATCTCTATGATGAGAGCGCACATCTCTACGAACATGCGATGAAGCTGTGGGAAGGCTTGAGTCAGGACCTCAACTACAATGTCATGTTCTCGCAGCGCGGCGTGATGATGCTGGCCCATACGGTGCATGATGTGCAGAGCTTCAAGCGTCACATCCATGCCAATCGTCTCAACGGCATCGACAATGAATGGCTGACCAAGGAGCAGGCGAAGGAATACTGCCCGCCGCTCGATATTTCAGCCAATGCGCGCTATCCGGTTGTTGGCGCCACCTTGCAGCGGCGCGGCGGCGTGGCCCGTCACGATGCGGTTGCCTGGGGCTATGCTCGTGGTGCGACTGAGCGCGGCGTTGATATCATCCAGAATTGCCCAGTCACGGCCATTCGCCGCGATGCATCGGGCCGTGTGACAGGTGTTGATACGCCACGCGGTTTCATCAAGGCCAAGAAAGTGGCGGTTTCTGCTGCTGGCAGCACATCCGTCGTCATGGATACGGCAGGCGTGCGGATGCCGCTTGAAAGCTATCCGCTGCAGGCGCTCGTGTCCGAGCCGGTCAAGCCGATCTTCCCATGCGTGGTCATGTCCAACACGGTTCATGCCTATATCAGCCAGTCCGACAAAGGCGAGCTGGTGATTGGTTCGGGCACTGATCAATATGTGTCTTACAGCCAGCGTGGCGGCCTGCCACTGATCGAGCATACGCTTGCGGCCATCTGCGAAGTCTTCCCGATCTTCACCCGTATGCGGATGCTGCGCAAATGGGGCGGTATTGTTGATGTCACGCCGGATCGCTCGCCGATCATTGGCAAGACGCCGGTTCCGGGCCTGTTTGTCAATTGCGGCTGGGGTACGGGCGGCTTCAAGGCGACACCGGGTTCGGCGCATGTCTTTGCCCATACGATTGCCCGCGACGAACCACACTGGATCAACGCACCCTTCACGCTGGAACGTTTCACCACCGGTCGTCTGATCGATGAAGCGGCTGCTGCCGCCGTGGCTCACTAAGGAATAGGGGAAACACAAAATGCTTCTTATCCGTTGCCCTTATTGCGAGATGGAACGCCCAGAGCTGGAATTCGCCTATGCGGGCGAAGCGCATATTGCGCGCCCAGCCGACCCCTCGACGCTTTCCGATGATGAATGGCGCGATTTCCTGTTCACGCGCTCCAATCCGCGCGGCACCCATTATGAACGCTGGCGGCATATCAATGGCTGCGGCCACTTTTTCAATGCGGTGCGCGACACGGTGAGCGACAAGTTTGTCACCACCTACAAGGCCGGTGAGCCCCGTCCTGCTTTGGCAGAAACTCCGGCTGCGGAGACGAAATAATGACCGATATGCGCATTCATAACAAAGGCCGTGTCAATAAGGCCAAGTCCGTTCGGTTCACCCTCAACGGCAAGACCTATTCCGGCTTTGAAGGTGATACGCTGGCATCCGCCATGCTTGCCAATGGCGAACATCTGGCCGGTCGCTCGTTCAAATATCACCGCCCGCGCGGCATTCTTTCTGCCGGTTCCGAAGAGCCAAATGCACTGATGGGTGTTTCGCGTGGACCGGGCCGTTACGAGCCGAACACCCGCGCCACGGTGCTGGAACTCTATGATGGTCTCAAGGCTGAAACCCAGAACCACTGGCCGTCGCTGAAGCACGATGTCGGTGCGATCAATGATGCGTTCTACATGTTCTTCTCGGCAGGCTTTTACTACAAGACCTTCATGTGGCCGAAAAGCTTCTGGAACAAGGTCTATGAGCCTTTCATCCGTGGTGCTGCGGGTCTTGGCAAGTCGCCATCCGAACCAGACCCGGACACCTATGCCAGCCGCTATGCTTTCTGCGACGTTCTGATCGCTGGTGGTGGACCTGCCGGTCTGGCGGCTGCCCTTGAAGCCGCAAAGAGTGGCGCGAAGGTTATCCTCGTTGACGAGCAGGCAGAATTTGGCGGCTCGCTTCTGTCGGAACCGGAGCCGGTCATCAATGGCCGCGCAAGCTGGGACTGGCTCAATGAAACTATAGCAGCGCTGAAAGCCAATCCGAATGTCACGCTTTTGCCGCGCACGACGGCCATTGGCTATTACCATCAGAACATGGTTGGTCTTTGCGAACGCCTGACCGATCATCAGGCCAAGCCTGCCTCCAATGCGCCGCGTGAGCGTATGTGGCGTGTGCGCGCAAAGCAGGTGGTGCTGGCGCAGGGCGCTATCGAAAAGCCACTGGTCTTTGCAGGCAATGACCGTCCCGGCGTGATGCTGGCATCGAGCGCACGCACCTATCTCAATCGCTATGGCGTTAAGGTCGGCAATCAGGCTGTCGTCGTCACCTCGCATGACAGTGCATGGCTTGCGGCTTTTGACCTCGCTGTTGCAGGTGTGAAGGTTCCGGCCATCATCGACGTGCGTTCAAGCGTTGCCGACAGCCTTATTAACCGCGCAAAAATGCTCGGCATTGAAACACTAACCGGCTGGACTGTGACGGATACCAGCGGACGCCATCGCGTGTCGTCTGTGCGGGCTAATCCGGTTTCCAATGGCTCGGTTGGTGCTGCACGTACCATTGCCTGCGATGTGCTGCTGATGTCCGGTGGCTGGAATCCGAGCGTGCATCTGTTCTCGCACACGAAAGGCTCTCTCGTCTGGGATGAAGCGCGTCAGATTTATCTGCCGGGCGAACGCACCGAGGAAAGCCGCTGTGCCGGTGCAGGCAATGGCAATTTCGACCTGCAGGCCGCATTGCGCGAGGGTGCGGAAGCGGGTGCCGCTGCTGCCTCCGATGCCGGGCATAAGGCCAAAGCATCTGAATATGCAGTTGCCGGTGATTTCGTCTGTGACGGCGTAAGCTGTCGCGAACTGCCAACTGATCGCGATCCGGGCAAGGCCAAAGCTTTCATCGATTTCCAGAACGATGTGACTGCCAAGGATATTCGTCTGGCCGTGCGCGAGGGTTTCCATTCCATCGAGCACGTCAAGCGCTATACCACCAATGGCATGGCGACCGATCAGGGCAAGACCTCGAACATTAACGGTCTGGCGGTTGCAGCCGATGCGCTCAAGCGCCCAACGCCTCAGGTTGGTCTCACCACCTTCCGCCCGCCTTATACTCCAACAACCTTTGGTGCTTTCTGCGGTTACAATCGCGGCAAGCTGTTTGATGTCACGCGCAAGACGCCAATCGATAGCTGGGCCGAACAGCACGGTGCTGCTTTCGAGCCGGTCTCGCTGTGGCGTCGCGCATGGTACTTCCCGAAAACCGGCGAAGACATGCATCAGGCCGTGGCGCGCGAGTGCAAGGCAACCCGCCAGTCACTCGGCATTTTCGACGCCTCAACGCTTGGCAAGATCGAAGTGGTTGGCCCGGATGCAGCGGAATTCATGAACCGCATGTATACCAATCCTTGGACGAAGCTTGGTGTCGGGCGCTGCCGCTATGGTTTGCTGCTCGGCGAGGATGGCTTCATCCGCGATGACGGTGTTGTTGGTCGTCTGACGCAGGATCGCTTCCACGTGACGACCACGACCGGCGGCGCCGCGCGTGTTCTCAACATGATGGAAGACTATCTCCAGACTGAATGGCCTGACCTGAAAGTCTCATTGACCTCGACCACCGAACAGTGGGCAGTGGTGGCAATCAATGGCCCGAATGCGCGCAAGCTCATTGAGCCAATGGTTGAAGGTCTGGATATTTCCGATGAAGCCTTCCCGCATATGTCGGTGGCGGAATGCACATTCCTTGGCGTGCCAGCGCGTCTGTTCCGCATGAGCTTCACCGGCGAGCTGGGCTATGAAATCAACGTGCCTGCCCGTTACGGCCTGTCACTCTGGAAGGCGCTCTATGAGGCCGGTCAGCAATACGACATCACGCCTTACGGCACCGAAACCATGCACGTTCTGCGCGCTGAAAAGGGCTATATCATTGTCGGTCAGGACACTGACGGCACGATTACGCCGGATGATGCAAGCCTTGGCTGGGCTGTCGGCAAGCAGAAGCCGGATTTCGTCGGCAAGCGTTCGCTGGCGCGTCCGGATATGCTGAAAGCGGATCGCAAGCATCTTGTGGGTCTGCTCACCAACGATCCGAAGCTGGTGCTGGAAGAAGGTGCGCAGATTGTTGCCGATCCAAAGCAGGCGCTGCCGATGACCATGCTTGGTCATGTCACCTCGTCCTATTGGAGCGAGGCGCTTGGTCGTTCCATCGCCATGGCAGTGGTCTCCGGTGGCAAGGATCGTATGGGTGAAACGCTTTATATGCCGATGCCTGATGGCACAGTGCATGAGGCTGTGGTTTCGGGAATGGTCTTCTATGATCCCGAAGGCAAGAAACTGAACGGATAAGGATTGAACCATGCTTGTTGAGACAAAACCTTATTCGAACCGCAAGGTCGTCATTCCCGGTCGTCTGGAAATCCATGCAGCCGATGATGCCGCCCGTTTCATCCTGCGCATTGCCCCGGCAAAACTGGCCTTGGCCGAAAAAGCGCTGGGCGCAAAAATCCCGGCAAAGATCGGCGGTTTGATCCGCACGGACGAGATTGCCGTTGCCTGCATCGGACCGGATGAATGGTATATCTGGGCTGATGAAGCCAAGGGTGCTGCGATTACGCAGGCTTTCGCCACGCTTTATGAAACAGAGCCGCACAGCCTGACGGAAGTAAGCCATCGGGAAACCGGCATCGATATTTCCGGGCCCAAAGCCGAATGGCTGTTGAATGCCGCTTCCCCGCTTGAGCTTTCGCAGATGAGCTTTCCAGGTGCTGCCCGCACGATCTTCGATCATGCCCAGATCATTCTGTTGAAGTGGGATGCCGATCATTACCGGATCGAAGTGTGGAACTCATTCGCGGATCACGTCTGGACACTGCTGGAACTGGCCAGTAACGAGGTTTAACATGCAATCCAATTCATCAAATCGGGACTGAAAGCGCCGCCCAACCGGGCGGCGTTTTTGCATTTTTACCCCAATTTCAGCCTTGCCTTCTATAAATCCATATGTGAAGACTGTATTCACATAAGAAATTCATGAGGAGGGAATTTCCCGATGTCGGAAAGCGAACTGCCGCTGAGCGGGCTTGTCGTTGTTGATATGAGCCAGTTTCTGTCGGGGCCGTATTGCTCGTTGCGTCTGATGGATCTGGGCGCACGCGTCATCAAGATTGAACGGCCCGATGGCGGCGATCTCTCACGCAGGCTCTATCTGAGCGACACGGAAATCGGCGGCGATTCCACGATTTTTCATGCCATCAATCGCGGCAAGGACAGCCTTGCGATTGACCTCAAAAATCCTGACGATCTAGCTGCGTTGAAGAAGCTTCTCACACAGGCCGATGTGGTTATTCAGAATTTCCGTCCCGGTGTCATCAAGCGTCTTGGTCTTGATTACGAAGCGACCAAAGAGATAAATCCACGCCTTGTCTATGCTTCCATCAGTGGCTACGGCGAAGAGGGACCGTGGGTCGGGCGTCCGGGACAGGACCTACTGGCGCAGGCGCGCTCGGGCCTCATGTGGCTCAATGGTGATGAAGGGCAGGGACCGGTGCCCTTCGGTCTGGCGGTTGCCGATATGCTGGCGGGCGCAGCAGCAGCACAGGGAATTCTCGCAGCGCTGGTTCGCCGCGGCATCACCAATAAAGGTTCGCATGTCGAGACCAGTCTTCTTGAAGCGCTGGTTGATTTCCAGTTTGAAGTGCTGACCACCCACCTTAACGATGGTCGCCGCCTGCCAAAGCGTTCCGATTTCCGCAGCGCGCATGCCTATCTTGCAGCACCTTACGGTGTCTATCCAGCAGCGGACGGTTATCTGGCGATTGCCATGATGCCGATTGCGAAACTCGCACCACTGCTTGAAACAGATACGCTTGCACCTTTCATTGAGGATGCCAAACTGGCTTTTGCCAAGCGCGATGAAATCAAGCGGCTGATCGCTGATTGTGTTGCCACGAAGACGGTCGATGAATGGCTCGCCATTCTGGAACCAGCTGATATCTGGTGCGCGCGCGTTCTCAACTGGGAAGAACTGCTTGCAAGCGAAGGTTTTTCAACTCTCGACATGCTCCAGACTGTGACGCGTGAAGATGATGTTTCCATCACCACCACACGTTCCCCACTGCGCATCAACGGACAGCGCCCGAAGGTTGCACGCGCAGCCCCGCGCATTGGCGAAAACAGCAAAGAAATTCGCGAGGAGTTCGGTCTATGAGCACGATCAAGCTTAAAGGCATGACCTGGAGCCATCCGCGTGGCTATGATCCGATGGTTGCAGGTGCCGAGCAATGGCTTGCTGACAAGGGCGTTGAAATCGAGTGGGAAAAGCGGTCGCTACAGGATTTCGAGACCTTTCCGGTTGAGGAACTGGCGCGCAATTTCGATATGATCGTGATCGATCATCCGCATGTGGGCCAGATCACCAAGGAAGGCTGCCTTGTGCCGCTTGATGTGGCGGGTCGCGAGGCGGAACTGAAGGCGCTTGCCGATGGTTCTGTGGGCCAGTCCTTCCCAAGCTATAACTGGCAAGGGCGGCAATGGGCATTTCCGCTTGATGCCGCCACACAGGTTCAGGCATGGCGTCCGGACCTGATGGACAAGCCAGCCACCTCATGGGGTGAGGTGCTGCGTCTAGCCCGCGCCGGGAAAGTTCTGCTGCCACTGCGCTCACCGCATTCGCTGATGTGTTTTTATACTCTCGTTGCCAATGCTGGAACGCCCTGCGCGGTCGAAGGCGAGCTGATCTCTGTTGAGGATGGCTCACAAGCTTTTGAGCAGTTGCGTGAGATTGCCTCGCTCGTAAAGCCGGAATGTTTCGGCATGGACCCGATTGCGGTGTTTGAAGAAATGGCAAAGCCGGATTCGGATATTGCCTGTTCGCCGCTAATCTATGGCTATGTGAATTATGCCATGCCGGGCTTCCGTGATCGACTGATTCGCTTTGCGGATATTCCAGCGGGTGCGGCGGGGGTTGCGGGTTCTGCTCTGGGCGGTACGGGCATTGCTGTTTCAGCCTTCAGCAAACATCCTGAAGCAGCAATCGACTTTGCTTACTGGATCGCAAGTGGCGAGGTGCAGAAGGGGCTTTATGCGGCTTCCAACGGTCAGCCGGGACATGCAGATGCTTGGGAGGACGATGCTGTGAATGCGGCGACGTCTGACTTCTACCGCGATACGCGCGCGACGCTGGAAGGTGCATGGGTGCGTCCGCGCCATGACGGTTATATGCCGTTTCAGGAAGCGGCTTCCGAGCGTATCAATAAGGGCTTGCTGAACAATGAGAAGGCGGAAGATGTCGTGGCCGATCTCAATCGGCTTTTCCGCGAAAGCTTTTAATTCAACAAATTGGCTGGCGGTTAATCCGCCAGCTTTATCAATTTTATAGCTTCCAGAGACGCGTTGCATTCTCGGAGAGAAGCAGCGCTTTTTCGTCTTCGCTGCATCCTTCAAGAAGCGCATGGGTTGTCGCCACCCATGTCGAAAGCCCGGCATCGACATTGCTCGCTAGTGTGCAGACCGGCCAGTCGCTGCCCCACACAATCCGCTCCCAGCCGAAGGCCTGAATGACATGCTCTACATAGGGGCGCACAGTGTCGACGGTCCAGCTTTCAGCATCGGCATAGGCGACCACACCGGAAATCTTTGCCGTCACATTGTCGTGCTGCGCAATCTCGTTAATGCCCTTTTTCCAGCCGTCCAGCGCACCTGACTTGATGTCCGGAACGCCGCAGTGATCGAGCACGAATTGCACGTCTGGTGCGAGATCGGCAAGTGCCAGCACCTTGTCGGTCTGGTGTGGGAGTGTGCAGAGATCAAAGGTCAGGCCAGTGCCTTGCAACCGCTTGATATTCTCGCGGAAAAGAACACCCTCAGAAACGTCATCAGGTACGACATGCAGCACACGACGAAAGCCTTTGACGAAAGGATTACCAAGCTGCAATTCGAGATATTCGGGAAAGCCCGGTTCTTCCGGACGGCAGGAGGCAATTGCACCTTTTATGAAGCCACCATTCGCGATTGAAATATCCTGAACATGGTGCGTCTCGGCTTGAATGCTATCAGCCGCAACATCCACTTCCATATGCAGCGCTGCTGTAATGCCACAGCGTTCGGCCTGCTTCCGATAGGTGTCAAACAGAAAGTCGCGGTTGAGCGCCGGTACGTCTCCCAGCCATGGATAGTTGAGCGCGCTTTTGTCTATCAGATGCAGATGGGTATCGATAATCATGAAAACTCTCCTCCGATGTCATACTTTCAAAAAAGAAGAGAGTTTTCAAATAAGAATTATCACTGCTGTTTAATCAGTTGTTCCGATATCGGAACCAACCAGCTTCGACAGGTCTTTGACCGTCTTTTGCAGCAAATTGATCGTCTGTGTGATGTCGGGTGCTGATGCCGAATTAACGAGCGTGACATAAGGACAGGTGAGCGCTGCAATGCATGTGCCGTCCGGCCCGAGAATCGGTGCCGAGAGGTTATAGACACCAGCCACCTGCGCACTTGGCATCATCTCGTAGCCGCGCTCGCGGATCTGATCGAGACGCTCATAGAAGTTGTCGTCAAGCTGTGCACTTTCGCCGCCCTTCACATATTCGGCGATCATCATCTTGCGCTCGTCCGGCGAGCGGAAGGCTAAAAGCACATGGCCGGAACCTGTATCAAACAGGCTGATATGTGAGCCGACGCGGATCGAAATTCCCCAATAATCCGGGGCTTCCTGCTGGGCGATCACCACAACAGAACCGCGATCAAACACGGCAAGCTGGTTGGCTTGCTTTGAGCGGTCTGCGAGTTCGCGCATGAAGGGCGTGGCGAATGATGCAAGTCTGCGCACCGGCGCATGCAGATGTGCAAGACCGAACAGCTTCAGCGTCAGAGAATAACGGTCGCCTTCGAGCTTGGTCACATAACCGCGCTTCACCAGACGATCGAGCATCCGATAAAACTCGTTGGGGCTGCGGTCGAGATATTTGGCAATCTCGGCCTGACTTAAGCCGCCATCGACGCTCGCCAGCAATTCGAGAATATCCAGCCCCTTGTCCAGCGCAGGCGCGCGGTAGCGATCATCCGTTTCCAAACTGGCCCCCTTCATGAATAGCCTTCTTCATATACGAACATCGCAAGTGATGAAAGTCGTGAACGCAGCGAAAGCGCCTTGACCGGCTGTGAATATTATGTTTGCATATAAATACACAATTTACAATTGGGTGCGGGCACGGGAGGTGCCCGTCATGAGGAGGAAAGCATGAGGAATTTTACGACATCTGTGCTGGCAGGTTCAGTCCTGCTTGCGCTGGGTATGGTTTCTGCGGGGGCTGCGGAACTTCCGGGCAAATTTGAAGGCGTTACAATTGACGCCAAGCTCATTGGCGGTCAGCAGTATGAAGCGCTGTATTCGCGCATTGCCGAATGGGAAAAAGCGACCGGTGCCAAGGTCAACATTCTGTCCAAGAAGAACCACTTCGAGCTGGACAAGGAAATCAAGTCGGACATTGCATCCGGCTCGATAAATTGGTGTGTTGGTTCCAACCACTCGTCTTTTGCGCCACAATATCCTACCCTTTATGCCGACCTGAACGCTTTGGTTCCAAAGGAAGAAATCGAAGGCTTCGTGCCATCGGTCATCAAGGCTTCGACGCTTAACGACAAGCTGATCATGCTGCCGCGCGCGCAATACGATGTCTCGGCGCTCTACTATCAGAAGAGCCTCTACGAAGATGACGCCAAGAAGGCGGCATTCAAGGAAAAATACGGCTACGATCTGGCGCCGCCAAAGACCTGGAAGGAAGTTTCCGATCAGGCTGTGTTCTTCGCTGACCCGCCAAATTTCTACGGCACGCAGTTTGCGGGCAAGGAAGAAGCGATCAATGGCCGCTTTTATGAAATGCTAGTCGCTGAAGGCGGCGAATATCTCAAGGACGGCAAGCCTGCTTTCAATTCTGAAGCCGGTGTCCGTGCGCTCGACTGGTTCGTCAATCTTTACAAGGCCAAGGCCGTTCCTGCAGGCACCACCAACTATCTGTGGGATGAGTTGGGCGCTGGCTTTGCATCCGGCACCATTGCACTCAATCTGGACTGGCCGGGCTGGGCGACCTATTTCAACGATCCAAAGTCGTCGAAAGTCGCAGGCAATGTCGGTATCGCCGTCGCGCCGGAAGGTTCATCGGGTAAGCGCACTGGCTGGTCAGGTCATCATGGCTTCTCGGTCACTGAAACCTGCAACAACAAGGAAGCTGCCGCATCGCTCGTCTGGTTCCTGACCAATGAGGATTCGCAGAAGCAGGAATCGGCGGCAGGTACGCTGCCAACCCGCACCGCCGTCTGGGATTATGTCATCGAACAGGCTGCTTCCGATCCATACAAGAAGGAAGTTCTCTCGGTGTTCCAGGAAACGGCAAAGACCGCTTTCCCGGTTCCGCAGACCCCATCCTGGATCGAGATTTCCAACGCTGTTTATCCTGAACTTCAGGCGGCGATCCTTGGCGATAAGACCTCACAGCAGGCGCTTGATGATGCAGCCAAGAAGGCAACGCAGATCCTTGAGGATGCGGGCGAGCTTTAAGCCCGCCGTTTGATTTAAACTATGACTTCATGGCCCGCTCTAACCGGGGCGGGCCACTTTTGCGCTTAATGACCGCTTCGGAAGAACAATGTTTAAACGAATTTCCCCGCCGGTTCTGCTTTTGCTTCCGGCCTTCATCATTCTCGCAGCGGTGGTTCTGTTTCCCCTCGCGCTTTCGCTCTATTCAAGCTTCACGCCGTTCCGGCTGACGCGTCCTGAAAGCCTGTTCAACTTCATCGGCTTGCGTAACTATCAGCGCATCATGAGTGATTGGGTGTTCTGGGCTGCATTCATTCGCACGGTGATCTTCCTCACCATCGCGCTCAATCTGGAAATGTTGCTCGGTCTAGGTCTGGCGCTGCTCATCAATAAGGCCACCCATGGCCAGCGTGTTTTGCGCACGCTGATGATGTTCCCGATGATGTTTTCGCCGGTGCTCGTCGGCTTCCAGTTCAAGTTCATGTTCAACGACAATATCGGTCTTGTGAACAATGCACTGCAATCTCTGGGCATCACCAGCCAGGCTATTCCGTGGCTGATCGACGGTAATCTGGCGCTGTTTGCCATTTTGCTGGCAGAAGTCTGGATGTCGACCTCGGTGTTTGCAATCCTCATTCTGGGCGGTCTTCTGTCCATGCCGCAGGACCCGGTTGAAGCCGCGCGCGTCGACGGCTGCACGCCATGGCAGACATTCCGCTATGTCATCTGGCCTTATCTGATGCCCTTTGCTTTCATCGCAATGACTATTCGTTCGCTTGATGTGGCGCGCGCTTATGACATCGTGAAGATCATGACCGATGGTGGCCCGGCACGGCGAACCGAGCTGATCTGGACGCTGGTTGGACGCACCGCCTATTCGGATGCGCAGATGGGGCTGGCCAATGCCATGGCCTATGTCGCGATCCTGCTGTCGATCCTCTTCACCGTAATGTTCTTCCGCAAGCTTGCAGCCGCACGCGCGCAAATTGGAGCGGAGTGGTAATCATGGCTTCCAAAACCCTCTCTAATGATCAGCATCGCCTGCTACGTCGCGTCAAGAAAGTCGCGTACCTCATCGGCCTGTTTCTCGCGATGACGATCATCTGCCTGCCCGGTCTGTGGATCGTGCTGTCCTCGCTGCGTCCGCCAGTCGAAATCATGGCAAAGCCGCCGGTCTGGATTCCGCAGGAAATCACCTTCGAGGCTTATCGTGCCATGTTCTCGGGCGCAGGCGGCGGCGGTATTCCGGTCTGGGATTATTTCCGCAACTCGCTGATTATCTCGGTCACATCCACCATTATTGCGCTGATCGTCGGCGTTTCGGGTGGCTATGCGTTTGCGCGCTTCCGCTTCTGGGGGAAGTCGACGACCTTCCTCGGCCTCATGCTGACGCGCTCGGTGCCGGGCATTGCGCTTTCGCTGCCGCTCTTCATGCTCTATTCGCGCATCGGCATCATCGATACGCATTTTGGCCTGATCATCACCTATGTGGCGCTCAATGTGCCGTTTACGATCTGGCTGATCGACGGCTTCTTCCGTCAGGTGCCGAAGGATCTGGCGGAAGCAGCCCAGATTGATGGCTGCACGCGCTGGCAGGCCTTCTGGCAGGTGGAATTTCCACTCGCTGGTCCCGGCATTGCGACCGCAGGTATCTTCGCCTTTCTTACCTCTTGGAACGAATATGCGCTGGCTTCCCAGCTCACCCGCTCCATTAATTCCAAGACCCTTCCTGTCGGTCTTCTCGATTACACCGCTGAATTCACCATCGACTGGCGCGGCATGTGTGCGCTGGCGGTCGTGATGATTATTCCGGCGCTGACCCTCACATTCATCGTTCAGAAGCATCTCGTTGCTGGTCTGACGTTCGGCGCGGTTAAAGGTTGATATTACAATGGCTCAGCTTTCCATTAAAAATCTCGTCAAGCGCTATGGCACAATCGAAGTGGTGCATGGCATTAATCTCGAAATCGCCGACAAGGAATTTGTAGCGCTTGTTGGCCCTTCGGGCTGCGGCAAGTCCACGACGCTGCGCATGATCGCAGGTCTTGAAAGCATTTCCGACGGCGCGCTCGAAATCGGCGGCAAGGTGGTCAACGATCTGCCGCCGCGTGATCGCAACATCTCGATGGTGTTCCAGTCCTATGCGCTTTATCCGCATATGTCTGTGCGCGAAAACATGGGTTTCTCGCTCAAAATCGCCAAGCAGCCCCAGGCGGAAATCGACCGTCGCGTCAATGAAGCATCCGCTATTCTTGGCCTTGAAGCCTTGATGGAACGCCGTCCGGCACAGCTTTCAGGCGGTCAGCGCCAGCGCGTTGCCATGGGCCGCGCGATTGTGCGCAATCCGGAAGTGTTTCTGTTCGACGAGCCGTTATCGAACCTCGATGCGAAGCTGCGCACGCAGATGCGCACGGAGATCAAGAAGCTCCATGCCAAGGTGCAGTCCACCGTCGTTTATGTGACGCATGATCAGGTTGAGGCCATGACATTGGCCGACCGCATCGTCATCATGCGTGACGGCCATATTGAACAGGTCGGAACCCCGGATGAAGTGTTTAAGCGCCCGGCAACGCAGTTTGTTGCGGGCTTCATCGGCTCGCCGCCGATGAATATGGCAGAGGCAACCGTGCAGGGAGCGGAACTGGTTTTTGCCAATGGTGATCGTCTGCCGGTGCCTGCCCAATTCAAGGCTCAGGTCAAGGATGGTGCAAAGGTCACGTTCGGCCTGCGCCCGGATGATCTGTTTCCGAAAGGCCATGGGCTTTCATCGGGAGACGCCGTTCATGAGGGCGAACTGCGCGTTTCGATCACCGAGCCGCTTGGCAATGAAACGCTGGTTTTTGTCGAGTTCGCCGGCAAGGAATGGGTGGCGCGTATGCTGAACCCGCGTCACCTCAATTCCGGTGAAGCGATCTCTATGCATTTTGATCTGTCGCAGGCGCATCTGTTTGATGCTGCAAGCGGCAAGAGTCTGGCGGTATAGTTATGGCGCGTATTGAAAAAGTCGAACTGCGCATGGTCGACCTTCCACCGAAGGTCAAGCGCACCGATGCGATCCAGAGCTTTGTCAGTCAGGAAACGCCAATCGTCACCATCACCGACAGTGATGGTGCGGTGGGTACGGGCTACAGCTACACCATCGGCACGGGCGGCTCGTCCGTTATGCGCCTGTTGAACGACCATCTGGTGCCGCTGATCCTCAATGAGGATGCGGATTGCATCGAGGCGATCTGGCGTAAGCTTGAATTTGCAACCCACGCCACAACCATCGGCGCGATTACCGCTTTGGCGTTGGCTGCGATTGATACGGCCCTTTGGGATTTGCGTGCGAAGAAACAGAACCTGCCGCTGTGGAAGCTTGCAGGTGGTGCAAAGGATCGCTGCCCGCTGTACACGACCGAAGGTGGCTGGCTGCATATCGAGAAAGAAGCGCTGGTCGAGGATGCTTTGCAAGCCAAAGCCAAGGGGTTCTCCGGCTCCAAGGTGAAGATTGGCAAGCCGCATGGTTCGGAAGACTATGCGCGTCTTTCGGCTGTTCGTGCAGCCGTGGGCGATGGCTTTGAAATCATGACCGACTGCAATCAGGGCTTTACGGTCGACGAAGCCATTCGTCGTGCCGAGCGCCTGAAAGAACTCGATCTCGCTTGGATTGAAGAGCCGCTTCCGGCGGATGATCTCGATGGCCATATCCGCCTGACCCGTTCCACCCCGACACCGATTGCAGTGGGTGAATCGATCTATTCGATCCGCCATTTCCGCGAATATATGCAGAAGGGCGCATGCTCCATCGTTCAGGTGGATGTGGCGCGTATCGGCGGCATCACGCCATGGCTGAAAGTGGCACATGCCGCAGAAGCCTTCGACATTCCGGTTTGCCCGCACTTCCTGATGGAGCTGCATGTCAGCCTCACCTGTGCCGTGCAGAACGGGCGCTATGTCGAATATATTCCGCAGCTTGATGATCTAACCACCAAAGGTATGGAAATCCGCGACGGTCACGCCATTGCGCCTTCCGAGCCGGGCATTGGTATTTCGTGGAATTGGGATGTCGTGCGCGCGCGATCGGTTTCCGAATTCACCCGCGAGATCGTGAGGTCGTAATGGCGCAACGAATGGGTATGGTGATCGGGCTGAAGCCTGAAAAAATCGCAGAATATAAAAAGCTGCACGCGAGCGTGTGGCCGGAAATTCTGGCGCTCATTTCCGAATGCAACATCACCAATTACACGATCTTTCTCAAAGAGCCTGAGAACCTGCTTTTTGGCACATGGGACTATGTCGGCACCGACTTTGAAGCCGACATGAAGAAGATGGCCGATAACCCGAAAAATCAGGAATGGTGGTCGGTCTGCATGCCATGCCAGAAGCCGCTTGAAACCCGCAAAGACGGCGAGTGGTGGGCCATGATGGAGGAGGTTTTCCATCATGACTGAAGCTTTTGATCCGAAAAGCCTGCGCCAATGGTGGCCAAAGCCGAGCACACTGAAACCCATCGTGATTTTCGGTGCGGGCAGCATTGTCGGCGACGCGCACCTGCCTGCCTATAAGCAAGGGGGCTTTCCGGTTGCGGGCATTTTCGACCCCAATCTGGATAAGGCATCAGCGCTTGCCGAACAGTGGGGCGTGAAGGCTTTTGCAAGTCTTGAAGAGGCGCTTGCGGTTGAAGGCGCGATATTCGATCTGGCAACGCCGCCGTCGTCCCATGCTTCGATCCTCGCGCAATTGCCGGAAGGTACGGCTGTTCTGATCCAGAAGCCAATGGGCAGCGATCTTGCCGCAGCAACGGAAATTCTGAAAGTCTGCCGCGCGCGCAATCTGAAAGCGGCGGTGAATTTCCAGCTGCGTTTCGCGCCAATGATGTTGGCACTTTATGATGCTGTCGATAAGGGCTTGCTTGGTGAAGTGGTGGATTTCGACGCATGGCTGGCGCTTGCGACCCCTTGGGGCCTGTGGCCGTTCCTGAAAGGTCTGCCACGCATCGAGATTGCCATGCATTCGATCCACTATCTGGATTTCGTGCGCGGTCTGCTCGGCAATCCGCTCGGCGTTCACGCCAAAACGATTGGCCACCCGAACCACGATGTGGCTCAGACCCGAACCGCCGCGATTCTTGATTATGGCGACCGGGTCCGCTGCGCGCTGTCGGTCAATCACGACCATGATTTCGGCCGCAAGTTTCAGGCTTGCGAGTTTCGCATCTGCGGCACCGAGGGCGCTGCCTATGTGAAACTTGGCGTCAATCTCGATTATCCGCGTGGAGAGCCGGACGAGCTCTGGATCAAGCCAAAGGGCGGGGACGACTGGGTTTCCGTGCCGCTTGAAGGCGCGTGGTTCCCTGATGCTTTCCTCAACCGCATGGCGCAGTTGCAGCGCTTCGCAACCGGCGAAGATGCAGAGCTTATCGGCTCGGTCGAAGATGCATGGCACACGATGGCGCTGGTCGAAGCGGCCTATCAGTCGAGCGCTGCGCCCGCCACGCCGCTTGCTCCAAAACCGGAGTTTTGATCATGTCTGAACAGACGATCTATTTTGAAGATTATGAATTAGGCCACCAGCGCATAACCTATGGCCGCACGATCACCGAAACGGATTTCGTGGTTCACGCCGGGCATACGGGCGATTTCTTTCCGCATCATATGGATGCGGAATTCGCCAAGACCCTGCCGGGTGGTCAGCGCATTGCCCACGGCACAATGATCTTTGCAATCGGTGTCGGATTGACCGCAACGCTGATCAATCCGGTTGCATTTTCCTATGGTTATGATCGTCTGCGCTTTATTCGTCCGGTTCATATCGGAGATACGATCCGCACGCGCGTGACAATCAGCGCCAAGGAAGATGACCCGAAGAGGGCAAATATGGGCCGCGTTACCGAGCGGTGCGAAGTGCTTAATCAGCGGGATGAAGTGGTGCTGGCTTGCGACCACATCCTGCTTGTCGAACGGAAGGCTTGAAAATGACGATACGATTTGATGGAAAAATCGCACTGGTGACAGCCGCCGCTCAGGGCATTGGCCGTGCAAGTGCGCTGGCTTTTGCGGAAGCTGGCGCCAAGGTCTATGCGACCGACATCAACGAGGCCGCACTCAAGGAAATCGAAGGCGTTTCGGGCATTATCACCCGCAAGCTCAACGTGCTTGACGAGGTGGAAGTGAAGGCAGCGGTCGCCGAGATCGGCCAGGTCGATATCCTGTTCAACTGCGCGGGCGTCGTCCATGGCGGCTCAATCCTTGAGATGAAGGACGAAGATCTCGACTTTGCCGTTAATCTCAACGTCAAGGCGATGATCCGCACCATTCAGGCCGTGCTGCCGGGTATGCTGGAACGCAAGGACGGTGCCATCGTCAACATGGCCTCCGTTGCTTCGAGCGTGAAGGGCGTGCCGAACCGCTTTGCCTATGGCGTCACCAAGGCGGCTGTCATCGGTCTGACCAAGGCTGTTGCTGCCGACTATGTTGCCAATGGCATCCGCTGCAACGCCATCTGCCCCGGTACGGTTGAAAGCCCATCGCTGCAGGACCGTCTGCGCGCACAGGGCGATTACGAAGAGCAGCGTGCAGCCTTCATCGCGCGTCAGCCTATTGGCCGTATCGGCCAGCCGGAAGAAATCGCCGATCTCGCAGTCTATCTCGCAGGTGCAACTTACACGACCGGTCAGGCTTATAACATTGATGGAGGCTGGACGATCTAGGGTAGTCGATATTCAAGCTCTGGCGGCCTGCAAATGGCACTTTTCTGCGCTTCCGGTGCTCATGTACCTTTAAGTACACTCTGCTCCGGTTCTCGAAAAACACCATTTTCGGCACGCCATAACCAGAATCTCAACTACCCTAGGCGCCCCATCGTTACTAATTCAGCATCCCCACAAGGAGTAAACTCATGAAATTTCTTCGCTATGGCGAAACCGGTCAGGAAAAGCCGGGCCTTCTCGATGCCGACGGCAATATCCGTGATCTGTCTGCCCATGTCAGCGATCTGTCGGGTGCCGTTCTCAGCCCTGAAGCACTCGCCAAGCTCGGTTCGCTGGATGTCAATGCGCTGCCAAAGGTCGAAGGCAACCCGCGCCTTGGCCCATGTGTTGCAGGCACCGGCAAGTTCATCTGCATCGGCCTCAACTATGCCGATCACGCAGCAGAATCCGGCATGGCTGTACCACCAGAGCCGGTCATCTTCATGAAGGCAACTTCGGCCATCGTCGGCCCGAATGATGATCTGCTGATCCCCCGCGGTTCGGAAAAGACCGACTGGGAAGTCGAACTCGGCATCGTCATCGGCAAGACCGCGAAATATGTCTCGGAAGAGGATGCGCTTGATTATGTTGCTGGCTATTGCACGCTGCACGACGTCTCGGAACGCGCTTTCCAGATCGAGCGCGCCGGTCAGTGGACCAAGGGCAAATCCTGCGACACATTTGGTCCGACAGGTCCATGGCTGGTGACGAAGGACGAGGTTGCCGATCCGCAGAACCTTGGAATGTGGCTCAAGGTCAATGGCGACACCATGCAGGACGGCTCGACCAAGACCATGGTCTATGGCGTACGCCACCTCGTTTCCTATCTCTCGCAGTTCATGTCTTTGCAGCCGGGCGATATCATCTCCACCGGCACGCCTCCTGGCGTTGGCATGGGCATGAAGCCACCGCGCTATCTCAAGGCTGGCGACGTTGTCGAACTCGGCATCGAAGGCCTCGGCACCCAGAAGCAGAACGTGCGCGCTGACGTTTAATTTTTTGAGTATGCTCCCCATAACCGGTTTTCACGGTTGGGGAGCGTGCTCTGATCACGGATAAATCATGACGAAAATTACTGATCTGCGCGTCTTCGATCTGCGCTTCCCGACTTCGCAAAGTCTGGACGGTTCTGACGCGATGAACCCGGACCCGGACTACTCGGCGGCCTATGTTATCCTTGATACGGATGACGAGGCGCTGAAGGGCCATGGCCTGACCTTCACCATTGGACGCGGCAACGACATTTGCTGTCAGGCGATTCTCGCCATGCGTCATCTGGTCGTGGGTGCCTCGATGGATGATTTCCTCGCGACCCCCGGCAAGTTCTGGCGCTACCTGACCGGCGACAGCCAGCTGCGCTGGATTGGTCCGGACAAGGGCGCCATGCATCTTGCCACCGGCGCTGTTGTCAACGCCTTCTGGGATTTGGCTGCAAAGCAGTCCGGCAAGTCGGTATGGCGGCTTGTCGCCGACATGTCGCCGGAAGAGATCGCCGATATCGTCGATTATCGCTACCTCACCGATGCTTTGACGCGTGACGAAGCTGTCGAAATTCTGCGTAAAGCGGAAGCCGGCAAGGCCGAGCGTATCGCGAAGCTCGAAGCCAAGGGTTATCCTTGCTACACGACGTCTGCTGGCTGGCTCGGCTATGACGATGACAAGCTGCGTCGTCTTTGCCAGGAAGCCATCGACGAGGGTTTCAATCATGTGAAGATGAAGGTTGGCCGCGATCTCGAAGACGATATTCGTCGTCTCACCATCGCGCGCGAAGTAATCGGCCCGGATCGTTATCTGATGATCGACGCCAATCAGGTCTGGGAAGTCGATCAGGCAATCGAGTGGGTCAACAAGCTTGCCTTCTCCAAGCCCTTCTTCATCGAAGAACCGACCAGCCCGGATGATGTTGCAGGCCATCGCAAGATTCGCGAAGCCATTGGCGATGTGAAGGTTGCGACCGGCGAAATGTGCCAGAACCGCATCATGTTCAAGCAGTTCATCGCGGAAGGCGCTATCGACATCGTTCAGATCGATTCATGTCGTATGGGTGGCCTGAATGAAGTTCTGGCCGTGCTGCTGATTGCTGCAAAATACAACAAGCCGGTCTGGCCACATGCCGGTGGCGTTGGCTTGTGTGAATATGTGCAGCATCTTTCGATGATCGATTATGTGGCCGTTTCCGGCACCATGGACGGTCGTGTGATCGAATATGTTGACCATCTGCACGAGCATTTCATCGAGCCATGCATCATCAAGGACGCGGCCTATATGCCGCCATCGCTGCCAGGCTTCTCGATTGAAATGAAGCCGCAGTCGATTGCGGAATACACCTTCAAGGGTTGATTAAAAAGGAGCCGCGCTGGAAATACTGCCAGCGCGGCTTTTGCTTTTACGCAATAACTTACGCAAAATCGCTTCGCACTTCTGTTGGAAATGCCTCAGAGAAAGCGGATCATCAGCGCGCCGGTGAGAAGCAGGACGGCTCCAGCGACGCGTCCCGCTGTGATCTCGCGCACAGCTACCCCCATGAAGCCGATGCGGTCTGCAGCCAGTCCGGCCATCAATTGTCCAGCGACCGCAAGACCCATCACGGCAGCAGCGCCAATGCGTGGCGTCAGCAACACCGATGTCGTGACATAGATGCAGCCGAGCGCGCCGCCAGCCACAAACAGCCAGCTCGCAGGTACATTGAACGCTGGAATTGCACCTGTCACACGCGCCGTTACGGCTGCGATCATACCAAGAATGACCGCACCCGACAGAAACGATATTGCAGCGGCGGTGACTGGCGATCCAAGCCCTCGCGCCAGTGCGGCATTGATCGGTGCCTGAATGGCGATACAGGCACCCGAAAGAATGCCGAACAAGGTCCAGATCATGGAAAGCCCTCGCTAAGATGTTGAATAAGTCATGTGATGATAAGCGATATGCGCTGAAACCCGCCAGATAACATTCCCAATTATCTGTAGGTGCAGTGGTCGCAGAAGATGTGCTGCAGATCAATTGCAGCAAGGCAACAGGCCTCAGTCTCACTGAAAAGTGAAGCCTTACTTCTGTTCGCCGGCAGAGATCAGGTTTTTACCACGCCGCTTGGCGTCATAAAGCAGTGCATCTGCCGCATAAAGCGCTGCGGTCACATCGGCAGGCGCAACAGTGAAGCTCACAAGGCCCATCGAAAAACTGACATTGAAGCCTTCACGCGCAACGGCATCATCAAGCAAAGCCTTGATCTGCTGAGTTTCTGCAAGGTCGCTTGCCTTTGTGCCGCCCAGGCGCAGTACGATGAATTCATCGCCGCCGGGACGTGCGCTGACCTCATCCGGACGATTGCGCCCAGCCAGCGTTTCGCCGATCAGTCGCAGCAACGTGTCGCCTGCGGCGTGGCCACGCTCGTCATTGACCTGTTTGAACCGGTCGACATCGAAATAAAGCAGCGAGAAGGGGAGGCCGTGATTGCGCAATGCAATGATTGCCTTTTCGATTTCCAACTCAATGCCAGTGCGATTGGTGATGCCGGTCAATCCGTCGACAAGCGCCAATTTACAGGCTTCGCGCATGTAGCGACGCATGCTCAGAATCTCGACGGCAGTACTGGCGAGACTGACGAGCTTAATCTTCTCATCAGGAGTGCAGTGTCTGACTTTGGTATCCAGTGCACAAATCGCACCAAGTGTTGAGCCATCGGGCGCAATCAGCGGAGCGCCGAGATAGAATCTGATACCCGGAGCGTCTTTCACGAAAGGATTGGTGGCAAAACGATCATCGGAAGTGGCATCTTCTATCAGAAAAGGGTCTGTGCTTTCGATTGCGCGGGAACAGAACGTGTTTTCGTTGGGCACATCGCCGAACACGCAGCCTGCCATACCGATATGGTGCGTCACACTTTCATCGACAAGCGACACAGCTGCCATGGGTACACCAAACGTCGACAGAACCAGGTTGCAGAGCGCATCCAGCGTGCGATCTTGCCCCATCTCGATCGTGTTATAGGATGTGAGAACCGCGAGCCGATGTTTGTCGTGTAGAAGCATGTCTCTCATTAAACAAATTGGGCTGTTCCGATCAACTATCAAATGCGCCTCAGCCACTTGCTGAGCGATCAGGCCAAAAGATGATTGTGATCTATAACGTGCTCCAATGGAGGGTCGTATTTTCTTGCCATCCGTTCTCGTGCAGGAGGGGCGTATCGCTGGCGAAGCATGGCCAGCCGATACACAGATAAAAACTGAAATTCCAATGTTCTGGCGTGCTGAACAGGTGCTTCATTGCGTGTGGATCGAGAATAGAAACCATGCCGACACCAAGTCCGAGTGAACGGGCTACCAGATTGAGATTCTGGACTGCCATCGCTGTGCTTTGCTCCAGTGTGGTAGCCATTGTCTGTCGTCCAAGTCCGTGGCCTTCAACGGGGTCTGTTTCGGTGAAAATGGCGAGTTGAACCGGAGCTGTGCGGATAGCCTCCAGCTTCAGTTTCTCATATTTCCGGGCACGAGCGGGGTCGTAGATATTTGCTGCATCACAGTTTGATTTTTCAAATACATCATACACCGCCTCGCGCATTTTGATGCTCTGGACGGCAAAGATTCTCCACGGACGCGAATTTCCGACGGATGGCGCATAGGCCATTGCCTGTTGCAGCATTTCGAGAATTTCATCGGAAACAGGATCAGATAGAAAATGGCGCACATCTCGCCGCCACCGCAGAATGCGGAAGAGGACGTCTTGATCGGCAGGGGAAAATTTCATGAGTGTTCCGGATCAAACCCACCGAATATAAGGTAGCCGCTAAAGTGCTGCGCAATATTGGGAAATCATTGTCAGGAGGAAGATGGTGCCCGGAGACGGATTTGAACCGCCGACACGCGGATTTTCAATCAAGCACCATTCTCGAAAAAACAGACTGTTGCGAAAATAATTCTGTCAAACTTGAAACAGAAAATCAAGCACTTAGCAACAGTTTGTCAAACCGCATTGACGATCTTGTAGATGGTCTTTTCCTCGGCTTTTCGGATGAAAATGACGGTGTGCGGGCTGATTTTGAAAGCGTGATTGACCGCCTTCAAGAGCGCCTTGAGGACGCTCTTGCGACCTTTCGTTGTTCGATAGCAGAGTTTGACCAGACAGGGGTTCTGGAAGCTGTTGCCGCATTAGATGCTGAGATTGGCGATGTCATCAGCTTGGCGCGTCAGGAGGGCTGTTTCTGATGGCAACACAGGCAGCTTCCAGCGATGATTTCACTCGTAGCCGGATGACTTGGTTGGATCAGGTCTTTGATGATCCTGAACTAACGCCAGTTGCACGTGATGTCGCATTTCGCATTAGTCGATATTTCAACCGTAAAGGCTTTTCAGGCAGCGGTAATCTCAATGCGTGGCCTTCACACGAAACACTTGCAAACGCTTCTGGGTGTTCCGCTAAGACGATCCAGCGAGCTATTCTGCTGCTTAAGGCGCAAGGGCACCTTTCGACTAAGGGTAAGGGTGGGCGAGCGGTTTCGTTAACTTACTTTGCTGTCTTTAATGGCGGTCAGAAAGGTGGACATGAGCGTCCACCTTTAACCGAAAAGGTGGACACCAGTGTCCCAAAAGGTGGACATTTGAAGCCTGAAAAGGTGGACACCAGAGTCCAACAAACTTCTTTGAATAAATCTTTGAATAAATCCTTGAACGCAAACCGCGCTGGTGATCCCGCCGATGATGCTTTCAAAGCGGGTTGGGCGTTAGCGATCTTTGACGAGTTGTCGAAGCAACCGACACAACTTCCAAGGCCGAGGACTGCATTGCTTCGTAACTTGATTGAGGTCGAGAAACGTCCAGCCCTTGTGATGGAACATCAGGCAAGGCACGGCTGGCCAGAGGTCAATCGTATGTTCGATGAACCAAAGGCGCTTACACCGGCAGCGCTGGTGCCAGCGGTGAGGGGATTAGTCTGCGAGATGGAAGCCGTCATTGCGGGCAGCGCTTTATGGGGCGAGTGGCAAAGCGAGTTTGAAAAAAGAGGTTGGCCTTTTCCGTGTGAAGCGCAGTCAATGGCTTTCCCTCGTAGTGGGCCGCGCGGCTTAGATGCATTCATGAATGCATTGCGAGCAAGGCAGGCAGGCGCAATGAACGTCAGGGCGTTGGCGGTGGGATGATGAGGTTTTCGGGTCCTTCCTTTGTTGGTTTGCTGCGGGTATTTCGCACCACGACGTTTCTGTCTCTGCAATTAAATTTTATAGCTAAAAACAATTGGTTAGTTGGTGATGATCATGAATATTGATCATGAAGTTTCAGCCGATCCAGCCCTAAAGCAAGAGCCGCGCAGTATTTCCAAAGGCGGCTTTGCGAAGCTGGTAAATGTTTCTCCCGGTCGTGTGTCGCAGATGATCACGGCAGGTATGCCTGTCGAAAGCGATGGCAAGATTGACGTGGCACGGGGCAAACTTTGGATCGTAGAGAATATTAATCCGACACGCGCAGCTAGTCAGGCGCAGGGTGCGACGTTGTTCGGAGAAGAAAAACAATCCGTCTCTCTCACAGCGGAACGCGCCAGACTGGCAAAGGCTCAAGCCGATGCCGTTGAACTGAAAAACGCGGCGATGCGGCGTGAGTTGGTTCCTGCTGTTGAGGTTGAACGAATGTGGGCCGGGGAGTGGATGCAGATGCGATCAAGCGTTCTCGCAGTGCCTTCTCGGTTGCGTCAGCTTTTGCCGGATCTGACGGCGGCCGACATTGAAATCATCGACGGCGAGCTGCGCCGCATGCTTACGGAGTTCGGAAATGACCAGTGAAGTGCTTCTTGATTTGCGGGCTAGAGCAAGACGGGCGACGATTCCGCCTGCAAAATTGAAATTGTCAGAATGGATCGAGAGCGAAGTAAAGCTTCCTGCCGATGTGTCGTCATTGCGTGGACCTATTCGGTTGTATCCATTTCAGCGCGGCATGGCGGATGCAATGACCGATACCAAGATTGAGCGCATCACAGTCGTTAAGTCGGCCCGTATCGGCTACACCACGCTGCTGGTTGGTCTGCTAGGTTCTCATGTTGTCAATGAGCCGGCTCCCGTGCTCTTTGTGCTGCCGACTGAGGACGATTGCCGAACGTTCGTTGTGTCCAATGTGGAGCCTACTTTCGAAGCATCACCATGTCTGGCGAATGTTCTGGCTGGTGATCATGGAAGCGAAAAGCGCAACACGCTTCTTTCTCGTCGCTTTCCCGGTGGCAGTCTCAAGGTTATCGCGGCAAAGGCTCCGCGCAATCTGCGCGCTCACAATGCACGTATCTTGATCATGGACGAAACTGACGGCATGGAAATGACCAAGGAAGGCAGTCCAATCCCGATTGCCGAACGCCGTACAATGTCGTTTCCAGATCGAAAGATCATTATTGGATCAACGCCGATCTTTGAAGATACCAGTCACGTGCTGAGTGCTTATGAGCGATCAGACAAGCGAATCTATGAGGTTCCTTGTCCGCATTGCGGTGACTTCCACGTTATCGAATGGAAAGACATTCATTGGCCTGAAGGTGAGCCAGAAAAAGCGCATTGGGCTTGTCCAGGCTGCGGCTCTGTTGTGGAAGAAAGAAATAAGGGCGCAATGGTTGCGGCTGGCCGTTGGCGCATCACAGCGCCCGAAGTCAAAGGCCATGCTGGGTTTCGGATTAACTCGCTTGTTTCGCCGCTGGAAAATGCAGCATGGGGCATTCTGGCCAAAGAGTTTCTTGATGCCAAAGACGATCCGGAATTGCTGCGAACGTTTGTCAATCTCGTGCTGGGGCAAGGCTGGCGCGAAAGCGGCGAGGAAATGGACGATAGAGAACTGGCAAGCCGCGTTGAGCCAGTGTCGCTCGATTTGCTGCCAGAGAATGTTCTTGCCTTAACTGCTGGGGTAGACACGCAGCGCGACCGCCTTGAGGTTACAATCATCGGCTGGACGCGAGACGGCGAAGCCTTCATTCTCGATCATAAGGTTATCTGGGGTTTGCCAGACGACGATGCGACATGGACGGAACTCGATGCGGTTTTGAAAATGCGTTTTGATCATCCACTTGGCGGCAAGCTGGGACTTGATGCTGTTGCAATTGATAGCTCTGACGGCGAGACGATGGAGAACGTCTATTCATTCTGTTTTCCGCGTTCGTCGCGCAAGGTGCTGGCAATCAAGGGAGTGAACGGCAATCGACCATGGATTGAGAAATCCAAGTCCAAGGTGAAAGGCGGTTCGCTTTGGATCGTCGGTGTAGATGGATTGAAGGCTCATTTGACGGCGCGGTTGTCTCGTGGGCGCACTATTCGTTTCTCTGATTGTTTGCCACTTGTTTGGTTTGAGCAACTTGCGAGTGAGCGGGTGGTGGTGCGCTATACGCGTGGCCAGCCACAGCGACGTTTCGAGCGCATTCCCGGTCGTAGGGCCGAAGCGCTGGATTGTGTGGTCTATGGTTTTGCTGCGCGGCAAATCCTCAATATCAATTGGGATCAACGCGTTGATGATTTGAGGAGAGGAGTAGAAATGGCTAAAGTAAACGTGCAGGCCTTTACCAAATCGAAGTGGCTGCGATGATGACGCGCGTTATAATACAAATATTAACCATGAAAGTCTAAATCTTTATTACGGTCATGTCAATTTCAGGAAATCCTCCATAATCACAAAAGTATTTATTGAGTTTTTCCCGAAGTATTTTTGTTGATTTGATTCCATCGTCTATATCAGTATTTAAATTTTCCACGATACTGCTTATCAAAATATTTAGTGTGTTTCCCCTGGGCGCTATTTCTTTCATATCTTCATCGGTTAATTGTATTTCTCCTTTGTCATTTGCTTTTGATAAATCTATGTAATTAGCAATCTCTGTTCTTAATTGGCAATAATTCTTTATGACTGCATGATTAGCTTTCCACCGCAAAGATAAACGAATTATATCATTGGCTATAGATAGTTCTCCGATCTGAAAAGGTACTTCAATATCATCAGGTGATATTGTCGTCGTGTAATCTGACATTCCAGATATTGGCATTACAGCAACCCATAGAAAATCTGGACTATTCTTTGATTTTGAAATCATATCATCTAGAAGTTTCTTCATATCATGCATTTCATTGAGAATTGTCATGACCTTGACAGATGTATGTATGGATTTAGTTTTTTGTGTCAGGAATTTATCATCTATTTCTTTTTTCTGCTGATTTTTAGATGATTTGTTGAAAAAATACCAAGTTATAGCTCCGGATATTAGTGATCCGATGATGGTGCCCAATATACCAAAGTAGGCCGAAGTTGAATCGGAGCTTCCAAGCTCAACAACTACCTTATTGATTTCGTTCAAATAAAGTTCTGAGGGAGGGCGCAATTATGTGGCCCTCTTTTTCAACCGGACACCTGGTCCTTCACCATTTTCAGCAACAAAAATAATCCCAGATTGCTCAAGTGCTGCACCGATGGCCAGAACAGTCTCATCCTTCAATTTTTCGCCTCGCTCAAGGCGTGCAACTGTGTCTGGTGAGACGTGCGCTAATTTAGCGAGGTCGCGTACACCTAGCCCAAGTGCTGCTCGCGCCATGCGACATTGAATATCTATCATTTTCAGTACACTGTTACGATTAATATTGACATGGAATCGCTTTGTTGCAATCGTATCAGTGTTACGATTTTAAATCAATTGGAGCGCCATTATGTCAAAATCATCATTTCCGGATAACGCCGAAGGTTTATCTAAAACACACACATATACTGTGCTCCGCGAAGACGTACCGGAAAACGGCGTAAGCGTTCGTTCGTGCGGTGATGCGCTCGACATCATTGAAATAGCGCTCGAAGAGATGAAGGATTACGCTTTTGCAGTGGAACGGTTGTCAGAAGGGAGGGCGATGGGCGCTACAGATGATGAGCGCATATCGGCAATCTATACACTTTCTTCGCATCTGCGGGCTGATCTGAAGAAATGTGGGCAAAATTTTATTGTCGTATCCAGATTCTATGATGCCATGGTTGAGCGTATCGAAGCCTAAGCGAATTATGAGCCTCACATGAGTTTCTTTATTGACATTTTTTGAAGCTCATGCGAGTATCAAAAGCATGATAGTTGATCTTGATGAACCACGTTTTACCCAGAATGAAGTTTTGAGAATGCTGCCTAACTTAAAGGCTAAGCAACTGCAAAACTGGAACCAGCGTGGCATATTGGATGTAGGGGATCAAAAGCCCGGTAAAACGGGGAAGCGCCTCTATTCAGCTATGGGCATAATACTTCTTGATTTCATGCAGCAAGTTAACCGCTACGGCGTTCCTCCGTCAGATGCAGTCGAGATGGCAATGATTGCAGGCACTATTGCTATCGAATACGTGGCTTCGGATCCGGAGGTGATACTCGTTGAAGGGGAGCATAGATGGATACCTATTGGCCCGGAACAGGTACAAAATATGCGCCGTGGGATCATTACCGTTTTAGATAATGAAAAGTATTACATTCAAATGGAGGGCGATGGCGTTTGGGATGTGGATACCTATAGAGCGCGTATGATCCACCATGTTGGCATACTTGTTGAGGTTGAACAGATGATCGCCCTCTGCATCAACCGTATATTTTTGCTTGAAGCTGGAAAGATTTAAACATGGCATTCTCTTTCCCTTTTTTCGCCCGAAATAAGAACAAAGCAAAAGCAAATCATGCTCGGAGCGTGAACGCTGCTGGCCATTGGCCAGATGATCCGCGCACGGTTTCGGCTGGTCAGGACATTCGTGGCGCTGCTCAATTGGTGGGCCAGAGAGCGGCGGGGTTGTATTTGAACGATCCAGTTATGCGCTCTGGCGTGGAAGCTATTGTCTCAAATCTTGTTGGTGACGGCGTATGGCTTAATCATGCGAACGTGAAACTGGATAAGGCCTTCAATAGCCGCCGTTTTGATCCGTCAGGATTGCAGACACTCGTAGCTTTGCAGCGTTCAATCGCTCGCTCATGGGTAATCTACGGTGAGGCACTTGCATTACTCCCGACAATTGAGGGGCAGGCTTGTGTGCAAATGCTGCATCCAGATCAGCTTGATCGCTCTAAGAGCGAAGATATGGGCAACGGTCGCCGCATCATCGCGGGTATTGAACTGGATCAGTATGATCGTGTTTTGGCATATTGGATTTTGCCACAGTCACCAGAAGACCCGTTCGGGGTTTATCAGCCTTCAGAGCGATTTGTTGCTGCTGATGTGCTGCATATTTTTGAGCGTGAGTTTCCGGGACAGGTGCGCGGAATTTCGCCGCTAGTTTCTGTTCTGCCTGTTCTAAATACGGCCAGTATTGCCGTTGAAGCTGGCCTCAAAAAGCTACAGGTGGCGGCGCTGTTCACGGCATTTCTGACGACGCCTGATGGAAGTGATATTTTTGATGGCAATTCGGCTCCCAGTATGGAGCCGGGTGCAACCGTTCGTCTTAATCCGGGTGAGACCGTTGACCTGGCTGACGGTGGCGATGCTGGTGATCTGCCTGCATACCTGAAAATCCTCTATCGCCAGATCGCGGCTGCGATTGGTTGCACTTATGAAGACCTTATCGGCGATCTTGAAGGCGTGAACTATTCCAGCTTTCGCGGTGGCGCTATGACGGCTCGCCGTAAGTCTGACGCTCGCCGCTCGTTGCTGATCATTGATGGCTTCATGGACCCGCTTTATCGCCGTTGGCAGGCCGTGGAAATGTTGCGCGGTTCCAAGGACGATTTTGCTGAACCGGAATGGATTGAACCAAGCTGGCCGCAGATTGATCCGCTCAAGGAAGCTGACGCCGATGTGGTGCTTCTCAATGCTGGCATCAAAAGCCGCAAGGAAATCATTGAAAGCCGTGGTCGCGAATTTGGTTCGGTTGAAGCTGAAATCAAAGCCGACACTTTTAAGCCTGCTGCGCCGCTCGTCGTGAAGCCTTCGGAAAATACCGAGGAGGAAACCGCATGACCATTCATTATTTCCGCTCTGCGGCTCGAACCAATTCGTTTGATCCAGAAACACGCAGTTTCACAGTGATTGCAGCTACTGATGCGCCGGTAGATCGTGGTGATCATATCGAGATAATTGACCTTGATGCATTTCTGGCAAGTGGTTTGCCGGAAAGCCTTCCCCTGCAAATGGATCATTCTTCCAGCGCCCGTGACACTATCGGGCGGCTCCGCAATTTTCGCGTTGAGCAACTGGAAGGCGGAATCCGGGGCTTGGTCGCAGAAGCTATTCTTTCCAGTCGTGAAGATAATGCGGCAATTGCCGCCAATTTGAAGGATGGAGCGCAGACCGGCTTTTCGGTCGGATTCTCTGTCTCTCATTGGCAGAAGGGCAAAGACCCCCATTCTGGAAAACCAATGCGGAGAGCTGTCGCCGGGCGGTTCGTTGAAGGTTCGCTTGTCATTGATCCGGCAGACCCTAACGCAACGATACGGAGTAACACGATGGACCCTGAACTTGAGGTCGAAGACGTGCTGGACGAAACAAACGACACCGACAAACTGCGCTTACTCGCAGTAGCGGCAGGCGTTCCAGAAGAAACAATTGAAGAAGTTTTGGCTTCTGATGCAAGCAATGAAGATAAGATGGAAAAGCTGCTTTCTAGCCTTGCCGCTAAGCCTGCCGTCCGCAGTGCAACCCACCACAACAATCAGACGCTGGATAATCCGATTGTTTTGCGTCGCGCTGCAATTGAGGCGTTCGATGCGCTCAATCGTGGAGCAACGCCAACTGGTCCCGCATCTGCTGTCTTCGCACAAGGTGAGGCCGCATTTGCTCGCCGCCTGCTTCGTAATGCAGGGCAGTCTGTATCTGGCCTTTCTGACACTCTGGTAATGCGCAATGCAGCCGCGACTTCCGATTATGCAATTATTGCTGGCGGTACGTTTAATCTCTCGATGCGCCGCGAATATGAGGCCGCAGTCGCACCTATCGCTTCGCTATTTGGTGAAACCACAGTCGAAACCTTCAACAAGGAAACGTCTGGCCTTGTCGATTGGACAACACTCGCTATCGGCGACAAGCTGGAAAACGGCCATTACAAGCATTCCTATGTCGATGAAAGTGGCGAGACGATTTTCGTTAGCACAATCGGCGGCGTGACTTCGATCACTCGTGAACTGTCGATCAATGCCGGTTCGCGTCTCGGCGATATGGGTTCAAAATATGGTCGCCGGTTGGCTGCTGACCTTGCTGAGCGTCAGGTCACTTTCCTAGAGCAGAGCAACGGTGCTGGTCCTAAAATGGCAGATGGCAAAGCTGTTTTTGATGCAAGTCGTTCAAATATCTCGCCGCTGACGATCCAAGCTCCTGCGCTTATGGTCACGGAATTGATGACACTGCGATCCCGCATGGCTCGCCGTAAGGGCAAGGGCAATGTCATCATTGGCGAATATCCGACACATTGGCTGGTTGATCCTGAATTTGAAGCATCAGCATTACAGATCGTTGCGTCTGTTGCGGCTTCAGCTATTGCGGATGTCAATCCGATGGCTGGAAAGCTTCAGGTTGTGGCGGAACCTCGTCTAACGCGTCTGAACACAAGCTGGCTGGTTGCTGAGCCTTCTAAAATGGATGGAGCTACCCGCGTTCTGTTGAAGGGTAACGAAGCGCCATTTACTGACAGCCGCCAAAATTTCGATACCGACACGATTGACTTCAAAATCCGTCAGGACTTCGGCCTTGGCTGGCTTGAATGGCGTTCGTGGACCCGTCTCGATCACGGTGAGTAAATGGCTTCACGCGCAGAAATAACGGCGCGTCTGGCTGATCTGCGTAAGCTACGAGCGCTCGGTATTCGATCAACTTCTTATCAAGGGGAAACGGTTGAATACCGATCCGATGCGGAAATTGCATCAGCGATTGCCGATTTGGAAAGGCAGCTTGCGGGAGCGGATCGTGTCGCACCGCGCATTTTTAATGTTCATGGAAGAAAGGGTTACTGACAATGAAGAATTTTGTTCAGCCCGCAAATATCGTTGACCTCACAGCACCGGCAGGCGGCATAGCTTCCGGCGAAGCGCATATGTTCGGTTCGCTTTTTGGAGTTGCCACAACGTCCGCTGCTGAGGGCGCAAAAGTTGCCGTCTCGCTTGAAGGGGTTTTCAAGCTGCCGAAGGCAACAGGGGCAGGCATTGTGGAAGGCTCCAAAGCCTATTGGAATGGCGATGAAATTACCGGCGTAGAAGGTGATGATCCCGCCGTAGGCCATATCGTTGCCAGTGCGTCTGCTGACGCTCTTACCGTGTTCGTTCGTATCAAGAATTAGTTTCAGGGAAAAGCGACACCCTGAACGGGGCAAACTGATTGCAGTTTGTCTCAAGCCTCTCTCCAGCCCTTCAACATGGAGAGAGGCTGCAATTTCCAAGGAGCAATGGCGATGGCCGTAACTACCCTTAACATCAAAGTTCCTCCTCGCCGTTTGTTGAAGGCGAGGGACGCTGCCGAATATTGCGGCCTTCCAGTTAAGCACTTCGTTGGTATGTGCACGGTCGTTCAAATCGACATGCCAAACGGCGACAAGCTTTACGATATGCACGATCTTGATGCGTGGATTGATGCGCTCAAATCTGGTGGAATCAGCGACGATGATCGATTGCTTGAAAGGCTAGGCTAATGGCAATCGTTCGCGTCAAAGGGTTTCAGATTTGGCAAGATAAAAAGCTGCCTTTCAAATGGCGCTGCCGTCATCGTAAGAGCGGTACTATGATCGACACTGCCAAGTTTCCGCTTGGCAGTTTGTCATTTCTAGCTGAGTGCGCACGCATTCAGGCGTTACTGGATAAAGGCGATAACGCGAAGCCGGGGACTCTTGGTATGCTCATTTCGCGCTATCGTGCGGGTGTATCGTTTCAAGACCTCGCATTGCGTACAAAGGCAGATTATCAGCGCATATTCGATTATTTACAGCCTATCGCCGATACTCCTATTGATCGATTTACTCCGCCTCTCGTTGTGAAGATCCGTGACAAGGCGGCTGAAAAGCACGGTCGCCGCTTTGGTAACTACGTCAAGACAGTCATAGCTTTGACGTTCGCCTGGGGGCTTGAGCGCGGCTATGTGAAGATTAATCCAGCGCTGAATATCAAGGGCATTCGTCGCCCGAAAGGCACTGCCGACGCGAACCGTCCTTGGACGGATGCAGAACGCCATGCGGTTCTTGAGGCGCTTCCCAGCCATATGGCGTTGCCGATGATCCTGATGATGTATTGTGGTCTGGACCCGCAAGATGCTCTTAATTTGCCACGCTCGGCAGTCGCTAATGGGAAGATTGATACGCAGCGCGGGAAAACTGGTGTTGCGGTTTGGTTGCCGCTTCCGTCGCCTGTTATTGAAGCCATAGAACGCGCCCCCAAACATGATGCAATTACTGTTTGCGCCAATAGCTACGGAAGGCCGTGGACCTATAATGGCTTTAGTACCAATTGGGCGAAACTGAAAAAAAAGCTGGAAGAAACCGGCACTATAACTCCGGGCCTAACTCTCAAAGGTTTGCGTCACACCGTGGCAACGATTCTCCGCGAAATGGGCAAGGATCATGAGACGATTGCGGCGATGCTTGGCCACAAAACCGAAGCCATGGCGAAACACTATTCGCGCCGTGCAGATGTGAGCAAACTAATGTCGGCAACCGTGACGGATTTAGACGCTGAAATGAACAGGCGAAGAACAAAAACTGTCAAACCCGCCTGAAAAAAGCGTCAAACTTGATTGGATTGAGAAATGAGAAAAGTCAGAAACGATAATGATATGAATGGCTTAGAGTGGTGCCCGGAGACGGATTTGAACCGCCGACACGCGGATTTTCAATCCGCTGCTCTACCAACTGAGCTATCCGGGCATCCTTGCAGTGATTTCTCACCGTGTGGCGGTGTTGGTGTCCGCCGGAAGTGGGTGGGTTATAGCATTAAATTTCGCGCTGTCCAGCACCCCATCGCAATTTTTATAAGATTTCTTATAAACACGCTAAAGTGCCGATTTCACTGTGGAAATCGATATTACCCAGCCTCAGTTGTCGTTTTCTTCCTCTTCTTCAATCGTTTTTCCAGGAATGACATAGCTTCCCGAAAGCCAACGATTGAGATCAATGCTTTTGCAACGTGGCGAGCAGAACGGATACGTATCACGAACCGATGGCTTACCACATTCAGGGCAGGGGCGAGTCGGGCGCAACGGTGTAACGCGCGAACCGGCAGCTGCAGATATATCTTTCTTGTCGCTCATGGGAATTCTCAGACCTTGCCGTTTATCCAATTGGCATAAACCGGATAGTCGCCATCGGCCAGCAAGCTTACAGTTTCCTGCAAGGGGAGGCCAACCACATTGGTATATGATCCAACCAGCTTGACTACAAAGCTGCCTGCAAGCCCCTGAACGGCATAACCACCAGCCTTGCCGCGCCACTCGCCCGAAGCGAGATAGGCGTCAATCTGCTTGCGTGTCAGACGCTCGAAACGCAGGCGCGTCTCTACAAGCGTCTGACGCAGATTGCCGTTGGGCAGAATAAGGCACACGCCGGTGAAAACCTTATGCGTGCGTCCTGACAAAAGGCGCAAACATTCCCGTGCTTCGTCGTTGATCTCTGCCTTGGGCAGGACACGACGTCCCACGGCAACAACCGTGTCAGCCGCCAGAACAAAAGCATTGGCGAAGTTTTCATCGCCCTTCAATTGTTCCTGTGCGGCTTTTGCCTTTTCACGCGCAAGACGACGCGCCAGTGAACGCGGATGTTCCGCGCGCTCAGGCGTTTCGTCAATATCTGCTGGCTGAATATGATCTGGCTCAATGCCGACCTGCCCCAGAAGCTCGATCCTGCGGGGAGAGCCGGAGGCAAGAACCAGCTTATGTTGCGCACTCATAGACAAGGTTTTTCCTGGAACTAAGTTTCCCGAAAGATAGGGGCTGCTTACTTGAAGCGGTAGGTGATACGGCCTTTGGTCAGGTCGTAAGGGGTCATTTCGACCAGAACCTTGTCGCCGGCGAGAACGCGGATGCGGTTCTTGCGCATGCGGCCTGCAGTGTGGGCAATAATTTCATGTTCGTTTTCGAGCTTCACGCGGAACATTGCATTCGGCAGCAGTTCCGTAACAACGCCCGGAAATTCGAGGACTTCTTCTTTCGCCATGCGATACCTGTTACTTTCTTTGATAGATTGGCCCGAAATCGGGCCGCAGCTTTAAATTTGGCCGGAACCTATATGATTAGACGGCATTTGTGAACAACCGAATTGGGCGATGTTATTTTGGGGCTAATCGCTCTGTGATTTGCCGCTTCAGGCGATCGCGCACATCACGATATGCATTCAGGATCTGCTCACGGCTTCCCGTCATAAGTGTTGGATCAGGCGTGGGCCAATATTCCACATCCACTGAAAAGCCGCGCATCCGTTCAAGCACCGTATGATGCGCGAGCGGGGTAAGCGTGATGATAAGATCAAAATAGCCGTCCGCCAGTTCTTCCAGTCCGCGCGGTTGCCGGGCATCGAGCGACAGGCCTTCTTCAATGAGCACGGCATCGACAAACGGGTCGCGCTCGCCGCGTTGAACACCGGCAGAAGCAATATACATATTGGGTGGAAGCAGCTTTCTTGCAAGAAGTTCGGCAATTGGCGAACGAATGGAATTCTTGCCGCAGACGAAAAGTACAGAAGTGGGCCGTTTAACGACTTCGCTTTCTTCTGCTGGGACAATCGCTTCCTGATTGCTCATCAAGGATCAGCCCCGCCAGTGCAGCACGCAGACGAGCGTGAAAAGACGCCGTGCGGTCGCAAAATCGACTTCGATCTTGCCGTTCAGTCGCGTTTGCAGGGTTTGCGAGCCTTCATTGTGCAAGCCGCGCCGCCCCATGTCGATTGCCTCAATCTTGCTGGGGCTCGCTGAGCGAATGGCCTCATAATAGCTTTCGCAAACGAGAAAATAGTCGCGCACAACACGCCGCAATGGAGTCAATGAGAGGATGTGAGTCGCAACATCGTCGCCGCTTTCACGCATGATGGAAAAAATCAGGCGTGATTCCATCAGCGAAAGCTTCAGCTTGTACGGCCCGCCGGTATGATCACCCACCGGGTGAAAGGCATTTTCTTCAATCAGGTCAAAAATCGCGACCGCGCGTTCGTGCTCGACGTCAGGCGTCGAACGGCCGATGGATTCATCGAGCTCGACGTCAACAAGACGGGCATTAGGAACGCCGGCGGTCATGATACCTCATAGATTAAGCCGGATGGCAACGGACTGCGCGTGGGCGTCGAGGCCTTCGGCACGAGCGATTTCGATAGCTGCGGGACCGAGGGCGCGTAACTGATCCGGGCCGAGTTTGAGAAGCGAGGTGCGCTTCATATAATCAAGAACCGAAAGGCCAGACGAGAAACGCGCAGAGCGCGCGGTTGGCAGAACGTGATTGCATCCACCGACATAATCGCCGATCACTTCCGGCGTATAGGCGCCGATAAAGACCGAACCGGCATTGCGGATTTTTGGCAAAAGCGCTTCCGGATCTGCCGTGGCGATTTCCAGATGCTCCGCAGCAATGCGGTTTGCCAGCGGAATGGCTGCTTCAAAATCGTCAACCAGAATGACGGCACCGAAATCGCGCCAGCTTGCGGCGGCTGTTTCAGCGCGCGGCAAGGTTTTAAGCTGACGCTCCACAGCCTCTTCAACAGCCTTTGCAAAAGGCTCATCATTGGTCATCAGAATCGACTGTGCTGCAGTGTCATGTTCTGCCTGCGCCAGAATATCAGCGGCCAGCCAATCGGGATTGTTGTCCTTATCGGCAATCATCAGCACTTCGGAAGGGCCTGCAATCATGTCGATGCCAACAGTGCCGAACACAATGCGCTTGGCGGCAGCAACATAGGCATTGCCAGGGCCGACGATCTTGGCGACCGGCTCAATGGTTTCAGTGCCATAGGCGAGTGCTGCAATGGCTTGAGCCCCGCCGACACGGTAAATCTCCGACACACCTGCGAGCCGTGCAGCAACCAGAACTAGCGGATTGAGCTTGCCATCGGGCGAGGGGACGACCATGACAATCCGATCAACGCCCGCGACCTTCGCAGGCACGGCATTCATCAGCACTGAGCTTGGATAACTCGCTGTGCCGCCGGGCACATATAGGCCAACCGCTTCGATGGCCGTCCAGCGCGAACCGAGTTCTACGCCAAGCGCGTCGGTATAACGGTCGTCCATGGGCAGCTGACGCGCATGATGCTTTTCGATGCGCTCATGGGCGAGTTTGAGAGCTTCAATGGTTGAAGCCGGTGCATCATCAAAGGCCGCATCGATTTCCGCTTCCGTCACGCGGATGCCGGTCTTATTCAGATCGATACGATCAAACCGCTGCGAATATTCAATAAGCGCTGAATCGCCTTCGCGGCGCACACGATCAACGATTTCGCGGGCAGCCCGATCCACATCTTCCGAGACTTCGCGCTTGCCGGTGAGGAAAGCTGCAAACTTCTGTTCAAAATCGGGATCGTTTTGTCTGAGCGTCGTGACCACGCTGGTATTCCTTTAATTGTCAGTCTGGGCGGTGCCCGTCAGGTATGTGAAGCGGTTGTCAGCGGCAATCAGGCGTCGTGTCGCGGCAGGGTATTTGTTTCCCAGGCAGGACCGAGATCCGTCAACTGTGCTTCAATGCATTCTACATCCAGACGGATAGCCGCATTTGCCGAGAAAGTCAGTTCCAATGTTCCGGCAGGCGCTTCACCGGGAACGAAACGAATGGCCAGCAGCGAGAGTACTTCATCCGATTTTTGCCGGTCGATGCCGGTAGCTTTTGCAGCTGTGACACGATTGAAATGCAGGGCCGTGCGACGACGCTGATATTGCGGCTTGCGGAACAGTTTAGGCTTTGCCTCTTCCCAAGCAAAACGGTTGGCAGTCAGGACAAAACGCTTGTCCTTCGCAAGATATTGAAGATCGGAGACTTTTAGGACTGCATCCTGAAGATGGGCGGACAGGACCTGCAAATCCTCCTCATCCAGCGCCACAAGCTTCAACATTTCCATATCTGGCATCGTTCCCTGCTATTTTCAAAATGATGTGGAAGCAACTTTACATGCCAGCACAAAAAAATCGACAGGCTTTTCAGCCTGTTGATTAATCTGCCTGCGATAAAAGAAAAGCCGGAAAATTATTTCCGGCTTTTAAGCAATTAACCGCTGATGCGTTCGACATTCGCGCCGCAACGCGAGAGCTTTTCTTCCAGACGCTCAAAGCCGCGATCAAGGTGATAGACGCGGTTGACGATGGTTTCACCTTCAGCTGCAAGGCCTGCAATGACGAGAGAAACCGAAGCACGCAGATCGGTCGCCATAACCTGTGCACCCTTGAGACGTTCGACGCCTTCAACAGTTGCAGTCTGACCGGACAGCGAAATCTTTGCGCCAAGGCGCGCCAGTTCCTGCACGTGCATGAAGCGATTCTCGAAAATCGTTTCGGTAATGCGCGACGTTCCCTTTGCCATGGTCATCAGGCCCATGAACTGTGCCTGAAGATCGGTAGGGAAGCCGGGGAATGGATCGGTCGTCACGTCAACCGGATGAATGCCGTGACCATTGCGCACAACACGCAGACCGCTGTTGGTTTCGGTGATTTCAGCACCGGCTTTGCGCAGCGTATCGAGTGCTGCGGTCAGCTGACTTGCCTCAGCACCTTCAAGCAGAACGTCGCCACCAGTCATCGCAACAACCATGGCATACGTGCCGGTTTCAATGCGATCAGGAATAACGCGAACGCGTGCACCTGACAGGCTGGTCACGCCCTGAACATGGATCGTTTCGGTGCCAGCACCGGTGATTTTTGCGCCCATGGCGTTGAGGCAATCCGCCAGATTGACGACTTCCGGTTCGCGTGCAGGGTTCTCAATAATGGTTTCGCCATTGGCCAGCACTGCTGCCATCAGCATCACGTGGGTTGCGCCAACTGAAACCTTCGGGAAGCGATAGTGCGCGCCAACAAGGCCACCCTTTGGCGCGCGCGCCTTGGCATAGCCGTTTTCAATATCGATCTGCGCGCCGAGAGCCTGAAGGCATTCGAGCAGCAGATCAACCGGGCGCGTACCGATTGCGCAGCCGCCGGGCAGTGATACGGTGGCTTCTCCCATACGAGCCAGAAGCGGTCCGATAACCCAGAAGCTCGCACGCATCTTGGAGACCAGCTCATAAGGAGCAACGGTGTCGACGATATTGCGGGCTGTGAAATGGATGGTGCGCGAATAGGCACCATTCTGGTGTTCGCGGCGTCCGTTGACCGAATAATCAACACCGTGATTGGAAAGAATGCGGATCAGCTGCTCGACATCGGCGAGATGCGGCACGTTTTCGAGCGTCAGCGTATCGTCGGTGAGAAGGGAGGCGATCATCAAAGGAAGCGCGGCATTTTTCGCGCCAGAGATGGGAATAACGCCGTTGAGCTTGTTGCCGCCGACGATTTTGATGCGATCCATGCTGTTTCACCTTCTGGGCCGAAGCCATTGCCCGGTAATCGATTTTTGCAAATTCCGCAGCGTTCATGCCTGCGGGCGTTGCATTATGAAATGACTGTTCTTGCGGCGGAATTACGTCGATCACGAATCATAGCCGAACCGCGACGCCACCAAGAATTGAATTGTGCTTTTATCGCAGCCACTCGCTATCTTCAAGAAAGGCTTTGCCGGCTGCGGTTTTGTTCTGCCTGATATACTAACCTTGAAAATTGAACCGCATGTTAATCGGTGTCGTCTTTTCCCGCAGTGATGCCAGTATTGCGTTCGTCGGCATCGCCGGCGCGGCGCGAACGGGTCTGTGCTTTACGACGTGCCAGATTCGCCCGAAGCTGCTCTGCAAGCCGCTTTTTGCGCCTGTCCGCCTGATTTTGTTTCTCGTCGTGGGTGTCATCTTCGTTCATGAAGGTTGTTTACTACGGCAGAAAGCGCGGGAAAAGCGCCTTCTGTGGAGGCGGGCGGGGGATTTCCACATTATGTGAAAATAATTGTGATTGGTTGCTTGCGATTTGCGTAATGATGTGTCAGAAGTCCGCCGCGTTCAAGAGAATGCTGCGGTAGCTCAGTGGTAGAGCACTCCATTGGTAATGGAGAGGTCGAGAGTTCAATCCTCTCTCGCAGCACCAGTTTCCCCTAGGTTGGAAACCAAGACCGTATCCCCTGAGATAAAAGATCGAACTTTACAATGATAGATATCATTGCTGTTCGCCATGATCTGCGATTTGATTTTGCGAATGAAAAAGCAAATTCATCTCACTTGGCGTAGCTCCCGCACAGGTAAAAATCCTGCAGGGGGGTCTTCTCGGCTAAGTGGCTGAATAAATTTAGTAAATCAGCGTTACCGCTGATCTAAAAAAATCGAATTTTATTGAGAAAGAATGGCGCACCCGAAAGGATTCGAACCTCTGACCCCCAGATTCGTAGTCTGGTGCTCTATCCAGCTGAGCTACGGGTGCTTGCCTGTGTGCCGCGATTGCTGCGGCGATGGGCGGTTGATAATCGGACGGATTACTAAAAGCAAGCACCTTCTTGGAAAAAAATGCGCTTATGTGAAGTTTTCTTATCAATGCCCGGCTTTGCGGGCTTTTAGAGCCTGTTTCGAAATGGGGAAAACGCATGAAAGCCAGGCAATGGCGTGAATTCAGGACGAGACAGCATTCGCAAAGCGGGAATCATGCAGTGAATCAGCCCACTAGCAACTTGATGAATCGAGTGGATTTTTTGAATTTCAGGTTTGAACCAGCATTTATGTCGGGCGAAACTCTAGTATCGAACGCAATCCTCTGATGCGTGTCGTTTCATCGTATTGATACAAGATTCTTAAGTCGCGTCGCTGCCGTGCTGATTGCTGCGTCTTTCGCCCCAATTGGGCAAGTCAGGAAGGCGAATCTCGAAATGCGCGCCAATGGGCCGATCTTCACGCAGTTCGATTGTGCCGCCATGCGCACGCACCAGTTCCTGCGCGATTGCAAGACCAAGCCCTGTGCCGTCGCTTCGTGTGGAGCCCTTAAACGCTGTAAAGAGATTGTCGCGCGCTTTCTGCGGCAGACCAGGGCCAGTGTCTTCTACGCCGATAATTGTTGTCGTTCCGATTCTACCGGCAGAAAGTGTGAGACGCTTGACGGTGGATACATCGCTGCGCCGATCGCGCTCCATCGCCTGCACGGAGTTACGGCACAGATTATGCAACACGCGGAACAGCTGTTCGGAATCGACATTCAATTCAAAATCAACAGGGATGAGATTTTCGAACTCGATACCGCTTTCCGCTTTCAGATTGAGTGTTTCCTGCACATCAAGAATGACGGTGCTCAATTGTACGCGGCGCGGGGCAGGCGGGGCCTCTTGCGAGCGGCCATAGGCCATAACGCTTTCGGAGTAATTGATGGCACGGCTCAGCGTGTGAATAAGCTTTGGCGCGAAACGCTGCACCATCGGGTCCTGGGTGTCGGCCAGCCGGTCTGACATGAGCTGCGCCGATGCCAGAATATTGCGCATATCATGATTGATTTTGGAAACTGCGAGGCCGAGATCGGCCAGATGCTTCTGTTCTTTCAGCGTGCGCTGCAAATCGCTTTGGATATGTGCGATCTGTCGTTGTGCAATGCCGAACTCGTCCTTGCGGTTTTCTGGCACAAGAATCCGGGTTGGATTGTCGGGTGCTGAGGCAAAGTCGATCATATTGCGATGCATGAGGCGCACAGGGCGCAGCAGCATTTCGTGAATGATGAGATAAACGAGGCTCGCGGCAATCACCGAAATAAGCAGAGAGATGATCGCAACATTGGTCGCATAACTCAGCATGGCATGGCGCAGCGGTGCATCTGAAGTGACGATTTCGATAATACGTCCGGGATTGGCGGATGGCGGGTTCGATCCATAAATACGCAAAGTGCGATTGCCGCCGTTAAACAGCGTTCCAAACGCATCCCAGATGGCAGCGGCTTCACTGATATTATTGAGATCGACCACCTGATCGATAGTGCCCGGCATTTCGCTCATTGCGAGAAGATGAGATGCACCCGCTTCGCGCAAAGCAATTGCCTTGGTCCCGGTTGCAAGCAGCACCTTGTCCTGAACTTCGCGTGGAATATTGATATTGCCGCTCGCAATAAGCACTTCGCTGACGGCATACACGGTGTCGAGGCGCGAACTCATCCAACGCACCCGCATATTGGCGATAGATGGCACGAAGATCAGAACCTCAGCGATAAGAACGGCAAGAGCCGTCAGAATGAGGAGCTTGCTTGAAAGCCGGTTGCGCCAGCGAAGGCGCGTGAAATGGATGGGCGAAGTCTTATCGTCCTGTGGGGATGCCGTAGCGGGAGAACGCGCGGCTGTATCGGCAACGACCCCACCCGTATCCATGGTTTTTTCAACAGCCGCCATACGTTAAATCCAAATCGACAGGCTGTGTGGCTGCGATGCGGCCGCGCCTTATTCAGAAAGCTCATCACAATGCGAACATACAAATATCGCCTTCTATATATGGTGGCACGAGATAATTCCAACGGGCTTTGTCTCTTTTGATTGAAACAGGTCCGTTGGGTTCCTTTACCAGCATTACCGAAATTTAACTCGACGTGCGGAATCGCGACGTGCAAACTCGCAAAAAGGGAAATCTGTGATGCTTCAATGGTGGCACTTTCGGTGCAACTATTGGGGCGATCATTATTTTGATACTGTTTGCAGCTTATCCTGCGCCCAACGTGAATATGGATGGTTTGAATCAGAGGCCCGTCGATGCCTTCGACAAGGCCCTGCCGGAGAGTTGAATGAAGTCCTGGAAGCAGATTGTTCTGTGCCTGCTTATTGTTACTGCCGCTGGTGGCGGTTGGTATATCTATAAAAATAAAGACTCTTCGGCGCAAACGGCATCAGGCGCAGCTCCCGGACCGCAGGCGCATGGATCATCTTCGGGACGCGGCGCTCCGCTCGTTGTTGTTGAACCGGCAGGTGAAGAGACGATCAACAATCGCCTGACAGCCATCGGATCAGCACGCGCTCTCAGTACAGTTTCGGTCACGCCTTATTCGAGCGGTTATATGAATGAGCTGCTTGTGAAAGCGGGCGATTTCATCAAGGCGGGTGATCCGATTGCGGTCCTCGACAATGAGACCGAAACCATTGCAGTCAGCAAAGCACAGATTGCGTTGAAAGATGCCGAAACCACCCGGCAGCGTATCGCGCGTTTGCGGGCCACGAATACGGCAACCGTTGTTCAGGAAGTTGAAGCTGATCTGGCTTTGTCCAACGCCAAGCTTGTACTGGACGATGCGCAGCTTGCGCTGAGCCGCCGCACGGTGCGCGCGCCGATTTCCGGTGTTGTTGGTATTCTGCCGGTTAATGCCGGGAATTATGTCACCGCACAAACTTCAATTGCCCGCATTGATGATCGCTCCAAGGTGCTGATCGATATTTGGGTGCCCGAGCGTTTTGCACCGCAGATCAAAGTCGGCCAGCCGCTGACGGCCGAATCGACAGCATTTCCCGGTGTGACGCATAAGGGTGAAATCAACGCTGTTGATAATATGCTTGATGAAGCGAGCCGCACATTGCATGTTCGTGCCGAGATCAACAACGATCAGGATCGTCTGCGCGCCGGCATGTCGTTCTCGGTGACTGTCTTGTTCCCGGGAGATAATTATCCTTCCGTTGATCCACTGGCTATCCAGTGGGGTGCCGACGGCTCTTACGTCTGGCGCGTGGAAGAAGGCGTCGCGAAGAAAGTCGCTGCGCGCATCGTACAGCGCAATTCGACCAACATATTGATCGACGGTGCAGTTAAGGAAGGCGACATGATCGTTACGCAAGGCGTGCAGACCGTGCGCGACGATGCGCCGGTCCGTTTGCAGGATGAGCAGGGCACCGCCCGCATTGATCCAGTCGCCAAAAGCCGCGTTGCAGGGTGAGGATAAAGCGTGAGCAATCCTAATTCGCATTCGGGCAATACCGGTGGGTCGACAGCGCTGTTCATTCGGCGCCCGGTCTTTGCCTTCGTCATCAATGTTCTGATTATCGTTGCAGGCCTTGCGGCCTTTACCGGCGTCGACATCCGCGAGCTGCCGGATGTGGATCGGCCCGTTGTCACCATCAGCACCGATTTCAGCGGCGCTTCGGCTGAAACCATTGATCGTCAGCTGACACAGGTTCTGGAGAATGCGGTTGCCCGCGTGTCGGGCGTGAAATCCATTTCCTCGTCATCTTCTTTTGAGCGCAGCCGTGTCACGGTCGAGTTCAACGACGGCGTTGATCTCAATGTCGCCGCCGCTGATATGCGTGACGCTATTTCACGCGTGGCAAACGATGTGCCCGAAGAAGCTGATCCTTCGCGCATCATCAAGGCCGATTCCAATGCCGATCCGGTCATGCGCCTTGCTGTCACGTCCGACACTATGGCGGTCGATGACATGACGGTGCTGGTGGAAGATCAGATCCAGGATGTGCTCTCGGCTGTTCCCGGTGTCGCCGATGTGCAGATCAATGGTGATCGCGACAAGATTTTCCGCATCGATATCAATCAGGCACGCCTTGCAAGTTACGGGCTAACCATTGCGGATATTTCGAGTGCGCTTTCTTCCATGGGCCTTGATGCGCCAGCGGGTTCGTTGCGCAGTTCCGATCAGTCGATTGTGGTTCGCGCCACGGCCAATCTTGAACGACCGGAAGATTTCGAGAACGTCTATATCAAAGGGCGCACGCAGCTCCGCGATGTCGCAACGGTGACACTGGGACCGGACATTGAAAGTTCGGCTGTGCGTTCGAACGGCAAGACGGCCATTGGTCTTGGCATCGTGCGTCAGGCGCAGTCGAACACGCTCGATATCTCGGAAGGCATCCGGGCAGCCGTCGCCAACCTGAAAAATACGTTGCCGCCCGGCGTCGATGTGACAGTTACCAGCGACGATGCAAGCTTCATTAATGGCGCTATCCACGAAGTTGAGATTGCGCTGATTGCTTCCGTTATCATCGTTGTCGTGATCATCTTCATGTTTCTCTGGGATATCCGCGCGACACTTATCCCGGCTCTGGCTATGCCTGTGGCATTGATCGGCACGATTGCGGCGATCTATCTCAGCGGGTTCTCGGTCAATATTCTCACCTTGCTGGCGCTGGTGCTTGCGACTGGCCTTGTGGTGGATGACGCGATTGTGGTGCTCGAAAATATCGTGCGGCGACGCAATCAGGGCATGGGACCACGTGCGGCGGCAGTCCTTGGCACACAGGAAGTGTTCTTCGCTGTCATCGCAACGACACTTACACTTGTGGCTGTGTTTGTGCCGATTTCCTTCCTGCCGGGACAAGCTGGTGGTCTTTTCCGCGAGTTTGGTTTCGTGCTGGCGATTGCAATTTTGCTGTCATCGATTGTGGCATTGACGCTCTGTCCGATGCTGGCATCGCGGTTCCTTAAAGAGGGTGTTGAAACCTCTGAAGGCGGCGGCCATGGTCCAAAATTTCTGCGTCGGATCGGCAGTGGTTTGGCAAGCTTTTATCGTAAGAGCCTCCATGCCTGTCTTTCTGCCCCGTTCATTGTCGTTCTGGTCGCAATACTTTTTGCCGGTGTGTCCTATGTCGGTTTCGGTATGCTGAGACAGGAGCTGACACCGACGGAAGATCGCGCGGTTGCCATTCTACGCATCAATGGGCCACAGGGCATCAGCGTTGAATTTCTTCAATCGCAGCTCGAGAAGATCGAAACAGCGATCCAGCCTTTGCGCGATAGCGGCGAAATCCTGACCACTTATGGCATTGCCGGGTCGGGCGGGTCGTCGAATAACGGCTTTATGGTTCTGACACTGGCACCGTGGAAAGAGCGCAGCCGCTCGCAGCAGGAAATCATGGCCGATATCACTGCGCGTACACGCGGTATTACAGCGGTGCGTATTTTCACGGCGCAGCCGAACAGTCTGGGTATTCGCGGTGCAGGCAATGGTTTGCAGTTTGCGGTGCTTGGTCAGGATTATGCGAAACTGCGTCCAGCGACTGACGCTATTGTTTCGGCGCTCGAAAAAGATCCCCGTTTCGTGCAGCCGCGTCTGTCGGTTGAACCGACGCAGCCGCAGCTTTCTGTCGAGATCAACCGTGAGCGTGCATCCGATCTTGGTATTGATATCACCGGTCTCGCCAATGCGGTTCAGGCTGTCCTTGATGGTCGTAAAATCGGTTCGGTCTATGTTGGCGACAGAAGTTTCGATGTGAAGCTTGTATCGACCACCAACCCGATTAACGACCCGACCGATCTGGAAAACGTCTTCCTGAAGACAACAGATGGTCGTTATGTACCGATGTCGTCCATTGCATCGGTGGTCGAAAAAGCGGTTCCACCACAGCTCAACCGCGAAGAGCGGCAGCGGTCTATCGCTATCACGAGTGATCTGCGCAGCGATTTTGCTTTGGGCGACGCCTATGCCGCCGCATTGGAAATAGCAGCACCACTATTACCACCCGGCGCGCATATTATTCCACTGGCCGAAGCCTCGACACTGAGTGAAACCTCGACCGGTATTGCACTGGTGTTTGGCTTTGCCATCATCATCATCCTGCTGGTTCTGGCAGCACAGTTTGAAAGCTTTGTAAGTGCGCTCATCGTTATGGCAACCGTGCCGCTGGGTCTTGGCTGTGCTGTCTTCGCGATGATCCTGACCGGCACGAGCCTCAACGTCTATAGCCAGATCGGGCTTGTGCTGCTTGTCGGCATCATGGCCAAGAACGGTATTCTGATTGTCGAATTTGCCGATCAGTTGCGTGACAAGGGTATGAATGTTCGTGAGGCCATTGAAGAGGCGGCAAATATCCGCCTGCGCCCGGTCTGCATGACCATGATCTGTTCGGTTCTCGGCGGTGTACCGTTGGTTCTCGCAAGTGGTGCAGGCGCGGAAGCCCGTGTGGCGCTTGGCTGGGTAATAGTTGGTGGCCTGGGTCTTGCCACGATCGCAACCTTGTTTGTGACGCCGGTCGCCTATCTTCTTCTTGGTCGCTTCACCAAGCCAAGAGTTGAAGAAGAAGCACGGCTTGAGCGCGAGCTGGTCAGGGCCGTAGCACTGGAAGAAAAGTTGAAATGAAAAAAGCCCGGTCATAGGACCGGGCTTTTTTGCTGCGAGGTTTGTTATTTCTTCATCGCATCCGTGATCTTGGACGTCCAAGCGCCTTCCGGCTTCTTGGTAATGACCGGATCGGAACCGCCGCCAAGCAGCGTATCAACTGTGCGGTCTGCTGCCGCCACATCAAGCGTGCCATCCGAACCGTCGATCAGCTTGCCGATTTCCTTGATCATGCGCTCCTGAACTTCCTGGGTCTGAGCACCCGAAGCATCATTGTCGAGAATGATTTCGGCAGCCTCGGCAGGGTTTTCAGATGCATATTGCCAGCCCTTCATCGAAGCACGGACAAAACGGGCGAGCTTGTCGACCATTGCAGGATCGTCAAGACTCTTATCAAGAACGTATAGGCCATCTTCCAACGTGGCGACGCCCTGTTCTTCATAAGGGAACACGACGAGCTGATCGGCAGGAATACCGGCGTCGATCACCTGCCAATATTCGTTATAGGTCATGGTGGAAATGCAATCGGCCTGCTTCTGGATCAGCGGATCGACGTTGAAGCCCTGCTTGAGTACGGTCACGCCATCCTTGCCGCCTTCGGTCGGAATTTTCAGATGGCTCATCCATGACAGGAACGGATATTCATTGCCGCCAAACCAGACGCCAAGCGTGCGGCCTTTGAAGTCTTCCGGCTTGGTGATGTTGGTGTCCTTGCGGCAGGTCAGCATCATACCGGATTTCTTGAACGGCTGTGCGATATTGACGAGCGCCACACCTTTTTCGCGTGTCGCAAGCGCCGACGGCATCCAGTCCACCACCACGTCAGCGCCACCACCGGCGATTACCTGCGGAGGAGCCACGTCCGGGCCGCCCGGCTTGATTTCCACGTCGAGATTTTCGGCTTCATAGAAACCTTTGTCCTTGGCGACGTAATAGCCTGCAAACTGTCCCTGCGTCACCCATTTGAGCTGCAAGGTCAGCTTGTCAGCTGCCATTGCCGAGCTGCTCATGAGCGCGAGCGCCAGTCCGGCTGTTCCAAGGCATAGAGAAATTGCCTTTTTCATTTCAGTTCTCCTCTGGTTAAGGCTCTACCTTATTTTTGCAGATGCCAAATATTCAGGCTTATGCCCTCCTGTATGAAGGGTGCCAGAATGTCATTCTGCGCTCGATCAGCGCGATCAGCCCATAGGAGAGCGATCCCGCAAGAGCGGCTACAAAGATTTCAGCCCAGACCATGTCCACATTCATGCGCCCGATTTCAGCCGATATGCGGAAGCCCATGCCGACAATCGGTGTACCGAAAAACTCGGCGACAATCGCACCAATCAGCGCCAGCGTGGAGTTGATTTTGAGCGCGTTGAAAATAAATGGCATGGCTGCCGGCAGGCGCAGCTTGATCAGCGTCTGCCAATAGTTCGAGCCATAGGTCTGCATCAGATCGCGTTCCATCGAGCCACTTGCCGCAAGTCCCGCCACTGTGTTCACAAGCATCGGGAAGAAGGTCATGATGATGACGACGGCTGCCTTTGACTGCCAGTCGAAGCCAAACCACATCACCATGATGGGCGCGACGCCGACAATGGGAAGGGCGGCAGCAAGATTGCCAAGCGGTAGCAGACCTTTGCGCAGGAATGGCACTCGGTCAGCGATGATGGCCGTGACAAAGCCCAGACCGCAACCTGCGACATAGCCGATGATGACGGCTTTCATAAAGGTCTGCTGGAAATCGGCCCACAGGATTGGAACCGAACTCGTGATCCGCGCCCATATGACCGATGGCGCAGGCAAAAGCACCTGCGGTACGGCAAACAACCGCACGGTGACTTCCCACAAAAGGAGCATCGCGATGCCGAAGAGGGCAGGGACGGCAATGTCCAGCAGCTTCTGGCTGTGCGCATTGCGAGGCTTCAGGCTTGCCACCCAACCGACAATTGCCCATGAGACGGCAATCAGTGCGACAATGATTATAACATTTGTCATGTTGCCGCCCTTTCTGGCTTTGCACCCATGCGTCGGTTGACGACGCTTGCGACAAACCCGACGAGGGCCACCAGAACACCAGCCATGATGGCTGCTGCGATGAGTGCGGCCCATATCTGAACCGTCTGGCCGTAGTAGGAACCGGCCAGCAAACGTGCGCCAAGTCCGGCGACGGCACCTGTCGGCAGCTCGCCGACGATAGCCCCCACCAGGCTGATAGCGACTGCAATCTGCATCGATGTGAACAGGAAGGGCATTGCAGCAGGCCAGCGCAGTTTCCAGAACACCTGATTCCGTGAAGCGTTGTAGGTCCGCATCAGATCGAGATGCATCACATCGGGGGATCGCAGGCCTTTGACCATGCCCACCGCAACGGGGAAGAAGGAGAGATAGGTCGATATGATGGCCTTTGGCAACAAGCCCGAAATACCAATCGCATTCAGCACCACGATAATCATCGGTGCGATAGCGAGGATGGGGATTGTCTGCGAGGTGATGATCCACGGCATCAGGCTTTTGTCGAGGGTGCGCGAATGTACAATGCCGACCGCGAGCAACACACCAAGCGCCGATCCCAGCACAAAACCGAGCAATGTCGATGAGAGCGTCACCCAGCCATGATAGACAAGGCTGCGCTTGGAGCTCGGTTTCACATCAAACACGGTTTTCCAGATTTCTTCCGCGACCTGATGCGGCGCAGGCAGGACCGGGCGATCCTGATGCATCGTATTGGCCGCAATTGTCGAGAATGAAATCTCGGTTCCGGCCCGCTCTGCCTGATCGCGCTCAAACGGCGCATTGAGAAAGACCGCAAGCAGATACCAAAGCCCGATGATCGCCAGCAAAACCGTCGTTACCGGAATAAATTTGTCACGAAGAAAGGCTGTCATTCTCGCCCTCCTTCACCTGACTTTTGCCCCCGCAATTTATTCATGGATATGCCCCAGCCGCAGACCTTCGCGCACACGATGAGCTATCTTCAGGAAAGCTTCCGATTCCCGGATATCCAGTGTCCGATCCGGTCCCAGATCACAGTCGATGATTTCATGAATGCGGCCCGGACGCGGGCTCATCACGACGATCTTTGTCGACAGAAAGACGGCTTCAGGAATGGAGTGCGTGACGAAGATCACGGTCTTCTGCGTTGCGGCCCAAAGTTTCAGAAGCTGTTCGTTGAGGTGATCGCGAACGATCTCGTCAAGCGCGCCGAAAGGCTCATCCATCAGCAGCATGTCTGGATCGAATGACAGTGCACGGGCAATCGATGCGCGCTGCTGCATGCCGCCGGAAAGCTGCCATGGAAACTTCTTGCCGAAACCCGCAAGGTTCACCAGTGCGAGGTTCTTTTCAATAAGCAGTTTGCGCTCGGCAGCAGCATAGCCCATCACCTCGAGCGGCAGGCTGATATTGTCTTCGATGGTGCGCCATGGAAACAGTGCTGCCGCCTGAAATACATAGCCGTAAGAGCGGTCAAGCCGCGCCTGTGCGGGCGTCTTGCCGTTGACGGTTACAGAGCCCGAGGTTGGCTGTTCAAGGTCGGCCACCACACGCATCAGCGTGGTCTTGCCACAACCCGACGGACCGATAAACGAAACAAACTCGCCGCGCTTTATAGCGAGATTGATATTGGAAAGCGCATGGACCGGACCATCATTGGTCTCGAACACCAGGGAGAGATCCTTGATGTCGATCACGGTTTGTGCGTTTTCCAAGCCCCTCTCCGGGGCAACGCTGTTTTCCAAATTCATGCGCATTTCCCGAAGCTGAGCTAGAGCCATGTATCAGACCCCTATCGGCATATGTTCGGCGCTGCGTTCCACCTTGCGCGGAGCAACGATTTCTTTCCACTGCGACAGGGCCCGGTTGGCTGCGCCGTTAGGCTCGCGTTCAACGAAACGACCATCGCCCGGCTGCGCTGTCACATGCCCCTTGTCGAAGGCGAGGCGACCGCGCGAGAACGTCTTGACCGGCAGGCCTTTCAGTTCGAAACCTTCGAACACATTGTAATCAATGGCAGAATGCTGCGTCTTGGCAGAGATCTTCTTGGTCGCTTCAGGGTCCCAGATGATGATATCGGCATCAGCACCCGGCAGGATCGCACCCTTTTGTGGATAGATGTTGAGAATCTTCGCAATATTGGTGGAGGTGACCGCCACGAACTCATTGGGCGTCAGACGACCGGTGCGAACGCCGCGTGTCCAGAGCACCGGCAACCGTTCTTCAAGCCCGCCTGTGCCGTTCGGAATCTTGGTGAAATTGCCAATGCCATGGCGCTTTTGCTCGGTGGTGAAAGCACAATGGTCTGTTGCCACAACTTGCAGGCTTCCGGCAGCTAACCCGGCCCAGAGACTATCCTGATTGACCTTGTCGCGGAATGGCGGTGACATCACGCGGCGCGCGGCATAGTCCCAGTCGCGATTGTGATATTCGCTTTCATCAAGGGTGAGATGCTGGATAAGCGGCTCGCCATAAACCCGCATGCCTTTCTGGCGCGCACGGCGGATTGCTTCATGCGCTTGTTCGCAGGATGTGTGCACCACATAAAGTGGAACACCGGCCTGATCGGCAATCATGATGGCGCGGTTGGTGGCTTCGCCTTCCACTTCCGGTGGGCGTGAATAGGCGTGCGCCTCTGGTCCGTCATTGCCAGCAGCCAAAAGCTTGGCCTGCAATTGCGCAACGATATCGCCATTTTCCGCGTGAACGAGTGGCATGGCGCCAAGCTCGGCGCAGCGCTGGAACGATGCGAACATCTCGTCATCATTGACCATCAACGCGCCCTTATAGGCCATGAAGTGCTTAAACGTATTGATGCCGCGCTTCACCACTTCCGGCATTTCATTAAACGCGCGTTCGCTCCAGCCGGTGATCGCCATGTGGAACGAATAGTCGGTGCGCGCCTTGCCTGCTTTCTGGAACCATTCCTGCAGCGCATCGAGCAGGTTGCCTTCCGGGCCAGGCAGCACGAAATCCACAACCATTGTCGTGCCGCCAGCAAGGGCTGCGGCGGTGCCAGTGTCGAAATCATCGGATGAATAGGTGCCCATGAAGGGCATCTGCAAATGCGTATGCGGGTCGATGCCGCCGGGCATGATGTAACAGCCCGATGCATCAATGGTTTCATCGCCGGTCAGATTATCGCCCACGGCAACAATCTTCTCGCCTTCGATGAGAACGTCGGCTTTAAAGGTGCGGTCTGCCGTAATCACGGTGCCGCCTTTGATGACCTTACTTGCCCCAGAACTAACCATGTTCGTCGTTCCCCTTTTTGGTTTTGTTGCGAACATTCAGCAGTATTGGATGGTGGGAATGCTAACTCACGATTTCAGCAGTCTCCAATACGGCATGAAGCAGCACATCAGCACCAGCCGATGCCCACTCCTTTGAAATTTCCTCGTCTTCATTATGGCTCAGGCCATCCACACATGGACACATAACCATGGCAGTTGGCGCTACACGATTGATCCAGCAGGCATCGTGTCCAGCACCCGAAACGATATTGCGATGGCTGTAACCAAGCCGTTCAGCTGCATTGCGGATGGCGGTGACGCAACCTTCGTCGAATGTGACAGGATCGAAATGTCCAGCCACTTCAATCTCGATGCCGATGCCAATTTCCTCAGCGATCTTTGGTGCTTCGGCCTCAAAACGCTCTTTCATGGCATCCAGTGTTTTCTGATCCGGTGAGCGGAAATCGACGGTGAAAACGATCTGACCCGGCAGGACATTGCGTGAATTTGGCGAGACTTCGATATGGCCCACGCCGCCAACAGCATCAGGCTGATGCGACATGGCGATCTCGTTGACAAGCTGCAGCATTTTGCCCAAGCCCAGGCTTGCATTTTTGCGCATCTTCATCGGCGTCGAGCCAGTATGCGCTTCCTTGCCGGTCAGGGTTACCTGCAACCACCACAGTCCCTGACCATGGGTGACGACACCAATGTTCTTGTTCTCAATCTCAAGGATCGGACCTTGTTCGATATGCAACTCGAACATCGAATGGATTTTGCGCTTGCCGACCGGCTCATCGCCCTTCCAGCCAATACGCTCCAGCTCATCGATAAATTTCTTGCCTTTGGCGTCCGTGCGTTCATAGGCCCAATCCTGCTCATGCACACCGGCGAAAACGCCGGAAGCAAGCATTGCAGGCGCAAAACGCGTGCCTTCTTCATTGGTCCAGTTGACCACGACGATAGGGCGCTTTGTCTTGATATTGGTGTCGTTCAATGTGCGCATGACTTCAAGTCCGCCAAGCACACCGAGCACGCCGTCATATTTGCCGCCTGTCGGCTGCGTGTCGAGATGGCTGCCCATATAGACCGGATCAGCATCCGCATCTTCGCCGGGGCGAAGGAAGAACATATTGCCCATCGTGTCGACGGTCATCGACAATCCGGCTTTTTCACACCACGACTGGAAAAGCTGGCGGCCTTCGCTGTCTTCATCGGTCAGCGTCTGGCGGTTGTTGCCACCACGAATACCAGGGCCAATTTTGGCCATATCCATCAAGCTGTCCCACAGGCGATCGCCATCGACCTTGAGATTGCTGAAACTGGGATTGTTGCTGAGCACCATACGCTCTGCCTCCACATTTCAAGCATGCATCAACGGTGGCATTGCTGCCAGCGCTTCGCATGTTATGTTGTTCCCGCGACCCGGCTCTTTGGCCTCAATCTTCTTGCAGTATTTGCAAAAACTTGACTAGTTGGTCAAAATGCAGGCTAGAAGAGCGTTCGACAGCGGTCAAGCGGTTTTAAGAAATTTTGCTTCGTCAGAAGGTGTTAAATGGTCACAGATGCGACAGCTCCCGCCGAAGCAGGTGCGAACGAGAAGACGGAAGGTGCGACGCGCATTCAGGCGATCAACCGCAGGCTTATTCTGGACGCCGCCTTGGATGTTTTTTCCGCCTATGGCTTTCGCGGCTCAACAGTTGATCAGATCGCCGAAAAGGCAGGTATGTCGAAGCCAAACCTGCTTTATTATTTTCCGCGCAAGCAGAATATCTATGTGACGGTTCTTGAAGAAACGCTCACCGAATGGCTTGGCCCATTTGAGAGCATCGACCCGCAAGGCGATCCGCTTGAGGAGCTTCGCAATTATATCGCGCAGAAGCTTGAGCTTTCAGCAAAACGTCCGGAAGCATCCCGCCTGTTCGCCAATGAAATCCTGCATGGCGCACCGGCAATTACTGATTTTCTGAAAGGCCATCTGAAAGATCTGGTTGATGAAAAGGCGCGTGTCATTCATCGCTGGATCGAGGAAAAGCGCATTGCGCCGATTGATCCCTATCACCTGATTTTTACGATCTGGGCGGTAACGCAGCATTATTCCGACTTCTCGGTTCAGGTCGCAGCCATACTTGGCAAGCGCACGGAAGAACCAGATTTTTATGAGCAGACGGCGCGCTCCATTGCTGCAGTCATTCTTGACGGTGTGCGTGTTCGCGACGATGTTTCGTCATCATGAAAACGATTCTTATTGCAGCAGCCATTGTCCGCGATGAAGCGGGCCGTTTCCTCCTCGTGCGCAAGCGCGGCAGCGAGATTTTCTTCCAACCCGGTGGCAAGATTGATGCGGGCGAGCAGCCTCAAATAGCACTCATCCGCGAGATAGAGGAAGAGCTTGGCATTTGCATTGACGAGAGCCAGTTGCGCTTTGCTGCAAAAATGTCAGCGCCTGCCGCCAACGAACTTGATTCCACAGTTGAAGCAGAGCTGTTTCATCTCACCCTGAAAGAAGGGCAGATTCCTGCCGCTTCCAGTGAGATTGAAGAACTGATCTGGCTCAAGGCTGGGGATCAAAGCCGCCCCGTTGCTCTGCTTTCGCAGAGCATTCAGGCGCGGTTTTCGGATGCAGTTTAAGCGCTATCGACGCGATTTCCCTCGCCATCGAACAGATGGAGATGCTGTGCCGGGAAGCTCACTTGAACAGAACCCTGCGCATGAAGCGCATCGCGATCCAGCGTGAAAATCTTGAACGGCAATCCGTGCAGGCTGAGATGCAGAATAATGCCGAAGCCGGTCGGCTCGACCAGATCAACAGCAGCTGTCAGGTCTGCTGAATTCTCGATATGTACATGCTCGGGACGAATGCCTAGCGTGGCGTTCGCGCCATCCTTGAGTTTTACCGGCTGCGGCAGCGCGATGAGCGTGCCGTCCTTGAGTTTCAGACGCGGACCACCATCCTGTTCAAGATAGGATACGTCGAGAAAATTCATGGCGGGTGAACCGATGAAACCTGCCACGAAGAGATTGGCCGGGCGGTCATAAAGCTCCAGTGGAGAGCCGACCTGTTGCACCACACCACCATGCATGGCGACGATACGGTCGGCCAGAGTCATGGCTTCGATCTGGTCATGTGTCACATAGATGGATGTGGCTTTCAGCTCACCGTGCAGTTTCTTGATTTCGGCACGCATCTGCTCGCGTAGGCGGGCATCGAGGTTGGAAAGCGGCTCGTCAAAGAGGAAGGCCTTGGGCTGACGCACAATGGCGCGGCCCATAGCTACACGCTGACGCTGACCACCGGAAAGCGCTTTCGGACGACGTTCCAGCAAAGGTTCGAGGCCGAGCTTTGTGGCGGTTGATTTGATGGCACTTGCGATCTTTTCTTTCGGCGTTTTGCGCAGCCGCATACTGTAGCTCATATTGTCGGCGACACTCATATGTGGATAGAGCGCATAGGACTGAAACACCATCGCAATATCGCGGTCTTTGGGTGCCAGTTCATTGACGCGCTTGCCACTGATCTGCACCTGGCCGGCAGTGATGTCTTCAAGGCCAGCAATCATGCGCAGCAATGTGGATTTGCCACAGCCTGACGGGCCGACCAGCACAATGAATTCGCCATCTTTGATCTCAAGATCAACGCCGTGCAGAACAGCATGTTCGCCATAGCTTTTGCGGACTGACTGAATATCGATGGAAGCCATAGGGGAAAATCCTCTCAGAGCATTTCTTGTTTAAGATGGAACGTATGAAATGCTCTATCTATTTGTTTTAACGCATGTCTTTATCCCAAAAACCGGTTCCCACTTTTGGGAGACATGCTCTAGCCTTTGACCGCGCCAGCCGTGAGGCCCTGCACGAGATATCGTTGAATGAGGAAGAAGAAGAGACAGGCCGGGATCAGCGCGAGCACACCCGCTGCCATCATCTGTCCGAAATCGACCGAGAATTTTGAGACGAAGCTCAAAAGCCCGACTGGGAACGTGGCTGAATCATTGCCGGAAATCAGCATCAGCGCGAACAGAAGCTCGCTCCACGCTGCGGTGAAAACAAAGCCGAGCGTTGCTGCAATACCGGGTAGAGTTAGCGGCAGAATGATCTGGCGGAAAGCCATGAACTGCGTTGCGCCGTCGATCTTGGCGGCTTCTTCGAGGTCCTTCGGAATGCCGTCGAAGAACGACTGCATCAGGAAGGTGGCAAAAGGCACATTGAATGCCGAATAGACGATGATAAGGCCGATCAGGCTATTGGTGAGACCGAGCGGTGCCATGATTTTGTAGATCGGCGCGATCAGCATCACGAGCGGAAACATCTGCGTCAGCAGCATCAGCGCCACAATCCAGTATTTGGCGCGGAAGTTGAAACGTGACAGCGCATAGCCGGAGAGCGATGCCAGCAGCGTAACGATGATGGCGGTTGAGCCGGACACGATCAGGCTGTTGCGGAAAAACAGCGGAAATGAGCTGTTATTCAACACATGGCTGAAGTGATTGAACGTCATACGCGATGGCCATAGCCGCACGCCTTCGCTGTAAAGCAGATCATTGGGTGTGACGGAAACCTTCACCAGCCAGAAGATCGGAAACAGTGCAAACAGGACGAATAGCAAAATGGCAATGCGATGCGCGCCGACAAGGAAGAGTTTACGGTTGGTCATGGCCTCAATCCTTGTTCAGAAGCGTCTGGCGCAACAGCACGATGAGCATCGAATAGACCATCAGCAGCACAAGCAGGACCATCGCAATCGCCGAGGCATAGCCGAAATCAAGCCGTTTGAAGGCCTGCGTGAAGATGTAGCTCGCGACGATCTGCGTCCGGTCGGCAGGGCCACCGCCGGTCATCACGACAATCAGATCAGCACTGTTGGCAATCCAGACGGTGCGCAGCAAAATGGTGATAGCCATGGTTGGCGCAAGGTAAGGAAGCGTGATTGAGAGAAAACGCTGGACGGGGCCAGCGCCATCGATGGCTGCCGCTTCATAAAGATCGCGCGGGATAGCCTGCAAGGCGGCCAGCATGGTGATGGCAAAGAACGGAATACCCCACCACACACCGGCGGTAATGATACCCCACATGGCCAGATTGGGGTCGGACAGGATGTTGTCTGGTGCGCTCAGAATGCCGATTGCATGTAGCCAATGCGGCAGCGGGCCGATAACCGGATTAAAAAGCCATGCAAAGTTAAGACCTGTGAGGAAGGTCGGCACAGCCCATGGCAGAAAGATCAGCGCCTGTGCCAGCCCACGTCCGGCGAATGGCTTGTCGAGCAGCAGGGCAAGAATAAGCCCGAACACGAATTGCAGCAGCACCGAGCAACCGGTCCACCAGAGTGTGTTTTTCAAAGAGCGATAGAAAGCCTGATCGGTCGCAAGTTCGCGGAAATGATCAAGCCCCACATAGCCACCCGAAAACGGGTTGAGCAACTGAATGTCGCGAAAGGCATAGGAGACGCCGAGGATCAGCGGAACCAGCATGACGGCGCCGATGAGGATCAGTGCGGGGGCACTGTAGAGGTAAGGTTCGGAGGCGTGCGCAAGTCGCTGCAGAAAACTGCGACGATCCTGCTTTGGCACGTCGTTGTGCACCGGGGCCTTTATGGAAGCGGTGTCGTTCATCATTTTTCCCTTCGCGGGGCTGCATCATTCGCTTTGCAGGCGTGGCTGTTCCACGCCTGCAAGCTGTTCATGTTGCTATTGCTTTGAAAGGTGCTTCTGCTGTGCCTTGGTCAGATATTCTGCCCACTGGTCGGCCAGCTGATCCGGCGTGATGTCGCCGAGAAGCGCTTCCTGCGAGGTCTTGATGACGAGCGAATCCTTGAAGAAGGCAAACTCTTCCAGATAGGTCGGCATCACGGTTGGAACGACGTTCTTGTCAGCCAGTTCATCGAACCAGCCCTTGAACTGCTCGCCGCTATAGAACGGATCGTTCTGAGCGGATTTGAGAACCGGCAAGGCACCGGTGCGCTTGTTCCATTCGATGTTGCCTTCCGGGCCTTCCAGCATCGAGATCAGCTTCCAGGAGAGGTCCTTGTTCTGGCTGCCACTCATCATCGACCAGCCGGCAAAGCCGATGGTTGGGAAGGTCTTGCCAGCCGGGCCCTTTGGCATGATGGCAACGCCGAAATCTTCCGGCTTCATGCGTTCGGCAATGGCGATCAGCGCATCCGGGTCTTGGTTGAGGAAGGCGCAGGTGCCGCTATAGAAACCGGCGACGGTTTCGTTGAAGCCCCAGTTGACGCTGTCCTTCGGTGCAAGGCCGTTCTTGTAGAGATCGACCATCCAGGTGATGCCTTTTTTCCAGCCTTCGCTGTTCATGGTCGAGGTGCCGTCTTCGTTGAAGAACTTATTGTCACCGGCCATGGATGCAGCAAAAATCACCCAGCCATTAAGGCCGCCGGGGCCACCACGCATACAGAACCCGGACTTGCCGGGAAGGGCTGCGATCTTTTTGGAGGCTTCGACAAATTCGTCCATCGTCTTCGGTGGCTCGGACACACCAGCCTCCGACAGTAGCTTCTTGTTGTAGAACATGGCGTTCAGATAGAAGCCGTAAGGCAGTGTATAGGCCGTGTTCTTGACGCTGCGGCCAAGCTCAAGTGCGCGCTCGGTCAGGTCTGGCGTGGTTTCCCACTTTTCGAGATATGGTTCGAGGTTTTCCAGCATGCCATTATTGGCATAGAGCGAAACCCAGGTGTCCGGCATTTCCATGACGTCGGGAATTTCACCAGCCGAAACCATGGTTGCGAATTTCTGGAAGGATTCGCCCCATGGCAGCGAAATGATTTCGACTTTGGTGCCCGGATTGGCTGCCTCAAACTTGGCAACGATGGATTCAAGCGTCTTGGTGCGCTCTGGGCTGGTGATGACTTCAACAAGCTTCAGAGTGGTATCAGCAAGTGCCGTACCGCTCAAAAGCATGGTTGCGAATGCGGCTGCTATTAGTTTTTTCATTGCAGTTCCCCTTATTGCTCCTCACTAGATTTTCGTTATTCGGTCGATGCTGCGAGCGCTCCTTCAATATCCCGCCACAGCGCTTCCGTTCCTTCCAGTCCGACATGTAGGCGCACGGAGAGCGGGTCGATGCCGAACGTATGTGCTGAATTTGGCTGCGCCTTCTGCTGCAGCACGACTTCGCCCGGCACGATCAGGCTTTCATGTCCGCCCCAGCTCACGCCGAGCTTGAACAGATCGAGATGATTGCAGAATTCGCGAATGTTCACGCCTTCCCGGAAGATGACCGAGAACAGGCCGGACGTGCCCTTGAGCCCCGCAGGCAGACGATTGGCGAGTGCCGGGTGGCAGACGGTTTCAACCACATCCAGCGCCTGAAGACGCTTTGCAATTTCCAGTGCCGAAGCCTCATGCGCCTTCATGCGCGTCGGCAAGGTGCGCATACCGCGCACCAGAAGCCACGCATCAAACGGTGAAAGCTTGCCGCCGAGATATGGATAGGTTTCCGCGCGAATTGCATTGATCAGCTCTTTCGAGCCGGTCACGACACCGGCCACGACATCGCTATGACCACCGAGATATTTCGATGCCGAATGCACGACGAGATCAACGCCAAGCGACAGTGGGCGCTGGAAGATCGGGCTGGCCCAGCTGTTGTCGATGATGCTCAACACGCCATGCTGCTTGGCAATAGTTGCCAAGGTGCCGACATCATGGGCTTCCATGACCCAGCTCGTCGGGCTTTCCATGTAGAAGAGCTTTGCACCGGGCAGGGCTTTTGCAACCGCTTCCTCGTCACGTCCGTCGACATAATCGACCTGCACCTGCATGCGCTTCAGAATGGTGCCAAACAGGCGGAATGCATCCGGGTAGACATGGCGCACGGCAACAATGCGATCACCCGGATTGACGAAGGCCAGCACACTTGAAGAGATCGCAGCCATGCCGCTTGCAAAGCCCAGCGCGTCTTCGCCGCCTTCAAGTTTTGCCAGCATTTCTTCAAATGCCCGCACGGTCGGGTTGAGGCCGCGTGTGTAGATCGGGCGAACCTTTTCGCCGCGATAGGAGGCGACCATGTCGTCATAGCTTGGGAAGGTGAAAAGCGAGGTCTGCACGATGGGTGGAACCACGGCGTCGTATGCATTGCCTTCATCATGGGCAACCGTAAGTGCTGCAAAATCCAGCGGATCCATCCCGTCGGTCATTTGGACATTTCCTTGATGTCTTCCTCGACAATGTCGAGGATTTTGAGTGTTTCCTGCCGCGCGGCTTCAGGGTCCTGGGCCACGATGGCGTTAAAGAGCGTGCGGTGGAACGGAAAGGTCCGCCGCGCGAAATCGACCCGCTCGAACGGATGATCCCAGAAGTGCAAGAAGGCTTCGCGCATCTGTTCGAGCAATTGTCTGAAAAGCGGGTTATGGGTCGCGTCGTAAATGGCGAGGTGAAACGCCAGATCTTCCGGGCCTGACGTGCCTTCCGCGATATGAACGCGTTCCATCTCATTGAGATTGCGTTCGATGATGATGAGGTCTTCCGCCGTGCGTTTGCGCGCGGCAACCATGCTGGCTTCGGCTTCGATGCCACGGCGTACTTCAAGCGATTGCAGCAATGCATCGCGCAATTGTGCGGGGTCGAATGAGAGAGGCATGTGAATAGTTGCCGCCGAAATCGGCTTGAGCAGATAGGTGCCGCTGCCTTTGCGGGCTTCGATCACACCCAATGCCTGAAAGTGTCGGATTGCTTCGCGAATGGTGGAGCGCCCCACGGCCAGCGCGGTCATCAATTCACGTTCGGCGGGAAGGCGATCTCCGGCCTGAAGCTGCGCTGTCGCGATGTAATTGGCGAGCGCATCTGTTACCTGCCGGGCGCGATCCATCGGCGGTAATGGAGCTATCTGCAGCAACCTGCGATCTTTCATTCTGCCTCCATTTCACAGACGGACTCAGAGATCAGCCCAGAGTTTCAACGCGCAATCAGGTCAGAGCCGGTTCCCTTATTGGTTCTTAAATTGGTCTGACATCATAGTAATATCGACAGGAATTCGGGGCTGTCAAGCATGGTTTATTTGCACGTGAATAGGCTCTTCGCATGCGCAGGCTTTTTCGATTGCGCTTTGGCATGCTTGCTCCTATCAATCGCCGGAAGAGGCAGCGCGTCCCAAAAAGTGCGAAGCGGTTTTTGGATAAGGTGGGCTGAAAGAGGCGGCGCGTCCCAAAAAGTGCGAAGCGGTTTTTGGATAAGACGCGGTGAAAAAGGAGTGCGGCATGTTGCATGCCGCGATGGAGGAAATACCCATGCATTTGAAAGCATCCGAGAAACGGGCGCTTGGCCGTACCGGTCTGACTGTAACCGCGCTTGGTCTGGGAACTGCACCTTTGGGTGGGCTTTATGCGCCGGTTTCGCGTGCTGATGCGGACGCTTTGCTGGAAGCTGGTTGGGACAGCGGCATCCGTTATTTCGACAGCGCACCAATGTATGGCTATGGCCGATGCGAGCATCTTCTTGGCGATATGTTGCGCGAAAAACCCGAGCGCGCCGTCATTTCCACCAAGGTTGGCCGCTTGATGACCAATGAGCGCGCTGGTCGCACCCTGCCACCAGCGCCGCCAAAGAATCCGCTTGATTCTGGCTGGCATAATGGCCTCAATTTCCGTGAGGTTTTTGATTACAGCTATGATGGCGTCATGCGCAGCTTCGATGACAGCCAGCAGCGTCTCGGCTTTCCAGAAATCGATCTGCTCTATGTTCATGACATTGGCCGCGTGACCCATGCCGACAGGCACGAGTTTCACTGGAACGCGCTGACTAGGGGCGGTGGTTTCCGTGCGCTGACCGAACTGCGCGCGGCAGGTAATATCAAGGGCTTTGGTCTTGGTGTGAACGAATGGCAGATCATTCGCGATGCGCTGGAAGAGGCTGATCTCGATTGCTCGCTTCTGGCTGGCCGCTACTCGCTGCTCGATCAGGTTTCCGAAAAAGAGTTTCTGCCGCTGGCGCAAAAGCGCGGCATGGCACTGGTAATCGCCGGTGTGTTCAATTCAGGAATTCTCGCGGCACCGCGCGGCGGCGAACAGAAGTTCGACTATGCCGATGCACCTGCTGAAATCATTTCGCGCACCAATCGGCTGCATGATATTTGCGATGAGTATCATGTGCCGCTTGCCGCTGCCGCCATGCAGTTTCCGTTGAGGCATGAGGCCGTCAGCTCCATTCTGATCGGTGTACGTTCGCCGGAGCAGATCAGGCAAAATGTGGTCTGGTTCGAGCAGTCGATCCCGGACGAATTCTGGACGACGCTTCGCTCGGAAGGTCTCATTTCCTGATCATGACTTCCAAAATTCTCTGTGTCGGTGCCCTCACAATGGACACCATTTTCCGCCTCGATACGCTTCCCGAACAGGCAGGCAAATACCTGCCGCGCGAAGCGGTCGAGATTGCTGCTGGCATGGCCTCGAGCGCCGCTGCTGCGATTGCCCGGCTTGGTGGCGACGTGGCGCTCTGGGCATCTGCCGGGACTGATCCGGTGGGCGATCGCGCTTTCGCAGAGCTTGAGGCCGAAGGTATTGATTGTTCGCATATAAGGCGGCTGGAAGGCGCGCGCACAGCATTTTCCTCGATCCTCGTCGATGCAAATGGTGAGCGCATTATCGTGCCGTTTTATGATCGCAGGCTTGCAGGCCCGGCTGAAACCGTGCCCCCAATCGCGGCCGGAACCTATGCTGCCGTGATGACCGATGTGCGCTGGCCATGGGCTGCGGAAACGGCGCTGCGTACGGCTCGCGATGCCGGTATTCCGGCTATTCTGGATGCCGATACCGCGCCTGTCGAATTGCTGGAAACGCTGCTACCGCTTGCAACCCATATCGTTGCGTCAGAACCTGCTGCAATCAGCGTCGCGGGCACGCCTGATTTGCGTGAATGTGTCCGTATTCTCAGCAACCGCTATGATGTTTTCACATCTGTCACGGCTGGCGCAGATGGCTGCTATTGGACTGAAGGTGCTGGCAAGCCTGTTTCCCATGTGACGGGCTTCAAGGTTAATGCGGTGGATACGCTGGCCGCGGGCGATGTCTTCCATGGCGCATTTGCACGTGGCCTGGTGGAAGGTAAACCGATGACCGACATCATCCGCTTTGCCAATGCAGCCGCCGCCATCAAATGCGCGCGCTTCGGCGGACGTGCCGGTTCACCAAGCAAAACGGAAGTTCTTTCCTTCATCGAAAGCGGCATCGTCCCCGCTCAATAAGCATCAAAACACTCCTCCAAAAAGCACGATTACGCACTGAACCCGAATTGACTCTTTACTAACATGTTAGTATGTGCAAACCTGAAGTTCAAATTTGGGAGGAGCCAGTTTTGGCACACAATCATTCTCGGCAGGAGCGCTTCGGGCTCTCTGCAGCGCTTACGACACCATTCGACGCAGATGGCAAAATCGATGTCAGCCGTGCCCTGAAGCATGCCCGCGCACGCCTTGATAACGGCTGCTCAAGCGTAACCCTGTTCGGCACCACCGGCGAAGGCTCTTCCATTGGTGACGCCGAGCGCGCAGCGCTTCTCGATGCCTTCATCGCGCAGGGCTTTGCTGCTTCCAACATCGTTGTTGGTGTGATGGAAAACTCGATTGCCGATGCGGTCGCACAGTCTGCCGATGCACTGCGTCGCGGCTGCAAGGCCATTCTTCTGGCGCCGCCTTCCTACTTCAAAAACCTCTCGGATGAAGGCCTGTTCAACTGGTTCTCGGCAGTCTTCAAAGGTTTGGGTGACGATGCCCGCAGCATCATTCTCTACAACATCCCATCGGTGACAGCGGTTGAGCTTTCGGTCGATCTGATCACCCGTCTGCGCGCAGCCTTTGGTGGCATCATTACTGGCGTGAAGGATTCTTCCGGCACCTGGGCCTATACGGAAAAGCTGCTTGCAGCCCACAAGGACATTGCGATCCTGATCGGCGATGAGCGTGATCTTGCCGCCGGTGTACGTCTCGGTGGGCAGGGTGCGATTTCCGGCATGGCAAACCTGTTCCCGGATCGCCTTCTGCGCATGATCAATAACGGTCAGGACGATGCTGAACTGGTCGGCGCAGTACAGCAATTGCTGAACTATCCGGTCACGCCTGCGGTCAAGGCCATGGTGGCGCGTCATACGGGTGACAAGGAGTGGCGTCGCGTACGCGCGCCGCTGATTTCACTGAATGATGCGGATTTCGATGCAATTGGCAGTGTATTTGACCGTTTGCATATGGCAAAAGCAGCTTAAGGGCGGCATAAGCAAGCGGGACTGAGAGGGGACAGGCTTTGGCGGACGATCACAACGAACCGGTAAAATTGCGGGACAAGGCTTATCAGAGCTTCACCCAGCATTTGCTGGCGCGTGATTTTCATCCGGGCCAGTTCGTTTCGCAGCGCCAGCTTGTCACCATGACGGGCTTGCCGCTGGGTGCTATCCGCGAACTGATCCCGCGCCTCGAAGCGGAAGGTCTTATCAAGACCGTGCCGCAGCGCGGGCTCCAGATCGCCCATATCGATCTCAATCTGATCCGCGAAGCGTTTCAGTTCCGCCTTTTCATCGAAAAGGAGGCGATTGCCATCTTCTGTCAGGCGGCTTCCGATGAGCTGTTGCGTTCGTTGCGCGCTGAGCATGAAGACACGCTCAATCGCGCAATGAGTGAGGGCGAAACACCAGAGCTCGAAGAGCAGGCGCAGAATATCGACTGGAGCTTGCATGATACAATTGTCGGCTCGCTCGACAATGAAATCATCTGGCGCGCCTATCAGACCAATACGATCAAGATGCGCCTGATCAATCAGGAACGTTTCCGCATCACCGGGCGCGTTATCCCGGTCATGCAGGAGCATCTCGCTGTCCTTGCTGCAATCGAAACACGCGATCCGCAGACAGCCATGGATGCCATCGCCGTTCATATCAACAATGCACGGAAGCTGGCTTTGCACATTTAAAGGCCATGGTCATGCGAGAGGAGTCGCCTGATCAGGAACACAACAGGGGAGGAGCATGTAATGAATCTATTACGTCCAACACGTCGTCAGTTTCTGGCGGGAACAGCGGCCATTGCCGCTTCAGGTGTCACGGGCATCAGCCCATCATTCGCTCAGTCGGGTGTCGACTGGAAGAAGTATGCCGGGACCACACTTGAAGTAAACCTCATCAAGAGCCCGCGCGGCGAAATCCTTCAGAAATATCAGAAGGAATTCGAAGAACTCACTGGCATCAAGGTGAACTCCGAGCAGACGCCGGAACAGCAGCAGCGCCAGAAGGCGGTGATCGAGCTGACTTCAGGCCGTCCGAGTTTCGACGTTATCCATATCAGCTATCACGTTCAGAAGCGCCAGTTTGAAAAGGGCGGTTGGCTTGCCGACCTCAACCCGTTCCTGAAAGACCCGACGCTGACCGATGCGTCACTCACAGAAGATGATTTCGCCAGTGCTGGTCTGACCTTCGCCAAGGACGCCAATGGCCGCTTCGGCGCGCTGCCGTTCTCGGTTGATTACTGGATCATCTACTGGAACAAGGATCTCTTTGCGGAGAAGGGCCTTGAATTCCCTAAGACGTTTGAAGAGCTGGTCACAACCGCTGAAGCCCTGACGGACCCATCAACCAGAACCTATGGTTTCGTTGCACGCGGCATGAAGAATGCCAATGCTCCGGTCTATACCAGCCTTCTGCTCGGTTATGGCAAGCAGTCGGTGGATGCGGATGGCAATGTCCAGACGGATTCACCAGAAGGCATTGAAGCCGCCAAGCTTTACCAGCGCCTGATGACCAAATCGGCACCTCCCGGTGTTGCGGGCTTCAACTGGGCCGAATGCCAGTCGAACTTCCTTCAGGGCCGCGTTGGTATGTGGCTTGATGGTATCGGCTTTGCTCCACCGCTCGAAGATCCGAACAAGTCGCGCGTTGTTGGCAAGGTTGGCTATGGCGTCATGCCAGCAGGCCCGAATGCACAGGCAGCCCCGACCACCGGCGACGGTATCGGCGTGACCGAAGCTTCGAAAAACAAAGAAGCCGCATATCTTTATTGCCAGTGGGCTATTTCCAAGGAAATGGGCGCGCGTCTTCTGCAATCGGGATCGGGCGTTCCGTTCCGCAAGTCGATCATCGACGATGCAGAAGTCCGCAAGGGCGTCACCATGCCGGAAGGCTGGGTGGAAGCGCTCTCGAAGTCTGCCCCGATCAGCCAGCTCTGCCTGCCAGTCATCGTGCCGGTCACGGAATTCCGCGACATTATCGGTGTTGGCCTCACCAATCTCTTGAACGGTGCTGACGCAGAAACTGAAATGAAACGCGCGACGGAAGAATTCCGTCCGGTCCTCGCACGGAGCGAAGGAAAATGACATCTGCCGCCCCGATAGGTGCAAAAACAGGAACAGCGCAAGCTGTTCCTGCCACCAAGCCGGTCACAGGTCGCTTGCGGCCAAGCTACTGGCCGTTCGTTCTTCCAGCCTTGATTACCGTCGGGGCGGTGATCGTTTTCCCATGGGTGTTTACACTCTGGATGAGTGCCAACCAGTGGCAGCTCGGCGGTGAACAGAGCTTTGTCGGTTTCGACAATTATCTGCGTCTCGCCGCCGATATGCGCTTCTGGGAATCCATGTGGCACACGGTTGTCTATACGGTTCTCTCGGTCGTGGCTCCGATGATCTTGGGCACGATTGCGGCGCTGGTCTTTGACAGCAAATTGCCAATGCGCGGACTGTTGCGCGGTATTTTCGTGATGCCGATGATGGCAACGCCAGTTGCGGTCGCCCTTGTCTGGACCATGATGTATCACCCGCAGCTGGGTGTGCTGAACTATCTTCTCTCGCTGATCGGCATTGCGCCGCAAGAGTGGATCTTTAATCAGAGCACGGTTATCCCGTCGCTGGTGCTGGTTGAAACCTGGCAGTGGACGCCGCTGGTGATGCTGATTGTGCTGGGCGGCCTTGCTTCCATGCCGCGTGATCCGTTTGAAAGTGCGGAAATCGATGGTGCCAATGGTTGGCAGAAGTTCCGCTATATCACGCTTCCGATGATCCTGCCGTTTATCATGGTGGCCGTTATCATTCGCTCGATTGATGCGCTGAAAAGCTTCGACATCATCTATGCGATGACGCAGGGCGGTCCCGGAACGGCATCGGAAACCATCAATATTTATCTCTATAACGTGGCGTTTTCCTATTACGACATTGGCTATGGATCGGCGATTGCCGTGGTGTTCTTCATTGTCATTATCGCCATGTCGATGGTTCTTCTGGCCCTGCGCCAGCGGACCAAGTGGAACTCGTGAGGACTGACCATGGCACGTAAGTCAATCCTTTCCAAGCTTGGCACGGCACTCATGGTTTTCGTGATCGTGTCGCCCGCAATCTTCTTCTTCGTCTGGATGCTGTCGCTTTCGTTGAAATATGAAATCGACAACGGCGCTTATCCGCCAATCCTCATCCCTGACCGCATCGCGTGGTCGAACTATACCGGAATTTTCGAGACCAACGACTTTCTGCTCTATTTCTGGAACAGTATCTTGGTCACCGGAACAGCCACCTTGCTGGCATTGCTGGTCGGTGTTCCGGCGGGTTACGGTATCGCACGACTGCGCGCCAACAAGTCGGCAATCGTCATCATGATTGCGCGTATGACACCGGGCCTGTCTTATTTGATCCCGCTGTTCCTGCTGTTCCAGACGCTCGGCCTTCTCGGCACGCTCTGGCCGCAGATCATCATCCATCTCGTTGTGACTGTTCCAATCGTGATCTGGATCATGATCGGCTATTTTGAGACGACCCCTATGGAGCTTGAAGAAGCCGCCATTATCGATGGTGCATCCTCGTGGCAGGTGTTCAGGAAAGTGGCACTTCCCATCGCCAAGCCTGGCGTTGTGGTGTCGCTCATCCTTGCGGTGATCTTCTCGTGGAACAATTTCGTTTTCGGCATCGTGCTTGCAAGTCGCGAGACACGCACCCTGCCGGTCGCAGTTTACAACATGCTGTCCTTTGAACAGGTCAGCTGGGGTCCGCTTGCCGCCGCAGCCCTTGTGGTCACATTGCCGGTCCTGTTGCTAACCGTTTTCGCACAGCGCCAGATCGTTGCAGGTCTGACAGCAGGCGCCGTCAAATAAGAGTTGAGGTTCAAGATGGCATCTGTATCCATCCGAAATGCAATCAAGAAATATGGCAATGTCGGCGTGTTGCACGGCGTGTCCGTGGATATTCAGGACGGCGAATTTGTCGTGCTGGTCGGCCCATCGGGTTGTGGCAAGTCAACGCTTTTGCGCATGATCGCAGGACTCGAGGAAATCAGTGACGGCGAAATCGCCATCGGCCCGCGTGTGGTCAATGACCTGCGCGCCAAGGAACGCGACATCGCCATGGTGTTCCAGAATTATGCGCTCTATCCGCATATGACGGTGGCCGACAATATGGGCTTTGCGCTCATGCTGAAAAATGCGCCGAAGGAAGAACGCGACAGCCGCGTCAATCGTGCAGCGGAAATTCTTGGGCTGAACAAGCTGCTTGACCGTTTTCCGCGCCAGCTTTCCGGCGGGCAGCGCCAGCGTGTGGCCATGGGTCGTGCGATTGTTCGCGATCCGCAGGTGTTTTTGTTCGATGAGCCGCTTTCCAATCTCGACGCTAAATTGCGTGTGCAGATGCGCGGCGAAATCAAGGGTCTGCATCAGCGTCTGAAGACCACCACGATTTACGTGACCCACGATCAGATCGAAGCCATGACCATGGCTGATAAGATCGTCGTCATGCGTGATGGTCTAGTTGAACAGATCGGTGCGCCGCTCGATCTTTATGATCGCCCGGCCAACATGTTTGTCGCAGGCTTTATCGGTTCGCCATCAATGAATTTTGTGAATGGCAAGATCGAAGAAGGTTCGTTCGTGGCCGACGGCGGCTTCCGTATGCCGCTTCCGGAAGGCGATTATGCAAGTCTTTCGGGCAAGGCCGTTTATGGTATGCGCCCTGAACATATGAAGATTGCCGATAACGGCGTTCCGGTCTCGGTCGAAATCGTTGAGCCAACCGGCTCGGAAATCATGGTCATGGGCAAGCTCGGCGATCAGCCGATTACCTGCCTGTTCCGCGAGCGCCTGACCGTGCGTCCGGGCGACGTGCTGACCATTGCGATTGATCCGGCAACAAGCCATGTGTTCGAGCCGGAAAAAGGCAAACGCGTCAGCCGTTAAAAACAAATACAGCAAAAGAAAACGCCGGGTTTTTGCCCGGCGTTTCTGTTTTATTCGGCGGCCTCTTTCACGGCCACCGGATTGTTCGGATGCGTGGTCCAGTTGGCATATTGTGCCGGGATCGGTGCCTTGGTGCGCGGATCGAAATCGCCGATCTGCTCCATGGTGATGCAATCCTCAACCGGGCAGACATTTACGCAAAGATTGCAGCCAACGCATTCCTCATCGATCACCTCAAAGTGCCGCGCACCATTCACCAGATTGGTGATTGCCTGATGCGAGGTATCTTCGCAGGCAATATGGCAACGACCACATTTGATGCATGAATCCTGATCAATTCGTGCCTTGGTGACATAATTGAGGTTGAGATACTGCCAGTCGCTGACATGTCCCACGGCCATGCCACGGAAATCATCGAGCGTCTGATAGCCTTTGCTGTCCATCCAGTCGGACAGGCCGTCGATCATTTCTTCAACGACCTTGAAGCCATAGGTCATAGCAGCCGTACAGACCTGAACCGTGCCGCAACCAAGTGCAATAAACTCGGCCGCATCGCGCCATGTGGTAATGCCGCCAATGCCGGAAATTGGCAGGCCATAGGTTTCAGGATCGCGCGCAATTTCCGCCACCATGTTGAGCGCAATAGGCTTAACCGCTGGTCCGCAATAACCGCCATGACTGCCGCGCCCATCAATAGACGGAACCGGCGACATGCTGTCCAGATCAACCGACACAATCGAATTGATCGTGTTGATCAGCGATACAGCATCGGTGCCATTGGCCTTTGCGCCGCGTGCTGGCTTGCGAATATCGGTGATGTTCGGCGTCAGCTTGGTGATCACCGGCATGCGGCTATATTGCTTGCACCATTTCACGACCATGCCGACATATTCCGGCACCTGACCGACAGCCGCACCCATGCCGCGCTCGCTCATGCCGTGCGGACAGCCAAAGTTCAGCTCAATGCCGTCAGCGCCAGTTTCTTCCACCAGGGGCAGGATTGCTTTCCACGCTTCTTCTTCGCATGGCACCATGATCGAAGCGATCAGTGCGCGGTCGGGCCAGCGCATTTTCACTTCTTTCATTTCGCGCAGGTTCACTTCGAGCGGCCGGTCGGTGATCAGCTCGATATTGTTGAGACCAAGCAAGCGCCGGTCAGCGCCATGGATTGCGCCATAGCGCGGACCATTGACATTGACCACCGGTGGGCCTTCGGAACCCAGCGTTTTCCAGACCACGCCACCCCAGCCAGCCTTGAAAGCCCGCTCAACATTGTAGGCTTTGTCAGTCGGCGGAGCCGAAGCCAGCCAGAACGGGTTCGGAGATTTAATGCCGAGGAAGTTCGTTGAAAGATCAGCCATTTTTACTCTCCTCAGCCCTGTTCCTGGCCCAATGGCACACTGCGGTCGCGCGAAGCAGACGGGGAGGGCGCATGAAGTGCGCCGCCCGACAACACCGCATCGGCAAAGCCTTCAATGGCTTCGGGACGTTTTGTCAGCGTCGCATGGATGGATTCTGCGGCAACCTTGCCGTCTTCCACCGATGCAACGGTCAGATCCTGACCGCCCGCAACGCAGTCGCCCCCCGCCCATATGCCCTCAACGGATGTGCGACGATCTTCATCAACGCTGATGCGTCCTTTGGAAAGCCCGATGCCAGACCCAGCAATTGGCTCTGGTTCAAACTTCTGGCCGATAGCCTTGAACACCTGATCGGCTTCAAGAATGAGATATTCGCCGGTGCCGGAAAGCTTGCCGCTATCGGCATTGGTATATTCAAAGACCACGGCATTGACCGTGCCGTCTTCGTTCCGCTCAAGGGCATGCGGTTGCAACCAGTGACGGATCACCACGCCATGAATCTGTGCCAGTTCCTGCTCATAGGCGCTGGCATTCATGCTTTCCTGACCGCGACGATAAACGATTGTCACGTTTTCAGCGCCAAGCTTCTTGGTCTGAATGGCAACGTCTACAGCGGTCATGCCGCCGCCGATCACTACCACATTGCGGCCAACGGGGAGGGATGAGAGGTCTTTTGCCTGACGCAGATTGGCGATGTAATCCACCGCATCGATCACGTTGGGCGCATCTTCGCCGACAAGCGCCAGATCGTTGACGCCTGGCATGCCCATGCCGAGGAAAACTGCATCATAGCCAGCCTTCAGCGCTTCAATGGTGATGTCCTGACCGAGCGTCTGGTTATATTCGATATTGATCGCGCCGATTTTCAGCACGAATTCCAGTTCGCGCTGGGCGAAATTATTGACCGTCTTATAGGCGGCAATACCATATTCATTAAGACCGCCGCCCTTGGGCCGCGCTTCAAAAATCGTCACCTGATGCCCATACATCGCAAGGCGATGTGCTGCGGAGATACCTGCCGGGCCCGCGCCAACGATTGCGATGTGCTTGCCGGTTTCGGGTGCGCGCTTGAAAGGATGATTGCCGGTTTCCATCAGAACATCTGTGGCATAGCGCTGCAAATGACCGATCTTGACCGGTTTGCCTTCCGAAGTTTCGCGAACGCACACTTCTTCGCAAAGCGTTTCTGTCGGGCAGACGCGGGCGCACATGCCGCCCAGAATATTTTCTGAGAGAATGGTCTTTGCCGCACCGATTGCATTGCCGGTGTTAATCTGGCGAATAAAACGCGGAATATCGATGCTGGTCGGGCATGCATTCATGCAGGGCGCATCATAGCAATAATAGCAGCGGTCGGATTCAACGAGGGCTTCATGCTTGTTCAGCGGTGGATGCAGATCATCGAAAACATGCGCATAGTCGGCCTTCTCAAGCCGCGAGCCATGAATATCAGGCCCGTTCGCATGTCCCGGATTATCAATTGCATCAATAGGCGAATTCTCTGCTGATCTCATCGATCGCATCTCCCATTTTTGCTTGTTAAGGCGCGGGTTCCCTTTGCGCACCTTGAACTCTGTTCCGGGCTGCGATCTTTGCCGTCGCGTGGTGCCCGTTACTGACAGGATGACAGATTTTTACGGAAGGTCAAATTTTTTATCATCTGGTCAATTTATGAGAGTTAGGCACTAGAAATAGAGAAAGGCCCGGCTTTGGAAGCGCGGGCCTTTGACAGATGATCAGAGTGTGAAATCAGATTGTCTCTGATTTGAGAATGTTATTGTCAGAGGTTTTCTCTGTTTCTGATTCCTGAAAAGCTTCCGCTTCTTTTGGCAGGGCAGGGCGCGAGCTCAGCACCAGTGCGCAGCCTGCAATGATGACGGCAGCACCGACAAACTGGATCAACGAAAGCTGTTCTTTGAGGAACACCGCACCCACCAGAACCGCGATGACCGTTACCACGAATTCGACGCTGATGGCTTTGGTCGGTCCCACATTCCCGACCAGTTTGAAATAAAGCACATAGGTAAGCGCACTCATCACGCAGGCCGAAACCAGCAGATAGATGAAGTCAACGAGCCCCGGTGTTGTTGGTACAGGAATGGCGAAAATCAGTGGCAAAGTCAGAATGCCGCCAAACACGAATGCGCCGATGGTGGTTTCCCATGAGCCGGTTGTAGAAAGACGACGGCTTGCATAATTGCTGCCGAAAGCTGCCGAGAAGCAGGAGAAAAGCACGGCAATACAGCCCATCACGAATGCAGGCGTGACGGCAACGGCCGGGAAGCCAACCAGCAGCACGATGCCGGTCACGCCGAGCAACAGGCCGATCAGGCCGCGTGAAGTAATGCGCTCAAGACCCCAGAGCTGGCTGATAACCATCGAGAACAGCGGAATGGATGCAACGCAGATCGCGGCCATCGCCGTGCCGATCAGCGGTGTGCCATAGGAAAGGCCGATCAGCTGGCCTGCAACGGTGGTTGCGCCAACCACGGCGAAGGGTTTCCAGCCCGCGTGAAAATCAAGCCTGCGTCCGGAGAGTTTCGCGATTACAAAAAGCGTTCCAGCCGCAATGAAGGAGCGGAAGGCAACCGCGCCGACCCAGCCAAAGGCTTCGACCACGCGCAACACCACGAGGAACGACAGCCCCCATGCTACGGCAAGAAAAATATAGGTGGCGGTATCTCTGGGTTTCATGCCGATAGGCCTTGTCACGGGTTACGCGTTATCGACTATCTCATAAGGGCGAAAAGCAAAAACGCTTTCCCATCTATTCTCATACCATCTTGGAATGAAATTATGCCGTTTTTGCAGCGGCGTTTTCTGCCGCTTTTTGCGCGGCCGCAGCACCGATATTGGCAAAGAAGCGATCCGCGACCTTGCGTGCCACCGAGCCGAGCAGTTTCGAGCCGAGCTGGGCGATCTTGCCGCCTGCATCACCCCGGATCACGTAAGTGAGGATCGTATCATCACCGTCCGTGGTGAGTGTTACATCGGTATCGCCATGGGCGAAGCCCGCAATGGAACCTTCACCGCGTCCAGAGATCGTATAGGAGGCGGGCGGGTTCATGTTGGAAAGTTCGAGCATGCCGTGAAAGCGAACTTTAAGCACGCCGAGACTGACTTTCAGCGCTGCCCGTATTTCCGTGTCCGACAGACGTTCGAGATCTTCGCAGCCCGGAATGCAGTTTTTCAGCGTCTCAATGTCGTTGAGCGCGTCCCATACGGCCTGCCGGGGTGCAGCGATTCTTTCTTCTCCGACGAGGTCCATGCTTTACACTGCTCCTGATCAACCTAAATTGATGCATATCCCTATACGGAACGACATCAAAATGGAAAATTTCTGTAATTTAACGGATGCACTTCTCCACTAAAATGCTCTATTAAGACAATTAAATCGATTTGATTGACCGGGAGTACCATCATGGCAAGAGACGCGGCGAAGCTTGAAGCAACGGTCGCACAGCTGAAAAAGCACTGGACGGACGCTGCACCAAAGGACATGCGCGCAGCCTTTAAAGCCGATCCAGGCCGTTTTGAGCGCTATTCGCTATCTCTGGACGATCTTCTGTTTGACTGGTCGAAAGCACGTGTCAACGACGAGACGGTTGCGCTTCTGACTGAAGTGGCCAAGGCTGCTGACGTGGAAGGTCGTCGCGCTGCAATGTTTGCAGGCGAGCACATCAACAATACTGAAGACCGCGCTGTGCTGCATGTGGCCCTTCGTGACACCACGTCCAAGGAAGTGCTGGTTGATGGCCATAACGTTCTGCCTGACGTGAAGGAAGTTCTCGACCGTATGGCTGCCTTTTCCGATGGCATCCGTTCAGGCTCGATCAAGGGTGCGACTGGCAAGAAGATCACCGACATCGTCAATATCGGTATCGGCGGCTCTGATCTCGGCCCGGTCATGGCAACGATCGCACTTTCGCCTTACCATGACGGACCGCGCGCGCATTATGTCTCGAACATCGATGGCGCACATATTGCCGACACGCTCAATGCGCTTGATCCGGCAACGACGCTCATCATCGTCGCCTCCAAGACCTTCACCACCATCGAAACCATGACCAACGCGCAGACCGCGCGCAAATGGATTGCCGATGCACTGGGTGAAGACGCAGTTGGCGCGCATTTTGCTGCCGTTTCCACAGCCCTTGATAAGGTTGCAGCATTCGGCATTGGCGAAGAACGCGTCTTTGGCTTCTGGGATTGGGTTGGCGGCCGCTATTCGGTGTGGTCGGCGATTGGCCTGCCGGTGATGATCGCGATTGGTGCAGACAATTTCCGCAAATTCCTTGCGGGTGCGCATTCGATGGACGTGCATTTCCGTGATGCACCGCTGGAAAAGAACCTGCCAATCTGGCTCGGTCTTATCGGTTACTGGCACCGCGCAATTTGTGGCTATGGTAGCCGCGCTGTCATCCCTTATGATCAGCGTCTGGCGCGTGTTCCGGCCTATCTCCAGCAGCTCGATATGGAATCGAACGGCAAGAGCGTGACGGTCGACGGCAAGCCCGTTTCCGGTCCAACTGGTCCGGTTGTCTGGGGCGAGCCCGGCACCAATGGCCAGCACGCCTTCTTCCAGCTTCTGCATCAGGGCACCGACACTATTCCGCTCGAATTCATCGTTGCGGCAAAGGGCCATGAAAAGCACCTCGATCATCAGCATGAAATGCTGCTTGCCAATTGCCTTGCGCAGTCGGAAGCGCTGATGAAGGGCCGCACGCTGGATGAAGCCCGCGCGCAGTTGAAGAGCAAGAACCTTCCTGAAAGCGAAGTCGAGCGCATTGCACCGCATCGCGTGTTCTCGGGCAACCGTCCGTCGCTCACACTTGTTCACGACAAGCTCGACCCTTTTGCATTTGGTCGTCTGATCGCCCTTTACGAGCATCGCGTATTCGTCGAAGCGCAGATTTTCGGCATCAATGCGTTCGACCAGTGGGGCGTGGAGCTTGGCAAGGAACTGGCAACCGAGCTTCTGCCGGTGGTTTCCGGTGCTGAATCTGCTGAAGGCAAAGATGCTTCGACAATCGGCCTCGTTGCGCATTTGCACGCACGCCGCAAAGCCTGATACTACAAACAGGTGGATAAGGATAAAGCCGGGTTTCACACCCGGCTTTTTTTCCGTCTAGGTATGAAGTGCTGAATGAAAATGGGAACTAAAATGAAGACCGAGATTATCGAGTTTGCCGGCGATGTACCGGGTAACGCCATTGAACTGCGTGTGTTGCGTTTTGCAGGCAAAGACAGTGATGCGCCGACCGCTTATCTGCAATCCTCGTTGCATGGCGGTGAATTGCCGGGGCAGGCTGCTCTGCATTTTCTCGTTCCGATGCTGAAAAAGGCATCTGAAGAAGGCCGCATTCTTGGCAATATCACGGTTATCCCACAGGCAAATCCGATTGGTTCGAACCAGTGGCAGGCACATCAGCATCTGGGTCGCTTCGAGTTTTTCTCGGCGGTCAATTTCAATCGCGCTTTCCCGTTGCTGCCTGATTTCGATACCAGTGAACTGCCCGGCCCGGATGCGCCTGTCGCGCTTGTACAGCGTCTCAAGGCTACGCTTTTGAAGATGGCTCTTGCCAATGACATTGTGCTTGATCTTCACTGCGATGATGAAAGCGAAAACTACGTCTATATCGCCAAGGAATTTGTGGAAGACATGAAGGATCTGGCCGTGGCGCTTGGCTCGACCGCGATCCTCGCATGGGACACGACAGCAGACGCTGCCTTCGAGGAAGCCTGCGCGCATCCGGTTCTGCAAATGCCTGCTGACAAGCGCAATATGAAACGCCGCGCCGTTACCACGGTCGAATTCCGTGGCCTCAGCGATGTCTATGCCGATATGGGCAAAGGTGATGCTGAAGGTCTCTACAAGTTTCTCGTCCATCGTGGCGTGATTGTCGACAAAAGCGTGAAGCTCGATCTCGATTACAAGGGTCTGATAACGCCGCTTGAAAATGTGGAAATGCTGCGCGCACCGGAAGGTGGCATGGTGCTTTATCATGTTGCTCCCGGCGATGTGGTGGAAGCGGGTGCAAAGCTCGTAACGGTCGTCACGAAACCGGGTGAGCCGGAAGACGACATTACGCTGACCGCGCCACAGGCAGGCCGAATTCTGACTCGCCGCACGTTGCGCTATGTCCGCCGTGGCGATGATCTTTTAAAACTGCTTGCTGCAAAACCATCGGCAGTCAAGAAGCGTTCCGGCGCCTTAGAAGCATGAGTGCGCTGCCCGCTTCCGAAAAGCTGAAAGCGATCCGTGCCATCCTTTTCGACAAGGATGGTACATTGATCGATTTCGACCGCACGTGGTTTGCCGTGTCATGGAATCTTGCACAGCGCACCGCCAATGGTGATGAGCATCGCGCGCGTTCCTTGCTGGATGCGGGCGGCTATGACTGGCAGGAAAAGCGCTTTCGCGCCAATTCCGTAATCGCTGCCGGAACAGTCGAAGACATTGTGCAGCTCTGGCACCCGGATATTGACGAGGCCGGTTTCAAAGCCAAGATCAGTGAGTTCGACGCCTATACGGTTGCCGAAGGTGCGCGTTCTGCTGTGGCGATCGAAGGCTTGCGGGAAACATTGGAAACCCTTCGCGCGATGGGTTTTATCCTTGGCATTGCCACCAATGATTCCGAAGCGGGTGCTCATGCGACCGCAAAGGCCTTAGGCATTGACCACTACTTTGATGTGGTGATTGGGTATGATACAGCCGCACGTCCCAAGCCGTATCCGGACCCACTGCTCTATTTCGCAGAAAAAGTCGGCCTTGAACCAAGCGCCATCGCGATGGTCGGCGACAATCTGCACGATCTTGAAACGGCACAGGCTGCGAAGGCCGGTCTTGGCGTTGGTGTTTTGTCGGGCAACAGTCCACGCGAGGCGCTTGAGCCTCACGCCGATGTGGTGCTCGACTCCATCGCAGGCTTGCCTGACTTGCTCAAATGATCCTGACTGGATGGTGAAACGCCATCCAGCAGCCATTCCGTCATTTCCGGCCACAGACTTTGTGCAAAGCGCGAGCGGAAAAAGCCAAGATGGCCGATTGGCTGGCCTTCGGTGTCTGCTGATGAATACCAGAGCTGCTCAATCGGCGCGCTCGTGTGGTAGCTCAGAAAGTGGCTGACTGCGCGCCGCGTTCCCCACGGATCATCTTCAAGTCCCACAGACAAAATGGGTGTTTTGACCTTGGCAATAAGGTCAGCAGCACCAAGCTGCGGATCATCAAAAAAGTAGTTCTTCATCCGGCACCACCGCGCCCAATCCCGGAATACCGAGCCGGGAATTGGCTCGCCATTCATCCAGCGAGGCATACTGGGCGTGAGATAGGAGACCGGCACGCCGACAATGTTCATGCGCGGCCAGGCCCATTTATCATCCAGAAGATGCATTGCACCCGACATGGTAGCCACCATGCCATAGCGCGAAAAGGCGTCGGAGCTTCCAGACACGCCGAGTGCCTGTCCGCCGAAGGATTGGCCTATGCCGACCATTTCATGTCCCGGCGCAACAGCTTGCAGGCGATGGAGTGCTGCGGGGAAATCCTGCGTGGCCCAATCCCTGAAACGGATCTCGGGCACTGCCTTGCGGGCACGCCGCGAAGCTGCGACACCACGATAATCATAGGTAAGAACCGCGCGTGCACCTTCGGCAATCAGGTGCTTGGCGAAGGCTGCATAAAAGCCCTGCGGTACGGCTGTTGCTGATGAAATCAGCACCAATGGCTTGTTGCCACTGCCATGAAACAGCTTGCCCGAAAGCGGAAAGCCATCACTGGCCTCGAAGGTGATTTCTTCAATCATCGTTCCATTTCCTTCGACACAAAGCTCCACCGGCTGCGGCTCAACAGAGCCGCAGCTTGCGATCATCTATAATCCTGAGACTGTTTAGTCCCTCAGTTCACGACGCAAAATCTTGCCGACATTGGTTTTCGGCAATGCATCGCGGAACTCCACTTCGCGCGGACGCTTGTAGTTGGTGAGACGCTGAGCGCAGAAGGACTTCACATCTTCTTCTGTGAGGTTCGGATCGCGACGCACCACGTAGAGCTTCACCACTTCGCCTGAATGCTCGTTGGGAATGCCCACAGCAGCCGATTCCACGATACCGGGATGCTCTGCAGCCACTTCTTCGATCTCATTTGGATAGACGTTGAAGCCGGAAACAAGGATCATGTCCTTCTTGCGGTCCACAATCTTGGTGAAGCCGTTTTCATCCATGAAGCCCATATCGCCGGTGCGGAAGAAGCCGTCGGCCATGATGGCACGTTCGGTTTCATCAGGCCGGTTCCAGTAGCCGAGCATAACCTGCGGACCACGCACACAGATTTCGCCGACCTCGCAGAGCGGCTGATCCTTGCCGTCATCATCGCGAATGACGATATCCGTTGATGGCATTGGCAGGCCAATAGTGCCGCTGAATTCTGTCGCATCGAGCGCATTGGCAGAGGCAACGGGCGATGTTTCGGAAAGGCCATAGCCTTCAGTGATGTGACAGCCTGTCATTTGCTGCCAGCGTTCAGCGACGGGGCGTTGCACGGCCATGCCACCACCGAGCGTGAGAATAAGTGGCTTGAAGTTGAGCGCCTTGAAGTCGTCATTGTTCATCAAAGCGTTGAACAGGGTGTTGAGGCCAGGAAAGATATGGAACGGATACTTCTGCAATTCTTTTACGAAGGCCGGAATATCGCGCGGGTTCGGAATGAGAATATTGCGCGCGCCCAGCTTGATGCCGATCATCGCATTCACGGTGAGAGCGAAGATGTGATAGAGCGGCAGGGCGCAGACGAAGTTGAGCTCCTTCGGCTTGCCTTTATTCTGGAATGCGACGTCCATCCAGGTATGCATCTGTTCGACATTGGCGAGAATATTGTTGTGGCTCAGCATTGCGCCCTTGGACACACCTGTTGTACCACCGGTATATTGCAGGAAGGCGAGATCGGAATTATTGACTGGGACCGGATTAAAGGACTTGCCGCGCCCCTGTGCCAGCGCATCCTTAAAACGCACATGATCGGGAATGCTCCAGGCTGGCACCAGTTTTTTCACCTTGCGCACCACAAGATTAATGATGTGGCCTTTCAATCCATGCATGTCACCCATAGAGGCAACGATAATGTTCGGCACGTGAATGGAAGCGAGTGACTTCTGGACGGTCGAGGCAAAGTTTTCGAGAACTATCAGCGCTTTGGCGCCTGAGTCATTTAATTGATGCTGAAGCTCGCGGGGTGTGTAAAGCGGATTGACGTTCACGACGACGAGGCCCGCCCGCAGGATTGCTGTAATCGCAATCGGATACTGCAGGATATTGGGCATCATCACTGCAACGCGATCACCCTTGACCAGTCCACGTGATTGAAGCCATGCGGCGAGTGCGCGAGAGTTTTCGTCCAAATCCTTGTAGGACAAGTCCTTGCCCATACAGGTAAAGGCTGGCCTGTCAGCGAACTGTCGGCATGCGGCGGAGATCATGTCGCCAATAGATGTGGCTTTGCTCAGATCGATCTCATGTGGCACGGCTTTCGGATAGGATTTCAGCCAAATCTTATCTGGTGCAGGCACAGTGGCTGTTGCCTTGCTCGACGTATTCTCAGTTTCGGTTGCCTTTTTCGCCATGCTTTCTCCCCGGATTGCTCCGTCCTTTGTTTGAGTAGCAAGCCGCCACCCTTCTCCCAATGCTGCCTGATTCAGAAAGACTGACAGGCGTGCTCCTCAGAAATTAATGTGGGCGACTTTCGTCGTAATCGCAAGAGTTACATTGACGTAAGCGTAAATTAAAATGCTGTTGATCGTCTTTCCCAACTTTGTGGGTTGGGTGCATCCGCACGCGGCAAACACTCTCTATCGGTGATAAGGCGGTCCCGTTACGATATCAGGCGGACATCAGCTAACGGCGAATTGTTCGCTGCGCATAGACTGTATCATTGTTTTGATAGCCTTGTTGCCTGAACCGACAAGATCGAAGCTACGCTCGCTTCTGAGCCACTCATTGAGGAGCCCGCCCAGAACAGCAAGCAGAATTTGTGCTGCTGTATAAGATGTCCATTCTCTGGAAAGTTCTCCGCGACGTTCTGCGACTTCAAGCAGCCCTATGAAAAGAGACAGCACATTGGTGCGTGCTTCATTCAGATGTTCAACGACCGGGGCGTTCTCACCAACATACTCGCAGCGCTGGTGAATGATCGTGAAAACATTCTGCTGACGTTCATTGGTAATGAAGAGTTCCATCGCCGTTAGGATCGATTGTTCAAGGACATAGAGAGGATTGGGGTGGTCACAGGCCGCCGCCTGTAGCATAATCTCTTCGTGTGGAAAACGAGTACGGCTGATGAGCGCTTGAAAAACGTCGAGTTTGTCGTGAAAATGAAAATAGATCGCACCCCGTGTCACACCGGCATGGCTTGCGATTTCCATTAATGTAGACTGAGTTACGCCGCGTTCCAGAAAGACATGCTCGGCGGCCGTGAGAATGGCGTCGCGTGTTTCCGCGGCCTCGGCTTTGGTCCTGCGCATTCGGGTTCTTTCGATATTCCAAAGTGAAAAGTTTCCAAAACCTCTTCAGGTTTTTACTTTAAAATTGGGATAACTCATTCGTGATATGTAACATTAGGTGATTGACTATAACACGGTAATTCGTATTTACAAACATTCGTGTATGTTTATTCGGCCGCACCGTGCGACATCAAGGGCAACTCCCATTATGACCATGAACCGTTCTATTCGGCTTTTTGCGGCGGGAGCCGCATTTTTCATCATTGCAGGACAGTCTGCATTCGCGCAGGCTCCGGGAGGCGCTACGCCACCGCCCCCTCCAGTCACTGTTACAGAAATCAAGGCGCAGAACGTTTCCGTCCCTTACGAATATGCAGCTCGGGTGAGTGCATATCGTGATGTTCAGGTGCGCGCTCGTGTCGGCGGCATTCTTCTGCACCGCAATTTCGTAGAAGGCACTGTAGTCAAAGCTGGCGACGTGCTTTTTGAGATCGATCCGGCGCCGTATGAGGCGGAACTGGCTCGTGCGCAGGCACAGGTCGCTCAGGCTGAAGCTCAGTATCAACAGTCGATCCGCGATGCAGAACGTGCCGAACAGCTCGTTCAGCAAAAGGTGCAAAGTGCGGCTGCCCGCGATACTGCTTTTGCAACCCGCGATCTTAACAAGGCCGCTGTTGCAGCCACCAAAGCACAGTTGCGGACGGCAGAACTCAATCTGAGCTATACCAAAGTCACTGCGCCGATCAGCGGCATCACCAGCCTTGAACAGGTTTCTGAAGGCAGCCTTATCGGTACAGATTCGACATCGAGTCTGTTGACCTCGATCACCCAGATCAATCCGGTCTACATCAATTTCTCCTTCACCGACACGGAAGCTGCGGAAATCCGCAAGCTGCGCGAGGCGAGGGGCGCGACGGGTCAGGACGCCGATCGTCTGCGCATCAAGATTCTGTTTGGTGACGGACAGGCTTATGATCATGAAGGCACTATCGACTTCACGTCTTCATCGCTCGATACCGAAACTGGTACGCTGGGCGCGCGCGCTGTCGTGGAAAATCCTGATCAGCGTCTGATCCCTGGTCAGTTTGTGCGTGCAGCTATTCTTGGCGTTACCATCGACAATGCAATTCTGGTTCCAAAAGCAGCATTGATGCAGAGCCCGCAGGGGCAGTTCGTCTATGTTGTGAACAAGGATAACGTTGCGGAAGTTCGCCCCGTTACGATTTCGCGTGAACTGACGGACGCATGGCTCGTAAGCGACGGCTTGCAGGCTGGCGACCGCATCATCACCGAAGGCGTGATTAAAGCTGCTCCAGGCAAGACGGTTAAGCCGGTTGACGCTTCGGCTGAGAAGGCTGCAGGCGATGCAGGAGCAGAGGCTGGTAAAGAACAGGCGGCAGACAAGAAATGAATAGATTCTTCGTCGACCGTCCGGTTTTCGCGGCGGTTATTTCTATCGTCATTGTGCTGGCAGGCCTCATCTCGATGCGGATCCTGCCTATCGCACAATATCCTGAGCTGACGCCGCCACAGGTGGTCGTCAGTGCGACCTATCCGGGCGCAAGCGCGGAAACGGTGACGCAGACCGTTGCGGCGCCGCTTGAGCAGCAGATCAATGGCGTCGAGAACATGCTCTATATGCAGTCCTCGAGCCTTGGCAGCGGCACCATGCAGCTGACCGTGACCTTTGCTCTGGGTACCGATCCGGATCAGGCGACCATCAATGTTAACAACCGTGTGCAGCGTGCGACTTCATCCCTGCCGCAGGAAGTGCAGCGTCTCGGCGTTACCGTCGACAAGCGTTCGAGCACGATTCTCGGCATGGTGGCGATGTTCTCCACCACCGATCGTTACGACCGTACTTATGTCGGTAACTATGCGCTTCTGAACGTCATTGACGATCTCAAGCGTCTTACGGGCGTGGGTGACGTTCAGCTTCTCGGCAATATCGATTATTCGATGCGTGTCTGGCTGCGTCCTGATAAGCTTGCACAATATAATCTGACGCCTTCGGACGTTCAGACAGCTATTCAGGAGCAGAACGCGCAGTTTGCAGCGGGTCGTTTTGGCGATCAGCCTGACCCGCAGGCGGGACCATTCACCTATACTGCGACAACGCAGGGCCGTTTGCCTGACGCGTCAGCATTCGAGAACATCATTCTGCGTTCTGACAAGAATGCTGCAACGCTTCGGCTCAAGGATGTCGCGCGCGTAGAACTGGGGACGGAGAGCTATCTCGTCGACAGTGCTCTCAATGGCACACCCGCAGTTCCGATTGCGATCTATCTGCAGCCGGGTGCCAACGCGCTCAATACGATGGAACTCATTCAGAACCGCATGGCGGAGTTGAAGACGAGCTTCCCTGAAGGCATCGACTATTCGGTTCCATTCGATACGACCAAGTTCATTAAGGTCTCCGTCGAGGAAGTGGTCCATACTTTCATCGAGGCGATTATCCTCGTGGTTCTGGTGGTCTTTATCTTCCTTCAGAACTGGCGTGCGACACTGATCCCGGTTATCGCGGTTCCAATCTCGATCATCGGTACATTTGCGGGCATGTATGTGCTTGGCTTCTCCATTAACCTGCTGACATTGTTCGGTCTGGTTCTCGCCATCGGTATCGTCGTGGACGACGCCATCGTGGTGCTGGAAAACGTCGAACGTATCATGACGACGGAAAAACTGCCGCCGCGTGAAGCTGCCATCAAGGCAATGAGCGAGGTGACGGGGCCTGTTATCGCGATTGTTCTCGTGCTTTGCGCCGTGTTTATTCCGGTCGCCTTCATGGGCGGTCTGGTCGGCGAAATGTATAAGCAGTTCGCTGTTACGATCGCGATTTCGGTGACGATTTCCGGTATTGTGGCTTTGACGCTCACACCTGCATTGTGCGCGCTGATCCTTAAGCCAGGCCATCATGAGCCTATGCTGCCGTTCCGCATCTTCAATCGCTTCTTTGATCGTTTGACGCGCGGCTATACCAGTGGTGTGCGCTTCTTCCTGAAACGTGCTTCCATCGGTTTGCTTATTTTCGCAGGTCTGTTGGGCGCTACATATTATCTCTTTGAGAAAGTGCCGAGCTCGCTTCTGCCGGATGAAGATCAGGGCTTCCTGTTCAGTGTGGCCATCCTGCCGCCAGCGGCATCGCTGGAACGCACGACGGCAGTTCTTCATGAGGCCAGCAGCAATATTCGCAAGCATCCTGCTGTCGAAAGCGTGTTTGAAGTCTCCGGCTTCGATCTGCTCTCGGGTGGTCTGAAGACCAGTGCCGGTACGATGTTCATCATGCTCAAGGACTGGAAAGAACGCACGACACCTGATGTCGATGCGCGTAATCTGCCCGGTGCTATCATGGGTATGAATGCGGGCATTCAGGACGGTCTGGTTCTGGCATTCAATCCACCTCCGATCATGGGACTGAGCACGACGGGCGGTTTTGAACTCTACGTACAGGATCGTACGGGTGGTGGTGTTGAATCGCTGACCAATGCGACCAAGCTTTTGACAGACGCCGCAGCCAAGCGCCCGGAACTGACAGGCGTACGTACAACATTCGATCCGAATGTGCCGCAATATGACATTCAGCTCGACCGCGAAAAAGCCAAGGCGATGGGTGTGCCGATCAACTCGGTATTCACCGCGATGCAGGCGACCTTCGGTAGCGTTTATGTCAACGACTTTACGCTTTATGGCCGAAACTATCAGGTCAACTTGCAGTCGGAGGCTGAGTTCCGCCGTGATCCGAGCGATTTGAAGCATGTGTTTGTGCGCGCCGACTCTGGCAGCATGATCCCGCTCAGCGCATTGGTGACGGTAAAGCGCGTCGTCGGTCCTGATCAGCTCGAACGATTCAATGCGTTCAATGCTGCAAAGGTCACCGGTAATCCAGCGCCGGGTTACACGTCAGGTGACTCTATCAAGGCGATGCAGGAAGTTGCGGCTGAAGTGCTTCCGCAGGGTTACCAGATTGCCTGGACGGGCTCTGCCTATCAGGAAGTCTCGACGAGCGGCAGTGGCAATCAGGCTATGATCTTCGGTTTGATCATGGTGTTTCTGATCCTCGCCGCCCAGTATGAGCGCTGGAGCCTTCCGCTGGCGGTTATTACAGCTGTGCCCTTCGCTATCTTCGGTGCGCTTCTTGCGACCGATCTGCGTGGTCTTACCAATGACGTTTACTTCCAGATTGGTATGGTGACGCTGATAGGTCTTGCGGCGAAAAACGCGATCCTGATCGTGGAGTTCGCGGTATTGCAACGTGAAGAGGGCAAGTCGGCTATCGAGGCTGCTGCTGAAGCTGCGCGTCTGCGTTTCCGCCCGATTGTGATGACGTCGCTGGCGTTCATCCTTGGTGTGGTTCCGCTGGCAATCAGCTCGGGTGCAGGTTCGGCAAGCCGTCACTCGATCGGTACAGGCGTTATCGGTGGTATGTTGGCTGCGACCTTTATCGCAACCTTCTTCATCCCGATGTTCTACAGCCTGATCGCTCGCAAGCCGCCTAAGAAGCGTCCCGACGATGTGGCTGCCACCCCAGCTCCGGTGCAGACTGCTCCGGGCGACGAAAATGGCCAGGCTCACTGATCCGGTGTCCTCGCGCAGCCTATAAGAGTAATGTGCGCCCTATCGGGCGCACAAAGGCCGCTCTAACCGTTTGTTCTAACGCGTATCTTTTCCGAAAACCGTTTCACACTTTTCGGGATGCGCTCTAAGCTGGTCACGCTTAAGGAATTATGCAGTAGGCTGTGTGTGGCGCTCAAGACCGAAAAAGAAAAGCCCGCCAATTGGCGGGCTTTTTGTTGAACTGCAGGCAACATGCGATGGATTTAATGACACCTGCACATGTTGGGTCATATTTATGAGCAAACCTCCCCAAGCGCCGCTCGCGCCTTCTCGTCACGCTCTCCATACACTCACATCAACGACCGTTGCTTGACGTCTCGGCAATATACAGCGAGATCGCCTGACTTTTTCTAGAAATGCGTCATTATGCTTTGAGCGATTGCCCAAAGAATGATTGCCGCCGGAACTGTCAGGCACGCCAGAAAGATACCGAAGAACACGTAGGTTGCTTCATTCGGTGACCGTTGGGTCTGTGCAGGAGTCTTGTGCCAATGAGTGCTAATGCCTTGGTACATGTATAATTCCTCCTTCTCCTCGATTTTGATTATCGATTAAAAGAAGAAATCTTCAAGCTCAAATAAACGGCTAGATTTATTGACGAAATATGATAAAAGCGACACGAAAGTTACGAGGGTGCGAGCGTAAATGCACCAAATATTTTCAATAAATCCCACACAATATTCTGATTTCAAATAATTTTACTTACATACTGTAAGTATCGAATAATCGGAAATTTCAAAAATCACTGAAAATTCAGTTTGTGGTGCACACTTTGGTGCGACAAAATGGCACGAAATTGGCTCGTGTTCGAACAGGCTTGGCTTTGACAATGGCGCATTTCCGGATCAACCAGCTTAATTTAAGTTAGCTGCTGAACGGCGCATTCGGCGCGAGTCGGGGAGAGCGGTTCCAATTAAGCCCGAGCTGTTGAGACTGCTCTAATAAAAGCTGTTCGGAAAATAGCGCAGATACAGCTCTGTGAGTTTGCCCTGCTGTTGCAGTGATTGAAGTGCGCTGTTGAAAGCGCTCGCTAGCGCTGCATTTTTAGGTGCTACAGCTATACTTAAACCGGGGCCAAGGTATTGCGGCGCAAGATAAGGCCCATCGACAAAGCTGCAGCAATCATTGGCCTGATCACTCTCCAGCCAGAACGATAGAGCCATTCCGTCATCGAATGCTGCATCCACTTCGCTTTTTTGCAATGCGGTCAGTAGTGCTGCGCGATCTGGATAAGGTTTGGCGAGGGCTTGCGGGAAGTAAGCTTTAAGGAGCTGCTCGTGTGCCGTTCCTGCAATGACGCCGACATTCTTGCCGCGTACAGCGATAGAAGCGGGCTCAGAGAAACGGTTTGCTTTGATTGTAGCGAAGCGGGCAGGAAGGCGCATATAAGCGCGGGTGAAGACAAATTTCTCGCGGTTTTGTGGATTGGCACTGAAACCTGCAATGATTGCCTCTGCATCTCCGCTTTCAAGCCTGGCTTCAAGCTCGTTCCAAGGCACAGCTTCAATCTGGCAGATGTCACTCAATCCCATCTGATTGCAAAGCGCTTTGGCGAGATCAACATTATAGCCGGAAAGCTGCCCAGCCTCGTTCAGTGCATTAAAGGGTGGAAAGTCGAGCGTCGTTACAAAGCGAAGCCTGCTGAGGCCCTGGAGAGACGGCAACGCTAGCCTTTCCTTCTGATTGAAGAAGTCAGGTGCCTTGGGTGCGGATTGTGCGCCGGCGGGAAGGCTGTTCAAAAGCCAACAAGCTGCAACCGCTATGCTCAAAAGGTGCCGTTTCATCGGTGCTTTGTCTAAGCAATATCTTATAATTTCACGTTAATAGAGCCTGTGTGGGAAAATATGCAATGATTTTGAATGGGTTGGCCCAACAGGACGTAAAAATAAAATAACTTCTATTTGAAGTGAATAATTCTGTTTCTATTTTAAATAGAATGAAATAAATATCTATATGTGGGATTATTTAATAAATACATAAATTAGCATTATAAATAAACCACATCATGAATTGAATTTAATATTAGTAATAATTGAAAATAATCCAGTAGTAGTGCGGGGGTACTATGAGTAATGGATCGATTGCGTTCGATCTGGGGATATGCACTGCCATATCCGCCAGATTGGAGCGCCGTGGCGTGCCGCGTGATTGCCTGAAGCAGGCATATGAAGCGGCTATCATAAACGGGACAAGTTTCTGCGATGAAGTTGCACATCAACAGGGTGTTTCAGAAGCACTGCTTTTCGAAGCGATAGCCGATTATCTTGAACTGACATTTACAGAAGAGGTTCTATCGTCCCGGGTCTTTGTCACGGGCGAAGAGACATCGGCCATTTTCACTGAGCCTGGCCAGTTGATGGTGCTCGGCCGAGACGGCACTTCCTATCTTTATCTGGCACCAACTGAAAATCGCATCGCGAAATTGCGGGATCATATTTGTCAGTCGCCGGACCTGCGGGATCGGATCAGGATTTGCACGCCCTCATTCATCAAGAGAATTTTGCGGCAGCGTCATCAGAAAGATCTCATTGCGCGAGCGCATGCGATGACGCCGCAGCTTTTTTCTGCGTCCCGTGTTCTTGAGACACCTCAGGCATTCATCATAGCGATGGGGCTTTATGCATTTATCGCCAGTATCGTGAACTGGCCGACAGAAACCATTCTGGCTTTACATGTGTGTCTGACATTGTTCTTCTTCGGCTGTGTGCTTATTCGTCTTTTTGCCGCCATTGGCAGCCGACGTTTGCGTTTTCCCGAGATTATGCCTTTCAAACGACGTGACTTGCCAGTCTACTCAGTTCTGGTGCCTCTCTATCGCGAGCAGGCCGTGGTCGGGCAGTTGCTGGCCTCGCTTGATCGGCTCAACTGGCCGCGCAGCAAGCTGGATATCAAACTTGTGTGTGAGAAGGACGATTTCGATACGATTGCTGAGATCAGAGGAAGGCCGCTGCCTTCCAATTATGAACTGGTTCTCGTGCCCTCGGGCGGGCCGCGCACCAAGCCTAAGGCATTGAACTACGCGCTTCAGTTTGCGCGCGGAGAAATAGTTGCGGTTTTTGACGCGGAGGACCGCCCGCATCCTGACCAGTTGCTTGAGGCATGGCAGGCATTTCAGCGGGGAGGCAAGCAACTCGCTTGCGTTCAGGCACCGCTCATTATTGGAAATTTTCGGCAGAATTTGCTCACGCGTATGTTCGCATTCGAATATGCGACCCTGTTCCGGGGCCTGCTGCCATGGCTTGCATCGCAAGGGCTTGTCATTCCGTTAGGTGGCACCTCCAATCATTTTCGCCGCTCCTGTCTCGATCAGGTTGGCGGATGGGACGCGTATAATGTGACGGAGGATGCCGATCTTGGTATGCGGCTCGCCCGCTTTGGCTATGGCATTGATGTTATCACCCGTGGCACGGTTGAGGATGCACCGGTGGATTATTCCGTCTGGCACAAACAGCGGACGCGCTGGATCAAGGGGTGGATGCAGACGTGGCTTGTGCATGGCCGAAACCCCTACATGACCTGGCGTGAGCTCGGCTGGTGGCGGTTCGTGGTCAACCAGATTTATACGCTCGGTATTATCGGTTCAGCGCTTTTGCATCCATTCATGCTTATGACGGTGGCTGTACTTGTCGCTATGATGCTCGTCGGACCGCTTGGCTCGGAAAATCTGTGGCTGTTGCGCATTGATCTCGTCAATATCATGCTGGCTTATCTGAGCTTTTACGTGCTTGGTTCCAAAACGATGGAACCGACGGAACTGGGTGGTTACGCTTATATTCTGGCTATTCCTGCCTATTGGGTCCTGATCTCCATTTCAGCCTGGCGTGCGCTTTGGCAGCTGGTGCGAAAGCCGCATCTCTGGGAGAAAACTCCGCACCAGCCAAGTGTGTTCTATTTGTTGGAGGATGAAGGGGTGGGTGTTTTAGATGCGAGGAACTCGGCCCCACGCCCGATAATGGATTGATCTTCGGGGCCAATGGCTTCCAGATCACGTCCTTCATAGGGCAAGCTCAGCAAAACGCGCCGGATTGCAGCAAGTCTGGCGCGTCGCTTGTCATTGGAGCGGATGATTGTCCATGGCGCATAGCCTGTATCAGTGCGTTCCAGCATTGTATGCAAAGCAGTGGAATAATCGTCCCAGCGTGAAATGCCTGCCACATCCATGGGCGAGAACTTCCAGTTCTTGAGCGGGCTGTGGCGGCGTTCATGGAAGCGTTTGAGCTGCATTTCCTGACCAATATCGAGCCAGAACTTAAACAGGTGAATGCCATCAGTGACAATCATTCGCTCGAAATCCGGGGTTTCCGTCAGGAATGTCTCAATTTGCTCTGGCGTGCAGAATTGCATGACGCGCTCAACACCGGCACGGTTATACCAGGAGCGGTCGAAGGTGACGAATTCGCCGGTCGTTGGGAAAAGCTGCACATAGCGCTGGAAATACCATTGGCCACGTTCGGTTTCAGTTGGCTTGGGCAGCGCGACGTTGCGTGCAGTACGTGGGTTCATGAATTGACGGATTGTGAAGATCGTACCGCCTTTGCCGGCGGCATCGCGTCCTTCAAACACTGAAATTACGCGCCCACCTGTGCTTTGCAACCAGTACTGCATCTTGACGAGTTCGATCTGAAGACGCTCCAGCGTTTCCTCATATTCCTTCGTTTTCATCTTTTCAGCATAGGGATAGCCGCCGGACTGCAGAGCCCGGTCATCTATCCAATCTGGAAGCTTCGGATCATTGATATCGAACTTGTGGGTATCGCCATCGATTTTGATCTTCAAGGGCTTGTCAGTGGATTTCGAATTGTCCTTTTCTGTTTTCTTTTTGTTAGCTGTCTTTGAACTGTCACCCACGGCAAGCTCCTTTGGTTTATAGAGAGGCACGCTACGAAAAGTGCCCATATCGCATTATGCATGATATGGGCTGTTTATAAGCCGCGTAAAGGATCGCTTACTCGCTTTTGGGACAATGACTTGGCTAAAGCATGTCACGGAAAAATGGGGGGGCGGTTCTTCGTTAACGACGTGCGTGAAAACAAATAGTTAGAGCGCCGATCTGATTCAATCAGATCGAAACGCGTTCCAGGGTAGATTGCTTGCGCGGTGCAATAAGTGAGAGATGTCAGAATGAGTGAAAACAGCAACCAGCCTTCGCCCGGTTCCGAGCCAGAGGAACCCCTCTTCGCTCCGCTTCTCAGGGTCAAAGGCGTGCTCATTGCCAGCATAGTACTGGTAGTCTGCATCATGGTGCTGGAATTGCCGTTATGGTTCCGTATCGCTTTGATGGTTCTGATCATCATAGGTGCTATCTGGGTTGCCAGTGCGACGCGCGAAGATGCCATCGAAGATAAGCCGCAGGGCGTGCATTCAACCAATGAAATGGCTGATGTTTCGGGCGAACGACTGGCAGAGCTGTTAACCGATCCGATGATCGTTTTCGATCAGCGTGGAACTGTGCTTTTTACCAATGCCGCCGCTCTTGATGCATTTCAATCTCTTGAAAAGGACACGGGCCTTTATCTGCGTTTTCGTGCGCCGGAAATGCATGCGCTCATCCAGGGGGTGATTGCAGACGGCGAACCGCGCAGCATCGACTATTTTGAGCGCGTGCCGATTGATCGCTGGTATAAGGCGATGGTCAAGGCGCTGCGTGATGCTGACGGCAAGCCAGAGCTGTTTGTTCTTCTTTTCCGCGATCAGAGCGAAACACGGCGCATTGACCGTATGCGTTCGGACTTCATTGCCAATGCCAGTCACGAACTGCGCACCCCGCTTGCCTCACTGCTGGGCTTTATCGAAACGCTGCAGGGACCTGCGCGCAACGATGCAGCAGCGCGTGACAGGTTTCTCGTCATCATGCAGAAACAGGCTGAGCGCATGTCGCGCCTGATAGATGATCTCCTGTCGTTGTCACGCCTTGAAATGCGTGCCCATCTGGCTGTGAATGAATGCGTGGATATGACGGCTGTGCTCAATCATGTGGCAGATACGCTAAGCCCGCTGGCCGCGGGGTTGGATGTCACGATTGAACGCCATTTGCCGGATCATCCGGTCAACGTGACGGGGACGCGCGATGAACTGATTCAGGTGTTCCAGAATCTGGTTGAGAATGCCTGTAAATATGGGCAGGGCGGTAAGCGCGTTATTCTGAAATTGGACGAAGAGAACAATGGCGGTGCATCCGAGGCTGTGGCTTCCATACAGGATTTTGGTCCGGGTATTGCCGCTGAACATCTGCCACGTCTCACAGAGCGCTTCTATCGTATCGATGTTGAAACCAGCCGTGCGCAAAAGGGAACAGGGTTGGGGCTTGCGATCGTCAAGCACATTCTGGCGCGCCATCGCGGGCGACTGGTTGTGCGTTCGCAGCTGGGCGAAGGTTCAACCTTTCTGGTGCGCCTGCCCAAGCGGGCTTGAGTCAGAGCATTTTCAGCAAAAGTGCGAAGCGGTTTTGCGCAGGATAATGCGACGAAACAAATACTTAGAGCACCGATCTGTTTCCATCGGATCGGTGCTCTAAGAGATCATCTCGGAACGATTTCGGGGTGGGTCAGATCGGCGCGCTCGTTATTTGTTTTTACACTTTTTGGGATGCGCTCGAAGAACAAGACTGCTGCAAACGAAAGCCCCGGCAGCGTTTCCGCTCCGGGGCTTAGATTTTTGCGATTTGGCTTATCGTCGTTCAGCGTGCCCGGCGACGTTCTGCCGTTGGCTGGAAAGCCAGTTTCGAATGATATCCGCAATAGGGGCTGGATTCACCGGATTCACTGCCGCAGAAGTGGAAATCTTCATTGAGCGGATCGCCGATTGGCCACTTGCAGGTGCGTTCGCTAAGCTGCAGCAAGGTCAGCTTGCGGGAAATAGGTACAACAACGTCCGAGGCTGGTCTTACGACCCGCTCAGTCACTGCATCAGCCACATATTCCATCTGAAGTGCGGTTGCACCGACGGTTTGTGTAACGGTTGCAGTGCGGATAGTCGTTGTCGCCTGAGGGCGGCTGATGCCGCCATTCGTCTGGGTTGCAGCAGGACGTGGAGTGGCCGCAACAGTATTGACTTTTTTACTGCGCGGAGCAGCCGTGGTGGTTTTGCCACGGCCCGAAAGCTTCAAACGATGCACTTTGCCGATCACTGCATTGCGGCTCACGCCGCCAAGCTGTGCTGCGATCTGGCTTGCGCTCAAGCCCTCGTTCCATAATTTCTTCAGCAGTTCGACGCGCTCATCTGTCCAGTTCATCGCCCTGGGCTCCAATCAGTTTTCGTTATCCGGAATCCGCCAGTGCTCCCGGATTGCTCCAGGCACAAACACTATATCTATCCGGGTGACTAGGTCCGTCGCACGAAATGTAGTTTTTTGCTTTGAATAGAAACTACATTAATCAACGACTCCATGACAAGGGATAGCCCTGTCAGGCGGATTCCATTTTTATGGTTTTCCCCAACTTGGGTGCAAAAGACGGTTTTTCTGAGTCAGTTGCGCGTATTTTGCAGCAGCTTTTCAGGGTGACATCCCGTCAGGGAGAACATCTGGTGTCTATATATCGACCCGATCTGCAAAATGCCACCCCTCCAACTGCATAGGTGCCATCTTAATCCCGCTCTTAATAATGTGAGCTTCCCGCATGAACTCATGCATAAAGATGCATGATTATCCGGGTGGGCTTTGATTGACATTTTTTTTGTGAACGCCAATATACGCGCGGGATTAAATATTGCCGCCCTGAGGGCGGTTTTTTATTTCCGCCGGGAGGATCATGCAAAGACATGTGATCCCCGACCCGCCTGCGAACGATTGCGTTCATGCGCGGGACATCAACACAATGGGAAACGCTGCCTGACCGGCTTGGCCGGAGGCGCTGCATTTACAAGGCTTATGGAGGCCTGACTGCAATGACCGACGTTACGACTGTGCAACCGCTCTACGACACCTATAATCGTGCGGCTCTGCGCTTCGAGCGAGGTGAGGGCATCTGGCTGATTACCGAAGGCGGCGACCGTTATCTTGATTTTGCTGCAGGCATTGCAGTCAATTCGCTGGGCCATTCCCATCCGCATCTGGTCAATACACTCAAAGATCAGGCTGACAAGCTGTGGCATCTGTCCAATCTCTACGAGGTTCCGGGACAGGAGAAGCTCGGTCGTCGTCTGGTTGAGGCGACTTTCGCTGATAAAGTGTTCTTTACCAATTCCGGTGCCGAGGCTCTGGAATGCGCGATCAAGACCGCGCGCCGTTATCATTATGTCAACGGCAATCCTGAGCGCTTCCGCATCATCACCTTTGAAGGTGCATTCCACGGTCGCACATTGGCAACGATTGCTGCTGGTGGTCAGGCCAAGTATCTCGAAGGTTTCGGCCCGAAGGTCGACGGCTTCGATCAGGTGCCATTTGGCGATGAAGCAGCGCTGCGTGCCGCGATCACCGACGAAACGGCTGCTATTCTGCTTGAGCCTGTGCAGGGCGAAGGCGGTCTGCGCGGCTTCCCGGAAGAATTCATGCGTCTTATTCGCAAGATCTGCGACGACAAGGGCCTTCTTCTGATCCTTGACGAAGTGCAGACTGGCGTTGGCCGTACCGGCAAACTGTTTGCCCATGAATGGTCGGGCATCACGCCGGACATTATGGCAGTCGCCAAGGGTATCGGCGGCGGCTTCCCTATGGGCGCCTGTCTTGCAACGGCTGAAGCAGCCAAGGGCATGACCGCTGGCGTGCATGGCACCACCTATGGCGGCAACCCACTGGCTATGGCTGTGGGCAATGCCGTGCTTGATGTGGTGTTGGCTGACGGTTTCCTCGAAAACGTGCAGGAAACTGCATTGACCATGAAACAGGGTCTTGCATCGATTATTGATCGCTATCCCAGTGTCGTGTCTGAAGTCCGTGGCCGCGGCCTTCTGATGGGCATCAAATGCGTTGTGCCAAACGTGACGCTTATTCAGGCTCTGCGCGACGAGCATTTCCTGAGCGTTGGCGCTGGTGACAACGTCATCCGACTTCTTCCGCCACTGGTCACGACGCCTGAAGAGGCTCGTGAAGCATTGAAGCGTATTGAGATGGCCGTAGAGCGGCTTGCAATCGCAAATCCGACCAGCAAGACGGCGTGAGATTATGGCGAACAATAGCGGTATCAAGCACTTCATCGACCTTTCGACCGTACCAGCCGGTGAACTCCGCGCCATTATGGAAGATGCCAAGGCGCGCAAGGCGCGTCTGAAGGCTGGCGAAATCGAAAAGCCTTTTGCCGGCAAGGTGCTGGCAATGATTTTCGAGAAGCCGTCCACACGTACCCGCGTCTCGTTTGATGTAGGCATGCGCCAGCTTGGTGGTGAGACGATCATGCTCACGGGTTCGGAAATGCAGCTCGGCCGCAGCGAGACCATTGCAGACACCGCAAAGGTGCTTTCACGCTATGTGGACGCGATCATGATCCGCACAACATCGCATGATCGTATGCTGGAATTGGCCGAATATGCGACCGTTCCTGTAATTAATGCACTGACCGATGACACACACCCTTGTCAGATCATGGCTGACGTTCTTACATATGAGGAACATCGCGGCTCGATCAAAGGCAAGACCTTTGCCTGGATGGGGGACGGTAACAACGTTCTTCATTCGCTTGTGGAAGCTGCGGCGCGTTTTGATTTCAACGTCAATATCGCAACGCCGGAAGGCAGCGAGCCGAAGCAGCAATATATCGATTGGGCAAAGGCAAACGGCGCGAACATCATGTCCACAGCGGACCCGGACAAGGCGGTAAGCGGTGCGGATTGCATCGTCACCGACACATGGGTTTCGATGGGGCAGGAAGATCATGCCCGTGGCCATAATGTTTTCATGCCCTATCAGGTCAATGCACGTCTGATGGCTAATGCTGACCCTAAGGCGCTTTTCATGCACTGCCTGCCCGCGCATCGTGGTGAGGAAGTGACCGACGAAGTGATCGACGGCCCACAATCGGTCGTATTCGATGAAGCTGAAAACAGGCTCCACGCCCAGAAGGCCATTCTGGCATGGTGCCTGCAAAACAGCTGATTGGGAGCATAATTTGTCTGACAAGATCAGCAATGAGCAAATCGAAGTCGAAGACATCCAGATCGCTCTGGAAGACCTCGACTTCGCCGGCGACGATGCCGTTGTGCCCTTCCAGGTGGAGGGGCTCGACGTGCGTGGTCGCGCCGTACAATTGGGCGGCAGCATTGACGCTATTCTGAAACGCCACGACTATCCGGAACATGTCGCACGCCTTCTGGCCGAAGCAACGGTTCTGACTGTTCTTCTTGGCACGTCTTTGAAATTCGACGGCAAGTTTATCTTCCAGACCCAGTCTGATGGTCCTGTCGATATGCTGGTCGTAGATTTCCGCACGCCGCGTTCCGTGCGCGCCTATGCACGCTTTGATGCCGAACGCGTCAGGGAAGCCGTGAGCACAGGCAAAACTCGTCCTGAAGAGCTGCTCGGTCGTGGCACGCTTGCCTTCACGGTCGATCAGGGCGCGCATACACAACGCTATCAGGGCATCGTTGCGCTTGATGGATCGACGTTGGAAGAAATTGCACGTACCTATTTCCGTCAGTCCGAACAGATTGCAACCGACATGAAGCTGAGCGTTGCGAAGCTTGTCGAACGGGGTGGCGACGGCAAACTGGTCGAGCGTTGGCGCGCTGGCGGTCTGATGATTCAGTTTCTGCCAGAATCCGAAATACGCTCGCGTATGCCAGATCTTCCGGGTGGCGATGGCGACGAGAACACCGCTATTCTCGGTCCTGAAGACGATGGCTGGGATGAAGCGCGTTCACTGGTCGGAACGATCGAAAGCTCCGAACTGACTGATCCGCAGGTCGGTTCAGAGCGCTTGCTCTATCGTCTGTTCCACGAGCGTGGCGTGCGCATCTATGAAGCGATCCGCGTTGAGGATGATTGCTCATGCTCGCGAGATAAGATCGAAGGCGTGTTCAATAATTTCTCGGCTGAAGAAATTCAGGACAGCGTTAAGGACGGCAAGATTTCGGTGACATGCGAATTCTGCTCCACGACCTATGAGTTCGATCCCGAGCAGTTTGCGAAGTGATGAAAAAAAGGCGCTTCTTTTGAAGCGCCTTTTTTTCAGTTCAGTGTGCGGCGTGTTTCGGGAATATCAAGCGAGAAGGCCGGAATATCGACTTCAAAAGCTTTTCCATCAGAAGCCTGCATCTGATAGCGCCCCACCATCACACCGGATGTGGTGGTGAGTGGGCAGCCTGAAGAATACTGATAGGAGTCGCCGGGGTTCAGCGTTGGCTGATCGCCGATAACGCCATCTCCCTGCACTTCTTCTATCTGACCATTTCCATCCGTGATCTGCCAGTAACGCGAGCGCAACTGTACGGTATCGGAAGAATTATTGGCGATCGTGATCCGGTAACCCCAGACATAGCGATTTTCTTCAGGCTCAGACTGATCTTCAAGATAAAAGGGCTCGGCCGTTACTTCGATACCCCGCGTTACCGCTCTGTACATACGCACCCGCCTTTGAATCGCATCAAATACACTTCACAAAGCTATCGCCAAAGTTGCGCGAGAGGTCAACGATTTGAAGCGGACAATTATGCCGCAATTGCCGAAATGTTCCGGCAATTGCGTTGTTTATGCATCATTTTGCGATCAAAAGACGCTGGATTAGTACAATCGTATTAACGAGCGGCCTTTTAAGCGCATCCCGAAAAGTGTGAAACGGTTTTCGGATAAGATGCGCGGTAAAAAAGAAGAGAGAGCGCCGATCTGATCAAATCAGATCGAAACGCGCTCTAGCGCTTCCAGAACATCCTCAACCAGATCGTCCGTATCCTCAAGGCCCACCGAGATACGCAGCATACCGTCAGAAATGCCAAGCTCTGCGCGGGCTTCATCGGTGAGGCTCTGGTGCGTGGTTGTGGCGGGGTGCGTGATGATGCTCTTTGCATCACCCAGATTGTTGGAAATGCTGAAGACCTGAAGCGCATTTTCAAACTTGAAGGCCGCTTCCTTGCCGCCTTCGAGTTCCAGCGCGATCAGCGTCGAGCCGCCAGTCATCTGCTTGGCGATGATGTCGGCCTGCGGGTGGTCGGCGCGGCCGGGATAAATGACCTGCTTCACACCTGCCTGACCGGCAAGCGCATCGGCAACGGCTGCAGCCGACTGCGTCTGCTGACGCACGCGAACGCCAAGCGTTTCAAGGCCTTTCAGCATGATCCAGGCGTTGAATGGGCTCATACCCGGACCGGTATGACGGAAGTAAGGTTGCAGAACTTCCTCGGTCCATTCCTGATCGGAAAGGATGATACCGCCAAGACAGCGACCCTGACCGTCGATGTGTTTGGTTGTGGAATAGACGATGATATGCGCACCGAGTTCCAGCGGCTTTTGGTAAAGTGGCGTTGCAAACACGTTGTCGACGATGAGCTTTGCGCCGATCTCATTGGCAATTTCTGCTACAGCCGCAATGTCGATAACCTCAAGTGTCGGGTTCGACGGGCTTTCGAGCAGCATCACCTTGGTATTCGGGCGAACCGCAGCTTTCCAGTTTTCAATCTTCGAACCGTCGATGATCGAAAACTCCACGCCATAGCGTGGCAGCAGGGTTTCAATAATATAGCGCGACGATCCGAAGACGGCGCGTGCACAGATGACGTGCTCGCCTGCCTGTACCTGACAGAGAATGGACGCAGCAACCGCTGCCATGCCGGATGTGAAGGCGCGTGCATCTTCTGCACCTTCAAGTGCGCACATGCGCTTTTCAAACATGTCGGTGGTTGGGTTGGCATAACGCGAATAGATGAACCCCGGGTCTTCGCCTGTGAAGCGAGCTTCGGCGGCTTCTGCCGTCGGGTAGAGGAAGCCCTGCGTCAGATAGAGGGCTTCAGACAACTCTGCAAAGCCCGAACGCAGCGATCCTGCATGAACGAGTTGAGTTGCCGGGCGGAACTTGCGGGTAGTCTCATTCGTCATTTTTCCAACCTGTCGAAAGCTGGTCGGCCGGGGCACGGAGGCGCCTCGGCGGCCAATAAAAAACCGGCCTTGCGAAAACGCAAAAGGCCGGTAACGAACCGCGGCCTCATTTAGCGAATTCTTTAACGTGGCTGCAAGCCGGCCGGCCAAATCACCACGGAACACTTTTTCCTTATGCCTCTTGGCCGGGGTCGTCAATGCTTGGAACATCAGTTTTCAGGAAAACCCCTGCCTGCCAAAGCTCTTATAGCTGTGATTCCTGCGGAAAACCCACAAACTGCGGGGTTTCAGGGTTGGCATTGGTGTCGGGAGCGGTCAATGGTCATAGACCAAAATTTAAGTAAGTCACGGAGTTCAGTGTTATGACGCAGAGGGATGCAGGAATTCTGGCAGATGCGGATATCGCTGCGCTGTTTGAAAGCGGTTTGCTCAAATCCGCGCGTCCATTGGATGTGGATCAGATTCAGCCTGCCAGCCTTGATCTGCGGTTGGGTGCGAAAGCCTATCGTGTGCGTGCATCCTTCATGCCTGGCCCTGGTACACCAGTTATCGACAAGCTTGAACGCCTCAAGCTGCACGAGATTGATCTGACCGCTGGTGCCGTGCTTGAAACCGGCTGTGTCTACATTGTGCCATTGCTCGAAAGCCTGTCACTTTCGCCAGAGCTGTCAGCGTCAGCCAATCCCAAGAGTTCAACCGGTCGTCTTGATATCTTCACGCGCGTCATCACAGACGGGGCGCAGGAGTTCGACAAGGTTCCGGCTGGTTACAAAGGTCCACTTTATCTCGAAGTCAGCCCGCGTACCTTCCCGATTGTGGCCCGCACCGGTTCACGCCTGTCGCAAATCCGTTTCCGCAAGGGTCGTGCGCAACTGAGCGAAGCAGAACTCGCGACCCTTCATCAGAATGAAACGCTGGTCGCTTCTGAAATGCCGAATATTTCGGGTGGTGGTATCGCACTTTCGGTCGATCTGTCAGGTGGTGAAGACAAGCTCATCGGTTATCGCGGTAAGCACCATACGGCTGTTGTCGATGTCGATAAGCGCGCCGCGCATGACGTGCTGGATTTCTGGGAGCCTATCTATGATCGCGGGTCACGAGAGCTCGTGCTCGATCCTGATGAGTTCTATATTCTGGTTTCGCGTGAAGCCGTGCATGTGCCGCCGCTTTTCGCAGCTGAAATGACGCCTTTCGACCCGCTGGTCGGCGAATTCCGTGTGCATTATGCGGGCTTCTTTGATCCCGGTTTCGGTCACAGCTCCGCTGGTGGCACCGGAAGCCGTGCGGTTCTGGAAGTGCGCAGTCATGAAGTCCCGTTCATTCTCGAACATGGCCAGATTGTCGGCCGTCTTGTTTATGAGCATATGTTGAATCGCCCGAAGGCGCTCTACGGCGTTGATCTCGGATCGAACTATCAGGCGCAGCAACTCAAGCTCTCCAAGCATTTCCGGTGATTGCACTCTTCCTGATCCCGCTTTTATAAACTAGGGATGAAGTGGAGGAGACTGGAAGAGTGAAGCATGGGAAGGACGAGGTACGGGAAAACACAGTAGATCTGCCAAAGCAGCGTCTATTGGTGGGCATCGTTGCGCTACCGGGCTTTACACTGACGGCACTCAGTCTGTTTCTTGATCCGTTTCGACTGGCAGCCGATGACCGTGACAAGAGCCGTCAGATCCGGTGTGGGTGGAAAATCTGCACATTGTCAGGCGATCCGGTCACGTCCAGTTCCGGCATGGTCATTGAGCCGACCGCTCCCATCGGCGAACTTGATGAATGTGACTATGTGGCTGTGGTTGGCGGTTTGCTTGCACAATATCGCCCGCGTCAGCAGGCGCTGATTGATCTGATCAAGCGAGCCGACAAACGGGGCAAAACGGTGGTAGGCCTTTGCACGGCGGCGTTCCTTCTGGCCGAGGGCGGCTTGCTGGATGATCGCAATTGCTGTGTCAGTTGGTTTCACCGCGACGATTTCGTCGATCTTTTCGATGGCCATACGGCTGACACGACCAGCCTTTTTCACCGTAGCGGTCGGCACTATACCTGCGCAGGTGGGCTGGGCGCAGCCTCCTTGTCTCTATCGATCATCCAGAATGAAATCTCGGAGGAACTGGCGCGCAAAAGCGCGTCCATCCTGATGATCCCCTATGAGCTGGTGCGATCAGAGCAGCCAGCGCTCAGCTTCAATGGCGTTCGCTCGCCGATGATCCGCAAGGCGATCCGTATTTTCGAAGAAACGCTGGAAGAGCCGGTGCCGATGATCGATGTGGCGCGCAAGCTCGGCATTTCTGTACGCCAGATGGAGCGTGGTTTCCGCATGGCAGTAGGGCGAACAGCATTTGAGGTGCGCGAGGAGTTGCGGGTCAAGAAGGCGCGAGAACTGTTATCGGAAACCGGACTGTCGCTTCTGGAAGTGGCCGTTGCCAGCGGCTTTACCGATACGCGCAGCATGAACCGGTCGTTTATCAGGCAGAAGCAAAAAGCCCCGCGCGAATATCGTAAACAGCACTGAATTCCCGAGATAACTTGCGAATCCCGCACCGACCTCCTATTTTCCGCGACGAAACTGCCGCTCTGGCAGAAGATGAAGCTTTCGTTTTTTTACACATGTCTTAACGGAAAACCGGTTCCCACTTTTCCGAGGCATGCTTTGACGCAGGAGATTTGCATGTCTGATGGTGTGAACCGTTTTCTTGGCGATACGCCGGCGCGTGTGCTGATCAAGCTTGTGTTGATCTCGCTTGTGGTGGGCGTTGTGATGAGCGCATTCCACTGGACGCCGTATGATATCCTCTATGGCATCCGCGATTTTGTGTTGCGTCTGTGGAATATGGGCTTCTCAGCAATTGCTGGTTTTGCCGATTATCTCATTCTTGGTGCGGCAGTCGTTATTCCTGCCTTTATTTTGCTCCGCATCCTGAGTTACCGGAAATAATCAGAGCATTTGAGCCAAAACTGCGCTGCATTTTTGTGCCGACCAATGCTTCAATTTGAACCGCTCAGAAATCGGACAAATGCAGCAGAACGACACATTTATTCTTTCCCGGCGTGGATTTTTGGTCTTTGCCGGTGGTGCACTGGCTTTCGCCGCCTTGCCTGCAGGTTTTGCGGATGCCGCAGCAGACGTCGATCCGACAGAACTGTTCAATCAAATCCGCAAGGCCAACGGCCTGTCGTCGATGGCGACTGACAGCAAGCTCGAACAGGCCGCGCTTTATCAAGCAAGGCGTATGGCGAGCCACGGCAAGATCGGCCACTCGGTTGGCTGGGGCAATGGGTTCGTATCACGGCTGAAACAGGCGGGAATTCGCGGTCCCGCTGCGGAAAATGTTGCCTCTGGTCAGCCCAATACACAAACCGTTTTCGATGCCTGGATGAAATCGCCCGGCCATCGCAAAAACATGCTCGATCCGACTTTTCAGCATTACGGCCTTGCTTGGGCAACGCCTGAAAATAATCCGCGTCGCATTTACTGGGCGATGATGTTGGGGCTTTAGAGCGCGTCTCCCAAAAGTGGGAACCGGTTTTGGGAGACATGCTAAAAATAACAGTTAAAGCGACACGCTTTAACCTACTGACATAATGCTGTCAGACCTGCGACAATGCGGTGGCCGAATTTTCTGTCGTTTCCGGAAATTCCAGAGTAGAGCTTCCTCTTATTGCTAATCAGTTGTCGGGGTCAGCCATGGATCAGATGCTGCACGAAAAAGGCATCGTTTCCAGACCATTTGAAGTGACCAATCGCATGGTGATGATGATCGCCGTGCCGATGACGCTGGCCGCTATCACTACGCCTCTGCTGGGGCTGGTGGATATGGGCGTGGTCGGGCAGATGGGGCAGGCCGAACTGATTGGCGGACTGGCAATCGGTGCGCTGGTTTTCGATTTTCTGCTGACGATGTTCAGCTTCCTGCGTTCTGGTACGACCGGCCTTGTGGCACAAGCCATGGGTGCGGAGGATAAGGCGGAAGAACAGGCGATTTTCTGGCGCGTAATCATCATAGCAATCGTTGCCGGTTGTCTGATGATCCTGAGCCTGCCGCTTGTCCTCACTATCGCATCTGATTTTATTCATCCAACGCCCGCAACACAGGCAGCGATGGTGAGCTATGTTTCCATTCGCATGTTGTCGGCACCTGTCGCGCTGATCAATTATTCAGTGCTTGGTTTGCTGCTTGGCCGGGGGCAGGGTGTGCTCGGGTTGAGCCTTCAGGTGCTTATCAATGGCATCAATATTGTACTCTGTATCGTGCTCGGCCTGGAACTGGGTTGGGGTGTCGAAGGCGTTGCCTGGGCAACTGTGACCGGCGAAACGGTGGCCGCTATTGTCGGGCTGTTTCTTGTTATGCGGCATTTCCACAGGCAAACGGGACGCCACCCGGATATCAGGCACATTCTGCACAAGGCTGGCATTGTGCGGATGATCGCGCTCAATCGCGACATCATGATCCGCTCGATCCTGCTTTTGACGGCGTTTGCTTTCTTCACACGCGCTGGCTCGGAGCTTGGACCTGTGACGCTTGCAGCAAATGCGGTGTTGATGAATTTCTTCCTCATCTGCGGTTTCTTCCTTGATGGAATGGCCGCAGCTGTTGAGCAGATTGTTGGGCGTTCGGTCGGTGCGCGTCACAGCCCCGCTTTCGTGCGTGGTGCCAAGCTGACCTTCGTATGGGGGCTGGTCATGGCCAGTGCGATTGCACTGATCCTGATGGTGTTTGGTGATGCCATTATCGGCCTGCTGTCAAAGGCTGCGGACGTGCGTGATGAGGCGATCAAATATCTGCCGTGGGCGGCACTCACGGGCCTCACGGGCCTGCTCGCCTTTCATATGGACGGCGTCTATATCGGTGCAACATGGTCGCGCGACATGCGCAATATGATGTTCTTCTCGCTGATATTCTTTCTGGCGGTACTTTATGCAGCAAAGCCCGTGATGGGTAATCACGGGCTTTGGCTGGCAATCAATCTGTTTCTGTCGATCCGAGGTATAACACTTCTGACATTGCTGCCGCGCCGATACAGGTCTGAGTTTTTTGGAGCATGCTCAAGCAAAGTTTAATCAGGAAGGCGGCGTTCGGCCCATTCCTTCGTGTCGCGGTCACGCAGCGCGGCAATGTTTGCCACACCCTCGGCTTGTACGGCTTTGGAAAGCCCACGCAGGATTTCTGTTGCGAGGCCCGGCCCGCGATAGATCATGCCAGTATAAAGCTGCACGAGATCGGCACCAGCCTTGATCTTGGTGAGCGCTGTTTCGGTGCTGTCGATACCGCCCACGCCGATCAGAGGCATGTCAGGGCCGACACGTTCGCGCATACGGGCCAGAATGATGGTCGAACGCTCGAAAAGCGGTGCGCCGGAAAGCCCACCGGTTTCTTCGCGGTTCTCAGTGCTTTTCAGGCCAGCACGTGAAAGCGTGGTGTTGGAAACGATGATGCCGTCGAGCTTCTGCGCTTTAGCTTCCGCCGCGATATCATCCAGTTCTTCGTCAGAAAGATCAGGCGCGATCTTGAGGAAGACAGGTCGTTTCAGCGTGCACATCTTGCCTTCTTCGTCACGCGCTGCAAGCACGCGCGAAAGCAGTTCTCGCAATGCCTCGCGCGACTGAAGATTGCGAAGGCCCGGCGTGTTGGGCGACGAAATGTTGACGGTGAAATAGCGCGCAAGCTGATAGAACTTACGGATGCCAGCCACATAATCACCGATACGATCTTCGGTATCCTTATTGGCACCGATATTGACGCCGACGATACCACTTTTGCCTGCACGCTGGGACAGTCGCTTGAAAGCCGCATCATGACCTTCATTGTTGAAGCCAAGGCGGTTGATGACGCCGCGATCGTCTACCAGGCGGAAGATGCGTGGACGCGGATTGCCGCTTTGTGGACGCGGGGTGATTGTGCCGACTTCTGTGAAGCCAAAACCGATTTTCAGAAGCGCGTCCGGCACTTCGGCATTCTTGTCATAGCCCGCAGCCATGCCCAGCGGATTCGGGAATTGCAGTCCCGCAATCTTGACCGAAAGTGCAGGGTCATTGGGGCAGCTGCATGTGACGATGCCGGTTTTAAGACCAGCAATGGACAAACCATGCGCCTGCTCGGCATCGAACGAGAACAATGCCCGTCGCCCGATAAGTTCAAAAAGCCCGCTCATTTATCCTCAAGCTCCGGAAAGATATGGAGTCCATCTTTGTCGAGCGGCAATGGCTCAACTTTCGTGACTGCAGACATTGGCAGTGTCGCATAAAGATGCGGAAACAGTGCCCCGCCGCGCGAGGCTTCATATTTCAGTGCATCGCCTAAGGCAGTCACATCCACGCTTACCAGCAGCAGATCCGTTTGCCCGGCAAAATGTTTGGCGGCTGTTTCGCGCACCTGTGTATAGGTGGAGAAATGGATATAGCCATCGGCAATATCAACCGGTGCCCCGGTAAAAATGCCAGCCTCTTCTGCCTGCGCCCAGAGATCGCGCGGGGCGATCTTGTAGATGGTCGTTTTGGTCATGGCTGCTCTCTAGACCGAATTAACCAGAAAATCAAAGCATGACATGTTCGTTTTTCTTGCATAGCTCCCATATGTTGGGTGGAAGCTTAAAGTGCATCCCGAAAAGTGTGAAACGGTTTTCGGGCAAGATGTGCTTAAAATATGCTCTGAAGGAGATCGAATCATGTCTGGCAACACCATGCCGCTATTTCGCACACTCGCAGCCGTTTCATTGCTGGGTACAAGCTTTGTTGCAAGCGGGGCCTATGCTGAGGAAAATGGGCGTTATCGCCTTGAAGGCACCGAAACTGGTTATGTTCGGCTCGATACGCGCACCGGTGCACTGTCGGTTTGCAATGAGCAACAGGGACAGCTTATCTGCAAGATGGCGACCGAGGATCGGGAGGCTTACGAAACCGATCTTTCTGATTTGCAGGATCGGGTGAAGAAGCTCGAGGACAAGGTTACAGCCCTTGAAGCAGGTGGTGCATCAGCAGCAGCGTCCAAGCTGCCAACAGATGCAGAGTTTGAGCAGTCTCTTGGCTATATGGAACGTTTCATGCGTCGCTTCATGGACGTTACGAAGAGTTTCGACAGCGAAGCCGATAAGCCTACTGAGCGTACGGCGCCCGCTCAGTAACGAGTTGATAATATGGTGGGCCTTGCGCGCTACCTATGAAAATGCTTGCCTTCCCATGTCTGCTTCCTCCAATTAGTGGGGAGCAGCAGGGGAGGATGGTCCGGCAATGCAGGGCTGGGGAATTATAGGCGCGGCATTTTTATATCTGTTGATGTTGTTTGCGGTTGCAAGCATCGGCGACAGGCGCGCCGCACGCTGGAGCAGCGCTCCACGCCCCTATATTTACGCACTCAGTCTCGCGGTTTACTGCACGTCATGGACATTCTTCGGTTCGGTTGGCCTCTCGGCGCAGCGTGGACTCGAGTTTCTGGGCATCTATATCGGTCCAATTCTGGTCTTCACGCTCGGCAATCGCCTGTTGCGCCACATCGTACGATTGGCGAAGTCAGAACACATTACCTCCATCGCTGACTTTCTGGCTGCCCGTTATGGCAAGAGCTTTGGCGTGGCCTCGCTTGCTACCTGTATCGCAGCAGTCGGCTCCATTCCCTATATCGCGCTGCAACTTAAAGCGGTTTCCGGCAGCGTCGGGCTGGTGATGGAGCATTATGGCTCGGCCTTTGATCCGTCCTCGTTTGTCTTTGGCGATATTTCCCTGCCGGTGGCTGCCGTTCTGGCAGTCTTCGCCATTCTGTTCGGCACGCGTCACACAGATGCGACCGAACATCAGAACGGCCTTATACTGGCGGTTGCACTTGAATCAGTGATCAAACTTTCCGCATTTCTTGCAGTTGGTTTTGCCTGCACCTTCTTTGTTTTTGGCTCGCCGGGAGAATTGATCGAGAAGATTTCGCAATCGCCAGCAGCCCTTGATGCCTTTCACTATGAAACCTCAATCGGTACGTGGATCGTGCATACGACGTTGAGTGCTGCCGCCATCATCATGCTGCCGCGCCAGTTTCATGTGACGGTTGTTGAAAGCCGCAGTGAGAAAGAACTGCGTACCGCCTCATGGCTGTTTCCGCTTTATCTGATCCTGATCAATATTTTCGTTTTCCCGATTGCGCTCATCGGCGTCATGACGCTTGGCAATACAGTCAGTGGCGATCTTTATGTGCTGGCACTGCCACTATCAGCCGGTGCCCACTGGCTTGCGCTGATAGCCTTTCTCGGCGGGCTTTCAGCAGCCACGGCTATGGTTATCGTTGCTTGCGTGGCGCTGGCGATCATGATCTCCAATCACCTTGTGCTGCCGCTTATCATTCGCAGGCTCGCTGTTCGCCATCCGACTGAACAGCGCGATCTGACGATGATCATTCTCAATACGCGGCGACTGACGATCATCGGCATTCTGGCGCTGGCATTCGTCTATTACCGCATGGCGTCCAATAATATTCACCTCGCATCCATCGGTCTGATATCTTTTGCAGCCATTGCGCAGTTTATGCCCTCGTTTATCGGCGGGTTGTTCTGGCGCAATGCCAATGGACGTGGCGCAATGCTCGGCCTGTCTGCTGGCTTTCTGATCTGGTCCTATACGTTGCTTCTGCCAACCATGGCTCCGGAAGACGCGGAGATCCTGCGCGAAGGCTTTCTTGGTTTTACCGCCTTACGGCCTGAGGCCTTGTTTGGCACCGATGCTTTGCCTTTGACCAATGGCGTCATGTGGAGCCTTGCGGCCAACACCTTGTTTTACATTCTTGGCTCACTTTCACGTGCCTCCACACCGCTTGAACGTATTCAGGCAAGTATTTTTCTGCCGCGCTATTTTATTGGTACGCCGACCCTCAAGCGCTTTCGGACAACGGTTACGGTCGCAGAACTCAAAGCAACCATGGCCCGCTATCTCGGAGCCGAACGTGTTGAGCGGGCTTTCCTTCGTTTTGAAGGGCGAGAGCAGCGCAGGCTCGATCCCGGCATGACGGTGGACACACCGTTGATCCGCTATGCGGAGCAATTGCTGGGCACTGCTGTCGGTTCCTCGTCGGCGCGTCTCGTCCTGTCGTTGCTTCTCCAACGCAACGATGCCTCTGCGCGTGACGCACGGCAATTGCTTGATGATGCGTCTGTCGCCCTGCAACAAAATCGGGATCTTCTGCAAATTGCGCTCGATCAGATGGATCAGGGCATAACGGTGCTCGACAAGGATCTGCGGCTGACATGCTGGAACCGTCAGTTCCGTGCTCATTTTGATCTGCCGGATGAAGTGATGCAGGTCGGTATTCCGGTGTCCGAAATTGTCGAGCATCTGGCCAGCAGCGGCGATCTTGCCGTCAACGCGCAGCATTCGGTTATACGGTCTCTTGCAACCCTCAGACAGCCATGGCGCATGACGCTGAAATCGACCGGAAAGGTGCTGGAGATCAATTCTAATCCCATGCCGGATGGGGGGCTTGTCGCAACCTATACAGACATTACTGCCGAAGTTGAGGCCGATCTGATGCGCCAGAAGGCGGCCGAAGTTCTTGAACAGCGCGTCGCGGATCGTACTGCCGAGCTGACGCACGTGAACCAGAAGCTTGCAAAGGCACAATCCGCAGCCGAAGAAGCAAACCTTGGCAAGACACGGTTTCTGGCTGCAGCTGGCCATGACATTTTGCAGCCTCTCAATGCTGCACGGCTTTACAGTACAGCGCTGACAGAAAAGCTTGGACGTGCAGAAACCAGCCAGCTCGCCCGCAACATCGATTCTTCACTTGAATCGGTCGAGGCTATCCTGGGCATGGTGCTCGATATATCGCGGCTCGATACGGGCGCACTCAAGCCGGAAGTTTCGGTCTTCCGTCTCGATAAGCTTCTAAGTCAGATTGCGACAGATTTCACACCGATGGCTCGTAAAAAGGGGCTTAAACTGCGGGTGGTGCCGTCGAGTATCGTGGTGAAGACAGACCGCAACATGCTGCGACGCCTCATCCAGAATCTGGTTTCAAATGCAATCAAGTATAGCCGTAAGGGTGGCATTCTGTTTGGTGTTCGCCGACGTGGCGATTTTATTGAATTGCAAGTGCTTGATACCGGGATTGGCATCCCGCAGCAGAAACTGAAACTGGTTTTCCGTGAGTTTACGCGTCTTGATGAAGGCATGCGTGAGGCGGAAGGCCTTGGTTTGGGCCTTTCCATTGTCGATCGTATTGCACGTGTATTGTCGCTGCCCCTGACACTATCCTCAACGCCAGGGAAAGGCAGCGTTTTCACGCTGCGCATTCCAATCAGCGCAGCACCTGCTCCTATGGAAGAGGTTGCAAGCCGCACGGGCGTGAAGCGTGCGTCGAGCCTCACCGGCCTTGATGTGCTTTGTATCGACAACGACGCCAATATTCTGGCCGGGATGGAAACGCTTCTGACTGGCTGGGGCTGCAATGTAACCACGTTGCGTGGCGGTTCCGAGCTGAAGGTATTCTGTGTCGAGCGGGAAGTTCCGCCAGACATTATTGTCGCCGACTATCATCTCGATAATGAAAACGGGCTGGACATGATCGGCTTTGCGCGGGAAAGCTTCAAACATGAAATTTCGGCTATTCTGCTGACAGCTGATCGCTCCAAAGAAGTTCGCAAGCGTGCTGACGATGAAAATGTCATCGTCCTGCACAAGCCATTGCGCCCGGCAGCGTTGCGCTCGCTTCTATCGAGTGCACTGCATCAGCGCGAAACCGCTTCCAGCCGTCCAACAGCCGCAGAGTGACTTATTAGCATTTCCAGCAAAGGTACGAAACGCCTACACGGGAAAATCAGTCCACTGGACTGATTTCTTATCCCGCTTCGATGCGTGAGGTAAATGCGTAAAAACAAATAGTTTCAGCTGGCTTCTGAGGTCAGCGCGTCGCTGCCTATGCGCGACAGAAGGATGACCGCCTGTGTGCGACTATCAACGCCGAGCTTTTGCAGAACGGCGGAGACATGCGCTTTGACCGTCGCTTCTGATACATTCAGTTCGTAGGCGATCTGTTTGTTGAGCAGGCCTTCGGCAAGCATGGTCAATACGCGTGTCTGCTGGGGTGTGAGTGTTCTTATCTTGTTGATGAGCGCTTCGATTTCAGGATCATGTGCCTGATCGAGATCAATGTCGGACGGTGTCCAGATATCGCCTGCGATCACGGCGTGCACAGCCTCGCCGATGGTTTCCATACTTGCGGATTTCGAGATGAAGCCTGATGCACCTAATTCGACCGCGTGCCGGATTGTTGCTGCGTCATCGGTGCCTGATACAATAATGACCGGCAAAGCAGGCTGAAGTGCTTTCAACGTGACCAGGCCAGAAAGGCCAGTCCCGCCAGGCATGGTCAGATCAAGCAAAAGCAAGTCGATATCGTCGCGTTCTACGACGAGCTTTTTCGCTGCATCGAAATCGCCGACTTCAAGGATTTCTGCTTCTTCAGGAAGGCTTGACAGAACCTGTCGCAACGCACCTCTGAAAAGCGGATGGTCGTCAGCGATAATGAATTGCATAAGCCTCGCACGCCATTCTGAAAGTCCTCCCCATGCGCTGCACTTTACATGCAGCCTTTCCGTTTTATGCCGATTTTTGTTCCGGGCAACCAAAAATAGCATTGCTTAGCTGGATTCATATGTCGCATTGCCGCCTTCTGGCCGTATTGTGTGCTAATTTCAGTGATGAACAAGAGCCTTCCCGGCAAAACGGGGAATGCTCCAGAGCGCATCCCGAAAAGTGTGAAGCGGTTTTCGGAACAAGATGCGCTTAAACAAAGAGACAGAACATTTCTAACAATTCAGTTTAAACTGGAAATGCTCTAGCGGGAACGAAAAGGCATTAAATGACGCGCAATACGCTTTATCCGGAAATCCAGCCCTTCAAGGAAGAGATGCTGCAGGTTTCGTCATTACACCGCATCCATGTCGAGCAGTGCGGCAATCCTGATGGCAAACCTGTTATCATGATCCACGGTGGGCCGGGCGGCGGCATCACGCCCGCCATGCGTCGCCTGCATGATCCAGAGAAATACCGCATCATCCTTTTTGATCAGCGCGGCTGCGGTCGCTCTACACCGCATGCAGAATTGCGCGAGAATACCACCTGGGATCTGGTGGCCGATATGGAGCATATTCGTGCACATCTGGGCATCGACAAGTGGCAGGTTTTCGGTGGCTCATGGGGCTCGACGCTGGGCCTTGCCTATGCGGAAACCCATCCGGAACGCGTGTCGGAAATCATCTTACGCGGCATTTTCATGGTGCGCCGGTTTGAAGTCGACTGGATGTATTCCAACGGTGCGAGCATCATTTTCCCCGATCACTTCGAGGCCTATCAGGAGCATATCCCTGAGGAAGAACGCGGCGATATGATCGCAGCTTATTACAAGCGTCTGACCGATCGCGATCCGCAGGTGCAGCTTGCAGCTGCCCGTCTATGGGCGCGATGGGAAGGTTCAGTGCTCTCGGTGCAGCCTGATCCTGCTCGTGTTGAAGCTTTTGGAGAAGATCATCACGCCATCGCCTTTGCACGTATCGAATGCCACTATTTCCAGAACGGTGGCTTCCTTGAAAGCGATGACCAGCTTCTGCGGAATGTCGAACGTGTCCGGCAGATTCCGGGCGTGATCGTCCATGGCCGCTATGATATCTGTACGCCATTCATCAATGCATGGCAGCTCAAGAAGATGTGGCCAGAAGCTGATCTCAAAATTGTTGAAGACAGCGGTCACGCGGTGACCGAGCCCGGAATTACGCATGAGTTGATTGAAGCAACCAAGCGGTTTGCTGCTTAAATTTGTTTTAGGAGACGCATCTTTTGCGTCTCCAGCTCCCAAACATTAGCAAATTCAAAAAAAGACACTTCTAAACGGTGCATTTTGCACAGTTCATCTTTTCTTCGGTTATTTTAGCCTACAAACTAGCGAGTGAACATTTGTGATCATCCCTGATCTCATCGGTTCACAGCGAGAAGTTTATCTGGCGAACCTTATCCGCAGCAAAGACGGCCCGGTTTGAGTTCGTGTTCGAGAGGGATACAGGCTAATGTTGAAAGAATTCAGAGAATTTGCTCTCAAGGGCAATATGGTCGATCTGGCCATCGGTGTTATCATCGGCGGGGCGTTCGGTGGCCTCGTCAATTCCATCGTCAATGACATTATCATGCCGATCATCGGTTTGTTGACGGGTGGTATCGATTTCTCCAATATGTTTATTCAGCTTGCTGGGGATCCGAAGACCACGCTGGCTGCAGCTCGTGAAGCCGGTGCGACCATCGCTTACGGCAATTTCGTTACGCTGCTTATCAACTTCCTGATCATTGCATGGGTTCTGTTCCTCGTCGTCAAGGGCATGAACAGGCTCAAGAAGAAGGAAGAAGCCAAGCCGGAAGCTGCTGCAGAGCTGCCGCGCGACGAAGTGCTGCTCGCCGAAATCCGCGATCTCCTCGCAAAGCAGAGCAAAGCCTGATTTTTCCCAGAATAGGCGACCCAAAATTTTTGACAAACGACGGAGCCTTCATGGCTCCGTTTTTTGTGCGCGCCTTCCCAAGGTGAGAACCGGTTCGACCCATCAATGTGGTTGATCGGATCATCACAAAATGCCACGTGATTTCATGATTGCTCCTTGCTAAGCAGGTGTAATCAAAATCGAATTTTATGTGGGAACAAATGACGCTTATCGCCAATCTTCGCCGTGAAGCAGCTCAATCACCTGAAAGCGGCATTGTTGCCGTTGCCAATCACGGTCGTGGCAAAGAGGGCCTGATTCCGTTGTGGGTCGGTGAGGGCGATCTTTCCACGCCGGATTTCATCCGCGAGGCAGCTCAGAAGGGAATTGCCGACGGCGAAACCTTCTACACATGGCAGGCTGGTATTCCTGATCTGCGCGAGGCTCTTGCTCGCTATCATGCGCGCCATTTTTCTCAATCCTTCACGCCCGATAACTTCTATGTCACTGGTTCGGGCATGCACGCCATCGAGATGGCGCTGAAGGCAACAACGGGTGCAGGTGAAGAAGCGATTTATCTCTCACCGGCCTGGCCCAATTTTGTTGGCGCAGCGGGACTTGCCGGTGCGGTTCCAGTGCCCGTGGAACTTGAATTCGGTGCCAATGGCTGGGTGCTTGATCCTGAGAAGATCGCCGCAGCCGTCACCCCACGCACGCGCGCGATATTTATCAATACGCCATCCAATCCGACCGGATGGACTGCGGATCGCGAAACACTGCGCTTTATTCTCGAGATGGCGCGCGAGAAGGGCATCTGGATCATTGCCGACGAGATTTACACCCATTTCTATTACGGTGGCGGACGCGCACCTTCTTTCATGGACATCATGGAACCCGACGACCGCATCATCTTCGTCAATTCGTTTTCCAAAAACTGGGCGATGACTGGCTGGCGCGTGGGTTGGATGACCGTTCATCCTTCGATTGGCCCCGTTGTTGAAAATATGATCCAGTATTCTAATTCCGGTGTTGCGCAGTTCATGCAGCGCGGTGCGGTTGCGGCGCTCGACCACGGCGATGATTTTATTGCCATGCAGGTTGAACGCGCGCGCTCAACACGAGATCATCTCTGCGCAACTTTGCAAAGCACTGGAAAGGTCCGTCTCACGCCGCCGCAGGGGGCTTTCTATCTGTTCTTCGGTGTGGATGGTGTGACGGATTCGGTCAAGGCTGCAATCGACATGGTTGATAATGCCAATGTAGGCCTTGCACCGGGCAGTGCATTCGGGCTTGGCGGCGAAGGCTTTTTCCGCCTCTGCTTCTGTCGCGATCAGCAGCAGGTGGATGAGGCCGCTGCAAGATTGGTTCGCTGGATTAATGATCTCTAAAAACAAAAAAGGCCGGTTTTTACCGGCCTTTTTCAATTCTATATACTGTGTTTATCAGCCGCCTGCTTTTGAAACCATCAGCGGAATAACGCGGTCGGAATTTGCAGCTTTTGGTGCATCCGGTTCAGCAAATGGAATGCCGAGCGTATTCCATACTTCCAGCAACGCATCCTTGAGGCCGTCTATCAGCAGGTCGTCATGCAATGGCGACGGTGTGATGCGAAGGCGTTCTGTGCCGCGTGGCACAGTCGGATAGTTGATCGGCTGGATATAGATGCCGTGTACGTCGAGAAGACGGTCGCTGGCTTTCTTGCACAGTTCAGGATCGCCAACCAGAATTGGCACGATGTGGGTTTCCGACGGCATGACCGGGAAACCGGCAGCCGAAAGAACATCCTTGGCGCGCTGCGACTGGCGCTGCTGACCATCGCGCTCGACCTGCGAAACCTTCAGGTGACGGATCGCAGCGGTAGCGGAAGCGGCAACTGCCGGCGGAAGTGATGTTGTGAAGATGAAGCCCGGCGCATAGGAGCGAACGGCATCGATGATAGCGCGTGAACCGGTAATATAACCGCCCAGTGCTCCGAATGCCTTGGCAAGCGTGCCTTCGATAATATCCATGCGATGTGCAAGACCGTCGCGTTCGGTAATGCCGCCGCCGCGCACGCCATACATGCCAACTGCATGAACTTCATCGATATAGGTCATGGCGTTATACTTGTCGGCCAGATCGGCAATCTTCTCGATCGGCGCAATGTCGCCATCCATCGAATAGACAGATTCAAACACGATCAGCTTGGCGCGGGAATGGTCTGCGGCCTTGAGCAACTGTTCCAGATGCTCGACGTCATTGTGACGGAAAATCTTCTTTTCTGCACCCGAACGACGCACACCTTCGATCATCGAAGCGTGGTTCAGTTCGTCAGAAAGGATCAGGCAGTTTGGAAGCAAACGTGCAATGGTCGAAATCGAGGCTTCGTTGGACACAAAACCGGACGTGAAAACGAGGCCAGCTTCCTTGCCATGCAGGTCAGCAAGTTCGGCTTCAAGTTCTACAAGTGGGTGATTGTTGCCCGAAATATTGCGGGTGCCGCCTGCGCCGGAACCAGTGCTGTTGGCGGTCTCGCACATCGCCTTAATCACATCAGGATGGTGCCCCATGCCAAGATAGTCGTTCGAGCACCAGACGGTGATCTCACGTGCAATGCCATTGTTGCGCCAGGTAGCTCGGGGGAAACGTCCAACAATGCGTTCAAGATCGGCAAAAACGCGGTAACGCTTCTCGGCGTGCAGCTGGTCGATCGCTTCTTCAAAAAACCGGCGATAGTCCATTATACGCTCCTTGTTATTGCTCTAGTACCGCTTTTGCGTGTTTGCGTCCATGGCGCAATGGCGGGCAATTTGCCACGCTTTCGTGAAGCTGCATTGATCAAAATCAAACAAATAGCCGGTTTTCAGCGCTTGGATGAAAAAGTTGGTCATTTCGTCATGAGGCGGAAAATGAATTTGGGTGCCATATCTCTGCGGCGAACATAAACGCGCGGCATGCCGAAGCGATCGTCGCTTGCACGCGCCCGTGCATGAACGGTCGTTGTCGCAGTTTCAAAACCAGCGTCGCGGCACATGTCGCGGTGGGTCTGGTGATTCCCACCATAGGGATAAGCGAAGTTTGTCACTTCTGATCCGAGCATGTCTTCAAGCATGGTTTTGGACTGCACGATCTGTCGACGAGCTTCTTCTTCGGGCGTCTTTTCCAGATTAACATGGTCGACTGTATGTGCACCGACTTCATGACCCAAGGCCGCCCATTCGCGCATCTGTGTCACCGACATGCAGGGTGTCGAGGGAACACCCATGGCCTGATCCCAAATATTGCTGCCGCCAACCTGATTTGCGACGAAGTAATTGGTTGCGGTAAAGTTGAACTCCGCAAGAACCGGCAGGGCATTCTCATAATTATTGAGAAACCCGTCATCGAAGGTGATGACTGCAACCTTCCCGATCTTCTCGCCTTTGATATAGGGCATAGCGTTTCGCAGCGAGAGGCCCTGATAGCCGAGCCGTTTCAGCCACGCCATCTGGCTGCGGAACTTGTCCGGATGAACCCAAAGGCCGCGAAACGGGATCTTCTTGTGCGGCAGAGGTGCAATCTGGTGATAAAGAAGAACGGGGACCGCCATTTGTCTCACTTCGATCTTGAGGAGAAGCCGCGCACACGCATCCGGTAGATAGGGCGCATGATTTCCCTTTTAAGCTTATCGGAAAGGGATTTCTTGTGCTGAATGGTCGTGCCGCCAAGCTGCGCAGAAATTTCTTTCACGCCACCAGGAATGACTGCGAGCGGCTGTAAATCAGTAACCCAACGCATCTGAATTGTCGTGTCGACAGGACGATCAAATCGTTCTGTGATTGCAAGCAGCTTTTTAGCAGCATCGAAACTTACAAGCTGTGCGACCATGCCAAGCCCAATCGGGTTTGGAATGATGATACGCACTTCATTGTTACGGAAAACTTCGCGTCCATCCTCGCGGTCATCGCGGAATGTAAAGCGTACGAAACTGCCGGGCTCAAAATGATTGCTGACCGCATGGAAGGCAGCATTGAAAACATCAGTGAGTTCAATATCGTCTTCAATGACGAAGCCTGCGTCCAGTTGTTGGTCGACGATGGCCTGCCATGCTTTGCGATGGGACAGGAAGCAGGCAATTTCGTTCTTGCTAAGCTCAAACGGATAGCGCGGTGCATGAAGCTTGTGTTTGTAAACGCGGCCTATCTCAGCGTCTGTGAGGGTGCGGCTATCAACAGCATCGATTACTTCCGTTTTTACTGGCAGCTCGTGAATGAGTTTATCCACTTGCGGCTTGCGGTCAGTCGCGCGCGTCAAATGAATGATGAAAGCCTTGATGTTCATGTAAAACCTGAGCGCGCAAAAAGTAATTTCAGCCGAAGCGGATTTCTATATCTGCCATGCGCATGATTTTCGCAAGTCGCACTTATTAGAGCGCGTTTCGATCTGATTGAATCAGGTCGGCGCTCCAATCATTTGTTTTCACGCGCATCTTGTCCGAAAACCGTTTCACACTTTTCGGGATGCGCTCTAACCTACTTTATGAAGAAGCCCCGCGGCGATCTTTTCTTCAATCCATTTTCGTTCGGCATTCCAGTCATGGCGCTTCCAGCCTTCCCAGCTGAATCCGCAAATCTTGATATCCCACTCGGGCTGCGAGTATTTGCGTAAAGCCAGCCAGATGCCAAAGAACCCAGTGCTTGGGAAAACCTCTTTCATCCGATCGGCGCTGATACCAAGCTCGTCGCAAACAGCAAAATAGTCCTGCGATGGCATGATGCGGATTTTCTTGCCAGCCCGGCCGAAATAGTCAATCGCCTCATTGGTCCAGTCGGCGCGGCGACCTTTGAGCCGTGACAGAATGTTTGGGTGATGATGAAACCGTTTGATGATGCTTGGGTGGAAGGCAAACAGCATTTCCGGGGTATTGCGAACAATTTCCGAATTGATGAAGGCTGGATCCTTGATCCACTGTTCCATCTGCTTGCTCGAGGTGGCGAGCATAAGCATGTCGGTCTTTGTACCGCTCATTCCGAGAGAGACGCGCGGTTCATTGAAACGAAGGACAAGATCGGCAGCGTCAATTTCAGCGGACAAATCATGGTCAAGGGGGCCATTGCCGACAATAAATATCGTTTTGTTCATATGTTAGGGAATCTTATCCTGTTAAGTCAGATAGGTAGATTTAATTAAAATTGGAAGATTACAAGTTTCTAAGCCTCTCCCAACTGATATGAGGCCTGTTTTAATGATCACTTTTTCGCGCAAGATAACGAACTGCGTTACCTATCTGCTCTTTTAAGGTGGCGGGTTTGGCATTGCAGCCATGCAGTTTATGCACTTCTCAAAACGATTGAAAAGGCGGAAACTTCATATTGGGAGGAAGGTAAAAAAGCACAGCACATCCTGAAAAGAGGTGTGCTGCACATAAGGGGATACCATCATGAACAACCTTCGTACCCAGTTTTCCCGTTGGATGCAGTATCGCGAAAATCTGCGCGAACTCAGTGGCTGCAGCGACCGCGAGCTTTATGATCTCGGTCTGTCACGTACCGATATTCACCGCGTTGCACGCGAGGCAGCCTTCGCCTGATTTCTCAGACGAAACTTTCTCCAGGATGTCTGCAGGTTTCAAACGTCACCTGGTCGCTTAAAGCGGATGTGGATGCTGTCGTCGGCAAGATCGAAGCCGGCATAGTTGCGCTGGAAGGCGATGAGTGCGTCGTTGACGCCTTTTGAATAGTCGTCTTCCTGCACCTCAACGTGGTGCCGGTAAATGATCCTGTCGCCCTTATAGAATATAACCTGACCTTCCATGATGGCCTCCTCTTAAAGCCGTATGGGTGATGGGCGCATTATAGCTCCCCTTGGCGTCGGTGTATTCAATTGAGATAGGCGCGCGGGTGCGGGTTTCAAGCCTCGTGATGGGTGTTTTCATGCTTGCATAGCGTGAGCCAGGCCCGTGCGGCATGGGATAAAAACGCACCCTTTCGCCATATCAGGGCCATGTCCCAGTTCAGTTCCGCGCCTTTGATCTTATGGATGCGGACATCGGGGTGCTTGCGCTGTTCAGCAATCATTTGTGGCAGAAAGCCAATACCCATACCAGCGGCTACCAGTTCCACGATAAAATCGATCTGGCTGGAACGCATGGCAATGTTCGGGGACAATCCGTGCTGATGGCATGCATCGAGAATGATATGATTGAGGGCGAAGCCGCTTTCAAACAGAATGAAGGGCAGACTGGCAATGTCTTGCAAAGGGATGCCGCCATTATCGGCGAAGGTGTGGCTGGCAGGAAGCAGTGCCACCACCGGCTCCCGACGCACCGCCTGCCATTCAAAATTGCTTTCGAGCGACAGAAGCGAAGCGGCAAGTTCGATATCGCCTGCAAGAAGCAATTCCTCCAGCCGCCTGCTACCATGCTCGACGAGCTGAATGTCGATATCCGGGTAAAGTTTGGTAAAGGTCGCAAAGACCGGGGCGAACAATACACTCGAACCGATGGGTGGCAATCCGAGGCGCAAAAGACCGCGCTTCAGCCCGCGCAACTCGCCAAGCTCAGTCAGCATGTCGTCCTTTTCCGTCAGCATAGCCAGTGCGCGCCGATAGACGATTTCACCTGCGCTTGTCAGACGGGGAGGGGTGGTTTCGCGGTCCAGCAGAATGATTTCGAGTTCGTCTTCGAGCTGCCGCACCGTCTTGCTGACGGTCGATTGTGTAGCATTGATGGTACGGGCCGCGGCGGAAAAGCCGCCCTGCCGCACCACTTCCACGAATGCCTGAAAGCCACGTAAGTTCATAAGCTATTCTATAATGGAATAGCTGCAATGAAATCAATTCATTTCTGGAATATCGATTTCGGGCCTATATTGGTTTCACAAATACCAGCATTGGAACATGACCATGAATGCCCATAACCTGATGATCCGTTTTCGCTATGCGCTGCACAACAGCCGCTTGATGCAGATTGCGACGCTGGTCGGTTTCTGGTTGGCCGGTGAGGCGTTTGTTCGTTTAAGCGGTCTGCCACTGCCTGGCGGCATTGTTGGTATGGCGCTGGTTTTGGCGTTGCTTCTGAGTGGACGTGTAAGCCTATTCAGCATGAAGCGCGGTGCTGAATGGTTTCTTGCTGAAATGCTGCTGTTCTTTGTGCCTGCAGTTCTGGCAGTTCTGGAACATCAGGAACTGCTCGGTATGCTGGGTGTGAAGATTATGGCGGTCATTCTGGTTGGAACTCTGACCGTTATGACTGTGACGGCACTGACTGTAGACTTCTGCTATCGTCTGAGCGCTCGCTATGCCACTAAGTAACCCCTATGTGGCGACACTATTCTGGTCGGCGGCTACGATCCTTCTCTATCTTGCTGCAAAGCGCGTTTATCGCCGTTTTCCCATGTGGTGGCTGACGCCGCTTGCGATCACTCCACTGCTGCTGATGGCCTTGCTTATCGGCCTTAATGAAAACTACCGCGGCTATTTCAGTGCGACGCATTGGCTGGTCGCGCTCCTTGGCCCGGCAACGGTGGCCTTTGCCATTCCCATCTATCAGCAACGCGCAACTATTCGTCGTTACTGGCCGGTTCTGCTGGTTGGTGTCGTGGTTGGCAGCTCTTCTGCGATGCTTTCGGCCTGGGGGCTTGCGCATCTTCTTGGATTGAATGACGCTATAAGCCTCAGCCTGATGCCGCGCTCCATGAGTACACCTTTCGCCATGACGGTTTCCGGCGATATTGGCGGGACGCCTGATTTGACAGCCATCTTCGTGGTGCTGACCGGTGTATTCGGTGCAGCGCTGGGTGAGGTGATGCTCAACTGGTTGCCGCTTCGCTCGGCTCTCGCGCGCGGCGCACTGTTCGGTATGGGCGCGCATGGGGCTGGTGTTGCCAAGGCCCATCAGATCGGCAGCGAGGAAGGCTCGATTGCAGGTCTCGTCATGGTTCTGGTCGGTTTGGTCAATGTTTTGGCTGCGCCGTTCATCGCCCAGCTTCTCTGAAGTGCTGATTTTTCAGCATATTTTGTTCAATATGCTTATAATATAAGCATATTGTGTGCGTTTGTGTTTCTGCAACAATCTTAAGCATCGGCGTATTTGCATAACTGATATGCGTTATTGACCGTTGTTGAATAAAGAGGCTGCGGGTAATTATTAGTCATCGGGTTCACTCCTCCTCCCAGAACCCGATGCGGGATACGGCACTCCTCCTCCCAGCCGTATTCAAGATCAGGCCGCGCATCCTCCTCCCGCGCGGCCTTTTTCTTTTCTGAACCTCCCCAAATGCTGAACTGTTAACAGTGCGTCGCCGCACAGCCCCATGGGCATTCGAGCCAATGTGAACTATCTCTCGGGTAACTTCACATTTGCGGTGATTGTCTCCGTCTGAGAGACTTGCCGCCACGAAACGCGGGAGATTGCAATCATGACCAGTGGGATCCATCACCTCACGCTGATTACGCGCAAGGTTCAGGCCAATGTCGACTTCTATGCTGGCTTTCTCGGTCTGCGTATAGTCAAGCGGACAGGTGGATTTGAAGATGCGGAACAGCTGCACCTGTTCTATGGCGACCGTTCTGGAACGCCGGGGTCTTTGATCACTTTCCTCGTCTGGGAAGATGGTGCAAGGGGCCGTGTCGGTCATGGTCAGGTTAGCGAAATTGCCCTTGCGATCGACCGCACCTCGGTCGGCTTTTGGCTGGAGCGGGCATTGCGCTATCACGTGCAGTCTGAAGGTCCGGTACAGGAATTTGGCGAGCCGGTGCTTCGCTTGCGCGATCCGGATGGCGTTATCGTCAAGCTGGTCGGCAGCGATCTTGCAGCCAATGACGCATGGGTTTCAGGCGATATTCCTGCGGAACATGTTGTGCGCCGGATACGCTCGGCAACCATTTTGTCTGAGGCACCAGAACAGACAGTTGGCTTCATCGAACGCTATTTCGGTTTCCGCGCTCAGGCCAGGGAAGGCACGATTGATCGTCTGGTCTCTGATTCAGGCGATGTGATTGACGTTCGCGATGCAAGTGGCTTCTGGCCGGGTATTCCCGGAACAGGCATTGCTGACCACGTGGCGTTTCGTGCGGCTATAACGGATGATGTGACAAAGCTTGAGAAGGAGCTTTCAAAGCTTAACTCCAGTGAAGTCAACGTACATGACCGTAAATACTTCACGTCGCTCTATGTCCGTGAGCCGGGCGGAACCCTGTTTGAATTTGCCACCGATGCTCCCGGCTTTACCCTGGATGAACCAGTGGAATCGCTGGGTCGGGTTCTGTTCGTGCCACCGGGCAACGAGCAGCAGGCGGATGCGATCCGATCCCGTATGCCGCAATTTGGCTTGCCGGGTGAGGAAAGGGTGATCTATCGCGATTTGCCTTTTGTGCATCGTATCCATCAGCCGGAAAACCCGGATGGCAGTACGCTTGTTCTGCTGCATGGCACCGGCGGCAATGAAAACGACCTCATGCCGCTTGCTCGTCTGGCTGCACCGCGCGCAACGCTTCTGGGTGTTCGGGGACGCAGCACGGAAGAAGGCATTCAGCGCTGGTTTCGCCGTTTCGATCTGAAACGGTTCGACCAGGAGGACATTCGGTCTGAGGCCGAGGCTTTCGAGGCTTTTGTCGAAGGTGCGATTGTTGCCTACGGTATTGATCCGGAACGGACTGCGTTCATTGGAAACTCCAACGGCGCCAATCTGCTTGCGGCCTTTATGCGGCTCCATCCACATGTCGTACGCAAAGCCGTGTTGTTGCGTGCAACGGACGTTCTGGAAGAGCAACCGGTTGCGGACCTTTCGGATGCTAAGATTCTGTTGCTCAACGGGATTGGCGATCCGTTTGGCGATGCATCCGGCAAACTGGAGCAAGCCTTGCGGGCTGATGGTGCAGAACTTGATGTTCTCTCCACCGAAGGTGGTCATGGACTGACAGATGAAGATGTTCGTCTGGCTGGTGAATGGCTGCAGCGCAAGCTCTGACCTCTGTATGTTAAACCCCAAAAAAGGCCGCCGGAGAAATCCGGCGGCCTTTTGTATTAATCAAGTGGCTTCAAGCCCTTTTCAATTGCCTGGCGCTTTCCTTCAAGGAAGGGTGGTAGCGACAGGTTCTCTCCGAGACTTTCCAGCGGTTCATCAACTGCAAAGCCGGGACCATCAGTTGCAATTTCAAACAGCACACCATTGGGTTCACGGAAGTAGAGCGAGCGGAAGTAATAGCGCTCGACTTCACCGCTGGATGGGATGCGGAAAGCCCGGAGGCGATCCACCCATTCCTGCATGGTTTCCTGATCCGGTGTGCGGAATGCAACATGGTGCACGGCACCTGCGCCCTGACCGGCTGGTGATAGATTGGGCTGCACGGCGATATGCAGTTCTGCGCCGGCACCACCTGAGCCCATTTCAAACACGTGGACATGGCCTTCGCCATCGGGCGAAGCATAGTCACCGGCTTCACGCATGTTCATTACCTTTTCCAGCACGATTTTTGTCGGTGCCAGATCGGGAACGCTTAGCGTAATGGGACCAAGGCCGCGTATCTGCCGCTCAGCAGGAACCGGACTTTTCTCCCAGCTATGTGCTGCACCGGTGCCTCCATCATCGGTCAAACGCAGGCGCTGACCTTCCGGATCCTCAAAATCGAGCACTGCGCGACCAGCAACTTCGAATATATCGCCGGTTTCGATGCCCTTTTCATTGAGGTGGTTGCGCCACCAGTCGAGGCTTTCAACGCCGTTTACGCGCAATCCGGTACGGGAAACGCTATGCGTGCCACGCCGTTCACGCTGTACGGGCCAGTCGAAGAACGTGATGTCGGTTCCTGGAGATGCCAGTCCATCGGCGTAAAACAGATGGTAGGCGCTGGTATCGTCCTGATTGACCGTCTTCTTGACGAGGCGAAGACCAAGCGTGTCTGTATAGAAGCGCCTGTTGCCAGGTGCATCTGCGGTGATGGCTGTCAGATGATGCAGCCCTGTGAGTTGTGGGGTAAGGTCTGAAGTCATTTTGTGTCCTCCTGCGCATAAATGAAATTGTTTGCACTGTTGGTTCCAATATTGGGCGCAAGAGGCGTGCGGGAAAGTGTTGGTTACGGAAACAGTGTGTAACCGAGAAGCCGCAGCAACAGCATCTTTCCACAGGCCCTGACAATTAGGACTTGGCTTATCCTCTCAGGTAAAGAATATATTAACTGCACGCCTCGCCTTGGATTGGCGTTATCTGGGTTTGGATTTTGTCAGGAGAGTTGGGTTTTGCGGAGCATCATTCGTCGTACTGCCCCGGCATTGCTTGTCTGTCTGACCCTGATCGCGGGCTGTGCCAGCCGTCCTGACGGCGTCCTTATTCCAGTTGCGGAAAGTGTGCCGGGCGCATCGAAGGTCGATCTTATGGTGGCGACGACCCGTGCACCGTCCGGTAATCCCGGAACGCTGTTTTCCGGTGAACGTGATCAGGAAATTAGCCTGACGGAGATTATGGTTTCCATCCCGCCAGAAAAGAACCGCAAGGTTGGTGAGGTTCAGTGGCCTAAAAAGCTGCCAGCCAATCCGCTGAAGGATTTCACGACCGTTGAAGTAAAAGCGATCAACACGGAAACCGGCGCGCGACAATGGCTTGATCATAGCCTGCCGAAATCCCGTCGGGTCATGGTTTTTGTTCACGGCTTCAATAATACTTATGAGGACTCGGTCTATCGCTTTGCGCAGATCGTGCACGATTCTGGCGCTGAAGTAGCGCCCGTCATTTTCACATGGCCGTCGCGCGGTAGCGTGTTCGATTATAATTACGACAAGGAAAGCACGAATTATTCGCGCGATGCGCTGGAAACGACCCTGCGCAAAATCGCCGAAGATCCGCGTGTGAAAGACATCACCGTCATGGCCCACTCCATGGGCAGCTGGCTGACGGTTGAGGCGCTGCGTCAGATGGCGATCCGCGATAAGCGTGTCAATCCGAAGATTTCCGACGTCATTCTTGCGTCGCCTGATCTTGATGTGGATGTATTCAATAAGCAGTTCAGCGCCATGGGTAAGGACCACCCACGGTTCACGCTTTTCACGTCACGCGATGACCGTGCACTGCGCGCTTCACGCTTCATCTCCGGCAATGTTGACCGACTTGGGCAGATTGATCCTTCGGTTGAGCCGTACAGGTCACAGCTTGAAAAGGCTGGCATAACTGTTATCGATCTGACCCAGCTTAAAGCCGGTGACAGGCTCAATCACGGCAAGTTTGCATCAAGTCCTGAGGTTGTTCAGCTGATCGGTCAACGTCTCGTAACAGGCCAGACTATCACCGATTCTGATATCGGGTTGGGCGAACGGCTGGGTGCTGTTGCACTTGGTACTGCGCAAGGCGTGGGCAGTGCCGCCTCGCTCGTCGTGAGTGCGCCGATTGCAGTCTTTGATCCGAATACGCGCCGAACCTATGATGAGCAGATTGATAGGTTTGGTAGAACGGTTAGCAATACGGTGAGCGGTACAGTCGGAAACTGAGGTTTTTCGCTCTTCTCGGATATTCACTAACAAAAGTGCTGTTGTCATATTTGAGGGCGCGCTATAGGACTGGCGACTAAAATCCGGTTGCTGGCAGGGAGATCCTCATGCAGATCATCCATACGATTGAAGATTTGCGGCAGGCGCTTGGCGCCGCACGCAAGAGCGGTAAAACCATCGGTCTCGTGCCGACGATGGGCTATCTTCACAAAGGGCATCTCGAACTTGTTCGCCGTTCACGTGCGGAAAATGACGTCACGGTCGTTTCGATTTTCGTCAATCCGCTGCAATTCGGCGCCAATGAAGATCTCGACAAGTATCCGCGTGATCTCGAACGTGACGCAAATCTGCTGCGCCATGCAAATGTGGATTTCCTTTTTGCACCTGCGGTGTCGGATATGTATCCGCGCCCGATGCAGACCGTGGTGGACGTGCCGACACTTGGCAACCAGATGGAAGGTGAGGCGCGCCCCGGCCATTTTGCAGGCGTCGCAACAGTTGTCAGCAAGCTTTTCAACATTATCGGCTCTGACGCTGCTTATTTTGGCGAGAAGGATTTTCAACAACTCGTCATCATTCGCCACATGGTCGAGGATATGGCGATCCCTGTGCGTGTGGTTGGTGTTGAAACCGTGCGTGAAGATGATGGGCTCGCCTGTTCGTCACGCAACGTCTATCTGACATCCGAGCAACGCGCGGCTGCGATCATCGTGCCAAAGGCACTGAACGAAGCTGAGCGACTTTATCGTTCCGGCATCGACGATCCGGAAGCATTTGAGGCTGCAATCCGTGTGTTCATTGAAACGGAATCGCTGGCGACACCGGAAGTCATCGCATTACGCGATCCTGAAACGCTGGAGCGTCTGACTTCGGTACAGGGCAGGCCGGTCCTGGTGGCGCTTTTTGTGCGGCTCGGTTCAACGCGCCTTCTTGATAATCGGGTGATAGCGTTTAAAGCGCAGGAAAAGGCAGCCTGAAATGAGCGCGACTGTTAAAAAGAAGCGCCTTTCGCCAAAGGCGATTGAAGCGATGAAGGGTGAGCGCCCGATTGTCAGCCTCACGGCCTACACGACGCCAATTGCGCGCCTGCTCGATCCACATTGCGATTTGCTTCTGGTGGGCGACTCGCTTGGCATGGTGCTTTACGGAATGGATTCGACCCTTGGCGTTACGCTCGACATGATGATTGCGCATGGGCAGGCGGTTATGCGTGGCGTCGAGCATGCTTGCGTAATTGTTGATATGCCCTTCGGCTCTTATCAGGAATCGAAAGAGCAGGCTTTCCGCAACGCAGCGCGCATCATGCAGGAAACAGGCTGCGACGGCGTGAAGCTTGAGGGTGGCGAGGAAATGGCCGAGACGGTTGAATTCCTCGTTAAACGTGGCATTCCGGTCTTCGGCCATGTCGGGCTGATGCCACAACAGGTCAATACGGTCGGCGGCTTTCGCTCGCTGGGCCGCGATGATGAGGAAGCCAATCAAATTCGCCGCGATGCACAGGCAATTGCGGATGCAGGTGCTTTTGCGCTGGTAATAGAAGGCACTTTCGAGCCATTGGCTCGTGAGCTCACTAAGACGCTGACAATTCCAACAATTGGTATTGGTGCGTCATCCGCCTGCGATGGCCAAATCCTTGTATCAGATGATATGCTGGGACTGTTTCAGGATTTTACACCGCGTTTCGTCAAGCGCTTTACCGAGCTTGCTCCGCAGGTTTCTGATGCCGCAAAATCCTATGCGGAAGAAGTGCGCGCGCGGTCTTTTCCGGGGCCTGAACATGTGTTTGGCGTTAAGAAATAGCTGAGCCTAAGATCTGACTGCTTTCAAAAACAGATCCTGCACGCCGCGAACCATTTCATCGCGTTCTGTGATGTTTGAGCGGATGATGAAGTCGTCGACCGCGCCATGCAATGCATGGAAGAGAAGTGTTGCCAGCAAGCGTGTGTTATCGATCTTCCAGATTCCCGCAGCTTGACCATCTCTCAGAAGTTTTTCAAGTCGAAGGACGGCCGGGTTTTCCTGCTTCACATGCCGCATGGGTGGGTGAAAATCATAAAAAACCAGATCATGCACGCGGTAATTATCGAGATAGCCTGCGACCCCGGTCGCGGCCCAGGCCGAAAGACGCCCGTTCCAGTCACCCATCGGTACTGCGTCCAATTCCCTGTCGAGGTCTTCGCAATAGGATGTAACAAACCGCTCACGCAGCGCGGTCAGAATATCATCCTTGCTGCGAAAATGCAGATAGAATGTGCCCTTGGCAACATCGGCTTTGCGTACGATCTCATCGACGCTTGTTGCCGCAAAGCCTTTTTCCAGAAAGATCGTTTCAGCAGCCGCCATCAGCTCGCTACGGCGTATCTCGGCCGGTTTCGTGCGGGGCTTGGGCTTGGCTGCTGGCAAATCTATGTCTCCAGTTTTGTGCGGATCGCTACTCTGTCAAAGGCAAGCTGATTGGGACGCACAACTCTGTCTTCGAGCCAGTGCAGTGCTGCATCCACATTAGAAAATGTTCCTGCTGGCACGCGAAACAGCTTTTCCGCATCCATACGACTTGCTTCCTCATACACGGATTCTGGCACGATGCTAATCATCGCCATAACCTGATTGCGGATACGTTCGGCATTTTGCTGAAACCATTGTTTGATTTCGCGTGGAGCGCCATCTGGATGAACAAGTGCTGCCTCGTCAACAAAGCGACGAATGGCAATGAACGGCTTTCCTTCATCCAGCCATGCGTTCCAGCTGTCGAAAAACGCACGCACGTCTTCAATCGTAGAGGGGCCTTTGGCAAGGGTAACTATGTAAGGCCATTGTTCTGTATCGTGTAACATAGGATCTCGCTTCTGCCGCAGCAGTCTTGGAGCGCATCCCGAAAAGTGTGAAACGGTTTTCGGAGAAGATGCGCGTTAACATTGGACCGTGCGCATCCCGAAAAGTGTGAGATGATTTCGGGATAACACGCTAAAAAACAAACAGTCAGATCGAACTGCGCTCTAAACCAGCCGCAGCGCTTATCTTTGGTTGATTTTTGAGGACGACAACCTGAAAGACCTGCACGCACACTTTAGCCGACCTTTCAGGCTGTTGCTTTGACTGACTGATAGTCAGTCAGTTATAACTGCCATGTAAATATGAATATTGCAATCATGTTTTTTCATATGTGAGATATGAGCTGGCTTTACATGATCCGAAGATTAGAGCACCGGGCGTCCTATAGGACGCCCAAAGGTCGCTCTAACCCTTTAAAATCAGGGCATAATTCCTTAAACTGATCCAAGTTTAAGGAATTATGCTCTAGAGAATTTCCTGTTTTGATTGAATCATTGGAAATTCTCTATCCATTTGTTTTTAAGCGCATCTTTTTCCGAAAACCGCTTCGCACTTTTCGGGATGTGCTCTAGACTTCACAGCTGTATCGCGTGGAGAAAGCCTGCTCGCAAATTGCGAGCAGGCCCCATGTCACCTGCAGTGAACAACGCTCTGCCAATAGTGATAAAGCGCTGCAATATCACCGCCGGTCAAAATAGGCATGGCGCCCTTCAACTGATCGTCGGACCAGTCCCACCACTGCATTTCCAGAAGCATGCTGACGCTTGCTTCGTTGAAACGCGAACGGATTGTGCGGGCAGGGTTGCCACCGACAATCGCATAGGGTTCTACGTCGCGCGTGACCAACGCTCGCGTGCCAATGATTGCACCGTGGCCGATCTTCACACCGGGCATGATGATGGCTTCAGAGCCAATCCACACATCATTGCCGATGACTGTATCGCCAGAGGGAGCGTAGCCGTTCTCAGCACCCGTAAATATGTCCACTTCTGGCATGAAGAAGAACGGGAAGGTGCTGATCCAGTCGTGTCGATGACCCTGATTGCCCGCCATGATAAAGGCGGCACCCGATCCGATTGAGCAGAAGCTGCCGACGATGAGCTTGTCGGCACCTTCATCGGGCAGGAGAAAGCGGGCGCAATCGTCGAAACTATGGCCATGATAATAGCCGGAATAATAGCTGTAACGCCCTACGATGATGTTTGGATGTGTGACCTGCTTATCGAGGGTGATTCCCTTAAACGGGCTTTCAAAGTAATTTTTCATGAGAGTGCTCACTGCATCAGGCATATCCGGCAAAAGTGACGAAGCAGCTTTGTTTGGGATAATGCGTAATCGCCGATCAGATCGGCATTTGTCCGCTTGCGTATATGCAAACGAAAACCCCGCAAGAAACCGTGTGGTTGCTTACGTTCATGCTCCCAGTGATGAAACTTGTGATGAAATCACAGGAGCGCGATGCAGGGGGTACTCGAACACTTTATCATGGCTGTGAGCATAGTGCTGGTGCCGGATAAAGCAAGATACGAAAAATAAGGGCGGCACTTTGGCCACCCTTTTAAACATCGCCTGAGCGCAAAGTCTTACTTTTCGACGAAAGCCTTTTCGATGACGAAGTGACCGGCTTCGCTTTGGCTACCTTCTTCGAGGCCAAGGCCTTCGAGAATCTGGCGCATGTCGGCAAGCATTTCCGGGCTTCCGCAGAGCATCATGCGGTCGTCCTGTTCGGAGAACTTTGGCAGGCCCAAATCCTCGAAAATCTTGCCCGAGCTGATCAGATCCGTAAGACGACCCTGATTGCGGAACTCTTCACGGGTCACAGTCGGATAATAAATGAGCTTCTCGCGCACCATCTCGCCGAGGAATTCATCTTCCGGCAGTTCTTTGGTGATGAGGTCTGCATAGGCAAGCTCGTTCACTTCACGCACGCCATGAACCAGGATGATTTTCTTGTAGCGCTCATAGGCTTCAAGATCGCGGATGATTGAGAGGAACGGTGCTAGGCCGGTGCCCGTCGAAAGCAGCCACAGATTGTCACCCGGAATGAGATTATCATAAAGCAATGTGCCGACCGGCTTCTTACCGACGAGAATCTTGTCGCCCTCTTTCAGATGCTGCAAGCGCGACGTCAGTGGGCCGTCCTGCACCTTGATCGAGAAAAATTCGAGCTGTTCGTCGTAGACGCTGGAAGCAATCGAATAAGCGCGCAACAGCGGTTTGCCGTTCACTTCAAGGCCGATCATGATGAACTGGCCGCTCTGGAAGCGAAAGCCCTGGTCGCGCGTGGTGCGGAAGGAAAACAGCCTGTCGGTCCAGTGGTGAACGTCAAGAACGGTTTCCTGATTAAAATTGCTGCTCATTGTCGGAACTGTCTCTGTTTCGCTTTTCACGGTGCTCGCTTCTCAAGAAGCGAGCGTTCTAATCGCAATCATAGGGGATCGCGTCTGGCTGCCTTCAGGGTGGCTTCCGCGAGGTCGTGATTTGCCGGTATGCTGCGCCATAGCCGGACGAAGATTACGGAAGTTGGAATAATGCTTCTGCGTCCCGACATCAAGAGTCATCGGTTTGTATTCTCCGCGCAATTAAATCGAATTCAAACGCAGCCTCAAGGAATTGCTTTCTAATCGCTGTGGCTTCCGGAGTATGTTGTACCTCCGGAAGCCGCTTTTTGTGTGTCAGCGCGAGCTGCGAACAAGCGCTATGGCAGAAAGCAGTGCGATGCCTGAAAGGGCGGAAAATCCGATGAACAACCAGAGCGCTGCATTGGCAGTGCCTGCTACGCCACCGGGATTGCTTAACCCTGCCAGATTGGCAACCATGCCAGCGAGCGCTGCCCCCATGGCCGTCGTGAACAGCTGCACCGTGGTTAGTGACGCAGAAGCCAGATTCTGGTCCGCAGCTTCAGCACGTTTGAAGACGCGGGTGAGCAGATGCGGCCATGTCATGCCGACACCAAAGCCTATAATTGCCATGGCAAGACAGATCGGTAGAAGATCATACCAATGTCCTTCGCTGCCCGGAGGGACGAGAATCGCAAGTGTCACCATGCCGGCTATTCCCATAACAGGGGCTGCAAGGATGACACGGTTCACACGGGCACCGGATACACCCGATGAGCCGATGGAACCAAGCGTCCAGCTGCCGCCCATGAGTGCTGCAAGATAGCCTGCCACCAATGGTGACTGGTTATGCAATACCTGGAAAAACAGTGGCACAAAGACTTCCGAACTTGTGACTGATGCACCGAGAAAGCCCATCGTCATATAGAGCGCACCAAGTCGCTTGATGCTGAAAGTGCCTTTCGGCAGAATGCGTTTCGTGGCCTTCCGTTCAACAATGACAAGCAACAGCAGCACAGCAAAAGCAATTACAACGCCAGCGACATTCCAGAACGTGCTTGCTGAAATACTCGCCGCCGAGACGATCAGCACGGCTGCCGTCAGCAGAATAAGCTGTGGCCAGGCAAGCTTGTCTTTGGCTTCATCATCGCCCGCGCGTTTTGGCAGGATGAGCGTCGCCATGATGGCAAAAATACCGATCACCGGCACAAGCGACCAGAAGGCTGCGCGCCACACGCCAAGTTCAGCAAAAATGCCGCCAATAGCCGGGCCAACAAGCGTTGCCACGCCCCACATGCCGGAAACGAGCGCAATGGCGCGAGGCCAGAGCGATTCATCAAAGACGATACGGATCATGGCATAGGACAGCGCCAGCATCATGCCACCGCCAAGTCCCTGCACAACACGACCCGCGAGCATGGCTGGCATGGAAGGTGCTAAGCCACAGGCCAGTGTTCCGGCTGCAAAGATAATGGCGGCTACAAGATAGGCGTTACGCGGCCCGGCCTGCGAAAGAAGTTTTGGCACAAGGGCCGAGCCAAGAATCGAGGCTGTTACAAACAGCGCCGTGTTCCAGGCGTAATAGTCCATGCCGCCAATATCGGCGACAACGGTTGGTAATATGGTTGTAGCAATGAAAACATTGATAGCGTGGAGCGCAACGCCGCCCACAAGTGTTAGCGAACGGATCGCATTCCTGCCCGCGAACAATTCTCCCCAGCCTGCAGTAGCCCCTGCTGTGGCAGTGGCGGCTGGATTTTCGATCTGCATTTCTTTCCCTGGTCCTATCCCGCATTTCAGAGGCGGGTTGATGCCCGCTGTCCGCACGCGTTGGCTGGCCTTATAAAATGCTTTTTTGATCTTCGGAATGGGGAATGAAGTAAAACGGCTTCAATAAAAATTCAAAGGGGTTCAAATTTGGCAGAAAAACTCTATATGAAGCTAAGAATTACAGAATCCGCTGCCGCGTCGGAGAATTTTTTCTCTAAACGTCTGTGGCGGATTTGTGTTTCTGTCACAAGCTTCCTATAAGCCTGTACCAACAGCGGCTTTAAAGCGTGTCCCGAAAAGTGCAAGCGGTTTTCGGATGAGATGCGCGCCAGACTCAAACAACGTGCTCGCCAGCCTAGCTGGACAGGCCATATTTCCCCAATTGACGACCCGGAACGCTCATGATCCAGACGCCCTACTATCTGATCGACAAGACCAAGCTGAAGCGCAACATGGAAAAGGTTGCCTATGTGCGCGAGAAATCCGGCGCAAAGGCGCTATTGGCGCTGAAATGCTTTGCCACATGGTCGGTGTTTGATCTGATGAGCGAATATATGGACGGCACCACGTCGTCCTCGCTTAATGAAGTGCGTCTCGGTCATGAAAGATTTGGCGGCGAAACCCATGCCTATAGCGTGGCTTATGCCGATAACGAGATCGATGAAGTCATTTCGCATGCTGACAAGATCATCTTCAATTCGATTGGCCAGCTGGAGCGCTTTGCCGACAAGGCAGCACATATCAAGCGTGGCCTGCGTCTGAACCCGGGCATTTCGTCTTCGACCTTTGATCTGGCTGACCCGGCGCGTCCGTTCAGCCGTCTTGGCGAATGGGATGTTGCGAAGGTTGAAAAGGTCATGGACCGCGTGACCGGCTTCATGATCCATAACAATTGCGAGAATTCCGATTTCGGTCTTTTCGACAAGATGCTGACCGATATTGAAGAAAAGTTTGGCTCACTTCTGCATCGCGTTGAATGGGTCAGCCTTGGCGGCGGTATTCATTTCACTGGAGACGATTATCCGGTCGATGATTTCTGCACACGCCTGAAGGCGTTTTCGGAAAAGTTCGGCGTGCAGGTCTATCTGGAGCCGGGTGAGGCTTCGATCACCAAAACCACGACGCTGGAAGTGACGGTTCTTGACACGCTTTATAACGGCAAGAACCTCGCCATCGTCGATAGCTCGATCGAAGCACATATGCTCGATCTGCTCATCTATCGCGAAAAGGCGAAGATGGCACCCAACAATGGCGATCATAGCTACATGATCTGCGGCAAGTCCTGCCTTGCTGGCGATATTTTCGGTGAGTTCAATTTCGACAAGGAGCTCTCCATTGGCGACCGCCTCTCATTTGAAGATGCGGCCGGTTATACGATGGTCAAGAAGAACTGGTTTAATGGCGTGAAAATGCCAGCCATTGCCGTGCGTGAACTCGACGGCACGGTCAAAATTGTCCGCGAATTTGATTATGCGGATTTCGAGGGTTCGCTCTCCTGAACCCTGCGTCGCGGTATTACTCAGCGGCGTAAAACTTAAACAGGTTCCGCGGCTGAGAGCGCCGGGGACGCGAAACAGATGGCGGGAAACCGCTGGAAGAGGAAGCATCGACAGAAAATGAAGAAGAACGTTCTCATTATCGGCGCCGGGGGCGTGGCACAGGTTGTTGCACATAAATGTGCGCAAAACTCTGACATATTGGGCGATATCCATATTGCGTCCCGCACGGTTGAGAAATGCCGCAAGATTATCGATAGCGTGCATGAAAAGAAGAGCCTCAAGACCGAGGTGAAACTGGAAGCGCATGCGCTGGACGCTCTGGATATTGAAGCCACCAAGGCTCTGATCCAGAAAATCGGCGTTCAGATCGTCATCAATGTCGGATCTTCCTTCCTCAATATGTCGGTTCTTCGCGCCTGTATCGATACGGGCGTGGCTTACATGGACACCGCGATCCATGAAGATCCGAAGAAAATCTGCGAAACCCCGCCATGGTATGGCAACTACGAATGGAAGAACCTGAAGGAATGCGAAGAGAAGGGCATCACCGCCATTCTCGGCATCGGCTTTGATCCGGGCGTGGTCAATGCTTATGCGCGTCTGGCTGCCGACGACTATCTCGATGAAGTTAAATCCATCGACATCGTTGACATCAATGCCGGTTCGCATGGCCGCTGGTTTTCGACCAATTTCGATCCGGAAATCAATTTCCGCGAATTCACCGGTACGGTCTATTCCTGGCAGGGTGGTGAATGGCAGTCGAACAAGATGTTCGAAGTTGGTCACACTTTCGACCTGCCTGTCGTCGGCCCGAGCAAGGCCTATATGACCGGCCATGATGAAGTGCATTCGCTGTCCAAGAACTATCCGAACGCCGATGTGCGTTTCTGGATGGGCTTTGGCGATCACTACATCAACGTCTTCACGGTGCTGAACAATCTGGGCCTTCTGTCCGAACAGCCGGTGAAAACTGCTGAAGGTCTGGAAGTTATCCCGCTCAAGGTGGTTAAGGCTGTTCTGCCTGATCCTTCGTCGCTGGCACCTGATTATACCGGCAAGACCTGCATTGGTGATTTCGTCAAAGGCACCAAGGACGGCAAGGAGAAGGAAGTCTTCATCTATAACGTTGCCGACCATAAGGACGCTTACAACGAAGTGGGTTCGCAGGGCATTTCCTATACCGCTGGCGTTCCGCCGGTTGCGGCCGCAATCCTGATCGCCTCGGGTGAATGGGATGTGAAGAAGATGGTCAATGTGGAAGAGCTGAACCCGAAGCCTTTCCTCCACATCCTGAACCAGATAGGCCTGCCATCGCGCATCAAGGACGAAGACGGCGACCGTGCATTGGATTTCGCGTAAGCTCAATCTGAATGAATAAAGAAAACCCCGCCCAATGCCATGCTTTGTGCGGGGTTTTTTATTGGTGCCTCGCTCTGGCTTACTCAGGCATATTTGGCCAAGTATCCGACAGACGGTAGCCGCTTGGAAACGGATCGCTCGGATCGAGCATGAGCTGCGAAGTTCCCGTCACCCATGCGCGACCGGAAATGATCGGGCTGATGGCCGGTTTGCCAGCAAGCTCCAGAGCCTTGTCCAGCCGACAGTGAAACTCTGTGCCCAGCACGGACTTTCCGATAAATTTCTCGCCGACTTTCATCTGGCCTTTTGCATGAAGCACGGCCATGCGCGCCGAGCAGCCGGTGCCGGTTGGCGAACGATCCAGTTTCGCCGGTCGAATGGCAACTGTATTTATACCGGTCAGTACGTCGCCATCGCGCGTCATCGGCTCGGTGATCTGGCAGAAGGAAATGTGGTTCCAGTCTTTTTCAGGATGGCGGAAGCCAAGCTGTTCATTAGCGGCTTTGGTAATCTTCACGCCAATCTCGGCGAGTTCCCGCGCTTGGCCCGGCTCGATCTTCATTCCGATAGAAGCTGCATCAACAATAACGAAGCTGTCGCCGCCATAGGCTGTGTCAACGGTGATCGTGCCGAGGCCTTCAACTTCCAGCGATGCATCCAGACGGTCCGCGAAAGACGGTACGTTGCGCACACTGATGCGCTCAGCCTTGCCGTTACGGCATTCAGCCTCCACCTCGATGAGCCCGCCCGGCGCTTCCAGCACCATGCGCGTGACTGGTTCTTGCATAGGGATAATGCCGCTATCCAGAAGAACCGTGGAGACACAGATCGAATTGGAGCCGGACATGGGCGGGGTGTCGGCGGGTTCCATGATGATGAAACCCATCTGCGCGCGCGGATCTTTTGGTGGAACCAGCAGATTGACATGGCGGAACACGCCGCCACGCGGCTCGTTCAACACGAAGTTGCGCAAGGTCTCGTCACTGACGATGAAGCGCGACTGCTCCCACACTGTATTGCCCGGAGGAGGGGCCACGCCACCGACGATGACATCACCAACTTCGCCTTCTGCGTGACAGCCGACAATATGGATGACTTTGGTGCTGCGCATGATTTCCCTCGCAAAATTGCATCCGCGACATTCCTAGATAATCAGATGTAACGGTCAACTGTTCTGCAGACCAGAAAGTGCATTTTTGCGACATGTCTGGAAATTGATTTCCATGCATGTCAGGAGATCAGAATTTACTTCCCAAGGTGTGTTGCTTCTTTAAGCAAGTCTGATATCCATTGTGCTCTAATTTTGTGCAAATCGATGCGCAGCCCGCCTGGCTCCGGATCAATTTCTGGAACATCCACAACGTTCCCAATAGAAATTGAATAACCCGAAAAGTTGGGGCGAAGTCGCTTTTGAAGCGATGAACGCTCTTAGCCGGCATGGGGCGATCGATACTCGTATCACACGCCATTCTCCTCAGATCGACCTGGTCTCTGAGCCTTTGATGTCTCGGCGCGTGCTTTCGTTATGGATTGTCCGATGGGTTGACGGCCACGGATGGTACGGGGTGTGCCCCGGGAGTAAGTTTGTGACCAATACATTTGATGCGGGCTTTCATGAGCCTCACATGAGCAGCGTTCAGCGCTGGACCCGGGAAATGGGGATGGCTCTCAAATTGGGCTGGCCGCTGATTCTGACCAATCTTTCACAGGCAGCATTGACTGCGACCGATGTGATCTTCATTGGCCGTCTTGGCAAGGACACGCTGGCTTCGGCGCTCCTGACGACGAGTTTCTATCACACCCTGATGATCTTCTCGATGGGGCTGGTTTCGGCTGTGATGCCGATGATCGCCATTGCACTTGGCAGGAACCGTCATTCGGTGCGCGATGTGCGCCGTACCGTGCGTCAGGGCATGTGGTCGGCCATTATCATCTCGATTCCGATCTGGATCGTGCTCTGGCATTGCGAGGAAATATTCCTCTTCCTTGGTCAGCAACCGGATATCGCCGCGCGCTCGACCGATTTCATGCATACGTTGCAATGGGCACTGTTGCCGTATCTGTTTTATATCGTGCTGCGCTCATTCTTTGCGGCGATGGAAAAGCCGATGTGGACGCTGATTGTTGCAGCCGTCGCTATCGGGTTTAACGCGCTGGCTGGCTGGACACTGATTTTCGGCCATTTCGGTTTTCCAAGAATGGAACTCCATGGCGCGGGTATCGCCACTACCCTGTCGAGTACGATGATGTTTCTGGGCATGGCTTTCATTACCATGCGTCACCGCCGGTTCCGTCGGTATCGGCTGTTTGGGCGGTTCTGGCGTCCGGACTGGCCGCGTTTCGTTGAGCTCTGGCGCATAGGTTTTCCGATGGCGCTGACCTTTGTGTTTGAAACGTCGATCTTTTATGCAGCCGTTGTCATGATGGGCTATATCGGCCCCACTGCCATGGCTGCTCATGCAGTTGCTATACAAGTCGCTTCTCTGAGTTTCATGGTGCCACTCGGGTTCGGTCAGGTTGCAACCGTGCGCGTGGGGCGGGCTTACGGCCGTGGCGACGCTCAGGCCGTGGCCTATGCCGGTTGGAGCGCCTATGCGCTTGGCGTGGGTTTCATGGCGATCATGGGCTTGTTGATGATTCTGATTCCGCGTCTGTTTATCGGTGTGTTTCTTAATCTCAAAGATCCAGAAAACTTTGCCGTTATCGAACTGGCCGTGACATTTCTTGCGCTCGCGGCACTTTTCCAGATTGTCGATGGAGCACAGGCGGTGGCTGCAGGTATGCTGCGTGGCCTCAGAGATACCCGCGTACCCATGTATCTGGCATTGGTCGGCTATTGGGGTGTAGGACTGCCGTTCGGTGCGCTGCTTGCATTCCAGTTTGGCTTTGGTGGGGCAGGAGTCTGGCTTGGTCTGGCGGCAGGGCTTGCGATAGTTTCTGTGCTGATGACCATGCGCTGGCGACGCTCTCTCATGCGCATCAGTGTCGTATCAAAATAATTACGAGCATTTGAGCCACAAACGCGAAACAATTTCGCGTGGTATATTGCGCAAAGGCAAATATTTAGAGCGGGTCCAAGGGTTCTTTATCCACTGGAGCCGCTCTAAATTTGAAAGGTCTTTTCAGGCTGGACAAGTGTGAAACTTTCAATCAGCGCGGATCACAAAAAAATGCCGTACGGTAGAAACCATACGGCATGATCTGTGAGGCTGCGGATATCCCTATGTATCCGCTAAAATCAAATGCCCCCAAATTATTTCGTGAGTGCAATAATACGGTCGAGTGCTGCGCCGTAACCTTTCAACGAAATTTTGAAAGCCACAGCCTGACTTGGACTAAGCGCAGTCGCATTCACGTTCAAATTAGTGCCGGCCTTCAAAGCGGCCACTTGCTTGGCATCAAAACTCACTGGTGCCAGACAGCCCTGCGGCAGACAGGTTGAAAATGTCAGCTGCGGCCCGTCAGCTTCATCGATCTTCAGTGCAACGCCTTTTACAAGATCAAGGCCAAATGGCATTAGAATGACACCTTCAACCTTACCACCAGGTATATTGCGCAACTCGGCAGTCAGAACGCGCTGACCCGTCTGAGTGCTGCTTTGATCCTGCCGTATAGCGCAGACAGTTGTTTCTTTTTCGGACTGACAGGAAACAGTCCAGTCCTGATATGTTTCCTGGAGGGTGCTTGCGCCGCCTGGGAGAGGGGCGGCAAACGCCGGAATACTCGAAACCACAGCAAAGCCAATTGCAAGGCCGATCAGGCTATAAGTTTTCATTAATACATTCTCTTCTGAGTGGCAATGAGAGAAGGTCGTTAAACAACTTACCGACCATGATATATTAATAATCACAAAGTCAAATTAAATGCAATAGATAATATATTGCGTGAAGTCGGCAATGTAATTGATTTCTAAAATATAGATTATAAAAAATTGAATATTCTACTTTGTAAGTTTGTCGTAGTTCTGCAATCAAGGGCAGGCCGGGGCTTATCGTAAAGGTTGGTCTTCTCGGATAAGAGAACTGCCTTCGCAAGGTTCAGGCCTTTAAAGCGGTCAGGCATGAATTAGAAAATTGGTATTCGTAAGATAATAACCAATTAATTGGTAAAGGAATATAGTTTAATATAAATAGCCTATACTTTAAGTAAATATTAGTTGGTTAAATATAATATACTGTTAAATAGTGCTGGATTTGCCACATGGTTATTTATTATTTCCATGATTGATAAGTTGTAATTGAGATCTGTATTGGATTCATTCTATCAGTCGATAGTGTTAATTATTCATATTTGCTGGAGGCATATCAAAATGACTATTAAGGGTTTTCTTCTGGGTTCGGCAGCAGTCATCGCTGCGGGAAATGGTGCGGCTCAAGCTGCCGATGCAATCGTTGCACCAGAACCAGAGGCCGCTGAATACGTACGCGTTTGCGATGCATATGGTGCAGGCTATTTCTACATTCCCGGCACCGAGACATGCCTGCGCGTCTCCGGCTATGTTCGTTACGATCTGACTGGTGGCAACGATGTATATGGCCGTGGATTTACCGATCGCGACGGCGCTGCCCTTGCGAGTGACGGATACAAGCGTAAGACCTGGGACAACAAGGCTCGCTTCACACTCCGCTTCAGCACGGCTTCGGAAACTGAACTTGGCACCCTCAAGACCTTTGCTGAAACCCGTTATGACTGGGGCAACGGCGTAGAAGGCGCATCCGGCTCACTGCGTTACGGCTATATCCAGCTCGGTGGTCTTCGCGTTGGTCTCGACGAGTCGGCTTTCGTTACCTTCCCTGGTTACCTTGGCGATGTCATCAACGATGACGTGATCCTTGCAGGTGGTTATCGCACCGGCCTTATCAGCTATACCTTCAATGGTGACAATGGCCTGTCGGCAATTCTGTCGCTTGAACAGGGCAACAACGCCGATACTGATAGCAAGTACGGCTACGACGGCGTCATCAAGGATTACGCCCCGCATGTCGTTGGTGGTGTGAAATATGAACAGGGCTGGGGCAAGATTGCAGCTGTTGCAGCTTATGACGCTCGTAACGAAGAATGGGCAGGCAAGCTGCGTGGCGACGTAAACCTCACGGATCGCTTCTCGCTCTGGGTTATGGGCGGTTACAAGTCGAATAAGGACAAGTATTTCGACGTGAAGGATGACTCCGGCAACGTTGTCGGTCAGGTCCGGGCGATCAGCAGCTTCTACGGCACATGGGGTGGCGATTGGGCTGTCTGGGGTGGTGCTGCATTCAAGGCAACCGAACAGGCGACTTTCAATGTGCAGGCTGCTTATGACGGCAGCAGCACCTTTGCTGCAACCGCTAATGTTGCCTATGAAATGGTGCCTGGCTTCACTGTTACTCCAGAAGTTTCCTACACCAAGTGGCAGGACGACAAGTCCTACCTCAAGGGTAAGGACGCATGGCAGGGCATGGTTCGCTTCCAGCGTTCGTTCTAATAAGTGCGCTGGCTAATAAGTGCGCTGGCCGTTACATTACGTGGCGGCCAGTACACGAAATTTGATAATCCTAATTTTCCAGTTTACTAATATTAATGCAAATATTCTCAATATATATTGGTATTATATGCAATTAGAAAACTAGATATACAGAGATACCATTCGACAAAGTAGAAGGACTGCTTTGTTATTTTAATCTGATCTCCAGTCAGAAGAATGGTGGCGGCGGGCTTCGGCCCGCCGTTTTTATTTGGGAAAGCAATCAGAATTACGCTCTAAAGAAAAGGCCGGAGCAAATCCGGCCTTTGTCAGGAGAGTGATGCGTGGCGTCTATCGCGACAATTTCATGTGTCGGTTTACGTCCTTGTAAAGCAGATAGCGGAATTTGCCCGGACCACCGGCATAGCAAGCCTGCGGGCAGAAAGCGCGCAGCCACATAAAGTCCCCGGCTTCCACTTCCACCCAATCCTGATTGAGCCGGTAGACGGCCTTGCCTTCGAGCACATAAAGCCCGTGTTCCATCACATGGGTTTCAGCAAATGGAATGACGCCGCCCGGCTCGAAAGTCACGACCGTCACATGCATGTCGTGGCGCAGATCGTTCGGATCGACAAAGCGTGTTGTGGCCCATGCGCCATTGGTGTCTGGCATTGGCGTCGGTGCGATGTTCTTTTCATTGAGGAAAAGCGGCTCCGGCACATCAAGACCGTCGACATATTCATAAGCCTTGCGCACCCAATGAAAGCGCGAAACAGCGCCTGAATTGTTGCGAAGCGTCCAACCGCTTTTGGGCGGCAGATAGGCATAACCGCCTTCGGTCAGCACATGATTCTTACCTGCAAGCGTGACGGTGATTTCGCCTTCAACGACAAACAGCACACCCTGCGCACCGTCATCGAGTTCCGCGCGATCGCTGCCGCCGCCGGGCTGCACTTCCATAATATATTGCGAGAAAGTCTCGGCAAAACCTGATAGCGGGCGGGCGATGATCCACAGCCGCGTCTTGTCCCAGAAGGGAAGAAAGCTCGTGACGATATCGCTGAATGTGCCTTTCGGAATAACCGCATAGGCTTCGGTGAACATGGCGCGATCGGTCAGGAGTTGCGTCTGGGGCGGCAGGCCGCCGGTCGGTGCATAATAATTACGGCTCATTGTCTTATCCTAGTAAAGTGTCTCAGGGAGAATATCTTTGAGCCGCAGCAGCGCGATGCGCTCAACCTGTTCGGACGCCGTTTCCAGCTCGGCAGCTTTCGTGTTCTCGATGCGCCGCTTGAAAGCGTCGAGAATTTCTCTTTTGTTGCGGCCCTTGACCGCGATGATGAAAGGAAAGCCGAATTTCTGCGTGTAAGCGTCGTTGAGTTCGGTGAACGTTTTGCGCTCATCGTCCGTCAACGCATCAAGACCGGCGGATGCCTGCTCGGAGGTGGATTCAGGCGTCAGGCGTTTGGCCGCTGCGAGTTTACCGGCAAGATCAGGATGCGCGCACAGCACGCCGAGTTTTTCATCGTCTGATGCCGCACGGAAAGCGCGGACCAGAACCGTGTGAAGACCGGATGCAGAATCGGCGAGTTCCGTCAGGCCGGTGTCATAGGCGCGTTCGGCAATCCATGGCGAGTGTTCGAAAATGCCGCCATATCGCGCAACAAAATCCGTCTTGCTGGCCTTGGATGGCACCACATCGACTTGTTTCGGCTTGTGGTGCTCGTGCCAGTGGCGGGCAATATCGATGCGCTTCGCAACCCACACCTTGTCATGGCTCTGCACATAATCGAGGAAGCGCTCAAGCGCTGCCACACGACCCGGACGCCCGACGAGACGGCAATGAAGACCAATCGACATCATCTTTGGCGCACCTTCCGCACCCTCGCGATAAAGCACATCGAACGTGTCTTTAAGATAGGTGTAGAATTGATCGCCGGAGTTAAAACCCTGTGGGGTCGCAAAGCGCATATCATTGGTGTCGAGCGTATAAGGCACGATCAGATGTGGACCCTTCGGCCCCTTCACCCAATAAGGCAACTCATCCGCATAGGAATCGGCCGAATAGAGGAAGCCACCTTCCTCCATCACCAGCTTCAGCGTGTTATCCGAAGGCTTGCCCTGATAAATACCCAGAGGGCGCGAGCCGGTGATTTCCGTATGCAGGCGCACCGCTTCGCGAATATGTTCGCGTTCCACGTCTTCGGGAACGTCCTTATATTCCCACCAGCGCAGGCCGTGACTGGCGATTTCCCAGTCCGCTTCTTTCATGGCACTGATGGCTTCGGGGTTGCGGTCCATGGCAAGGGTCACGCCATAGACCGTCACCGGCATGTTGCGTCGCGTGAAAGCGCGCCACAAACGCCAGAAGCCGGAGCGGGCGCCATATTCGTAGATGGATTCCATATTGAGGTTGCGCTGACCATTCCACGCTTGTGCGCCCACGATCTCGGAAAGCAGGTTTTCGGATGCAGGGTCACCATCGAGAATGCAGCTTTCGCCACCTTCTTCGTAGTTTACGACGAATTGCACGGCGATATTGGCCCCGCCCGGCCAGCGTGGGTCTGGTGTGTTGCGGCCATAGCCAACCAGATTGCGCGGATAACTCATATGGTCTTCCCTCAATTATTCATGGTTTTTCTTATGATAATAAAGAATTACGCGGACCATTCCCCCTCAAAATTTTGAAAGACATCCAACGATTATCATCTTTCCCAGGACAGAACTTCGGTAAATACTCAAAATCGGGAACAAGTGTGGTTCGCAAACGTTCACGTCTTGCGTGAAATAAATCACACAAAAACAATTGCTTGCAATGGTCCTAACGGTAGGGTCGGAAGAATCGTGCAGGCAGCAGGAGTATAAATGGGTCAGGAAATGAGCGGTCAGGGCCGATTGACGACGCATGTCCTCGATACGGTGAGCGGCAAGCCAGCAGCAAACTTACGCATTGAATTACGCCGCATCGGGAATCAGCAGTCAGAAACGCTTCGTGAGATACGCACAAATGCGGATGGTCGCTGCAACGAGCCGCTGCTCGCAGGTGATGCGCTGCATACTGGTTCGTATGAGCTGCTTTTCCATGTTGGCGAATATTTCGGAAAGAGCGATGACATCGTGTCATTTCTGGATGTTGTGCCGCTGCGCTTTGGCATTTCTGACGAAAAGGCGCATTATCATGTGCCGCTTCTGGTTTCGCCATTTTCCTATTCAACCTATCGCGGGAGCTAAGCGATATGGGTCAAGCAGTCCGACACAATATCCGCTTTCTGCTGAACGGCGAGACGGTAGAGCTCGACCGCGTTTCGCCTGACGAAACTTTGCTCGATTATCTGCGTCTTGCCTGCAAACTTCGTGGCAGCAAGGAAGGTTGCGGCGAAGGCGATTGCGGTGCATGCACGGTCCTTGTCGGCAAGATTGTGGGCGACGAGCTGATCTATGAAGGCGTGAATGCCTGCATCCGTTTTGTCGGCTCGCTGGATAGTTGCCATGTCGTGACCATCGAGCATCTGCGCGGGTCCGACGGTGGCCTGCATCCGGTGCAAAAGGCGATGGTCGACTTTCACGGCTCGCAATGCGGTTTCTGCACGCCGGGCTTTGTCATGTCGCTTTATGGTCTCTGGATGCGCAATCCAAAGCCTGCAGACGTTGAGATTGAAAAGGCGTTGCAAGGCAATCTCTGCCGGTGCACTGGCTATGAAGCCATCATGCGCGCGGCCCGCGCAATCTCTGATTATGGTACGCTGATGGAAGATCCGCTTGCGGCTGAACGTGCGCATGTCATCAGCCAGCTTAACGCCTTGCGTGATGGCGCGCGGGTTGAAGTGGGTAGTGGTAAGGATCGTCTGGTCGTGCCTGCCGACCTCGATGATTTTGCCACTATCTATGCAGCCGAAGCCAAGGCAACAATCGTTGCTGGTTCAACCGATGTTGGCCTCTGGGTCACCAAGATGATGCGCGATATTTCGCCGGTCGTCTTTATCGGTCATCTCGCAGAACTGCGCACCGTCAGCGAAAAAGACGGGGTCATCACCATTGGTGCGGGTGTGACTTATACGGAAGCTTTCTCCTTCCTCGCAAAACGCATTCCGGCGCTGGGAAATCTCATCAATCGCATTGGTGGTGAACAGGTGCGCAATATGGGCACCATCGGCGGTAACATTGCCAATGGTTCGCCGATTGGCGATACGCCACCGCCATTGATCGCGCTTGATGCAAAGCTGACGCTGCGCAAAGGTGCCGAACGCCGGACAATTCCCCTCGAAGACTATTTCATTGCCTATGGCAAACAGGATCGCCAGCCCGGCGAATTTGTGGAAGCCGTGCATGTGCCGGTGCCAGATGAGCGCAGCCAGTTTGCCATTCACAAGATCTCCAAGCGTTTTGAGGAAGACATCACGGCAACGCTTGGTGCCTTCCATCTGACACTCGATAATGAGGGCAAGGTTGCATCCATCCGTATCGCCTATGGTGGAATGGCAGCAACGCCAAAGCGGGCGTCGGCCGTTGAAGCGGCACTGATGGGCCAGCTATGGAATGATGCAACGGTTGAGGCTGCACTTGATGCCTATTCAATTGATTATCAGCCTTTGAGCGATATGCGCGCGACGGCTGATTATCGCTTGCTGGTCGCCAAGAATTTGCTCCGTCGCTTTTATGCTGAAACGCAAGGGCAAGCCGAACCTTTGCGTAAGCCAAACGTTGTTGCCGCATAGGGAGGATGACATGAACAAGCATCCTGCAAATGAAATAAAAGCCGCCCGTATTAAAGGCGGTGTCGCAACCGATCAGCGCCATGATTCCGCGCATAAGCATGTGACGGGCGAAGCGGTCTATATCGACGATATTCCAGAACCCGAAGGCACGCTGCATATCGGTATAGGTTGTTCGACTGTTGCCCATGCCAAAATCATTGCGGTTGATTTATCGGCTGTGCGCGCGGCCTCCGGCGTTGTCGATGTGCTGACTTATAAGGACGTGCCGGGCGAAAACGATGTCTCGCCATCGGGCATGCATGACGATCCGATCTTCGCGGTCGATAACGTGCAGTTTCATGGTCAGCCGATTTTTGCGGTTGTTGCCCGCACGCGTGATCAGGCACGCCGCGCTGCACGTCTTGCCAAAGTCGAATATGAAGAAATGCCCGGCCTGTTTTCGATTGCGGGTCTTGATGGTTACAAGGATCGGCTGGTCTTCACGCCACTCACGCTTATTCGCGGCGATGCCCGCAAGGCCATTGACGACGCCCCGCGCAAGGTCAAAGCGCAGATGCTTGTCGGTGGACAGGATCACTTTTATCTCGAAGGACAGGCTTCACTTGCCATCCCCGGCGAAGATGAAGATGTGACCATCTATTGCTCGACGCAGGGGCCAAGCGAAACGCAACATCTGGTGGCCCATGCGCTTGGCGTGCCGAGCCATTCGGTGACGGTTGAAGTGCGGCGTATGGGTGGCGGTTTTGGCGGCAAGGAAACGCAGGCCAATCAATGGGCAGCCATTGCAGCCATTGCGGCCAAGAAGCATAAGCGCGCTGTGAAAATCCGGCTCGACCGTGATGAGGATATGACCTCGACCGGCAAGCGTCATGATTTCATGATCGATTACGAAGTCGGTTTTGACGATGAGGGCAATATTCTCGGTGTCGATTATCTGTTTGCACTAAATGCTGGTTTCTCTGCCGATCTGTCCGGTCCGGTTGGCGACCGCGCACTATTTCATTGCGACAATGCCTATTTCTTTCCGGCTGTTCATGCGCAGTCCGCCCCGCTTTATACCAATACCGTGTCCAACACGGCATTCCGTGGCTTCGGTGGTCCGCAGGGCATGGTGGGTGCCGAGCGCGTGATTGAGGAAGTGGCTTTTGCTGTCGGCAAAGACCCGCTCGAAATCCGCAAGCTCAATTTCTACGATGCCATGGGCACCGAAGGTGGCACGCGCAATGTGACGCCCTATCACCAGAAGGTGGAAGACTGCATCATCCAGCGCATTGTTGCTGAGTTGGAAGACAGTGCGGATTACGCGAAGCGTCGCGAGGCAATCCGCGAATTCAACGCGAAAAGCCGCTATGTCAAACGCGGCATGTCACTGACGCCAGTGAAATTCGGGATTTCCTTCACCAAGACGGAATCCAATCAGGCTGGCGCGCTGGTGCATGTCTATAATGACGGCTCGGTGCATATGAACCATGGCGGCACGGAGATGGGGCAGGGGCTTCATCTCAAAGTGGCGCAGGTAGTGGCCGAAGAATTCCAGATCGATCTTGATCGTGTGAAGATTACCGCAACAACAACCGCGAAAGTGCCGAACACTGCACCAACGGCAGCATCGTCCGGGGCCGATTTGAACGGTATGGCCGCACAGGATGCGGCGCGTCAGATCAAGAAACGCCTCATTCGCTTTGCCGCGCAGCAACATCAGGTGCCGGAAGATCAGGTCGTCTTCCTCCCTAACCGTATCCGCGTTGGTAATCAGGAAATCAGCTTCAATGATCTGGTGAAGCAAGCCTATATTGGCCGTGTGCAGCTCTCTGCGTCGGGGCATTACAAGACACCGAAAATCCATTGGGATCGTGCCAAGGGTAAAGGCCACGCCTTCTATTATTATGCCTATGGCGCGGCCTGCTCGGAAGTATCGGTCGATACGCTGACCGGCGAATATGTGGTGGAGCGCACCGATATTCTTCACGATACGGGCCGTTCGCTGAACCGTGTGATTGATATTGGTCAGGTGGAAGGCGGCTTCGTGCAGGGCATGGGCTGGCTGACCACGGAAGAGCTTGTCTGGGATGACAAAGGAAGGCTGCGCACCCACGCACCATCGACCTATAAGATCCCGCTGGCATCAGACCGTCCAAAGATTTTCAATGTCGCGCTGACCGATTGGTCGGAGGCTTATGAGCCAACAATCCATCGTTCAAAGGCGGTTGGCGAGCCGCCGCTGCCGCATGGCATGTCGGTGCTTTATGCGCTGTCGGATGCGGTGGCGAGCGTTGCCGATCACAAAATTAGTCCGCGCCTTGATGCGCCAGCAACGCCGGAGCGCGTGTTGATGGCAATCGAGCGGCTGCGAAGTCAGAAAGGCTGATGCGATGCTGGGCAGGCGGGACGACATCAGGGCGTTTCTCAACAAGCGGCCCGATAGTGTTCTGATTGAAGTCACCGATGTCCGAGGTTCGGCCCCGCGCGATGCGGGCGCGTGGATGCTTGTCGCCCGCGATATGATTTTTCGCACCATTGGCGGCGGGCAGCTCGAATATATGGCAATCGACCATGCCCGCAAGATTTTGGCTGGCGGTAAAGATTCCCCCATGGATGTACCACTTGGCCCAGAAATCGGCCAGTGCTGCGGCGGTCGTGTTGGGTTGAGCTTCCGGCGCGTCAATCGCGGACTGGCTGAAGAACTAATCGCAAAGGTCGATGCCGAAATCGCCACCCGTCCGCATGTTTATATCTTTGGTGCAGGCCATGTCGGTGATGCTCTCGCCTATACGCTCTCACTGACACCCGTGCGGGTTATCCTGGTTGATACGCGTGAAGCGGAACTGATGGCCGTTGATGCGCCCGGCGTTGAAACCTGTCTTGCAGCCATGCCCGAACAGGTGGTGCGTTCGGCCCCACCCGGCAGCGCATTCATCGTGTTGACCCATGACCATGCGCTTGATTTCCTGATCGTGACGGAAGCTTTGCAGCGTGACGATGCCGTCTATGTCGGTATGATCGGCTCGAAGACCAAGAAGGCCACTTTCAAAAATTGGTTGAAACGCGAAATCGGTCGCGCAGAATTATTTGAAAATCTCGTCTGTCCGGTTGGCGGCTCGGTCGTTAAAGACAAGCGACCGGAAGTTATTGCCGCATTGGCTGCGGCCGAGGTTTTAACCGCCGTTCTGGTTTCCAGTAAAGTTTTACAGCCCGCCTAACTCAATTGATTAGGCGGGCGTCTTTTTAAGCCAGTGCCTCGCGGATCAGACGCTGGCAACGCTCTGTCATGAAATCGATGATCAGACGGACTTTCGGGTCCTGAAACCGCTTATGCGGATAGATCGCAGCGAGCTGGATCGACGCTGGTGGCGTGCTTGCAAGAATAGGAACCAGCCGCCCGTCACGGATATATTCCTTCACTTCAAACAGCGGCTTGTTGATAATTCCGCGCCCGCCGAGCGCCCATTGCGTCAATACGTCGCCATCATCGGAATCGTAAGGCCCGGTGACTTCGAATTTGCGCAGACCTTCCGGTGTTTGCAGAGACCAGAAATATTCTTTCGAACCGGGAAAGCGCAGGAGCAGGCAATCGTGTTTGTCGCCCAGAAGTTCCTCGGGCGATTGCGGAATGCCATGCTTTTCCAGATATTCGGGTGCAGCACAGATCACACGTTCGCAGTTCAGAATGCCGCGCATCCGCAGGTTCGAATTTTCCAGAACACCCAATTTGAAAGCAACATCAACGCTTTCACTCATGATGTCGATCTCATGGTCAGATAGTCGCAGGCGCACTTCTATGTCCGGATATTTGTCGTGAAACTCCGGAATCCCTGATGCGATGAGCCTTCGACCCAGCCCCAGAGGTGCTGTAATGCGAATCGAACCCTTTGGGTTTTTTGCCAGTTCAGCAACGGCTGCTTCGGCTTCATCCACGGCTTCGAGAATTTTTAAAGCACCATCATAAAATATGCGACCGTGCTCGGTTGGCGTCAGCTTGCGTGTCGTTCTGTTGAAAAGCCGCACACCAAGATGCTTCTCCAACTCCTTGATTCGATTACTTGCAACAGCTGGCGAAGCGCGCTGGTCGCGACCTGCCGCCGACAAATTTCCCAATTCGACAACGCGCACAAAAACGCGCAGATTATCAAGATAAGACATGCGTCCGTTCCACCATTGTATATATTTTTTTGAAAGTGATGGTCGTGATGTGACGTTCCCATAAGGGCCAAGCTTTGGCACATAATAAAGTAACGAACAATGGGGCCACCGCATCGGCCCAAAAATCGAAATGGATTTTTGGAAAGCGCGATGCGTCAACGAAAACGAGACAGAGCGTCCTTTATGCGTCCTTTTGGGCGCATGGCGCTCTGAGAATGGGAGTGCCGGATGTATGATCTTGCCGTGGCCTGGGACTGGCTGGGCTTCGCAGTGCGGTGGCTACACGTCATCACCGCGATTGCGTGGATCGGCTCGTCTTTCTATTTCATCGCGCTGGACCTTGGCTTGCGCCAGCGTCCAGGCTTGCCGGTCGGCGCCTATGGCGAAGAATGGCAGGTCCATGGCGGCGGTTTCTATCACATCCAGAAATATCTGGTTGCACCTGCCGAGATGCCCGAGCATCTGACATGGTTCAAATGGGAATCCTACGCCACCTGGCTGTCAGGCTTCACTTTGCTCTGCATCGTCTATTATGCGGGCGCCGATCTTTATCTGGTCGATCCGAATGTGCTCGATGTCTCAGCACCGGTTGCAATCGCTATTTCGATTGCCTCGCTGGCATTCGGCTGGATCGCCTATAACACGATCTGCAAGCTGATGCTCGGCAAGAGCGATACGCTCCTGATGGTCATCCTCTACTGCATTCTGGTGGTGATGGCCTGGGGCTATACGCATCTGTTTACGGGTCGTGCAGCTTTCCTGCATCTGGGTGCTTTCACCGCGACGATCATGTCTGCCAACGTGTTCATGGTCATCATTCCGAACCAGAAAATCGTGGTGGCGGATCTGATTGCAGGCCGCAAGCCCGATCCGAAATACGGCAAGATCGCCAAGCAACGCTCAACGCATAACAACTATCTGACGCTGCCGGTTCTGTTCCTGATGCTGTCGAACCACTATCCGCTGGCATTCGGGACTGAGTTCAACTGGATCATCGCCTCGCTGGTGTTCCTGATGGGCGTCACGATCCGCCATTGGTTCAATACGCAGCACGCCCGCAAGGGTAGCCCGACATGGACCTGGCTGGTGACGGTTATCCTGTTCATCATCATCATGTGGCTGTCGACTGTACCGAAGATTCTGACGGGTGAACCAGAAGAACAAAAGGTTTCATCGCTGCAGCAGACTTTCATCTCGGACCCGCACTTTGAAAAAGTGCGGGATACCGTTCTGGGACGTTGTGCGATGTGCCATGCAAAGGAGCCGGGTTGGGAAGGCATCATTGTGCCACCTAAAGGTGTAGTCCTTGAAACTGATAGGGAAATTGCCGCGCATGCGCGCGAAATCTATTTGCAGGCTGGTCGATCCCATGCCATGCCGCCCGCCAATGTTACCGGCGTAAGCAATGAGGAGCGCAAGCTGCTCGCTTCCTGGTATGAATCTGCGACTTCTGGAGCAAAGCAATAATGACCAAACTTCTCATCCGTGGCCGCGTGCTGACCTTTCGTGACGAACCGCAGAGTCTGGATGACAGTCAATCCTATCGCTATATCGAAGATGGTGCCGTGCTTGTCGAAAATGGCCGCATCACGCGTCTCGGAGACTACGCCGAGATAAGTGCTGAAGCAGGCAGCGGCGTAAAGGTTGCCGATCATCGCCCACATCTCATCCTGCCCGGCTTCATTGATACACACATCCATTATCCGCAGACGCAGGTTGTTGCGTCCTACGCGGCCAATCTTCTCGAATGGCTCAACACCTATACATTTGTGGCAGAGCAAAAATTCGCCGATGAGCAGCACGCGGAATTTATCGCTGAGCGCTTTTTGGACGAATTGATCCGCCATGGCACCACCACGGCTGTCGCTTATTGCTCGGTACACCCGCAGAGCGTTGATGCCTATTTCCGTGCATCGCAGCATCGCAATATGCGTATGCTTGGCGGCAAGGTGATGATGGACCGCAATGCGCCGCCCGCACTCTGTGATACCGCTCAATCGGGTTATGATGACAGCAAGCAGCTAATAGCCCGCTGGCATGGCAAGGATCGCCTCGATTATGTGATCACGCCGCGTTTTGCGATTACCTCGACGCCAGAACAGCTGGAAGCAAGTCAGGCGCTTGCACGCGAGCATCCTGAATGCTTCATCCAGACGCATCTCTCGGAAAATCACGAAGAGATTGAGTTCACAAAATCGCTTTACCCGGATGCACCTGATTATCTCGGCATATACGAGCATTATGGTTTGCTCGGCAGTAAGACGTTGCTTGGCCATTCCATCCATCTTGAAGAGCGTGAAGTGCAGGTGATGGCGGAGACCGGCTCGGTTGCGGTTTTCTGCCCGACTTCGAACCTGTTTCTCGGCTCCGGCCTTTTCGATCGCGACCGCCTGAAAGCATCGGGCGTGCGCATGGCAGTCGCAACCGATGTCGGCGGCGGCACTAGCTTTTCGATGCTGCGCACGATGGATGAGGGCTACAAGGTTTTGCAGCTACGCGGAAGCCGTCTCAATCCGTTCCAGTCATTCTACATGATGACGCTCGGCAATGCCCGCGCGCTCTCAATGGAAGACAAGATCGGCACGCTTGATGAGGGCACCGAAGCCGATATCGTGGTGCTGGATTCGGCAGCGACATCGCCGATGCGTCTTCGCATGGCTGCAGGGGCAACGCTTGAACAGGAGTTGTTCCTGCTGCAAACGGTCGGTGATGACCGTGCGATTGTCGAGACCTATATCGCGGGAAAGCCGCTGAAGGCCGAACTCGCCTAAAGAAATCTCTGGAGGAGGGAGAGGGAGGACCCGTGGCGGAGCAATCTGCTGCGGGTTCTTCTGTTTTTGAAGCGTATCCCGAAAAGTGTGAAATGGTTTGCGGAATAGATGCGCGTTCTAAAGCTCTTCCGGGCGCTTGCCACCCATGGTTCGGGTCAGCTCATCGGCTGTCTTGCGGATCATCGGCCCAAGTTCTTCCAGCTTTTTCTTAGGCAAACGCACGGCAGGTCCAGAAACGGAAATGCCCGCAATTGCTTCCCCATACTCGTTGAAAATAGGTGCTGCGATGCAGCACATGCCGAGCGTATGTTCTTCATCGTCAATCGACCAGCCACGGGTGCGGGTTTCCTGAATGTCTTTCAACAGGGCAGGTAACGTGTCGAGTGTGCGTTGTGTGAAGTGCTCAAGTGTTCTTCCCGAAAGCGTTCGCGCAATCTCTGTATCCGACCATGTCGAAAGCACAGCCTTACCGATGCCGGATGCATGGATCGGTCCACGGCGCCCCGGGCGGAAAAAAGCGCGCATCGGCGCATGGCTTTCGATCTGCGAGATGAACACGACATCGCCGCCGTCCTCGACGCCGATATTGGCGGTCTCGCCACTCGCTTCCATCAATTGCTTGAGATAAGGTCGCGCCAGAGTGCCGAGCTTGCGGAAGCGGCGAAAGGCATTACCGATTTCAAATGCCTTGACGCCGATGGTCCAGTCGCCGCTCTCCGCATCATGCGAAACCATGCCGTGATTTGCGAGTGATGAAAGAAGTCGATGCACGGTTGAAGGTGCCATGTGGCTTGCATCAGACAGATCGGTCAATGTCGAACCGTCATTCTCGGCAATAAGTGCCAAAAGCTTGAGGCTGCGATCCAGAACCTGAACGGATGAAGGTGCCGCGTTTTCCGCTGCCTTGCGGCCCCGCTTCGCTTTTACCTGTTCCATCAGCCGCCTCCGATTCCTTGTTTTTCTATCACTACCTTATCCCCATGACCTCGAAAAGGGCGTGGCGATTATCTCCATTCTGTTGAAAATCTTTATTTCCGTATAATGGTATGCATTTCCATTTTTTGGCTATAGATTTTGTAAATGGAGAATTATTCCATAGGAGGAAGCCGTCATGGCCAGAATGCGTGCAGTCGATGCAGCCGTACTTGTGCTGGAAAAAGAAGGGATCAATTGCGCTTTCGGTGTGCCGGGCGCAGCGATCAATCCATTTTACTCCGCCATGAAAGCGCGTGGTTCTATCCGCCATATTCTTGCACGCCATGTTGAAGGCGCTTCACACATGGCTGAAGGCTATACCCGCGCAAAGTACGGCAATATTGGTCTGTGCATCGGCACATCCGGCCCAGCTGGTACGGATATGATCACCGGCCTCTACTCGGCATCCGCCGATTCAATTCCAATCCTCTGCGTTACAGGCCAGGCCCCCCGCGCGCGCCTCGACAAAGAGGACTTCCAGGCAGTCGATATTGCCAAGATCGCAGCCCCCGTTACCAAATGGGCGGTTACGGTTATGGAGCCAGCACTGGTGCCTTTTGTTTTCCAGAAGGCATTTCATATCATGAAGTCGGGTCGTCCCGGCCCGGTTCTGATCGATCTGCCGATCGATGTCCAGCTCGCCGAAATCGAGTTTGACATCGATACCTATCAGCCGATGGAAGCATATAAGCCCTCAGCAACCCGTGCACAGGCCGAAAAGGCCATTGCCATGCTCAACGCAGCGGAACGTCCGCTGATTGTTGCAGGCGGCGGCATCATCAATGCCGATGCTTCCGATCTTCTGGTTGAGTTCGCCGAAATCACCGGCATTCCGGTTATTCCAACCTTGATGGGCTGGGGTGTCATCCCCGATGATCACCGCCTGATGGCGGGCATGTGCGGTCTTCAGACGTCGCACCGTTATGGCAATGCCAGCCTGCTTGCGTCAGATACAGTCATAGGCATCGGAAACCGCTGGGCAAACCGCCATACCGGCAATGTCGAAACCTATAAAAAAGACCGCAAGTTCATCCACGTCGATATCGAACCGACCCAGATTGGCCGTGTTTTCGCACCGGACTTCGGTATTGTTTCGGATGCTGCTAAAGCTCTGAAATTGCTGCTCGACGTTGCGACCGAATGGAAATCCGCTGGCAAGCTGCGCGACTGGTCGGGCTGGGCCGAGGAATGTGCGACCCGCAAGAAAACCATGCTGCGTAAGACCCATTTCGATCAGACGCCGCTCAAGCCGCAGCGCGTCTATGAAGAGATGAACAAGGCCTTTGGCCGCGACACTTGTTATGTCACGACCATTGGTCTGAGCCAGATTGCCGGTGCGCAGTTCTTGCATGTTTATCGTCCGCGCAACTGGATCAATTGTGGTCAGGCTGGCCCATTGGGCTGGACATTGCCCGCCGCTCTCGGCGTCCGCGCTGCCGATCCTCATCGCCCAATCGTTGCGCTTTCAGGCGACTATGATTTCCAGTTCATGATCGAGGAACTGGCGGTCGGTGCACAGCACAAGCTGCCTTACATTCATGTGGTCGTGAACAATTCCTATCTCGGCCTCATTCGTCAGGCGCAGCGCGGCTTCAATATGGATTTCGAGGTCAGTCTCGCCTTCGACAACATCAACGCATCGGGTGACGCGGAAAAGGGTTACGGCGTCGATCACGTAGCGGTTGCGGAAGGCCTCGGCTGTAAGGCGATCCGGGTTCGCAGTCCGAACCAGTTCGCGGAAGGTTTTGAACAGGCCAAGGCGCTGATGGAAGAGCATCAGGTGCCGGTTGTTCTGGAATTCATCCTTGAGCGTGTCACCAATATTTCCATGGGGGTGGATATCGATCAGGTCGTCGAGTTTGAAGAGCTCGCCGAACGTGGCGAAGATGCGCCAACGGCGATTGCCATGCTGCTGGATTAAAAATGAGCAATTGCAGGAAAAGTGTGAAGCGGTTTTCCGTTCACAATTGCCTAGAAAAATAGAGGAGGCGGAAATGCCAAGATTTGCAGCCAATCTCACCATGCTTTTCAACGAAGTGCCGTTCATGGATCGCTTCGCTCTCGCCGCCAAAGCCGGTTTCACAGGGGTGGAATATCTCTTCCCCTATGACTTCAACCGCCATGAGCTGAAAGCCGCACTCACCAAGCACAATTTGGCGCAGGTGTTGCACAATTTGCCTGCAGGCAACTGGGGTGGTGGCGAACGCGGTATTGCTGTTCTGCCTGATCGTATCGATGAGTTCCGCCGTGGTGTTGCCGACGCGATTGATTATGCGACAACGCTTAACTGTTCGCAGGTCAATTGCCTCGCAGGTATTGCCCCACAGGGCGCTGATCCCGATGTGCTACGCGCAACTTTCGTCAGCAACTTGCGGCTTGCCGCAAAGGAACTGGGCAAGCATGGCATCCGCCTGCTGATCGAGCCGATCAATCACTATGATATTCCGGGCTTTTATCTCAATACGGTGGAGCAGGCAGTTTCGATCATTGACGAGGTCGGCAGCAACAACCTCTTCATCCAGTATGATCTCTATCATCAGCAGCGCACGCGTGGTGAATTGATCGCCACCTATGAACGCTACAAGCCGCTGATTGCGCATGTTCAGCTTGCTGATAATCCGGGTCGTAACGAGCCGGGCACCGGCGAAATCAACTATCCATATGTGTTCGAAGCTCTGAAAGCCGCCGGTTACAAGGGCTGGATCGGTTGCGAATATAAGCCCAAGACCACAACCGAGGAAGGTCTTGGCTGGTTCAAACAATATGAAGCTGAACGGTTGAGTGCATAAGTTAGAATAGGGAGTAAGCGAAATGGCCAAGATCGGCTTCATCGGATTGGGGATCATGGGCAAGCCAATGGCGCAGCATTTGCAAAATGCAGGCCACCAGCTTTTTACCTCAAAGCATACGCAGCCCCCGCATAAAGACTTGCTGGATGCAGGACTGACTGTTCTCAATACGCCCAAGGCAGTGGCTGCGGAATGTGAGACAATCATCCTCATGCTACCGGATACGCCGCAGGTAGCCGACGTTCTGTTTAGTGAGAATGGTGTTGTGGAAGGCTTGGGCAAGGGCAAGACGCTCATCGATATGAGCTCGATTTCGCCTATCGAAACCAAGGAGTTTGCGAAAAAAGTCCGGGCAACCGGTGCGGAATATATCGATGCACCAGTGTCAGGCGGCGAGGTCGGTGCGAAGAACGCGAGCCTTTCCATCATGGCAGGCGGTGCACAGGCAAGTTTTGATGCCGCACTGCCTCTGCTGAAACTGATGGGCAAGAACATCACGCTTGTGGGCGATTGCGGTGATGGCCAGACCACCAAGGTCGCAAACCAGATTATCGTCGCGCTCAATATTGAAGCTGTCGCCGAAGCGCTGGTCTTTGCCTCCAAAGCGGGTGCCGATCCGGCCAAGGTGCGTGAAGCGCTGATGGGTGGCTTTGCTTCCTCGCGTATTCTGGAGGTACACGGCGAACGCATGATCAAGCGCACATTCGATCCGGGTTTCCGCATTGCGCTGCACCAGAAGGATTTGAATTTGGCTTTGCAGGGCGCGAAGGCTTTGGGCGTTTCGCTACCGAATACCGCGACAGCACAGGAATTGTTCAACTCTTGTGCGGCTCATGGTGACGACGGTCTGGATCATTCTGGACTGGTGCGTGCGCTGGAACGCATGGCAAACCATGACGTTGCATAATCCCCAAGTTTGATTTCTCTGGAGGGGAGAACATGGAGCTGGTTATCTGGAGGGAGATGGCCGGCTCCATTGCTTTTATATGCGCGGCACGAAATAGTGCTGTGAAACAATAAACAAAATCGGGAATCTCATGACCGCCATCACCGATCCGAAGAAGTTTCTGACCAGCCTGTTCGATGCAGCGGTTGCTGCTGCTGATCCTGAACTGGTGATCCGCGCCAATCTGCCTGCCAAGCCCAAGGGCCGGACGATTGTGATCGGTGCAGGTAAGGGTTCGGCACAGATGGCGGCTGCATTCGAGCGGGCATGGGCCGAGCGGCATGAGGGGGAGGACGCACCACTCGAAGGCATTGTCGTCACGCGCTATGGCTATGGTGCGCCCTGCAAAACCATTGAGATCATTGAGGCATCGCACCCGGTGCCTGATGATGCCGGGCTTGCGGCCTCAAAGCGACTGTTCGATGCAGTGTCGAACCTCACAGAAGATGACCTTGTGGTGGCGCTTGTTTCTGGTGGAGGGTCTGCCTTGTTGCCATCGCCGCCCGAAGGCCTGACGCTTGAGGACGAGATTGCGGTCAACAAAGCGCTGCTGGCATCTGGTGCGCCGATTTCGGCTATGAATGCCGTGCGAAAACATCTTTCGACCATCAAGGGCGGGAGGCTGGCAGCGCACGCACATCCGGCAAAGGTTTTCTCGCTGGTGGTTTCGGATATTCCCGGTGATAACCCTGCCTTTGTCGCATCCGGCCCGACGGTGCCTGATAAAATCAGCCGTGACGAAGCCCTCAAAATCATCGACCGCTACAAGCTTGAACTGCCGGAGGCGGTGCTCGCGCATATCAAAAGCGAGAAGGCTCATGCGCCGAAGCCTGACGACACGATCTTTGCCGACAATGAAGTGCGGGTGATTGCGTCAGCAGCCGTCTCACTGGAGGCCGCAGTCAAGGAAGCCGAGCGCCATGGTGTTGAAGCGGTGATCCTGTCCGATTCAATGGAAGGCGAGGCGCGCGAAGTAGCGCATGTTCATGCGGCAATCGCGCGTGAAGTGGCGGATCGTGATCGCCCGTTTAAAAAGCCGGTTGTTCTGCTTTCCGGTGGTGAGACCACCGTGACCATCCGTGCCAAAGGCGGCAAGGGTGGCCGCAACAGCGAGTTTCTGCTGGCTTTTGCGCTCGATATTGATGGCTATGCGAATATTCATGCGCTGGCAGCAGATACCGATGGCATTGACGGTTCGGAAGATAATGCCGGAGCTTTTGCCGACGGTACAACGGTTTCACGGCTGCAAAAGGCTGGCGAAGATGGTGCGACCCGGCTTAATGCCAATGATGCATGGGCGGCATTTGACGCAATCGATGATCTGTTCATGCCCGGTCCTACCGGAACAAACGTCAATGATTTCAGGGCTATTTTGATATTGGCTTAGTTTCGTCGTCGATCAGAATGCGCGTAGCCGCGCCATCCAGATCTTCATACTGGCCGTTTTTTAACGACCATAGAAATCCCGCAAGGCCCAGAACCCCCAGGCCCAGCGCGATAGGAATAAGGAAAAGCAGTCCGCTCATTTGTGCGCTTCCTTGAGAACGACAGCAGGTGCAACGCTGGTCTGCACCGGCTGCTTTTGTTTTCCGGCCCTAAGTCGCATGGCGTTGCTCACTACCACAATCGATGACAGCGACATCGAAAGTGCCGCCACCAGCGGCGTTACATAGCCGAAAATCGCAATCGGCACAGCAATGATATTATAGCCGATGGAAAGCGCAAAGTTCTGGCTTATCAATCGGCCTGCTTCTTTTGATACAGCAAAAGCCAGCGGTACGGCGGAGAGACTTTCGCGCAGGAACACGAAATCGGCAGCGTTGCGGCCAATGTCGGCAGCCGTTGCCGGGGCCATGGAAACATGGGCCGCGACGAGCGCTGGCGCATCGTTCAGCCCGTCACCGACCATCAGAACTTTGCGACCATCGGCGGTGAGTTCCTGCACAAGTTGTGACTTGTCAGCAGGCAGAACTTCGCCACGATAAGTATCAACACCCAGATAACCGGCCAGCTTTTGCACGGCAGGCTGTTTGTCGCCGGAAATGATTTCAAGCTTCAAGCCATTGCGTTTCAACGCACCGATGGCGGCCGCCGCATCTTCGCGCGGTTGGTCTTCAAAGCGGAAGGTTTCAACCAGCTTGCCGTCGATGGAAAGGCAGGTTTCTGGGCCATCAGAAAGAGCGGCATTTGCATGGTTGTCCGCCCATTCGCGCTTGCCAAGCCGATAGATTGTGCCGTTCAGTTCGGCTTCAATGCCAGCACCAGGAATTTCCTCAATGCGGGTGAAGGCCGTCATTGGCTTTGCGCCTGAAAACAGCGCAAGCGCCCGCGACAATGGATGACGCGAATAAAGCGACAGTTCAGCAGCAATTTCGAGGTGGTTCGGGTTGATCGCATCGCGGTTAGTCAGGCGTGGCTGACCAAGTGTCAGCGTACCGGTCTTGTCGAACACAGCAGTGTCGATCTCAGCCATCCGCTCCATGGCGGAGCCGTCCTTGATCATGATGCCATTTTCAAACAGGCGGCGAGCTGCAACCACCTGAACGATTGGCACGGCAAGTGCCAGCGCACAGGGGCAGGTGATGATGAGTGTGCAGATCGCAATATAGATCGAGCGATACCAGTCGCCGCCGGTATAGATCATCCAGCCGACAAATGCCGCAAAGGCTATCGTATGCACCATCGGCACATAAAGCTCCGAGGCGCGATCAGCGAGGCGACGATAATAGGCGCGACCACCTTCGGCCACGTCCATCAGACGCACCATTTCGGCGAGGAACGAATCCTTTGCTTCAGCGGTCGCACGAATGACGAGCGGGGCTGAGAGGTTCATGGTTCCGGCGCGAATGTCTGAACCGGGGCCAACTGGAACCGCATCGCTTTCGCCAGATGCAATCGCACAATCGAGTTCTGAGCGACCATCTTCGACTTTGGCATCGACCGGCACACGTTCGCCAGCGGCAAGGATAATCCGCATGCCGGGGCGGATTTCATTGACCGGCAGATAGTTGCGCTCGTCATTGTCACCAATCACCACCGCACCGCGCGGACTCAATTGCGCCAGACCGCGAACAGCAGAACGCGCACGTGCACGCATCAGATAGTCGAGCGTGCGGCCAATCAGCAGGAAGAACAGCAGTGAAACCGAGGCATCAAAATAGGCGTGCTGCCCATGGTTCATCGTCTCATAAACGCTCATGCCAAAGGCGAGCGAGATGGCGAGCGCAATCGGCACATCCATGTTCACGCGTCGGGTGCGCAAGGCATTCCATGCAGAAACGTAGAAAATTCGACCCGAATAAATCAGTGTCGGCAGCGCTATAAGACCGGAAATCCAGTGAAACATATCGCGGGTGGCGGCATCCGCACCCGACCAGACTGCAACCGACAGTAGCATCACATTGCTGGATGCGAAGGCTGCAACGCCGAGTGCAATCAACAGCCGCGTGAAGGTCGGGTCCTTATCCTGAACCATATCGAAAATATGCGCCTCGTAGCCAAGGCGGCGCAGCGGATCGACCACATCGGGCGGTGTTTCACCGTCCTTCCAGCGAATGGTGACGCGGCGCGCTGTGAGATTAACGCGAACATAAGCGACGCCCTTGAGCTTGCCGAGCGCCTCTTCAATGGTCTTGATGCAGAGGCCGCAATGAACGCCCGGAACCGAGAGGTCAAGCTGGCGCAGGCCATCGCCCAACGCACGGCTCGCAACCAGCATTTCATCTGGCGAGACAGCTTGAATGGCAGTGGCTATCTGAGCATTTTCAACGCAGCAACTCATAAGATCTTCCCGTCCTTCACAAGAACGCGGATGATGTGGCGATAGGGATCTTCAAGACCATAATCTTCATTGGTATCGGCATTGACTTCCATGATCCACGCGCCTTCGCCAAGTTCAAGCGGCGCGGTCAGCACACCCTCGTCACCCGCGCTGAGAGTGACTTTGGTGTCATGGACATCACCGACCGGGCGCTTGAATTCAACCGTGCCGCCGGTCACGTTTATGGCTTTGCCGTCGCGATCCGCAAGTTTCCAGCTGAACACACCTTCTGCATAAGATGGCTGTGACTGCCAACCGAGTGCAGCTTGTTCCTTGCCGGTCTCGGCTTTGTCGTTGAACTCCTGGCTTGCGACATAGGTGTTTTTCACCACAAGCCCGCTCCAGCTGCTGATAGCCTTGTAAGCCATGGTCATATTGACAGCGATGATGACGCCAAAAAAAGCAATCATGATGCCCAGCATGTGCCAGCCGGTAAAAGTACCTGACGTTTTCGATTTTACTGACATCATTTCTTCTCCGGGGCCATGAAGGTTGCCTTGTAGCGTGCGCTTTCAGAGCCGTCTGCGTCGCGCACTTCGATTTCATAGTCAGAGCGGGGCTCCATGATAGCATCATGCGGCAGGGTTACGAAAACGCGCAGCGTCTTCAGTCTGTCTGGTTCAACTGGCACATCATAATTGCCGTCCGCATCGATGTTTTCATCCTGAACAGTCAGCGTTGCACCCGGCAGACCTTCGATTGAAAGACGGAAGGTGCGCGGAACGGGGATCATGTTCAGCAACTTGACCGTATAACCGTTGCGGATCGAGCCATCGGACAGCAACACATATTGCGGTGTGCGATCATGCAGCACGTTGATGCCGATGCGCTGACGCATCGAAAGCGAGATAACCAGCGTCAGGCCGATTAGCGCCCAGACGATGAAGTAGAACAGGATGCGCGGACGTAAGACTTTTTTCCACGACAGATGCTCAACGGCACCGGAGAGCTTGTTCGGCGCTTCATAAACGCGTGCCGGATCAATAGGGGCGGTGCCATTGTTGGTGGCGAGCGCCATATTCCAATCGTAATCGGCAAGCGTTGCATAGGAAATCAGACCACGTTCCTTGCCAACCTTGTCCATCACGCTGTCGCAGGCATCAATGCAGAGCGCGCAGGTGATGCACTCAAGCTGCTGACCGTCACGAATGTCGATACCCATCGGGCAGGCGGCAACGCAGGCATTGCAATCGACGCAATCGCCAACGGTTTCGCCTGAAGCCAATGCCTTCTTGGAATGGCGTGAGCGCGGTTCGCCGCGCCAGTCATTATAGGTCACGGTCAGCGAGTTTTCGTCAAGCATCGCTGCCTGAATGCGCGGCCATGGGCACATATAGGTGCAGACCTGCTCGCGCATCAGACCACCGAAAACATAGGTCGTAGCCGTCAGGATCGCGACGGTGAAATAGGCGACGGGTGCTGCCTGACCGGTCACAAAATCCATGAGAAGGGTGGGCGCGTCGGCAAAATAGAAAATCCATGCGCCGCCTGTCAGAACGCCGATGACAATCCAGATTGCGTGCTTGGTTACGCGCTTCCAGACCTTGTCGAAGCTCCATGGTGCCTTGTCGAGCTTCATGCGGGCATTGCGGTCGCCTTCAATGGCGCGCTCGACAACCAGATAAAGATCGACCCAGACGGTCTGCGGGCAGGTATAGCCGCACCAGGCGCGCCCAGCCGCCGATGTCACCAGAAACAGACCAAGGCCCGCCATGATGAGCAGACCTGCAACATAATAGAATTCCTGCGGCCAGATTTCGATGAAGAAGAAATAGAAGCGGCGATTGGCCAGATCGATCAGCACTGCCTGATCGGGCGCATATGGCCCACGATCCCAGCGAAGAAACGGCGTCAGGTAATAGATCCCCAATGTGATAAACATGATGATCCATTTGAAGCGGCGGAAATTGCCTTGCACGCGCTTCGGAAATATCTTTACCCGCGCCGCATAGAGCGACTTCCCACTCATTGGGGGGCGGGTCTTGGGGGAATTGACTGCCTGAACGTCTATGCGTTCGACATCATCTGACATTTGCCTTGCTCCTGAAGCACGATGCCGGACAGACAGAAGCTGGCTTGCCGGTAGATCGCACTTGCAACAATTGAGAGCGGGGTGGTTATTCGCCGTCCGTTCCGATGCAGTAACATGAGTGCAGCCCCGATTTGCCGTTCAACTGGAGCTGCCCTTTATTTTAACTGGCCCCGGAAAGGGGCCAGTAGTCGTTATTCACCACCGCCGAGCGAGTGGACGAAAATTGCAAGCTGTTTAACGGTCGCATCACCAAGGCGTGTTTCCCAAGCAGGCATCACACCATGTTTTGGCCGCGTGACCTGACGCGCAATAGCGTCTTCACCAGAGCCGTAGAACCAGATGGCATCGGTGAGATTTGGTGCGCCAAATTCACGCAAGCCCTTTGCATCCGCGCCGTGACAGACGGCACAGTTTTCAGCAAAAACCTTCTGGCCTTCTGGAACCATGGCTGGATCATGTGGCGTGCCGGAAAGGCTGACCACGTAAGCTGCGACATCGCGTATCTGCGCGGGTTCGAGAACATCGGCAAAGCCGGGCATTTCCGAAACGCGCGTTTCACTATCGTCAGGGGAGCGCACCCCATGGCGAATGGTTGTGAGAATGTCGTCAACCGAACCACCCCACAGCCAATCATCATCATTGAGGTTTGGATAGCCGGGCGCACCCTGTGCGCCTGAGCCGTGGCACTGCACGCAGTTGACACGGAAAGCGGCCGCCCCACCTGCAATCGCATATTGGCGCAGGTTTTCATCGGCCAGAATCTCATGCACATCCTTGGCTTTGATCTGGTCGATAATACCCTGACGATCGGCAGTAATCGCGGCGTTTTCTTTCCAGAAATCGCCGCGGCTCGACCAACCGATCAGGCCTGCTGTTGAGTTGGAGATCAGCGGCCATGCCGGATAGGCAATGACATAGGCAAGTGCCCAAACGATGGTCGCGTAGAAGGTCCAGAGCCACCAGCGTGGCATAGGATTATCGAGTTCCCGAATGCCATCCCATTCGTGGCCGGTGGTCTCTACACCACTGACTTCATCTATCTGTTTGTCAGTCATTTTTGTCGTCCTTGAATGGAATTTCCTTCGCTTCATCGGCTTTCTTTTTGCTTCCGGGGCGGAAGGCAAAGAGAATGACAAAGACGAAGAAGAGCGCCATGGCAAGCAGGCCCCAGCTATCGGCGAAAGTGCGTAGGGTATTGTAATCCATCGCTAAATCTCCGCTTTATCTCGCTTTGGGGGACTGATCGTAGGTCGAGAAGTCAACGAGGGTGCCGAGCATCTGAAGATAGGCGATCAGCGCGTCCATCTCCGAAATGACCTGCGGATTGCCGTCAAAATCGCCAACGCGTGCCTTAGGGTAACGGGCCTCGACGCTGGACGTATCGGCGTTTGGATCGGCCTGCGCCTTCAGATCAGCAAGCGCGTTGTCGACCATCTCCTGCGTGTAAGGCACACCGACTGCCACATTGGCCTTCAGGTTCGCAGCGATGTTGTTGGCATCAAGCGGACGATCCTTGAGGAAAGCGTAGCTTGGCATGACCGATTCCGGCACCACGTCACGCGGGCGGATCAGGTGCTGTACGTGCCATTCATTGGAGTAACGTCCGCCGACGCGCGCAAGGTCCGGCCCCGTGCGTTTTGAGCCCCACTGGAACGAATGATCGTACATGGATTCCGCCGCCAGACTGTAATGACCGTAGCGTTCCACTTCGTCGCGGAACGGACGGATCATCTGGCTGTGGCAGAGGTAGCAGCCTTCACGCACATAGATGTCGCGGCCCGCGAGTTCCAACGGAGAATAAGGACGCATCCCTTCCACCTTCTCGATGGTGTTTTCGAGATAGAACAGCGGCGCGATTTCAACGATACCACCGACCGTAACCACAGCGAGCGAGGCGATCAGCAGCAGTGTTGCGTTTCTCTCCAGCTTGGAGTGTTTTTTCAGAATAGACATAAATCACACTCCTTATTCGGCTGGCTGCATCGTGGTGCCGGCTACAGGCCGGGCACCGCCCATTGGGGCTTCTTTGCGCAGATTGCCGCGAATGGTCTGGTAGACGTTCCATGCCATCACCAGTCCACCGGCGAGGTAAAGCAGACCGCCTGCCGTACGGATCACGTAGTAAGGGAACATTGCGAGCACGGTTTCGGCGAAGGAATAGACGAGGAAACCCTGATCGTCGTATTCGCGCCACATCAGGCCCTGCTGAATGCCGGCAACCCACATGGCGGCGGCATAGAGCACGATGCCGAGTGTTGCGAGCCAGAAGTGCCAGTTGACCATGCGGATCGAATAGAGGCGTTCACGGTCCCATAGTTTTGGTGTGAGGTAGTAAACGGCAGCAAATGTGATCATGCCATTCCAGCCGAGCGCACCCGCATGAACGTGACCGATGGTCCAGTCCGTGTAGTGGGACAGCGAGTTGACTGCCTTGATCGAAAGCATCGGACCCTCAAAGGTTGCCATGCCGTAGAAGGCAATCGCTGCAACCATCAGACGGATGATCGGATCGGTACGAACCTTGTCCCATGCGCCGGAAAGCGTCATCAGACCGTTGATCATGCCACCCCATGAAGGCATCCAGAGCATGATCGAGAACACCATGCCGAGCGTCTGCGCCCAATCGGGAACAGCCGTGTAATGGAGGTGATGAGGGCCAGCCCAGATATAGAGGAAGATGATCGACCAGAAGTGAACGATCGACAGGCGATAGGAATAGACCGGACGGTTCGCCTGCTTGGGTACGAAATAGTACATCATCGCGAGAAATGGCACGGTCAGGAAGAACGCAACTGCGTTATGACCATACCACCACTGTGTCACGGCATCCTGCACGCCTGCGAAGGCCGAATAGCTCTTCACGCCGAGGAACGATACCGGGATCGCCAGATTGTTGATGATGTGCAACATGGCGATGGTGATGATGAACGACAGGTAGAACCAGTTTGCCACATAGATATGTGGTTCTTTGCGCTTCAACACGGTGCCGAGGAAGACAACGAGATAGGCGACCCAGACGATGGTAAGCCAGATATCGACATACCATTCCGGTTCAGCATATTCGCGGCTCTGCGTGATGCCGAGCAGATAGCCGGTTGCAGCCATCACGATGAAGAGCTGGTAGCCCCAGAACACGAACCAGGCCAGATCGCCGCCAATGAGGCGGGCGCGACAGGTGCGCTGCACGACATAGAAGGATGAGGCGATCAGGATGTTACCGCCAAATGCAAAAACAACTGCTGAGGTGTGCAGCGGACGCAAGCGGCCAAAGTTCAGATAAGGTTCCAGATTGAGATCTGGAAAAGCGAGCTGGGCCGCGATAAGTACACCGACCAGAAAGCCAACAACGCCCCAGAATACTGTTGCGATCACGCCATAGCGGATCGGCCCGTCCATATAGGTGGACTGGTCAACCTTCTTTGGCGTCAGGCCATAATCGGCGTTCCGCATCAGCAAAATGGCGAAGATGGCAAGTGTAGCGAACAGAATCCACATATGGGTTCTGAACAACTCATCATGAGAAAATCCGGCCAGAAGCACGGCAAAAAGTGCTCCCAGACCAGAAAGGACTGTTCCAGCGGCGTAGTTCATCTAATCCCCTCGCAGCGCAAGTCAGAAGCTGTCGAAGTGAAGACAGCTATAGCGATAGTTCTCTATCGGCTCTCTGCGAAAGGGTGTCATTGATCTAAATCAACGAGCGTTAGAGCGCATCCCGAAAAGTGTGAAACGGTTTTCGGACAAGATGCGCGCCAAAACAAAAAGATCGGAGCGCCTGCGATGAATTGGGAGTTTCGGGGGAAGTCAGTTGCCAAGTGTGATGCGTCGGCATCTCAGCGCCTTGGTATTATGCCGCAGCTTGTGTCGGAATAATGAGGAGGGCACGCAGGCCACCTTCAGCACGGTTATGCAACTGCACCTCACCGCCCATACGTGTTGCTGCCATTTGGACAATGGGAAGGCCAAGACCGCTGCCGTTCTCGCTTCTATTCGCACCGCGATAGAAACGTTCGGTCACATGGGTCATTTCCTCCGGCGGTATGCCAGGCCCGTCATCCTCAACAGTGAAGACGAGATGTTCGCCATCCTGATAAAGGCTGCATCGTACCGAACCGCCTTCCGGCGAATGGTTGACGGCGTTCTCGATCAGATTGCGCATAGCGAGCGTAAAGAGGTGCGGGTATCGCATTGTGACCAGCGGCAGATTACCTGGTAACTCTATTTTGACGCCACGATGCGCCGCGAGCATTCGCATATCCGTTGAGATAGAAACCAGAAGCTGGCAAGCGGGTTCGGGCGCTGGCGGCTCCATTTCGTCGCCTGTTTCGAGCGCTGCCAGATCAAGCAACTGGTTGACCAGACGGCTGGTGCGATCCACGCCAGCTGCAATCTGACGAACGGCATTGATACGCATGGTATCGTCTTTTGCACTCTCGGCAATCTGAGCCTGCGTTTTGAGGCCCGCAAGCGGGGTTTTCAATTCGTGTGCGGCAAAGATTGCGAAATTACGTTCGCGTTCCCGCGCTTCTTCCACACGATGGAAAAGCCCGTTCAGCGCCGAAACAGCCGGGGCAATTTCTGACGGAAGCTTCTCTTCTCGGAGTGGCCGTAAGTCTCTCGCATCCCGTTTGGACAAGATTGCTGCAAGATTGCTCAATGGGTTGAGTCCACGCCGCACACACAGCCAGATCATACTGGCAAGGATCGGCAGCAGAAGCAGTGCCGGTAGTACGACGCCTGTCACCACGTTTTGCACAAGCCGCTCACGCACTGAAAGGCTATCGCCCACCATGACACGCAGTCCGAGCTTTGTATTTTCAACCGCAAATACTCGCCAGCGGTCGCCAGCGACAACTGTATCTGAAAAGCCATTGGCCACATCGGTCAGGCGTTCGCCCGGAGCGCTTTCAGACCGCCCAACAAGCCTTCCGTCGATTGCCCAGATCTGGCAGAAAAGCTGGCGGTCATAGTGGGGAAAATCATCCATCGGCTTGAGTGAAAGCTGTCCGCCGTCGCCATCGGGATTAACCTCAACGCGCCGCTCGATCAAAAGCGAATTGACCATGCGGGCGGCTTCCATGAGGCGCGCATCCAGCACTTTTTCAAGTCGCGATTGGGTGCTCACATGAATCCAGATCACGGCAAATAACCAGACGAGACAGGTGATGCCGATCAATATACCGGTGAGGCGACTGCGAATGGAGTTCATGCCTGAGCTCCCGCGAGCCTGTAACCGACACCGCGCACAGTCTCGATAAAGCCTGAACCAAGCTTGGAGCGCAGGTGATGAATATGCACTTCGACTGCGTTGCTTTCGACTTCTTCCTGCCAGCCATAAAGCGCTTCTTCGAGCGATGACTTGGAAACCGTCGCTGTCGGGCGTTCCATCAAAGTACGCAATATCGAAAATTCACGTCGTGTCAGACGAAGCGGCTCGCCCTTGAATTGTACCGACATTTCAGCCGGATCAAGTTCTACGCCTTGCCATTCAAGTGTAGCACTGGCGCGACCTGAGCCGCGCCGTGCAATGGCTCGAACGCGTGCAGCAAGCTCGTGCAGATCGAAGGGTTTGCCGACGTAATCATCTGCACCTGCATCAAGCCCTGCAATGCGTTCGGGCACCTGATCGCGTGCGGTCAGCAAGAGGACCGGTGTTTCATCCCGTGCCTGACGCATGGATTTCAGGATGTCGAGACCTGAGCCATCCGGCAGCATCAGGTCGAGCACAACCGCGTTGTAATTCTGGGCGGCAAGCGCTGCTTCCGCATCGCCACAGTTTGCAACAGCATCCACGGTGAATCCGGCTAATCCCAGACCCACGGAAAGCCCGTCGAGCAGGATTGCATCGTCTTCAACCACCAGAATGCGCATGTGTCTTCCTGTTTCCGCCTTGTTTCATCTGTAAGCGGCTTCTCGCTTTGCCAGCTTAAGGCTGCCTTAAGGTGACGGCAGCATTTGCTTTTTACAACCTAAACTATTTTGCACGAATCAAATTACCCGGAATAACCCGAATGCGCTTTTTCGCGATACTCGCCGCTTTTCTTATGTTTGCTTTTTCACCTGTGCTGGCTGCAAGCCCGCTGCCGGTCGATGATGCTTTTGGTTTAAGTGTAGCGAAGGATGGCGACAACCGGCTCCTGCTGAACTGGCAGATTTCCGACGGCTACTATCTCTATCGCGATCATATCGAAGCAAAAGATGCAAAAGGCGTAGCACTTACCGTCGATACGCAACCGGGCATCGCCAAGGATGATCCGAATTTCGGACGGCTCGAAGTCTATTACACGCGAGCAAGTGCCAGTGTTCCGGTGGGTAGCGAGCCCATTCAGCTGACCTATCAAGGGTGTCAGGAAGATGGAATCTGCTATCGCCCTGAAACCCGTACCATTGATCCGGTGACGCTCGCAGTCAGCAGCCAGATGGGTAAGGCTTTTTCGCAAGGCTCTCCATTTACGGCCGCCTCAACTCCGAATGACCAAGGCAAAGCTTTCGCACTCGCTCCTGAAAAAGGCATGGTCGAAAGTCTTCTCGATCAGGGCGGTTCAGCGCTGGTGATTGCTGCGTTTCTTGCTTTCGGCGGGCTGCTGGCTTTTACGCCTTGCGTGTTCCCAATCTATCCGATTGTTGCGGGAACTCTGGCGCGAGAAGGCGAAAAACTTACTGCACGACGTGGCTTCGTTCTGTCCAGTACCTATGTCGTCAGCCTCGCACTTGGTTTTGCAGTCATCGGCGCGATTGCGGGCTGGTCCGGCCAAAACCTGCAAATGGTACTGCAGTCCAAATGGATGGCGCTGGCACTTGCCGGAATATTCACCTTGCTTGCCCTGTCGATGTTTGGCCTGTTCCAAATACAGCTGCCATCCTCTTGGGTGAGCGCAGTTTCAGCTAAAACCGGGCAGCGCACCGGTTCAAAGCTCTCCGCCGCAGTTCTCGGCTTTTCGTCGGTGCTGATCGTCGGCCCTTGTGTTACGGCGCCCTTGGCAGGTGCGCTGCTTTATATCGCACAAACCGCCAATGTTGCCCTTGGAGCCAGCGCCTTGTTCGCGCTTGGTATTGGTAAAGGCTTGCCTTTGATCGCATTCGCTACGCTTGGCGCAGGCACCTTGCCACGTGCCGGGGCGTGGATGGAAATGTTCAAGCAGGTCTTTGGCTTTGGTTTTCTCGCAACCGCTATTTTTATGGCGGCACCTTTATTGCCTTCGGGCGTGGATATGGTGCTTTGGGCCTTGCTGCTGTTTGGCGTTGCAAGCTTTGCCTTTCTCAAGATACCGGGGCGCAGTGTCGTCGCCCGCACCATTGGCACGACGGCCTTCGTCTATGGCGTCATTTTGATGCTCGGGGTGGCTTCTGGTGGTCGCGATCCATTGCAACCGCTGGCGGCATTGGTTAATCGTGACGTTAACCATAACTTGGCCGAGCTGCGATTCGCGCCGGTCGAAACGGTTTCTGCCCTTCAGGAAAAGCTGGATGCGGCGCGCGGCGACAAGCCGACGCTGGTCTATTTTACGGCAGATTGGTGCGTAAGCTGCTCCACTGTGGAGCGGCGCGTCCTGCCGGATGCAGGCGTGAAGAAAGCGCTTGGCGGATATCAGCTTATCAAGGCGGATGTCTCGGACCTCAATGCGGGCAATGCCGATCTCATGGCAAAGCTCAAAGTGGCAGGTCCGCCAACCATGGTTTTCTTCAACAATGCCAGCAAAGAGCCTGAAGGAACAAGATTGGTCGGCGATGTATCGTCGGCAACCATTGAACGTTCTGTCGGACTTCTAAAGGCCGGTCAGAAACAAGGCTTATGAGAGCGCGTCCCGAAAAGTGGAAACCGGTTTTCGGAACAAGACGCGCGTCAAAACGAAAGGTTAGAGCGCCGATCTGATTCAATCAGATCGAAATGCGCTCTAAATTGAACATGGCTCGGGGACATTTGGGGTATGGGGCATTGACCACTCACAATCAAAAGGGGCGCTCAACTGCGTCCTTAGCGCGACTGATATTGATCAGCCTTCTGCCGTTTGCAGTTGCGGCTTGCACGACGACATCGTCAGATAGGCCGATCGCAGTGACGATGCCAGAGACGGTTGCTGTCGCTCCTCAGCCCGTGGCGGCGGCACCTGTTGTTGAGCCTTTGCCAGAGCCTGAAGTGCAGACGGCAAAGAGCGAATATGAGGTCATGTATGGTGCGGTCAATGATGGCGGTAATCAGATTGCGGCACTTGATCTGAGCAAAATCGCCGAGCGTAATCTGCGCAAGCAAGTGAACTACCAGACCAGCCATCCGGTTGGAACCATCATCGTCGATCCCTATGCACGCTATCTTTATCTCGTGCAGCCCGGCGGCAAGGCCATGCGCTACTCCGTGGGCGTTGGTCGCGCTGGCCTGACTTTTAGCGGCGAAGCAAAAGTTGCCTATAAAGCGCAGTGGCCGCGTTGGACACCGACGCAGAATATGATCAAGCGCAATCCTGATCACTATGCGAAATATGCCAAGGGTCTGGAAGGCGGCATCCGCAATCCACTCGGCGCGCGAGCCCTTTATCTCTATCGCGACGGCAAAGATACGCTCTATCGCATCCACGGTACGAATGAGCCATGGTCCGTGGGTAAAGCCGCATCTTCAGGCTGCATCCGTCTTTTCAACCAGGACATTCTCGACCTTCACAAGCGTGTTTCCAGCGGAAGCCGTGTCGTCGTTCTGGACAAGTCTCAATCTAGGTCCCAGTCTGGGCAAGGAGAAAGCTAATGATCAATCGTCGTCAGATGCTGGCAGCAACCGCAGCCGGTGCCGCAACAATAGCCATTTCTGGCGGCGAGAGCTTCGCTCAGCGTGTGCCGACCGTCGCCGATGTTCTTTATGACAAGGAAATCCCGGTTCTCGGTAATCCCAATGGCGATGTCACTATCGTTGAATATTTCGACTATCAGTGTCCCTACTGCAAAAAGGGCCACGCTGAACTGATGCGGGTTGTCGAAAATGACGGCAAGGTGCGGCTGGTGCTGAAAGACTGGATTATCTTTGGTGACAACTCTGCCTATCCGGCGCGACTGGTGCTGGCAGCCGAAAAGTCCGGTGATTATGTCAAGGCGATGGAAGCCATGATGCTAACACCGGGTCGTCTGACCAAGGACCAGACGGATGCAGCACTTAAGAAAGCTGGTCTTGATCCGAAAAAGCTTGAAGCTGCTTACAAAGTCGACGCTGCTCGGATCAACGGTATTCTTGAGCGCAACATGGAACAGGGTGAAGCCTTTAATTTTGGCGGCACGCCATCGTTTGTCATAGGCACCAGACTTTATGGTGGCGTGATGAATGAGCAGAGCCTGATCGACGCTATCAAGGAAGCGCGTAAGGCCTAATACCAAAGTTCATTGAGTGAAACTCATTGGACTTTGGTTAAGCCCGAGTGGCGCTTGAACTTTATCAAGGCGTGATGCCTTAGCATCTTGAGCCGCCTTGGTATAAAAAGCGTTTCAAAAATTTGAAAGCAAGCAGCGGAGTGTTGTCGGTCTTGTTAAGCGTTAGCTTTCCTTCATAGTAAGAAGGATAACGGACATGAACCTGATGACACGCACGCTGACAAGCAACAATGACACTGATGAAAGCCGTTGGCTAAAAGTGCTGGCGCGCGACAAGGCATCAGATGGCGAATTCGTTTACGCTGTACGCACGACGGGCGTTTATTGCCGTCCGTCGTGCCCATCGCGCCGTGGTAAACGCGAAAATGTTCAGTTTTTTATCACTTGCGACGATGCGGAGCACGCTGGCTTTCGCCCTTGCATGCGGTGCAAGCCGCATTTCGATGCAACGCTGGAGACACAAAATACTGCGCGTTACGCGGATATGGTTTCCGCCGCCTGCCGCTTCATCGAAAATGCTGATGAAGTTCCGGCACTTGAGGAGATTGCACGCGTTGCTGGTGCCAGCCCAGCACATTTCCATCGCATCTTTAAAAGCTTTACTGGTCTGACGCCGAAGGCCTATGCCGATGCACATCGTGCAGGAAAAATGCGCGCAGCCCTCAAAGCCAATGACAGTCGCGTAACGGACGCGATCTACGAGGCAGGCTATAATTCTTCCAGCCGTTTCTATGAGGCTTCGGACAAAATCCTCGGCATGAAGCCGAAGGCTTACAAGTCCGGCGGTGAAAACGAAACCATCCGCTTTGCCATCGGACAATCCGCCCTCGGTGCTGTTTTGGTAGCCGAAAGCGGGAAGGGGGTCTGTGCCATTCTGATGGGCGAGGATCCGCAGGAGCTGATTGTTGATCTGGAAAAGCGCTTTCCGAAAGCGCAGCTTGTGGGCGCAGATCGCGATTTCGAGAATCACATCGCGCAGGTCATCGGCTTTGTCGAAAATCCCGGCATAGGATTCGATCTGCCGCTTGATTTAAGAGGCACAGCTTTTCAGCAGCGCGTGTGGCGGGCCTTGCGCGAGATTCCGCTTGGCAAAACAGTAAGTTATAGCGAGCTTGCCCAAACGATCGGTCTGCCCAAATCAACGCGTGCGGTGGCACAAGCCTGCGGTGCCAACAAGATTGCAGTTGCGGTTCCTTGCCATCGCGTGGTGCGCAATGATGGCGGCCTGTCCGGTTATCGCTGGGGTGTTGAACGCAAGCGTGATTTGCTCGAAAGAGAGCGCCAGTCATGAAGGAGAAGCTGGCCTCTTACGACTGGCAAAAAGTCACCGATGAACTGGACCAGTTCGGAACGGCGACGCTAGGGCAACTCTTTTCCGAAGAGCAATGTAACGAACTCGTCGGCCTCTATGATGCTTCTGATGCGTTTCGCTCGACTATCTCAATGGCAAGGCATGGTTTTGGACTCGGTGAGTACAAGTATTTTGCCAATCCGCTGCCTGAGATCATCAGCGCATCCCGCAAGGCGCTATATGCGCGGCTAAGCCCCCTGGCCAATCGCTGGAGCGAACGTCTGGGAAGTGGAGTGGAATATCCGGCAAGCCACGATGAATATCTCGCAATCTGCCATGCAGCAGGGCAGACACGCCCGACTCCACTGATCCTGCAATATGTCGAAGGTGACTATAATTGCCTGCATCAGGATCTTTACGGCGATCTCGCTTTTCCGCTTCAGGTGGCAGTCCTGCTGTCACGGCCGGGCGAGGATTTCACCGGCGGTGAGTTTGTACTGACGGAACAGCGTCCGCGTATGCAAAGCAGAGCCGAGGTCGTGTCCCTGCAACAAGGAGATGCGGTTGTTTTTGCAGTCAATGATCGACCGATGCGTGGCACGCGGGGCGATTATCGCGTCAAGATGCGGCACGGCGTCAGTCGTCTGCGCTCAGGTAAGCGTCATACGCTGGGCATTATATTTCATGATGCACGATAAGGGGTTGCAACGTTTCGGTTGATAGCTTTTGATCGCGACACAAGATCAAAGGAGTCGGAAATGAGCGTGACCATCTACGGTATCAAAAACTGTGACACCATGAAGAAGGCGCGCACCTGGCTTGAAGATCGTGGCATCGAATACGCCTTCCACGACTACAAGAAGGAAGGCCTCGATGCCGCGACACTTGACCGGTTTCTGAAAGATGTTGAGTGGGAAAAGCTGATCAATCGTGCGGGCACCACTTTCCGCAAACTGCCAGAAGAAGAACGTCAGAATGTCGATGCTGCGAAGGCGCGGGAGCTGATGCTGGCGCAGCCTTCCATGGTCAAACGCCCGGTACTCGATAAGGACGGAAAACTAACCATCGGCTTCAAGCCAGATCAATACGAAGCGTTCTTCAAAGCTTGAGCATCTCAAGGTTTGCCTTAGATAATATGTCTTCACATGACGATAGCAGGCAGGCCAAACCATGCATAAGCGGATAGACAAAATTTTCCAGCAATGGTCGGTCAGTTGGCGGGATGCGTTGATTGCCTCTGTTGCCGGTGCGGTCGCGTGGCTGGTTTGCCAGTGGATGCTTGGCCAGCCACGGCCTGTCTTTGCAATGGTGACAGCCGTTATCTGCTTGGCACCCAATCTTCCCAATCATGGCAAACAGGCGATTGGTGTCATTACCGGCGTTACAACAGGTGTTGTGGTAGGGGAGTTGTCGCTGCTTCTGCCGGAAACAATTCCGGTTCTGCATATGAGTGTTGTCACCTGCATAGCCATGGTGCTTGCAACGACATTCGGCTTGGCACCCGCAATCGCCATCCAATCGGGCGTTTCCGCCATTCTGGTTCTGGCTATGGGGCCGCAGGTCGCTGGTATGACGCGTCTCATTGATGTGCTGGTCGGTGCTGGCGTCGGGCTTCTGTTCAGTCAGATATTGGTGACGCCCGATCCGGTGAGACTCATTGACAGAGCCGTGCGGGGATTGGTCGATAATATTCTGAAAGGATTGAAACAGTCAGCGATTGCCCTTGAAAAGCAAGACGTTGTTCATGCGCAAAGCGCCATAAACCAGTTCACGCAGGCCCAACGCGCAGTCAATGCGCTGGGTGATGGGATTGCATTGGCGCGATCCAATGCGCGCTGGTCGCTCCGCGGGCGCCTTGTCGCACGTGAGGTCAGCGAAATGGCAGGCCGCTATGATCGTCGTGGCATTCGTCTTTATGCATCGGCACTGTTGTTCGGCGAAGCTCTCGGCAATGCGCTGCGCAAGAAAGAAGCTTCGCCACCAGAATGGATTGCACAGGCGTTGCAATCGGTGATCCACAATTGCAATCTGGATGAAGGCGAGGTGCCGGAACGCCTGACAGCTGTGCCGCAGGACATTGATTTCAGTTGGCGCGATACGGCTTTCCGTCTGCAATCGGTGAATGAAACACTGCTGCATTTCCTGCATTCGGCCCAGCCTGACAGTGTACCGGTGCGCCCGCCCAAACCAAACACGGACGTGTCATCGGTATGACTTCCGCATTCGATGCCGGAAAGTTGAACTGAATTCGGATGATTGATCCCATCAGAAAAATTCAATTGTATGGCTTCGCGCGAAGCGTATTTTCCCCGCCATGAACAAGACACTCTCCCAGACATACCCGCACCAGATTGCACTCCGTTATGCCTTTGGCGGCTTCCTCGCCATGATCGCGGTAATGGGTATTGGTCGCTTCATCTATACGCCAATCCTGCCGGGCATGATGGCGGATGTGGGCTTTAATGCTGCCGATGCCGGTTTCATCGCATCAGCCAATTATGTCGGTTATCTGCTTGGGGCGGTTGTTGGCGGCTATGGCTGGTCTGCCGGTATTGAACGCGCCAGCGTGCTTGTGGGGCTGATCATCAGTGCCGTGCTTTGTGCGCTCATGGCACTGGTCGATGGCGTGTGGCTGTTCTCAATCATCCGGTTTGCAGCAGGTTTCATCAGTGCCGTCACCATGATTCTCGCAACCGCAATCGTGTTGAGCCATATCACGGCAGCGGAGCGGGCAGGGCTCGGTGCACTGCATTTCGGTGGCGTGGGTGCGGGTATTGCAATTTCCGCAGTAATGGTGGCTGCCATTCGGCTGTCCGGCCTTGGCTGGAAAGCAGACTGGATGGGCGCGGCTGTTCTGAGCGTAATCTTGGCCGCTCTCGTGGCCTATCTCGTGAAGGAAGGCCCGGTCGGTGGCACGAATGGCAAGCGTGAACCGGCTTTGCCAAACAGTTTCGCGTTCAATGCAATTGCGCTGGCTTATGGCATTTTTGGTTTTGGTTATGTGATTACGGCGACATTCATCATTGCCATCGTGCGTTCCAATGAGGGCGGGCCGCTGATGGAAGCGGCGGTCTGGGTCATAACCGGATTGTGCGCTGCACCCTCAATCTGGCTATGGTCGCCTGCTATCAGAAAATTCGGATTGTTTTCTGCCTTTGCTCTGACTGCCGTATTGGAAGCGATTGGCGTTGCCGCAAGTGTGGTTCTGCCCGCACCTTTTGGCCCACTGATTGGCGGTGCATTGTTGGGTTTGACGTTCATGGCTTTGACTGCCTTTGGCCTTCAGGCTGCGCGTGTTCTCGCACCCCATTCGCCAAAGCGCGCACTTGGGCGCATGACAGTCTGTTTCAGTATTGGCCAGATTGCAGGGCCGTTGGTTGCCGGCTTCATGGCGCAATATTCCGGCTCGTTTACCCTGCCAAGTCTGATCGCCGCTTTTGCGTTGCTGGTCACAGCTTTCATAGGCCTTGCCGCTGGCAAGGCTGCCAAGTAACGGGAAACCTTACAAAAATTTAACTGGTAAAGGACGTTGGACAGGCATTTCATAAATGCAGAATTGCATTTTTGGATTTTCCTGATGTTCGTATCATTCTTTCCGCGTCCCAAACTGCTCTTTTCTTCAGCTCTTCTTTGGACACTACTTGCTGTCATTGGCTGGTATGATGGGGGGAGCACTCTTGGACGGTTTGTCGGCCTGCCACGTGCAGCGGCAGAGTCTGCGCCGATCATCGGCGCTAGCGTCTTCTGGTCCGCACCATTTTTGTGGTTCTACATTTATTTTGCCGTTGCGGTGTTTGCGTTCTATGCTTTCTGGAGTGCGTTCTCGTCGCACCCATGGCAGCGTTGGTCGATCCTTGGTTCGGCTCTCATCCTGTTTACAACCTATTTCAGCGTTCAGGTCAGTGTCGCGATCAACACTTGGTATGGGCCGTTCTATGACATGGTGCAGAAGGGGTTGAGTACGCCGGGTGCTGTATCTGCTGTTGATTTTTACTGGGGCGCACTGGACTTTGCCGGGATTGCCTTTTTGGCCATTACCATCGGCGTCTTGAGCATGTTCTTCGTCAGTCATTATATTTTTCGCTGGCGTACGGCCATGAACGATTATTACATGCTGCATTGGCAGAAATTGCGTCATATCGAAGGTGCCGCCCAGCGCGTGCAAGAAGACACAATGCGCTTTTCCACCACGCTGGAACAGCTGGGTGTAAGCCTTGTAAAATCGGTTATGACGTTGATTGCCTTTTTGCCAGTGTTGTTCACCTTCTCCAAAAAGGTCAGCGAACTTCCAATAATTGGCGTAATTCCACATGCGCTGGTCTGGGCTGCGATAGTTTGGGCTATATTCGGGACGGGCTTTCTGGCGCTCGTTGGTATCAAGCTACCGGGTCTGGAATTCAACAATCAGCGCGTGGAAGCGGCCTACCGTAAGGAACTGGTTTATGGCGAGGACCATGCTAATCGCGCAGAGCCTGTCACCATGCGCGAGCTTTTCACCAATGTTCGCCACAATTATTTCAGGCTCTATTTCCACTATGTCTATTTCAACGTCGCACGTATTTTCTATCTGCAGGCGGATAATATCTTTCCGCTCCTGATCCTCATTCCCTCTATCGTAGCAGGTAAGCTGACGCTTGGTTTGATGAGCCAGATTTCCAATGTTTTCGAGCAGGTGCGGACCTCGTTCCAATATCTCGTCAACTCATGGACGACGATTATTGAGCTGCTTTCAATCTACAAGCGTTTACGTGGCTTTGAGGCAGCTATTGAAGGACCGCCAGCGCCTGTACTGGATCAGGAAAATCTGGGCCTCATGTCATAAAGCCTGTGCTCTGCTCTGAGCTGCACTGTCGCCCAGACCATCGGAGTGTGCGTCGGTGCTGCTGTTGAGATAATCATTATAGGTCGTGCATTTGACATCTGGTTTGTTGCAGACTTCCGCAACCAGTCGTTCCATGGCCCGCCAATAGGCACCGTCATTCATCAGCACAAAATGAAAACCGAGCTGTAGCGGAATGCGCTCACCGTCATATTGCTTGTCGAAAGCGGTACGAAACGCCTTGTAGGCGCGGTCCTCAAACTCTGCTGATTGGGTAGGTAGCTCCTTGCCCTTTGAGTGACGAACATAGAGATTGTAGTCCATGCCGACGATAGCGCGCTGGGATGGCCCTTCAGGAATAAGCGGCAGGCCAAAGGATGCGAACTGGCCATTTATCTGTGGCAGTTCCGGTCCACGTGTGATGGACGAAGCCTGATAGCGAAAGCCATTGGCTTTCAACGCATCCTGCACCGGCTTAGATGCCGCGAGATAAGGCGCGCGGAAACCGTTGATGCCCTTGCGGGCCAGCTCCTGCCAGCCTTCCGGCTCGCCTTCGATGCTGTTGTTCTTATAGGCGTCTGCCGTGATGCGACGGAATTCCTTGATTTCCTTGTTCCAGTCTGCGGTTGACCAGCTGGTGCCATCAAAATGGCCGCAACCATGGCTTGCGATCTCGTTGCCTTCCAGATGTGCCTTCCAGATATTGTCGAGGCGGGTCACAACTTCATCATGGCTCAGTGCAAAGCCGACATTGGATGCGCCAGCACGCTTACGCGGGGGCTGATAATCGCGGCGGTCTTTCTTTTCCATCAGAAAGACGCAGGACAGAAAATAGGTAAAATGTGCATTGTTGTTTTTCGCCAGCTCCCGTGAACGCGTCCAAAGCTTGTTGTCATGCGCGCCGTCAAACGAAATCAGCACATATTGTGGCTTCGTCGTCTGGGCGAGGACGGGGCTTGCAGCGAGTGAGGAGGCGATGATGACGGCGGGAGTGATGAGGCGCATGGGGGAATGAACGCAATCTGACTGGAAAAGTTGCTTGTTAGTCACAAAATATGGCGAAGCTCCGACATAGATGTACATTGTTTCTTGCACTTACAGCTTATTTCGCCGACAGGTCTTACATATGGCGTGAATTCCGACTAAAAGCGCCAGAATAGATAAATTAAGATCAACGGGTTTTAGAGCGCGGCTTCAAATCCGTTGCACTCTACTAAAGATGGCAGGTCCATGGCAGACGACAGTTTCATTCGCGAGGTAAACGAGGAACTCCGTTCGGAACGGGCAAAGCAGGTTTGGAAAAACTTCGGCCCCATCTTGATCGGCGGTGCGGTTGCGGTCGTTATCGGTACGGCCGCCTGGGTTGGCTATCAGCATTGGACTGACAGCAAAGCCTCCGCTTCCGGTGACAGGTTCCTGGCAGCACTCGATCTGGCTTCTTCCGGCAAGAACGATGAAGCTATTGCTGCGCTCGATGATCTGGAAAAGACCGGTTACGGCTCTTATCCGGTTTTGGCACGTCTGCGTGCGGCCTCCGTTCAGGCAGAAAAGGGCGATGTGGCAGCAGCCGTTGCAGCCTTTGATGCTGTTTCTGCCGACAATGCTGTACCTGCTCCAATGCGTGATGTCGCTCGCCTGCGTGCGGCTTATCTGCTTGTTGATTCTGGTTCTTATGATGATGTCGCAAAGCGCGTTGAAACCCTTTCGGCAGATGGCAATCCAATGCGTTCCAGCGCTCGCGAAGCGCTGGGCCTTGCTGCTTGGAAGGCAGAGCGTTTCGACGATGCTGCCAAGCTCTATCAGCAGATTGCTAATGACAATCTGGCGCCGGCGAATATCCGCCAACGCGCCAACACAATGCTAGATCTCATGCGCGGCGCTGGCATCAAGATGCCGGAAGCTCAACAAGGCTAAAGCTTGTCGCGGAAAAGTGGGTACCGGTTTTCCGATAACGACAAGCAAAGAAGTAAATGCTTAAAGCGTTTAGCAACACTAATATAAGCGCGAAACGCTTTAAGCCGCGCTTATCTTCGGAGTAATACGAACCTATGGGTTTCACTCTCGCCATCGTCGGGCGTCCCAATGTCGGCAAGTCCACACTGTTTAATCGCCTCGTCGGCCGTAAGCTGGCGCTGGTCGATGACTTGCCGGGCGTTACGCGCGACCGGCGCATCCATGATGCAAAGCTCTACGATCTGAAGTTTCAGGTTATCGACACTGCTGGTCTTGAAGAAGCTGCCAATGACAGTCTGGAAGCGCGCATGCGCGCGCAGACTGAGGCTGCCATTCAGGAAGCCGATGCGATCCTGTTTGTGATCGATGCCAAGGCTGGCATTACGCCGACCGATGCAACCTTTGCCGAACTTGTTCGCCGTTCAAACCGTCCGGTTGTTCTGGTAGCAAACAAATCGGAAGCACGCGGTGCGCAGTCGGGTCTTTATGATGCTTTCCAGCTTGGTTTGGGTGAGCCTTGCCCGATCTCTGCTGAGCATGGTCAGGGCATGCCTGACCTGCGTGATGCGATTGTCGAGCTTTTGGGCGAAGAACGTGTCTTTGCAGATGAGCGTGAAGAAGAAGCAGCCGATGAAGTCTTCACACCGAAGGCAGTCGGTGAGCTGATAGGCGATGATATCGAAGACCCGGATGAAGAAATCATTCCGGAATACGATACAACCAAGCCACTGCGCATCGCCATTGTTGGACGTCCGAATGCAGGCAAGTCCACAATGATCAATACGATGCTTGGCGAAGACCGTTTGCTGACGGGCCCTGAAGCCGGTATCACGCGCGACTCGATTTCCGTTGACTGGGAATGGCGCGGACGTAACATCAAGCTTTTTGATACGGCCGGTCTGCGCCGCAAATCGCGCGTGCAGGAAAAGCTCGAAAAGCTTTCCGTTGCCGATGGCCTGCGTGCGATTCGCTTTGCTGAGGTTGTTATCATCGTGCTTGATGCAACGATCCCGTTTGAAAAACAGGATTTGCAGATTGCCGATCTGATCATTCGCGAAGGCCGTGCACCGGTTATCGCGTTTAATAAATGGGATCTGATCGAAGATCGCCAATTGGTTCTCGAAGATCTTTACGAAAAGACTGCACGGCTTCTGCCACAGGTGCGCGGCCTTCGCGCTGTGCCGATTTCAGGCGAGCGTGGCCAGGGGCTGGATAAGCTCATGGAAAACGTCGTTAAGACGCATGAAATCTGGAACCGTCGTATCTCGACAGGCCGCCTGAACCGCTGGCTTGAAGGCGTTATTGCGCATCAGCCGCCACCGGCTGTTTCCGGACGTCGTCTCAAGGTCAAGTACATGACGCAGATCAAAACCCGTCCGCCGGGCTTTGTGGTTTCCTGCTCGCGTCCTGATGCGATGCCGCAATCCTATGTGCGCTATCTTATCAACGGCCTGCGTGAGACATTCGAAATGCCGGGCGTACCGATCCGCCTGTCGCTAAAGACATCGGATAATCCGTTCGCGGGTCGTGCGAAGAAGAAGAAATAAGCAAAAAGCCCGGTCGTGAGACCGGGCTTTTTTATTTGTGATGTCATTTTTATAATAGGTGCTGTTGTCTTACCCAAATACGCCACCTTCATCCGCATCGACAGTGATCGACAGTGACACATGGCGCGGGCGGGTGAGGGCAAACAGAACCGATTCGACAATATCGCGGCTAGTGGCAGCTTCGCCCTTTTTCCGCTTAGCTGAGGCCTGCCAGTTGTCTTCCAGCGGCGACGCATCTTCAAGATAAGGCGGATGCACGACGATGGAACGCACCGGCGTTCCGGCAAGTTTTTGCCGCAGACCGTCTGCCAGTGCCGCCTGCGCGCGCTTTGCTGCATAAAACGGAATCGAGACTGTCTGCAATGGTGCGTTCGGCAAGCCGCTGATCGAGCCGATGGTGACAATATCCGGGCGCGGTGAAGCGTTTAGAAGTGGCAGCAGTCCTTGTGTGAAGAGGAATGTGCCGGTGACGGCGGCATTAATCACGCCTGCAACTTCCACTTCGGAATAGTCTTCCTGCCTATCTTCAAGCCACATCGCACCATTGTTGATGAGAATGTCGATTGCGGAATGCTTCGCCTTGATAGTTTCAATGGCAGTCGCAACACTTGCGGTATCAGCGAGGTCAACCTGAACGGTTTCGACCTTCTGTCCAGTATTTTGCGCAATACTCTTCGCCGTGGTTTCAAGCGCGTTCATGCTGCGCCCGCAAAGCACGATATTGCATCCGGCTTCAGCCAGCGAAAAGGCAAGAGCAGCCCCCAGACCACGCGCAGCACCGGTTATAACTGCGGTTGTGTTTTCAAAGCGGGACATTGGTGCTCCTTTAAACTATCAATTCTGATTGTCTCTTATTAAAGTTTCTTGCCTTGAGAAACTCTAATCGGTCTGCTACGTCGCCGCCTCCTGAAATTCCCCAATACCAGAGGCAGATTATGATGACAGTTAGCGAGAGCCAGTTCAGCGGTGTCACGATGGGCATCGATTTTGGCACGACAAACACTGTCCTGTCGCTGGCTTCACCCGATGGTTCGACGGCAGTACTGAGCGTGCCGAAAGATGGCGTTGATGTAACCGGCTATCGCTCGATTCTTTGTTTCTGGCAGGATCGCGAAACCGGCGAACGCACGTCGGAAAGTGGTCCATGGGCAATGGACGCGTTCGTCAACGCGCCGCACTCAACCCGTATGTTGCAATCCTTCAAGACGTTTGCAGCCCAAAAATCCTTTACCGACACGCCGGTTTACGGCAAGCGCTTCAAGTTTGAGGACATTCTCGAGACTTTTCTGGAGTCAGTTGCAGCGCGCCTTGGGGATCGTTTGCCCCCTAAGGGCAATCGTGTTGTCATTGGTCGTCCGGTCATTTTTGCCGGGGCTTCGCCGGACGAAGAGCTGGCCATGCAGCGCTATGAAAAAGCATTTCGCGCTTTTGGATTTACCGATATTCATTATGTGTATGAGCCTGTGGCGGCTGCATATTTCTACGCGCAGGAGCTGAAGGCCGAATCGACTGTTCTTGTGGCCGACTTTGGCGGCGGTACGAGCGACTTTTCTATCGTGCGATTTGAAGTGGGTGCGCAGGGCCTAAGTTTCACGCCATTGAGCCAGACCGGTCTCGGCATTGCAGGCGACACATTCGATTATCGCATTATCGACAATGCGGTTTCCCCGCTTCTGGGTAAAAATGGCGAATATAAATCTTTCGGCAAACGCCTGCCGATACCGCGTCATTATTATGCGAACTTCGCACGGTGGAATACGCTGTTCCTGATGAACTCGCCAGCCACCATTCGCGCACTGACCGATCTTGCGAAGAATGCCGTCGATCCCGAACCGCTCGAGCATTTCATCAACCTGATCGAGAACGACTACGGTTATGAGATTTATCGCGCCGTCTCAAACCTCAAAGTACGCTTGTCATCGGAAAGAATATCTGAGCTTCATTTCAAAGCTGATGATTTCGAGATCAGGTCCGATATCACCCGCAACGATTTTGACAACTGGATTGCCGATGACGTGGCGAATATCGAACAATCAGTTGAGCAGGCTGTGGAGAATGCGGGGCTTACTTTTGCGGGTATCGATCGTGTCTTCCTGACGGGCGGCACATCCTTCGTGCCTGCCATCCGCGAGGCTTTTGAAAAGCGTTTCCCGGATGCAATGGTCACAAGCTCGAACCAGTTTGATTCGATTGCCAATGGTCTGGCCCTGATCGGTCAAAGTGCCGATATCGAGCGCTGGGCAGTGAAGCTGAATTAGGGCTCGATGACGATGGGGGTGCCATTTGGCACCTTCGACCAGATTTCGCGCATCTCCGTGTTGGTCACGCCGATGCAGCCGTCCGTCCAGTCCCAGAGATGGTGCACAGAGGCAAGCCATCCCCAGCCATTAGGCAGGCCGTGGATCATGATATTGCCGCCGGGTGCATAGCCTGCCGCATCGGCTGCACTCTGGTCTGCAGTATTCGGATAGGAAACATGCAGGCTCAGATGGGCCATTGAGCGCGGATTGCGCCAATCAATGATGTAAGCGCCCTCAGGTGTTTTCTGGTCGCCCTCGCGGCTCTTATGTCCCCCATCGCCGTTGCCGCCGAGTGCAATCCGATATGTGCCGATCACGGCACCATCGCGCAGCAGCGTCATCCGACGCTCACCTTTATAAACCTTTATGGCGTCTGCCTGTTGTTCCGCAGGGAGAGATTGTGGCGGCTCGCCTGAACCGACGCGCGCCATGACCTTGGTGTAGCCGAACAAGCCGACAGCGATGAGAACGACGGCGAAAAGAATTTTCCTGATCATATTGGTCGCTTATTTTGGGTCTGTGGCGCGTTCAAGGCAGTCTTTGATGCTCGTTTCACAAATGGGCGTTTGCGCACGGATTTCCGGATTATCACGCCACATTTTGTATGTGATCCAGAACTCGACATCCTTATAGGCATATGTGCCAGCGCGCTTCTTGTTGCGGCTCTTCTCGAGCGCTTCGCTGGTGATCACCATATGATGTGCAAGCCGCTTGAACACCCAAGGCTGAGCGCCCTTCTTATGTTCGAACGCCTCCAAATGATAATAAGGGTCATTGTGAGCCGGATCGGGTTTCTGATGAATGACGGCCCAACGGGTGATTTTGGGTGTATTGGCAAGGATCACCACACGATCAAAGGTTTCAGCATTAAGATTTGAAGCCAGAAAGGGGAGGACAATCAGTGCCACCACCATTGTATTCAATGTCTTTTTGCCGACCATTTTAAATTCCTTTTGCATTCCAGATAAATCCAGCACGCTCTTGCCTGAACGCATTTGCTATTGGGATAGCTAAAAAAGCAAATAAAAACAAACCTCCGGGAACGGCGTTAATTCAAAATTAATCAATCTTTTCAAAGGGTAAACAAAATACCGTTAACCATCCATCAAGGTTAATACTCCATTATTCGCTATAGTTAAGTAATCGTTGCGAGTGGAGTTTGCGGTGCGTTTTGGTTCCATACGAGCGCTGTTTGGCCGGTCAAAGGCCGCTGCCGAGCCGGTATGGCATTATCCGGTAACGGGCTATTGTCCCGAGGATGGTCGCTATTACGCTGTTCGCGCCAAGCCACGTCATGTCGTGCGCAAGCCGCATCGTCTGGTGCCGCTTTTGCTGGCTGCGATCGCCTATCTGTTCAACTCCAATGCAATCGCCTTTCAGGATATGGCAAGCCTTGTACCGACTGCAGACGTGGCAGGGCATCGCTGGACCGCCTTTGTCGCCAAAGCTCCGGTCGGCTCGCTGCATCAGGCCGAAATGCCTTTTGTCGATGCAACGACGGTCACAGGCAGTATTGCTGCAACAGGTATTCAGGTGCCGGGCATTGGCCGCGTTGCACTTTCTGGTGGTCAGAAGACCGCCAAGCTCGGCGTCGATGATCCCAATCCCGATGAGAATCGCATCAATCGTACGGACAAGACCGGTCGCATCGTTTCTGTGAAGCCTAAGGCTCCGGCGCGGGCTTTCAACGCGGGCAGCATGTTTGAGAAAATCAGCATGATCACAGCGCCGCGCGAAAAAATCGATGCGCGCATGGCCTTCTCAAAATCCAGCATTGAAGGGAAGGAGGTTGAGATCGCGATGGCGTTCCACGCGGTCAAACCACCCAAATCCAGACAGGACATACCTGTGCAGCTGGCAAAGCTGATCAACAATAATGAGCCCGACGTTCTCGCGTTGGGCTATGCGCCTTCTAAGCCCGACTACGGCAAAACTTCGCCCTTCGAAAGTATTCTGACGCCGGAAGCAGATAGCGGTCGTTTTGTGCCGCCGATCAGTGAACAGGACCACGCATGGGCGGCTACGCCTTTGCCTGCAGAATCGTTTGGCTCGAAAGAGCAGAAGTGTCTCGCAGAGGCAGTCTACTATGAAGCGCGCGGCGAAACCGTCAAAGGACAGGTAGCCGTAGCGCAGGTCGTACTCAATCGCGTTCGCAACCCGTCTTATCCGGGAACCATTTGCGATGTGGTCTATCAGAATCGCAACTGGCTCAATGCATGCCAGTTTTCGTTTGCCTGCGATGGGCAAAAGCATCGCGTAACTGAAATGCCACAATGGCGCATGGCGCAGCAGGTCGCCAAAACAGTCACCGCCGGTCAGATCTGGCTGCCGGAGGTTGGTTCCTCCACCCATTATCACGCGACCTATGTCAGCCCGTTCTGGGCGCCCACCATGAAGAAGATGACCAAGATCGGCCTTCATGTGTTCTATCGCACTTATGGCGGCGGCTGGAGCTAATAACAGTCGTCTGTTCAAGTGGCTTGCTACGAAATCACTTTCGGACACATTTATTTGTCTCGAACGTCGCTTGAAACAGGTGCACATTGATGAATCCATGTGCGGAGCTTCGCCTAATTCGATTCCAATTTTGAAGCCGAATTGCTGCATGAACTCCGACTTTGGGCGGAAAATGAGTCGCACCATCGGCTAAATCATTGCATTTCCTAGAGAAAAAACCTTTTGAAGCAACTGCTTGACCGCCTTGACTAGCGCGCGGTGTGTCAATATGTTGCGCGCAACTTGGAAATGGGCTTTTAAGGCCCGCATTTCTTGCAAAAGGAGCTGCCAATGACGAGCGGCACTGAGCCCGGAAAGTCATCCGGTGTAGGCAGGGATGTGGACCGCAAAACTGTTTCCGGGGGGCTGGATCAGCGTTTGAACCGCCTTGAGGCCGAACTGGCCAAAAAGAGGGTGCTTAAACCACCGGCTTCTGAGGATGAGCGTTCGGAAACATCCAGTTCCGTCGCGCAGGCCATGAAACTCTCCAGCGAGTTTATTGCTGGTATCGTGGTTGGCGCAGTAATTGGTTGGGCTCTTGATCGCTACGCAGGCACGTCGCCATGGGGGTTGATAGTATTTCTCCTTCTGGGCTTTGGCGCTGGCACCCTCAACGTGCTCCGTTCCGCAGGTTATGTTGCCGATCAAGGCAATAATAAGTCTAGCGTGGAAAAGAGCGATAAGGAATAAGTCTTCGCGGACATCACGAAAATGTTCGCGTATAGACACTTAAGACAAGCGGGCGGTTCGCCCGAGACTGAAACGCCCAGGCGAGCCTTTGGTTCGCGACTGAAACGCCTTAGGGCAGGAACGACAGACGAGGTTAAGTTGGCCAACGATCCGATCCATCAGTTCCAGGTTTCCCGGTTGATTCCGATCGACGTCGGTGGTTTGGACCTGTCGTTCACCAATGTTTCGGCCTTTATGGTCGCAACGGTGGTGCTTGCGTCAGGCTTTCTTTACTTCACGTCGTCGAGCCGTGGACTGATCCCAAGTCGCCTTCAGTCGGTTTCGGAAATGGCCTATGAATTTGTGGCGTCGAGCCTGAGAGATTCGGCCGGGTCGAAGGGCATGAAGTTCTTCCCCTTCGTTTTCTCGCTGTTCATGTTCATTCTGGTCGCAAACTTTATCGGTTTGTTCCCGTATTTCTATACGATTACCAGCCAGATCATCGTTACATTTGCACTGTCGCTGCTCGTCATAGGCACTGTAATTATCTACGGTTTCTACAAGCATGGCATTGGCTTCCTCAAGCTGTTCGTGCCAAGCGGTGTTCCGGGCATCATCATCCCACTGGTTGTTGCCATTGAAATCATTTCGTTCCTCTCGCGCCCAATCAGCCTTTCTGTTCGTCTTTTCGCGAACATGCTGGCAGGCCACATCACGCTCAAGGTTTTCGCAGGCTTCGTTGTCTCGCTGAGCTCACTTGGTGCACTTGGTGTTGGCGGAGCGATCCTGCCTCTTATCATGACGGTCGCGATCACCGCGCTTGAGTTCCTGGTTGCATTCCTCCAGGCCTACGTCTTCACCGTCCTTACCTGCATGTACATCAACGACGCAGTACATCCGGGTCACTAAAGCATGTTGCGGAAAAGTGGTTTACCGGTTTTCCGACAACAACATGCGTTATGAAAACATTTAAAGCGCTTCGCATCGATACAATTAAAGTGATGCGCTTTGAGGTTCTAGCCGGCGGGTTTCCGCCAGAACAGAAATCCGCACTAATTTGCAATCCAGAAGGAGCTTTAACATGGAAGCGGAAGCAGCAAAGTACATCGGCGCCGGTCTCGCCTGTTTCGGTATGGCCGGTACGGCTCTCGGCCTCGGCAACATTTTCGGTAGCTATCTCTCGGGCGCTCTGCGTAACCCATCCGCTGCTGACAGCCAGTTCGGCCGTCTGGTATTCGGTTTCGCTGTGACGGAAGCTCTGGGCATCTTCTCGCTGCTCATCGCGCTTCTGCTCCTCTTCGCTGTTTAATAAACAGTCGCAAGAAACTGGCCTGCCGCGATCTGTATCTTGAAATGCAGCGCGGCTGGCCTTTGCATATGACGTCTAAGTGAGCATGTTTCTATAAATCCGGAACTTCTTTCCGGAAAAGAGCATGCTGGATTGAAGGGGAAATCTGGATGTTCGTGTCCACGGCGTTTGCCCAAACCGCCACCGAATCGCAACCGGCACCAGCTGCTGGTGAGCACGGCGCAGCCGATGCTGTGCACACCGAAACCGGGGTCGCGCACGATGCCGGACACGGCAGCGGCGTATTCCCGCCGTTTGATTCCACCCATTACGCTTCGCAGCTTCTGTGGCTGGCGATCACTTTCGGTCTTTTCTATCTGTTCCTGTCCCGCGTGGTTCTGCCACGTATCGGCGGCGTGATCGAAAACCGTCGTGACCGTATCGCACAGGATCTCGAGCAGGCTGCCCGCCTTAAGCAGGATGCGGACAACGCCATTGCTGCTTACGAGCAGGAACTGGCTGCTGCGCGCACCAAGGCCGCTTCGATTGCTGAAGCTGCTCACGAAAAAGGCAAGGGCGAAGCAGAGGCCGAACGTGCCACTGCGGAAGCTGCTCTTGAGAGCAAGCTTGCTGAAGCGGAAGAACGTATCGCCGCAATCAAGGCCAAGGCCATGAGCGATGTCGGTACTATCGCCGAAGAAACCACGTCTGCGATTGTTGAACAGCTTCTGGGAACCAAGGCCGACAAGGCTGACGTGACCGCAGCAGTCAAAACCGCAAACGCCTGAGGAGACGAAAATGGATTCAACATTTTGGGCATTTATTGCTCTTCTTCTCTTCATTGCACTGATTGTTTACCTGAAGGTTCCGGGCATGATCGGTCGCTCGCTCGATGAGCGCGCCGAAAACATCAAGAAGGAACTCGAAGAAGCCCGCACCCTGCGCGAAGAAGCCCAGCAGCTTCTTGCTGAATATCATCGCAAGCGCAAGGAAGCGGAAAAAGAAGCTGGCGACATTGTCGCTGCTGCAGAGCGCGAAGCAAAGGCTCTTCTTGAAGATGCCAAGCGTGCGACCGAGGAATATGTTGTTCGTCGCAACAAGCTTGCTGAGCAGAAGATTGCAACCGCTGAAACCGATGCAATCAATGCAGTCCGTGCTTCGGCTGTTGATTTGGCTGTCGCTGCTGCTGGCAAGATCGTTGCTGACAAGGTTGACGCCAAGGTTGCAGGCACCCTGTTCAAGGATGCGCTTGGTCAGGTTAAGAGCAATCTGAACTAACTGCAGTAGTCATTGAATTTTGAAAACGCCGCCTCAAAAGGGCGGCGTTTTTTGTTTATGGTATTTGGGGAGCCTACCAAATTTCAGGGTTCCTGTTTCGGTGGCAGCGTCATCGCGATGACACCTATGATGACGAAAGCCAGACCCAGCCACGCAGTTGATGTCAGCCTCTCTCCGAGAAAGATCGCACCGATACCGACACCAATGGGAACGCGGAGGTAGGCTTGCGCTGTGGTGCCAACAGACCCCAATGTGTGGATGAGCCGAAAATAGATTGTGAAAGCAGCCGCCGTTGAAAACACCGCAAGGCCGAGCAATGCGAATACTGAGTTAGCGCTGGGTGTCAGAGTCCATGGTTGGTCGATGATGAGGCTCAATGGGATCAGAATAATCGCGCCACTGATGAGAGAGCCTGCGGCTGGCAGCATCGGATCAAGACTTTTGAAATTCCGGCCAAAGATTGCGGCGCCTGCGTAGCAGATGGTGGCAGCGATAATTGCGAGCTGCGCCCATAATTCATTGCCCAATCCGGTAAGCGCCTGCACACCTATAATGAGGCAGGTGCCCGCAAGGCCTGCTGCAACGCCGAATAGCCTGCGGCTGGTTACAGCTTCGTGGCGTGTGATCAGAAGCGTGATGAGAAATGTAAAGATCGGTGTTGTTGAGTTGAGGATTGCAGCAAGGCCTGCTTCCGTCGTCTGTTCCGCCCATGCAATTGCGGTGAATGGTACGACGCTGTTCAGGCAGGCCTGAACCAGAAAGTATTTCCAGGTCAGCACGTCGGTTGGCAGCCTCAGACCGCGCAGCCTGATTATGACAATTAATATCAATCCTGCGATCAAGGTTCTGGCGGCGATGAGGGTAATAGGTGGGATCGTAGTCACGCCGATTTTAATGAAGCTGTAGGATGCACCCCAAAGAGCGGCCAGTAACAACAGCAATCCTAGTTCGACGACGATATTGGTTTTATGGCTCATCTTTTCCTGCATGTTTAAGCGGTTGTACTGCTCTCTAGCAGTCCGCTGCTCGCACATGCTTCGGTTCAGACCGAAGTGTTAGCAGGAAAAGCGCCCTTTGATCGGTGCGAATGTGTAGCGATGAATGCCGGGTACAGGGCCGTCTGTCTCAATGGCAGTCCGATGCTTGACGGTTCCGTAACCCGCATGAACTTCCAGTCCGTAGGGAGGATGGGCATTGCCTGCCCGGACCATCATGCGATCACGCGTGACCTTAGCCACGATGGAGGCGGCAGCGATGGAAATTGAGCGCTGATCGCCTTTCACCAAAGCAGAGCCGGGGCAGGTCAAGCCGGGCGGTACATCGCGTCCATCGATTAACGCATGGCAAGGTTTGAGGGTAAGCCCCATAAATGAGCGACGCATGGCCTCAAGCGCGGCCTTTCGAATGTCGCTGGCGTCAATGCTGCGCGCACTTAAGCTCGCGACTGAGACGGTCAATGCCTTGGCAAGAATGATTTCGTAGAGGGCGTCGCGTTTGGCAGCCTTAAGCCGCTTGGAGTCATCCAGTCCTTCAGGCAAATCATTGGGATCAAGCACCACAGCCGCCGCCACCACAGGACCGGCCAAAGGCCCACGACCTGCTTCGTCGATGCCTGCAATATGAAGAAGTCCGCGCGCCAGATGTTTCTTCTCTTCCGAGAAGTCCGGTGCGAGCGGGATGTCAAAAAGGAGCGGAGAATCAGAAGACAAGCGTTTCATTTGGCGGCAATGCTCGCATTGCTTCTGGTTCTCCGCAAGGTCCCTGCCGAGGAAGGTGGCGTAAAAGCAGGGACCTTCCGTCTGAAATGGACATCAGACGGGGATTGAATACGCAACGCGTAACTCATGCAAACTGCTCGCGTTCGAGACGGTGAGCGCGCAAACTTAAAAAAGCGAAAGCTGCTTGCCACCCTTTTCGACCGGCTCAAACAGATCTGTCCGAAGATGAAGCCGTCTGGAATTGAAGCCGAGCTTGCGTGCGGCAATCTCAAAGCGGCGACCGATCTGCCAGGCATAAGGCCCAGTTCCACGCATGCGCTTGCCCCATTCGGCATCATAATCCTTGCCATCACGCATGGAACGCACAAGCGACATGACATGGCGATAACGATCGGGATAGTTGCGCAAGAGCCAGTCTTTGAACAAAGGCGCTACTTCCAACGGCAGACGCAAGAGGACGTAGCCTGCTTCGCGTGCGCCTTGCGCATAGGCGGCATCCAGAATGCGCTCAATTTCATGATCGTTGATGCCGGGAATGATCGGCCCCATCATCACATTGGTCGGAATGCCAGCATCAGTGAGCTTACGAATAGCCTGCAAGCGCAGGGTCGGCGTCGATGCGCGTGGCTCCATCGTGCGGGCAAGATTGGCGTCAAGCGTGGTGACTGAAAGCGCGACCTTTGCAAGGCCCTTTTCTGCCATGCGGCTCAATATATCTATATCGCGCACCACCAGTGCCGACTTGGTCACGATGCCTACCGGATGGTTGGCAGCTTCCAGTACTTCGAGAACCTCGCGCATGACGCGCCATTTTCTCTCTATAGGCTGATAAGGGTCGGTATTGGTGCCAATGGCTATGGTCTTTGGCTGATAACCGGGCTTTGCCAGTTCCCGTTCAAGCAAGCGTGGCGCATCGGGCTTGGCGAATAGCCGGGCTTCGAAATCAAGGCCCGCCGAGAGCCCCATATAGCTATGCGTTGGCCGCGCAAAGCAATAGATGCAGCCATGCTCACAACCGCGATAGGGATTGATGGACCGATCAAAGCTGATGTCAGGTGAATCATTGCGTGTGATGATGGTACGCGGCTTTTCAACCTGAACATCTGTCTTGAAGGGTGGAAGGTCTTCAAGCGTCTCCCATCCATCGTCAAATTCATGTCGTGTGGTGGGTTCAAATCGCCCTGTGGGATTGATGCCAGCGCCGCGCCCGCGACGACGTGAATGGTCAATGCGCAGGCCTGCCTCGCTCACGAGCGCATTGGCGTGTTCCGCGCGCCCTGTTCCGAATGCTGCTTTATCTGCCTGCTGGATGATTTCCATAACCGACTCTCTTGTTGATGAATCTATTCCTATCGCAAAGAAAGGAACAAAGCAAGAACATACAGGAAGACAGCTTTTCGATCACGAGGTCTTGATATAGAACGGATCATGCTTTCCGTTCTTATCGTCACTCTAAATTCTGAAAAGCTTTTGGCGAACACGTTGTCGGCATTGGTGCCAGCAGTGGTCGAAGGGCTTTTGCGTCGCGTTGTTGTGGTCGATCAAGGCTCGACCGATGAGACAAGGCTGGTGGCAGAAGGAGCAGGCTGTGCTCTTTATAACGAGGATGAGCTGACCGAGGCGCTTGATGCGTTACGAACGGAGTGGCTGTTGATTTTGCAACCCGGGGCAATATTGGCAGACGGCTGGGAAGAAGCTGTGCGTCGCCACATGGGAGAAAGTTGGGGTCCGGCCAGGTTTACTTTGCAGCAAGAGGCGCGTTTGGGATTGCTGGGCAAACTCTTTGCACGCAAGCCATCTTTGGACTCTGGTTTGCTCGTGAGGCTTGAAGCGCTTGGCTCGTTGCCATCGAATGGGCTTGAGCTGGAAGGCTTACCGCGCCAGTTGAAGCCTGTTCGGTTGCCGCAAATCATTATACCCCCACAAACAACAAAAGGCGGAGCCTGAAGAGACTTCGCCTTTTTGTATTGGACCTGCTTCCGCCGATATTAGTTCTGGAAGCTCGAAGGCGATGCATCACCGAAGCGATGAGCCGAACCATCCTGGAACGACGACTGGCCGATGGAAGCGGTTGCAGTGTTATCAACCTGCTGGGTTGCAACTGGCGTGCGATCATTTGCATAAAGATCGGCAGGTTCACCAACATGTGGATTTTCAGCGAGTGCTGCACCGGCGCTAAGGGCGACGGCTACGGCAGCAAGAGCAAACTTTTTCATTTTCTATCTCCTTGGTTTGTGTGAAGCGACGGTGTGTTCGTCGTTTCGATGAGCAAGAGATAGGCCTTTCCATCGGCAGCGCCTAGACAGCATATGGTTCACAGAATGTATCGCAAGGTGTGAACAATAAAGCCTTGAGGCGGGCTGAATGCCCAATATGACACGATTTATTCAAGTATATGTGAACAGTATGAGGCCGAAAAATGGCTATCTGACGCCGGAATTACGATGCCGTTGTTTGGGTGGAAACCACAAACCAGTCAGGCTTTTGCGCCTGAATTTTGGAAGCCGCATCATCTGCACTTTGCCGGTCTTTGAAGATGGCAAAGCACGTCGCACCCGAGCCCGACATCTGCGCAAAAAGTGCGCCCTGCATACGCAATAGATCGAGCTTATTCTCGATTTGTGGAGCAAGCGTCAGGGCTGCTGGCAGGAGATCGTTGCGGGTTGAGCCGAGGTAGGCGCAGATTGTTTCTATGCCGCTTTCTGAAGGCGACGGGAGGGAAGGGTTGTCGCGCTTTGTCAATGCCCTGAAGACATCGGGCGTGGCAACGGCCGTGCCATCATTAACAAGCAGCAAGGGAAGAGGGGGTATTTGCGCGACCGTAGTCAGGTGTTCACCAATGCCGCGCGCAACGAGTGGAGTGCCAACAGCCGCGCCATGCAAACACATAGGAAGGTCAGCACCGAGCTTGAGGCCAAGTTCCGTCAGTGTGTCTAAGTCGAGACCAAGCTGCCAGATTTCATTGAGCGCAAGAAGTGTTGCTGCTGCGTCGCTTGAGCCGCCGCCGATGCCAGAAGCTACTGGCAGGTTCTTTTCAAGATGTATTGCAACGGGCGTGAGATCGCGACCTGCATATTGCTTTAAAACATCGCGGGCCCTGATGGCCAGATTGCCGCTATCAAGCGGTATGCCCTGAGCAAAGCGCCCATCGATGCTGAAACTGTCATGATGCGCTTCTTCAACGCTTATGCGGTCGCCATAATCGGCGAACACCACCAGCATGTCGAGCAGATGATAACCGTCATCTCGGCGCCCTGTTACATGCAGCGCGAGATTAATCTTGGCCGGTGCCACACGATGAACAGGATGACGAACCAGAGCGGCGGCCTCAGTAAAACGATGCATTCAGAAAAAGCAGGATTAAAGCATTTCCAGCAAAAGTGCGTAGCGGTTTTGCGTTGGATAATGCGCCAAAACAAATAGATAGAGCGGTTCCAATGATTCAGTCTTAACTGGAACGGCTCTAATCTTTTTTGACGTAATATTCGCCGGTCTTAGGATCCTGAACGAGCGTGCCATGAGCGCGGTTCTGCGCTTCTTTTTCTGCCCGGCGCACGCGCTGGGTAACGCGTACCGCTTCGCGTTTGAAGGAACGGTAGCCGTACCAGGCGGCAGCGATGATCAACAGCAGAAAAATAAGCTGGGGCATGGCCTCTAGTCCTCAGGCTTGCACAAGATCCCGAAATTGCCATCTCGGGACCACGCAGGGAAAAGTCTTGGCGAATAGCATAACACTGATCCACCCAATTATGCATCATATCATGGTGAAACGATGGAATTCAAAGCCCATATCGTGCCCAGAGCGCTTTTTCTTCGGCAGCCGACAGTAAACCCTCACCAAGACTGGTGGCAATGCTGGTCGGGTCAAGTCCCAGACCGAGGCTCATCTCGACACCCGGTGCCTTGCGTCCAAGCAACCCGCGCTTTGGCTCTATGAGTTTGAGCTTCACCTTGTCCCCATAAGTCTTGCGCAAAAAGCTGCGCATATCACCAATCCCGTCAATAAGACCAATTTCCCTGGCCTTTATACCGGTCCAGAACATGCCGGTGAAAAGATCGGGGTCATTTGTAAGCTTGCTTCCGCGACGTTCCTTGACCATGTCAATAAAGGTCTCATGGATTTCAAGCTGAAGCTTTTTCAAGCGATCAATATCTGCCTTTTTCTCCGGCTGAAATGGGTCGAGCACGGCTTTATTCTGTCCGGCGGTATAAACGCGACGCTCAACACCGATCTTTTTGAGCAGTTCCGGGAAGCCGAAGGATGCCGAAACAACGCCGATGGAGCCGACAATCGAAGAGGGGTCTGCAATGATTTCGTCGCCTGCAAGCGCGATCATATAACCGCCTGATGCGGCGGCATCCTCGACGAAAATGAAGACACGTTTCTGATGTTCATCGGCTAAATCGCGGATGCGTCGATAAATAAGACGCGACTGAACCGGAGAGCCTCCGGGTGAGTTGACAGAAATCGCAACCGCCGGTGTTTCCTTGTCGGTGAACGCCTTTTCCAGAACGCCTGCTGCGGTGGCAAGCGAGAGTGCCGGCCGGAAAGACGAGCCGCCAGTCATGATGGCGCCATGCAGGCGCACAACAGGGATCTCAATTTCTTTTTTGCGAAAACGGCGCGGAATGAAACGGGTCAATATTCCGGACAAATCAAACTCCAGTTGAAAAAGCTTCTTCATTCAAATGTAGAAATCAATCTTGGAAATACAAAGAGAAATGCCCGGAAAAGTGTTCCGGGCATTCATCGCGTATCACTTTTTCGGCTTTGCCAGCATTCTAAGCAGTATGTAGCCACATATTGCTGACAAGGCGGAGCCTGTGAGAACCCCGATTTTCGTTTCCGCTTGCAACAGTTCCGACGGGAACGACAAAAGACCGATGAAGATACTCATCGTGAAGCCGATACCGCACAAGACGGCGACACCATAAAGCTGAGCCCAGCTTGCGCCCATTGGTTTTTGTGCCAGCCCTGATTTGATCGCAAGCCAGGCTGCGCCAAACACGCCTATCTGCTTGCCGACAAACAGGCCAAGCATGATGCCGAGCGGCAGCGTATCAAAGATGATGGAAGGGCTCATCCCGGCAAAGGAAATACCCGCATTGGCAAAGCCAAAAACGGGCACGATGAAGAAGGCAACCGGCTTTGCCAATGCATGTTCGAGGATATGGAGCGGTGAGCTCATATCGTCTGGCTTCGCCTTGGCGGGCTTGAGCGGGATCATAAGTGCTGCCACAACCCCCGCAACCGTCGCATGGACACCGGAATTGAGCACGAAGAACCACAACACCGCCGCACCGATGAGGTAAGGCAGTAACTTGGCTACACCAAGTCGGTTCATTGCAAACATCACCGCAGCCGTTGCGAATGCCGCACCAAGATAAGGCATGGAAATTTCGGCAGTGTAGAAAATAGCAATGATGACAACAGCCGCCAGATCATCGAGAATCGCAAGCGTTGCCAGAAAGACTTTGAGGCTCGAAGGCACGCGCGAACCCAGCAGCGATAAAACGCCGAGTGCAAATGCGATGTCGGTGGCAGATGGTACAGCCCAGCCGTGCACTTTTTCAGGGTCGCCATAGTTGAATGCGACAAAGATCAGCGCAGGCAGAATAACGCCACCCGCAGCAGCAATCCCCGGCAACATGCGATTGGGCCAGCTTGCAAGCTGACCATCGAGAAACTCACGCTTGATCTCAAGCCCGACCAGCAGGAAGAAGATAGCCATCAGCGCATCATTGATCCAATGCGCAAGACTGAGCGGTCCGATGTAGAAATGCAAAGCGTCGAAATAAGCCTTTGAGAAAGGTGAATTCGCAACGATGAGTGCAAGGGCCGCAGAGAACATAAGGACGATGCCACCGGCCGATTCACTATCAAGAAAGCGGCGCATGATGGAAACGGGGCGAACGGGCTTCGGATTGGGCGTCATTGATTTCTTTTCAGGTTATTTCCGGAGCGTCTACATCGTAGAGCATGAGATTACGATCCGTTATGCCCAGTCGTGGCCACTCGGAACGCCAGTCTGCTATGTGGCCAGAAGTGAAATGTTTGTCCAGTGAAACCCGGTCTTGCCAGAGTTCTTTTACATGGATGAGGCTGGGATCAAGAATGTCCTGAGCATATGAATATTCAATGCAGCCACTTTCCGCACGACTTGCTTGGATCATGCGCTGCATTACAAGGCGTGCGTCTTCTAATTTTTCAGCGGGCAGTCGCACGGTTCCGACGATCAGCAGCATGTCCTCAATTTTCCACTTTATATTGTTTGCAGATCCGGCCCGGTGAGGTTCGGTAGGTGCGAAATCCCATCGCTTCGTAATAAGCGAGCCCCATATCGTTGTCGTCGCCGATACTTGCGTCAATATCGGTGATCCTGGCACCTTTTGCAGCTTGGCGTGTTGCGGCAAACAACGCGGAACCCAAGCCTTTACGGGCAGCACGTGGGCTGACATGGGTTCCGATAATGCCCCATCCGACAGCAACGCCGTAAGAATTGCCCTCGGTTGCATGTTTCAGCGACTGAAACCCCAATACTTCGCCATCAACAACCGCCACGTAACATTCTATACGGTTGGGGTCGGCAATATAGAGTTCGATGACATGATCGCGGTCATATTTGCGCTCACGTCCGGTCGCGTCGATAATTTCTTTAAGCACCTTGCTCATGCCATCGGCATCATCGATTCTGACTGGTCTGATTTCCATGAATGCCTCGCTTCTGTGCGGCAAATTTTAAAGCAGCGAAGTCTGCCCGTTATTGATGGCGGTGGCGCGCTCCGTGAAATCATTGCCTTCATCGCCATGAAGGATGAGTGCAGGCATCAGCGAAAGTCCTGCACGGCTGCCACGAATGCCCATAATCACAATGCGGATGGCCGCACTGTCGGGACGCGGCAGTACCGGAATGATTTTCACTCCACCAAAACGACCCGTCAGAGCTTCTAATATCGAGGCGAGTGAACCCGGACGCGCAATAATAGACACGCTACCGCCTGGCCGAAGGATTGCCGATGCGGTGCGTAACCACTGATCAAACATGCCTGCAGGCATGACATGCGCTTCGGCCTTTACGGGGTCGGGCGTGGAGCGGTCACTGGCTTCATTGAAAGGTGGGTTCATGATGACAAAGTCGAAACTATCATCGACGAGGCCAGCGGCAGCGCGTGCCTTTCCAGTCAGCGAGACATCTGCTTCGAGAATATCGACGCGATCAAGCAAGGCTGCATTCAGTGGATGGCTGACGCTTTTATGCGCGAAGTTCAGCATGAAGCCAGAACGTTCAATAAGTGTGACGTGCGCATGCTTGCAACGGGCGGCCACAGCCAGTCCGGCAGCACCTGCGCCACTACCGAGATCAGCGAGCTGACCTGAAAAACCCTGCGGGACGCTGCTTGCGAGAATCATCGCGTCCACGCCGGAGCGATGTCCCTTCATGGCAGGCTGTACGAGGTGAAATGCACCACGATGGAACACATCGAGTGTTTCATCGACCGTGTAAGGCTGGTGCTCGGAAATGTTATTTGCCATGGTCTTTTAATTCGTGTTCCAAGCCAGCGTCGATGAGGTAACGCCGGGCTTCGTCCAGCTTGTCTTCTTCGACCAGAAATCGCCGCGGTATAATGCCAAGCGAACCTTCGAGGATGCTCATATTGGTGTCGGCAATGAAATAGATGATACCTGCCTCTTTCATCAGCGCTTCGGCGACGGACAGCAGTACGGAATCATTTGTGCGCATAAGTTCGATCATTTCGACAATGTGTAATCAATAGACCGCATTGACAACTGCTTCCTTCAATGGTGAACAGGCTCTGAATGAAAAGCTTGGGCGTGCAGGGGGCTTTTAAGCGTCTTGAGCATTCTGATCCGCACACATAGTGTGGTCAGCAGCTAGGAGTAACGACATTGGGTGTGGTTTTGAATCTCGACGGGAAAAAGAAACAGGAAGGGTCGGTCCAGCCTCTGGTCGATCTCACGAAGGCCGATATGGGCCGCGTGAACGAAATGATCCTGTCCCGTGCAGGTTCCGATGTCGAGATGATCCCGGAAGTGGCTAACCATCTCATTTCATCTGGTGGCAAGCGCCTGCGCCCTATGATGACGCTCGCGGCAGCCCGCATGTTTGGCTATGAAGGCGACGGTCATGTCCGTCTCGCAACCTCAGTTGAATTCATGCATACGGCAACGCTTCTGCATGATGATGTGGTTGACGAAAGCGATTTGCGCCGCGGCAAAAGCACGGCGCGTATGATCTGGGGCAATCAGGCCAGTGTTCTGGTTGGCGACTTCCTGCTCGGTCAGGCCTTCAAGATGATGGTAGACGTTGGTTCGCTTGATGCACTCGATGTTCTCGCAACCTCCGCTTCGGTTATCGCTGAAGGTGAAGTGATGCAGCTTGCTGCAGCCAAGAACATGGAAACCACCGAAGACGAATATCTCGCTGTGATCAAGGCAAAGACTGCCGCTCTTTTCTCAGCGGCTGCTGAGGTCGGTCCGATCATTGCTCAGGCACAGCGCTCGGATCGTGCAGCGCTGCGCGACTACGGTCTCAATCTCGGCCTCGCCTTCCAGCTCGTTGACGATGCGCTGGATTATGGTGGCTCGGCTGCCGATCTTGGTAAGAACACAGGCGACGATTTCCGTGAAGGCAAGATCACCTTGCCGGTTATCCTGAGCTATCGTCGGGGTAGCGATGAAGAGCGCGCATTCTGGAAGCACGCGATTGAAGAGGGTGCCAGCGACGACGCGTCACTTGAAAAGGCCATTGGTCTGATGACGAAGCACGGTGCGATTGCCGATACGGTACAGCGCGCGCGGCATTTCGGTGAAATCGCCCGCGATGCCTTGGCGCCGCTCAAGGCAACACCTGAGAAAGACGCACTGATCGAAGTGATCGATTTCTGCATCAGCCGCGTTAATTAAAACCAAGATTAAACAACGACGAAGCATTCATTAGGGATGCTTTGTTGAGCATGTCGCCCGAAAGTGGGAAGCGGTTTCGGGATAACGACATGCGGAGTCACAATGAAAAGAAAAGCATCCATCACGGATGCTTTTCTTGCGCGTGTACCCCAAAAAGGCCATGCTTGAGGTGCCTCTGAATAGGGGAACTTATGCGGAATTGGAAAGAGGACTGGGCTTTATGCGGCAGGGATTGAAACGTCGTCCGCTTTACGGATTGCTTCTCTTGGCTCTAGCGGGAGTAGCGCTGCCAGCAAATGCGGCAATGGCTAAAACCAATCCTGATCCTGTGTCGCAAGTGCGCGCCGGTTCGTTTGCAGGTGCCTATCTTGCAGCCCGCACGGCAGAAGCCGACAACAACATTGGTGCTGCGGTAGATTTCTACCGTCAGGCCATGGCCTTTGACCCCGGCAACGATATTATCAAACAGAACCTGCTTCTTGCACTTCTGACAGAAGGCCGTTTCAAGGATGCTTTGCCGCTTGCGGAAGAGCTGAAGAATCAGCCTGAGATTGAACGCTTTTCGCGTGTCGCTCTGGCAATCGACGCCATTTCCAGGAAGCAGTATCGCAAGACTGGCCCACTCCTGATGCTGTCGATACAGTCCGATATGGATCAGCTTGCGACCAGCCTCATGGGCGCATGGGTTAAGGTCGGGCAGGGTAATCCGAAGCGCGCGCTTGCAGACGTCGTGAAGATCAACGGCCCTGAATGGTATGGCCTGTTCCGCATTTATAATGCGGCGCTGATTGCCGACATCGCTGGTGACAAGCAGGATGCACGTAACTATTACCAGCAGGCGATTGACGACCGTCCGGGCGGAAGTGCTGCACCTGATACCTATGAACGCATTGTGATGGCCTATGCCTCCTTCAAGCTGCGTCAGGGTGACAAGGATGGCGCGATCAAGATTCTGAAAGATGCTGAAGAGCTTCTGAACGGTCGCATGACCATTACCGAGATGCGCGAAAAGATCGAGGCTGGACAGAAATATCCTCGCCTGATCGAGACGCCGCAGCAGGGTGTGGGCGAAGTGCTTTATACGCTCGGTACTGCGATCAACCGTGGCGGTGCGGAAGCTTTTGCCAAGCTTTATCTGCAAATGTCACTGCCATTGCGTCCCGATAATGATGCTACGCTTTATCAACTTGGCGATATTTCGGCGAAGCTGCGCCAGCCTGAAAGGGCGGTCGAATATTACGGTCGCGTTCCTGAAAAGTCGCCCTATAGGCGCGATGCAGAAATGCAGCGGGCGCTTAATCTCGCTGAAAATGAAAAGACAGGCGAAGCGATTGAGCAGTTGAAAACCTTGCTCAACCGCGACAAGACCGATCTTCGTACCTATCTGGCACTGGGCGGTGTCTATGCACAGGACAAGAATTTTGCTGATGCCGCAAAAATCTACGATGCGGCCGTTGAGCAGATCAAGTCACCTGAACGCAAGGACTGGCCGGTCTTCTATCAGCGTGGCATCGCACATGAGCGTTTGAAGGAATGGGATCAGGCAGAGCCAAATTTCAAGAAGGCGCTGGAGCTTTATCCTGACCAGCCACAGGTGTTGAACTATCTCGGCTATTCATGGGTTGATCGCGGCGAGAACCTCGATGAGGCGCTGCTGATGATCAAGAAGGCAGTCGAGTTGCGCCCACAGGATGGCTATATCGTCGATTCACTCGGCTGGGCTTATTATCAGCTTGGTCGTTATCCGGAAGCAGTCGTGGAGCTTGAAAAAGCCGTCAAGCTGCGCCCGGAAGATCCGACGATCAATGACCATCTTGGTGACGCTTACTGGCGTGCGGATCGTCAGCTTGAGGCAACGTTCCAGTGGAACCATGCCATTGCAGGTAAGCCGGAGCCGGAAGAACTCGCCAAGATCGAGGAAAAGCTGAAGTCGGGCCTTGCTGATCCAGCCAATCCTGCGCAAGCTGATGCTGCCAAGCCAGACGCTACAAAGCCTGAAACAGAAAAACCTGCTGCAAACTAACGCAGACCAGGCACAAACCATCCATTGCGCGTTGATTTTACCGCGCGCAATGGCTCGCATGCTTGACCCTGCGTGACGGACAAATTAGACCGGGCCATCATTTCAATAACAAGGCCTGACCCCGTGTCCAGTACGTTGCCAGCACATATGCATCCCACCCGTTCCTTTCAGGGCCTGATCCTGACGCTCCATAACTATTGGGCGGAACATGGTTGCGCTATTTTGCAGCCTTACGACATGGAAGTGGGGGCGGGTACATTCCATCCGGCGACGACGCTGCGTTCGCTCGGGCCAAAGCCTTGGAAAGCTGCCTATGTGCAGCCATCGCGCCGCCCAAAGGATGGGCGCTATGGCGAAAATCCAAACCGCTTGCAGCACTATTACCAGTATCAGGTGATCATCAAGCCATCGCCGCCGAACCTTCAGGATCTTTATCTCGGTTCGCTGCGCGCTATCGGTCTTGATCCGACCCTGCATGATGTGCGCTTTGTGGAAGACGACTGGGAAAGCCCAACGCTTGGCGCTTGGGGTCTTGGCTGGGAATGTTGGTGCGACGGCATGGAAGTGTCGCAGTTCACTTATTTCCAGCAGGTCTGCGGCATTGAATGTTCGCCGGTTGCGGGTGAGCTGACCTATGGTCTTGAACGCCTCGCAATGTATGTGCAGGGCGTTGACAATGTCTATGACCTGAACTTCAATGGTCTCGAAGGCGACGAAAAGCTCACCTATGGTGATGTTTTCTTGCAGGCCGAGCAGGAATATTCCCGCTACAATTTTGAAATGGCGAACACCGAAATTCTGCATCAGCACTTCATCGATGCAGAGCGCGAATGCGAAGCCATTCTGAAGGCAGGCAGCACGGGCGAAGGTTCGCTGCATAAATGCGTGTTCCCGGCCTATGACCAGTGCATCAAGGCATCCCACGTCTTCAATCTGATGGATGCGCGCGGCGTGATCTCGGTTACTGAACGCCAGAGCTATATTCTGCGCGTGCGCAATCTCGCGCGTCAGTGCGGCGAAGCATTTCTGTTGACGGATGCCGGTGGTTTTAATCTCAAGCGTGAGGGCGAGTAATTATTATGCCTGATTTGTTGCTCGAACTTTTCTCCGAGGAAATCCCGGCTCGTATGCAGCGCAAGGCTGCAGGTGATTTCAAGAAGATGATCACCGATGGTCTGGTGGAAGCCGGTCTCACCTATGAGGCAACCACTGCCTATTGGACTCCACGCCGTCTGACGCTTGATATTCGTGGCCTGACTGTGCGCTCGAAAGACGTACATGAAGACGTGAAGGGTCCGTCAGTTACTGCACCCGAACAGGCGATTGTCGGCTTTTTGAAGAAAGTCGGACTGACCGACGTTTCTCAAGCACATGTGCATTCCGATCCAAAGAAGGGCGATTTCTACGTTGCCCATCTGACAAAGCCGGGCCGCGCTGCCGAAGAAATTATCGCTGAACTCGTACCGCAAACGATCCGCAACTTCCCATGGCCAAAATCCATGCGCTGGGGTGCTGCGTCATCCAAGCCGGGTGCGTTGCGCTGGGTGCGTCCGCTGCAATCGATCCTCTGCACCTTTGGTCCTGAAACCGAAGAAACCGTTGTGGTTGAATTCGACGTTGACGGCATCAAGTCGGGCAATGTCACCTATGGTCATCGTTTCCTAAGCGATGGTCAGGCGATCAAGGTGCGCCGTTTTGAGGATTACGTCGATAAGCTTGAGAAGGCTTTCGTGGTGCTGGACGCCGAGCGCCGCAAGGAAATCATTTCGCAGGACGCACATAATCTCGCTTTCGCCTCCGGTCTTGAACTGGTTGAAGATGCCGGGCTTCTCGAAGAAGTTTCGGGTCTGGTCGAATGGCCGGTTGTGCTGATGGGCGAATTTGAAGAAGAATTCCTCGCGATCCCGCCGGAAGTCATCCAGCTGACCATCCGCGTGAACCAGAAGTGCTTCGTCACCCGCAAGCAGGGTGAAACGGAGGCACTGTCGAACAAGTTCATTCTGGTGTCGAATATTGCAGCGTGCGATGGCGGGACGGAAATCGCTTATGGCAATGGCAAGGTTGTTCGTGCACGTCTGTCCGATGCGCTCTATTTCTGGAACACCGATCAGCATGATCTGCCTGATCTCGACAAGCTTGTGCTATCTGGTGAGAAGTTCGGCCTTGATCTCAAAAAGCCGCTCGATCAGCGCATGGCGCGCCTCGATAGCCTCAATGTGACCTTCCATGCCAAGCTTGGCACTCAGGGAGCACGCGTCGAACGCATCCGTGAGCTTGCAAGCCAGGTTGCACCGCTGGTCGGTGCTGATCCGAAGCTTGCTGCCCGCGCAGCCGTGCTGGCGAAAGCTGACCTCACCACGGAAGTTGTGGGTGAATTCCCTGAGCTTCAGGGTGCAATGGGGCGCAAATATGCGCTTCTTCAGGGCGAAGACGAAGCCGTGGCGAGCGCTCTCGAAGAGCATTACAAGCCACAGGGTCCGTCTGACTTCGTGCCGAAGAACCCGGTTTCGGTTGCTGTTGCACTTGCTGATAAGCTCGACACGCTGGTCGGCTTCTGGGCGATTGACGAAAAGCCAACCGGCTCGAAAGACCCATTTGCGCTACGCCGTGCGGCGCTTGGCGTGATCCGTTTGTTGCTGGATAACGATGTTCGCTTGGAATTGGCCGGACGTATTTTACATCAGCATACTCTTTCAATCCTTATTCAGTTAAAGAGCAAAGAGGTTGAGGAAAAAAAACCGACTAAGGGCTCTTCGCCACTAATTCCTTTGGTTGAACACGCTCGTCTGACGAAGCTTTATGACATGGTGACTGATGGTGATACATCAGCTAATGAAAGCGAGATTTGGGATAAGTCGAAAGAGCCGCTAGCTGATCTCCTTTCCTTCCTCCAAGATCGCTTCAAGGTTTACCTGAAAGACGAAGGCGCTCGTTACGATGCCATTGATGCGGTTCTGACATCGGATGCCGATAATCTTCTGCTGGTTGCCCGTCGTCTGGAAGCGCTGATCGTCTTCATCAACGAAGAAGACGGCAAGAACCTGCTGGCCGGCACTAAGCGCGCTGCCAATATTCTGGCTGCGGAAGAAAAGAAGGGCACGAAGGTAGCGGCTAACGTCGATGCTGCTCTGCTGAAGCTTGATGAGGAAAAGGCGCTTTATGCGGCTGTGAACCTTGCCTCCACGGAAGCCGAAGAAGCCATTGCCCGTGAAGATTTCGGCGGCGCAATGCTGGCACTCGCCAAGCTGCGCGGTCCGGTCGATACCTTCTTTGAGAAGGTTTTGGTCAATGACGAGGACGAAAAAGTCCGTGCCAATCGTCTGGCATTGCTTGAACAAATCCGCACTGCCACCAGCAAGGTGGCCGATTTCTCGAAAATCGCCGGATAAACAACAAAAGGGCGCTTTCAAGCGCCCTTTCTTTTTGTAACTCATTCCGATCTTGCATCAACTCAGCATCGGAGTCCCTTGCTCAAAAGCGACGCTTTGTGTAGCTAAGGCGGCAGGAGAATGACCTTGGCCGATATTCTGGAATTCAACGATAAAGCTGTTTTGCGTGCGGTGGCTGTGCTCACCCGTGGCGGACTTGTCGCGATTCCGACAGAAACGGTCTATGGCCTTGCTGCCGATGCATCGCATGGCGAAGGCGTGGCCGGTATTTTCGCCGCCAAAGGTCGTCCGCAATTCAATCCGCTCATCGCCCATGTCGACAGCATCGCCATGGCTGAGCGCTATGTGATTTTCGATCCGATATCACGCAAAGTCGCTGAAGCCTTCTGGCCGGGGCCGCTGACGATTGTTCTGCCGCTTAAGGCCAAGCAGGATACGTCGCGCCCCATCCATCCGCTGGTGACGGCTGGGCTTGATACGCTAGCCATTCGTATGCCCACCGGGCGGGTTCGCGATGTCATCAACCAGCTCGACAGTCCTGTTGCCGCACCAAGCGCTAATACATCGGGTCGCATTAGCCCGACTTCGGCCAAGGCTGTGGCCGATGATCTGGGCAGCAAGATCGATATGATCCTCGATGCCGGTCCTTGTGGCGTGGGTGTTGAGTCCACCATCATCAAGGTCGAAGGCGAGCGTGTGCGTTTGCTGCGTCCCGGCGGTCTGGCTGCAGAAGAGATTGAAGCGCTGTTAGGTTTGAAGCTCGAACGCGCTGAGCATAAGGCCGCAATTCAGGCACCGGGTATGATGGAATCGCATTATGCGCCCAATGCTGCCGTGCGGTTGAATGCTGAAAATGTTGAGCAGGGCGAGGCGCTTCTGGCTTTTGGACCTTTGCGCGTGGCCGATGCCGACAAAGCGGTCGCAGTGCTGAACCTCAGCGCATCGGGTGATTTGCGCGAAGCAGCCAGCAATCTGTTTGATTTCATGCGCAGGCTCGATGCAAGTGGCGCACGCACCATCGCCGTTGAACCCATTCCCTTTGACGGTCTCGGTGAGGCCATCAATGATCGTCTTAAACGCGCGGCCGCGCCGCGCTAATTCCCCCAAGACTTAAGAGAAGCACATGCTCGACACCGCCCTGATCGAACGTTTCGCAGCCATCGTTGGCGAAAAGAATGCACTGACCGCGCCGGAAGACATCGCACCGTTTATGATCGAACAGCGCGATCTCTATCAGGGCCGTTCGCCACTGGTTCTGCGCCCGGCTTCGGTGGAAGAAGTTTCCGCAATTATGGCGCTTGCTTCGGAAACCAAAACGCCGGTCGTTCCGCAGGGCGGCAATACCGGTCTTGTTGGTGGTCAGACGCCTGATGAAAGCAACACCACTGTTGTGTTGTCGCTTGGCCGCATGAACAAGGTGCGCTCGGTTGATCCGGTTGGCAATCTGGTGACAGTGGAAGCCGGTGTGATCCTGAAAAACCTTCAGGATGAAGCGCAGAAAGTGGGCCGTCTGTTCCCGCTGTCGCTTGGTGCCGAAGGTTCCTGTCAGGTTGGCGGCAATCTCGGTTCCAATGCAGGTGGCACTGCCGTTCTTGCCTATGGCAATATGCGTGAGCTTTGCCTCGGTCTTGAAGTGGTTCTGCCAAGCGGCGAAATCCTCAACGATCTGCGCTATGTGAAGAAAGACAATACCGGCTATGACCTGAAGGATCTGTTCGTCGGTTCTGAAGGCACGCTTGGCGTTATCACGGCTGCAGTGCTCAAGATTTTCCCGCAGCCAAAGGGAAAGGGCGTGGCCTATGCCGGCCTGCGTAGCCCGGAAGACGTGCTGCGCTTGTTCCAGCTTGCGACCGAACATGCAGGCCCGTCGCTGACTGGCTTTGAACTGATGCCGCGCGTGGGCGTTGAGTTCACTGTTGCCCATGTGGACGGCGTTCGCGATCCGCTGGAAAGCCCGCATGACTGGTATGTGCTGGTTGATATTTCATCTTCGCGCTCGGAAGACGATGCCCGCACGACACTTGAAACCATCCTGACGGAAGCGTTTGAGAACGACATCATTCAGGATGCGGCGATTGCCGAAAGTGTGGCGCAGGCGCAGATGTTCTGGAAAATGCGTGAGGAAATGTCCTGGGCGCAGAAGCCGGAAGGCGGCTCGATCAAGCACGACATTTCTGTGCCAGTCTCTTCAATCCCGGCCTTCATCCACGAAGCCAATGCAGCGACGCTCGAAATGATTCCCGGTTCGCGTATTGTCTGCTTTGGCCATATTGGCGACGGCAATCTGCATTATAATGTGTCGCAGCCAGTCGGTGCCGACAAGCAGGCTTTCCTTGATCGCTGGCATGACCTTAATCACCGCATTCACACAATTGTTGCATCTTATACCGGGTCGATCTCCGCCGAGCACGGCATTGGCGTCTTGAAGCGTGAGGAACTTGCCTTCTTCAAGCAGGATGTCGCGCTCGAATTGATGCGTCGTATTAAGAAATCATTCGACCCGTTGGGCATCATGAACCCGGGTAAAGTGCTGTAATTTCAGCAAATAAGGCAATATCGAGGCGGGCAGGTAACTGTCCGCCTTTTCATTTATGTAAACGTAAATTAGCAAGAATTACCGACTTCTTACACCTGGTTGCAAACCGGTAACCAAATGAAAAAGCAGGGAAAAGTTAACCTAACGCGTTAAGCGCATCGGTAATAATCGCGGTCTATTCTCCAAATCAACAAGAGCGAACCATCGCTCAAAAAGAGAAGCCGGAATAACTGGCTCTCAAAAAATAAAAACAGGCAGAGATAGACAGAGGCGTCAAAATGATGAGCAGCGGACTTAAGAAGCCAGAATGGGCAGGTCAGGAACTTCGGCTCGATCCGTTTCATCTTCCGCAGGTCGTGACCTATGCGGCAGAGGATTGCGATGCAGACGTAACCTTCACCATCAGTGAACGTGGTGCAGTCATTCGGCAAATCCTGCCTTCGAGTGGCCTGCCCATGTCGATCGCACTGCCGATTAATGCGTTTGTTGGTGTAGCTGCCCGTGCTGTGGAAGATGAGTTTGGTGAAATCACCGTAACGCTCGAGCTGATGCACGAAGATCCGCAGCTTTCCGTGCCACTGCTGGTTGCTCATGATCTGACCGATGTCGCGGCTGACTGGCGCGCATGGGCAGCAGCCTTCAGCCTGCCAATGATGCTGGTGGAAGAAGATGGCGTTGCTCGTCCACTTTATGAAAGCACTGGCCCGGTTCGCACGGGAGAGCCACAGGCGCGGCGTCAGGGACAGGAACCGCGCCGCCGTCGCCCACGCTTCCTTGCTCGTCGCAAGACCGGTTCGCTGGGTGTGCGCATGGTCATTGAAGGCCGTGAGATTATCGCTAGAAATTGAAATGAAACTAGAGCATTTCCAGCAAAGTGCGAAGCGGTTTTGCGTCGGATAATGCGAAAAAACAAAGAGATAGAGCATTTCCAATGATTCAAGAAAAACAGGAAATGCTCTAAGGCAGTCATCACATTCACGTGTGAACACGTTCTCGTCGGATTTCTACACTATCTAAAGAATAACGCGCCGCTCGGTGGTCGTCTGGAAAGATGAAGGACCTTTCCAGACATTAAAGGCCCCGATGCCGGAGCAACCAACTTGGCTGACCTCCAGCAAGCCACCCGGATGGTAACTCCATCCGGGTAATTTTTTGTTCAGATTACTTTTTACGACTGAGAAACGCCATCACGGCTTCGCGCGCTTCGTTCGAGGTAAGCCGTTCGGAAAAATGCTTTGCTTCCCGTGCAATGCGGTCAGCAACGGGTTCGGCAGGCATCCGCATCAGGCTGCGAGCAATCTGCATGGCCTGCGGAGGTTTGGCGGCAATTTCTTCAGCCGCTCTTAGCACTTCTGTTTCCAGCTCGCCGCTTTCGACGACCTTATAGACAATGCCTGCCTCAAGGGCTGCCTGTGCGTCGAAGCCATGGCCCAGCGCCAGAAGTGCGAATGCTTTCTGGTGGCCCATCAATGGCGGCGCAAGCAGGCTGGATGCCGCTTCCGGTACAAGTCCAAGATCAACAAATGGCGTGCGGAACAGCGCGTGGCTGGTGGCAAATGTCAGATCGCAATGAAGATGAATTGTTGTGCCGATCCCAATGGCCAAGCCATCGACGCCTGAGACAATTGGCTTTTTCGCACCCGAAAGGGCGCCAAGAAAATCCAGAATATCATTGCCCATGCTGCCGCCAGAAGCCGCAGCCATGAAATCCTGCATATCGTTGCCGGACGAAAAAGCACCCGGAACACCGAGAAACACATGTACGCGCACGTCTTCATCCGCATCGCCATCAATAAGCGCCTTGGCCATGGTGGCATACATGGCACGTGTAATGGCATTCTTCTTGTCAGCGCGGTTAAGCCGGATGATTTGCACAGCACCTTTGCGTTCGATCAGAACATGCTCGCTCATGATCAGGCCTCCAATGCAGATTTGGCCGCAGCGAGGCTGGATGCGCCGGTGATGACCGTATCCTTCAACGAGCTGACTTCGGCTAGCATGTTTTCGGCAAAGAAGCGGCAAAGGGCAGCACGGCCTGCATCGTCACTGTTAAGGGCTGCACGCGCCAGATAAGCACCGCCAGCGGCCAGCGACAGCAGACGCTGGTAAGGCGTGGCACCAGCCAACGCTTCCTCTGTCCGGCCTTCGCTTGCTGCTTTCTGCAACCATTCCGTGGCTTCGCGGGCTTCATTGATGGCAGTGGACAGACGCAATCCTGTTTCACCAAGCTCAGGACGGTTTGAGGCCTTGGCCTTGTCTGCTTCTTTCTGCAATTCTGCGAAGAAGCCCGCAATATGCTCCCCATTACCAAGCGGCAATTTGCGCAACACGAGGTCTATAGCCTGAATGCCGTTGGTGCCTTCATAGATCGGGGTAATACGCGCATCGCGGAGCAATTGTGCAGCGCCGGTTTCTTCAATAAAGCCCATGCCGCCATGGATTTGCACGCCAAGCGAAGCAACATCCACACCGACATCGGTTGCAAAACTTTTGGCCAAAGGCGTGAGAAGACCTGCACGATCCGACCAGAATTGCGCGTCAGCACCCTCGGTTGCATGGCTCATATCGATAGCATGAGCGCAGGAATAGGTAACGGAGCGGGCAACCTGTGTCAGCGCCTTCATGGTGAGCAACATGCGTTGCACATCCGGATGTTCGATGATCGGGCTCATGCCAGCTTTTGGATCAGCGCCGACGGCGCGGCCCTGTTTGCGTTCCTTGGCATAATGAAGTGCCTGCTGATACGCGGCTTCTGCAACGCCGACACCCTGAATGCCGACCAACAGACGGGCATTGTTCATCATGGTGAACATGCAGGCGAGACCGCGATTTTCTTCGCCGATCAGATAGCCGACAGCGCCTGTTTCCTCGCCTTTCACAAACCCATCGCCATAGATCATGGTGCAGGTAGGGGAGGCGTGAATGCCCATCTTGTGCTCAAGGCCGGAGCAGAACAGATCATTACGTCGTCCAAGCGAACCATCCGCATTGACGAGGAACTTCGGTACGAGGAACAGCGATATGCCCTTGGTCCCAGCAGGCGCATCGGGCAGGCGGGCCAGAACCAGATGCACGATATTGTCGGTCAGGTCATGCTCGCCATAGGTGATGAAAATCTTTTGGCCAAAGATACGGTAGCTGCCATCGTCGCTGCGCTCTGCACGTGCTCGCAAAGCGCCCAGATCAGAACCGGCTTGCGGTTCTGTCAGGTTCATAGTGCCCATCCACTCGCCGGTGATGAGCTTTTCAAGATAGGTGTCTTTCAGTTCTTTCGAAGCGTGTTTTTCCAAGGCTTCAACCGCGCCCATCGTGAGCGTGGGAGCGATAGCAAAAGCAAGTGTACCGGAATTCCACATTTCGCTGACGGCGACCGACATCATGGTCGGGAGACCTTGTCCACCATATTCGGGATTTCCGGTTAGCGAGTTCCAGCCACCATCAATCCAGTCGCGATAAAGCTCTTTCCAGCCGGGCGCCGTGGTGACAACGCCGTCCTTGACGGTCGCACCATGCCTGTCGCCGGTAATGCGAAGCGGCTCGACGCGCTCGGCGGCAAACTTGCCTGCTTCTTCCAGAATAGCTTCCGCCAGATCGGCGGACAATTCGGGAAAACGGTTGTCTTCAATCGCCTTCTCAAGGCCTGCGACCTTCATCAGCGTATGCGAAATTTCAGAAACCGGCGCGCGATACATCTTTCCTCCTAAAAACCTCTTCCTCAAAAGGCTCCGAATTGCCTGTAGACCTCCGACAATCCGTTCAGCCCAATGGCTGGTCATAAGTAAGAGCTATCGGCTTATTACGTAAACGTCAATATTCACACGATGAAGTTATCGATAGTTTGAAGAATGGTTGTGGCATTATTCAGCTTGGTCGCGACTGAGACGTGCCGCACGCAGACGAGCGGTCTTCGCATCTACGGCATCGCGTTCGCTCTGCAGAATGGCTCTGGCGGCCTTATCTGTCGTCGCGTTCTTCGCTTCCATTCTCGAAGGATTGGACTTGAAGAGCGTATCTTTGGTCAGGTTTTCTTTTTCGTTATCTGACATGAGTGGTTCTCCAAAGACCCTATTACAGCTTCGCTATATTTGATTGCGCCACTTTCATCAGTCCAATGCCTCACACCATGTTAGCTCGAAGGCGATGTTACGCGGCACATTTGAAGCATGTCTCTCAAAAGTGGAAATGGATTTTGGAACAAAGACATGCGTAAAAGCAAAGGCTTAAAGTGTAGCGCACGGATATGATAAAATGCGTTGCGCTCTAATGTGCTGGAGAGCATCTGGGTCTGGCTGAATCAGATTGGCGCTCAAACTGTTGGTCTTCACGCATTGCCCATGCAAACCGCTTGACCCTTTTTGTAAGTGCTCCAGAGGAATTTTGGGGACTCAGCAAAGAACAGCGGTAAAAATAAAAAGGCCGGGCAATACCCGACCTTCATATTGTCTCAACGATCAGTGCCAGTACATCCGTGGTCAAAGGTCGGAGACAAATCTCTTTGCTCTATTATCTGGGCGAAGCTGTTTAGAGCCTCGCCCAAAAAATAATTAGAGAGCCTGCAGGTTTTCTGCAGCGTTCTTGCCCGAACGACGGTCTGCGACCACGTCGAAGCTAACCTTCTGGCCTTCGTTCAGCGAATGCATGCCCGAACGCTCAACAGCCGAGATGTGTACGAACACGTCTACGCCGCCGTCATCAGGCTGAATGAAGCCGAAGCCCTTGGTTGAATTAAAGAATTTTACTGTTCCGTTTGCCATGTTGAATTCCTTTCAAATCGCACGGTTAAAATATAATGGATCGAAATCCATCGCCGAATTTCACGAGTTTGAAAGAAATACCGGGTGGCGAAAGCACGCCGCAACATTCGAAAACAAAATCGATGCCCGATATATATGCGGCATTCCCGGCTTTTACAAGGCGCTTTTCCAAAAATCATAAAAATACTATTATCAATATAAAATATTGTAACCCGAATATTGCGAAGGAACGTTGCAACTATATAGCTTTTCGAGCTTAACGCATGGGGGTTTGTAAATCACAACCAGAATAACGGCATATGGAAATTCCGGCGTTTACGAAATTTTCTTGGTCTTAAATTAGAATATCAGCATGTTCAAAGGGACCGTTATATGACGTTCGTACCGTACTTCCTGACTGTTAATCTGACGGTTTCATGCGTCTTTATCCTGACTTTTGCTTTTGTTGCTATTCAGGAACGCAATTACTCTGCCCCACGCTGGTTCACGCTCGCGTCTATATCCTCCGCACTCGTCGCAATCTTCGGATACTGGATTCCGCTTGCAACCAATCCACGGCTGCTTGTGCCTGTTTCATTCGCGCTTCTGATAGCAACCTTTCTCGCAATAATTCTTGGCCTGCAAAGCATCTACAGGCAAAAGACGGACTGGAAGCTTATTGGCGGGTTCTTTCTTGCCGCCATTGTTTGCAATGTTTTGATTTACGAGCTGCCGCGCACATCGTTCCTGCATCGTTTTCTCTATCAGTTGCCACTCTGTCTTGTTCAGCTTCTGATGATCAGGGTGATCTATCGCTCTGGAATGCCGCGTCTGGTTGATAAACTGATGATGGCCCTCGCGACCTTCAGTTGCCTTCATTATCTGTCGAAAGCCTTTCTCATCACTTGGCCTGGATCTGATATGCGGCCTGAGGATGAAGCCAATACACTACATGTGCTTGTCTCGCTTTCTATTGGCGTTTTCGTGCAAGTCGCCCGCGGACTATTGCTGCTGTTGAGCACGGTTTCACACATGGTGGGGGAGGCCAGTGAGCAATCAGAAGTCGATGAGCTTTCTCAGATTTATAATCGACGTGGTTTTGATCGCCATGTTTCCCGCGTGCTGGTGCGTAAGGGCGCGCGTATTCATTACTCGGTGATTATGAGCGATTTGGATTTCTTTAAACGCGTCAATGACACCTACGGACATGATGGCGGCGACCGAGTGATTGCGGCCTTTGGCAAATTGCTCAAAACACGATTGCCCCGATCAGCCGTGGCTGCGCGTATGGGTGGAGAAGAATTTGTTGTCTTCATTCCAGATAGCGATATGGCTGCTGCCGAATCTCTGGCGCAAAGCCTGCGCCAGGCATTGTCTGAAATGCGTTTTGCAGGAAAGGCGCCGGATTGGGGGCCTACTGCAAGCTTTGGTGTGGCTGAGCAAGTGGACGACGAGGGCTTTTATGAGACGATGCGTCGCGCAGATGCAGCACTCTACCAGGCCAAGAAGGCAGGACGAAACCGCGTCCATATCGCTTGAATTACTTGCCTGAGCGTTCCCGTTCGACAGCTCTCCAGCCAATATCCGAGCGATAGAAACCTTCCGGCCAGTCGATCTTTTTGACTGCATCATAGGCATTGGCCTGTGCTTCAGCGACCGTTTCGGCAATAGCTGTAACGTTAAGCACGCGCCCGCCGCTGGCAATGAGCTTGCCGTCTTTCTCTGCTGTGCCAGCGTGGAAGACTTTCAGGCCTTCGATACCTTCGAGTTTGTCGAGGCCGCGAATGACACTGCCTTTTTTCACGTTGGTTGGATAGCCTTCCGCAGCCATGACGACCGTAAGCGCTGGCTGGTCTTTCCATTCAAGCGAAACTTCATCGAGTTTACCATCAACGGCTGCATTGATGAGGTCGAGCAGGTCTGTTTCAAGGCGCATCATCAGCACCTGACATTCAGGGTCACCGAAGCGGGTGTTGTACTCAATGAGCTTGGGTCCGTCTTTGCCGATCATCAGCCCTAAGAAAAGTACGCCGGAGAAAGGTGCCCCGATTTCTGCCATGCCACGCATGGTTGGCTCGATCAGCTCGCGCATGGTGCGCTCGACGATTTCCGGTGTCATCACAGGGGCAGGGGCATAGGCTCCCATGCCGCCGGTGTTTACACCCGTATCGCCATCGCCGACGCGCTTGTGGTCTTGTGCTGAGCCGAGTGGCAGTGCGGTCTTGCCATCGCAAATGCAGAAGAAGCTGGCTTCCTCGCCGTCAAGAAACTCTTCCACGACCACTTCGGCACCAGCGGAACCGAATGCGCCTTCAAAGCATGCATCGACGGCGTCGAGCGCTTCATCAAGTGTCATGGCAACCACCACGCCTTTGCCTGCGGCAAGGCCGTCGGCTTTGACAACGATGGGGGCGCCCATTTCACGGACATAGGCTTTGGCTTTTGGCGCATTGTTGAAGCGACCGTAAGCACCAGTCGGAATATCAAAGCGGGCACAAAGGTCTTTGGTGAAGCCTTTGGAGCCTTCAAGCTGGGCTGCGAGCTTTGATGGTCCGAAAACGCGAATGTCGGCCGCAGCGAGATCGTCGGCAAGGCCTGCTACAAGCGGCGCTTCCGGACCTACGACAACAAGATCAATGGCTTTTTCTTTGGCAAAGGCGATGACGGCTGCGTGGTCGGTCACATCAAGTGCGACGAGTTCCGCATATTCGGCAATGCCGGGATTGCCGGGCGCGCAATAGAGCTTTTCGAGCTTTGCAGATGCGGCAAGTTTCCATGCCAGTGCATGTTCGCGGCCACCAGAACCGATCAACAGAACTTTCATGCCTTGCTCCCTGCGCGTGAGATAAGTAAATAACCAGTTAGAGCGCCGTGCGCCCTCTTGGGAGCTACACAAGGACGCTCTACCTTATTTAATCTACGCATCGTGTTTCCCAAAAATCGATTCCGATTTTTGGGCCGATGCTGTAGTTACTTCGGGTCTCTATTGCCCATCGCGCGTGCGAGCAAGGGTAGTATCGCAATTTTTCGATAAAAAGCGGGAGAGGCCGTCGCAGTTTCAGGAAAGCAGGCAATCATGCAGCACTTAGAGGCAAATTCGGATGTCCAGTCGCGGGAAACTCGCGGAAGGGTCAAGGACGCGCCATCTGGCCATTGGGTCTACCGTATTCTGCCGCCATGGCTCTGGCCTTATGCTCAGCTTGCGCGTTGGGATCGGCCAATAGGCTGGCAGCTTCTGCTGTGGCCATGTTGGTGGTCGGCGGCACTGGTTGCAGGCGCCGGTGCACAGCCGGGCGACGGTGCATGGGCGGTCATGCCATCACTCTGGCATCTCGTATTATTCTTTATTGGATCCGTCGCTATGCGCGGTGCCGGCTGCACCTATAACGACCTTGCCGATCAGGATATTGACGACAAAGTTGATCGTACCCGGTCGCGGCCGCTGCCGTCAGGGCAAGTGACGCGCAAACAGGCCAAGCTGTTCCTGGTCTTACAGGCCCTGGTCGGGCTGGCTGTTGTGTTGCAGTTCAACTGGTTCTCGATCGGGCTTGGGGTTGGCTCACTGCTGATCGTCGCGGCCTATCCTTTCATGAAGCGATTTACTAATCTGCCGCAAGTGGTGCTTGGGCTTGCCTTCTCCTGGGGTGCGCTGATGGGCTGGGCAGCTGTGGAAGGTTCACTCGCGCTTCCGCCTGTGCTGCTTTATATTGGTTCGATCCTGTGGGTGATCGGCTATGACACGATCTATGCTCATCAGGACAAGGAAGATGATGCGTTGGTCGGCGTCGGCTCGACTGCGCGCCTCTTCGGAAAACATACGAAGACAGCGCTGATGGTGCTTTATGGTGGTGCGATCGGGTTTTTCGCGGCGGCTTTCGCTGTGGCTCAGGTGCCAATGCCTGCGCTGGCAGGTCTGCTTGCCGCAGGTGCACATCTTTATCGCCAGATCATTGTGCTCGATATTGATAACCCGGATCAGTGTCTGAGGTTGTTTAAATCGAACAACATTGTCGGGTTGATTATCTTTTTAGGCCTCGTGCTGGGAAGTCTTTGGGTGGCGGTCAAACCGCTGGTCTAGAATATATAAAAAGGCCACCAAAACGGTGGCCTTTTTATTGTTCCTTTATGGATAGAGCCTGTCCTTGTTCCAGTCGCCATCCGGCGTGGGTCGCGTAAACAACACGCGGTCATGCAGGCGGAAGGGACGGTCATGCCAGAACTCAATGGAAGTTGGGCGAATGCGGAAACCAGACCAGTGAGCAGGGCGAGGAATATCACCAATGACATATCGGGCCGTATATTCGGCAACGGCCTTTTCGAGTGCAAAGCGGCTTTCAAGCGGTCGCGACTGTTTGGATGCCCAGGCACCGATGCGGCTGCCGCGCGGGCGTGAGGCATAATAAGCGTCGGCTTCTGCGTCACTGACCTTCTCGACAGGGCCACGCACTCGCACCTGACGGCGCAATGATTTCCAATGGAAACACATCGCGGCTTTCTCGGCAGACAGAATTTCCTGTCCCTTCGTGCTTTCATAATTGGTGTAGAAGACGAAGCCGTGCTCATCGAAATCCTTGAGCAGCACCATGCGCACATTGGGCAGGCCGTCCGGATCGACAGTGGCCAGAGCCAGTGCATTCGGATCGTTCGGTTCGCTCCTGGTTGCATCATTGAGCCATTCAGCGAAGAGGTTGAATGGTTCTGAGCTTTGGGTGAAATCTTCGGTGGCGCTGGTCATATCTTCTGTTTCGCAGTTCGATTGGAAAGCATGTTCGCTTATTTGCGGTTAGGAACCTCGTCCAATTCGTAAGCTTTGTCCATGCCTGGTTGTTGCGGCAGATTACACAAGCATGTTTTGCGCGCGGAGCCAGTTTTCAAACAAGCTTGGCCACACTTCAGTCGGCGTTCCGGGGCGACCCATGCCAAAGCCGTGACCTCCCGATATGATGGGGTGAAAATCCACTGCAATGTTCGCCTGCTCGCAAGCCCGCTGCATGATGCGACTGTTTGCAGGGTTTGAAATCTTATCGTCGTCGGCTTGTGTCAGAAAAATTGACGGGCAGTTTTTGCCCACATGGCTCTCAACCGACCATTGCCGAACCGCTGCGTTGCTGGGATGCTTCCCTACGAGGGAGCGCCGTGTTGAAGTGTGGTCATACGGCGCTTCGAGTGTGATAACAGGATAAATCAGTGCCGCAACATCTGGCCGCGCAGATTGCATGTCGACACCATCGACGGGCTCGTAGGATGCGTAAGCTGAGCGCGTGGCGGTGAGGCCCATCAGATGGCCACCCGCTGAAAAGCCAAGCGCACCGATCCTGTGCGGGTCGATATTCCAGTTTGAAGCATGTGTACGAACAATACGAAAAGCACGTTGCGCATCTTGCAGCGGTGCCAGTGGCCCATTTGTCCAGCCCTCGATGGGCAAGCGATAGGTCAGCACAAAGGCATAAATGCCTCTTTCAGCAAGCCAGCGCGCTGCAGGGTTGGACTCTTTGCCTTCCTCGATGCGCTTATATCCGCCGCCGCCGGCAATGATCATAGCAGCACCGTTTGGACGGTCAGGAACGAAAACCTCGAGACCTGGCACGGCAATGTTCGTGACGGCACCTTTTGCACTGACTTGTGAAGAGCCGCTCGGGCCACCACCACCGGGTGGGGAGTTGGGCCAGAGCGAAATCCTGGTGCTTTGTGCCTTTGCGACCAAAACAGGCATGTTGATTGTTGTGGCAATGACTGCGCCACCAAAAAGTAAGCCACGGCGGGAAATCACATTTTCCTCCTTGGATCGGTATTTTTGCAATCTGAAAATCAATGATGGCAGATTTAGAGCACATCCCTAGAAGTGTGAAACGGCTTTAGCTGCTCGCAAACAAGGATAGAGTTTGAGTGATAGAAGCTGTGCCCACCAATTTTATACCGTTGTCCTTTGGTATTGATTTGTTTACCTTGCCCGCGAACCGCTTGTTAACTCCATATCCCCCATAATTCCTACATCTTTAGGATGTATTTAAGGGAAGACCGTTGGCTGCTCTATCCGCTCGCCGCGAAAAATATGACGACTCTACAGTTTCTGGTATGGCACTTCTGCGTCATGCGGCTCTTGCTATGGTTGTTCTGTCGTTGGCTGGTTGTGCCATGGGTGGAGTCAGTATCGAGAAGGCGGCGCCTGATTCTTCAACGATCACGGGGTCAGTGAAACCTGCGCAGAAAACTGAGACGGATACAGGCAAGCTCTCCGATCAGTCGACCATCAAGAGTATCGTATCGGCGCTCGATTTCACCCAATGGGGCAAGACGCCAGTTCCGTGGGCAAATCCGGATACTGGCAGTCAGGGAACAATCACGACGGTTGCTGAGACAAAGTCTGGCGATGGTCTGTGCCGCCAGTTTGAGACGTCGCGTGAAGCCTTCGACGGCGTTTCCATCTATCGCGGTGAAGCCTGCATGCAGCGCGGCGGTCAGTGGACGGTGACTTCATTTGCACCAATTTAAAGCATTTCCAGCAAAAGTGGGAACCGGTTTTGCGTTCGGACATGCGCAAAACAAATAGATAGAGGGGTTCCAACGTTTCAATCTTAACGAGAACCGCTCTAAGCTTTTTGGGAAACTGGCCTCTGTAACTCTGGAAGTTTCTGAGCTTAGTGCGCATATTATGGCAAACTGAGTCTAACGACTGAGATTACAGTCATTTTTCCTGAATGAGGACTTTTATGCGCGATCCCTATAGCGTGCTGGGCGTCGCCAAAACGGCGAAGCCCGAAGAAATAAAATCGGCTTTTCGCAAGCTGGCCAAAAAGCACCATCCGGATCAGAACCAGGATGACCCAAAGGCACAGGAGCGTTTTTCGGAGATCAACCAAGCCTACGAGATCGTTGGCGACAAAGACAAGCGCGGGCAGTTTGACCGTGGTGAGATTGATGCCGAAGGCAAGCCTGCCTTTCAGGGTTTTGCCGGGCAGGGCGGCTTTGACGGGCATGCTGGCTTCGGCGGCGGCGGTGATCCATTTGCAGGCTTTCGCCAGCGTGGGGGTGGTCCGCAGGGCGGCTTTGGCGGTGCGGAAGACATATTGAACGATCTGTTCGGTGGTGCTTTTGGTGGCGCACGTCAGCAGCGCGGCCCTGTGAAAGGCAGTGATCTTTCTGCGTCGATCAACATTACGCTTGAGCAGGCAGCCGGGGCCGACAAGGTCGAAGCCGTATTTCCGAATGGCAAGCATCTGAAGATCAAGCTCCCGCAGTTTGTTGAAGATGGCCAGACTATCCGGCTTAAAGGGCAGGGTGAACACATCGTGGGCGGTACGCCCGGCGATGCTCTGGTGACAATCCACTTCAAGCCAAGCACGCGCTTCAAGCTTGAAGGCCGCGATGTTCATGTTGATCTTCCGGTCGAGCTTGCCGATGCGGTTCTTGGAGGCAAAGCGGAAGTCGATACACTCAACGGACGCATCGCCGTCAAGGTGCCGGCATGGTCCAGTTCCGACAAGGTGCTGCGCCTGAAAGGCAAAGGCCTGCCACTCAAAGCTGGTGGTCATGGCGATCTCTATGTCCATGTCCGTATCATGCTGCCGGAAGGCGGCGACGCAGAGCTGGAAGAGTTTTTGCGCAAGCGTAAGGCTGACTAAACTGTACCGGGGCTGGAAGCAGTTGCTGCATTCAGCCCCGGAAACTACCCGTGCTGGCACATTCCCCACCTTTAGCCGATGCACGAGCACAACTCTGTTGTGCGATAAAATCACAATACCCGGCTTTTTACGCGCAATTGCTTGAAGCTGTTGCAAGCCTGTGCGATAGGGCATCTAGTTGATTATATTTCGATGAGGACCCTTAATGACCGCAAAGTCAGGTTTGTTGCAGGGCAAGCGCGGATTGATTCTGGGCGTAGCCAACAACCGTTCCATCGCCTGGGGAATTGCCAAGGCTGCTCGTGAAGCTGGTGCGGAACTCGCATTCACTTATCAGGGTGATGCGTTGAAGAAGCGCGTCGAGCCACTGGCTGAAGAATTGGACGCTTTCGTCGCTGGACATTGCGATGTCGCTGACGGTGCAAGCATTGATGCTGTTTTTGAAGCACTTGAAAAGAAGTGGGGCAAGCTCGACTTCGTCGTGCACGCGATTGGTTTCTCCGACAAGGATGAACTGACTGGCCGTTATGTCGACACAAGCGAAGCCAATTTCCAGAACACGATGCTGATTTCAGTTTATTCGCTGACGGCAATTTCGCGCCGTGCAGAAAAGCTGATGGCTGACGGTGGTTCTATTCTGACGCTAACCTATTATGGTGCTGAAAAAGTTATGCCGAACTACAACGTCATGGGCGTTGCAAAGGCAGCACTTGAAGCAAGCGTAAAATATCTCGCAGTCGATCTTGGACCACAGAATATTCGCGTTAACGCGATTTCAGCTGGCCCGATCAAGACGCTTGCCGCATCCGGCATTGGCGATTTCCGTTATATTCTCAAGTGGAACGAATATAATGCGCCGCTGCGCCGTACTGTGACTATCGATGAAGTAGGTGACGTCGGTCTCTACTTCCTCTCCGACCTGTCTCGCTCGGTTACCGGCGAAGTGCACCATGCCGACAGTGGTTATCACGTCATCGGCATGAAGGCGGTCGATGCGCCGGATATTTCGGTCATCAAAGACTGAGCCGGATAATACCAAATCCCGAAAAGTTGACCGACTTTTCGGGATTTTTCTTATGTCTTTCCGGTTAAGGAAGGCTATCGAGTAAAGAGCACATGCGCAAAACTGCGCGTTATACGATGAAATCAAGCGGCAGATAGAGGTAGGCTTTTGGCTCGGGAGATCATCTACTTTTCGCGTCACGGTGAAACCGACTGGAATGTTTCGCAGCGCATTCAGGGGCAACTCGATATCGATATCAACGCCCATGGTCGCACGCAGGCCGATCGCAATGGTGATATGCTGAAATCGCTGATCGGCAATGGGGCAGGTTACGATTTCGTGGCAAGCCCGCTGCGCCGCACGCGCGAAACCATGGAACGTATTCGTTTACGCATGGGACTCGACCCTTACGACTTTCGCACCGATCCGCAGTTGATGGAAGTGAATTTCGGCGACTGGCAAGGCTTCATGATGGAAGACATTGCCCAGGAGAGCATCGATCTCGTCGAAGCCCGCGCCCGCGATAAATGGAATTTCATCCCGCCGGGTGAAACTGCAGAAAGCTATATGCGGCTTTCACAGCGGATTGGTCGCTGGGTTGAAGCGGTGGAATGGCCAACTGTTTGCGTGACGCATGGCGGCTGCATACGCACCCTGTTTTATCTCTATGGCGATATGGACGGCCACGCCGCCGCAAACCTCTCCATTCCACAGGATAAAATTCTGAAGTTTGAAAACGGCAAGCTTGAGTGGGTTTAAAAAGCCGGATAGCTTTTCAGGTCTATGAAGCGGTGTCGTTATATTCGCGCTGAAAAGCTTCATCTTGCGAGAAAAATATGCCCTTCAAGCGCTTTGCAGTTATTGCAGATATTCATGGCAACAGCGATGCATTGGCGGCTGTGTTGGCTGATATCGATGCCTTGCGTATTGAAACCATTATCAATCTTGGTGACCATCTGAGCGGGCCACTCGCGGCCCGTGAGACGGCGGACATGCTGATGGCGCGCGAGATGATCTCCATTCGTGGTAATCATGACCGCTGGTTGGTGGAAGAACCTGTCGCCGAGATGGGGCCTTCGGATCGCGTTGCTTTTGAGCAAATCGAAGAGCAGCACCTTGCATGGCTCCGCAATTTGCCCGTCGCGCTGACATTGGCGGATGGGCAGATTTTCATCTGCCATGGTACACCGACGAGCGACACGACTTACTGGCTGGAAACCGTCACAGCAACCGGCGATGTCGTTCTGCGCGGTCGTGATGAAATTGAAGCGGAAGCAGAATATATTGCTGCCTCGCTTATTCTTTGCGGTCATACGCATACGCCGCGCGTGGTGCGTTTGAGTGACGGTCGTCAGATCGTCAATCCCGGAAGCGTAGGCTGCCCGGGCTATGATGATGACCAGCCGGTGCCGCATATTGTCGAGACCGGAACGCCGAATGCCTCTTATGCCATAATCGAAAGCGGTGCGTTGGGCTGGCAGGTCATGTTCCGTAGCATTCCCTATGATACGACACGTATGGCTTCGCTGGCCGAACAAGCGGGCAGGCCGGAATGGGCTCGTGTCATCCGCAGCGGATGGCTTCGGAAGGCATAGGGTCGTAGGTCGTAAAACGCCTTTATTGCCATTTGGCAAAAATATGCTATCTTTCCGCCATAAGGAAGATGAGCGATGGAACTTCAACCAATCAGCATAACGCCCGCAGGCGGCCTGACAAGCGTGATCACCGACGAGGAAGCGGGTGCACTTGCAAGGACCACGGTTAATTTGCTCAAGGCATGGAAGCTGTCGGATGCTGAGGCCTGCACGCTTTTGGGCGATATGTCCCCGCGCACCTGGGCGCGCTGGAAAGAAGGCACTATAGGCCGCATCGATCGCGATCTGCGGATGCGGATGGCGCATCTCATGGGCATTCACAAAGGCCTGCGTTATCTGTTTCGAGATGTAGCGCGCGGTTATGCCTGGATCAGGAAGCCGAATGCTGCCTTTGGCGGGCTTTCGGCGCTTGATCTCATGCTGCGTGGTGAAATCTCCGATCTCGCTGCCCTTCGTGACTGGCTGAATGCGGAGCGCGGTGCATGGTAAGTGGGCTGGCCGTAAAGCGCCACGTTCACTGGCCGCAGACCTATCGCATCATCCGTTCTATCCATCCCCCCATTGATCTTTTTGAAGATATTGCCGACCCCCGCGATTGGGAGGCCTTGGCTTCCGTTGAAGAAAAAACCAATCCGCGTATTCGTTTCGAGATCGGTGATCTCGGCAAAGTGCCTGCCGACCGGCGAGTAGCGGGTCATGGTGCATCATACTTGATGGCGCCGTTCGTGCATTGCTCCACGCAGCGACCCGGTCGCTTTAGCGACGGAAGTTACGGTATTTATTATGCTGCGGACCGAGAAAATGTGGCAGTTGCTGAAACCATCCACCATCATGAAAAATTCATGCGCGCGACCAATGAAGAACCTGGCTGGACTTCAGACTTTCGGGCGCTGATTGGGAGTGTCGACCGGAAACTCGATGATGTGAGCAAGGTGCCGGATGTGCTTGATCCGGTTGATTATGTGGCTTCACATGTCGAAGGGCGAGAACTGCGCGCTCAGGGGAGCCATGGGCTGCTATGGCCAAGTGTGCGGATGCGCGGCGGGTTCTGTATCGGGGTTTTTTGGCCGAATGTTGTAACGATTCCCGTTCAGGGACGACATTACAGCTATCACTGGAACGGAGCCCGCGTCGATTTTGTTCGTCAATACGACACGGGTACGGTGCTTGAGGTTAAAGCATCCCCAGTAACAGTGGAGACCGGTCTTGCGTAAGGTCAATGCTTAAACAAATACTTAGAGCGGGAACCGCTCTAAGTGATATTTAAGGCGCTTCCTGAATGTCGGTAATGAAGCGGGTATTGTCAGCCTCATCATAGAGAATGATAACCTTCATGCCTTTGGAAATGGCGGAATAGTCAAACTCGCCGGGCAATTTATAGGTCTTGCCATCATCCAGCGTGATTGTCTCTTTGTCTTGATTAATGCCAGTGATCTTACCCTCGACATCATCCGCCATGGCGACGGTCGAAAAAAGAGAGGCAATGATGAAGATCAGTCCCACAATATACTGCATGGGTGTCATCCTCCGTTTGAGTGCCCGACCGTCAACTGACCGATTCGACACGAATTGCATTTTGCGCGATCGCTTCCCTCTGGTTGTATTGCTTGACTGTACGAGTAGAAAAGGGGCAGCGCAATGTGATTATTTCCCCCATTTTAGTCGGTGGAATGTGTCAAAAAGAATGCGGTATATGGATGATCCGAAGGATTTTTTGCGATCTCAATGCGCCTATTCCGAGCTATAATTTGACCATGGCTGAAAAGGCCAATAAAACCAGCCCGTATCCTGCCTGAAAAGGCGCATTCCTTAATCGGGCTTAGCAATGTCTCATAACAGTTTTGGTCATCTCTTCCGCGTAACAACCTGGGGCGAAAGCCACGGTCCGGCGCTTGGTTGTGTGGTGGATGGCTGCCCTCCCGGCATCACCTTCACGGAAGCCGAAATCCAAGCCTATCTCGACAAGCGCAAGCCCGGCCAATCGAAATACACAACACAGCGCCGCGAGCCGGATCAGGTGCGCGTGTTGTCCGGCGTACTGCTGGGCGATGATGGTGTGACCATGACCACCACCGGCACGCCAATTTCGATGATGATCGAAAACACCGATCAGCGCTCTAAAGATTATGGCGATATCGCGCGCCAATACCGTCCGGGCCATGCCGATTATGCCTATGACGTCAAATATGGCATTCGGGATTATCGCGGCGGTGGTCGCTCTTCTGCGCGCGAAACGGCTGCACGCGTTGCAGCCGGCGCTATCGCTCGCAAGATTGTGCCGGGCCTCGAGGTCAAGGGTGCGCTGGTTGCCATGGGTGTGCACGGCATCGACCGTCGCCGCTGGAACTGGTCGGAAGTGGATAACAATCCTTTCTTCTCGCCCGATGCTGGTTCGGTCGAGCTGTTTGCGGAGTATCTCGATGGCATTCGCAAGAGCGGATCGTCGGTTGGCGCGGTCATTGAGATTGTCGCTGAAGGCGTGCCTGCTGGCATCGGCGCGCCGATTTATGGCAAGCTCGACCAGGATATCGCAAGCCTGCTCATGTCGATCAATGCCGTCAAGGGCGTGGAAATTGGCAATGGTTTTGAAGCTGCACGCCTGACAGGCGAAGAGAACGCTGATGAAATGCGTATGGGCAATGACGGCAAGCCACTGTTCTTGTCCAATCATGCGGGTGGGGTTCTGGGCGGTATTGCAACGGGCGCACCAGTTGTTGCGCGTTTTGCAGTGAAGCCAACCTCATCGATCCTCACGCCACGCAAATCCATTGATAAGGACGGCAAGGAAGTGGACGTGATGACCAAGGGGCGTCATGATCCTTGCGTGGGTATCCGCGCAGTGCCGATTGGCGAAGCGATGGTCGCCTGCGCAATTGCTGATCATTATTTGCGTCATCGCGGTCAGACGGGGCGCGTGTGACGGGTAAGACCAATACCCCATCGGTGCAACTCGTTGGGTATTGATTAAGCCTGTATGGCGACTGAACATTTTCCAGGCGTGATGCGTCAGCATCTTAGCGCCTTGGTATGAAGAGAATAGTTTCAGGAACTGAGGGCCGGTTTTCGACTGAAGCTGTGGTACAACCATTGAGGCTGAAATGAGCTATAATCAGAAACAGGTCGTTGATGCGCTGCGCGCTTTCGAACGTGGCGAAATCGTTGTGGTCATGGATGATGACGGACGCGAAAACGAAGGCGATCTGATCGTTGCCGCCGTTCACTGCACGCCCGAAAAGATGGCCTTTATTGTGCGCTATACGTCTGGCATCGTGTGCACGCCGATGCCACGTGAAGAGGCCAAGCGACTCAATCTTGCGCCAATGGTTGCTGAAAACGAATCCGCTCATACGACGGCTTTCACCGTTACTGTTGATTACCGTCACGGTACGACGACCGGCATTTCAGCTGACGACCGCACGCTTACGGTGCGCAATCTGGCGAACCCCAATGCTGGCGCTGGCGATTTCGTACGTCCCGGCCATATTTTCCCGCTTATTGCGCGTGAAGGCGGTGTGCTGATGCGCTCTGGCCATACCGAAGCGGCAGTCGATCTCTGCAAACTCGCAAACCTGCCGCCCATCGGCGTCATCTGCGAACTGATCAATGATGACGGCACGGTTATGCGTGGTCCTGACGTGACAGCATTTGCTGAAAAGCATGCGCTGCATCGCGTAACGGTCGCGGACCTCATCGCCTATCGCCAGCGTAAGGAAACGCTGGTCAAGCGGGTCGGTGACGCTACAATCGGCACCTGTGCTGGCGCGGCGCATGCCTATACTTACGAACTCCCATGGGAGCCGATGCAGCATGTGGCGGTGGTCTTCGGTGATATTCGTGATGGTGAGAATGTGCCTGTCCGCCTGCACCGCGAAGATGTGCTGAGCGATGTTTTCGGCAAAGGCGGCAACAATCTCGACGAGATCATGAAGCGTATGGGCAAGGAAGGCCGCGGCGTTCTGGTTTATCTGCGTGAAGGCTCGGTCGGTGTGCGTGCAGATCACCGCGATGCGCGTGCGCGTGAAGCTTTGCTGGCGGAACATGAAGCTCATGCGGAAGCCGTTGCCCGCGAGGAAGAATGGCGCCAGATCGGTCTGGGTGCACAGATTTTGAAAGATCTTGGTATCACTTCGATCGTGCTTTTGGCATCGCGGGAGCGTCACTATGTCGGGCTCGAAGGTTTCGGCATCAACATATCGCGCACGGAAATCATCTGACATAGTGCTGTCTGTTAAAGATGCTACAGGAGCGCCATGACCACACGGCTTTATTGGCATCCGATCTATCTTGAACATCGCGTACCGCCCGGACATCCCGAGCGGCCCGACCGCATTCGTGCGCTGATGAGTGAGCTGGAAGGACCGGATTTTTACCGTCTTGATCGTGTGGAAGCACGGGCTGCTTCGGAAGATGCCATTCTGCTTGTGCATCCAGAAAGCTATGTCGAAACGATCCGCAATGAGATTCCCGACCTCATTGATGACGAAGACGCACCGCAACCGATCAACAAGCTCGGTGTCGATACCTATGTGAGCCCGAAAAGCTGGGAAGCGGCCCTGCTGGCAATTGGTGCGGCCAACGCTGCAGTCGATGATGTGTTTTCCGGGCAGGCGGATAATGTGTTTGTCGCTTCACGTCCACCCGGCCATCATGCCGAACTTTCTACAGCGATGGGCTTCTGCCTTTTCAACAATGTTGCCATCGCCGCCCGCCATGCGCAGCGTAGTCACGGTGCCGAGCGTGTCGCAATCGTCGATTGGGACGTGCATCACGGCAACGGTACACAGGATATTTTCAAAGACGATCCGAGTGTTCTCTACTGCTCGACACATCAGTTTCCGCTCTTTCCGGGTACGGGTGGGAAAGATGAGGTGGGTGTGGGCAATATCGTCAACGCACCGCTTTCGCCCAATACCGGCAGCCGCGAATTTCGCGAGGCGTTTAATAGTCGTGTATTGCCCGCTTTGGACAACTTCCGGCCCGATTTGATCCTTATTTCAGCAGGCTTCGACGCTCATTTCCGCGATCCTCTGGCCGAGATCAATCTCGATGAGGCGGATTTCGATTGGGCGACGGGCAAGCTCATGGAACGTGCTGAACGGTTCTGCAATCACCGACTGGTGAGTGTGCTTGAAGGTGGATATGATCTTGAGGGCTTGTCGCAGTCCGCGTCTTCTCATATTACGCGGCTGTTGAAAGGATAAACCATGGTAACCGAACCGTCCAACACCGACATTGCAGTTATGAGCTTCGAGGATGCCTTGAAGCAGCTTGAGAAGATCGTCGATGATCTGGAGCGGGGTGATGTGCCGCTGGAGGAATCCATTCGCATCTATGAGCGCGGCGAAGCGCTGAAAAAGCATTGCGACACGCTGCTGAAATCGGCTGAAGACAAAGTTGAGAAAATCCGCATCGGTCGCGATGGTCAGCCTGCTGGCACCGAGCCGCTCGACGCTGAATAATTAAAATATTGCCTTGAGTTGAGCGGCGTAGGGCGCAAGCACGCCGCTCAGGAGATAGGGCCCTAGTCCCCACACAAGCGTCCACCCGGCGGCACCCACCACATTGGCGCATAAAAAATGCAGCGGGTTCATTTTCATGGACCCGGCGACAATGCCGTTCAATTGTCTGAGCAGGACTACGAAGCGCGCAGTTGCGACCACGTAAATGCCTTTGCTTTCAAACATCCTCTCGAATTTATCGAGCCGTTCAGGCGTGAGTTTTACATAATTTCCGTAGCGAAGGATGAGCGCTCTTCCGCCGAAGCGCCCAATGGCATAGCCGGTGCAGTCACCCAAGACCGCGCCGACAAATACAGCCAGAATAACCATTTCGATATTCAGCGTGCCATGCAGTGCCAGAAGCGAACTTGCGATGAGGGCACTTTCACCGGGAAGCGGTGCGCCGAAAGATTCAAAATAGACAATAATGAAAAGTGCCAGCGCGCCGTAGGCGGTGATGTAGGGCTCAATGAAGCTCATCATTAAAAAGTGGCACTTTCAGAAGACAAGATATGAAAAGGCTCCGGCGCGAACCGGAGCCAGCATATATAATTGGTTTTTTCAGCCGATGGAACGTTTGCCGGTGATCTTGTGGTAAGCCCACAAAACTATAATTGAACCGATAATGGCAATGATCAGACTGATTGGATCGAAGGCGCCAGTGACACCACGACCGAAAAGAGATGAAGAAAGAACGCCGCCAACAATTGCCCCGACAATGCCAAGCGCAATGTCGAAAAACAGTCCTTGTCCGCTTTTATTGACGATCTTGCTGCCGATGAAGCCGGCAATCAGACCCAGAATAATCCAGCTTATAACAGACATCTAATATCTCCTATTGCGCAAATAAGTTTTTGCATCAGGCAGTTAGAAAATTTTCACAATAGCTTCGATTTGGCAAGGTATAATGCTTGTCAAAAGAAGAAACTTATTTCACCTTAACTTATCGCATGTGAGAAAATCACAGCGTCCAACAGGGAGTATCGCGTGATGGGAAGCTATGACGACAATTCCAACAATTCGCCGATCCCCGGCGGCAGTCTTGCCAAGCCGGTTCTGATTGCACTTGGTGCACTTCTGGTCGGCAAGATGCTGAAAGGGCACAGCGAGGAGCCCGAACAACCTGCGTCCATCCCGGACCAGTCTGCTCCTCAGCAGGCCGATAGCGGCGGCGGTCTGCTCGGCGGTATTCTAGGTGGCCTTGGTGGCTTGCTTGGTGGAGCGCTTGCAAGCGGCAGTGCATCTTCTGCTCCGGCAGCACCCGGTTCGCTCGGTGGTGGTCTTGGTGGCTTGCTCGACCAGCTCAAACAGGCAGGCCTTGGCGACAAGGTGGATTCCTGGGTAGGGCAGGGTAGCAATCATCAGATTGAGCCAGGCCAGCTTGGCGATGCACTTGGACAGAAGACCTTGAGCGAAATCGCAGCACATGCCGGCATTGACCAGCAGGAACTGCTCAATCAGCTATCGCAGGTTCTGCCGGGACTGGTGGATAAACTGACGACCAACGGTCAGGTGCCTGATACGAACGAATTGTCGCGACTGTTGCACAATCGCTGACACAGCTCTATTTTTTAAGAGCATTTCCAGCAAAAGTGCGAAGCGGTTTTGGGTCGGATAATGCGTAAAGCAAATGGCGACAGCGGTTCTGACATCTGAAGTTGGTTCGAACCGCTGTGCGCATCACGCACCGGCATACGGCTTGCCGGTGCGCTTTAATTTGGTGGTAGCCCGATGAGTTTCTTTCCATGCCCTGATCCGGTTCTTGGCGACAAGACCACTGTGGATGCCATCGAAACGCTGGTGATTCCGCGGACGAGTGATATTGGAGGGCTGGAGGTGCGGCGTGCGCTTCCCACGGTTCGCCGTCGCCTTGTCGGGCCGTTTATCTTTTTTGACCGAATGGGTCCAGCTGTTCTGCGTGATGGCGATGCGCTTGATGTGCGTCCGCATCCACATATCGGACTTTCTACCGTGACTTATCTTTTTGACGGCCATATCCGGCATCGTGATAGCCTTGGCACCGAAATGGTGATCCAGCCCGGCGATGTAAACCTGATGACGGCGGGGAAGGGGATTGTCCATTCTGAGCGCTCGCCTGAAGAGGAGCGTAGCGGCCCGCTGTCGATTTCGGGCGTGCAGACATGGCTTGCTCTGCCGGAGCAGTTTGAAGAAATCAATCCGGAATTCTTCCACACCAACGCGCCAGATTTGCCGCTGATGGAGGATCGTGAGTTCAAGGGACGTCTTATCATCGGTTCGATGCATGGTGTTAATTCGCCAGTCATCCAGCACGCCGAAACGCTCTATGCGGATATTGAAGTGCTGCCCGGTGGGCGTTTCCATATTCCGCCGACCACGGAAGAACGCGCAATTTATACGCTGCGTGGCAATGTCGGCATTGGTGGCGAGGTATTCCCGCCTGACCGTCTGCTGGCATTTCGTCCGGGCGATGATATTGTCGTGCAAGCAGGGCCGGAAGGCGCACATTTCATGCTTTTTGGCGGTGCAGCCCTTGGTTCCAAGCGTTATATCTGGTGGAATTTCGTGTCGTCTTCCAAAGAACGCATTGAGCAGGCAAAAGAAGAATGGCGCACGGGCCGCTTCGATATTGTGCCCGGGGACGAGGACGAATTCGTACCTTTGCCTGAATAGCGGCACATAGGACACGATGTCTCGTTGCAAGCAATGTGAGCTTTGGCCCGCTTGATCTGAGCAGGCTGCTGCTATACCGACAAATCAAAATCGAACCAGAAGCAGGTTGTTTTAATGTCCCGACCCATAACCCCATTGCTCGATAAAGCGCCGACGCCGGACGCTTTGCGTGCATTGCCGGAGGCAGATCTGCCGCAGCTTGCGCAGGAATTGCGCGCCGAGATGATCGATGCCGTCTCCACAACAGGTGGGCATCTGGGCGCAGGTTTGGGTGTGGTTGAACTTACGGTCGCGTTGCATCACGTCTTCAACACGCCGCATGACCGCATCATCTGGGACGTCGGACATCAGACTTATCCGCACAAGATTCTGACTGGTCGCCGTGATCGTATTCGCACATTGCGTCAGGAAGGCGGGCTTTCCGGCTTCACCAAGCGCGCTGAAAGCGAATATGATCCATTTGGTGCGGCGCATTCATCGACATCGATTTCCGCTGGCCTTGGCATGGCGGTCGCCTCCGATCTCTCGGGCCAAAAGCGCAATGTAATTGCGGTTATTGGCGATGGTTCCATGTCGGCGGGCATGGCCTATGAAGCGATGAACAATGCCGGTGCGCTCGATGCGCGCCTCATCGTCATCCTCAACGACAACGATATGTCGATTGCGCCACCGACCGGCGCCATGAGCGCTTATCTGGCGCGCCTTGTTTCCGGCAAAACCTACCGCAGCGTGCGCGAGGCCGCCAAGCAGGTTGCCAAAAAACTGCCGAAGTTCCTGCAGGATAAAGCCCGCAAATCGGAAGAGTTCACACGTGCCTTCTTCACTGGCGGGACGATGTTTGAAGAGTTGGGCTTTTATTATGTCGGCCCTATCGACGGGCACAATCTCGACCATCTGCTGCCGATCCTGAAAAATGTTCGCGACGCACAGGAAGGTCCTGTGCTGATCCATGTGGTCACACAGAAGGGCAAGGGCTATGCGCCCGCCGAAGCTGCCGCCGACAAATATCACGGCGTCAACAAGTTCGATGTGATTACCGGCAAGCAGTCGAAGCCACCTGCAAATGCGCCGAGCTACACCAAGATTTTCGGCACGAGCCTGATCGAAGAAGCGCGTCACGACGACAAGATCGTGGCGATCACGGCTGCAATGCCAACAGGGACGGGCCTTGACCTATTTGGCGAAGTCTTCCCCAACCGCACGTTTGATGTCGGCATTGCCGAGCAGCACGCCGTCACTTTTGCTGCCGGTCTGGCCTCGGAAGGCTATAAGCCGTTCTGCGCCATTTACTCGACCTTCCTTCAGCGCGGCTATGATCAGGTCGTGCATGACGTATCGATCCAGAATCTGCCGGTACGTTTTCCTATCGACCGTGCCGGACTGGTGGGCGCAGATGGCCCGACCCATGCGGGTTCATTCGACACAGGCTTTCTCGCAGCGTTACCGGGTTTCGTGGTGATGGCTGCATCGGACGAAGCCGAACTGCGTCATATGGTGCGCACGGCTGCAGACTACGATGAAGGTCCGATCTCTTTCCGCTATCCGCGTGGCGATGGTGTCGGCGTCGAATTGCCGGAACGCGGCACGGCACTTGAAATCGGCAAGGGCCGCATTGTGCGTGAAGGCACCAAGGTTGCACTGCTTTCCTTCGGAACGCGCCTGCAGGAATGCCTGAGCGCTGCTGATGAGCTGGGTGCCGCAGGGCTTTCTACAACCGTTGCTGATGCGCGTTTTGCCAAGCCGCTGGACCATGACCTCATCCGTCGTCTCGCGCGCGAACATGAAGTGCTGGTGACTGTTGAGGAAGGCGCTGTCGGTGGCTTTGCCGCCCATGTCCTGCAATTTCTTGCAACCGATGGTCTGCTGGATCGTGGCCTCAAGGTTCGCGTGCTGACATTGCCCGACATCTATCAGGATCATGCCAAGCCGGAAGTCATGTATGCCAATGCCGGTCTCGACCGGGCAGGCATCGTACACACCGTCTTTGCCGCCTTGGGGCGTGAAGCAATAACCGCGTCCTTCCGTGCCTGATATTTCGTCCGATAAGAGCTTGCGGCTTGATCAGTTGCTGGTCGAACTTGGGCTGTCTGCGACGCGCTCACGTGCGCGCGATGCGATCCAGCGCGGCACGGTCACGGTGGATGGCAAGCCCGTCACCAAGGCGGGCCAAACGGTTCTGCGTACGGCAAAGATCGCCGTGGATGATCCGGCAAGCGCCTATGTTTCTCGCGGGGCACTAAAGCTCATAGCAGCGCTCGATCACTTTGGTCTTGATGTGAAGGGGCAGACTGCCCTTGATATTGGCGCATCGACCGGCGGCTTTACGCAGGTGCTTCTGGAACGCGGTGCCAACCACGTCATCGCTATTGATGTGGGGCACGACCAGTTGCATGAGACCCTGCGCAAGGATGCTCGCGTCATCAACAAGGAAGGTGTCAATGCGCGTGCGCTGGATTTCAGCCACCTTGATGGACGTGAAATCGATTGCGTGGTGTCAGATGTCAGTTTCATTTCGCTGAAACTCGCTTTGCCCCCGGCATTGGCCTTTGCGCAAAAAGGTGCTATCTGCGCGCTTCTCGTAAAGCCGCAATTTGAAGCTGGCCGCGAGGCCATTGGCAAGGGTGGCATTTTGCGCGACCCGGCAGATGGCGAACGCATAGCAGAAGAACTAAGATCATGGCTTGAGACGCAACCCGGTTGGCGCGCGCTCGGCCTCTGCCCGTCACCCATTGAGGGCGGCGATGGCAATCGTGAATACCTCCTGGCAGGAAAGAAAGACCAATGACGACGCCAAGCACTGGGCAAATTACAATCCGCTCGATCGGTGCGGGCGGCGATGGCGTCGCCAACCTTCCCGATGGCCAGATTTATGTGCCTTTCACACTGCCGGGTGAGGTGGCCAATGTTGCGCGCGACAAGAACCGTGCGACGGTTATGGCGCTTCTCGAAACGTCGCCTGAGCGGCAGGATCCGGCTTGCCAGCATTTTGAAGATTGCGGCGGCTGTGCGTTGCAGCATTGGCAGGATGAGCCCTATCGATTGTGGAAGCGTGAGCTGGTCGTTTCAGCGCTTAAAAGCAAAGGGCTCGATGTTGACGTGGATCCGCTGGTCGCCTGTCAGCCGCGCTCGCGACGCCGTGCGACCTTTGCTGCCCGCAAAACGGAAAAAGGCGTGCTGTTAGGCTTCAACCGCCACCAGAGCCATGAGATTATCGATATCGTTGAATGCGCTGTCACCGTGCCTGAAATTATTGCACGGCTTGATGATCTGCGCGAAGTGGGGGCACTGATTGCTCCTGGTTCCAAGCCGTTTAAACTGGCTGCAACGGTTACGGCATCAGGACTTGATCTGGCAGCAAGCGGCTGCGGCAAGCTGAGCGACGAGCAGCGCCGCGCACTGACTGCGCTCATTATGAAAAAGGGCTTTGCGCGCCTTTCGCATGAAGGCGAAATCATCGTGGAGCCGAAAAAGCCGATCATTCATTTCGGCAAAGTGCCGGTTCCGGTTCCACCGGGTTGCTTCCTGCAGGCAACCGCCGACGCAGAAGAAGTGATGGTGTCGCTCGTCCTTTCACATCTTGGCAAAGCAAAACGCGTTGCAGACCTCTTCTGCGGTGTTGGTACATTTGCACTGCGCATTGCTGAAAAGAGTGCGGTCCACGCGATTGAAAACGACGCACCGGCACTTGCTGCCCTTGATCGCGGCGTGCGCCACGTGCAGGGGCTTAAGCCCGTTTCGGTCGAACGGCGTGATCTGTTCCGTCGTCCGCTGATGCCAAAGGAATTGCTGCCTTACAATGCGGTTGTCTTTGATCCGCCACGTGCGGGTGCCGAAGAACAGGCGCTTGAGCTGGCAAAATCCAAGGTGGAGAAGATTGTCGCGATCTCGTGCAACCCCGTAACACTCGCCCGTGACCTCGCCATTCTGGTGAAAGGCGGCTACCGCATCACCCGCGTCACGCCGATTGACCAGTTCCTCTGGTCATCGCATGTAGAAGCGGTAGTGATGCTGGTGAAAAAGTAAAGTTGGATAAAAGCCGGGCGATTGAGCCCGGCTTTTCTATTTCTATCGGCGGTGTCAGTTGGCCAGTCCGTCAAAGTTCGTCAGAATGGTGGTCCAGCCCTTGATGTGGCCGTCTCGCGCTTCAGGGCTGCGGAATTTGACCTGTTTCAGCGTAATGTCGGTGGTATTCGCGTCGACCTCCTTGAGGTCTATCGTCACCACGCTGTCGTCCAGCGAATGGGGCGAATTCCATGTAAATGCCAAGCGTGAATGTGGATCGATTTCCAGATAAGTGCCCGAATGCGGCACGTCGCGGTCGACCATGTGCATGATGATGGAAAAGCGTCCGCCTTTCACAGCATCCGTGCTGACATCGGACGGTCCGGTGCTGTCGCTTGATGCACGCATGAATTTCGCGAGCGTCATGGGCGAGAGCCATGCGTCGAAAACTTTCTCCCGGGGAGCGGCGATCCTGTGATTGACTGTCAGTTCAAGCTCACTCATTTTCCTGTTCCTTCGAAACGAGTACATCTTCCAGCGCCATTAGGCGCAGTTCCCAGACAGACTTGAGTTCCGCGAACCATGCTTCCACTTCCCGCACGGGCTCAAGTTCGGCGGCAATGAAATGTTCGCGTCCTAAAGTCTTGCGGGTGACCAACCCTGCCTCCTCCAGCACCTTGATGTGTTTGGAGACCGAGTTGAGCGACATGTCGAAATGAGCGGCGAGTGCAGTCACTCTTGACGCACCCTCCTGAACGAGAAGCGTCAAGATATGCCGTCGGGTAACATCCCCCACAGCTTTGAGAATATGTGACAGAGCATCATCGTTCATTATTCACCCGTGAGGTTGAATATACTGCATTGTTAAAAATAGTCAACCATATGGTTGAATATACGCATGACCACCCGCGCGACGCAAGCGAATGGCGTTGAAGTTTAGGAAGAATAAGCCGTTTCTATAGAGGAAATGGAGAGGCTTTCTCAGGATTTTGGGGAAAGAGCGGCATTTACCGCCGCCTCTGCATGCAACCTTGTAGTGTCAAACACCGGCACGGGGCTATCCTGCTGACTGACAAGCAGCATGATTTCGGTGCAGCCGAGAATGATGGCTCTAGCCCCGCGCTCAACCAGACGATTGATGACAGCGCGGTATTTTTCGCGTGATGCATCGCGCACATCGCCCACCACCAGTTCCTGATAGATGATGTCATGCACGGTTTTGCGGTCGGCATCGTCAGGCACAAGGACTTCAAGTCCGTGTTTTGAAACGAGGCGACCTTTGTAGAAATCCTGCTCCATTGTGAAAGCAGTGCCAAGCAATCCGACTTTGGACAAGCCTGCGGCCTTGATCTTCTCCGCCGTCGGGTCGGCGATATGCACAAGCGGGATCGATGTGGCGTTTTCGACGTCAGCAGCCATTTTATGCATGGTGTTGGTGCAGATCAGGATGAAATCTGCGCCGCCCTTTTCAAGGTTCTGCGCCGCCTCGATCATAAGCTTGGTCAGCGCGTCCCATTTGCCTTCATGCTGAAGCTGCTCGATTTCACCAAAATCCATCGACCACATCAGACTCTTGGCTGAATGTGTGCCGCCGAGCCGTGCGCGGATTTCCTGATTGATGATGCGATAATATTCCTGCGAGCTTTCCCAGCTCATCCCGCCTATCAGCCCGATCGTCTTCATCAACCCCTCCCGGATAAAATTAAGGGCGGATCGCTCCGCCCCTGTAATTCGGTCATATGTTTTGGGCGAAAGCCGCAATCACATCTTTTCGATGATCTTCTGGTCGCCTTCATGTGCCTTGCCATTGGCGGCGATGATGGCGGGAACGATGTCTTCCGCCTTGTCGATAACCAGAGGCTTCACCTGATACGCGGTGTGCAGGAAACCTTCCGCCGTCATGTGCTCAAGGAGCGAGAGCATAGGCTGCCAGAAATTGTTGATGTTTGCGAAAACCATCGGCTTGCGATGCTTGCCGAGCTGCGCCCAGGTCATCATTTCCACGATTTCTTCAACCGTGCCGATGCCGCCGGGAAGGGTGACAAACGCGTCCGACTTCTGGAACATCAGATGCTTGCGCTCGTGCATGTCGCCTACCACGATAAGCTCGGTCAGCTCCTGCGCTTTTTCAAGGCTTGCTTCCTTGTTGAGCAGGAAGGTCGGGATGATGCCGGTGACTTCGCCGCCAGCTTCCATAACGCCTTGCGCAACCGCGCCCATGATGCCGCGCGTGCCGCCACCATAAACAAGGCGCAGGCCATGTTCAGCAATGGACCGGCCGAGCGTAACACCCGCTTCGCGATAGATGGGGTTCAGGCCCGTTGAAGAGCCGCAATAAACACAAATGGATCGAATCTCAGACATGATTTTCTTGTGCGCTTTTGCCGTTTCAGCGTCAAGCTTTGGCGTGGTGAATTGGTCGGTTTAGAGTATGTCTCCCAAAAGTGGAAACCGGTTTTGGGAGACATGTGTAAAAACAAAAAGCTAGAGCATTTCGAATGATTCCATTTAAACCGGAAATGCTCTAGCTGGACATTTTCGAGCATAACTATATCTCTTGAGAGGTGGAATTTTGACAGGGAGTTGAGTTGTTCATGAGCAAATGGATTCTATTGCTTGGTCTTTCGCTGGCGGCTTCCAGCGCGTCGGCAGGTGAAATCAACATCACGTTGCCCGACGATATCGAGGTGACGACCAACTCCGTCCTCTACACTTGCGGCGATAAGAATGTCTCTGCCACTTACTATAATGCTGGCGATATTTCTCTCGCTGAGCTGGAAATGGAAGACCAGACAGTGGTGGCTGCCAACGTAATTTCCGGCTCCGGTGCCAAATATGCAGGTGGCATTTACATTTGGTGGACCAAGGGTGAAACTGCAGATTTGTATAATCTGATGGACGATCCTGAGCAGGAAAAGCCAATCAGCTGTGTTGAACAGTAATTTTTCTGCAATAAACGCCTCATAACTTGCGTAATTCTGCTCTGATTTCTTGTAGGCCAAAGCAAAAGGCGGTAAACCCATTGATTAATTTATCTCATGTGGGTTCCGGGCCGAAATGCAAAACTACAGATATGGGGTTATCGGTGTTCTTCTCGTCCTCGTTCTAGGCGGGGGCGCATATTATTGGAATTCTGTAAAGGAGCAGGGCGCATCGTCGGGTTCAGACGTGGTAGCAACGGCTCCCGAAGCGGGCAACGCGCAAAAGCCAGCCGAAGCGCAAGCGCCTGCGGCTGTGCAGGAGCAGCAGAAACCTGCCGAAGTGATGCCGGAACCGGCCACCCCAGAAGCGCCTAAAGAGGCCAAGGTGCCAGCGTTCGATATTTTGCGTGTCGAACCTGATGGCTCCGTCGTAATTGCAGGTCAGGCTGCGGCCAATGCCGCTGTCGAAGTCATTTCTGGCTCAAAGGTATTAGGAACGACCAAGGCCGGCGAGAACGGTGATTTCGCTATTGTTCTTGATGAGCCGCTTGAGCCGGGCGATCACCAATTGGTGCTGCGTGCAGGCGGTGCAGGTGGCGACGTTGCCACATCGGCGCAAACGGCCATTGTGTCCGTGCCAGATAGCAGCACTGGTCAGGTTTTGGCTCTTGTCGAAGAGCCGGGTCAGGCAAGTCGCCTGATCACCAAGCCGGAAGCTCCTGCACAACAGGCGACATCTTCGCCGGAAGCTGGCGCAACGACAACGGAGCAAGTGCCTCAGGTGAAACCCGATCCGGATGCGCCGATTGCTATTGAGGCCGTGGAAATCGAAGGCGATAAGGTTTTCGTTGCTGGCAACGCCAAGGGCTCCAAAGCGGGTAGCAGCGTTGTTGTGAACGCTAATGATATTATGCTTGGTGCCAGCGCGATTTCTCCAGAAGGTCGTTTTCTGGTGCAAAGCCAGAAGCCTCTTGCTGTCGGTGATTATATCATCCGTGCCGATCTGATGGATAGCAGTGGACGGGTGATTGCGACCGCGCGCGTACCTTTCCGTCGCGAAGCTGGTGAGAATGTTTCGGCGATAGCTTCCGAAACAAGCGGCCAGAATGGTAGCGCAGAGGATGCCTCCACGAGTGTGCCATTGCAGAAGGTGGAAGGCTCGGTGATTATTCGCAAGGGTGATAATCTCTGGACAATTTCCAAGCGCACTTACGGTAAGGGCACACGCTATACGACCATCTATCTCGCCAATCGCGACCAGATCCGTAATCCGGATTTGATTTTGCCTGGGCAGGTCTTTGTCATGCCACAGCAGCCGCTGGGTGATGACGAAGTGCAGCGTCGCCTGCAAGATTCCTCGAACTGACGCAAAACAGCAATATCTGTTTTGTGAACGCAGTGTCCCTTAGAAAGGACGCTGCGTTATATTGCTTTTTTGAGTATAATCGTATATCGTCGATTTACGATGAAGATTTCTCCAGAAGCGATGTCCGATATTTTCCCGGGCGTAGATGATGATCTTGCGGCGCGCATTTATGCAGCGCTCGGTCATCCCGTTCGTATTCACATTCTCCGACAGCTGATTTTTGAAGATGCCTGCTGCTGCAAGGACATTGTCGGGCGTCTCGATCTTGCTCAGTCTACCGTCTCGCAGCATCTCAAAGTTCTCGTACAAGCGGGCCTCATTGACTACCGGCCCGACCGCCAGACCTCGCGCTACAGCGTCAACTGGCAGCAACTGACTATCATTCGTTCGCATCTCGCAGCCTTTCGTAACGGCTGTTGCGAAACAACTGTCTGATTTGAAAGAAACACCATGAGCTCCCCCAAAACTGTTTCTGCCGATTCCGGCGAGACGTTCAAAACATTGCGAAATCTCTGGCCCTATATGTGGCCAACGGAACGACCGGACCTTCGGATGCGTGTGGTCTGGGCAACGTTCTATTTGGTGATCTCGAAGATCGTTCTGATCCTCGTTCCCTATTTCTTCAAATGGGTAACGAATGCACTGAACGGTCAGCTTGATGCGCCGGGTTACATTCCGCTTATCCTGACCGGCGCAGTTATGCTGGTACTGGCCTATAATGCGGCCAAGATTATTCAGGCCGGTTTGAATCAGCTTCGCGACGCGCTGTTTGCCAGCGTCGGCCAATATGCTGTGCGCCAGCTTGCCTACAAGACCTTCGTGCACATGCATCAGCTCTCGCTGCGTTTCCATCTGGAGCGGCGCACGGGCGGGCTCTCGCGCGTAATTGAGCGCGGCACCAAGGGCATTGAAACGATTGTCCGGTTCACCATCCTCAACACGCTGCCAACTATTCTCGAATTTGCGCTGACGGCGGTGATTTTCGCCTTTGCCTACGGCTTTTCCTATCTTCTGGTCGTGGCTGCAACGGTCTGGGCTTATACGTGGTTCACGATCAAGGCGAGTGACTGGCGTATTAATATTCGTCGCGAGATGAATGATTCTGATACGGACGCCAACACCAAGGCCATCGACTCGCTGCTCAATTTTGAAACCGTCAAATATTTCGGCAATGAGACGATGGAAGCCAAGCGCTTCGATGCGTCCATGGCGCGCTATGAAGATGCGGCAACCAAGACATGGACATCACTTGGCTGGCTGAACTTCGGTCAGGCCGTCATTTTCGGCGTTGGTATGGCGATTGTCATGGTGATGTCGGCACGTGAAGTGCAGGCGGGCACACAGTCGCTCGGCGATTTCGTCTTCATCAATGCCATGTTGATGCAGCTCTCCATTCCACTCAACTTCATCGGTTTTATCTATCGCGAAATCCGTCAGGGGCTCACGGACATCGAGCAGATGTTCGACCTTCTTGATGTGCAGCAGGAAGTGCAGGACAAGCCGGGCGCCGAGCCGCTCAAGGTCGACAAGGCTGCAATCCGTTTTGACGATGTGCATTTTGCCTATGACTCCAACCGCCCAATCCTCAAAGGCATCAGCTTTGAGGTGCCAGCGGGTAAGACGGTGGCGATTGTCGGCCCATCGGGTGCAGGCAAGTCTACAATCTCGCGACTGCTGTTCCGCTTTTATGATGTTCAGTCCGGTTCCGTCACAATCGACGGGCAGGATGTGCGTGACGTGACGCAGGAAAGCTTGCGTAAAGTGATCGGCATGGTGCCGCAGGACACAGTGCTGTTCAACGATACGATTGCATATAATATTCGCTACGGACGCACGGATGCGGCGGACGAGGAAGTGGAAAAGGCTGCCGAAATGGCACAGATTTCCGGCTTCATCAGACACCTGCCGGAAGGCTATCAGGCGATGGTCGGCGAGCGCGGTCTGAAACTCTCGGGTGGCGAAAAGCAGCGTGTGGCGATCGCCCGCACGATCCTGAAGGCACCGCCAATCCTCATTCTCGATGAGGCAACATCAGCACTTGATACGGCGACAGAACAGGAAATCCAGTCGGCGCTCGATATCGTCAGCCGTGGCCGCACAACACTTGTTATCGCTCACCGCCTCTCGACTGTAATCGGTGCGGATGAAATAATTGTGCTCAAAGACGGTCTGATTGCCGAGCGCGGCACCCATCGGGCGTTGCTCAAGCAAGATGGCCTCTACGCTTCGATGTGGAACCGTCAGCGTGAAGCTGATGAGGCAGAAGAACGCCTGCGTCAGGTCCGCGAAAGTGACGATATGGGTGTGGTCATTCGCGGTACTCCTGCGGCTGAGTAACCAGACGACTGTCAGGGTGTCTTCACGAACCCTGACAGTCGTGAATAAATTGCGAAATACGTTTCGATTTTAAGCGGGATGAGTTAAAACCGGGCCAAGCTGTCGCATCGTGCCGTTGATCAGGGGAGATTTTCGGCAAGGCGATGCGCATATAAAATCACTAGAGCGCAAGACGCGTCGTTAGACATGCTGCGCTCCAGAAGGAAAAGCGATGAGCCTGTCTGATACTATTCGTAACACTTTCGTGCCGATCCATCGTGAAGGTTATCCGTTTATCGCGGGCTTTTTCGTGGTCTCGCTTATTCTGGGCTGGCTGTGGAACCCGCTGTTCTGGATCGGTCTCGTTCTCACCATCTGGTGCATCTATTTCTACCGTGACCCGGAGCGGGTTACGCCGATTGCTGACGATCTCGTCATCAGCCCTGCTGACGGCAAGGTTTCTTTTGTCGGTCCGGCAATCCCGCCTGCGGAACTGGATCTTGGTGCCGAGCCTCTGATGCGTGTTTCGGTTTTCATGAATGTGTTTTCGGTGCACATCAATCGCGCGCCGGTCCGTGGCCGCATCGAGAAGATTTTCCATCGTCCGGGCAAGTTCCTGAATGCTGAACTCGATAAGGCCAGCACCGAAAATGAACGCAATTCCGTTTTGATCGATAGTGCCAATGGTAAAGTCGGTGTTGTGCAGATCGCGGGTCTGGTTGCACGCCGTATCGTCTGCTGGTCGCGCGAAAGCGATAATCTTTCGGTCGGTGAGCGCTTCGGCCTGATCCGTTTTGGCTCACGCGTTGATGTTTATCTTCCAGCCGGTGCATCGGTTCGTGTCGCTGTCGGCCAGACTGCTGTAGCTGGCGAGACCGTTCTTGCTGAGTTCGGTAGCGAACGCGTTGAACCTGTGGTGCGGATCGCCTAAGCCGATGGAAACACCGTTCCCACCCTTCGAGCCTAATGGCCGTGTGGATTCATCCCGCGGCCCAAGACTTTCGCAGATACCTCTGCGTATCGTAATTCCGAATGTCATCACGGTCCTTGCCATTTGCGCAGGCCTGACTGGAATTCGGCTGGCCTTTGAGCATCGTTTCGAACTTGCCGTGGCGATGGTGCTGATAGCGGCCTTTCTTGACGGTATCGACGGCCGCGTTGCCCGCATGATGAAGGGCTCGTCCAAGTTCGGCGAGCAGATGGATTCGCTGGCCGATATCGTCAATTTTGGCGTTGCACCGGCATTGGTTCTCTATGTCTATGTGCTTGATCAGGCCCGGTCTTTCGGCTGGATCGCAGCACTTCTCTATGCGATTGCCTGTTGCCTGCGCTTAGCGCGCTTCAATGTGATGCTGGAGGATCCTAATCGTCCCCCTTGGCAGAGTAATTACTTCATTGGCGTTCCGGCACCCGCAGGCGCCATGTTGGTTCTGCTGCCGGTCTATCTGGGCTTTCTCGGGCTAACTCCGGGCAAGGCGCTGGCTTTTGGTGTCGCAATTTATACGGTTGCGATTGCTTTCCTGCTGGTGAGCCGTCTTCCGGTTTATAATGGTAAGTCTGCGGGCAGTCTGGTGCGCCGTGATATCGTCATGCCGCTCATTCTAATGGTCGTCATTTACGTGGCTTTCCTGATGAGTTTTACCTGGCACACACTGGCGCTGACTGCTTTGGCCTATGTCGCGTTCCTGCCGCTTAGTCTGGTTGCGTGGAACCGTCGTGAAGCAGCTGATCGCAAGGCTGCTCTTGAAAGTGAGCCGTCAGAGGAAGTCTGACTGCAAGTAGTTGCCGATGAAATGCACGCGCTCCTGAACCGATGATTTCGGCAGGAGCGCGATTTCATATCCAAGCTCTCTATAGGTCTGCTCCATGGCCTCGAAGGTACGCAGAGCTTCATCGAAGTCCTGTTTGCGCTCGGCATCCTGCCCGAAAATTTCCGCCCATGGCGGAGCCAGAAACACTGTTCTGTTATATTGAATCACTTTAGCGGCTTCATACATATGCGGCGGTACAGGCAGTTCGCAAAGCCGTAAATAACCGATCACATCCGGCACGCCGCGGTCAAAAAAGACCGGACCTTCAAGTGTTTGCGCGACTTTGTGCGAGCGCATTTCCCACGACAGCATAAGTTCGGCAAAGAGGGAGCGGTCAGCCCATGGCAGCGCTGTGCCGCCGATCGCGACCTGATCCTGAATGATCGCGCGACCAGCTTCCACCGTGCGGAAGTAGCCGTGTTTTTCGAGGGCATCAATCAGCGTGCTTTTGCCCGATCCGGGCCCGCCGCTGATAATAATGAAATGTTGATGGTCGTGAGACATCTGTTCTCCTTGTAAAAATACACAAAAGCGCGCGCGGTAGCACGCAACGGAGTAGTTTGGTCGGGTGGGGGAGGCCGCTTTGAAAAAAGGCCGAAAGATACGGCGAGCGGAAACTTAAAAAAGAATAGTCCCGGCCTTGGTATTGCACAAGGCCGGAAAAGTAAAAATCAGGATGGCATGTGATAATCGAGGAAGCGGTCCTGACGGACGTCAAACAGCTTGCCGGTAACATCGAGCGCCGGATCGGCAAGCTTGACGATTTTCTCAGCAACAGACTGCGGCGTCGGCAGGGTTTCGGGGTCTTCGCCCGGCATTGCCTGTGCACGCATGGCGGTGCGGGTTGCGCCCGGATTGACCGAGTTGACGTTGAGTTTCATCTGCTTGGTTTCTTCTGCCCAGCTGCGCGCCATCACTTCGACAGCAGCCTTGGAAGCCGCATAAGGGCCCCAGAATGCGCGGCAGGAATGGGCGACACCTGATGAAAGCAGGATTGCACGTCCCGCATCGGATGCGCGCAGCAGCGGGTCAGTGGTGCGGATCAGTCGCCACACGCTGGTAACATTGACGTTCATGACCTTTTCGAAAGTCTTGGCTTCGACATGGCCGATGGGGGAAATCGTACCAAGAACACCCGCATTCGCAACCATGATATCGAGTTTGCCCCAGCGCTCATGAATAGAGCCGCCAAGACGGTCAATTGCTTCCATGTCGGTAATGTCGAGCGGCACGAGCGTAGAGCTGCCGTCAAGCTTGCGAATTTCGTCGTCCAGTTCTTCCAGTCCCCCAACGGTGCGCGCAACAGCAATCACATGTGCGCCGCGTTTTGCCAGTTCAAGTGAAAGAAAATAGCCAATGCCGCGCGATGCGCCCGTTACCAAAGCCAGACGGCCTGTAAGGTCGATGCTCATTCCAGTCCCCAATTTCAGTCATGAGATTTGCAATAAAAGCGAGGCGGCCTTTGGGGCCGCCTGCGTGAAAGATGAGTGATCAGCCGTTGCTGGCGAGCAGGGACAACGTATGAACGTTGCTTTCGCCTTCCTGATCCAAAAGACGAGTTGGATATTCGCCCGTGAAATAGTGATCGGTGAAGGCGGGTGCCTTCGGATCACGAGGCTGTCCGCCGACGGCCTTGTAAAGACCGTCAATCGAAAGGAATGCCAGCGAATCCGCACCGATATAACGGCACATGGATTCAAGGCTGTCATGCTGGTTTGCCAGCAGTTTTTCACGGTCCGGCGTATCGATACCGTAGAAGTCCGGATGGAAGATCATCGGGCTTGCAACGCGGATATGCACTTCCTTCGCACCCGCATCACGGATCATCTGCACGATCTTGACCGAAGTGGTGCCGCGCACAATGGAATCATCCACCAGAACGACGCGCTTGCCTTCGATCATTGCACGGTTGGCTGAATGCTTGAGCTTCACACCAAGGGCGCGGATCTGTTGTGTCGGCTCGATAAAAGTACGGCCAACATAGTGATTGCGGATAATGCCGTATTCGAATGGAATGCCGCTGGCCTGTGCAAAGCCCAGTGCGGCAGGCGTGCCGCCATCGGGTACGGGCACAACCACATCGGCCTCGACGCCAGCTTCGGCTGCGAGATTCATGCCCATATTCTTGCGCGCGACGTAGACACTGCGTCCGCCAACGACCGAATCCGGGCGTGCAAAATAGACATATTCGAACAAGCAAAGGCGTTCCGGCTGCGGATTGTCTGCCTTGATGCATTCGGTGGTGATCGAGCCATCTTTCTGGATTTCGCAGATGATGACTTCGCCGTTTTCGACGTCGCGAATATATTTCGCGCCGATGATATCGAGTGCACAGGTTTCAGAACAGAAGATTGGCTTGCCGTCGAGTTCGCCCATGACGAGAGGACGAATGCCGATTGCATCACGAGCCGCAATCAGCTTGGTGCGGGTCAGCGCCAGCATTGCGTAACCGCCTTCGACCTGACGGATCGCATCGACAAAGCGAGCGCTCGACGAGGCCTGACGCGAGCGCGCAATCATGTGCAACACGACTTCAGTGTCGGATGTCGCCTGAAAGATTGCGCCAGAGGCGATGAGTTGCTTGCGCAGCGTAATACCGTTGGTGAAGTTGCCGTTATGCGCAATCGCGATGCCACCGACTTCCAGCTCCGCGAACAATGGCTGCACATTGCGCAGGATTGTTTCACCCGTCGTGGAATAGCGTACATGACCGATGGCGCGATCGCCGGGCAAGCGGTTCAGCGTAGAGGCGTCGGTGAAGTGATCCCCCACCAGTCCCATGTGCCGTTCAGAATGAAAGCGGCGGTTGTGATAAGACACAATACCGGCAGCTTCCTGTCCGCGATGCTGAAGAGCATGCAAGCCCAGAGCGGTCAGTGCTGCGGCGTCCTCATGGCCAAGAATGCCAAATACACCGCACTCTTCATGCAACGTATCATCGTCCAGCATAAAGGAGGTTTCATCATGCGATTGTTGGAACATTGTCCGCAAGGCCTTTCGATTGCGGTTACTAAAAGCAACATTTACAGGAAAAGGCCGCGTTTTAAAAGCGATCCCTTGCATGCTGTGCGTTTCAGCCGCTGATATAGAGCATTTCCAGCAAAAGTGCGAAGCGGTTTTGCGTCGGATAATGCGAAAAGACAAAGAGATAGAGCATTTCCAATGATTCAAGAAAAACAGAAATGCTCTAGTGTAAGACTTTGACTAAAAACAGATGAAACCGACAGCTTTATGCTGCCGGTTTCAAAAAGGTTCATTCAGGATCAGTTTGCAGCCGGTGTATCGTCCGGTACAGGCGTCTCGGTCTGATCACCTGTCTGGCCGCCAGCTGGGGCCGGAGTTTCCTGTCCGGGTTTGAACTTTTTAATTGCCGATTCCGGATCAGCCGGCAGGAGGTCGATCAACTGCTGGCCGAAGGAATCAAGCATCGGCTTGGATTTCGCATTGTTGACCCATGCTGGCTGGTTGGTTGGAACAAGCCAGTTGAAGAACAGCATAGCAACAACAACAAGAAGAACGCCGCGTGCTGCACCGAACAAAAAGCCGAGTGTGCGGTCAAGGGCACCGATGCGGCTGTCGATGATGAAATCGGCAATCTTCATGGTGATAAGCGAAACAACGATCAGAACCACAAGGAAAACTGCGCCAGCGGCTGCGATCTTTGCGATGGTCTCGTTGTTGATATAGGGCTGAAGGAACGGCAGCACGGGCATATAGAACAAATACGCCGCTGCGGCCGCTGCTGCCCAGGAAACCAGCGAGAGCACTTCGCGAGAAAAACCGCGGACCATCGCAAGAACGGCCGAAACCAGCGTTATTCCGAGTAGAATTCCATCAAGTAACGTAATCGGCATTCTGGCCTGTCCTTAATTTATACGCAGCGTGGCTTTTTGCATTCGAGCACCTGCGGGGCAGTCAAACTTGGCTAAGCATAACACTGGAAAGTTGACGAAATCTTCCGCCGTTAAATCCCATTAAATTCAATGATCTGCAACCTGATGTTTGCAGGCGAGGGTTATTTCTTGCCTGGACCTGATGCGGCAATGCGCACAACAAGGTCCGACAGGGCGGTTGTTTCCATAAGTCCGAAGTTGCGATCTTTCCAAAGCTCGCTACTTCCGCCGGGCACAACTGCTTGTCGGAAGCCGAGTTTTTCTGCTTCCTTCAGCCTCTGTACTGCATGTGACACCGCACGAACAGCGCCAGAAAGGCTGATTTCGCCGAAATAAACACTATCTGCCGGAAGGGCAATACCGGCAATGGACGAAACAAGCGCTGCAGCCACTGCAATATCGGCGGCAGGCTCGCTGATGCGATAGCCGCCAGCGACATTGAGATAGACATCGTGTTGGCCAAAACGAACGCCGCAATGTGATTCGAGCACGGCCAAAATCATGGCGAGGCGGCTTCCGTCCCAGCCCACAACGGCGCGGCGCGGTGTGCCAAGCGAGGAGGGGGAGACAAGTGCCTGTATCTCAACGAGAACCGGGCGTGTGCCCTCCATTCCAGCAAAGACGGCTGCACCCGGCGATTTTGCATTGCGCTCGCCGAGGAACAATTCGGAAGGGTTCGAGACTTCGCGCAACCCACCATCCGACATTTCAAACACACCGATTTCATCGGTTGGGCCGAAGCGGTTTTTGACGGTGCGCAAGATTCGGTACTGGTGTCCGCCTTCGCCCTCAAAATAGAGAACACCATCAACCATGTGTTCGACAACGCGTGGCCCGGCAATCTGGCCCTCCTTGGTCACGTGACCAACGAGAACGACCGCTGCACCGGTCTGCTTGGCATAGCGGATCATCGCCTGCGCGGAAGATCGCACCTGAGTGACGGTTCCGGGGGCTGAGTCTGCCATATCGGTCCACAATGTCTGGATGGAATCGATGATGACCAGATCGGGCCGCTTGCCGTCGGAAACGGTGGCGAGAATGTCTTCGACATTGGTTTCAGCGGCCAGTTCGACTGTGCTGGATGCCACGCCAAGTCTTTGCGCACGCAGACGAATCTGTGCGACTGCTTCTTCGCCCGATACATAGACGATGCGGTGGCCGTGGTTTGAAAGAGCCGCAGCTGCTTGCGTCAGCAGTGTCGATTTGCCGATACCCGGATCGCCACCGATCAAGACTGCGGAGCCACGCACGAACCCGCCGCCCGTTACACGGTCCAGCTCGCTGATACCTGAGATGATGCGTGGCGCGTCTTCGATTTCGCCTGAAAGCGACGTCAGAGCAACAGCCCGACCCTTGCGTTTGGAAAGCATGGATCCGGGGCCGGAGCCGATACCGCTATTGGTGCCTTCTTCGACAAGCGTGTTCCACTCGCCGCAGGAGTCGCACTTACCCGCCCAGCGCGTGTGAACCGCGCCGCAATTCTGGCAAATGAACTGAACGCGTGCCTTGGCCATTAGGCACGCTCCGTCGTGATCGTGATTTTATTCATACTGCTCCGGGATATAAGACCCCTCGGCCAGATCTGCAAATCGCGTAAACTCGGCCTGGAAAGCAAGCTTGACGGTGCCGGTTGGTCCGTGACGCTGCTTGGCAACGATCACGTCGGCAGTGCCGCGCACTTTTTCGAAGTGCTGCTTCCATTCTTCGTACTTAGGATCGAATTCGTCACGCGGTTCGAGGTTCTTGACATAATATTCTTCGCGGAAAACGAACAGCACCACGTCGGCGTCCTGCTCGATCGAACCCGATTCACGAAGATCGGAGAGCTGCGGGCGTTTGTCTTCACGGCTTTCCACCTGACGGGAGAGCTGTGATAGCGCAATGATTGGAACATTGAGCTCCTTGCCGAGTGCCTTTAAGCCGGTGGTGATTTCCGTGATTTCCTGCACGCGGTTCTGCGCGGAAGCCTTGGACGAACCGGTCATCAGCTGGACGTAATCGATAACCAGAACATCAAGGCCGCGCTGGCGCTTCAAGCGGCGCGCGCGCGCTGCAAGCTGTGCAATCGAGATACCACCCGTCTGGTCGATATAAAGCGGTATCTTCTGCATGACCTGCGAACAGGCAACGAGCTTTTCGAAGTCGGTTTCGGTAATGTCACCGCGACGGATTTTTGAGGAGGAGACTTCCGTCTGCTCGGAAATGATACGGGTCGCGAGCTGTTCCGCCGACATTTCGAGCGAGAAGAAGCCAACAACGCCACCATTCTTGGCTTTCATCGTGCCATCAGCCTGCTGTTCGGCTTCATAAGCATTGGCGATGTTGAAAGCGATGTTGGTGGCAAGCGAGGTCTTACCCATGCCCGGACGACCGGCGAGGATGATCAAGTCGGAAGGCTGCAAGCCGCCCATCTTGCCATCGAGCGTATGAATCCCGGTGGAAACACCCGACAGATGACCATCGCGCATGAAAGCGGCGTTTGCCATATCGACGGCGGTTGTGACCGCATCTTTGAATGCCTGAAAGCCACCGTCATAACGCCCTGTTTCGGCAAGCTCGAACAGGCGGCGTTCTGCGTCTTCGATCTGTTCCTGCGGTGCGTTGTCGACTGGCGCATCATAGGCGACATTGACCATGTCTTCGCCAATGCCAATGAGCGCACGGCGCGTCGCAAGATCATAGATCGCGCGGCCATAATCTTCGGCATTGATGATGGTGACTGCTTCTGTCGCAAGACGCGCAACATATTGGAACACGGTCAGATCACCGATCTTGCCTTCATTAGGCAGGAAGGTCTTCATCGTAACCGGATTGGCCATCTTGCCAACACGGATAAGATCTGTGGAAATTTCGTAGATTCGGCGATGCAACGGCTCGAAGAAATGGGTTGGCTTCAGGAAGTCTGAAACCCGGTAAAAAGCGTCGTTGTTGATCAGAATAGCACCGAGAAGTGCCTGTTCCGCTTCAATATTGTGGGGTGCTTCACGATAAAGCGCATCTTTTTGCTCGCGCGCATCATCAAGTTTGCGTACCGCCGCTTCCGCCATGATTCTCTGGTCCTGTCTCTGATCTTCCCAGCTAGACCTGAAGTGAAGCCAAACGCAACGCAGCCTCAAGGTGATTCCTGCCGGGAGAGATAAGCTATACCATGATTCACAGGCATCCACAGTTTGCGGTTTAAACTTTTGCACCGGGACTTGACGAACGTTGTGATGCAGAATGGCTGCTGCTACGAAACCCAAAACAAGCTTCAGAGGGATTCTTTCATGCGTTCTCGTTTCATATCGGCGTGGCTGGCGGCCATCGCCTCTTTGTCATTTTTGTCTTTTCCGGCGGCAGCATCTGAGCCGATCAAGGTCAAGGTTTTCATCGCCGCAATGTTCGAGATCGGCCAGAATAGTGGAGATCGCGCTGGCGAGTTTCAGAACTGGTTTGAGCGCTACTGGAAAGATGCCAAGCCTATTGAAGTGAAGGGTGCTTTGAAACCGGTCTATTGCAATGACGATGGTGTTTGCGGTTCGGTTCTTGGTATGGGTAAAGTCAACTCATCGGCCAGTATGCAGGCCATTCTGCTCGACCCGGCTTTTGACTTCTCGAAGAGCTATTATGTTCTGTCGGGCGTAGCGGGAACGCCACCTTCTCGTGGAACCATCGGCGATGTGAGCTGGGCGACCTGGCTTGTCGATTATGACCTTGGGCATCGCTGGATGCCAGAAGAAGGCAAGGCCGGTGAGCCGGTATTTATGCCACGTAAAGGTTATGAGGACTATCGCGTCTTCAAACTTAATCCTGATCTGATTGCCGCCGCGATGCGCCTTGGCAAAGATGTGAAGCTTGAGGATTCGAAAGAAGCACAAGCCTACCGGATGCGTTACCCGGATAAGGCTGCACAGGCCGCACCTTCCTTGAAAGAGGGCACCCATATGACGGGTGACACCTTCTTCCATGGTCCCGGCCTGTCGAAGGAAGCGCAGTATATCGCAAAGCTCTATGGCGCTGACGACTATCTGATCACGGAAATGGAAGCGGCTTCGATCACGCTCGTCATCAAGCGTCAGTTCGGCACAGACCGCATTCTCAGTCTGCGCGGTGCGGTGAATTTCGATCAGGGCAACCCGAATGAAACAACATTGCAGCATCTTGATCCGGCACCGGGCGAAACCGCTGGTGGTTTTGCTGAAACGGTGAAGAACATCTATCTGGTTGGTTCTCCAGTGGTCGATGAAATTGCGACCCATTGGGACAAGTGGGAAGCGGGCGCACCCAAGGCTGAATAAACTGAAAAGGGTTGCCGGAATTATCCAGGCAGCCCTTTGTCTCTGTGTAGATTTTCCTCACGCCTTTACACGCTTGCTTGGTGCCTGCGTTTCACTGTTGGCCCCTTTGGGTGCACTGTCGAGCCGCTTCAGACGCTTTTCTTCCGCCTCGATGTAATTGCGTGTCAGCGGCACAGCTTCCTGCTTGTGGGAAATCTGGATGTGGAAGACCATCATATTCTGCCAGCGGAAAGCACTTTCCGAGGCTGCCAGATAAAACTCCCACATGCGGCAGAAGCGTTCGTCGTAAAGTGCTTTTGCTTCATCTCGGCGCGCCATGAAGGCAAGCCGCCATTCTTTCAGCGTTTCCGCATAATGAAGCCGCAGGATTTCAATGTCCGTGACATAAAGCCCGGCTTTTTCGATATGTGGCAACACCTCGGAAAGAGCCGGAATATAGCCGCCGGGGAAAATATGTTTGCGGATAAACGGATTGGTAGCGCCGGGGCCATCCGCGCGGCCGATTGCATGAAGCAGGAAAACGCCGTCTTTTTTCAGCAAGCGTGCCGCGTGCTGGAAATATTCAGCGAAGTGTCCAACGCCCACATGCTCAAACATGCCAACTGAAACGAGCCGGTCGAACTGGTCGTCGATATTGCGATAGTCGGTAAGCTGAAACTTTGCACGGTCTGCAAGGCCTTCGTCGACAGCGCGCTTATTGGCGATGGCGTGCTGCTCTTCCGATAAAGTGACGCCGGTTACATTGGCCTTGAGATAGCGGGCGAGATAAAGCCCCATACCACCCCATCCGCAACCGATATCCAATATCTTGTCGCCTTCGTTGACGAGAAGTTTCGCTGCGATATGGCGTTTCTTGGCGAGCTGTGCTTCAGCGAGTGTCGCATTTGGTGTTTCAAAATAAGCGCAGGAATATTGTTTGTCGGGATCAAGAAACAGGTCGTATAGCGCACCTGAAAGATCGTAATGGCTTTTGACGTTGCTCGATGACCGAGCTAAATTATTCATCTGCTGGAAGCGACGGAACAACACACGGAACTTTCCCGCAGCTTTCATCCAGGGTTCGGTGGCCGCTGTAGGCCCGGTGTTCTCAAAGACAATTTTGAGCAGCGTATAAATATCACCATTGAGAAAGTCGATTTCGCCATCCATGAAGCATTCTGCAAGCTTCAATTCCGGGTCGAGTGCAACGGCACGCTCGGCATGGCGGGTATTAAAACGGATATGAACCGGTTCACCGGTCTTGTCTCCATACTGATTGGCAGTCCCATCAGAATCGGTAACCGTCAGGTCGCCGATTTTGATCATATGCGAAAGAACTGTACGCAGCATTCCATACATTGGCCCCATCTCCTTGCTGAGATCGGAGCTAGTGCAAACATCCATGCGGTTGCACGGCAGGCGGCTTGTTGCCTGAATTAAAACGCTTCCCGAAAAGTACGAAACGGTTTTCGGTTATGATGCGTTAAAACAAAAGTAGAGCGTCGTTTTCAGTCATTGCGAACAGCGCTCTATAGCCGCTCTGTCATCAGATTTTCAGGCAATTTCCCTTTGGTCAGTCTGTTTTTGGCCGGCCTCTGGCTATTCGCCTGAGCAAACGCGGACGTTTCCGTCAGCACCCTCTCCAATCCAATACTAATGAAGAGAATAGGCAAAATTTCTGATCTGAAAAGAGAAAATGCCCGACGGAGACCGCCGGGCATGATCATATAAAGTTTACCACCATTGGAAACATCGCCGAAGAGCAGTGCTTCCCTGGAGGAAAGAGCAGGGCAGATTAAGCCTGGTCTTCGCCTTCTTCGTCTTCGTCGAAGACTTCTTCAGCAAGTGGTGCTTCTTCGATGCCATAGATAGCTTCGATCGAGGTCAGGTCTTCACCCTTTGCCTGACGTTCGGCTTCTTCAGTCGAACGAGCGATGTTTACGGAAACCGTAACAGTCACTTCAGGATGCAGCGTGATGACGATGTCATGTACGCCAATTGCCTTGATCGGCTGCTTCAGTTCAACCTGGTTGCGGTGCAGGTTGAAGCCATTTGCAGTGATGATTTCAGCGATGTCGCGGGTCGAAACCGAACCGTACAGCTGACCGGTTTCACCAGCGGAACGAACAACGATGAACGATTCGCCGTTGAGCTTGGTTGCAACTGCTTCAGCTTCGTTCTTGCGCTCAAGGTTCTGAGCTTCGAGCTGGGCGCGCTGGCCTTCGAACTTCTTGCGGTTGGCTTCGTTGGCACGAAGAGCCTTGCCCTGTGGCAGAAGGAAGTTACGGGCAAAGCCGTCCTTGACCTTTACAGTGTCGCCCATCTGACCGAGGCGGGCGATGCGTTCCAGAAGAATAACGTCCATTTGAGTTTCCTTTCGAGATTTAAATTTGGATTTATTGGTTGTCGGCATTCGGTATTTTCGAAATTGGTGCGCCACGCGACGTATCGAAAAGGCCGAAAACCATGAAGACAAAAAGCAGGAACGCGAACAGGATGATCGCCACATAAACGAACCACAGTACGACTGGTCGCCATGGCTTGCCACGGGTGCGCTGATGGAATGTCGCAAGGCCTGCAATCATGAAGCCGAAGCTCAGTGCGCCAACAACTACCGTGGCGATGAGTCCAGCGGCACCGGGCAGAAATGCTACTGCGAGAGCCACGGCGAAAACCAGAAGTGCCGGGCGTGGCATACGCATTGTTGCGGGCCAGTCATCGCGTGGGCGGCGCAGGCGACCTGAAAGAGCGGTCAGGCGCAGGGCCAGATAGAGATTGCCGACCAGAATGGCGAGGCAAGTCGCTGGCTGGATTGCTGGCAGTGCTACCATCAGAAGCGCGCTGACGCTCTGGCGCATGTCATCGCTTGCAGTGAACTGCGGGTCGGCTTCGGCAAGGCGGTCGATCAGCGTGTTTGCGAGTTCTCGCGCCATATCCGGCCCGAAACCAAGAATGAAACCGATGATGATAAAACTTGCTGCAACCATCAACGCCAGACGGAAGACGATATCCGAAAGCGGATACCAGACCATGACGTCCTCAGGGCCGCCGAGTTCGGAGGCGGGACGAGCAAGACCGGAAAGATAAGCACCGATCGCAGCGGGCGCGTAACTTGTGAGCGCCATGAGCAATGCGGCCATAGGAGCCGCAAAAATGCCGACAGCAATAGTGGCGGCAGCAGCGGCAACAAGCCCTGCGCTCGAACCCCAGCCAAGAGCGGCAACAAAAATAGGCAGCGGTGTCAGGAAATAAAGAACCACCGCCATTCCCGATTGGGCAATGACGCCGGACGACATCAATGCCGAGGCAAGCCCCGCCAATATGCCGACACCAATGATGGTTCCATTGAATTTCATAAACTCGCTGTCCTGCTCCGGCTATTCCGGTTTTGCAGTTAGAGGTGCGGACAAAGTCGCGTTCACCCCAACTTGGGATTTTAGTACACCGGTCGCGCCCATCGCATCCGGGGAATATCGTGAGGCGGCATAAGCTGCCGCCTCACGAAAAGTCTTAACTCAGATCTTACTTCACAACGTATGGAAGCAGGCCGAGGAAACGAGCGCGCTTGATCGCCTTGGCGAGTTCGCGCTGCTTCTTCTGGCTGACAGCCGTAATACGGGAAGGAACGATCTTGCCGCGTTCAGAAATGTAACGCTGCAGGAGCTTGATGTCCTTGTAGTCGATCTTCGGAGCGTTTGCGCCGGAGAACGGGCACGTCTTACGACGACGATGGAAAGGACGACGGGTCGGGATCTGATTGATATCAACCATGATTATGCTCCTTCACCAGCTTCGTTGTCACGTGGACGGCGTGGGCCACGATCACCGCGGTCGCCGCGATCACCACGGTCGAAACCGCCTTCGCGTGGACGGCGTGGGCCGCGGTCGTCACCATCGCGTTCACGACGGTCGTCGCGGCGCGAAAGCATAGCCGACTGGCCTTCTTCGTGTTCTTCAACGCGAACGGTGAGGAAGCGCAGAACGTCTTCGTTGATGCGCATCTGGCGTTCCATTTCAGCAACGGCAGCTGCCGGAGCGTCAATGTTTACGAGCGTGTAATACGCCTTGCGATTCTTCTTGATACGGTAGGTGAGGGGACGAAGACCCCAGTTTTCTACCTTACCGACCTTGCCGCCATTAGCTTCGAGGACACCCTTGTACTGTTCGACGAGAGCGTCGACCTGCTGCTGGGAAATGTCCTGGCGGGCAAGAAGCACATGTTCATAAAGAGCCATTGGCTTTGCCTTTCTTCTGTTACATCATGCTGGCACTAACGGCTAAGCCTCTGCGACTTCTCTTTTACCGGAAAACCGGAGAAGAAAGGACGCTGGGTAAAGACAATCGAGAGCGGAGACACGGGAGGCAGAAGCACTTAAGACTTCCACATGCATTCTCACTTTTAACGGTGAGGAAGACATGCTCCTCCGTTCAGCCCCCAGCTAATGCCAGCAACGAACGGGCGCTCATTACGTGCTTTTCCCCGGATTTGCAAGCGTTGAGACCGGCAAAAATCCACAAATACTTGACTTTTCAACCCGTGATGGGGCACATCGCGAGAAATTGTTGTTTAAAAAGAGGCATTCATGGCGGTAGCATTTACCTTTCCCGGACAGGGCAGCCAGGCAGTTGGTATGGGCAAGGCCCTTGCCGAGCAGTTCGCTGAAGCACGCGCTGTTTTCGAGGAAGTGGACGCGGCACTGGGCGAGAAACTCTCTGCCACGATGTTCGAAGGTCCGGAAGATGTTCTTACGCTGACGACCAATGCACAGCCAGCTCTTATGGCGGTTTCGATTGCCACACTGCGCGTTTTGGAAGCTCAGGGCTTTTCGCTCAAAGACAAGGTGGCCTATGTTGCCGGTCATTCGCTCGGCGAATATTCGGCACTTTGCGCTGCTGGTACATTCTCGCTGGCAGATACCGCCCGTCTCTTGCGCATTCGTGGCAATGCAATGCAGAAAGCTGTACCGGTCGGTGAAGGCGCAATGGCTGCCATCATCGGTCTTGAGCATAGCGATGTTGAAGCCATCTGCGCGGAAGCAAAAGCTTCCGGCTCGGTACAGATTGCAAATGATAACGGCGGCGGTCAGCTTGTGATCTCCGGCTCGAAGGCGGCTGTGGAGCTTGCTGCTTCGCTTGCATCTGAAAAAGGTGCCAAGCGCGCAATCATGCTCCCTGTTTCTGCACCTTTCCATTCGACACTGATGGCACCTGCTGCCGACGCGATGCGTGAAGCGCTTGCTCAAGTTGAAAAGCATAATCCGGTTGTGCCGCTCATCGCTAATGTGCGTGCAGCACCTGTGACGGATGCCAGTGAAATTGCCGATCTGCTGGTCGAGCAGGTCACGGGCCAGGTGCGCTGGCGCGAAACCGTTGAATGGTTTGCAGCCAATGGCGTCACTACGCTTTATGAAGTAGGTTCAGGCAAGGTTCTGACGGGTCTTGCGCGTCGCATCTCCAAAGATGTGACCGGCGTAACTGTTGGTTCAGCCGAAGAAATTGCGGCAGCGCTTGCTGCGCTTAATGCTTAAAGGATCCGAGATGTTTGATCTGACGGGCCGTAAGGCTCTTATTACTGGTGCGACCGGCGGTCTGGGCGAAGCAATTGCGCGTGCTCTTCATGCACAGGGCGCAATTGTTGGCCTGCATGGCACGCGCGAAGAAAAGCTGAAAGAACTGGCCGCAGAGCTCGGCGACCGTACTTTTATCTTCCCGGCCAACCTGTCCGACCGCGAAGCCGTCAAGGCGCTCGGTCAGAAGGCAGAGGAAGAAATGGGCGGCGTTGATATTCTCGTCAACAATGCCGGCATCACCCGCGACGGTCTTTTCGTACGCATGAGCGACGAAGACTGGGATGCGGTTCTCAACGTCAATCTGACTTCTGTGTTCAACCTGACGCGTGAACTGACCCACCCGATGATGCGCCGCCGCAAGGGCCGTATCATCAACATCACGTCGATTGTTGGCGTGACAGGCAATCCGGGTCAGGCCAATTATTGCGCTTCCAAAGCAGGTCTCATTGGTTTCTCGAAGTCTCTTGCACAGGAAATCGCAAGCCGCAATGTCACGGTCAACTGTGTAGCGCCCGGCTTTATCGAATCGGCGATGACGGACAAGCTGAACGAAAAGCAGAAGGAAGCCATCATGGGCAGCATCCCGATGAAGCGCATGGGTGTGGGTGGTGATATTGCTGCTGCAGTGGTTTATCTTGCAAGCGATGAAGCCGCATACGTCACAGGTCAGACCCTGCACATCAATGGTGGTATGGCTATGATTTAAAAGCCTTTTAAGGGCTCTTGAATCGGCATTTTACGGTATATAAAGTCTTAAAGTCGGGCTCTGAAAAGCAAAATGCGCTTTGCCTTGCTCAAGAAGCATGGTAATGCGCCCGACGAGAGTTTCGGCATTTCAATTGCGAGATGCCGTTTTCCTGTTCCGCAAGGAATATCCACAGGGTGATTGTCAGGGTGAGTAAACTCAAAACTTGGCAGACATCTTATAACTTGATTACAATCATGCATGCCGCTAACCAAGGCAGAGCAAGTTAACAACAGGTCGAGGTTCCGACATGAGCGATACCGCAGAGCGCGTCAAGAAAATCGTTGTTGAGCATCTGGGTGTAGATGCAGACAAGGTCACCGAAGGCGCGAGCTTCATTGATGATCTTGGTGCAGACAGCCTCGACACCGTCGAGCTCGTCATGGCTTTCGAAGAAGAATTTGGCGTTGAAATTCCTGACGACGCTGCAGAAACGATCCTCACGGTCGGCGACGCTGTGAAGTTCATCGATAAGGCTTCTGCCTAATCTGAGCTTTCGGGGCTGGGATTCTTTCGAATCCCGGCCCTGCTTGTCTTCTGGTCAGCGGTTGTACACAGTCGTCTGGAAGACATGAACTGCCATAGCCGGTTGTGGCTGCTGCGAGTTGCAGCCCGGTAATGTACCGGTGATCAAGATTGAGCATCGTCCGTATGAGGCATTTTTGCCTGCGGGATGTCTCCAACGAAGTTTATCAAATTTAAGGGGTGGATATGAGGCGTGTCGTCATCACCGGTCTTGGTCTGGTGTCGCCGCTTGCTAGCGGTGTCGAAGAGACCTGGAAGCGTCTTATTGCCGGTGAAAGCGGTGCTCGCCGCGTCACGGAATTTGAAGTTGATGATCTGGCTTGCCAGATCGCCTGCCGCATCCCCCTTGGTGATGGCTCTAATGGCACCTTCAATCCTGACCTCCACATGGAGCCGAAGGAACAGCGCAAGGTTGATCCATTTATCGTTTATGCCGTTGGTGCAGCCGATCAGGCACTGGATGATGCCAACTGGCATCCTGAAAGCGATGAAGATCAGGTTCGCACCGGCGTTTTGATCGGTTCGGGTATTGGTGGTATCGAAGGGATCGTCGAAGCTGGCTACACGCTGCGCGACAAAGGCCCACGCCGCATTTCACCTTTCTTCATTCCTGGGCGTCTGATCAACCTGGCTTCTGGCCATGTCTCGATCAAGCATGGACTTCGTGGTCCAAACCATTCGGTTGTAACTGCTTGCGCAACCGGTACGCACGCCATTGGCGACGCTGCCCGTCTGATCGCTTTCGGCGACGCAGACGTTATGGTTGCCGGTGGCACGGAATCGCCGGTCAGCCGCATTTCACTGGCAGGCTTTGCCGCCTGTAAGGCTCTGTCCACCAAGCGCAATGACGATCCAACCGCTGCATCGCGTCCATATGACAGTGACCGCGACGGTTTCGTCATGGGCGAGGGCGCGGGCGTTGTGGTTCTGGAAGAACTGGAACATGCGCTGGCACGTGGCGCAAAGATTTATGCTGAAGTGGTCGGTTATGGCCTGTCGGGCGATGCCTATCACATCACAGCTCCGACCGAGAGCGGTGAGGGCGCAGAACGTTGCATGGTTGCAGCTTTGAAGCGCGCAGACATCACGCCTGACCAGATCGATTATATCAATGCACATGGCACTTCGACCATGGCGGATACGATTGAACTGGGTGCGGTTGAGCGCGTTGTTGGCGATGCGGCGTCGAAGATTTCGATGTCCTCAACCAAGTCGTCGATTGGCCATCTGTTGGGTGCAGCCGGTGCGGCCGAAGCTATTTTCTCGACACTCGCGATCCGTGACAATATCGCACCGCCAACGTTGAACCTCGATAATCCCGCGGTTGAAACGAAGATTGATCTCGTGCCGCACAAAGCGCGTGAACGTAAGATCGACGTTGCCCTGTCGAATTCTTTCGGCTTCGGTGGCACTAACGCTTCGCTGGTTCTGCGCCGTTATTCTTGAGCGAATGAGCTTAAAAAATAGATCTATGCAAAAACGCGGGGATTTCTCCGCGTTTTTGCCAAAATATAACCCGATGCAATGTTTAAACTTGATAATTGCGTTTAGTGTGATCTGACAGAATTTGTTTGATTTGTATGCCCTTTCGCACGGGTTTCAGGACGAGGTGATGGTGTGAGTTCAGAAGAAAAACCCGGAACCAATCCTGCCGAGCAGCAGCCGCAAGCTGCAGCCACGCCCGAGCAAGCCGCGGCGAGCAAGCCCTTCGTGCCGAAATCCGCCTCTGAAGCCCTGCGTCCGGAACCTGGTACGCCGCCGCCGCGCAAGCGTTCACGCCATGCGCGCAGCCAGATCGTCGTCTTCATGAACTTCATGTTGTCGCTGATCGTGCTGGTATTGCTGGGCGCTTCGGCTCTGTTTTACTTCGGCAAGCTTCAGTTTGATTCCAAGGGGCCGCTGACCACCGAGACAACGTTCCTCGTCAAGCGCGGTGCTGGTGTTTCAGAAGTCTCCAACAGTCTTGAAGGCCGCGAAATCGTCAGTGATGCGCGTATTTTCCGCTATGGCATGCGTGCTTACGGTCATGAGAACGATCTGAAGGCTGGCGAATATTCGATCCCGGCCGGTGCGACCATGCGCGATGTGATGGAGCTTCTCATCAGCGGCAAGTCGATCATGTATCCGCTGACCATTCCTGAAGGCCTTACCGTCAAGCAGGTATTCGATCGTATTTCTGCCGACCCAATTCTGGCTGGCGACATGCCAAAAGATATGCCGTCCGAAGGTGGGCTGTTTACGGATACGCTCAATTTTACACGTGGCACAACGCGCGAAGAAATCATCAATCGCATGATTGCTTCGCAGCAGAAGCTGATTGATGACACGTGGGCAAAACGCCGTGCTGATCTGCCGGTCAAGGACAAGAACGAGTTTGTGACGCTGGCATCCATCGTCGAGAAGGAAACGGGCATCGCATCGGAACGTCCGCATGTGGCGTCTGTCTTCGTCAACCGTCTCAACAAGGGCATGCGTATCCAGTCCGACCCGACCATCATTTATGGTTTGTTCGGCGGTGCAGGCAAGCCTTCCGATCGCCCGATCTTCAAGTCGGACATCGAAAAGCCAACGCCATACAATACCTATGTCATCAACGGTCTGCCACCGACACCGATTGCCAACCCGGGCCGCGCAGCACTTGAGGCTGTGGCCAATCCGCTCGATACTGAAGATCTCTACTTCGTAGCAGATGGTACAGGCGGTCACGTCTTCGCCAAGACCCTGGCTGAACACAATGCCAATGTGCGCAAGTGGCGTGCGGTTGAGCAGGAAAAGAACCAGCTACAGCAGCAAAACACCGCCCAGTAATTGGGCGGTTTCTCACTTTGTGAATGCCGAAAAAAGGAATGTAAGCATGGCGCTCCAGAGCATGACAGGGTTTGCGCGCCACGCGATGCAGTATGGCGCAGCCGACAATGAAGCGCGCATCGTATGGGAAGTGCGCTCTGTGAACGGCAAGGGGCTGGATTTGCGCCTGCGTTTGCCGCAAGGACTGGAAGGTGCCGAGCATGCTGTTCGTTCGCTTTTGGCACGCTACTTTTCGCGCGGCAATTTTCAGGCGAGCCTTAATGTAGAGCGCGCAGAAGCTCAGGCTGGCTTTGTCATCAATCAGGCGATGCTTGATGAAGTGCTGAAGCTTGGCGCAGAACTACAAGCCAGACATGGGCTTGCTCCTGCAAGTGTTGATGGTATTCTCTCGCTGCGCGGTGTTATCGATCAGGCACAGGTGTCGGAAGATGACAATGCGCGCGCCGGTCTTGAAGCTGCGGTGATTGCGGCTTTTGAAGGTGCACTCAAGGCAATTGCCGAGGCTCGCACCCATGAAGGTCAGTCACTTTTCACCATCCTATCCGGGCATGTTGATGCGATCGAGCGTCTGACATCGGCGGCACGTAGCGACCCGTCGCGTAGCGTCGAAGCCATCCGGGCTCGTCTGGCAGGACAGGTATCGCTGTTGATGGATACGGGTCGCGATCTCGATGAGACGCGGCTTTATCAGGAAGCTGCATTTCTGGCGACCAAGGCGGACATTCAGGAAGAGCTGGATCGGCTTGAAACGCATGTCGCATCCGCACGCAAGTTGCTTGCAGATGGCGGTCCCATCGGGCGCAAGCTTGATTTTCTTTCACAGGAATTTAATCGCGAAGCGAATACATTGTGTTCAAAATCGAACGCAGCATCGATTACGGCAATCGGCCTTGAGCTGAAAGCAGTCGTCGATCAGTTTCGCGAACAGGTACAGAATCTGGAGTAACGGAAAATGGCCATCTCTTCGGTTGAACATGGCATTGCACGCAGAGGCCTTATGGTGGTGATTTCCTCGCCCTCAGGTGCTGGAAAATCCACAATTGCGCGGCAGTTGCTCAACGATCCGGACATGAAGCTTTCGCTGTCAATTTCCGTTACGACGCGCGAACGCCGTCAGAGCGAAATCAATGGCGTGCATTATCACTTCATCACCAAGCGGGAATTCGAGCGACTGCGCGACAATGACCAGCTGATTGAATGGGCGGAAGTGCACGGCAATTTCTATGGCACGCTGCGCCAGACGGCTGAGGAAGCACTGGCTGACGGTCAGGACATGCTGTTCGACATCGACTGGCAGGGCGCTGAGCAGTTGCAGGCAAAGATGCCTGCAGATGTGGTGTCTATTTTCATTCTGCCGCCGACCATGCGCGAATTGCAGAATCGCCTCAACCGCCGCGCGGAAGATACGGCGGACGTGATCGAGACACGGCTGCAGAATGCTCGTTTTGAAATCCAGAAATGGGTGAAATACGACTATATCGTCATCAATGAAGACCTTGAGCGCTCTTATTCGGGTATCAAAGGGATCATCGTTGCAGAACGCTTGCGCCGCGATCGTCGTCCGGGCCTGTTTGATTTTGTCACGGGACTTCTGGAAGAAGACCCTTCGGCTTAAGTAGCGGCTTTGGAAGCGGGGAGGACGGGGATTTGAGGCCAGTTGTTATCGTGACAGGCGGTAGCCGGGGTATTGGCGCTGCCACCGCAAGTCTCTTTGCCCGTGAAGGTTATGATGTCTGCATCAGTTATCTAAGCGATGCAGACGCAGCGCTTGGTATAGTCAAAACCTGCGAGGGTTTTGGTGCAAAAGCAATTGCTGTGCAGAGTGATGTGGCAAACCGCCAAAACGTTGAAGCCCTGTTTCTTGCTTGCGACAGGGAACTTGGGCCAGTTTCCTGTCTTGTGAATAATGCGGGCGTCATCGGACAGAATACCCGTATTCAGGGACTTCAGGACGAGGCACTCGAGCAAACATTCAGAACCAATGTTTTTGGATTGTTGTATTGCACGCAGGAAGCAACGCGTCGCATGTCGACCGCTAATGGTGGTGCAGGCGGCACGATTATCAATATTTCGTCTGTGGCTGCGGTTCTGGGAAGCCCCGGTGAGTATGTGCATTACGCCGCGTCGAAAGGTGCGGTTGAAACCATTTCAATCGGCGCAGGAAAAGAACTGGCACCGGAAGGCATCAGAGTGAATGCTATCCGGGTTGGCACGACCAATACGTCCATTCATGCATTGAGCGGAAACCCGGATAGGCCAGCAAGGATCGCTGCAATGACACCCATGGGGCGAATTGCCGAGCCGGAAGATATTGCGCAAACCGCGCTCTGGCTGGCTTCTGATAAATCAGGATTCGTTACGGGAACTGTGATTACAGTTGCGGGTGGGCTGAGTGCTTGATGCATTTGCATCAATTAAATGTTCAACAAAATCGAAATCGTATCGTCTTACCCGTGTGAAATTAATCTTGTGAAGCACGAGAAAACCAACAAACTAAAATTTTGGCAAATTTCTACGGTGAAGTAGTATAGATATGCTTGCATAGTATGGCGGGCGTGTGGAGATCGTTCGTTGAAAAGTTTTACTGAAAATCCAGAGCAATATCTAAAAGCAGTTCATAAAATGCTTATCGTGGAGAGGATAAATCAAGCCGCTAATGTTCTAGAACGCTCAACGGCGCAAGTTAGAGAGACCGGGTACGACAATTGGAATGGTGGGACACGGATATGGACACTCTATCTTTTGATTGGCCCGGCGGAGTACGCACGCTTAGGCACAAATCGCGAGCAATTAGAAGAGCAAATCTATAATCGGCTAGTCCCATTAATTGAGCAATTTAGCTCTGATTGGATTAATGTTAAAATTGCACCAAGCATAATTGATCAAGATGAACTGCACATCTCTAGAAATGAGATTTCTCAATCGGTCCGCAGAAACATCTTTGACGGTCTTCGTTTGGAATCAGTTTCTTGGAGTGGCAGGCTAGATGAAGTCGAGTTTTTGCAAAGACTCTATGATCTCAAGAAATTGCCTTCCTTTGATGGTCGCTTTCAAGATGCGTCAGGAGATATCTGGCAGCATAGAGTTAACAATTATGACTGGAGCGATGATTGGGTTTATGACGATTCCCGGCTAAATCTCTTGCATGGCTCCAATGAAGGTTTTCTGCGATTCTTGTGCGAGATTTTACATCCTGTTGTGCGCCCAGATCGTAACGAAGTTCTTAAGCTTGTTAAACAATTTAATGACCAACTCCGTCGCGACGGTTGGCATCTTGTAGAAGAAGAATTCATAGCAGGTAGACCGAGATTCACTGCCAAGAAGATTTACGACACCAGAGGCAGATCTGTCTCACGGGCTCGTACCGTTGCGGATGCCTTAGATGCGGCTTGGATGCAAAAAGAAATTGAGAGAATGGAACATTCCGTCGAGAGCGATCCGGCTCTAGCTATTGGGACGGCAAAGGACCTTGTTGAAACATGCTGCAAGACCATACTTAAACGACGTGGCGTTGTTGTTTCCAATAAGGCGGATATTCCTGATCTAACGAAACTCGTGGCAAAAGAACTTCGTCTTGTCCCAGAAGGTATATCTGATGAAGCTAAAGGTGCGGAAACTATCCGGCTATTACTCAGAAACCTTAGCGTTCTTACCAAATATATTGCCGAATTGAGAGGACTTTATGGTTCAGGGCATGGGCGCGAAGGCAAATACAGAGGCTTAGAGGCACGGCACGCGAGGCTTGCTGTTGGCGCAGCCGTAACTTTTATCGATTTTATAACTGAAACTTACCACACGCACGAACATAGGTCTGATAAACAATTAAAAGATGTGGACACTTAATACCCCAACTCTATTGAGAGCAGTATCCTCTACACACTCTCCAGTCTGATCTTTACCCGATCCGTATCAGCCACTAATTGCCGAAACGCCTCCAGAAATGGCTTGCCACCGAGCGTTTTTAGTTCTCTGAGCGCTTCTATATTCTTGAACACCAGCTCACATTCGCCGGGCCAGCCGGGGCCTCCCCATTGCACGCCGTCCCAGAATGAATCTAGTGTGTAACCGAAAGTTTCGGGATCCAGAGCGGGCACGATGTCGAGATAACGCTGCCAGAGTTCGTTGGGGGATTTTATGCCGGTACAGTCGATTTCATAGACCGGCTGCATCAGTCGACCAGAATGAGGATCGCATCCACGACGGCCAGCGTGAAGAGGAGGGCGATCATGGCTGCGGCTGCAATCACCATCATACGCTTTTGCCGGGAACGCTTTTCAGGCTGCTTTCCGCTCCAGTCATACGGCGTTTCAGGCATTATCTCCTCCGGCGTGATTTATCTCTTCAACCCGTCTCCATGGGGCCTGATCTTTATAAGCGTGCACATGACTGCGTCCGTCTGCAAGAGAAACCGTATCCTGAGCGCCATAAAATTTGCCGTCGGGGTATTCCATGACGATCAGCACTTCACATCCGCGCGCATCTTTATACACACCGCCTGTCTGGATTTTCAGTGCCATGTTTCAGTGACACGCCGGTTCCTTTAAGCCTTTAGCTGCTGAATGGCGATGCGGTTGCCTTCGCTATCGAGAATTTCGGCGACAAATCCGCCGTCCGGAAGGGCGGTCTTTGGAAACAGCAAATCACTGCCAATTGCGGTTGCGCGGGCAATGACCGCATCAATGTCGGTCACGCTGAAATAGATGATCGATCCGTTGACGGTCGGCACATAGACTTCGCCTTCGGCCAGCGCGCAGCTTGCCCCCTCCTTGCCTTCCTCAAAAGGGAAATAAGCCATACGGTTGCCATGGATTTCGACAATTTTGCCAAAACCAACACGAAAAACATCGGAATAAAACGCAATGGCACGGTCTATATCTGTAACCGGAATTTCGACATGGGCGATGATGTTCATATAGGCTCTCCCAACTTCAGCGCGACGTCTCGCTGGCTCTCTTGATGGAACCGAGAATTCTGTTCCGGATCAAGCCACTGACGGGGCGGATCAGATACCAATATGGCAGAAAACGAAGATGGCTGGTGCGGTCGGGACAGAATACCCGCGTTTCGGTGACAAGACGCGTTTTCCCGCCTTGTTCGGTTACGGTGAAGGTGAGCGCCAGCTTTGCAACGCCCGGCGTGCGGAAAGTCAGATAGGCCTCTGCGTTTTCGATTTTAAAGAGGCCGAAATCAGCCTTCCAGAATTGCCCTACAAGCCCATAAACCAGTGCCTGACCGGGTTGATGTTCGAGCAATGTAAACTCATGTAGGCCGAAGGGTTGTGAAACCGAGCTTTCACGCCCGCGCAGGCGTGCGATGGCGCGCATTGGCAATTCGCGCAAGCCTATCATGCTGCGGAAAAATACATCTGTCTCAGGCCGATAAGCAATGGCTGCCTGCAGGACTACCTCGGGCGAGGCGTTCACATCGCAGCCATGGATTTCGCTGAAGCCATATTCAGGCAGATATTTATCGATCAGTTGCATGGCGGAATTTTAAACCGCCGTACCGCCGACCGTAACCTGATCCATGCGCAGATGTGGCTGGCCCACACCTACTGGCACCCACTGTCCGCCCTTGCCGCAATTGCCGCTGCCGGTATCGAGCTTCATATCGTTGCCGATCATCGAAATGCGTTGCATGGCATCCGGACCATTGCCGATCAGCATCGCGCCCTTGATCGGTGCACCGATTTTGCCGTCTTCGATCATATAGGCTTCCGTGCAGCCAAAGACGAACTTGCCAGAGGTGATGTCCACCTGACCACCACCGAAGGAAACGGCATAAATGCCCTTCTTCATGGATGAGATGATCTCTTCCGGCGACTTGTCGCCTGACAGCATATAGGTGTTGGTCATGCGTGGCATTGGCGCATGCGCATAGGATTCACGGCGTCCGTTGCCAGTTGCTTTCATGCCCATCAGACGTGCATTCTGCCGGTCCTGCATGTAATTGACGAGCTTGCCATCCTCAATCAGCACCGTGCGATTGGTCGGTGTGCCTTCATCATCGATTGTGAGCGAACCACGACGTTCGGAAATAGTGCCGTCATCAACAACGGTCACACCTTTCGATGCCACCTGTTGTCCGAGCAGGCCAGCAAAGGCCGAAGTCTTCTTGCGGTTGAAATCACCTTCAAGGCCATGGCCCACAGCTTCGTGCAGCATTACACCCGGCCAGCCATTGCCCAGCACAATGTCATAGGTGCCAGCAGGGGCGGGGATTGCTTCGAGATTAACCAGCGCCTGACGCAAGGCTTCGTCTGCTACGCTCTGCCAGCTTTCAGTGGTGATGAAATCGCCAAAGCCTTTACGACCGCCAAGCGTATGCGAGCCGGATTCCTGGCGGTCGCCGTTGCCTGCAACGACGGACACGCTGAGCCGCACCATTGGGCGGATATCGCGGACGAAATGTCCGTCGGCGCGCAGAATCTCAACCTGCTGCCATGATCCGGCGATGGAAACAGATACCTGCCGAACTTTTGGGTCTTTCGCGCGCAGATAGGCGTCGATCTTTTGCAGGAGTTGGACTTTTGCATCAAATGTCGGCGAGCCGATTGGGTTCTCATCTGTATAAAGATGACGATTGGTGCCAGCGGGTGCTGCCGCATAGCTACCGCTGTGACCGCTTAGTGTGGCTGAAACAGCATCGGAAGCGCGCTTTAGTGCAGCAAGCGACAGATCGCCTGCATGAGCATAGCCGATGGCTTCGCCAGCCACGGCACGCAGGCCGAAACCTTGATCCTGATTGAACGAGCCGGTCTTGAGGCGCCCATTGTCGAAGACAAGCGCTTCCGCCTCGCGATACTCCATGAAGAGTTCGCCATCATCGCTGCCTTTCAGGCTCTGCGAAACAAGGCGTTCGATATCGTCACGGTTGGCGTCAAAGCTATCAATCAGGCTCTTCATAAAAATAATCCTGCGGCATGTGTTTGCCACAGGATGTAAGCGCTAAATCGGTTGAGAACAACCTTGAGATTATGGCAAAGCGTCGAAGCCTTCACCAAACCCTTTCAGATCTACGGGAATGCCGACGCCTTCTTCCGGTGTCTGGAAGACGATGAAGGTCGCAGACTTGCCGTTGCGGAAAGTGTTCAGCAGTTCGTCTTCAAGGATAACCTCTGCGTAGCAGCCGTCTTCAAAGCAACGCACGAAATAGGCGCGGCCGATATCCTTGCCGTCGACATTCAGGCCAAGACCATTCGGCAACAGTACACCGAGCGGCGCCAGAACACGCAAAATGCGAGCCTTGTTGTCGGCGGTCTTGAGGACAACGACCGAAAGGCCGAGTTCAGGGCGCTTGGCAGCAACCACATTCTGAATGAGCGCGCATTGCTCGGTCTTCGCACCGGCAGGCGTGTCGCAAAGGATCGCCCACGCGCCATGCTGCGACTTGAGTGTGCCGCTTTGCTGCGGTGTCGCAGATTGCGATTGCGAGGGGGCCTGTGTTGGTGCTGGAAGCTGCGTTGGTGTTTCCTGCGCCGCAGACGGCATTGTGGCGGCTGCGAATACCACAGCGGCACCCGTTGCGAGGATGGCAAGGCGCTGGAAAATCGAGCGGCGGGCGGATGTACGGAAAATCATGAAATCTCCAGATCGAATCACCGGGACGTTACCCTCAGAAACAGGCGGTGAAAAGCTATTGTCGCTTCCGAGCCATCATCGGAGTGTGATACCGGCATTGCATCCCAGATGCGTCCCCGGCAGTTGCATCCATTATCACGCGGCACGTTAGAGGAAACCTCTTGCTAAATCATGGCTTCATTATGTGTTTCTGTGGTTTTCCCAAGTTTTCCCAAGTTTAGCTGGTGTGGTTTACGGATTTGAAGTTCCTGAACGCAGATGCCATCCAAATGATAGGAACTTCAAATCCACCACACTAGTGCCTGTGAAGCTTTCTTGAATGATCGGGATGCGTGGCTCTGACGCAGGGTTGCGCGCAAAAATGCCGCACAGGAACATATTCGCCTTCCTTGCGGTGTGCGTTAAGGTGTGGTTTGAACGCTGACGGGGGATACGGCCGTCTAAACGTCCGGCGTCCAGCCTGAAAGGGCGAAAAGGGAGAGAGTTCTGGTGGATAAAATTGTTGCCACAACGAGGGGTGCCGTCGTTGGTGCTTTCGCATTGCTGTGGACGAGCGGTGCCGCTTTTGCGGATCAGCCGCGTCCATGGGAGATAAGATTTCAAGAAGCTGCGACGGGTATTGCCGAGCAGATTCATTGGTTTGAGCGCTATACGCTCTGGTTTATCATTCCAATCACATTGCTGGTTCTGGCTTTGCTTATCTGGTGCGTGATTAAGTTCCGCGCGAGCGCAAATCCAAACCCGTCCAAGACCAGCCACAACACGGCGGTCGAAGTGGTCTGGACCGTGGGTCCGGTGATCATTCTGCTTTTCTTAGCAGTGCCGTCATTTCAGCTTCTGACAGCGCAATATTCGCCCGAAGATCCGACGTTGACGGTCAAGGCTACGGGCTATCAGTGGTACTGGGGTTACGAATATCAGACCGAAACGCCGGTCAGCTTTGATTCGCTCATTCTCAAGGATGCGGACCGTGCAGCTGCCGGCAAGGAAGACCGCGCTCGTTATCCGCGTCTTTTGACTGTCGATAATGAAGTCGTCGTGCCGATTGGTGAGACAGTGCGTCTTCTGGTAACAGCTGCCGACGTGATCCATTCCTGGACTATTCCGGCTTTCGGCGTGAAAATGGATGCCGTACCGGGTCGTATCAATGAGGCCTGGTTCAAAGCTGACAAGGAAGGCCTGTATTACGGCCAGTGCTCCGAGCTCTGCGGCAAGGATCATGCCTTTATGCCTATCGCCGTTCGTGTCGTATCGAAAGAACGTTATGACACCTGGTTGACGGCTGCGGCCTCGGATGTTCCGGGTGCGAACAAGGCGCTTCAAGCCGATCTTGAAGGCGATGCAAACGATAAAGTGGCTGCGGCGGGTCTTTAAAGACTTCGATACGCAAGACTGTTGAAAAACGGGAGCGAATTCCATGGCTGGCACAGCAGCTCACGAGCATGGAGCCCATGACGACCACAAGCCAAAAGGCTGGGTACGCTGGGTTTACTCGACTAATCATAAAGACATCGGTACTCTGTACCTGATCTTCGCAATCATTGCCGGCATTATTGGCGGCGCGCTGTCTATCGCGATGCGTGCTGAGCTTCAGGAGCCTGGCATCCAGATTTTCCATGGTCTGGCACAAATGGTTTATGGTGTTGAGGGCGATGCGGCTCTCGATGCTGGCAAGCATATGTTCAACGTGTTCACTTCGGCGCACGCTCTGGTCATGATCTTCTTCATGGTGATGCCCGCGCTGATCGGTGGTTTCGCCAACTGGATGATTCCGCTGATGATTGGTGCGCCTGATATGGCGTTTCCACGTATGAACAATATTTCGTTCTGGCTTCTGCCGCCTGCACTTACGCTTCTCCTGATCTCGCTGTTCATGCCAGGTCCGGCTGGCGGTTGGGGGCCGGGTGGTGGCTGGACGCTCTATCCGCCGCTTTCGACATCCGGTCAGCCTGGACCTGCAGTGGATTTCGCCATTCTGGCTCTGCATATTTCAGGCGCGTCATCGATTCTCGGCGCAATCAACTTCATCACGACAATCCTCAACATGCGCGCTCCGGGCATGACGCTGCACAAGATGCCGCTCTTCGCCTGGGCTGTGCTTGTAACGGCGTTCCTGCTGCTGTTGTCGCTTCCGGTTCTGGCTGGTGGCATCACCATGCTGCTTACCGATCGCAACTTCGGCACGACTTTCTTCACGCCAGACGGTGGCGGTGATCCGATCCTCTACCAGCATCTGTTCTGGTTCTTCGGTCACCCTGAAGTGTATATTCTGATCCTGCCGGGCTTCGGTATTGTCAGCCACATCATTTCGACCTTCTCGCGTAAGCCGGTATTCGGTTATCTCGGCATGGCATATGCGATGGTTGCCATTGGCGTTGTCGGCTTCGTCGTCTGGGCGCACCACATGTATACGGTCGGTCTGTCGCTCGACACGCAGCGCTACTTCGTCTTCGCGACGATGGTTATTGCGGTTCCGACGGGTATCAAGATCTTCTCCTGGATCGCGACGATGTGGGGCGGATCGTTGACCTTCCGTGCGCCGATGCTTTGGGCGATTGGCTTCATTTTCCTGTTCACTGTTGGTGGTGTTACGGGCGTCCAGCTCGCCAATGCCGGTCTCGACCGCGCGCTGCATGACACCTATTACGTTGTGGCACACTTCCATTACGTGCTGTCGCTGGGTGCAGTGTTCGCGATCTTCGCGGGCTGGTATTACTGGTTCCCGAAGATGAGCGGCTATATGTATGACGAATTCACCGCGAAGCTGCACTTCTGGGTCACCTTCATCGGTGTTAATCTCGTCTTCTTCCCGCAGCACTTCCTTGGTCTTGCCGGTATGCCACGTCGTTATATCGACTATCCGGATGCCTATGCAGGCTGGAACATGGTGTCGTCTTACGGCTCCTACATTTCGGGCTTTGCCGTGCTGATCTTCCTCTACAATGTCTTCGAGGCATTCGCGAAGAAGCGTGAAGCGGGTGCAAACCCTTGGGGTGAAGGCGCAACGACGCTGGAATGGCAGCTTTCTTCGCCTCCGCCGTTCCACCAGTGGGAACAACTGCCGCGTATAAAGTAATTGTGCAAAGGGCGATCCCTGAAAGGGGTTCGCCCTCGCGCAAAACTGTGATATGTGCGGGCGGCATTCAGATCCGTCCATAGCCGGTTGACGTTCAGGAACGACGCTTCCGATCGGAGTGAATGCATCTCCGGGAGGTAAAAGTCGTAGTGGATTGCTGGTGTGTGCTCTGGGCCGAGCACAGCGCCAGTCCGGTGAATTCGAGGTTGTTGAAGTTAATGTCTCTGGTGGAAAAAAACACGGTTTCCGACGACGCATTCGCTCTTTCAGAGGCGACTGCACGGGATTACCTTGTCCTGCTGAAGCCGCGTGTCATGTCGCTGGTGGTGTTCACCGGGCTTGTCGGCCTGGTGCTTGCGCCCGGCCATATGAACCCGATTCTGGCTGCGATCAGCATTCTCTGCATTGCGGTTGGTGCTGGCGCATCTGGCGCACTCAATATGTGGTACGATGCCGATATCGATGCGGTGATGAAGCGCACCCGTAATCGGCCGATCCCTGCTGGTGTGATCGCGCCCAATCAGGTTTTGGCTTTCGGCCTGACTTTGTCGGTCTTTTCGGTCATCACACTTGGTTTGATGGTCAACTGGCTCTCTGCGGCTCTTCTTGCCTTCACCATTTTCTTCTACGCCGTCATCTATACGATGTGGCTCAAGCGCTCGACACCGCAGAACATCGTTATTGGTGGTGCGGCTGGTGCTTTCCCACCGATGATCGGTTGGGCTGCGGCAACAGGCGAGATCACGTGGGACAGCGTCGTTCTGTTCATGATTATCTTCCTGTGGACGCCGCCGCATTTCTGGGCACTCTCGTTGTTTTCAAGCAATGATTACGAAGCTGCACGCATTCCGATGATGCCGAATGTGAAGGGCGAACTCTCAACCCGTCGACAGGCAATGTTCTACGCCGTGATCATGGCACCGGTTGGCGTTCTACCGTACATAATGGGCTTTGCTGGCATCACTTACGGGGTGATTTCCACGCTGCTCGGTCTGGCATTTGTCTACTATGCATGGCGTATGTGGGTCGCGGAAAGCCATACGCAGATGCTGCTTGCTGCACGCAAACTGTTCCGCTTCTCGCTGATTTACTTGTCGGCGGTATTCGCGGTTCTGCTCGTGGAAGCGCTGGCAATCAGGCTGCTGACAGCCTTTGGAGTGATTTGATGGATAATTCCGTACAGAAGCCGCATCGCGAGGAACTGGAACTGGTTACACCAACTGCGCAGCAGCGAAAAGCTCAGCGTAACCGTTCCTGGGGGCTTGCTATTGCTTTGGCTCTGTTCGTCGTCCTCGTCTACGTGGGCACAATGGCCAAGCTGGGAGCGAATGCTCTGGTGCGTCCGTTCTAATTTTTAAGTGGACTGATAAAGGGTTCGATCTGGGAGGATGGAATGGCAGATCAGCAGAAGGTTGACGAAAAGCAGAAACGCCTTAATCGCTCCAATCGTACCGTTGCGATCGCGTGCCTGTCTTTCTTTGTCTGCATGATTGGCGCAGCTTATGCCTCTGTGCCGCTCTATCGTATTTTCTGTCAGGTGACAGGCTATGGCGGCACGACGCAACGCGCCGAGCAATATTCCGATACTATTCTCGACAAGACGATGAAGGTGCGTTTCGACGCCAATACGGCCAATGGCCTGCCTTGGGATTTCAAGCCGGTTGAGCGCGAAGTGACTGTGCGCATCGGCGAAACCACCATGATAAAATATGAGGCGCGCAACCTCTTTGACGAACCGACTTATGGCCGCGCGAGTTTCAATGTCGCTCCAGGTCGTGCAGGTGCTTATTTCAACAAGGTCGAGTGTTTCTGCTTCACCGATACGACTTTGCAGCCGGGTGAAGACATGGAAATGCCAGTTGTTTTCTTCGTTGATCCTGAGATCGTCAACGACCCGGACCTGAAGGATGTGAAGACGATCACGCTGTCCTACACGTTCTTCCCGATTGATAAGCCAAAGCCTGTTGCAAATGCCAAAGTGGCACCGACGGGTAATAACGGAAGCTGAATGTAGAGAATAACGCGGCACACAATGCCGCAAAGACAAAAGAGCCAAGCGGCTCTATGTTGCGATACTAAGGGATTTGTCTGAGATTCTTTTGGGGAACTTAGACAGGAAGGCACAGAGAGGAGCCTTGGGGAGAGACATGGCTGACGTTCACGAGAAAAATCACGATTATCACATTATAGCGCCAAGCCCATGGCCGTTTCTAAGTTCGGTTGGCGCTTTCGTGCTCGCCATCGGCGGTATCGCCTGGATGCGCTATATCAATTCCGGCGAGCTTAAGTTCTTCGGTCTGAACATTGTTACGCCATGGATTTTCTTCATCGGCCTCGCGATCGTTCTTTACTGCATGTACGCTTGGTGGGCAGACACCATCAAGGAAGGCCACGAAGGCCATCACACGCGCGTCGTGTCGCTGCATCTGCGCTATGGCATGATCATGTTCATTGCCTCGGAAGTCATGTTCTTCGCAGCATGGTTCTGGGCGTTCTTTGATGCGAGCCTTTTCCCGAACGAAGTGCATCAGGTTGCGCGCGCTGAATTTACCGGTGGTCAGTGGCCTCCGAAGGGCATCGAGGTGCTCGATCCGCTGCATCTGCCGCTCTACAACACCGTTATCCTGCTGCTCTCAGGTACGACACTGACCTGGGCGCACCATGCTTTGCTCCACAAGGATCGCAAGGGCATGATCACAGGTCTTGCGCTGACGGTTGTTTTGGGCGTGCTGTTCTCGTTCGTTCAGGCCTATGAATACATCCACGCACCATTCGAGTTCAAAGACTCGATCTATGGCGCGACTTTCTTCATGGCAACCGGTTTCCACGGCTTCCACGTCATCATCGGAACGATCTTCCTTTTGGTTATCCTGTTCCGCGCGATGGGTGGTGATTTCACACCTGAACGCCATTTCGGGTTCGAAGCGGCTGCATGGTACTGGCACTTCGTGGACGTTGTCTGGCTGTTCCTGTTCTTCACGATTTACGTGTGGGGCGGTTGGGGCGCACCAATGCACGGCGGCTGATTTATCGGTTGTCAAGATTGCAGGGCGGCCTTGGAAACATGGCCGCCTTTTGTTTGTCTGGTAAACAGAACGAAGCTGCTTTTGCGATTACGAAAAGAAGATGATTTAGATGGGAGCATGCAATGTCCGATCACAATCTTTATCCGCTGGTCGATCCGATCAAAAGCGGGATCACTGGACATTGTCCTCGCTGCGGCGAAGGGAAGCTGTTTAATGGCTTTCTGACAGTCGCCCCCAAATGCCGAGCTTGCGGGTTGGATTATTCCTTTGCAGATTCTGGCGATGGTCCTGCCGCTTTCGTTATTCTCATTATCGGTTTTATAGTGGTTGGTGCAGCCTTGTGGATGGAGGTCAATTACGGACCGCCGCTCTGGGTCCATTTCATTCTGTGGGTGCCTCTGGCCATCATCTTAAGCCTTGTTGCCATGCGCAGCATCAAGGGTATTCTGATCAATATGCAATATCGCAACAAGGCGTCTCAGGGGCGTCTGGATGATGGCAAATGACCGAAGTACAAAAGTCGCAGCGGTTTCCATGGGGGATACTGATTGCATCCCTTATCGCTTTTGTGATCCTGCTCGGACTGGGGACATGGCAGGTTGAGCGGCTGCAATGGAAAGAAGCCCTGCTTGCTTCCACACAAGAGCGGGTTCATGAACCCCCGCTTCCTTTGGCCGAAATGGAGAAAATCTATCGCGAAGAAGGAACGGTTGAATACCGGCCTGTGACGGTTTCGGGCACTTTCATGCATCAGGGCGAGCGGCATTTTCTTTCGACCTATGACGGCAAGCCGGGCTTTAATGTCTATACGCCGCTAATGCTTGAAGATGGCCGATTTGTCCTCGTTAATCGTGGGTTTGTGCCTTATGAGAAAAAGGATGCCGAAACTCGCCTCGATGGGCAATTGGATGGCCCGGTGACGGTTACCGGACTGGCCCGCGATCCATTAAGCGCCAAGCCCGGCTATTTTGTTCCAGACAACGATATTGCCAAGAATATCTTCTATTGGAAGGATTGGTCGGCCATGGCTGAAAGCGCGGATATTCCGTCGCTTGACGATGCGGTCCCGTTCTTTATCGATGCAGACAACAAACCGAATTTTGGTGGCTTACCGGTTGGCGGCGTCACGATCATCGATTTTCCCAACAACCATCTGCAATATGCAGTCACGTGGTATGGGCTTGCTTTGGCGCTGTTAGGGGTTGTCGGAACGTGGTTCTGGCGTTATCGAAAGATGGATAAGGGTTGACAAAGGTCTCGTTGCAGCCCAACTCCGGCCCTATATAACTATTCGCGCCCCATGCCGAACCCAGCGAGCACGATTTATGACTGATACACGTCCCCCTCTGGAAATCCGTCTTTGCGGCCCGCGTGGTTTTTGCGCGGGCGTTGACCGGGCGATCCAGATCGTCGTGCTGGCATTGAAGAAATATGGTGCTCCGGTCTATGTGCGCCACGAGATCGTGCATAATCGCTATGTTGTTGAAGGCCTGCAGTCACGCGGCGCAATTTTTGTCGAAGAACTCGATGAAATTCCGGCAGAACATCGCGATCAGCCTGTGGTCTTTTCTGCCCATGGTGTACCAAAGTCGGTGCCTGCTGATGCGGAAGCCAAGAACCTTTTTTATCTTGATGCGACCTGTCCTCTGGTTTCCAAGGTTCACAAACAGGCGATGCGCCATCAGCGCCTTGGCCGTCATGTGATCCTGATTGGCCATTCCGGCCATCCCGAAGTGATCGGCACGATGGGGCAATTGCCTGACGGAACCGTGACGCTCATCGAGACAGTTGAAGACGCGCGCAAGATCGAGTTTACCGATCCGGATAATCTTGGCTTCGTTACACAGACGACGCTTTCGGTTGATGATACTGCGGGTATTATCCAGGAGTTGCAGCAGCGTTTCCCAAACCTGACCGCACCGGCTGCAGAATCCATCTGTTATGCCACGACAAATCGTCAGGATGCGGTGCGCGCAGCCGCTCCCGGTTGCGATCTCTTCCTCATTGTGGGTGCTCCGAACTCATCCAATTCCAAGCGCCTTGTCGAAGTAGCTGAAAAGGCTGGCGCGGGCATGTCGATGCTCGTGCAGCGCGCAAGCGACATCGAATGGGACAAAGTCGGCGATATTTCAGTGGTTGGTCTTTCGGCTGGCGCATCTGCGCCTGAAATCATCGTCGATGAGATCATGGATGCCTTCAAGGCGCGCTTCACTGTCAAAATCGAACTGGCAGAAACGATAATCGAAACCGAAAACTTCCTTGTAAATCGTGAAATACGCGATGTGGAGCTGACGGTGCAGGATATGGCATTCGTCAACGGTGAAAACCGGGTGGTCGGCATACCGAAATTAGAGCGCATCCCGAAAACAGCATAACGGTTTTCGGATAAGATTCGCGGTGTGAATATGGGGAAATAAGCGGCATGGCCGTCTATACAGATATCAATGAAATCGAGCTTGGTTCTTTTCTTGAACAGTATGACATCGGTGCTCTGACCTCATATAAGGGCATTGCAGAAGGGGTCGAGAACACCAATTACCTTCTGCACACGACGATAGGCTCTTTCATTCTTACCCTTTATGAGAAGCGTGTTAATCGCGACGAATTGCCATTTTTCCTGAATTTGATGCAGCATCTCTCCAAACGCGGTCTGGAATGCCCACAGCCGGTGGTGCGCCGCGATGGTGCGATGATCGGTGAGCTTGCAGGCCGTCCGGCGGCTATCGTGACCTTCCTTGAAGGCATGTGGATGCGCAAACCCACCGTCGCACATTGTGAAGAAGTTGGCCGTGGGCTGGCTGAAATGCATTTGGCTGGTGAAGACTTCACTATGCGCCGCCGCAATGGTCTGACATTGCCTGACTGGCGCCCGCTGTGGGATCTTTCGAAAGAACGTGCCGATAGTGTCGAGCAGGGGCTGGTTGCCGAGGCAGAGGGCGATCTCGATTATCTGGAAAAGAACTGGCCGGTAGGACTGCCGGAAGGCGTCATTCATGCCGATCTTTTTCCGGACAATGTGTTTTTCCTTGGTGATCGGCTGTCGGGGTTCATCGACTTCTACTTCGCCTGCACGGATATTCTCGCTTATGACGTGGCTGTCTGCCTGAACGCCTGGTGTTTTGAGAAGGATTTCTCCTTCAATCTCACAAAGGGTGCTGCATTCCTGCGCGGCTATAATTCCGTGCGTCCGCTCTCACTTGCTGAAATCGACGCTTTGCCGGTTCTGGCCCGAGGTGCCGCGGTGCGTTTCATGCTGACGCGTCTCTATGATTGGCTGACCGTTCCCGACGGCAGTTTCGTGATGAAAAAAGACCCTATGGAATATGTGCGTCGTATGCGCTTTCACCGACAGGTTACATCTGCAACAGAATACGGGCTTGAATTGGCGGGAGCTGCCGCGTGAAGCATATAGAGGCTTTCACCGACGGTGCGTGCTCGGGCAACCCCGGTCCCGGTGGGTGGGGCGCTATTGTGCGCTGGAATGGCCATGTGAAAGAGCTGAAGGGCGGCGAGGCCGACACCACCAACAATCGCATGGAGCTGATGGCAGCAATTTCGGCGCTATCTGCATTGAAAGAGCCATGTGAAGTCGATCTTTACACTGACAGTGTCTATGTGCGTGACGGCATTTCTGGTTGGATTGAGGGCTGGAAGCGCAATGGCTGGAAAACCGCAGCCAAGAAGCCGGTAAAGAATGCCGAACTCTGGCAGGCGCTGGATGAGGCGCGCAAGCCGCATAAGGTGACGTGGCACTGGGTCAAAGGGCATGCAGGTCATCCGGAGAATGAACGCGCTGACGAGCTTGCTCGTGAAGGTATGGAGCCGTTTAAATACAACGGATACAAGTCGCTTCAAGTGAAGTAGCGATTATCGGGTTTGTGAATAAGGAAAGGCCGCGCTGGAGCACAGCGCGGCTTTTTGATTTTCAGGCAAGTTATTTGCCTTGCTGCAATTTGTTGAGATCGGTGGCGCTAACTTTGAATAAATTAAAGCTGTTCGATTAGTGTCGCAGCACTTGAAGTAGCGGCCTGACCAGCCTGTTCCTCGATGTTGAGGGTTTTGAGGACGCCATCTTCAACGATAGCCGAATAACGCTTCGAGCGGATGCCAAGACCGCCTGCGGTTGCATCCAGTTCAAGACCAAGAGCTTTGGTAAAAAGGGCGGAACCATCAGCGAGGTACAGGATCTTGCCTTCGCCGCCAGTGCTCTGCGCCCATGCGCCCATAACGAAAGCGTCATTCACTGCAACGACTGCGATCTGATCGACGCCCTTCGCGAGGATGGTATCGCGATTTTCAAGATAGCCCGGCAGGTGGTTGAGGCTGCAGGTCGGTGTGAAAGCACCGGGAACCGCGAACAGAACGACCTTTTTGCCAGCAAAGACTTCGTCAGTCGTCACTTCCTTGACGCCGTCTGCGGTCTTTATCTTGAAGGTTGCTGCGGGCAGCTTGTCACCAACTTTGATCGTCATCGTTTTTCTCCTGAAGATGAGCGTGTGCCGTCATTGCCCACCTGTATGAATCGCTGAATTTCGACTGCCAGTGCATGAAACATGGCGACGACACTTAAGCCGATAATGATCCGTTCGACAATTTCAAATTACGGATCTTACAAGTTAATCCAGCCTGACCTGTCCGGAAACTGCTTTGCCATTCTGAACCAGCGTATAGTCTATCAGCGTGCCGCCCTCAGCTTTGCCATGAAGCGTGGCTGCGAAGCGCAATTGACCAGTATCTTTCTCGGGCTTTGCCTCGGAAAGGCTTAGCTGGTCGCTTCCGATAAAAAGTTCGGCAGGTGCGTGGGCGTCGGGAAGCGCAATCTCAAAAACCGCTTTGCTTTCCTCTCGCTTTGCGCTTTTTACGCCAAACTCGGCGGATGCGGGGGCTGGCAGGCGACCAAAGGCGGTTTCGACAATCGTATGCGCGGCGATGGCCTGTGGCGATTGTTCTGGTGTTACCTTCAATGGAAAATCAAACTGAGCCTGAACGGGAATGCAGATTTTTTCACAGACGCCGAGAAAGACATGCCCTTTCAGCCGCTGTTCGCCAGGTTTTACGTGGAAGGTTAGTGGCAACGATACTGAATGTTTGTAGCCGATACCGCCTTCGTCACCGGCATCAAAATATACGGGGGCCGGATAGTCGATCCGCGCAGAAGTGCCGCCTTCTATATTGAGCTGCGGTGGCACACCTGCATCACCCGGATTGCGCCAATAGGTTTTCCATCCGGGATTGAGATCGATTTGCAATGCTCCACGCAGTTCGCCGTGCGGCTTTGCGTCTTCAAGAATAACACGGACTTTGCCGCCCGGCGTTTCCGACCAGTCAGACGTGGCAGCCTGCGCGGAAACTGCCGCACTCAAGAGCAGAGGGAGGACAAGAAACTGAATTGATCTCATGCGGCGAGATTGATGGAAAATCATGTTTCTATCAAGGCTGAGTTTAAGTCTGTAAATTGTAGTTCAGAGTTTCAGCAACAATTGTAGTGTCACGCTCGAAACGATGACAAAACCCAGGCCGAGATGAAACAGAAAAGCAATATTGGATATGATGCGCAGCGCGTCATAATCAGCAAAATTTGTGGCGATCTCATCTGGCGGTGTGGGGTTGCGCCAAAGATATAACGCAAAGCGATAATTACCGCGTGGCATGGTGAAAATGTAATAAAGATCAGACACATCTCCGATCGCCTTTGTCATTGACGGGCTTTGCCTGATGAAATCGATAAGCGGAGAAAGTCTGACCTGCGCGTATATAGAATAAGCCAAGAAGGCTGCTGCCGAAATTACAACTATATACATCAACATGCTGATGATTCTTCTCAATCTTTAATTGCATTTATTCGCGGGGAGGTTGCTTCAATATGCAATCCAAAATCAAGCCCGTTCGAAGCAATAAGAAACTTTGCACGAATTTCATTGTCATTTGCCGCAGTCTTGCTACCTTCATATCTATGACAATTCTCAGGAAGCCAAACCAGGAGCAGGGTTTCTTGAACGGGCAATTCCTGCTCGCAATGCCCGGAATGAGCGACGAGCGTTTTGCCCGCGCAGTGGTCTATATTTGTGCCCATTCTGAAGAGGGCGCGATGGGTTTCATCATTAATCAGGTCCAGCCGGTTGGGTTTCCCGATCTCCTTCGTCAAATCGGCGTCATTGGTGATGAGGATCTGATTATGCTACCGGCGCGCGCGCAGCATATGGTCATCCGCGATGGCGGACCGGTCGATCGAACCCGCGGTTTCGTGTTGCATACCGACGACTACATGGTCGATTCCACTATGCCGGTCACAGAAGACATTTGTCTCACAGCAACGGTCGATATTCTGCGTGCGATCTATGGAGGCAATGGACCAACGCAAGCATTGATGACCCTGGGCTACTCTGGCTGGGCACCCGGACAGCTCGATCTGGAATTTGCAGAGAACGGCTGGCTGACATGCCCGGCGCCGATGGACATGCTGTTTGATAGCGATATTGTCGGAAAATACGACAGGCTGATGACCCGGATGGGGATCGACATGACGCGGCTCGTTTCCGAAGCCGGTCATGCCTGAATGATTATCGTGTAAAAATAAGACTTAGAGCGGCTCCAGTTAAGACTGAATCGTTGGAGCCGCTAACTATTTGTTTGTACGCATTATCCTACGCAAAAGCGCTTCGCACTTTATGCTGGAAATGCTTTAAGCCGCAGCTGCGTCCAGCTGTTCCCGGATCATGCGCGTTGCATCTTCCCGACTTGATGGTTCGCCAAACATGAAGCTCTGTACATATTCGCAGCCCATCTGGCGCAATTGAAGAGCATCACTTTCACTGTCTACACCTTCAGTCACAACGGCAAGACCGAGATCATGCGCCATGCTGACGATGGAGCGCAGGAGCGTCGTCTTTTGCGGCTGATCGCCTTTAACGAACGAGCGGTCGATCTTGATGATATCGAACGGAAAGCGCGTCAGATAGGCAAGTGAAGAATAGCCGGTGCCGAAATCGTCAAGTGACAGGCCTACACCCATGGTCTTGAGCCGTGCGAGGACATGGGCCGACTGTTCAGGATTTTCCATCAGCACGGATTCAGTCAATTCCAGCTTGAGGCTGCCGGGCGTGAGATGAATGCGCGAGAGAACCGAGCGCACATCATTGATCAGATCCTGCCGGATCAACTGTGTGCTCGACAGATTAACGGACACAAACAGATCAAGTTTGGGGAACTGTTCCTGCCATGCATACAGATCTTCTGCCGCACGCTGAATTGCGAACAGTCCAAGTTGCACGATCAGGCCAGAGCTTTCGGCAATCGGAATAAATTCGGACGGAGAAATTCCGCCACGGCGCGGATGCTCCCAGCGCATCAATGCTTCAAAGCCCGCAATGGTGCCATCATCAAGCCGGACAATCGGCTGATAGACCAGGCTGATTTCATCGCGCTCAAGGGCACGGCGCAAATCGGATTCCAGCTGTAGCTTGTCACTGCCGATTGCACGGAATGCCGGACGGAACGGCTCAATGCGGTCGCCGCCGAAGCGTTTGGCCTGATGCATGGCCAGTTCGGCGTCTTTGACAAAATCCTCCGCTGAGGCAGCGGTTTTCGTCCAGGTGATCAGGCCGACCGATGCCGTTAGCACAATCTCACGCTTGGCATAGGCAATCGGCGAACGAACTGCTTGACGCAGAGCTTCAGCAAAAGATGCAATACGACCCGGATCGCTTTCAGACGCGAGCAGAAGGCCGAATTGATCAGACGACAAACGTGAAAGCGTGTCCTGTGGCTTCATAAGGCGTGACAGGCGCCGCGAGATGGTAAGCAGGATCGTATCACCAGCTGACATGCCAAGGCTGTCGTTGACCTGCTTGAAGCGGTCGATGTCGATGATGAAAACGGTCGGGTGCAGTCTGCTCTCGCCGCGCGCCATATTCATCACGTTGCTGAGACGATCCAGAAATAGCTCACGATTGGGCAGACCGGTCAGATTGTCGTGCACAGCATCGTGCAACAGGCGCTCTTCGGCTTTTTTCTGCTCTGTCACATTGACCAGCGTACCGACACAACGGACGATCTCGCCATCCGAACCGATGACAGGACGGGCGCGCAGAGCATACCAATGATAGTGGCCATCATTGGCGCGCAGGCGGAAAATTTGCCCGATGCGTCCGCGACGGTTTTCGAGAATGGCATCGAGCGTTGAACGGAACCGGTCACGATCATCGGCATGCATGGCGGGCAGCCAGTTTCGCACAGGCCCCTGCAGCGAACTTGCGGTGTTTCCAAGATAATTAGCAATGTCTGGCGTCGTCACAACGCGGTCACGCGGCACGTCCCAGTCCCAGACAATGTCTCCGGCGCCAATGACAGCCAGCGCCTGCCGTTCCATATCTGAGAGCAAGCCCTGTTGAAGCGCACCACCGGAAAAAGCGTGCTGCATGACAGTGAAGCCGATCAGAAGCACAATGAGGACCAGACCACCGCCGAGAGCGGGTTGGACAATATCATTGTCGAGCTGGCCAGAGACTGCCATCCAGGCACCGAGCAGCCATATGAGCGTAAGCAGCCAGGCGGGAATAAGCATCACCGCTCGGTCATAACCTTTGACTGCCAGATAACCGATGATGAAGACACCGGATACGACGGTGAGCGCCAGCGACATGCGTGCGATGCCCGATGCTACTGGTGGATCGAATACTGCTACGCCTGCGAGCGCAATGAGCCCCAACACCCATGTCACCGCGCCATAACTGAAATGATCATGCCATCGGTTGAGATTGAGATAGGTGAACAGAAAAATCACCAGGGAGGCGGCGAGTGCCACTTCCGTGCCCGCTCGCCAGACCTGCTCGTTGCCGGGCGTGATCTCCATCAGCTTGTTCCAGAAGCCAAAGTCGACACAGATATAGGCCAGTACAGCCCATGCAAGCGCAGCAGTTGCCGGGAACAGCGAGGTTCCCTTAACAACGAAGAGGATCGTCAAGAACAGTGCGAGAAGGCCGGAAATACCAAGCAGAATGCCGCGATAAAGCGTGTAGGAGTTGACCGCATCCTTGTACGCTTCAGGCTCCCACAGATAGAGCTGGGGAAGATTATGTGACGAGAGTTCTGCAACAAATGTGACGACCGTACCCGGATTGAGCGTAATGCGAAAAACATCCGCATCCGCACTTGGCTGGCGGTCGAGCGCAAAGCCCTCGCTCGGTGTAATCGATGAAATACGTTGTGAGCCCAGATCAGGCCAGATCACGCCTGAACCGACGAGACGGAAGTGGGGAGCCACGATCAGGCGGTCAATCTGCTCGTCTGTGGGATTGGCGATGGAAAAAGCGGCCCAATCACCAGATGCGTTGGAATTAGGATCGGCTTGCACCTCGATACGACGTACAATGCCATCTGCACCGGGGGCGGTGGAAACCTGTACACTCTCACCTTGATTGCGCAGCAGCTCAACAGCGCGCGAAAGGTCAAGGGCTGTGTCTTCTTTTGAGATTTTTATAGGCTCAACAGCAAAAGCATGAATCGTTGTAAAGAGCACAATGGCAATGAACGCGGAGACAATCCGCGTGAAGGCTGAAAAAAACCTGTCTGTAAGACCGTTCACGAGCGTTCAACCTTGCCATTGGTCATGCGTATGTCGCTTTCTAAAAGGGCAAATAACAGGTGATCCTGCCAGAAGCCGTTTATTTTGAGATAGGAACGCAACAGTCCTTCTCTCTGAAATCCGGCTTTTTCGAGAAGCCGTATCGAACGTACATTATGGGGAATACAGGCAGCTTCAATCCGGTGCAACCTCAGTTCCCCGAAAGCAAAGGGGATAACCATTGATAAGGCTTCGGTCATATAGCCCTGGCCGGCGACGGATACACCGCTCCAATAGCCGATCATGCCGCTTTGGCCGACACCGCGTCTGATGTTGCCAAGGGTAATTCCGCCTAAAAGCCGGTTGTCGCCGTTACGGAAAATAAAAAACGGATAGCCGGTGCCATCGGACATTTCCTCCTGTACGCGTCGCAGCCGATGGCGGAAAGCGCTTTTGGTCAGGTCGTCATCGGCCCAGGTCGGTTCCCATGGGGTAAGAAAGGCGCGGCTCTGCTCGCGCACATTGGCCCAACTTGCAAAGTCGGTCATCAATGGCTCGCGCAAATAAATGCGCTTCCCACGAAGGATTGTCGGATTGCTGCGCCGGAATGGCAGGCCGATCATGCGGGTTCCTGTTTTAAGGAGGGCGGTGAAGGAAATAGGACAGCGAGGCATTGGGGCAATATGTTTATCGCCTGAAACCTGTTGTACTATTCCGTGTCACCTGCGTTCTTATCCTTGCTGCCTTACACAGCAATCTTCCTTGTATGTGCGCTGGTCGAGAGAGCATCGGTGAGCCCCTCAAAGCCCATCAGACGTCCAACGGGGCCAACACCTGCAATCGTCGGCTTGCTGTCAAGGAACAGGCGTCCGGCAAGATCGCTCAGTCGTTCCGGAGTGATCAGCGAGAGGCGATCCATCAGTTCGCTGTTTGCAACTGGACGGCCATAGAGCAGGAACTGGCGTGCGATCTGTCCCGCGCGGCTTGCAGCGCTTTCCTGCGACATGAGCAGGCTTGCGCTGTACTGCGCACGAGCGCGATTGACTTCCTCAATGCTGATGGAATCCGCTGCTTTGTGCAGCTCGTCGATAATGACCGGCAGTAGCTCTACGAGTTCATCGCGACCAGTCGCAGCATGGATGCCGAACAGACCCGTATCGGAAAAGCCCCAATGGAAAGCGTAGACCGAATAACAAAGGCCGCGCTTTTCACGCACTTCCTGAAACAGCCGCGAAGACATGCCGCCGCCGAGGATCATGGAAAGAAGCTGTGAGGCATAGAAATCGCGCACATGATAGGCGCGGCCTTCAAAGCCGATCAGTACCTGCGCATCCATCAATTCGCGATTTTCGCGGAAATCACCGCCAACATAGGTGGCGAGATCAAGCGTTGGCGCGGTATTGTGCGCACGGAAGCCGCCGAGACGCTTTTCCACTTCCTTCACGAACTGATCGTGATCAATGCCGCCTGCTGCCGTCACCACCATGCGGTCAGCGCTGTACTGTTCATCGATATACTGGCGCAGGTCGTCCGAAGTGAAGGACATGACCGTATCGGGCTCGCCAAGAATGGCGCGTCCGATTGGCTGATGGCGATAAGCGGTTTCGGTAAAGCGGTCAAAGACGATATCATCAGGCGTATCGTGCGCAGCACCGATTTCCTGCATGATGACCTGCTTTTCGCGCTCAAGCTCCGCTTCATCGAACTTCGAAGCGGTCAGAATATCTGAGAGGATATCGATCGCCAAAGGCATGTCGTTGCGTAGAACACGCGCATAATAAGACGTGGTCTCGACGCTCGTCGCAGCATTGATCTCGCCGCCAACATTTTCGATGTCCGAGGCGATCTGCCAGGCCGTCCGCTTTTCCGTGCCCTTGAAAGCCATATGCTCAAGCAGATGGGCGATGCCATGCCGATCCGGAGCCTCGTTTCGTGCGCCTGCCTTGACCCAGATACCCAACGCGACGCTTTCCACATGCGGCATGTTATCTGTAGCAATGGTCAAGCCATTGGAAAGACGCGTTACTTCAACACCCATAAGCACAATGCTCCCATAGTCCCATTCGGGTTCCCGTTCTTAATTCCCTTAGAGCGCCGGGCGTCCTTCTGGACGCTAAAGGACGCTCTAACTCTTTTAAACTACGCATCTTGCTTTCCAAAACTCGATTCCGATTTTTGGGCCGATGCGGTAGAAGAGCACGCGCATTTTATGCCCGAGAATGACGGCGAACGTATTCTTCCACGATTTTCAGGTCGTTGTGAAGAACTGTGAAACTTTCTTTTCGTTGCATCAAGTCCGAAAGCCATGCCGGAAGTTCCGGGTTGATACCGCTCGCAGCCTTTACGGCATCGGGGAATTTCGCCGGGTGGGCTGTTGCCAGAACCACCATTGGTGCGTTCCCGGACACTTTTTCGCGAGCGACCTTAACAGCAATCGCCGAGTGCGGATCAAGCAGATAACCATCTGCTTCAAGCACAGACTTAATGGTTTGCGCAGTTTCCTCGACCGTAGAACGGCCCGCTGAAAACTCGTTGCGAATGGCGGAAAGCGGCTTTTCGGAGATAGTGAAGCCGCCCGATTGCTTCAGGCTCTGCATCAGACCACGCACAGCAGCCGCATTGCGGCCGTGTGCTTCAAACAATAAACGCTCGAAATTGGACGAAATCTGGATGTCCATCGAAGGCGAGGTTGTTTGTTCGACACCACGCATTTCGTAAGCGCCACCGTCCAGTGTGCGCGAGAGAATGTCGTTGTCGTTGGTCGCGATGATGAGCTGATCGATTGGAAGGCCCATTTTCTTGGCAACGAAGCCTGCAAAAATATCGCCGAAATTGCCGGTTGGCACCGTGAAGGACACGGCACGGTCAGGCGCACCAAGGCTCAGTGCCGCTGTGAAATAGTAGACCACCTGTGGCATGATACGCGCCCAGTTAATCGAGTTCACACCGGAAAGCGAAATCGCATCACGGAATTCGAGATCGTTGAACATGCCTTTGACCAGATTCTGGCAGTCATCGAAGTTACCTTCGATAGAAAGGGCATGAACGTTGGAAAAGCCGGAGCTGGTCATCTGGCGCTGCTGCACCGGTGACACGCGGCCATTCGGGAAGAGAATAAAGATATCTGTATTGTCGCGGCCGCCAAAAGCCTCGATAGCCGCGCCGCCTGTGTCGCCGGAAGTGGCGCCGACAATCGTGGCGCGCTCACCGCGTTGGGCCAGCACATAATCCATCATGCGAGCAAGAAGCTGCATGGCGACATCTTTGAAGGCAAGCGTCGGGCCATGGAACAGTTCAAGAATGAACTCATTCGAACCCGTCTGAACCAGAGGGCAGACTGCATCGTGACGGAACGAACCATAGGCTTCACGCACCATGCGCTCGAAATCAGCCTGTGGAATCTCACCGTCGATGAAAGGTGTCAGTACAGCCAGCGCGATATCCACATAGGATTTTCCGCGCAAATCGCGAATTTGTTCCGGGGTGAATTGTGGGTATTCCTGAGGAAGATAGAGGCCGCCATCGCGGGCAAGTCCGGCGAGCAAAGCGTCGCTGAACCCCAGAACAGGTGCTTCGCCGCGCGTGCTGATATATTTCATCTCAAAGGCCTTCATTTCGGGTCGAGGCGGATTTTAGCCGCATAATGCAATAGAGCGTCCCTAAAAAAGCCGCAAGAATTAAAGCATCCTTGTAGGGATGGGGGTTGCTCTTGGCGACAAAAAACAGGAAAACACCCTCACGCTACGCATCGCATAGTGGTATAGAACAGGTCGATCAGTGCAGGGAAGCCCGGTTTATGCAGAAAGCATTACAGAATCGTTCATCGTTGTTTCCAGTCTTTGCAACGGTTTTGCTCGCAGCACTCGCAGGCTGCACGACAAGTGGCACGCAGAAATCTGCGGACGGCGCACAGGCAGACGCCGGCCAGACACGTATCAAAGAATCGGAGTTGCGCGCTTTCTGCCCAACCGTTTCGTTGCGTGACGGCACAGCCTATTTCAACACCTATGAAAAGGGTGGCGATAAGGATGCGAGCCGCGTCATTTATCAGGCGGCGTTGACCGATACTACCCGTTCTTGCCAGTACACTGATGGAACAATCACTCTTGACGTTGCTGCGGCAGGCAAGGTCGTGCCCGGTCCAAAATACAAGAGCGGTAACATCACCATGCCAGTCCGCGTTGCGGTCCTTCAGGGTGACAAGGTGATTTATTCCAAGCTGCATAAGCAGACCGTGAATGTGACCGGCGGTGGTGCGACGCAATTCGTATTTAATGACAAGGGAATCTCGATCCCGTCGGATAGCGCTCGTAGTGTCCAGATTTTTGTGGGCTTTGATGAAGGTCCGTATAACACGAAATAAGTGTTGAGCTTGAGAGCATGTTTCGGCGCTGATGCTGTGCATGAAGCTGAGATGATAAGGGGTGCACGCTGCTATCGCGTGCGCCTTTTTTTATCTTGCAGTTTGATCGCGCTTGTTATTTATAGTGCTGATAATTGTCACAGCTTTATATTATACATTATTTTTATATAGCTTCTGAGAATATAAATTTGGTATTATTATAGAGACTATTGGAAATAGTAGCCATTTCCTTTATTTTTATGCGTCATAGTAGCATGAGAAAAATGTTTTAAACTGGTTTCCCGATTGTCGATATTGGAACGGCAGGTTTTCTGATGGTGCTTCAGCGCAGGTCTTTTTTATCGCCTGTTTATGTCCTGATCGCCGTTATGCTGCTGCTAGGTGCGATTGCTGGAAAATGGGCTGGTAATCGGTTTCAGCTGCACGAAGAAGAGCGGGATATGGATGCCTATATGTCTGTGCTGATGTCGCAGGCCAATCGCATCATTACATCCGCACAGAAAACATTGGAACAGGCCAACCGTTCTCCTTATGCAATCTGCTCTGACGAGGATAAACGTTATTTACGCGAGCTGCTGTTTGGTGGCTATCATGTCAAGGATATTGGTCGTCTCGTGAATGATCGACTTGAGTGTTCCACTCTCCTGAACGACGTTGACACTGACGAAGTGCGTTCCACCGAAGAGGTGCAGTTAATGGACGGCACTTATATCTATGGTGATCATAAGCTGATTACACCCGGTAGTCACGGCCCCGTCATTGGACGTGGCGAGGCGAATGTTGTGTTGAGCTCGGTCGCTTTTGATGCGTTGCACGTTTCTCAGTATAATTTCGTTGTTTTCCTGACAAACACGGACAAAACGCAATTTGCCCGTCTCTACAGTTTCCCAGAGGCGTTTCCCGGCAATATTGAAAACAGTTTTGTTCCGACTGGCAGCAGTCGGTCGTTTGGCATTTCAGACGATATTCTGCGCGAGAAAACCTGTGATCCTGTTACTGGGGTCTGTATTTCGGTTGTGACATCGCAGAGTTGGTATGCCGAGGCGGACCAGCTTCTGCCTTTCGTTTTTACTGCTCTCGGAATGTTTGTTGGTAGTGGTCTTGGTGCAGCCTGGATTTATTATCGAAATCGCGACCAATCTTTGATTTCTCTTTTGAAAAAGGCGCTGGCGGCGAAGAGTCTCACACTGGTTTATCAGCCGGTCGTTAATATCGGAAATGGTAAGATTACAGGCTTCGAGGCGTTGATCCGTTGGGAGATAACGAAGGGCGATTTCGTGCCGCCTGATTTGTTTATTGCCCGTGCGGAAGCGGCAGGTATAGCGGATCGCATCACCTTATATGTCATTGATCAGGTGATTTTGGAGATGGGCGAGCTTTTACGGCAGCAACCTTCTTTGCGCATCAATATCAATATGACGGCAGGTGACGTGCAGAACCCGGCATTTATGGCTGCGCTCGAACAACGCCTTAGGGAATTTGATATTAAGCCTCAGCAAATCGGATTGGAATTGACGGAACGCACAGCTGTCGATTTTGCCAGGGCCACCGAAGGTATCAGGCAACTGCGTGAGCGCGGGCATCGGATTTATATCGATGACTTTGGTACAGGCTATTCCAATCTCGCTTATTTGGGCGAGCTGCAGGTCGATGCCATCAAGATTGACAAGGCTTTCACGCGTACAGTCGGTGATGAACGTGGAACGGTATCAATCGTGCCCCAGATTATTTCGATGGCACATGAACACGGTCTGGATATTGTCGTTGAGGGCCTTGAGACGGAAGCTCAGGTCAACTATTTCCGCGGCATTAGCGATAAGCTATCCGGGCAGGGCTGGTTTTTCGGCAGGCCTGTTGACGCAACATCGGTACAGGCGCTTGTCGGAAACATTACTCCATCCAAAAAACGCGGGCGCAGCAGAGCGTCGGCGGCGAAATAGATATTTAACTATAGAACAAATCTATAAGATTCTAATTAAATTAGACTGCTTCTGTGAAGTGAAAAGCAAGAGGTTTGCATTACAACAATTTCAGCAGGGATGATTGTGTCTGGTGAAGGGCTGGTCGTCTCCGATTGAAACTGCAACGAACCAAGAGGATAGGGCGGCTTATAGAAACCGCTCTGGTCTATGCCCATGAAACCAAAATATGAACGCGTTCTTGAGCCGACAGACACCTGGGCGATCTTCGACGTCACGACGGACGAGCCCGCATCGATCGGCGACAGGTTGATGATTGGTCTGAGCGAAAGCGAATCGGAAGAATTGCTCGCCACACTCAATGCTGCCGCGAAGAGCAAGAATAAGCGCAGCGCTGCGTAGCGCTGTATTGCAAGCCAGCAGGGTGAGCCCTGACTGTTCGATGCTTTGGCATTGCGAAGTAAAAAGCGCTGAACCAGCGCTTTTTAATTGATAGTTCTCCCGAAAGCGTGTGTTTCGGGAGAAATCACAAGCTTCAGGCGTCGGTCCAGATTGATAAGGCCTCGATTACGCCCGGCAGATCCTTATGGCGATGGATCACGGTTTCAGCACCTGCATCCGTCAGTTTGTCGGCATGACCGGGATAGGTGTGCGCGCCACCGGTAAAACCGATAACACGCATTCCGGCTGCACGCGCGCCATGAATGCCATGCGCTGAATCTTCAATCACGATGACATCCGCTGGATCGACACCAAATTGCTTTGCAGCATAGAGGAAAACGTCGGGTGCAGGCTTCGGCTTTTTTGTGCCTACTTCGCGCGATGAGAAGATATTTGGCGCGAAAAGATCATAGAGACCGACGCGTTTCAACATGAGTTCAAGGCGTGCATTGGTCGAGTTCGAGCAAATGCACTTTGGTAGCCCAAGTGCAGAAACAACCTCGACGATATCTTCAATCGCCTGCACCTCATTTTTCAAGCGCTCATCAAGCAGTTTTTCCGACTTGTCGAGAAGAGACGCGGAAATCGGAATGCCTGCTTCGCGTTCCACTGTCAGAAGAATGTCCTGCCAGGTGAGGCCGGCGAAGCGCTCGCCTACTTCTTCCGCTTCAATCGGATATCCGGCTTCTGTCAGAAGAACAGCATCGACTTGCGCTGCGATGACTTCCGAATCCACCAATACGCCATCGCAGTCAAAAATAATCAGGGAAGGAGCCGCCATTTTACAAGCCTTTTAGAGCGCATACCGAAGTGTGAAACGATTTTCGGGTAAGATGCGCGTTACATCAGAATGTTAGAACGCTGATTTTGTCCACTCGGATCAAACCACGCACTATTGGGAGACGAGGGGGAGATTATCCGCCGAAATACCGCCGATGAGCTACACTTTTATGACTTGCGCGTCAAATTATGGCCGTTCAACTTGCCGTATGTGTCGGAACGATATGCTGGGCCGACCGTTTCCTTCCTCTGGTGAAGGAGAAGTTTATGCGAAAGTCTGTTGTGCTGTTCATTCTCGCAATTGTCGTCGTTCTGGCATTCATTCTTGCGACACCCTATTATTACAGCGTATCGCCTGAGAACCGTGGAACCGAGCCCGTAACGGACACGTCTCAGTAAGCACCCGATCTTTCAATCACATACAAAGGCGCTAAGATGCTAACGCATCGCGCCTTGACAAAAGTTCAAGCGCCACTCAGGCTTAACCAAAGTCCAATGAGTTCACTCAATGAACTTTGGTATTACACTTCCCCTGAAACCTCACGTCTGCGGCGATCCAGCTCTTCGCTATAGCGACGCAACGTGTGTGCTTCACTTAAAAGCCCAAGCACCTTACGCTCCTGCGCGTTGTTGATGACCGCGAGTGCTTCGGCCTCTGCCCGGTCAAAACGCGCAACGGCTTCCTTGGCATTCATCTGTGGCAGCAGGAACTGGTCCTGATAGCGCAGCAGATCGCTGATGCCACGAGTTCCATCGGTCGTATCGAAACTTTCCGAATAGGCTTCCGGGACAGGGATCATACCAACATAGTGCCCCTCGTTATCCACTGCGATAACGCGCTGGGTTGAACCGAGCGGGAAGTCGTGACGGAACGTTTCAATGTCGGTGTCGATGAGGACGGTGCGTACGTCGTGGCGCATCATGCGGTTGACAGTGAGATTGCGAACCCAGCCGATATCGTGCGCAGAGCGAATGGCTTCGCCACGCAGGTGGAAGCGCCATGTTGCAAATGAGTAGCCGAAAGTCTTTCTGACCATAAGTGATGATGAAACGACGGCCCCCAGAACCAGCATTGCAATCGGGAAATCGCCGGTCAGTTCAAGCGCGAGAAAAGCCATGGTGAGAGGGCCACCAACAATGGCCACCGCCATCGAACTCATGCCGATCACGGCGTAGACTTCCGGCTCCAGCGAAAGTGGCAAAACCATGCCTGTCACGGCTGCGAAAAGCTTGCCCGTCAGCGCACCCAGAAACAGCGAGGCAAAGAACAGGCCACCACGAAAGCCTGAACCAATCGAAATCGCTGAGGCAAGTGATTTGCTGAAAATCAGCAGCAGCAGCACTGGAATGGTTAGGTTGGCATTCAGATCGAGATGCAAAGCGCCATGACCGGAAGCCAGAACCTGCGGTGAAACGAAAGCAATCATCCCGACAATCGCACCGCCGATAGCCGGAGCCATCACAGTCGGTATGATGCTTTTTCGTGCAATGCGTTCAACCGTGGTAACACCACGCATGATGAGAATGGCGATACCTGCCGCCAGAAAGCCAAGCACCAGCGCAGGTACATAATCGCGCGCCGCAATACCATCCAGTGGTCCGATTTGAATAACGAATGGAGCTCCACCAATCGCCTGTGTAACCAGCATGCCGACAATGGCTGCGACCACGACCGGTGCCAGCGTTGCGATAGAGTAAACGCCGATGATCAGCTCAAATGCATAGAACGCACCCGTAAGCGGCGCATTGAACGCGCTTGCAATAGCTGCGGCAGCACCGCAACCGACCAAAGTGCGCAAATCGGCACGCCGTAGTTTCAGCGCGCGACCAATGCGTGATGCAAAGCCACTGGCCAGCTGCGTATAAGCTGCCTCAAGTCCGACCGAGGCACCAAAACCATTAGAAATGAGGTTCTGTCCCACAAGAATAAAACTGTCTGTCAGCGACAGGTGTCCGCCGTGAAGCGCATTGGCTTCAATGGGGTCGACGATGGGCTTTTTGCGCCAGCGTGCCAGTACCCATATGACAACGCCCATAAGAATACCGCCAGCCAGGGGCGCGATATAGGCGCTTGGATTAAGTTGCGATGCAGAACTAAGCCTCTCACCCTCTGCGAGCCCGAAGAGCGCCTGATGCATCCATTGCGAAATGCCGCCAATGGCGGCGACAGCAAGGGCTGAAATGATACCGATGACTACGCCGGCAATGGCGAGGCCGATTTCACTTCCACGCACCAGTGCGCGCATGCGGAAGGGTACGAAAAGAACCCGCAAATACCGGTTGTGACGCAGTTCGTTGATATTCATGTCAGACACATAAAAGGGCACGCAAATCAGTTGAGGGTGTTAGCGCAATCATAGAGGTAAACGAATAACCAAGCCTTATTGATTGCGCCATTTGAGAGCCTCGAACTGCAATTTGTTGACGGCTTTAATATGGCTGGAACAAAACTGTCAAAGCCAGTTGGTTGCGCAAAGTGCCGGAAATACGGGCTTTTAGGGGAGAATTAAGAAAAGGTTTACAATTTCAATCACTTGGCGTTAACCGCATATTTACCCTACTCAGTAACCATAAGGACAAGTTTTTAGCGTTCACAGGTAATCGAGTATCCCATGTCCCTAGTACGTCTTGCACATGAGTTGCCTATTGAGGCCCCGCGTACCGCTTGGCTCGACTCTATCATCAAGGGTGATTGCGTTTCTGCACTGGAACGCCTTCCGGATCACTCGGTGGACGTCATTTTTGCCGACCCTCCTTACAATCTCCAGCTTGGCGGCGATCTTCACCGCCCTGATCAGACAATGGTTAGCGCTGTTGACGATCATTGGGATCAGTTTGAAAGCTTCCAGGCCTATGATGCTTTCACTCGCGCATGGCTGCTTGCTTGCCGCCGCGTGCTGAAGCCAAATGGCACTATCTGGGTCATTGGTTCCTACCACAATATTTTCCGCGTCGGCACGCAGCTGCAGGACATTGGCTTCTGGCTCTTGAACGACATCGTATGGCGCAAGACCAACCCGATGCCGAACTTCCGTGGTCGCCGTTTCCAGAACGCGCATGAAACACTGATCTGGGCTTCGCGTGATGCAAAGGGCAAAGGTTACACGTTCAATTACGATGCCATGAAAGCTGCCAATGACGATGTTCAGATGCGCTCTGACTGGCTGTTCCCTATCTGCACGGGTTCTGAACGTCTGAAAGATGAAAACGGCGACAAGGTGCATCCAACACAAAAGCCGGAAGCATTGCTCGCTCGCATCATGATGGCTTCGAGCAAGCCGGGCGATGTCATTCTTGATCCATTCTTTGGCTCAGGCACGACCGGTGCCGTTGCAAAGCGTCTTGGCCGTCACTTTGTCGGCATTGAACGCGAGCAGACCTATATCGATGCGGCAACTGCACGCATTGATGCGGTTGAACCACTGGGCAAGGCCGAACTTACAGTGATGACAGGCAAGCGCGCGGAACCACGCGTGGCTTTCACCTCGATCATGGAAGCAGGCCTTCTGCGTCCGGGCACAGTTCTTTCCGATGCGCGCCGCCGCCATGCTGCGATTGTTCGGGCTGACGGTACTTTGGCTGCCAACGGCGAAGCCGGTTCCATCCACCGTATTGGTGCCAAGGTGCAGGGCTTTGATGCCTGCAATGGCTGGACGTTCTGGCACTTTGAAGAAAATGGTGTTTTGAAGCCAATTGATGAGCTGCGCACGATTGTTCGTGATCAGATGGCAGCTGCCGGCGCGTAAATCTGAAATGGAAATAGCCTATTACTATCGGACGACCTCCAACAAAGTCTGATGAAAAGACCCCCGAAGCAATCCACTTCGGGGGTCTTTTTCGTTGTCGGAGATGTTTTGATCAGAAAGAGAGGCCCAGGCCTCTGAGATCGCTTGCAAGTTTGGGTGCGCCAGTGAAATGCACGGCTTGCCAACCCGCAGCCTTCGCACCTTCGACATTGGCGGGACTATCGTCGATGAAAAGCGTTACAGCTGGGTCTAGATCAAAGCTCGCGACATGATGGTCGTAGATTTCGCGGTCAGGTTTCAACATGTGAATATCGCCGGAAACGGTCACGCCGCGGCTTTCAGTAAGGAACGAAAAGCGGCTTTGCGCTTCGCGCAGCGTATCGGAAGCAAAATTTGTGAGCATGGTCACGTCATTGCCTTGTGCAATAAGCCCTCGCAGGATCGCAACGCTGTCATCGTAGGAATGCGGTACCATCAAGTTCCAGTTTTGGCGGAATGCACGGATGTGGTCGCTGCGGTCAGGATGGGCATCGATCAACAGTGCTTCGGCATTTTCCCAACTGCGACCGCGATCCTGCTCAATATTCCAGGCACCGGTGCAGATATTCTCCAGGAACCAGCGGCGCTCGGTGGCATCAGGGATCACATCAAGGTAAGCGAGCTCCGGATCATAATGCAGCAGCACTTTGCCGATATCGAAGACGACGTGTTGGACTGGTCTGGTCAACGGCTTTTCCTCCCCCGTTTGAAAGCATCTGGAATGGCGGCCGAGATGGCCTTTTTCATGACGGTTGGCAGTGCTTCATCCTCTAATTCTGAAGGCGAGGACCACCAGCCATCATTGGTCGTGTGTTTGGCAATATTGCTGACTGAATAGACAGAGAGGCGCAATTCGAAATGTGTGAACACATGTGTGATGCTGCCTGATGGCACCCAAGGGGCGATAAATGGGGCGGCATCTATGCTGGAATCGCCGTCGATGCGCGCGGTCCAGCTGCTTCCCGGTACTTCCGTCATTCCGGCAAGCAGGCCTTCGCGTTGCCGTTTACGTAGCAAAACCGACCCATCATTTGCAATAGCAATAAAGGCTGCTCCTATCCGCACCGGCTTCTCGGCTTTCGGTGCCTTGACGGGAAACTCTTCCGGGTCGCGGGTAGCGAGCACTTCACAATTGTCATTAACCGGGCAAATTGCGCAGGCGGGACGACGCGGCGTACAAATAGTTGCGCCGAGATCCATCATGGCTTGCGCAAAATCGCCTGGCCTGCCGGCGGGTGTCATCTCGCCCATGCGGGCACGAATCTCAGTCTTGGCAGCGGGTAGAGGTGTGTCGATCGCAAATAATCTTGAAATTACGCGTTCAACATTGCCATCGACCACTGCTGCAGGTTCGCCGAAAGCGATAGCTGCGATGGCTGCTGAAGTGTAATCACCGATACCCGGAAGTTCTTTCAGGCCGACCGCAGTAGAGGGAAACTTTCCACCATAATTTGCGACAATAAGGTCGGCGCATTTTTTGAGATTGCGCGCACGTGAATAGTAACCAAGCCCGGCCCACGCACGTAGAATATCGTCTTCGCTTGCCTCAGCCATAGACGCTACGTTCGGCCAGCGTTCGACAAATTTGCTGAAATAGGATTTGACCGCTTCAACGGTGGTTTGTTGAAGCATTATTTCTGAGAGCCACACCCGGTAAGGATCTGAATTCATGCCGCGCGATTGCTCAATTGGCGTTACACGCCAAGGTAGAATTCGGTGATGCCGGTCATACCAGTCAAGAATTTGTGCAGTTCTGGTACTATCGGGAGTGTGGAGCATTTGATCGGTATGATTTAAACGTTGGGAAACTGTCTCTAATCTGATTAAAGACCTTTGTTTAGAATTGATAGAAATTAATGCATAGCATCGCTTTCTTGTGCTTTTATGCGCATGCGATAAATCTCACGGCAGTGAGGCGGGAAGCAGATGTGAAATAAGGAGAATCCGTGGCTAGTTCTGTCCCGGTATATGTCATCAATCTTGCACGCTCCCAGGACAGATGGGATGCTTTGCGAGCGAGCGCCAATAAGTTTTCAGTTGATGTCCGTCGTGTTGAGGCAGTCGAAGGTAAATTACTGACCGATGACGAGTTGGTGGATTTTGACGAGGCTGGCTTTCGTCGTAGACATGGAAAAATTGCACTGCCTGCCGAAATCGGCTGCTATTTCAGTCACATCAGAGCACTGGAGGCAATCATCGCTGCGGATGAGCCTTTTGCGGTTATTGTGGAAGACGATGTCGAATTCACACCTGAATTCACGCCATTTATTACCGAAGCGAGCAGATTGAAAGGATGGGACGTCATTAAACTCGTCAACCATCGTACGGCGGCTTTCCGAGGGTTTAGTTTTGTCGATAAGCGCTTTTCCATTGGGCGTTGCCTACATGGGCCATCAGGTAGTTCTGCTGCCTATATTGTCACATTAGACGGTGCCAGGCGCCTTCTTGCAGGGATCAAGCCGATGTGCCTTCCCTATGATGTTGCTTTAGAGCGCGGTTGGGCAGGCAGCTATGAAATTTTCACGACCGACAAACCGGTGATAGCTCTTTCTGAGGTGGCGATCTCTACGATTGCACAAGGTAGGAAAGGATACGCCAAAGCACGCCTGCCAGCATACAAAAGACTAACTACTCTTTTCTTTCGATCGACTGACTATGTCAGGCGAATCGCATACGCTCTCAGGCGAAATGGCCTAAAAGAGGTGTAAGTGGCTTTTCTCAAAAAATCATTTCTTGTACGGCGGCGAATAGACCATTGGGTTCTTGGTGCCGCCTCTGCCGCTATGCCTATCCGATTAGGATTAGGCCCAATCATTCTTTTCGTGTTTTCATGTATTGGAATCTATCTTAGTTTGGCTCGCCATGCGGCGACCCGCCTTTTTGCCAAGAGATTTTATATTTTTATTCTGTTGTATGCGGCTTGGTCTATAGGTCTCATTCTTTTTCGCGGGGAACCTTTCAGCAATAACCGCCAGATTGGTTATACGTTACTCATCGCGGTATTTGCCTTTGCGGCTCCCGGTATGCTGCTGGTCCGTAATCCGTTGCGAGCCTATGTGTTGGGCGCACGCGTTGGTATCGTGATGGCAGTATTCGCCGTGCTTTACCTTGTGTTGACGCAAGGCGGTCGCATAGGCGTCGGTGGAAACGAGGCAGTGTTCGCATTTGTTGCAGGCGTTTCGGCAATATCTGCGGTCATCCCTATTCTTAAAGCACCACGCTATCTCCCCAATGGCCCCCACTGGCTTATATTGGGCCTCGTAGCCGTTCTGGCTTCCGAAACACGAGCTGTAATCGTTGTACTGCCGATATTTGCAACCATCGAGGTGATACTTTTCCTAAAACGCTTTAGCGTTCGGCAGCAGGGCGCAGCGTATGCAGCCGTTGTGGCCGCTCTCGCTGCACTCGTCATCGTAGGCCCCGTAGGAGATATTATTTCCAAACGGTTTGCTGGGATGGTTGAGTACTATGACAGTGGTGACAGCTCCCAATGGGAAGACAAAATCTCAGCAGATATCCGTGAGGTTATGTGGACGAATGCTGCAATAGTCATTAAGCAGAACCCTATAGCGGGTGTCGGTTCTTACGCGAAAATGGATGTCATTCGCACACAGGCTGGCGATCAGGCATCCATGCTGGAAGGTTTCCGGCACGTCCACAATACGATCCTTGATGAACTGCTGAATGACGGCATTATCGGATTGTTTTTCATGTTTGCGGCCTTTCTTTCGATCTTTGTGCATCTTTGGCGGAATTCGGATAGCTGGGGAATGCGGCGCGCCTTGATTTACTTTGCTGTGGTGTCCGGAAGCTATGGCATGCTGCATAATCCGCTCTTGCATGAAGTGACTATTTCTTCGGTAATGTTCTTCATTGCGGCACTAAACGCAGCTTCATCACGTCGCATCATGGCTTTGCGTCGAGCAGGCCTCTCAAACTATATTCGCGGGAATTAGGTTTTATGAAAGCAATCGTGACGGGTGCCGCTGGTTTCATCGGCTTTCACACTGCGGCGCGCCTTTTGGATGAAGGCTGGCAAGTCATTGGCATCGATAATCTCAACGATTATTATCAGGTGGATCTCAAGGAAACCCGTCTCGCCAAGCTGAATGCGCGTAATGGTTTCCGTTTTGTACAGGCCGATATTTCTGATTCCGATGTATTCAATGCAGCTGTAGGTGCTGATCGTGATGCCGATGTAATTGTGCATCTCGCGGCGCAGGCTGGAGTGCGTTATTCCATCGAAAATCCTGCAGCCTATGTCTCGGCAAATGTCATGGGGCAGGTGACTGTTTTTGAGGCGGCACTTAAGTTAGAAAAGCGTCCGCCGGTCGTTTATGCCAGTTCGTCGTCGGTCTATGGCGCAAATGAGAAAATCCCGTTTTCCGAAAGTGATCCAGTGGATCATCCAGTTTCGGTTTATGCGGCGACCAAACGCTCAGGCGAGCTTCTGGCCTCCTCCTATAAGCATGTTCATGGCCTGCACTCGACTGGACTGCGTTTTTTCACCGTCTATGGGCCATTTGGGCGTCCGGATATGGCGCCATGGCTCTTCACCTCGGCGATCCTCAAGGGGGAGCCGATCCGCGTTTTCAATAATGGCGAAATGCAGCGCGACTTCACCTTCATCAATGATATCGTGAGCGGCGTACTGGGTGCGGTAAAGCGCATTCTTGAACACCCTGAACAAACTGCGCCAGTCTACAACCTAGGCAATAACCGCCCGGTCATGCTTAATGATTTCATCGCGGCCATTGAAAAAGCTTGCGGTAAAGAGGCAGTCCGCAAGCTGGAGCCAATGCCCGCAGCCGATGTCCCGCGCACTTATGCTGACATAGCGCTCGCGACCCGCGATCTCGGTTTTAGCCCTCAAACCACGCTCGATGAAGGTATCCCTTTGTTTGTTGAGTGGTTTCGGGGTTATAATGGGACGCGATGAGCGAACCAAAATCAAAACGGGGCTTTCGCCCGCTGGCTGACATGACGTCGCGTCTGATGGACCCGATGTTGCAGAAGCGTGCTGGTATCAATCTTTCTCTGCTGCAATCCTGGGAGGATATTGTCGGCCCAGCAATCGGAGCGTCGTCTCGTCCCTTGCGCATATTATGGCCAAGAAGGCTGCACGAAGACGATCCTTTTAGTCCTGCTACCTTAATTATTGCATGCGAAGGTTTCGCAGCCTTGCAGATACAGCATGAGACGGGTGAAATCATCAGCCGTGTAAACGGATTTCTTGGCTTTTCCGCTATCGGTCGCATCAAGATCGAGCAGAAACCTCCCGCACTTGATTTCAAACGTCGTCCCAAACGTTTGGCGGCTTTGGCTCCATCCGAGGAACGCCGGATAGACAAAGCAACAGACGGGATCGAAGACGATGCGTTGCGCGCTGCCCTCGCACGGCTCGGCAAAAATATTCTTGCAGAGAAACGGTCCACGAAGAAGTGAGCGATCTGCCTTAAATTTGATTCAAGATTGGTGCTGAACTGCATTTGATCACAACAGGGCTGGTGATTAGTGATCCGCGACCCTAAATTGTGCTTAAACGTCAACATTTAAACAGGACTGGATGATTCGTATGCCTGCACCGCTTAACCGCAGACATGTTATTTCTCTTGCTGGCGCAGCTGCCGCAGGACTTGCTTTTGCCGGCAATGCGAGCGCACAGTCACGCAGCGCTGAAGCCACTGTCGATGCTGCCAAGGTTGCAGAACCTGGCAAGCTCAAGGACATGGTTTATGGCAAGGCCGATGCGCCTGTTACGATCGTTGAGTATGCATCGCTGACCTGTTCGCATTGTGCTGATTTTGCGGTCAATACTTTTCCGACCATCAAGGAAAAGTACATTGATACCGGCAAGGCGAAGCTGATCTTCCGCGAGTTCCCATTTGATCCACGCGCAACTGCGGCTTTCATGCTGGCTCGTTGCGCCCCGGAAGACCGCTACTTCCCAATGATCGAAGTGTTCTTCAAACAGCAACAGCAATGGGCTGGCGCTGCAGATGGCGAAGCTGCACTGCTTCAAATTGCGAAACTTGCAGGTTTTACACAGGAGTCGTTCAAGGCTTGCTTGACGAACCAGCAAGTTCTCGGTGATGTGAATGCGACCATGGAACGTGGATCGACGGAATTTGGCGTGAACGCCACGCCAACATTCTTCATCAACGGACAGAAATACGCTGGAGCCCTTTCGGTTGACGAGATGTCGGCAATCATTGACAAGCTGCTCTAAGCCGCCTTTCGGCAAGAAAAGCGGACGCTTCATTGCGTCCGCTTTTTGCGTTTCTGAGAGAGGAGCCTGCTGATGCGCTTCTCCAAGCTGCGCCTTGTCGGTTTCAAGTCCTTTGTCGAACCGATGGAGTTCGTCATTGAAGGTGGGCTGACGGGCGTTGTCGGGCCGAATGGCTGCGGTAAGTCCAACCTTGTTGAAGCGCTGCGCTGGGTGATGGGTGAAAACTCATACAAGAACATGCGCGCTTCCGGCATGGATGATGTGATCTTCTCTGGTTCCGCCACGCGGCCTGCGCGCAATACGGCGGAAGTCACCCTTTTTCTGGATAATTCCGACCGCACAGCGCCCGCTGCCTATAATGATCAGGACGAGTTGCAGGTTTCTCGCCGCATTGAACGTGAAGCCGGTTCCGTCTATCGGATCAATGGTAAGGAAGCGCGCGCCAAGGATGTGCAGCTGCTCTTCGCCGATCAATCAACCGGTGCTCGTTCGCCATCCATGGTTGGACAGGGCCGTATCGGTGAACTTATTCAGGCCAAGCCACAGGCGCGGCGTGCGTTGCTCGAAGAAGCAGCAGGTATTTCTGGCCTGCATACCCGCCGTCACGAAGCGGAATTGCGCCTTCGTGCTGCCGAAGGCAATCTTGAGCGCCTCGAAGACGTGGTGGGTGAACTTGGAAGCCAGATAGAAAGCCTGAAACGTCAGGCGCGTCAGGCCAATCGCTTTAAAGCGCTTTCTGCTGATATTCGTCGCGCCGAGGCATCGTTGCTTCACCTGCGCTGGTCGCAGGCGAAAGTGCAGGAAGGCGAAGCGCAAAGCGCACTTGCACAGGCAACGTCGGTTGTTGGCGACATGGCGCAGGCGCAAATGAATGCTGCGCGCGACCAAGCCGTTGGTGCGCATAAACTGCCGGAAATGCGCGAGGCGGAAGCCAAAGCCGCCGCCGCTTTGCAGCGCCTTTCCATCGCTCGCACGCAGCTTGATGAAGAAGACGGTCGTATTCGCGCCCGCCGCACCGAGCTTATGAAGCGTCTCGAACAGTTGACCGCTGACATTGCCCGCGAAGAGCAGATGGTGCGTGAGAACGCCGATATTCTGGCGCGTCTTGATGAGGAAGAGCAGGAACTGATTGCTTCGAATGAAGCATCTGGCGAGCGCGATGAAGAATTGCGCGCGATCTTTGAGGAAGCAGAAGTCCGACTGCAGGACAGCGAAAACGCGCTGGCTCGTGTAACTGCGGAACGGGCGGAAGCGGCTGCAGAACGCACACAGATCGAGCGGGGATTGCAGGAAACGCAAAGCCGTCGTGACCGTTTGGCAAACCAGATGGAAATGATCGAGCGTGATATCGCAGCGGTTGCCGAGCAGATCGGCGGGCTGTTTGATCCTTCTGAAAAGCGCCTTCTCGTTGAAGGAGCGACTGAAGCGCTGGCTGCTGCCGAAGAGGCTGTGGTCGCCGCCGAAGAACTCGTGATTGCTGCACGTGAACAGGAAGCGGCGAGCCGCCAGCCGTTGAACGAAGCTCGCACGGAACTCAATCGTATCGAGACCGAAGCACAAACGCTGGCGCGCATTCTCAATGCCGGTGAGACGGGCCAGTTTCCACCTGTTGTTGAGGAATTACGGGTTGAGAAGGGGTATGAAATAGCCCTTGGCGCAGCACTTGGTGAAGACCTTGATGCGGCCAGCGATGATCACGCACCTGTCTATTGGGCTTATAATCCGGCCTCGGAAACAGACCCGGCATTGCCAGCAGGAGCAACGCCACTTGATCGTCTGGTGGAAGGTCCGCAGCAATTACGCCGCAGATTGGCACAGGTGGGCGTCGTTTCGGACATTGATGGCCCGCGTCTGCAGGCATCTCTGCGTCCCGGCCAGCGACTGGTGAGCAAAGCCGGTGCTCTGTGGCGCTGGGATGGTTATACGGCGAGTGCCGATGCGCCAACGCCGGCTGCACAGCGGCTTGCGCAGAAGAACCGGCTAGCCGAACTCGAGCAGGAAGCAATTACTGCTGCCCGCCGTGTGCAGGATGTTGAGCAAGCCGTGCAGCGTCTTGAAATGGCCGTACGCGAAGCGGTTGAACATGAGCGTGTCGCGCGCGACGCCTGGCGTGCCCATCAGCGCAAGCTCGATGAAGCGCGTGAAGCACTGGCTGCTGTTGAACGTGCTGCCGGGCAACTGGCAACCAAACGTGCAGGCCTCGAAGAAGCCAAATCACGCCTTGAGGAAAGCCTTGAAGAAGCACAAATCCGTGTGGTTGAGGCCGAAGATCGACTCAACGAAATGCCGGATATGGACGCAATCGGCGAGCGTCATTCGGCTCTGACTTCAGAAGTACAATCGGATCGTGTGACGTTGGCAGAAGCGCGGGCGGCCTATGAAGGTCAGCGACGCGAAGCAGACAATCGTGCAAGACGGTTGGCGATGATCGGCATGGAACGGCGCAGCTGGGCATCGCGCGCGCAAAATGCAGAGCAACAAATCGCGGCTTTGAATGATCGCCGGGCAGAAACCGCCGATGAAGCGGAAGTTCTGGCCGAAGCTCCGGAAGAGATTGAAAGCCGTCGCCGCGCATTGCTTAATGAGCTTTCTGAAGCTGATGAGCGCCGCAAACAGGCCGCCGACGTTTTGGCCGAGGCGGAGGCGGTGCAGGCTGAACTCGACAAGGCTGCGACACTGGCGATCCAGCAACTTGCAACCAGCCGTGAGCAACGCGCACGTGCTGAAGAGCGTCTGACTGCTGCCGAGGAGCGCCGCAAAGATACGGAAGCGCGCATCGCAGAAGCACTTAACTGCGCGCCGCATGATGCCATCCGTCATACGGGTCTCAAGCCTGAAGATCGCATGCCCGATCCCGATCAGCTCGAACGCCAGCTTGAGCGGCTCAGGATTGAGCGCGAACGGTTGGGTGCAGTCAACCTGCGCGCGGAAGAGGAAAGTCAGGAACTTTCTGCTCGCCTTGAGGCGATCATCTCCGAGCGCGAAGACGTCATTGAAGCGATCAAGAAGCTGCGTCAGGCGATCCAGAGCCTCAACCGCGAAGGTCGCGAGCGCCTGTTGGCTGCTTTCGATGTGGTGAATGTGCAGTTCCAGCGCCTGTTTACGCATCTTTTTGGTGGCGGAACGGCAGAGTTGCAGCTGATTGAAAGCGATGACCCGCTTGATGCCGGGCTGGAAATCCTTGCTCGGCCTCCCGGCAAGAAGCCGCAGACCATGACTCTTCTATCGGGTGGTGAGCAGGCTCTAACCGCCATGGCGCTGATCTTTGCCGTGTTCCTGACCAACCCAGCGCCAATCTGTGTGCTGGACGAAGTGGATGCACCGCTCGACGATCATAATGTCGAGCGCTACTGCAATCTGATGGATGAAATGGCGGCTTCAACGGAAACACGTTTCGTTGTTATCACGCATAATCCGATCACCATGGCCCGTATGAACCGCCTGTTCGGCGTGACCATGGGTGAGCAGGGTGTGAGCCAGCTTGTCTCGGTTGATCTTCAAACCGCAGAGCAGTTGCGCGAAGCAAGCTAGAGCGCAGCCCGAAAAGTGTGAAACGGTTTTCGGAACATGATGCGCGTTAAAGCAAATGATCAGAGTGCCGATCTGATCCAATCAGATTGGTGCTCTAATTGCTGAGTGACAATATCACTCTTCGCTTTCGTCATCATCATCGGCTTCAATGACTTGCCAGATGAATGCATGAAGACGTTCTTCAATGCTTGCTCTGGATGCACCTGACGCTTCCATTTCACGTTTAATTTTGAAGAATTGATCTTTGTCTGATTGCGATAGATATTTAGCGGCGGTTTCAAGTGATGATAGAGATGTGGACATGGCGGTTGATACTGCTTTGTTTGGCAAGATGCGCTTAAAACAGATAGATAGAGCATTTCCAACACTTAAATCGAAACTGGAAATGCTCTCGCTTCGCGTTTTGTCTGATTAGCGAGCCTTATAGGTTACGCTGATCTTTGCGCCTGTCAGCGCGTGTTCTGCAAGTTTGCCCGGCTCCAGGTCCTTGAGACCGATTGGCAACGGCTTGTCGAAATGTATATCCATTGTGAAAAAGCCGGTAGGATTTGGCATGTCCTGAACAAAACGAGCCAGCGCTTTTCTGGAATCTGCATCGATCTGGCTGTCGGGCAGGGCGTCAATGCCTTTGCTTACTATATCGCGCAGACGCGCAATGTCGACTTCCGGGTCGCTTTCACCGGTTTCAGATGGCAATGCGGCGTAATTGGCAAGGACGGGGAGGGCAATACTCTCCCACAGTCCCTGATTATCAAGGCGCAAGCGCAGATGTGAAAGCGTTGCAGTTGGATTAACCGTAAGGCTCGCAACGGATGAATCGACGGGCAGGTTGATTTCCGCAGAAACTGAAGCCTTACCCATCTTTATGCTGCTGATTTCTGCGTTCTGAATGTGCAGATATCCGCTTTCCGGATTGAAGCGATAAGAAGCTGCGAAATCCATCGGCCATTGCTGAATTGAAGTGATGTAATCCGATACTTTGCTACCGCTTTGCAGCGTCATGCGCACGCCATCCACCGCTAAGCGCCCCCACTGCGGTGCAGCTTTGCTCAAATCAGGGGCTTCAGAAAGATAGTCCTGCAGACGATCAACTTCCAGAACGGCTCTTTCGACTGTCCACCCCATAATGCTCATGGCTTGATAAATGCCGTTCGAAACAACGCAGCCATCGGGAATATCTCTAACCGTATAATCCTTGCCGGGCTTGAGAATACTCATACCTTTGAGAAATTCTTCGCACCGGCTAAGCGGTGCGTTGTCGGGTACAGGCGCGGTCGTTTGAGCAAATGCTGACGTGGCGGCGAAGGAGAGCAGGACAGTTGGAAGGATGAAGCGCATGTCACCGAATTCTATGTTGAACTAAATAAGATACGCGGCATCATTTCCATATGGTCGCTGCTGTCAACCAGTGACAATGAAAGTTGCTACTTGTCGCTCCAGACGGCAAGCTCATTGCCCGCAGGATCAGTGAAATGAAAGCGACGCCCACCGGGAAAGGCAAAAATGGGTTTCACAATCGTTCCCCCAGCCTCGGTCACGGAAGCCAGCGTTTCTTCGATCTTTGCTGAGTAGAGCACTGGCAAAGGTTTTGAGGTGGCGTGCGGGTCAGCATCAAAGCCACCATCCAAACCTTCGGCAAATGCTGAATAGGTCGGGCCATAGTCTACGAACGACCAGCCGAAGGCACGTGCATAGAAACTTTTTGCGGTGTCGAGCGACCCATTGGCCGCAGGCATTTCAAGATAATCAAGCTTGCCAGTGATACGCATGTCTAACTCCAAATGTTCTATATTTGTTCTTATATTGAGAGAAGACTCGCTACTTTGTCAAGTGATATCCGATTTCGATTAACAGGCTGTTTTGGTTATTAAAAGCGCAGCCGTCCCATCATGATACAATCGACAAAAGCTCCGTCTCTGAAGGCATCGGATCGCAAAACGCCTTCACGTTCGAAGCCGAAGTTTTCATAAAGCCGAATGGCGTAATGATTGTCAGCAAAGACCGTCAGATCCAGCCGGTGGAGGTTAAGCCAATTGTCTGCCACATCAATGATCTGGTGCATAAGACCAGTACCGATGCCTTGGCCCTGATAGTCATCATGCACGCCGATACCAACTGTTCCTGCGTGTATTCGCCGTCCGTCCGCGCGACAAATATCGTAGCATCCAACAATTTTTCCGTCGAGAATGGCCAATATGACGGTGTGTCGTTCTTTGAGGTTTGAAAGCCATTGGCGCGTGTTTTCAACGCGTGTGAACGGCAAACGGGATGTACTCGCCCGAAACTTGGGCATATTGGTTATTGCGCATATTTCTTCCGCATCCTCTATGCGAGGTGCGCGAAACGTGAGTGAAACTGGTGCTGAAATCATGGGGGCCTCCGACGAACACGGTTCCGGAGCCTAACCGCTCAACACGCAGTCAGCCATTGCAAAAAAACAATCCCTATTTGTCTGGCTCTGCAATTAAATTTGCGCATCATGGCTAACCTGTGAGGTCTAATCGATTCTATTACGGTGCTTTGTCTTTTTTGATTGGCAGGTAACGACTTGATCGCATAAGCACGAAGATAGTTTCTGCAGGCCTGTGGAAAAAGCACAGACATTGCGGACCGTTACCTGCGCAAGGGAGGCCAGCATGGCGAAGTGGGTGTACGCATTCGGTGATGGTAAGGCAGAGGGTGCTGCGAGCGATCGCAACCTTCTGGGTGGCAAAGGAGCGAACCTGGCTGAAATGAGCAGCCTTGGTCTGCCAGTGCCGCCCGGTTTTACAATCACGACTGAAGTATGCACCTCCTATTACGACCATGAACGCTCCTATCCGGATGAACTTGACGAACAAGTTCAAAAGGCACTGGACCATGTTGCAGAGCTGACCGGTCGCGCATTCGGCGGCACGGAAAAGCCGTTGCTGGTTTCTGTGCGTTCCGGTGCGCGTGCCTCCATGCCGGGCATGATGGATACGGTTCTGAACCTTGGCCTCAATGATGAGACCGTTCAGGCTATCGCGCGCGAGGCGGGCGACGAGCGTTTTGCTTATGACAGCTATCGCCGCTTCATCCAGATGTATTCAGATGTGGTTTTGGGCGTCGATCATGGCTTCTTTGAAGAAATTCTGGAAGACAAGAAGGCCGACCTTGGTGTCGAAGTCGATACAGCGTTGAGCGCGGATGACTGGAAGGACGTCATCGGGCTCTATAAGGCTAAGGTCGAAGAAGAACTGGGTGCGCCATTTCCGCAAGATCCGCGCGAGCAGCTTTGGGGTGCGATCAGTGCAGTCTTTTCAAGCTGGATGAATGCGCGTGCCATCACCTATCGCCGTTTGCATAATATCCCGGCGCAATGGGGGACAGCGGTCAATGTTCAGGCGATGGTTTTCGGCAATATGGGCGAAACCTCTGCAACCGGCGTCGCCTTTACCCGTAATCCTTCCACCGGCGAGAAGAAGCTCTATGGCGAGTTTCTGGTCAATGCGCAGGGCGAAGACGTTGTTGCAGGCATTCGCACGCCGCAGAATATCACAGAAGAGGCGCGCATTGCCGCTGGTTCCGACAAGCCGTCGCTTGAGAAGGTAATGCCGGAAGCATTTGCTGAGTTTCTGAAAGTCGCTGATCGACTTGAGCGTCACTATCGTGACATGCAGGATCTCGAATTCACGATTGAACGGGGTAAGCTCTGGATGCTGCAAACCCGCTCAGGCAAGCGAACGGCCAAAGCAGCCCTTAAAATGGCTGTCGAAATGGCCGCCGAAGGGCTGATTACTGAAGAAGAGGCCGTGCTGCGTATTGATCCGGCAGCACTTGACCAGCTTTTGCATCCGACCATCGATCCTCGTGCAGAGCGTATTGTCATCGGGCAAGGCCTCCCAGCATCGCCAGGGGCTGCGACGGGTGAGATTGTATTCTCGTCAGAAGACGCAGAGCAGGCCAAGTCTGAAGGTCGCAATGTTATTCTCGTACGCGTCGAAACGAGCCCGGAAGACATTCACGGCATGCACGCGGCCGAAGGCATTCTGACGACACGCGGGGGCATGACCAGTCATGCGGCGGTCGTTGCGCGGGGTATGGGCAAGCCATGTGTCTCTGGCGCAGGATCGCTGCGTGTCGATTACCGCAACGGCACGATGCTGGCTGCAGGTCAGACGTTCAAAAAAGGCGATATTATCACTGTTGATGGCGGCAGCGGTCAGGTGCTGAAGGGGGCGGTCGCCATGTTGCAGCCAGAGCTTTCCGGCGACTTTGGTCAGCTGATGCAATGGGCAGATAAGACACGTCGCATGAAAGTGCGGGCCAATGCGGAAACACCTGCAGATGCCCGCACAGCACGTTCGTTCGGTGCGGAAGGTATCGGACTGTGCCGTACCGAGCATATGTTTTTCGAAGGCGAGCGCATTATCGCAATGCGCGAAATGATCCTTGCCGATAAAGAGGAGGGGCGACGCGTGGCTTTGGCCAAGCTTCTGCCGATGCAGCGCTCGGACTTTGTCGAACTGTTCGAGATCATGAAGGGGCTGCCGGTTACAATCCGCTTGCTCGATCCGCCGCTCCATGAGTTCCTGCCACGCACGGACGAAGAAGTCGCGGAAGTGGCAAGTGCTATGGGTGTCGATGCCGACAAGCTGCGCGAGCGTTCCGAGAGTCTGCACGAATTCAATCCGATGCTGGGCCATCGCGGCTGTCGTTTGGCCGTGTCTTATCCAGAGATTGCGGAAATGCAGGCGCGGGCGATCTTTGAGGCGGCAGTCGAAGCTGGTAAAAAGACGGGTGAACCAGTCGTGCCGGAAGTCATGGTGCCGCTGGTTGGCCTCAAGGCAGAGCTTGATTTCGTCAAAGCGCGCATCGATGCGGTGGCAAAAGAGGTTATCAGCGAAGCCGGCGTTCAGATTGACTATATGGTCGGCACGATGATCGAACTGCCACGTGCGGCTCTGCGGGCCGCTGAAATTGCGGAAACGGCGGAGTTCTTCTCATTTGGTACCAACGATCTCACGCAGACGACATTCGGAATTTCGCGCGATGATGCTGCTCCGTTTCTTTCGACTTATCAGAGCCGCGGTGTGATCGAGCAGGATCCGTTCGTCTCGCTTGATTTAGACGGTGTGGGCGAACTGATCCAGATCGCAGCAGAGCGTGGACGTAAAACACGCGACAAGCTCAAGCTCGGTATCTGTGGCGAGCATGGCGGTGATCCGACATCGATAGCTTTCTGCGAGAAGACCGGCCTTGATTATGTGTCCTGCTCGCCTTTCCGTGTGCCGATTGCACGTCTGGCGGCAGCCCAAGCCGCAGCACGCAATAGCGCATCCTGAAAAGTGTGAAACAGTTTTCGAATAAGATGTGCGTCAAGTGAAGACTTTAGAAGGCCCATCTGATTGAATCAGATGGGCCTTAAAATTAGTTGCCATAATTCGGCTTTGGTTCTGGCGCTGTAGACTGTAAGTCTTATTGCCAGAACTTTTATTTATCGGGGCAGGTATGTTGCGTCAGTTATTTGCGGCGGGGGCCGCGCTTATTTGTTTCAGTACTGCGGCCCGCGCATATGACGCGCTGCCGCAGCCGGAAAACAGCGAAAAAATCCGCATTGTGGAACCACAATTACGTATCGCAAAGGGTGGGGCAGCTGCGCCGCAAGTGGCGCTGACACTCGATGCCTGTATGGGGAAAACGGATCACCGTATTCTTGATATGCTGGTGCAGAACCGCATTCCGGCGACGATCTTTGTCACTGGACGCTGGCTGAAGCAGAATGCGGAAGCCTTTGCGGTGATGAAGGCCCATCCTGACCTCTTCGACATCGAGAACCACGGCAATATGCATGTGCCAGCCATAACCAATGTGCAGACCATGTATAATATCAAAACGGCAGGTTCACTTGATGCCGTTCGTTCAGAGATTGATGATGGTGCTGATGCAATTTCGAAGTCAGGTGGATCAAAACCGCAATGGTATCGTGATGCAACGGCCCGCTATTCGACCGATGCGGTTAAACTCGCGGAAAGCATGGGTTACAAAATCGGCGGTTATTCATTGAATGGCGATCAGGGTGCATCGCTGCTCGCGCCTGTCGTTGCACGGCGCATTTCGGCTGCACGCGATGGTGATGTCATCATTTCGCATATCAACCAGCCAACGCGCTCGGCAGGTGAGGGCGTGGCCAAAGGCATTCTGGCACTCCAGGCCAAGGGCATGAAGTTTGTGAAGCTAAGAGATGTTGAGACGTCCATGACGCTTAACCCGGTGCCTGCACATAATCTGCACGCGGGTGCGCCTGCGGCGCTTGCAAAGCCACCCGCAAGCAAGTGATGGTTTGAGATCTCAACCGCCGTTAGTCTTGTCTTTTGGGGACAGGCTTTTCATGACTGCTGCATAGTTGCGGCCAAGGCTTTCAAACAAAGCATTCTCGCCAGTCAGTGGAGCAACGGAAAGCGTCGTGCCGTCATTGCCTAATGTGACAAAGACAACCTGATCCTGCGGCTGGCCTGCAATGGCAATTGCGCCAATGCGCTGAGCCTCACTGGTGTCGAGTGCAGGCATGTTGAACAGAACTTCTCCGCCTACACGTTCTGCTGCCTTGGCAAGGGCGGTGTCAAATCCTTCGATCAGAACGTCGATGGCTCCGAGCGCGAATTCAAGCTCGACTGCTTCCAGCGTCATGACATCCTGTTCCGCTTCAACAGCACTGGATGTAGCTGGCGCATGGCCATTATGAAGGGTGCGATCCATGTCGTCCTCTCCGACGAATCCGAAAAAAGCCCCCATATACGCGATCATGCCCTTCGTTAGAAGTTGCTGCAATAGCTTTTATATTGATTTCACTCTATTTTTCCCGCTCACTCTTTGTAACTGGATGAATTGACAGTGCGCGCCCTGCCTTTTTCTTTTGCGGCTGAGCTGTCTCTGTTATGCATGGAAGCACTCTGAAACGCAGTTGGGACCCTGCATGAGAAAACTTCGCTATCAACGCCGACAGTCGCGCTCAGCCATTTGGGCTTTGCGATTTGGCGTATTTGCGGCCGTGCTTTTGGCACTGGGGCTTATCCTGCACAGGTTCGGCAGGCTGGAAACGCCTGACTTTGTTCTGGTTGCTGCACTCAGTGGTGCTCTTGCGATACTCGCGCTGCTATGTGCAGCAAAAGGGCTGCGTAATTTGTGGGTCAATGGCGATAAGGGCGGTGCGCGCTCTTTCTGCGGCAGTTTTCTGGCATTTGCGGTGCTGCTGCCGCTCTGTTTTGCAGGCTCTCTTTGGTATGGCTCACCACGGCTTTATGATCTGACAACTGATTTTGAGACGCCGCCGCAGTTTCCATCGACAATGCCGCCGCGCTTGCCACGTATGAACCCGCTGTTGGTTGACGTCGACGGCGATATGCTGGGGCAAATGTCGGCTTATCCGGATGTGATGGGACGCCGCTATCCGGCAGCTCCAGATCGGGTTGCGCAAGGGGTTGAGAATACCCTCAAAGCCTTTGGCTGGACGCAAATTAGTCGCGATATTCCTTTGCCGGAACAGAATGCAACGCGTTTTGCTGCGACGGCCCACAGCCCTTTTCTTGGCTTGAAGAGCGATGTGGTTATCCGTCTGCTTGATGAAGGCGAAACCACTTACGTCGATATGCGGTCCTTGTCACGTTATGGAAAGCGGGACATGGGGCTGAATGCGGCTTTCATTACCGAGTTCTTGTCCGCGCTCGAAGGTGAGGTCAATAAAGCACCAGCCGATGTTGAATGATCATCGCGGCTGATAGATACCATTTAGGGATGGGTTGCCATCAGTGATAATTTCACCGCGCCCGACCAGATCTTCCAGATGTGCCAGTACCGAAAGCGCCGCAGCGCCATGCAGACGCGGATCGGTATCGCGATAGATCGCTTTGACCATGTCCGGGATTGTGCGATCGCCTTGAATAATCCGCTCCAATATTGCGCGTTCGCGCATTTTACGATGTGCGCGCAATCCTCGCACAAACGCTGCTGGCTTGGTGACTGCACCTCCGTGGCCCGGCAGATAGATATGATCATCGCGTTCAAGCAGCTTCTCAAGCGAAGCCATGTAATCGCTCATCGAACCGTCTGGCGGCGCGACGATGGACGTCGCCCATGCCATCACGTGATCGGCAGAAAACAGGATGCCTGTGCCTTCGAGGCCGAAAGCCATGTGGTTGGCTGCATGGCCGGGCGTGTGGATGCCCCGCAGCACCCAACCGTCACCGTCTATCGTCTCCCCATCTGATAATGCCAGATCGGGTACGAAGTCGGTATCAGCGCTCGCCTCAAGCAAGTTCACTTCGCCGCTATAATAAGGACGGGCGGGGCGATGCGGACCCTCGGCAACGACAAGAGCACCGGTTTGTTCCTTCAGCCGCTTTGCAAGGGGGGAGTGGTCGCGATGGGTATGGCTTACAAAAATGTGGCTTACCGGACGCTTGGCAATTGCGGCGAGAAGAGCCTGAAAATGCGTTTCGTCCTCTGGACCCGGATCGATAACGGCGAGCGTATCGGTCCCTACGATATAGCTGTTTGTGCCATGAAATGTAAAAGCGCTCGGATTATTCGCAGTCAGGCGGAGCAGGTCTTCACGCAAGGCAACCGGTTCCCCGTATTCAGGGGAGAAGCTGCCGTCGAAATCAAGCGCCATTGAATAATCCAACTCGTTTTGGTTTGCCGGTTCATCTTCGGTTTAAAGCATTTTTAGCAAAAGTGCGAAGCGGTTTTGCGTGGAGTGATGAGCAAAAAGCAAACAATTAGAGTGGCTACAACGGTCCATTCTAAATTGGGCCGCTCTGATGCTTTGAACGGCTTAGGCCTTTTTCATAACTTTGTTGAAACTGCTTTGCGATTGACAATCTGTCGGCTGCAAAGCTTTGTAAGAGTGCGTCTCGAAACGTGTGAAATGGGTTTGTGGGGAGAAAAGCGTGAAGTTTGAAGTGCTGGAAGTTGAGCCGCTGACAAAGGCGGCTTTTGCGCCTTTTGGGGATGTCATAGAGGTGGACGGCGCTGAGCGGCGTCTCATCAATAATGGCACGACGGAACGCTTTCACGATCTTGCCCGCGTCGAGGCTACCGGTACTGATGCGCGTGTTCTGATCAATATCTTTCGCGGACAATCTTTCGCAGCTCCAGTCGACATCGTGATGATGGAGCGACACCCTTTCGGATCGCAGGCTTTCGTGCCCTTGAATGGCAGGCCGTTTCTGGTCGTAGTTGCAGAAGATGTCGAAGGCAAGCCTGCGCGACCGAAAGCGTTTCTGGCGCGAGGTGATCAGGGCGTCAACTACTGGCGTAATGTCTGGCATCATCCGCTTGTATCCCTTGAGCAGACGTCAGATTTTCTTATTGTTGACCGTGCGGGCAACGAGGATAATCTGGAGGAATATTTCCTTCCGGATGTCGCCTATCGCATCGAGGCAATCCCGGCTTTCGAAACGCAAATCTGAGGATCAAAATGGGCAAGCTATCCACACATGTTCTCGACACTGCGCACGGTAGTCCGGCGGCAGCAATGCGGATTGAGCTTTATCGGCTTGGAGCTTTGGGAAAGACGGAACTGATCAAACGTATTGTGACCAATCTCGATGGTCGCACAGATGAGCCTTTGCTGAGCGGTAATGAAATGCAGGAAGGTACTTATGAGCTGCATTTTCATGTTGCCGAATATTTTGAAGCGCGCGGCGCCGACGTTGCCAATCCTCCCTTCCTCGATCTGATACCAATCCGTTTCGCGATAGCGGATGAAGACGGTAATTACCATGTGCCACTTCTGGTCAGTCCCTGGTCTTATTCGACTTATCGCGGAAGCTGACTTATCCCCCTCTGCCTGAAAGCCGTTAAGCTCCCCGCATTACCAACGCGAGGAGCTTTTTATGGATCAAACACCAAATCTCAAACTTCCGTATATCATGCCCAGTCAGGCGCAGAAGCACGTCACGCATAATGAGGCACTGCGATTGCTTGATGCGGTCGTACATCTCAGTGTGAAGTCGCGGGTGCAGACTGGCGCGCCGATCACGCCTCTATCCGGGGAGCGGCATATTGTTGCGAGCCAAGCTACCGGACAGTGGGCGGGACGAGAAGGAATGATAGCCTTCTTCATTGATGACGGCTGGTCCTTTGTCGCAGTCGCAAAAGGCTGGCTTGCCTATGTCGAGGATGAAGGCAGATTGCTGGTGTTCAATGGCTCCGCGTGGGAAGTCACAGGTTCTGTGCCTGATAACCTGTCGCTGTCCATGCTTGGTGTGCAGGCTACAGCCGATGCAATCAACCGTTTTGCAATCTCGTCGGAAGCAAGCCTCTTTAACAATGCGGGCGCCGGTCATCAGATCAAAGTCAACAAACAGGCGGCCACAAATACGGCAAGTCTTTTATTCCAGTCAGGCTGGACCGGGCATGCGGAGATGGGGCTCAATGGCGACAATAATTTCAGCGTCAAGGTTGGTGATGATGTCGGCAATTGGCGTGAAGCCGTCAAGGTTGACCGTGCAACTGGAAATGTTGCCGTAGGCTCAATATGGCCGGAAACTCGTCTGCATGTCGACGGGCCGATACGCCCTGCATCTTTTGCGATAGCAAATTTGCCATCGGCAGCAGCCCATGGTGCAGGGGCGATGGTTTTCGTCAGCGATGCAAGCACCGGCCCACAAATGGCCTATTCAAACGGTTCTGGCTGGCTCAGCATGCGAACCGGCGCGGCAATTGCCTGATAGCTATCGATTGGACGCATCGGTTTTGCTGCGCCCTCTAAGCACAATTTTCTCGATGTGGTTTTAGAGAATGCCGGCCTTCTTGGCCTGCATGGACAGACGCTCATGAATAGTCAGAGTTTCACCGGCTCTCTGCAGCGGTGTTGTATCTTGAGCTTCACGCGCCTCCTTGGGCGTAAGTCCGAAACGGGCCTTAAAGGCTTTGGTCAGCTGTGTACTATCGTGAAATCCGCAGCGATAGGCAACTTCCTTCAAGGAAATCGTCTTACCGTTTTTGTCGATGAGAATCCGGTAGGCAAGATCCGATCGTTTGTCGCGAATAACCTTAGCGACGCCTTCATCTGGCTCAAAGGCGCGATAAAGATGCGAACGTGACATGCGGAAATGCTGTTGTATCGAATGGGGCCCCAGAAGCGGATTGGTGATGTTCTTGTCGATATAGGCGAGGATACGGTTGCGTATCGGCAGGTTGATCGGGACACTTTCGACCGAACCTTTGTCTGCGCTTTTGATGCATGAAGCAAGTAGCACCAACATGGCATCCTTGGCTGCAATTAGTTCCGTCGCTGAAAGTTCCTGAACAACATCATTCAAGCCACGCAGATATTCGAACAGGAGTTGGGTCGTTGGAGCTTCGGCCCTGAGAACCATGCCATGCAGGTTGCGCCAGCCAACAAGTTTCTCAAGCTCCTGACGCGGCATGATGATGGTCAAACGCGCGCCCGCTTCGGCTTGACTTGTTATGACTTGCGCCATGTCGAGAATGAACATGTCACCGGGCTTCGCGGATACAGCAACGCCATTGAAGTCACCGCTCAGAGTGCCAGCGAGCATGGCCTGAAGAACATAATGATCAAGACCGTTTTGAGCGATGATATTCGTTGTACGTTCATAATGCTGACTGTTGAATGTTGTAGAGCCAACCAGCATGTTGCCGAAGGGGTAAGAACGTAATGTGCCGATAAAGCCTTTTTCATTTTCATCGTCGAGCGATGAAACTTCGTAAAACAGCTTTACAGCGTCACGCCAGAAATCGTCTCGAATTTCAGGATCGACCATATCTGTCGATAAAAACAGCTCTTTTGTCATTCGTACCCCGTCGCGGGAGGCTATTGTTATGTTCCCGGCGCAGCTTATTCGATAATAGCAATCAATTAGTCGTTAAGATTCAATATAATAAGATATATAGTGATCAATTTTTTGACAATTCGGAGTTTATCTACCGATATTGTGGCGTAAATATAATGCGGCATGATAAATACAGAAGGCCGGATAATATTAGTTGCAACTAATATTATCTGGCCTTTGAAGTTTTGGCTAAGCAAAGATTTAGTAAGGGCTGTCGACCTTGCCCATTTCTACATAGACGGTCTTGATCTGGCTATAATGCGTCAGAGCTGCGATGCCGTTTTCACGCCCTATGCCAGACTGCTTATAGCCGCCAAATGGCACTTCCACAGGTGTCAGATTATAGGCGTTGATCCAGCAGGTTCCTGCCTTGATCTGTCCGATCACGCGATGCCCACGTGCAATGTCGGCTGTAAAGACGCCAGCCGCCAGGCCAAACTCGGTATCGTTGGCACGTGCAACGACCTCTGCTTCATCAGAAAACTCCAGAACGCTCATGACAGGTCCAAAGATTTCTTCCCGGGCGATCGTCATATTGTCGGTCACGTCTGTGAAGATGGTCGGCTCAATGAAACAGCCTTTGTCGAATCCCTGCAGTTTTGGAATGCCACCGCCATAGGCAAGGGTTGCGCCTTCGGCTTTGCCTTTTTCGATATAGGACAGAACCTTGTCGCGCTGTGCGCCATTGATAAGCGGCCCCATCTGGGTCGCTTCATCCAGCGGATCACCAATGCGGATTTTGCGTGTACGCTCGACAAGACGTTCGACAAATCGTTCATGCACATTCGTATGGACGAACACACGGGTGCCGTTGGAGCAGACCTGACCGGTTGAATAGAAATTGCCGAGCATCGCTCCGCCAATAGCGCTTTCAATATCTGCGTCGTCAAAAACGATAATTGGAGACTTGCCACCAAGCTCCATCGTGACGTGCTTCAGATGTTCGCCAGCCTGCGACATGATCCGCTTGCCAGTCGGGACGGATCCCGTCAGCGAAACTTTTGCGGTCAGTCGATGATTGACGAGTGCTGCCCCCACATCACCAAAACCCTGAACAACGTTGAACAGACCATCGGGAAGACCTGCTTCCTTATAGGCTTCAGCGAGCGCGAGCGCGGAGAGTGGTGTGTTTTCTGATGGCTTGAAGATAAAGGCATTGCCCATGGCGAGCGCTGGGGCCGATTTCCATGCAGCGATCTGAATAGGATAATTCCATGCACCAATGCCGACGCAGATGCCGAGCGCTTCGCGGCGCGTATAGGCAAACGATCCGCCAAGTTCTACGAACTCACCATTGAAACCGGAGATGATGCCGCCGAAAAATTCAAGCGCATCGGCAGCAGAAGCCGCATCCGCAACCAGTGTTTCCTGAAGTGCTTTCCCGGTGTCGAGTGTCTCGAGCTTCGATAGTTTCTTGTTTTTCTCGCGTAAGATTTCAGCAGTGCGACGCAGAATGCGGCCGCGTTCGACCGGCTTGAGTGCTGCCCATTCGCCCTGCGCTTTGAGTGCTGCTGCATAGGCAGTTTCAATCACATCAGGCGTTGCCGAATAAAGCTTGGCGATTTCTTCGCCTGTTGCCGGATAGAAAACGGGAAGTGGTTTTCCTGTTTTGTCTTCTACGAATGCGCCGCCGATGAAATGCGAGGCTTTGGGTTGTACTTTCATTTTATTCTCCTCGGGTTTCATCAACGATCGGAAACTTGCCAGCGTGGGTTAATCCACGGTTCCTGATTGGAGCGCGCCAGGGGCGTGCGTCCCAGAATGTGGTCGGAAGCCTTTTCGCCGGTCATAATAGACGGCCCATTGAGATTGCCGTTTGTTATGCGCGGGAAAATAGACGAATCTGCAACACGCAGACCCTCAATTCCGATAACACGGCACTCAGGATCAACCACTGCCATCGGATCGTCAACTGAACCCATCTTACAGGTTCCGCAAGGATGGAATGCACTTTCCACATGTTCGCGGAGGAAGTTGTCGATTTCATCATCCGATTGCACATTCGCGCCGGGCTGAATTTCTGCACCACTAAAGGGCGCGAATGCATCCTGGCCGAATATTTCTCGTGTTAGTCGCACGCAATGGCGGAAATCCGCCCAGTCATCCTCGTGCGACATATAGTTGAACTGAATCCGCGGCTTTTCGCGTGGATTGGCTGAGCGCAGCGTAACACTGCCGCGAGATTTGGACCGCATCGGCCCGACATGTGCCTGAAATCCGTGTGATTGCGCTGCCGCCTTACCATCGTAACGAATGGCGACGGGCAGGAAGTGATACTGAATGTCGGGATATTCTATCCCTGCCTTTGAGCGGACAAAGGCGGCAGATTCAAAATGGTTGGTGGCACCATCTCCAGATTTGAAAAACAGCCATTGCGCGCCGATCATCGCCTTTGAGAACAGGTTCAGCTTGGAGTAGAGCGTGATAGGTTGCGTGCATTCCTGCTGGATATAGACTTCCAGATGATCTTGCAGATTCTGGCCGACGCCGGGACGGTCTGCAACCACATCGATACCATGTTCTTTCAGCTGTGTCGCAGGGCCAATGCCCGACAACATCAGAAGCTTTGGAGAGTTAATCGACGAGGCTGCGATGATGACTTCGCGTCGTGCACGAATGGTTGAGAAGGTGCGGCCTGCTTCAATTTCGACGCCTACGGCGCGTTTGCCCTCAAGCACGATCTTCCGTGCAAGGCCTTTGACAAGCTTGACATTCGGACGTTTTAAAGCCGGTTTCAGATAGGCATTGGCAGCGGACCAGCGACGTCCATTATGGATCGTCTGCTCCATCGGGCCGAAGCCTTCCTGCTTTTGACCATTATAGTCTTCTGTCACTTCAAAGCCCGCCTGATGACCTGCATCTACGAAGGCTTTGAACAGCGGATTGTCGCGTCGGCCACGCTGAATATGCAACGGACCATCCGTTCCGCGCCAGCCGTCCTGTCCGCCATGCGAGTTTTCCATTCGCTTGAAATAGGGCAGCACATCGGCATAGGACCAGCCGCGCGCGCCACTCTCCGACCAGTGATCGTAATCGCGGGCATGGCCACGCACATAGACCATGCCGTTGATCGAAGAAGAGCCGCCAACCACTTTGCCACGCGGCGTGACCAGGCTGCGTCCACCAATATGCGGCTCGGGCTCGGTCGAAAATCCCCAATCATAAGTTTCCATATTCATGGGGAAGGAGAGAGCGGCAGGCATCTGGATCAGCGGTCCGATGTCCGGTCCGCCAAATTCGATCACGATAACCGAATGTCTGCCGTCTTCGGAGAGGCGATAGGCCATAGCTGAACCCGCAGAACCGGAGCCGATAATAACGAAGTCCGCTTCCATGCTCATTTCTCCACCGAAAGCTGAACGGCAATGTAATCTTCTACAAGAGCGATCGCCGATGTTGCATTTGGCGCGTCGGCACCCAGCGCATGGCGGATGTAAAGCCCGTCAATCAGCGCACCCGCACCTTCGGCAATGCGATTTGCATGGTCGCGGCTGGTCAGTTGTTGAAGTGCAAAGACGAAATTTGAATGCAGGCGGCGTGCATAAATGCGTAAAAGCCGTTTGGTGTCTTCTGATTGCTGCGCATGGACGTAGAAGGTGAGCCAGGCGGCAATCGTTTCCTGTGCGAACTGTGAAGCAGAAAAGTTCACCGCAATAATCGCTGCGATACGTTCTCGCGGCGTTTCAGTGAACTTCATTGCTGCGTTCAGGTCGCTCCCAAGTTCGCGAAGCAGATGGCGCATGGTAGCGAGAATGAGCTTGTCCTTGCCGCCAAAATAATGATGCGCGAGCGCGGGTGAGACGCCTGCTTCATGGGCAATCTGTGCAACAGTTACATCCAGCGAACCGCGTTGGCCGATTGTGCGGATGGCGGCGTCGATCAGTTCGCGCCGCCGTAAAGGTTCCATCCCGATCTTGGGCATAATGGTTGTCCTGGTTTAAGGCTATTCCGGCATATTTTATCTTTGATTGACTGATCAATCAATAAAAACTCGAAGGAATGAGGTCGTGTATTTTGGGACGATGGAAATATTAGTGAGATAAGGCCGTGGGCTTGCACGTATCGGCTGCTCTGCATACATTCGAAGGATGAGCAGAGCTTTTACCAAGGAACAGGATGACGCTCCGACAGATCTCGGTGAGCGCCCCATAAGCCAGCATCGAAATCTCGTCACGCCAGATGGCATGAAGCTGATTGAGGATGAACTCGTGCGGTTGCAACGCGAATTGGCTGAAGCGAATGTCGCGGGCGAGCGCTCGGCAATTGCGCGCCTTTCGCGCGATTTGCGCTATTGGACCGCGCGACGCGAGACAGCGGAGCTGTCTGTGCCGGAGCCCGATAGCGATGTTGTGCGTTTTGGTATGACGGTCGATCTTGAAGATCTCGATGGAACAGCCCGCACATGGACTATTGTTGGCGAGGATGAGGCTGATCCGGCCAAGGGTAAGATATCCCACATGGCCCCGGTCGCCATTATGCTTTTCGGTAAGCCGGTCGGTGATGTCGTAACAATCAATGGTAAAGAGTGGGAGATAGTGGCTGTGAAGGTGATCTAACTTTCATCAAGAACTACAGTATGATCGCGGAAAAATGCGGAAGCGCCATGCTCATCGATTTCACTCGTTGATACCATCAGAACGAGCTGAATAATGTCTTCTTGCTCTGTTTCGAGACTGTAGCCATTGAAATACAAGAACAAGTCCGCTGTGGCTAGTCCTGTGCGCTTGTTACCATCTATGAAAGGATGGTTTTTCAAGATACCGAACAAATAGGCCGCCACGAGATCGAAGAGATCAGGTTCACCATAGGCCTGCTTTTGCAAGGGGTGAGCGAGAGCGGAATCCAGTAAGCCTGAATCCCGGATTCCCGGTGCGCCTCCATGCAGACGCAGTTGCTCATCGTGTAGAGCTTCAACAAATGCGCGAGAATGGAAATCAATCATTTCGCAAGAACGCGATAAGCCGTTTCGTATTTTTTCATCCGCTCGCGTGCGATCTGCATTTTCTTTTCGAAAACTTCGGGAGCGTCTTCGCTACGGGTTAGTCTCAGACCATTTGCGTCAGTTGTGAGAACAAGTGTATCTCCGGTGTGCAGATTAAGCCGCTCCAGCACTTCCTTGGGCAGGATGACACCTTCTGAATTGCCGATCTTGCGCAGGGTAACATTCATGGCTTCTCTCCAGTGTTATAACTTATGATATAACATTGGAGTTGCACTGTCTACGATGTCTACAGCCAGCCCTTTCTGCGGAAGTAGAAAAGCGGAAGCAGGGCTGAGGCGACCATCAGACCAAGCGCCATCGGATATCCCCAGGGTGAGTTCAATTCCGGCATGAAAGAGAAGTTCATGCCGTAGATGGACGCAACCAGTGTCGGTGGCATGAAGCCCACTGCCGCAACCGAGAAAATCTTGATGATAGCGTTTTGCTCGACCGAGATGAGGCCTACGATTGTATCGAGCAGGAATGTGACTTTATTGGACAGAAAGTCCACGTAAGCAACGAGTGATTGTGCGTCGCGTTCCAGCGACTTGATCCATGATCGGGTGTCTTTTTTGGTGGCGACGGGACTGTTGATCGCCGAAAGATAAACCAGCATGCGGCTGACGCCAGCAAGGCTTTCACGCATTCGGGATAAGAATGTTCCCTGCCCACCGATCTGCGTGAGGATATGCCGGAAATCCTCGGTCGTCATCGGTCGGGCCTTTGGTTGACGGCGATAGATGGAATGCGAGGCCGCGTCGATCTTACCAGCTACGCCTTCCAGAATATCCGCAAGCCTGTTGGTGGTGGCCTCGATAATTCCCAGCATGATGGAAAGGCCAGAGCATTTGGCAGGGATCAATCCGTTGCCGGGCTTTATGGCGCGCGCAATATAGATGCTGACGGATTTGGGATTGGCGTAACGCACAGTGACGAGCCGCGACCCATGCAGGATGAAGGTGACCGGTGCCAGTTCGCGGTGATCGAGATCAACTGCATGCAGGATCGGAACGGTCAGATACTGCGCACCGCTTTCCATGTAGAAGCGGCTTGATTCTTCAATCTCTGTCATATCTTCGCGTGTAGGAATGGAAATGCCGGTCCACGCCTCAACGATGTGATCTTCATTGACGCCCGGTGCGAGCAGGTCGATCCATATTACATTGTCGGGCAATGGGTTGCCCGGTTCTACCTCGACGCTTTCGAGATGATCTCCGTTAAGGCAGTAAAGCGTAATCATGCGGCACCCGGTCCAATAGTCTCAATTTTAGCCTGCCACATTGCGCGAAAATTGTTAACGGAATGCGGCAGACACGGTTAAAGCAGATTAAGCGCCGCGTGTAATCCACATTGACATGCGAGATTATGACAGATAATTCATCAAGTCATCCGATGACTTTGGTGATCTATGGAAACGCTATCGAGAAAAAGCTTGGCAGATGCAGCCGAGCAGTCCATTCGGGCTGAAATTACAGCGGGCAATTGGCGCGTGGGCGAACAACTGCCTAATGAAGCAAGTCTCTCTGCCAGATTGGGGGTCAGCCGCGGAACCGTGCGTGAAGCTGTGCGCGCGCTTGTCGCTCAAGGCATGTTAGAAACGAGGCAGGGTTCGGGAACCTATGTCTTATCAGCGGCCGATACGACCCGCAGCCTTGACCGGATTCGCCATACCAGCTTGCGCGATCGTTTTGAAACGCGGGCTGCCCTTGAAGTTGAAGCGGCGCGGCTTGCGGCGCAGCGGTCAACGCCGGAAACGATCCGTCATCTTGAATTGAAGCTTGAGCAGCGCAGCAAACGTGCAGACGACAACAGAACCGATTTTGTATCGCGGGATTTTGCGTTTCACGAAGCCGTTGTTGCTGCATCGGGCAATAGCGCGCTGATTGCGGTCTATGCGTTCTTTTCCCAGTCCATTCGGGAATCGATAGAAGCAACACTCGACGGAGAGTTGCCGGAACCAGATCACGAAGAACATCGTGCCATTGTTGAAGCCATAGCGAGCGGCAATCCCGATCTTGCGGGCGCTGCGGTGCGGCGATTTATGGCGCCATTGATTGAAGAACTTGAAAGGCTGTTGGCATCATGAGCCACACAAATGAGATTTCGTCGCGTTCTGTGACGGAAGAAGAACTGGCGCAACATGCAGAGCCATTTGTCGATGCGGAAGCCGATAGTGTGCCGCAGCCTGCCGCACAGCGTATGCCAAGTCCGGCTTTGCGTGTGTTGCTGGGCTTAAGCCTCGTGCTGATTGCTGCTAATCTGCGCCCCGTCTTTTCAAGTGTTTCGGTGCTTCTGCCAGAAATTATCGAAGCAACGGGTATGTCGGCAACTGGGGCGGGTATTTTGACGACACTGCCAGTTGTGTGTCTGGGTGTATTTGCACCTTTTGCACCCCGTCTCGCACAGCGGTTCGGTGCTGAGCGCGTATTGCTTTTTGTGCTCGTGGTTTTGACCATCGGCACGGCAATCCGCGGCATCGGCAATTCGGCCTCCCTCTATATTGGCGCAATATTGGCTGGCGCTGCTATTGCAACCGGCAATGTTTTGCTGCCCGGCGTTGTGAAGCGTGATTTTCCTAAAACAGCTGCGATCATGACCGGCTTTTATACGATGGCGCTGTGCGGAGGCGCTGCCGCCGCAGCAGGTTTCACGATTCCGATTGAACACATGTTGGGTGGTTCGTGGAACCTGGCACTTGCGTTCTGGGCTATCCCGGCAGCTCTCGTACTCGCACTCTGGTTACCGCAGGCGCTGCGCGCAAAGCACAATGTTGCGCATTCCGGATTTAAGGTCATCGGGCTCTGGAAAGATAAGCTTGCCTGGCAGGTTACGCTCTTTATGGGGCTGCAATCCTCCATGGCATACGTGGTTTTCGGCTGGCTTGCTCCGATCTTACGCGAGCAGGGCTTGAGTGCAACCGCGGCTGGGGGCTTGGTTTCGTTCTCAATCATGGTGCAGGTCGTGACTTGTCTTGCTATCCCGTCGATTGCCATTCGACAGAAAAGCCAGAGCTTACTCAACGCTGTGCTTTGCCTTTGCGCTGCCTTACCGTTGATCGGCTTTCTCTATCTGCCACAATGGAGCTTCTGGATACTGGCAGCCATTCAAGGAATTGGGCAGGGCGGTCTGATTGCAGCTGCGATGATGGTTATCGTACTGCGCTCGCCGGATTCCCATACGGCTGCACACCTCTCGGGCATGGCGCAGTGTGTAGGCTATACGCTGGCCTCCATCGGACCGCTGGTCGTGGGAATGATTCATGGTGCAACGGGCAGTTTTGCTGCCTGCGGTGTTTTCTTTGCCCTGCTTGGCGTGGGCGCTGCCATCAATGGCTGGGGCGCTGGACGGGCGCGACATGTCGGTGTGAAAGTAGTAAAAGAAGTATAAGAAAAAGCCCCGGAAAACCGGGGCTTTTGTCTCTATAAAGCAGTCTTAGACGAACTGTCCGAGGCCGGGGATTGATCCGACCACTGCATCGACAGGTTCGTCGCCAGCCTTTTCCTTGGCAAAGCGGATGGTTTCCTTGGCAACGCCGGAGATTTCACCCATGCCGAGACCTGCACCCATCAGCTGAGTACCAAGGCCCATCACGCCACCCATAAGGCCGGAAAGCAGACCGCCACCCTTGACCTGCGAAATGGCTTCTTCGGCACCCGGGAATGCTGCAAGCAACTGCTGTACTTTGTCAGCTGGGCCTTCCTTCTGCAGAAACGCCAGAATCATGCCAACAGCCTTTTGTGCCGTTGCTGCATCGATGCCGACATTCGAGGTGATGCGCGCGATCAGTTCATCCATGAGAGTCTCCCAAATTTCTTACGTTTACGTAATATGCATTCTCGTTGGCGCTTTGCAAGCTTTCCTAATTCAAAATATTGGGAAATTCCTGCATTCCTATGACCACAAATTAAGTATCCAAGCCAAAATTCGGCTTTATCGTTGTTGCGTGACGGTGGTCCTAGTATATCGTAAAGGAAGCAAACCTTATACGGAGCGACCTGTTTAATGACGGCCGATGATGCAATTTTCCTTGGTGCAAGCCGCAAACCAGATGATTCCTATCAGCAGCCTGAATATCTGGCGCTGAAATATGGGAACAGGCATGGGCTTGTAACCGGTGCAACAGGTACGGGTAAGACGGTGACATTGCAGGTCTTGGCCGAGAGTTTTTCGGCTGCAGGTGTTCCTGTTTTTTGCGCCGACATCAAAGGCGATCTTTCAGGCATTGCAGCAACAGGTATTGTCAATGACAACCTGACCAAGCGTGCAGCGGAAATTAAGCTTGAACCATATGAAATGCGGGCTTCTCCAGTCATTTTCTGGGATATTTTCGGCGAGCAGGGCCATCCGGTTCGTGCGACCATTTCCGAAATGGGACCACTGCTGCTTTCGCGCCTGATGAACCTCACGGATGCGCAGGAAGGTGTGCTTAATGTTGCCTTCCGTCTTGCCGACGAAGAAGGTCTGCTTCTGCTGGATTTGAAAGATCTGCAGGCAATGCTCACAGAAATGGCGGAGCGCTCAGCCGAACTCTCTGCAAAATACGGCAACGTCAACAAGGCGTCTGTCGGTGCAATCCAGCGTTCATTGCTCGTGCTCGATCAGCAGGGTGGTTCCAAGTTCTTTGGCGAACCGGCGCTGCGCATTGCTGACCTGATGCGCACTACGACCGACGGACGCGGTGTGATAAGTGTGCTTGCAGCGGATAAGCTGATGATGAGCCCGCGCCTTTATTCGACATTCCTGCTGTGGCTTATGTCTGAATTGTTCGAGGAATTGCCGGAAGTGGGCGATCCCGACAAACCGAGGCTCGTCTTCTTCTTCGATGAAGCGCATTTGCTGTTTGATGAAGCGCCGAAGGCACTGGTCGATCGTGTAGAGCAGGTGGTCCGCCTGATCCGCTCCAAGGGTGTCGGCGTGTATTTCGTGACACAGAACCCGCTCGATGTGCCTGAAACGGTTCTGGCACAACTTGGCAATCGTGTGCAGCACGCACTGCGCGCTTACACGCCGCGTGAAACGAATGCGGTGAAGACGGCAGCCGATACGTTCCGGCCAAATCCGGATTTCAAGACGTTTGAGGCGATTACCAGTCTTGCAACCGGTGAAGCACTGATTTCGACATTGCAGGCCAAAGGTGTGCCGTCGATGGTGCAGCGCACATTGATCCGTCCGCCATCGTCGCGAATTGGACCATTGACGCCAGATGAGCGTGCAAAAGTTATCGCGGCGAGCCCTGTTTCCGGCCAATACGATCAGACTGTCGATCGTGATTCTGCATTTGAAATGCTGGCCAGAAAGGCGCAGGCAGCCGCGGCAGCACAGCAGAAGACCAAGGAAGAAGAATCCGGAGAAGGTGGCAGTATTCTCGGTGATCTGGTTGGAACTGCATTGGGAACGGGGCGCCGTTCAGGACGTCAGACTGTTGCTGAGACTGCGATGAAGTCGGTGGTTCGGTCTGTCAGCAACTCACTCGGACGCGCGCTGGTTCGCGGTATTTTGGGTAGTTTCAAACGCTAAAGCATGTCGCGGAAAAGTGGGGACCGGTTTTCCGTTAACGACATGCGTAAAAACGAAGACTTAAAGCGCGTCGTCTGGGTGTAATCAAACGCGAAGTGCTTTAAGAACGCGACGTGATATAAAAGAGAAAGCCCCCATAAAGGGGGCTTTTTCATTTGTTCATTAGAAATCAATTCAGACTACATAACCAGAATAGGCGACTTCGCAGGTACGCGATTATAGAGGTCGATAATGTCCTGGTTCATCAGGCGTACGCAGCCCGACGACACGGCTTTGCCGATCGACCACCATTCAGGATTACCGTGCAGGCGGTAGATCGTGTCTTTACCGTCTTTGAAGATGTAGAGTGCGCGCGCGCCGAGTGGGTTCTTGAGACCTGGAGCCATGCCGCCATTGCGTGAGCTATATGGCTCGAGCTCTGGCTGACGGGCGACCATCTCATCCGGTGGCGTCCAGCGTGGCCATTCGCGCTTGTACTGTATGACTGCGCGGCCCGACCATGCAAACCCGTCGCGGCCAATGCCGACGCCGTAACGCATTGCCTGACCATTGCCGAGTACCAGATAGAGGAACCGGTTGGTGGTATCGACAACGATCGTGCCCGGCATTTCGCCTGTCGGATCCTGAACGACCTGGCGCAAGAAGCGCTTGTCCATTTTCTGGATCGGAATGGCAGGAAGCTGAAAGCCATTGTCTTCCACTGCAGCATACATTGATGCCCAGCTTCCGTATGAGGCATCGACGTTCGCCTGCGGTGTCCTGTTAATAGGATTGCCCGAAGCATCCACATCGACAATTGGAACATTCTGCCCCAACTGAGCACAACCGGCGAGGCCGGCCGCCGCTGTTGCTGTCATGGCCGTAAGAAAAGAACGGCGGGTAAGGGTGGTGTGCATATGAAAACCAGATTAGTGACGGGAGGAGCTACAGATACAACGGTTAGGGTTAATGAAGTGCGACCAACCCGTTGCTTTGATCGCAAGTTGCGGTGTTTCAGTAATGCTGAACACTTTTTGTTCGGCGATTTGTGGGGGCAAAACGCCCCATAAATGTGGCCTCCCGCCGGTCGGAATAAGGCCTAAACGTGGCTAATACGATGGGATATCCCTCGTGTTGCCGCTGCGACACAATTTTGATCGCAACAGACCGTTATTGCATGAAGTTGCCCGTTCAAGTTTTAGTGAGATTCAATCAAGGAGCTGAAGGCTCGGCAGAATAAGAGCAGGCGGATGTTGCTTATACTCGTCGGGCTGGTTGGATCGATTGATCCAGACGGAGCGCATTCCGAATCGCGCAGCACCTGCAACATCCCATCGATTGGATGACTGAAACGAGATTGCAGATGGGTAGAGCCGCCATTGTGTGGTGACAAGTTCATAGACGGCGGGTGCGGTTTTATAGCGCTGTACAGTGTCTACAGAGATTACGTCGTCGAGCAGAACATCAAGCGCTGATGATTTAACAGCTGCCTCCAACATGGCCGGTGAGCCATTGGAGAGAATAGCCAAACGCGCGCCACGGCTTTTAAGGTTTTTGAGTGCAACCGGCACTTCAGGATAACAGTCGAGTTTCCAGTAGGCGTCGAGAAGATCGCTACGAAGGGTAGGGTCTACGGAAGGATATCGCGCAAAAGCAAAATCCAGAGCTTCTTCTGTCAGCGCCCAGAAGTCTTTGTAGGCCCCCATAAGGCTTAGAACCCACGAATATTCCAGCTGCTTGGCGCGCCAAAGTTCCGAGAATAAACGACCATCAGGTCCGGTTTTATCCTCATGTTTACGCACGGCTGAGTGCACATCGAACAATGTGCCATAAGCGTCGAAAACATAAGAATTATAGGACACCGATTTTCTCCGTTCGTGCATCAATCTCAAAAAAAGTAAAGTGGACCTTATCCTTATGCAATTTCAATAAAAATTCATTGCGATGAGCCGCGAATTTAGAATATGCGCCATTGCCGCCCGAGGCGTTGCGGCCTATGTAAGTTGCGCACGCAAGTTTCAGGGTATGTATTCGCTCTGCCCCCAGTAGCTGCCTAATGCAAGCTGAAAGACAAAGAGGAGAGTTCCAATGGCTTTTGAACTGCCCGCCCTTCCGTACGATTATGACGCACTTGCTCCGTTCATGTCGCGCGAAACGCTCGAATTCCACCACGACAAGCACCATCAGGCATATGTTACCAATGGTAATAAGTTGCTTGAAGGTTCCGGCCTTGAAGGCAAGAGCCTCGAAGAAATCGTCAAGGAAAGCTTTGGCAAGAATCAGGCGCTCTTCAACAATGCAGGCCAGCACTACAACCATCTCCATTTCTGGAACTGGATGAAGAAAGACGGTGGCGGCAAGAAGCTGCCAGGCAAGCTTGAAAAGGCAGTTGAATCCGATCTCGGCGGCTATGACAAATTCCGCGAAGACTTCATCGCTGCCGGTGCTGGTCAGTTCGGTTCGGGCTGGGCATGGCTTTCGGTTAAGAACGGCAAGCTCGAAATCTCGAAGACTGCAAACGGTGAAAGCCCGCTGGTTCATGGCGCAACGCCAATCCTCGGCGTCGACGTATGGGAGCATTCCTATTACATCGATTACCGTAATGCGCGTCCGAAGTATCTTGAAGCTTTTGTCGATAGCCTCGTCAACTGGGACTACGTGCTTGAGCTTTACGAAAAGGCATAATCTGCCGCGTCAGTCGTAGGTATGAGAACCCCGCGAGAGCGGGGTTTTTCTTTGTTTAAATTTATGATTTCACACAAACATGATTAACATAATCATGAATTATATTCGTTGTAGCTATGATAAGGCAGAATATCAGAAATAATAAACAATAGTATTTCAATCATGTTTTTCACATTCTCGTGAAGTGCCTGTAATAATCGATATAACCTCTGTGTGTTACTTTTGATAGTTGGGGTTTGTTCGATGCCTTTGTTGCAATGGTGGTGATTGTATCGGATATTTGTACCAAGGAACGAATTTTGTTCAATTTTTAGATGCGGAGGACCATATGCGTTCATTTTTCCTTGCTGTCAGTTCAGTTGCGATTTTGACTGCCAGCGTGGCTCATGCCGATGTGATTGCAGACCGTCAGGCGATCATGAAGGATATGGGGCGTTCTGTTGGACAGCTCGCGCCGATGGTCAAAGGCGAGAAGCCTTTCGATGCTGCTACCGCTCTGGCTGCACTTGAGAAGCTGGATGCTGACGCCAAGAAATTAGACGTCGATACGCTGTTCCCGGCAGGGTCCGATCAAGGCGATACAGAAGCTTCGCCCAAGATTTGGGAAAACAAGGAAGATTTCGTCAAGCACGTTGAAAAGTTCCGCTCCGACGCTGCCGCAGCGCTTGCCGCAAAGCCGCAGGATCTTGATGCGTTGAAGCCAGCATTCCAGCAAGTCGCTGCCAATTGCGGTTCATGCCATCAAGTCTATCGTGCGAAAAAGAACTGATAAGAGCATTTGAGCCAAAAGTGCGAAGCAGTTTTGCGTCGAATAATGCGTAAACTAAAGGGATAGAGCGGTTTCTATTTAAACAGAAACCGCTCTGGCAGAAGAATGGTCCGTAAACTCGCATATGCCGCAGGTGCTGTATTCATCATTGGTGCTGCTGCCTTCTGGGTGCTGACGACGCCTCAGACGGTGGATCAGTCGGTGATTGCATCTTTGCAGCCGGGTGACGCTACCAAGGGCGAGCAGGTGTTCTGGGCAGGGGGCTGTGCTTCCTGTCATGCTGCTCCCGGTGCGTCGGGTGACGACCGCAAGGTGCTTGCGGGTGGGCATGAACTGGTTTCGGATTTTGGCACATTCATCGCACCGAACATTTCTCCGTCAGAGCAAGGTATCGGTAACTGGACCTTGCATGATTTTGCCAACGCAATGCTGAAAGGCGTGGGACGAGGTGGAGAGCATCTTTATCCGTCTTTCCCTTATACGTCTTACGCCAAAATGCAGCCGCAGGACGTTGCCGACCTCTTTGCTTACATGAAGACCTTGCCAACTTCTGACAATGTGGCGGCGCCGCATAAACTGGGATTTCCCTTCACGATCCGTCGTGGATTGGGGCTTTGGAAGCAGCTCTATCTTTCGCACAAACTAGTTGTGGACCTTGCAAACGCATCCGATCAGGTGAAGCGTGGCCAGTATCTGACAGAAGCGCTCGGCCACTGCGGCGAATGCCATACCCCACGCAACATTATTGGTGGACTTGATACCAAGCAATGGATGGCTGGAGCGCTATCGCCGGAAACCGGTAGCGATGGCCGTAAAGGCATTGTTCCCAATATTACCACAGGCGAGGGTGGTATCGGTGAGTGGGGCGAGAACGATATCGCCTATGCATTGCAAAGCGGTTTCACGCCAGATTTCGATTCACTGGGCGGATCAATGGCGGATGTCGTTGCCAACATGGCGCATTTGACGGATGCTGATCGTGCGGCAATTGCTGCGTATCTCAAAGCCATTCCAGCGCATAAGAATGGCTATCCGCCGAGATGACCGTAAAAGATCAGTCCGTTCTGATCTCTTCCAGCCCAAGCTCCTTGATCATCGCTTGCCGCATGACGAATTTCTGTATCTTGCCAGTTACAGTCATGGGAAACTCATCCACGAAACGGACATGCGCCGGGATTTTGTAATGAGCGATGTGTTGCTTGCAGAATGCAATTAATTGTTCTTCACTAAGCTCTCGGTCTCGATGCAGCTTGATCCAAACGCAGATTATCTCACCGAATTTATTGTCTGGAACACCGAAAACCTGAGCATCGCTGATAGCCGGGTGGGTGAATAGAAATTCTTCGATCTCTCGCGGATAGATATTTTCACCACCGCGAATAATCAGATCCTTAATGCGTCCGACGATGTTGCAATAGCCTTCCGCGTCAATGGTTGCGAGATCGCCTGTATGCATCCATCCAGCATCGTCAATTGCTTCTGCAGAGGCGACGGCATCTGCCCAGTATCCACGCATGACGCTGTATCCGCGGGTCAGTAATTCGCCTTTCTCGCCGCGTGGTGCGATCTTGCCATCTGCATTGATAATTTTCACTTCGAGATGCGGATGAATGCGACCGACCGTCGAGACGCGCCTTTCCAGCGGGTCGGTCGTTGCACTTTGAAAACTGACCGGACTTGTTTCGGTCATGCCATAGGCAATGGTGATTTCACTCTGATGCATTTCACTGACCACCCGCCGCATGATCTCAATCGGGCACGGCGAACCAGCCATGATGCCGGTGCGCAGACTGGTGAGATCGAAACGCGAAAATTCCGGATGGTCGAGCATCGAAATGAACATGGTCGGCACGCCATGCAGGCCGGTACATTTCTCGTCTTCGACCGTTTGCAGTGTGAGCAGAGGATCGAAGCTGTCATTGGGAATGACCATGCAGGCGCCGTGTGTCACACAGGCCAGATTGCCCAGAACCATGCCGAAGCAGTGATAGAAAGGAACAGGAATACAAAGCCGATCCTGCTCACTGAGCCGCATCGCCTCGCCAATGAAGAAACCATTATTGAGAATATTGTGATGAGTGAGCGTCGCCCCTTTGGGGCTACCTGTGGTGCCACTGGTGAACTGGATATTAATCGGATCGTCAAATTGCAGCTCGTTTGCAAGTTGTAGCCGTTGTTTAATCGTGGTTGCGTTGCCGGAAGTTGCGACTTCATCAAAATTAAACATGCCAGTCGTCCGCTCTTCCCCCAGGCGAATGACGCAACGCAGCCCCGGTAAGTGCTCTGAGCTGAGATAGCCGGGCCGCGCATCACCAAGCTCTGGAACGATCGAGCGAAGAATTTCAATGTAATTGCTGGTTTTGAGGGAAGGGGTAAGGATAAGCGCTGCGCATTCGACCTTTGCCAGAACGTGCTTGAGTTCATGCGCGCGATAGGCTGGATTGATATTGACGAGAATAAGCCCCGCCTTCGCACTCGCGAACTGTGTGAGCAGCCATTCCACATTGTTGGGCGACCAGATGCCTATGCGCTCGCCGGGTTGGAGACCGATTGCAAGCAGTCCTTCGGCCAGCGCATCGGTACGGTTCTTCAATTCGTTATAGGTCAGTCGGATATTCTGGTGACGCACCACAACTGCCGGGCGGTTGGGATATTTCTCTGCTATCAGATCAAGATGGTTGCCGATGGTGTCGCCAATGAGTGGCGTTTCGTTTGCACCGTGAACGTAGCTCGCCTGCTGCATATATCCAATACTCCCAATCGATATGTCTGCACTTCTCGGACAGCATGACATTAAGATGGAGGACGGAAAATCACAGTTTTGTGGTTATAGTATTCGAGCCAAAAGTGCGATCCGGTCTTAAATAGATGTGCTCTAACGCTTTGTGCAACGCACCACCGTCGGCAGTCCGGCATTGGTGTATTTGCTCTGCATGGTATAGAGCCAGCCTTTGCACTCGGACAAGGTTTTGAAGCAGCGGAAGCGGTCGATGGGCACTAGCCCGTCTCCATCACTGACAAATGGGGAATCGTCCACGCCGCTGAACTGGCCGACGATAACGCCGCTGCCGCGCGGCGGTGTATTGCAACGCTGGCCCGCATATTCGCTGACGTTCTTGCGGACTTGTGCGCTGGCGGTTGTGACGGACGGCAAAGCAACAAGGGCGGAAACGATCAAACTCATTGAAGCTATTGAAACGGTGATGCCGGAACGTAACATGGGCTTCTCCCTTGATCCGAAGCTATTCAACTAAAGTGATTATACGACACTCTGGGAAGTTTTCTAAGCTCAAGTTTTCGTGCAAGTTCAGATGAATACTCACTAAATTAGTATATTGACTTTTCCTTTCACTGAAATTTTTTAGAAGAATATTGTATTTGTCTGGAGTATTTCTAGCAAAAACGAGAAGCGGTTTTGTTTGGTGGGTTGGGTATCTCGGCTAATCCCGAACAGAATATAGAAACCTGAAAATGAGAATTCCCGCCTAATAAAATCAGACGGGAATTCTCGGCGTTTTACTGTTCAAACCTTAAAAATTAAGCTTTGCCAACCACTTTCAGTGCAAAAACATAGGTGTAAGCAACTTCTTCAAGCCGCGAGAAACGACCTGACGCGCCAGCATGGCCTGCATCCATGTTGATGCGGAAGAGAACTGGATGATCATCGGTCTTGAGCTCACGCAGCTTGGCTACCCATTTTGCCGGTTCCCAATAGGTAACGCGTGGGTCGGTCAGGCCTGCCACAGCGAGTATGCGCGGATAGGCTTGCGAACTGACATTATCGTAAGGCGAATAGGCTGCAATATTGCGATAATCAGCCTCAGAGTTGATCGGATTTCCCCATTCAGGCCATTCCGGCGGTGTGAGTGGCAATGTGTCATCAAGCATGGTGTTGAGCACATCGACAAACGGAACTTCCGCGATGATACCGCCAAAAGCATCTGGTGCCATATTGGCAATCGCGCCCATCAGCATGCCTCCAGCCGAGCCACCATGTGCGACGATACGGTCATGGCTTGTGAAGCCTTCTTTGACGAGATGCTTTGCTGCGGCGATGAAATCCGTGAACGTATTGATTTTTGTTTCACGTTTGCCGTTTTCGTACCAGGCGAAGCCTTTGTCTTTGCCGCCGCGAATATGTGCGATGGCATAGATGAAGCCACGATCAACAAGCGAAAGCCGCGATGTGCTGAAACTTGCCGGAATGGTGATACCATAAGAGCCGTAGCCGTAGAGCAGACACGGTGCAGAGCCATCGAGCTTCGTGTCCTTATGATAAATCAGCGAGACAGGAACCAGTTCGCCATCCGCGGCCGGCGCAAGGATACGACGTGTTAAATAGTCTTCGATATTGTGGCCAGAAGGCACTTCCTGCGTTTTAAGCAGAACGCGTTCGCGCGTGCGCATGTTATAGTCGAAGAGTTGCTCCGGCGTCGTCATCGAGGAATATGAGAACCGGATTACTTCGGTGTCGTATTCAGCACTGCCATGCAGGCCGAGAGAATAAGCTTCTTCATCAAATGCGATAGCATGTTGTTCGCCGGTTTTACGATCGTGAATAACAATGCGCGGCAAGCCATTATCCCGCTCCATCCAGATCAGATGATGTTTGAAAGCGCCATGCGAAAGGATAAGACGCCCTGGAACTTCAGCGACGACTTCCTCCCAGTTTTCCGGCTGCGGTGCAGATGCTGGAGCGCGCATGATCTTAAAGTCTTTGGCGCCATCGACATTGGTCAGAATGAAAAATTCATCGCCACCGGGCGCGAGGTCGTATTCAACACCAGTCTTGCGCTCCATGACGAGCTGAGGCTTTGCAGCCGGATCATTTGCAGGCAACAGCCAGCATTCAGAGGTTTCGTGGTCGTGAATATCTATGAAAACATAATCGTCGAGTGAAGAACCGCCAACGCCCAGGAAAAAGCCAGGATCCTGTTCTTCATAGATCAGCTTATCCTGCGCTTGATCTGTGCCGATCTCGTGATAGAAAACCTTTGAAGGTCGATGGTTTTCATCCAGCAAAGTATAAAAGAAACCTTTGCCGTTCGCGTCCCAGGTGCCACCTCCATTGGTGTCGGTGAGTATATCTCCAAGGTCTGACATGGAGTTTAACTCGCGAACTCTGAGTTTATAAAACTCTGATCCCTTGTCGTCGTAACCCCAGATCAAACGATTGTGATCGGGCGAGTGGTCAGCTGAAGCGAGGCGGAAGTAAGCCTTGCCTTCTGCTTCCTTGTCGCCGTCGAGGAGAATGGTTTCCGCACCGCCATCGCGTGGCGTGCGAATGAAATAAGGCTGCTCACCACCGGTTCGATAAGAAACGCCATAAGCAAACGGGCCGTCTTTTGACGGAATGGATGAATCGTCTTCCTTGATGCGACCGCGCATCTCAGCAAAAAGCTGCTTCTGGAGCGCATCCGTGTCCTGCATCAAAGCCGATTGATAGGCATTTTCAGCCTCCAGATGCGTGCGAATTTCAGGCGCGAGAACCGATGGATCTTTGAATACTTCCTGCCAGTTATCTGCGCGTAACCATGCATAATCATCGATGCGGGTAATACCGTGACGGGTATCCTTCGCTGGATGCTTCGGTGCTTTGGGGGGCTGAGGAAAATTGGTGTCGTGTGGCATGTAAAATCCAGTAAAAAGCAAATGAAATCAGTCCGAACCGTTGAAGAGGTCCGGACTGTAAGAGCTAAGTTATCAGTCCTGATCGAAGATCAATGCGTTTCCGTTCATGCAATAGCGGAGACCTGTTGGTGCTGGGCCGTCAGGGAAAACATGCCCCAGATGTGCATCGCAGTCGGAACAGCGAATTTCGGTGCGGGTCATGCCATAGGAATGATCTTCAAAGGCAGCCACGGCATCCGGTTCGATTGGTTGATAGAAGCTTGGCCATCCGGTCCCGGATTCGTATTTTGCTTCCGATTTATACAACGGGCGATCACAGCAAACGCAGCGATAAATACCATGCAGGGAACTGTCGAAGTTGGGGCTGGAGAATGCACGTTCAGTGCCATGCTGACGGGTGATCTGGTACTGGATCGGCGTAAGTTGCTCGCGCCATTCCGCATCAGTCTTTATAACCTTCAATGTGCGGGATTTATCGGCAGAGTTAGACATTTATATCTCCTCTCTTGTGCGAAGCCATGTGGATTGGACAGACGCACAGTGCAAATTAGGCATAAACTCTTCAATACACTACTAAATTGCTTGTGCATCTGAATGCCGGCATGTGCTCTATGGTTCGTAGCGATTATATAGTTGGTGGATAAGCCAAATGCGAGCTGATCTGAATGAAATATATTTTAATTATGCCTTTTTGCTGCCCGACTCCCTATTCAATGTCGCAATCAATAAATTGTGTTTGCAGTGGCGGTGGTAAATAGACTTGGCAGAAAAAAACTATTGCTTATGTGTGAGCTACAAATTAAGGAAGCGGCGGAAAAGAGATGCTCATCCCCCTATACTCGAGAATAAATGACAGAGCTGACAACAGCGCCGAATGCGTTTGGCTAGTTTGAATAGCGCTTCACGTTTTGTGTTTAAGTACACTGTATTTGCACATCCAAGAAGAATTCAATTCTGTTAATGTAATGTGGTTTGACAATTCTATTGCAAATGGCACTATTCATTGATACTTGCATCGCCGAATGAGTTGGGCAGGGCATAAGAATTTCGCGTAGACGGCAATCGGTTCTGAGAGCTGCAGTCTGCTTGAGCTAAAGCAAAGACAAAAAAAGGAAAAACAATGGAAAACCCTGAAATCTTCGACGAGAGCGCAGAATTGCTTCTCAGCCTTACTGCTGATGTTGTTGCTGCCTATGTCGGAAACAACTCCATTCGTGCGAGCGAACTACCTCTCCTGATTTCGGAAGTGCATTCTGCTTTCAAGCGTCACGTTGAGCGTGAAGAAGCTCCGGTCGTTGTTGAAAAGCCGAAGCCAGCAGTCAATCCTAAGAAGTCAGTTACTGACGATTATATCATCTGTCTGGAAGACGGTAAGAAGTTCAAGTCGCTTAAGCGTCACCTGATGACCCACTACAGCATGACCCCTGAACAGTACCGTGAAAAGTGGGATCTTGATCCTAACTATCCAATGGTTGCTCCTAACTATGCAGCAGCACGTTCGCGTCTTGCAAAGAAGATGGGCTTGGGCCGCAAGCCTAAGGACGCGTAATCGAATCTGATTCAATCAGATCGGCGCTCTGATTTTGGCCCGGAAAGCATGGATTTTCTACATGCGTTCCGGGCCATTATTTTATGCTTGTTCATTTTTTGTGGGCATTCGGCGTATATTCCTCCCGCCGAGGCGGTCGAATGCCTGTTTTAAGGCGATATGGCGGTTGAGATCATAACTCCAGTGACTGTTGACGCCTTTCAGACGTTCGCGTTCGATCAGCCGACCGAGCTTTGTCTGCGCCTGTATCCGCTCTGCTTCCGGTGCGTTTAATAACTTATCCATATCAATCCCGGCGATCATTTGCAGTGCCACGCGCTGCATCGCGCATATTCGCTCTTCTTTTCTCGCAGCCAGAAAATTTATGCTCGCTTCTTTCAGTGCAATTGCCCTCATTTTGATCCTCGTCAGTTTGTTGCGCGTTCTGTGAGAGGATCGCTCATGTTCGATGTTGTTGGATAAGATTCCTATTTAATATGATTGCAGTGGATATATGCCCCGCTTCACGTTGTAAAAAACTTATCCACGCTTGCAATTTTCTCACTATAAGAAGATATTCCTATTACGGTGAGGAAAGATGAATGTCTTTGGAACTAACAGATATCATCCATACCCGGGCTGAGGCTCTTGAGGTTTTAAAAGTGATCGCAACGCGACACGGACGAGCACTCAAGATCGATAATTCTGGTCGTGCGTTGGGGCGAAGGCGTCAGGAAAAAAGCGTGGAACTCTGTGACGCTCTGATTGATCTGTTGTCCGCATATTTTGCTGTTAGCGGTGCAGAACTGCGCTCGCCCTTGCGATGCAGAAGGGAGGTGGCGCAAGTCAGGCAGTTGGGGATGTACCTTGCACACACGTCGTTCGGAATGGTGATGAGCGAAGTCGCGGTCGGGTTTGCCCGGGATCGCACTACGGTCATGTATGCCTGCCATCTGGTGGAGGACAGGCGTGATGACGAAGATTACGATGCCATAGTTTCCAAGCTGGAAAAGATGGTCGGTCTGGGATTCTCTGCTTGGAGGATGGCAGCATGAGCGATGTGTTTTCGACTTCGGAAGCCAGAATCCTGCGCTTTCTTAAGCACGGTGGATGTGATGTTCAGGATTCTGTACGTGAAACGCACGTCTTGCTTGTGGGAGAGCAGGGAACAATCGCTGCAACGCGTGTAGAACTCGAGGCGATGCAGAAACGCGGCATTTTGCTCTGCGACGGGCAGCGGATAGTGATCTCTGGGGCTGCACGTAAGACTGCGAGTAAAAACATAAAAACTGCACGGAAGACGGAAACGGTCGAATTTGAGCATGGGGAAAGGATCGAAATCAATCCGTCTGAATCTCCTCTGGCCAAGCTTTATCGTCTGCGCAATGGCGATGGCGAGAGTTTTATTTCTGACGATGAATTTCGTGCAGGCGAGCGATTGCGCGCTGATTTTACACGCGGCTCCATGATGCCGTCAATTTCCGCGCGATGGGATGTCGGCATCCGTAACTCATCGCGGTCGGGCCCAGGCGGAATGGCCGAACTCACGGATATTGCGCTTGCAAGTCGGATGCGGGTTGAGCGAGCGCTGGAAGCAGTCGGACCGGAGTTGAGCGGTGTCCTGATCGATGTGTGTTGTTTTCTGAAAGGGCTTGAGACCGTAGAGCGGGAACGTCAGTGGCCGGTGCGGTCAGGAAAAATGCTGCTTAAGACAGGTCTCGCCATGCTGCACAGGCATTACAGTCCACAGGCACAAGAACGGCGATCTCCTGAGGTTTTGCATTGGGGTGCGACCGACTATCGACCAACTGCTCACCCAAATCAGAGCTGAATTAGAGCGTATCCCGAAAAGTGTGCAACGGTTTTTGGATAAGCTGCGCGGATTGACTGCATTGACCTATCCAGAAGTTTGAATAAGAAGACGTCAAATACCGGGGGTAAAAATGCAAAGCAGTCAGCAAAATCTGGAACGAGTTCTGTCAAAGCTGGAGGCGCGTGCAGGTGACGAACAGGTGTTCGGCACGGTCTATGCAGATGGAGCACGTGCTGAGGCTGATGCATCAGACAGACGCCTGAAAGAAGGGCGCTCGCTCGGCCCGCTCGACGGACGAATTGTTTCGATCAAGGATTTGTTCGATGTGAGAGGGGAGCCGACATTAGCGGGTTCCGTCATTCGCAAATCGGCTTTGCATGCGAATAACGACGCAGTCGTCGTTCAGAGGCTGAAAGACGCCGGTGCAGTCATTGTTGGCAAAACCCATATGACAGAGTTTGCTTTTACTGCGGTCGGATTAAACCCGCATTACGGCGTGCCGGGTAATGCGATTGATTCAAGCCGGGTTCCCGGTGGTTCCTCCTCGGGCGCTGCGGTTTCTGCGGCTGAAGGTACCAGCGAGATAGCAATCGGCTCCGATACGGGCGGCTCCATTCGCATCCCTGCGGCTCTGAATGGCTTGGTAGGCTTTAAACCAACCGCCCGTCGCATTCCGCTGGATGGCGCTTTTCCGCTGACGCCCGCTCTTGATTCAATCGGACCTTTGGCCAAAACGGTCGCCGACTGCATTCTCGCGGATGCTGTGATGGCGGGTGAAGCGCCGATTCTGCCAGAGGCAGCATCGTTAGGTGGACTGACTGTGGGATTGCCAAAAGGCCTGCTTTTGTCGGAGTTGGAACCAGAGGTAACTGCTGCATTCAACTCGGCAATTTCGGTTCTGACCGCAGCAGGCCTGCGGGTCGTTGAGCTGGAACTGGATGATCTCATTCTTCAACTGCGCGATGCGACGCGCATTGGTTCGATTGTAGGTATCGCAGCCAGTCGTATTCATGCCGAAACATGGCTCAAAGATCCAGACGCGAATGTCGATGACAGGGTAAAGCATACGCTTGCAAAGCGGTTGGGCGTCTCGGATGAGGACTTCGCAGCATTGATGCAGACGAGAACACGGCTCGCATATGAAATGGAACAACGGCTAACTGGCATTGATTTTTTTGTGACGCCGACAACGCCGATTGTTGCGCCAACAATTGCATCGGTCAGCGACAATTCTGCCGAATATGACCGCGTTGAGAGCCTATTGTTGCGAAATACGCAAATTGCCAATCAATTTGATCTTTGCAGCATAACGCTGCCGCTGCCTGTTACGGGGTTACCGGTCGGTCTGATGATGACGGCACGCCATGGAACCGACAGGCAATTGCTGTCCGCAGCACTGTCGGTTGAACGCTTGTTAGGCTGAAACTTTGAGCGCTTCGGCATCACGGCGAATACGCGCGACCATGGAACGCAAACCGTTGGAGCGCTGCGGTGTGAGATGCTCATCAAGTCCAAGCTTTTTGAGCACTTCCTCCGGATCAGACGATACGATTTCTGAAGCCTTACGACCTGAATAGAAGGCGAGCACGATTGCAACCAGACCGCGCACAATATGCGCATCAGAATCGCCCAGAAATTCAATAACCGGATCATCACCTTCATGCGGAATGGTCTTGAGCCACACTTGGCTGACACAGCCCTGCACTTTGTGAGCAGCATCGCGGGCATCGTCTGGATAGGCTGGTAATTCCTTGCCGAGATCAATCACATAACGATAGCGGTCTTCCCAATCGTCGAGAAATTCGAAGTCGGAGATGATGCTGTCGATGGTGGTAGTCATGATACTTGCCCGAAATCCATTTGGTATATGCGGCCTATATAGTGACAAAAGCCGCAAACGTCACGGAAAACCGTTAGTTCTTTGTAGGAATTGCGCTGGTTCGATAATGCTTAGGAATAATAGTTAGAGCGGTTCCGACGATTCAATCTTAGCTGGAACCGCTTTAAGCGTACGCAGTGCCACTGAGCGCGGTGTGGGAATCGGAACAATGTGTGACGAGCTTGATGTCGGCTCGGCTGGCAGCTCTTGTTTCGCGACAATGGGCACAACTGGATCAGATGATTGCTGTTTTGTGCCGAAACGGTCGCTCAGATATTCGAGTATGCCGCCGCTACGTTCGAGCATTCCACTTGCGGCGCTGGAAAGAAATGATGTTCCGTTCTCACAGAACGAAGGGTTGTTTACACAGAGCTTGCCGATTTCCAACGCTGTTTTGCCATTGGCCAATAGCTGATCAACGGAGTCGGGCTCGCCTTTGGCCTGAACCGAAGCCTTTTGAGGCGTTGTTTTTTCGTCCGCAGGAAAGAAGTGCGGCATTACCATGAATGCCAGCGACAGCCAGATTGCGGATTTGATGAGAAAACGGATCATTACGCTCGGGGTTTGTTGGCCGGGATTGGTGGGATCATTGTCCTCTCAATTTGAAAAGATTCCGTAACCAAGTGGTTAGAGCCTGTCAGGAGCGGTTGTCATAGGCGCGAGAGAGCCTCCAGCGTGTCGATATCCACCATCTGTTTACCATAGCGGAAAAACTCGGGCTCCGATCTGTCAGATTCTGCATAGAGACGTTCAAGATGCTCTCGCTTTATCGTTTCTTTAAAGCCTCACCTGCAATTCTAGCGTCAACAGGCAGATCCCTGATGGATAAGCCGCACGAGTATTGAGTGGGTAAGGCAAGTTGAACGCCATTCTTTTAAACGTAGCACAGACCGTAGGCACGAAGGTGCAGGTGCTTGCGCGTTTTCACGAACGTTTTTGCCAGCGCTGGACCGAGCAGTCGGATGCATCTGCGATTCGGGTTGTTGGCTCGTTCATGCTCGTTCCGGTTCTCCTGTTTGCCGCCGTGCTCGCTTCTGGTGTTACGACAGATTTTGCAGCACTTGCTGTGCTCGGTGCCAGTTTCGCCGGCGCTGCGATGATTTTCTGTGCTTTGAGCCTGATGGGCTTGAGCGCCACTGCTCTTGGAACATCAAATTTCGCGATCTATGGCGCGGGTCTTGCCACGATTGGTATATTTGCGAGCACCAGCACTATCGCTCTTTGGGTGATGGCTGCAGCCTTGCCTCTTGAGGTCTGGTTCGTAAGCCGCAAGCCCTTGGCAACGTTTGCAGGTGTGGCGCTTGCAGGCTTGGTTTTGAGCGCTTTTGCACTGACAAGCGGTACTTCAGTTGCTGGTGGATCATTGGCGTCGCTGATCGTCTTGATGCTTTACGTGGCAAGCCTCGTTGCTCGTAGCTTCACAATTAAAAGTGCTGTTGCATCGAAACCGCTCGCACAGCAAAAGCCCGTGGTTGCAAAGGGCGATGTTCAGCTCTCAATGGATTTTGAGGGTGTCATCACCGAGATTGATACACAGTCGGCAGCACTTCTTGGCGTAGAGCCTAAGATGTGTGAAGGCATTGCATTGATTGACCGCGTTCATGTCGCTGATCGGGTAGAATATTTATCGCTTCTTGCAGACTTGCGTTCGGGTCCTTCTGCACGTCCGGCAAATATCCGCCTGCGTACGCTTGAAAATGGCAATCCAGTTTTCCTCGCTTTCCGCATGGAAGGTCTTGCCGTCAATGGCGTCATCACACTTGTTGGGCGCTCGCTTGAGGGTGAACAGAAGCTCATCGAAGAAATTAATGCGCTGAAGGCGCAGCTTGAAGCCGAGCGTATCGGCAAAGGTCGTCTGCTTGCAACTGTGAGCCATGAACTGCGCACGCCGTTAAACTCGATCATCGGCTTTTCAGATATGCTGTCGCATGAAATGGGATGCCAGCTGCAGAATGAAAAGCAGCGCGAATATGCAGGTCTTATTCATAAGTCGGGCCATTATCTGCTGGAGCTGGTGAACTCAGTGCTTGATAATTCGCGGCTTGAAACTGGCACTTATCGCATTGAACCACAGAGTTTCATTTTCCGCGACGCGGCTGAAATGTGTGCCGCAGTCATGCTCCCGCAAGCTGAAAAGAAGGGCCTTGCGCTTTGCCATCGTGTGAATGCGACTGCGGGAGAAGTGGTGGCCGACCGTCGCGCAGTGCAGCAGATTTTGCTCAACCTCACAGCCAATGCGGTAAAGTTCACGGAATCGGGCGGTTGCGTCACTATCGATGCGGCGCGCGTGATGGTCGATGGCCGGCCTCAGCTCGAAATTATCGTTTCCGATACTGGTATTGGTATCGAGCCAGAAGACATGCAGCGCATTGGATCGCCTTTCGTGCGGGCCGACAATAACTATACACGCGCGCAAGAGGGGACTGGTCTTGGCCTGTCAGTGGTCAAGGGCTTGGTGGAACTGCACCAGGGCACAATGCAAATTAAAAGCTGTGTGGGCGAAGGAACGGTCGTAACCGTTCACTTGCCAGTGGCGGGTCCGCAAAAACTGTTCGAACAGGATTTTTTGGGAGCAGAAGATCAACAGCAGCTTGGCACGGTGATTGACATGCACCGTCACCAGGGAGAACGGAATAATGAGTGGCAGAAAGACGAAGACCGGGAACAAGGCCCAGAGCGGATCGATGCGCAAACCCGCAAAACAGCATAGTCTCGGCCGCCGCCTGCTCAAATTCTTTTTCAGCTCGGCTTCCGCGCTGGCGATTTTCGCTGGCGATTTCATTGTACGCAATCCCGTCCTAACGGGCGGTGCAACAGCGTTTGCCGTGGTGTTGGGCTTTGTTTCGGCCAACGCACTCTGGTATCAACCCGAAGCACATAATGCAGTCTTCTTCAAAACACGTGCAGACTTCGTCTTCAAGGCAACGCCGCGCGCAGTTCTGCCCGGCACGGCTGAAGTAGATAAACCTCAAGAATCGCTAACGAAAACTGCAAGCACAGAAACGCCTGAGACCACACCGCCGCAATCGCAGACGGAAGTCGCAGAATTGTCTCCGGATCGGTTGCAAGTTACAGGTTCTATCGATGAGATGCTGCCAGCGCTTGCGCCCAATGCCGATATTGAGATCGCACGGCTGCAACAAAGGCTGTTGACACTCGGCATCTACCAAGGCGCAGTTGATGGCTTCACAGGTCCTCAAACCCGTGAGGCTATCGACCGTTGGCAGACTCTTCAGAAGAAGGTTGGCGTTCCGGCACAAAATGGTGCAACGCAGGCGACAACTGAAGACGACGTGGCCAAGGTGATCGACTTGGCCGTACCGTCGCCCCGCCCTGAGCCTGCTGTCTTGAAAGCCGACAAAATGGCAAAGCGTGCGCCCGATCTTGCTTCGCTGGAACGCAAGCCAGCACAGGAAAAGAAGCAAACAGCGGCAGCACCAGCAGTGCAGCAGCAGGCGAATATCTCCTCACAGGACATCGTGCGTGTGCAGGCTGGCCTGAAGGCTTTTGGCAATGAAATGGTGAGTGTTGACGGTGTTCCGGGTAAATCCACACAGGATGCCATTCGCGAGTTCCAGAAACTGTTCAACTTGCGGGTAACCGGCGAAGTTGACGCTGCATTGATCTCCAAAATGCGTGAAATCGGGCTCATAAGTTGATCCAAGGTGAACCATGCGCCTGACATCGGATTTCTGGGTTTCGGCATTGATCCGTAAAGTACAGGGAGAGGGCGGCTTTGCTTATCTCGCCCGTCGTGGTGCTAAAGAAGCAGGTGCGATCTTCATCAAGCTCAGCTCGCGCTTCGGCACCTACGACCTATACTCACCAGCTCCGCAAACGTCCTATGAAGAAAATACCGATGGAGAGCGCATGTTTTTGCGTATCCTCCATGATGTCGAGGATATCAAAGCAAGTGAGCGTATGGAGCGCGAAGTCCGCTTTGATCCTGATCTGTGGTTAATTGAGTTGGAAGATGTTGCCGACCCGGCGAGCCTGTTTTTAGTTACACCGGATAGTTTATAGGCTCGAACGCAGCGTTGCCGGGTTTTCATCCGCAGCAGTTATCATCTCGCGCAGTTTGCTGCGCAGTAGTTTCGACATGTCATCAGCTTTCCAGCGCCGCACAAGCATCATCGCTTTCTCGCGGTCGATAGAACGATAGATCTGAATGAATTCTCGCAGGCTATGGCGGTCCGCTGCAACGGGGCCCAGAATTGCGGACATGGTCATGAAGCATTCGGCGGCTGATAGGCCGAGTGCACGTAAGGCTATCGGCAGATGCGATTCTGGCCATTGGCCGATAATGCGGTCTGCACGTTCAAACGATACGTCCAGTGAATCGGCCAATGCTGTGCGGAAAATCTGATCATCAATCAAAAGTGCTGTGTCGATAAGGTGTTCGGGGCCCGACAGCGCACTTGTGCCGAAAAAAGACGGCTGCTGGGGTAAGTCATTATTCGGATTTTCGTTGTTGCTCAGATCCGCCGATGTGCTGGGCATATCGGTTTCAAGACCAGCAAGATTTTCCTGTAATGCCAACAAGCGATCAATTGCTGGATCAGCGAAGCTTTGCAGCACGCCTTTTAATATTGGGTCGTCAGACTGCCTGCGCGCGATGGCGCGGGCATGGGCAAGGCCGTTCTTACCGATAGTCTCGACGAGATCTTCTGACCTGAGAACCGGAGAACGCAGAAGAATAGGGGCCGAAATCTCAACGGGTTCGTTTGCGAGCGACAGGACAAGACGGCGCGGTGCTTCTTCGATCTGCGCAATTGCATGGGCAGCTTGCCGTTTGCCGCGCATGGTTGCACGCTCAAGCAGCGGAAATGTCAGGTCTTCAAGCTGATGAGCTTCCTGACGTCCGGGACGCGTGATCGAGGCAAACGCAGCTATTGCAGCGACCAGAAGGTCGTCTGCTTTGCTACCATCAGCTCTTGATTTTGATTGGTTCCGATTACCTGAAATCTCTTCCAGGATGCGGAACTGATCGTTTGTCACGCAAGGTACTCCGGTAGGCTAAAACTATTAACGCGGCCTGCCGCATGTCGGCAGATTGGATAATAGGTATGAAGCCTTAGCAACTTATTAACCGTGAGTAAGAAAGTGTCTGTTTTGCAGGTGGTTAACTCGCTTCATACGGCAGACAGTTGGCTTGGCTGAGGAAGTTCTTCACCTGCTGCTGCCAGCTTGCGTCTGGAACGAAACTTCGCAGGACAACTGCGGCCTCGCTGATGTCCTGCTCGATAATGATGGAGCGACCGTCGTTCTGTACGCCCTCGGCGCGAAGAGCTGCAATGCCGATCGGATCAGCAACGATCAGATCGAGTTCGCGATCATGCGATACATTGTCGTTGATGCTATAAAGATTATCGCCATTGGGTGCATAAATAGACAGCGACCAGAAAGGCGGATTGCCTTTTGCTGTGATATGTACCGGACCATCCGTGAGATCAAAGCGGCATGCTGCCTGTTCCATCAGCGGATCCTGATCGCTTACAAGTCCCGATTTCTCGGAAAGATAATGAAAGCGATAGCCATCACCCAAGGCTTCCAGATGCGACCAGGCATTTTTGCTTGAATAAAACGGGACGAGCAGCAGAACGGCGATATGCACGATTGCGGCACCAACCAGACCAAGAAGCAACAGGCGGACGAGTTTAGCCACGGCACGCCTCCACAGTTGTGACAGGCACAATACGTGGCATGACGAGATCGACCAGTCCGGAAGAGCTTGCAGCCGGTGTATCGTAGAGTGTCATGACCAACACAAAATTACCGCTTCCTTCGACAGGAAGCCAGTTGTCGGGGCGGGCACTCGGCCCTACGGTGACTTGCACGCTGCCGTCGCTTTCATAAAGCACTTCACGTGAATGAAGTGCTGGCTGTAGGCCCACACGCGGTGTGATCGGTTCCAGATTGGAATTGGCCGGATAAAGGGTCCAGAAACGCGCCGACGGTGTGAAACCGCTCAGACGGTAGCTGCATCCGCGTTTAAGTTCGCGTCCGTTGCTATCGCGGCGTGCGTAAAAGGGAAGCCCTTCTGCAGCCCCCAGCGCGAGATAGGCTTTGCGTGCAGCTCGCGCCTTGGAATAAGGGTCAGCGTCGATTGTGCCAGAGGCCGGATAGGCATTCCATGCTCCGAGCTGTAATTCGCCGAAGCCGTCAAAATGGTCGAGTGTGTAATCGGTTGCCCATATGCCGCCGCCAAGCGCAATAGCCAATACCGTCAAGACTTTGAGAATTGTTTTCAGCATTCTAGGGTCTGTGGAGAATTAGTTTTGAAGCGTGGTATGGATGAAAATGACACAGGTTTAGGAGCAAAGCCGAGGGTGGAGTGGTTCTCCATCGAGGTTTTGCGACGCGAAGCTGGGCCATTTTCATCCATATCCCTTCAGGACGTGGCGGATTTTCTCTCTGAATACGTCGAACAGCCCTTGTGGAGATACACTCCATGGCGTCCTGCTCTCCTGTTCAGAAACAAAATCCGTCTCACGCCACGCTCAAAACCTAACTTCCCACAGACCCTAAGCGTTTCTGGTTTAAGTTTGGTCATTAGAAATGCTCTATCTCTTTGTTTTTGCGCACATCTTGTTCCGAAAACCGGTGCCAACTTTTCGGGATGTGCTCTATGCTCAAAGTACCGACACCTTGGTGCGTCCGGCAAGGGCCGGAACAGGCGGTGCGTTACGGAATTTGTCGTTAAGCTCCTTGAGCGCTTTCGTGGCCACCGGTGAGAGAACTCGCGGTGGCGCTACCATCATTTCATCGGGCTTGTCCTTAGACGCAATTTTAGGCTCTGTCGTTTTTGCAGGAGCCGGGAAGGCGGGCGTAATGCCCGGTATCGGCTTCAGTTCAATATTCTGATGCGCATAGCTCATCATTCGTTGCCAGGCCATGGCGGGCAGGACACCACCGGTCAGTTCTTTCATCGGGGTAAAATTGTCATTGCCAAACCAGACAGCAGCAGTGAAATTGCCTGTAAAACCGACAAACCAGGCATCGCGATAATTCTGCGTTGTGCCGGTCTTGCCGCCCACGCGTGTCATTGGCAGCGCCGCACGGCGAGCAGTGCCGCGTTCAGGAACCTGCACCAGCATAGAGTTCATCTCGAAAGCAGCTTTTTCAGACAGAGCGCGATGGGGCTTGGGTGCGTCGCGCGTGAAATCCCACAGAACCTTACCCTCCGACGAAATGATTTGCGTGAATGCGTGGCGATTGCCAGCCATGCCGCCGTTCGGGAACACATTGAAGCCCGTTGCCTGATCCATCACGGTCATTTCCGATGTGCCAAGTACCATCGTTTTGTGCGACGAAATCGGCGATTCCACGCCCATGGCTTTGGTCAGTGCCACGATAGGGGCCGTGGTCAGATGATCGCGCGCAAGCCTGACAGGCACTGAATTCAGTGAACGCACCAGTGCGGTTGTCAAATCAACGCGACCGGCGAAACTGCGACCGTAGTTGCGGGGAGACCAATTGCCCCAACTGATAGGTGCGTCGGAAACAATTGTATTGGGCGTCAGGCCCTTTTCCATTGCTGCTGCATAAACATAGGGCTTGAAGGACGATCCCGCCTGACGCAGCGCCTTGGTCGCACGATTGAACTGGCTTTCGCCGTAGTCGCGTCCGCCGACAAGCGCGCGTACCGATCCGTCATTTGCGATCACAACCGTTGCAGCTTCGGAAACGTTATATTCCTTGCCGTGCTGGCGGAGATGATACTCAAGCGATTCTTCTGCAGCCTTCTGAAGGTTGCGGTCGAGTGTCGTGCGCACGGTGAGTGTGTGTTGCGGCAGTTTTCCTGCAACCTTTTTCACTTCTTCAAAAGCCCAGTCGAGGAAATAATCGGGACTTTCGTTCTTGGCGCGGTCGATCACACTTGCAGGATTGCGGCGCGCAACCGCGACCTGGCCATCACTCATGAAGCCACTCTCCACCATGTTGGAAAGCACAACATTTGCGCGGGCACGCGCGGCGGGGAGATTAACATGCGGTGCGAATTTGGCGGGCGCTTTGAACAGGCCTGCCAGCATTGCAGCTTCGGCAAGGTTCACATCCTTGATATTCTTACCGAAATAAAACTCGGATGCCGCCGCTATCCCAAAGGTGCCGCCGCCCATATAGGCGCGGTCCAGGTAAAGCTGGAGTATCTCTTTCTTGGTAAGATTGCTTTCAAGCCATAGAGCGAGAAACGCTTCCTTGATCTTCCGTTCGAGGGTTCGCTCGTTGGAAAGAAATAGGTTTTTGGCCAACTGTTGCGTGAGTGTCGAGCCGCCCTGAACCACACCATTGGCACGGAGGTTCTGGCTCAGTGCACGGCTTAGACCCCAGACGTCAATGCCGTAATGATCAAAGAAACGGCGGTCTTCTGTGCCAAGCACGGCCTTGATGACATGATCTGGAAGTTCATCAATAGGTACTGCCTGTCGGTGCAGAATACCACGTTGGCCAAGTTCGTTGCCGTAGCGGTCGAGAAATGTAACCGCATAATCGTCCTGTGCGCGCCAATCTTTCTTGGTTTCCTCAAATGCGGGCATGGCAAGTGCCAGCATGATCACAGAACCAATGACGCCGAGTGTAAAGCCTTCATCAAGAACTTCTACGACGAGGCGCCGGAAGCCCCTTACACGAAAGCGGCGAGAGAAGATGGTGATATTCTCCCACCACTCCCCGGCATAAAAACGAAGATTATAGAGGCCGGAATCGATCCAGGCATCAAAGCCAATCAAACGCGAAACCCGGAATGGTTTGCGCTTTTGCTCTTCAGGATCTTTTTTCGCCGTTTTACGCATAAACTCTACTTCGGCACCGTGAGAATTGGGAGACGAGCAAAACCTGCCCTTTAATCATAACAGATTAATAAGCGAGAACTCACGTTAATTAGTAAACGAAATTCATAAAACTTTTGGGAAAAAAATCAGAATTAGGAAAATAGTCCTTGACGGTGTAACGGTGGTTTGCTATCAATTAGATACAGTCAAGAAAGTGTGGCTGACGCTGATAACAGCCTCGATACCCCCGGCTTTATCGGCAACGCAAAACCCCGGAAGCAAATTGCTTTCGGGGTTTTGCGTAAAAGGGGTCCAAGTTTACTGCAAAGCATATTGGGCAAAGCTTTTTGAAAACGCGAAAAATTGACGAGCGTCGCGAGGCGCGGGTCAGGCTGGCTTTTCGCCTGCAAACAAAACACGATATAGCAAGCGCGGACGTCGCGCAGATGATGGGGCTCTCCGAGAAAACCTATCGCATTCGTATCCGGCGTCTCGGTTTGGATGATCAAGATAACAACAAGCCCTCAAGTTCAGAAAGCGCTCTTCAGCGTTTGCAGTCGGAACTGAATAAGCTGATCGATGGTGATGAACTGCCGGACAAGAGCAAGGCTGAAGCGCTGATGGCGCTGGCCAAGGCTGTTAAGACTGTCGGCGAACTCGCTTCCGAAACAGCTCCATCCGAGCAATGTCGCGAAACTGGCGCGGTGGTGAGCCTGAGTGAAATTAGGCGGGCTTTAGCACACATAGACAGGAGAATTGACGAACTTGCACAAAGGCGCGCGCGGGAAATCTTGGGGCGAGGGCTTGACGCAACAACAGATAATGGCGGCGGAATGCGAATGGCTGATTGAGGCGCGTGACGCGCAATTGCCGCCATCGGGCGACTGGCGGGTCTGGTTAATTCTCGGTGGCCGCGGTTCTGGCAAGACAAGGGCAGGCGCTGAGTGGGTGTCTGGCATGGCGCTGGGACTTGCGCCTTTCGCGACGCGAGCGTGTGGACATATCGCACTTGTCGGTGAGACCTTTGCCGATGCACGTGAGGTGATGGTGGACGGTCCATCGGGTATTCTGTCTGTCTCACGTGCCAGTCGGCCACGCTATGAAACGACGCGGCGACGGCTCCTCTGGGATAATGGCGCTGTGGCGTCACTCTATTCCTCTGAAGACCCGGATGGTTTGCGTGGTCCGCAATTTGATGCCGCATGGTGCGATGAACTGGCGAAATGGAAGAACCCGCAAGCCACATGGGACATGTTGCAGTTTGGCTTGCGACTGGGCGATTTTCCTCGTCAGGTTGTGACGACGACGCCACGTGCGGTGCCGTTGCTGAAAACGCTGATGACTGACGATTCAGTTGCAATGACACATATGCGGACATCGGAAAATGCCAGCAATCTGGCCGATGGTTTCATGCAGGCCATCAATCAGCGTTATGCCGGCACGCGGCTTGGGCGACAAGAGCTCGATGGCGAGTTGATTGAAGAACGCGCCGGTGCTTTGTGGTCGAGGGAGCGGATCGAACAATGTTTCGAACCGGAGGCACCGCAGCTTGTGCGTATTCTGGTAGCCGTTGATCCGCCCGCTTCATCGGGCAAATCGTCGGATGCCTGTGGAATAGTGGTTGCCGGTATCGATGAAAATGGCATTGGCCATGTGCTTGCTGATGAAAGCATGTCGATGGCCAAGCCGCATCAGTGGGCGCGCCGCGCTATTGCGCTCTATCACAGCTTTGAGGCTGATGCGATTTTGGCCGAAGTCAATCAGGGGGGCGAGATGGTTGCGGCTGTTCTTTCGGCAGAAGACGCCTCTGTGCCCGTCCTGATGCGGAGGGCATCGCGTGGCAAGTGGCTGCGTGCTGAGCCGGTCGCGGCGCTTTATGAGCAAGACCGCGTTTGGCATGCCGGACGATTTCCGGCGCTTGAAGATGAGATGTGTGATTTTGCGCCCGAAGGTCTATCGAGCGGGCGCTCGCCGGATCGTCTTGACGCGCTGGTCTGGGCTTTGGGCGAGTTGATGCTTGGTGCAGACCGAAAGCCGCGTATCCGCCGCTTTGGTTAGAGCATAATCCGACCGGAGTGAAACGAGGATCAATAAGATTATGCTTAAAATAAAAGGGTTTAGAGCGCCGGTCTGATTTAATCAAATCGAAACGCGCTCTAAACATTCAGATAAATTGGAGAGCCAATATATGGCGTGGAACTGGCCGTGGCGCAGAAGTGCCGCGAATGAGCCTTTGCATTCTTACGACGGGCGGCAGACCAAGATGGCGAACGGCTTTGTGGCCTTGCATATGGAACGTGGGCCTTCGTGGATTGCGCGGGATTATACATCGCTCGCCCGCGAGGGGTTTATGCGCAATCCGGTGGCGCACCGCTGTGTGCGACTGATCGCGGAAGCGGCGAGCAATGTGCCTTTGCTGCTTTATGAAGGAACCGCCGAACATGAGACACATCCGTTGCTGGATCTCATTGTGAGGCCGCAGGGCGGTCTGGATGGAAGCAGTTTCTTCGAGAGGCTTTACGGGCATCTGCTGATTTCCGGCAATGCCTATGTGGAGCGTGTTGATTTGCCGAGTGGTCGCATGGAGTTGCATCTTTTGCGGCCAGAACGGGTAACACTTGAAACATCGAGCGATGGCTGGCCGCAATCGCTGGTCTATCGTTCGGGCAACGCAAGCAGAGCCGTATCGCTTTCTGGATCAGCCCCTTCCGGGCTGCACCTCAAATTGTTCCATCCGCTGGACGATCACTATGGATTTCCGCCGCTGGAAGCAGCTCTTATGGCGCTCGATATTCACAATGCGGCCGGCGCCTGGAACAAGGCATTGCTGGATAATTCCGCACGTCCTTCTGGTGCTCTTGTGTATGCGCCAAAAGACGGCGGCAATCTGACGGAAGAGCAGTTCGAGCGGCTGAAGGTGGAACTGGAGGAAGGTTATACGGGTGCATCAGGCGCGGGACGACCATTGCTTCTTGAAGGCGGGCTCGATTGGAAGGCCATGGGCTACAGTCCACAGGACATGGATTTCATCGAGGCGAAAAATGGAGCTGCACGTGACATCACACTGGCTTTTGGCGTGCCGCCGATGCTGCTCGGCATTCCGGGCGACAATACTTACGCCAATTATGCAGAAGCCAATCGTGCCTTCTACCGCCTGACCGTGTTGCCGCTGATCAACCGCACCGCCAAAGCGCTGGGCTGTTGGCTTGGGCCGCTGTTTGGTGATGACCTCAGACTTGAGCATGATTCAGACCGGATTGAGGGGCTCTCCCTTGAGCGCGAGTCCTTGTGGCGGCGTGTCTCGGAGGCTTCGTTCCTGAGTGACGATGAAAAACGCGATGCGGTTGGTTATCAGCCGCGTGCAGAAAGGAGAACGCCATGAGCAATCTGAGCGAAACCGTTCTGACTTCGGATGCGACATTGGTGTGGTTCGCAAAAATCGCCGGTGCAGTGGCAGGTTCTGCAGTCTCGCTGGCCTATATGCTGCCAAACGGCAAGCGCGAGGCGGCAATCCGTTTTGCAGTCGGTATCATATGCGGCATGGTTTTTGGCGGCGCGGCAGGGGTGAAAATTGCCGAAACGTTGTCGCTACAGACCCTTCTTGGCCGTGCGGAACTGATGCTGATGGGATCGACTGCTGCAAGCCTTGCCGCTTGGTCAGTACTCGGCATTCTCAAGCGCTTTGCTGAACGAGCCAAGCAGTCAACGCTTCCCGGAATTCCATTTTCTGAGAGGAGCAGGAATGGCAAAATCTGAATTCAGGCTTGAAACAAAGCGTGCCTCTCTTGCGCTGGAAGAGGTTGAAATTGACGGCAGCTTCTCGGGTTATGCCAGTGTCTTTGGTCTGCCTGATCTGGGCAATGACGTTATCGAAAAGGGCGCATTTGCGAAGTCGCTTTCATCTCGAAAGTCATCCGGCGTGCGTATGCTCTGGCAACATGATGCTGCCGAACCTATAGGCGTGTGGACGGATATTCGTGAAGATGCACGTGGGCTGTATGTCGAGGGTAGGCTTGCTAAAGGCGTTGCGCGGGCACGCGAAGCTCTGGAGCTGATGCGCGCGGGCGGACTTGATGGGCTGTCCATTGGGTTCCGAACGATCAAGGCACGCAAGGATGCGCGCACCGGCTTACGTCACATTGTTGAAGCGGATCTCTGGGAAATCTCAGTGGTCACGTTTCCGATGCTGCCACAGGCGCGAATTAATAATCTGAAGGCTGAATTGCCAACAGTCAGACAGTTTGAACGCTGGCTCACGCGGGATGCGGGGCTGAGCCGTTCTTCTGCACGTACGGTGATAGCAAAAGGCTATGCAGCACTTGCAGCTTTTCACGGCAGGGACGGGCGGGAAGCCATCCAGTCAGACAATGCAGGCCTCGCACAGCGTATGCGCGCCGCCTGCAAGATGATGTCTTTTAAATAAACAGGAACAATATGAAAAATATCAATGCAATCCCGCTCGAAACCAAGAGCGTGGAAACGAAGGCGCTTGGCTCAAACCTTAGCAATGACGGCGATGTGTCGGAAGCTTTCGATGAATTTATGACAGCATTTTCGGCCTTCCGCGAAGCCAATGATGAACGCCTGAAGAAGGTCGAAAAAAGTGCTGATGTCGATGTGCTTTTGCGCGAGAAGGTTGATCGCATCAACCGCGCTCTTGATGAACAGAAGCAGGCTCTGGATCAATATGTGCTGAAAACTGCGCGCCCGCCAATGGGCAAGAATATGCCTGTGGCCAACGTCGAACATAAACAGGCTTTCGATGGCTATGTTCGTCGGGGCGATGAACAGGCGCTGCGCGGCATTGAGCTGAAAGCGCATTCCTATGCTTCCGGACCTGATGGCGGTTATCTTGTCCCGGCGGAACTTGAAATGGAAATTGGTCGCAGGCTGGCTGTGCTTTCTCCTATCCGTGGCATCTCCAGCGTACGTCAGGTTTCGGGCGCCGTTCTGAAAAAGCCATTCTCGGTGAGCGGTCCTGCCACGGGCTGGGTCGGTGAAACCGATGCACGTCCACAGACTGCATCGGCAAAGCTTGCGGAACTCCAGTTCCCCACTATGGAAATCTACGCAATGCCAGCGGCAACCTCATCGTTGCTCGATGATGCTGCAGTCAATGTGGAACAGTGGATTGCTGAGGAAGTGGAAGCAGCTTTTGCTGAACAGGAAGGCGCTGCTTTCATCACCGGTAACGGTGTGAACAAGCCGATGGGTTTCCTGAGCTACGATACTGTCGAGGATGCAAGCTGGGCATGGGGCAAAATTGGTCACATCGCAACTGGTGTTGATGGTGCGCTACCTGCTTCGAATCCATCCGATAAGCTCATCGAACTCATCTATGCGCTGAAAGCCGGTTATCGACAGAACGCAAATTTTGTCATGAACCGCAAGACCCAGAGCGTGCTGCGCAAGCTCAAAGATGCTGACGGTAATTATCTCTGGCAGCCACCTGCAGCTGTCGGCGAGAAGGCATCACTCATGGGATTTGGTCTTGTTGAAGCTGAGCATATGCCGGACATTGCAGCCGACAGTACTCCGATTGCTTTTGGCGATTTCGAGCGTGGTTATCTGGTTGTGGATCGTATTGGTTTGCGTGTTTTGCGCGATCCATATTCCGCCAAGCCATATGTGCTGTTCTACACCACCAAGCGTGTGGGTGGTGGTGTGCAGGACTTCGATGCGATCAAGCTTCTGAAATTTGCAGCTTAAAAACGCATACGACAGCGGTTTTGCTGTCATTTTTTACAGTCCTTTTCGGGGAAACCCTGCCGATTTTGGCAGCTAGATTCAGTTCGCGAACACGTTGAATCTTTTTCTGGGGTGTCATGTGTAACTGTCTGATTTGAGAGTTATTTTAAGGGGAAAATAAATGACAATGTTTCTTGTCACGCCACCGGCGCTCGAGCCGGTGACGGTTGCCGACGCGCGCGCATTTTTGCGAATTTCTACTGAAAGCGAAGACGACATTCTGCGGCGTCTCATCAAGACGGCCCGTGAGCTTGTTGAAGCCGAAACGGGGTTGGCACTTATCGACCAGACATGGCGTTTGCGCGTGGATCGCTGGCCGCGTTCAGGGCGTCTGGCTCTATTTAAGTATCCGGCTAAGGCGGTGACTGCTGTGGTTGCCTATCAACCGGATGGAAGTGCCATCAGCATGGAACCGGAAGAGTTTATGCTTCAGCATGGCCGACGACCTCAACGCGTTTATATGGCACAATATCCAGACGCGCAGTCTTTCTGCGGTCTTGAGGTGGATTTCATTGCCGGGTTTGGCGAGACCGGCGTTGAAGTGCCGGACGCGATCAAACAGGCGATACTCACTCTGACTGCACACCTATATGAAAACCGCGCTGGCCTCGACAGCAAGCAGGCGGAACTTCCGCCGATGGTCGGTCAGATGGTGGATAGCTGGCGACGCATATCCCTATGAACAATGTGCTGTTTATTGATCCAGGCCAGCTCACAGCCGAGCTGGCCTTGGAAACCATGCATCCGATTGCAGATGGTATGGGCGGTTATCGTGAAACCTGGTCGGAAATTGCATCGGTATGGGGGCGCATCGAACCCGTATCGAGCAACCAGAGAGATTTTGGCATCCGCCCACGCCCAGAAATAACGCATCGCATTCTGGTGCGTTATCGCGCGGACATTTCATCCGATCAGCGTTTGCGTAAGGGCGGACGCATATTTGTGCTGCGTTCAGTACACGATCCGGATGAAAGCGGACGCTACCTCATTTGTCTTGCAGTGGAGGAGGGGCGTTGAACCTCACCATGAAACTGACCTTCGAAGGTCTCATCCGGGCGCTGCGTTTCAGGCAGGCAGCTGTGCGGGAGGATATTGCCGTCGGGCGTTTGGACACCCGAGGTGACAATCAGAAAACGAGCGGGGATCAAAATGAAGAATGGCGCGAGCGCATTGCAGAAAGCACTTTATGAGGCCTTGAAGAACGACGACGAGCTTATTGAAACTCTTGGTGGCGAGCACGTTTATGATCACGTGCCACCTAAAACGCCTTTCCCCTATGTCACGTTGGGTGAAACACTTAGCAAGGACTGGAGTACGGCAAGTGAGCCGGGAGGCGAACATTTTCTCAATATCCAGATATGGGCGCGCGAGGCAGGACGCAAGCGTGTGCTTGATATCGCCGGGCGCATTGCCACGCGGCTCGATGAGGAGCCGCTTGAAGTGGATGGGCATAAGGTCATCAATCTCATGCTGACGGAAGTTTTGGCACGTAACACCGATGGGTTCGGCAGTTATCTCGGCACCATGCGCTATCGCGCAGTGACTGAACCCGCTGATTAATTCGCATCCAGAAAAGTGTGAAGCGGCTTTCGGACAAGGTGCGCTCAAAAACAAATACTTGGAGCGGACCCGTTCTAATCGTTAGTTATTACGCGTTTCCAGACGCAAACCCGTTTTTCATTTTCGCTGGAAACGCACAATTCAAGGATCAATAAATGGCAGCTCAACGCGGCAAGGATATCTTGCTGAAAATCGCAGCTGGTGAAAATGCGTTTGAAACTTGTGCGGGTTTGCGCACCAAACGCATCGCTTTCAATGCCGAAACAGTGGACGTAACGGACGCCGATGCAGCTGGCCGCTGGCGGCAGTTACTGGCTGGAAGCGGTGTGCAGCGCGCTTCGGTTAGTGGATCAGGTATTTTCAAGGACGCGGCATCGGATGCATTGATCCGTAGCCTCTTCTTTAATGGAGAGATCCCCAACTGGCAGGTCGTGTTGCCGGATTTCGGCACCATTACGGGACCGTTTCAGATTGTGGCACTTGAATATGGCGGCAATCACGATGCTGAAGTGACTTTCGAGATCGCACTGGAATCGGCGGGGCTGATTGCATTTGGAGAGGCTCTATGATGGTCAATCGCCATCGTGGTGAGGTTGCGGCAAAACTGGACGGCCGCGATTGGACACTCTGCCTTACTCTTGGCGCGCTTGCCGAGCTGGAAGCGGCATTTGAAGCAGATAATCTCTCAGACCTTATTGCACGCTTTTCGACAGGACGACTTGCCGCCCATGATATGCAGCGCATCATTTGCGCGGGCCTGCGCGGTGGCGGTCATAATGTGAGCTATGACGATGTTGCAGAAATGCGGGCTGAAGGCGGTGCAGCCGGGTTCGCATATATCGTTTCATCACTTCTGACTGCCACATTCGGAAGCGCTGAAAAGCCGGAAAGCGATTCCACGTCAAACCCTTGAGTGCCGCAGTTGAATCAGATCCTTCACAGAAGCCTTTTCCATGGGATGAGGTTATGCGGGCAGGATTTGGTTTGCTGCGGCTTTCCTCAAGAGATTTCTGGGCAATGACCCCACGCGAATTTGCAGCGGCCCTCGGACCCGTGTCGCGCGACAGCTATGCTCCTTCGCGTGCGACGCTTGATGCGCTCATGCACGCTTTTCCCGACAGGTAATTTAAATGACAGATGAAACCGTAACCGTTTCTGTTGAAGCGGACACGAGCGCGTTCGATCGCGCATTGACCGATCTTGAAAAGCGCTCGTCGAGCTTCGGCTCCAACCTCACGACGGCACTAAAAAGCGCTATTGTATCCGGTAAAGGACTGGAAGATGTGCTGCGCGGCCTCGCAAGCAATCTGGCAGGCTCAGCACTATCGGCTGGTCTCCAGCCATTACAAAGTTTGGGCTCGTCGCTGATGTCGGGCATGATGACGGGTATCCGTGGCATCATGCCATTTGCCAAAGGCGGCGTGGTTTCCAGTCCGACTTACTTTGGCATGGGCAATGGTTCGCTGGGCCTAACCGGGGAAGCAGGTGCAGAAGCCATCCTGCCGCTCGCGCGTGGTGCAGACGGCAGGCTTGGAGTTGCAACAGGTGGCAATGCTGGCAAACCTGTGCAGGTCGTCTTCAATATGTCTTCACCCGATGCATCCTCTTTCCGCAAATCCGAAGCGCAGCTTTCGACCATGCTGGCAGGTGCCGTGCGCCGCGGCGCGCGGAGACTTTGAGATGGAAGCTTTTCACGATGTCCGTTTTCCACTCGGGGTTTCCTTCGGCGCAACCGGAGGGCCGGAATGGCGCAATGAAATCGTTACGCTCACATCCGGCATGGAAAAGCGTAACGCCCGCTGGGCACATTCCCGACGCCATTTTGATGCAGGCACGGGATTGCGTTCGCTTGACGATTTGAAAGCCGTGCTTGCCTTCTTCGAGGCCCGGCATGGTTCACTCCATAGTTTTCGTTTCCGCGACTCATTCGATTTTTCATCCGCTGCGGGCAGCGCAGCGCCGTCGCCATTCGATCAACAGATTGGAATAGGCGACGGAGCAAGTGTTAAGTTCCAGCTCATCAAACGCTACGAAGCTTATGATCGTCCGATTACACGGCCGGTTGATGGATCGGTACTGATTGGCGTCAACGGTGTGCGACTTGCAGAAGGCGAGGCGTTCACGCTCGACAGTGCCAACGGTAACGTTACTTTCATGCCTGATTATCGGCCTGCCGTAGGCGCCGTCGTGACGGCGGGCTTTCTCTTCGATGTGCCAGTACGCTTCGATACAGACAGGCTGATGGCCAGCATTGCGTCGTTTCAAGCAGGCGAAATCCCTTCCATTCCGATTGTCGAGGTCAAGATATGATCCCTGTTCCGGCAGCGCTTGAATCACATTTGAAGGGTGAAGTCACAACCCATTGCTTTGCCTGGCTTATAAGACGTTCGGATGGGGTTGTGCTTGGTTTCACAGACCATGATCGTGACTTGTTTCTGGATGGAATTGCCTGCGAGCCGCTGACGGGTCTGAACAGTAGCGAAGCCACGACACCACTCGGGCTGTCTGTTGCGGGCGGCGAAGTCGAAGGTGCTTTGTCTTCTGCCCGCATCAGCGACATTGATATTGAGCAGGGCCGTTACGACGGAGCGGTCATCGAAAACTATCTGGTCAATTGGACAAGCCCTGAACAGTACATGCTTCTGCGCCGCTGGACCGTTGGCACGATCAGCCGATCCGGTGGCCGATTTGTCATGGAGTTGAAAGGCGCTGCGGCTGCTTTCGATGCCGTTTGCGGCCGCCGGGTTCTGCGTCAGTGCAATGCTGTTTTGGGCGATAAACGCTGTGGTGTGAACCAAAGCGATCCTCGGTTCGCTGCTTCTGGATCGGTAACAGTTGCTGATGGATTGATGCTGGCGGTGGCTGGACTTGAGGGTTTTGCAAGTGGTTGGTTTGCCGAAGGGTTGCTTGTTTGGACAAGCGGGAAAAGCTCGGGAAAAGCAATTCGAGTTCTGGGACAGAATGGTAACAGTCTGCGTTTGATTGAATCTCTCGTTCTGCCGGTGGAAACCGGCGACACGTTTCGCATCACCGCTGGTTGCGACAAAAGCTTTGCAACCTGCAAAGCAAAATTCGCAAATGGCACCAATTTTCAAGGCTTTCCGCATCTTCCCGGTAATGACGCAGCCTTCGCCTACGTCAGCGGTGGCAATGAATATGACGGAAGTGCATTGGTGCCATGATGGTTGCCGAGAGAGTTTTGACTGAAGCCGAAATCTGGATAGGTACGCCCTATCGCCACGGCGCATCGATGCGTGGCGTGAGCTGTGATTGTCTGGGGCTGGTACGCGGTATCTGGCGGGCGCTTTATGGCAATGAGCCAGAACATCCGGGGGCTTATGCACCTGACTGGGCGGAGGCCGCTTCCAGCGATCTGCTTATGGAAGCGGCGCAAAGGCATATGAGATCACGCATCAGCGGTAATCCCCAGCCGGGTGACTTGCTCATCTTCCGCTGGCGCGCCGATGTTGCGGCGAAGCATCTTGGCATCATGACGAGAGAGAACCGCTTTATCCATGCCTATGAAGGTCATCACGTGATGGCTTCCGCGCTGGTGCCGCAATGGCGCAAGCGGATTGCCGGGGTCTTTATCTTCCCTGAAGCGAAAGTGTAAACAATGGCGACTATCGTTCTGCAAGCGGTTGGTGCTGCTGTTGGCGGCATTTTTGGCCCTGTGGGGGCAGCGATCGGTGCTGGTCTGGGCGCTATGGGCGGCTATGCCATCGATACGGCGATCATCAATTCCACCCGCCATATGGAAGGTGCGCGCCTCAATGGTGGTCGCCTGGCAACAGCAGAAGAAGGTGCCGCACTTCCCTTTGTCTACGGCACAGCGCGGCTTTCAGGCACGTTGATCTGGGCGACGCGGTTTGAAGAAAAGAAAACCACCGAACGCCAAGGCGGCAAAGGTGGTCCGAAAGTGACTAGTTACAGCTATTTCGGCAATGCAGCCTATGCCGTTGCTGAAGGTGAAATCGCTGGCATCCGTCGTGTCTGGGCTGATGGTCAGGAACTTGATCTCACTGACATTGACATGCGCATCTATCGCGGTACGCAGGAACAACAGCCTGATCCCTTGATTGAGGCCAAGCAGGGAACAGGCAACGCGCCTGCCTATCGCGGCACTGCTTATGTGGTGTTTGAACGTATTCCGCTCGATGTGTATGGAAACCGTCTGCCACAATTCCAGTTCGAGGTCATGCGGCCGGTAGGCAAGGTGGCGCGCGATGTCCGTGCTGTGGCGCTCATTCCGGGCTCCACCGAGTTCGGCCTGTCGCCAAGTCCGGTCAAAGATAGGCCTTTTCCGGGTGAAAGCCGCACGATCAACCGCAATGCAAGGCGCGGGCGCAGCGATTGGACGGTCGCCATGGACGAGTTGCAGATGCTGTGCCCGAACCTACGCCATGTGGCAATTGTTCTACCATGGTTTGGTAATGATCTGAGGGCTGGTGCGTGCAGTATTCGCCCAGGTGTCACGCATCAGAGCACATTGTCCTCAAGCCAGACCTGGAAGGTTGAAAATGTCACTCGTGCTGATGCACATCTTATTTCGACCAGTGGTGACGGTGCGGCTTATGGCGGAACCCCTTCCGATCAGAGCGTAATCGACGCTATTCGTGACGCGAAAGCGCGCGGTCTTAAGGTTACGCTTTATCCGTTCATCATGATGGACGTGCCTGCCGACAATCGGTTGCCGTCGCCTTATGGTGGTGTTGGACAATCCGTCTATCCATGGCGCGGACGTATCACCTGCCATCCCGCAATCGGTGTTGCTGGTTCTCCAGACAAGACAGCCGAAGCAGGAAATCAGGTCTCAGCTTTCGTCAACGGAACATGGGGTTACAGGCGTTTCTTGAATCACTGTGCAAATCTGGTGGTGCAGGCTGGCGGTGTCGATGCCTTTTTGCTTGGTTCAGAATTACGCGGCCTTACCAGCATCCGTGACAGCCGCGAAAATTTTCCTTTCGTCACGTATCTTTGCGCGCTGGCCACGGAGATGCGGGTGAAGCTGGGCAGTGCCTGCAGCATAACCTACGGTGCCGACTGGACTGAATATTTTGGATATCAGGCACAGGATGGCAGCGGCGATCTGTTTTTCAATCTCGATCCGCTATGGTCACACTCTGCAGTGGATGCAGTAGGCATCGACAATTATATGCCGCTTGCCGATTGGCGGGATAGTGATTTCGATGGCGGGAACCCTGATCGGTTCGAAAGCCCTTATGACCTCGATGGTTTGACAGCGAGCGTAGAAACGGGGGAGGGCTTTGACTGGTATTACGCGAGCAGCGAAGACCGTGTCGCGCGTGTTCGTACACCGATTAGCGATGGGCTTGCTGGCAAACCGTGGGTCTATCGCTACAAGGATATTCGCGCCTGGTGGAGCAATCCGCATTATAACCGCATTGATGGGACAGAGGTTGCTGCACCGACAGTTTGGGTGCCGCAATCCAAGCCAATTTGGTTTACAGAACTTGGATGCCCGGCAGTAGACAAAGGTCCGAACCAGCCCAATGTTTTTCCTGATCCCAAATCGTCGGAAAATGCGACGCCATATTTCTCGAACGGCTCACGCGCCGATATCGGTATGGACCGGTTCCTGCGCGCACATTTCAAGCACTGGCCGGGAAACAATCCGGTTTCAACTGTCTATGGCGGGTCGATGTTGGACATGGATCGCATTTATTTGTGGTCCTGGGATACGCGACCGTTTCCGGAGTTTCCACTGAAAGGCGACGTGTGGGGCGATACGCCAAACTGGCGCCTCGGTCACTGGCTTAACGGTCGCGTCAGTGGAGTTTCGCTTGATGAACTGATTGCTGCCATACTGGCCGATTTTGAATTGCCTGAAGCGGATTGTACTGCTGCGGATGGGCATCTCACCGGGTTTGTTATTTCGGAACCGTCAACAGCACGCGGTGTTCTGGAACCGCTGATGAATGTGTTTGGCGTGCATGGGTTTGAGCAGGCAGGCCGGTTTGTGTTTCGGAGTATCACCCGTGCAGCTCCTGCGCTCGATGTGGCGCATATGCTGGTCGAGCCACAGGATGGCGAAGCGCTGAACTCTGTTCTCGAAGATCAGGGCGATCTGCCTTCCGTGGCCGAGCTATACTGTAATGATCCGCTGCGCGACTTTCAGGTTGTCGGCGCATCCGTGCGTCGCGATACAGGTCAGGGCACTGAAAGCCTCAGCCTATCTGGCTCGATGGAAACAGGGCAGGCAACTGCCCTTGCCGAAAGCTGGATGGCGCGCCGCTATGCTGAACGACGAACGGCAAGTTTCTCTTTGCCGTGGTCTGAGGCTGCACTTCACGTGGGCGACCGTGTCCGGCTTGAATTGCTGGGAGGCGGGCGCGACTATATCGTATCGGCGCTGGAAGATGGCGAAGTACGGGCTGTCAAAGCCGTCGCCCTTGCACCGAATGTCGTGTTTGCAGACAAAGGTGAAACTCCAAAGTTTCCACCGGGAAAACCGGCCTCAGATATGAAGCCGATTTTTCACCTCATAGATCTGCCGCTTTGGCCGAGTGCGGAAGCCCCCGCTGGTCAGTTCCGCGTTGCGTGTCATGCGAAGCCATGGCGCGGTGTCGCGGCTTACGCGTCACCATCCGACGATGGTTTTGCTGAACGCAGCTTGATCGGTGAACGCGCTGTAATGGGTGAACTGACAAGGCCGCTTATAGGAGCTCCGAGCGGACGTTTGATCGACGGGAATGCGATAGAGCTTGTACTTTACTCAGGCGAACTGGGATCAAAGCCACTTACTCAGATATTGAACGGGGCCAATACGGCATTTCTAAAATCCCCCAATGGAGAATGGGAAGTTTTTCAGTTTCTCGAAGCAGAAGAGATTGGACAAAACCGCTGGCGATTGAGCAGGCTTTTACGCGGACAGCTTGGTACGGAAACAGCAAGCCTCATTGAGAAGCCAGTCGGGACCCCGTTTGTATTGCTTGACGGTGGGGTGCAGGACATTGGTCTGCTAGCTTCCGAAATCGGGTTTGAGCTGAACTGGCGCATAGGGGCGGCAGGCAAATCGTTCTCGGATGAGTTCTTCGATACCGTGAAGGCAGTCGGCGGCTTGCAAGCCCTGAAGCCTTTAAGCCCGGTACATCTTAGGACCGAACAACTCGCCAATGGTGATTTGTCGGTTCACTGGATCAGGCGTGGGCGGATCGATGCTGATAGCTGGATGGGTGAGGATATTCCGCTTGGGGAAGAGCGTGAAGCCTATCAGGTGGAAATCTGGCAGTCCGATGCACTTGTGCGCAGTGCAAAGGTGCAAACCGCGTCCTGGATTTATCCGGTTTCGGAACGTCTTGCTGAACTAGACACAAAAGAATTCCAGATTCGCGTTGCGATGGTGAGTGCAAAAACTGGAGCTGGTGATTTCGCTACGCTCGATATTTCAAATATTTTGTGAAAATCAGAAAGGAAATCTAATGGCTGAAGATAAGCCTTGGTATCTGTCTCGTACTGTTTGGGCTGGATTGGTCGCTCTGTTTTTATCGTTGGTTGGCGCTTTTGGCCTTATCAGCGATACGGTCGATCAGGGCGCTTTAACTGATGTATTGCTGCAACTTGCGACCGGCATCGCTGGCCTTATTGCTGTTTTTGGTCGCATAGGGGCAACTTCGCGCATTTCATAATTTTATAAAGCGTGATAGCAAAGTTTTGAAAAGTGGCATAGTTCCGGAATGTTGACGGATGTCCCGGATAATATTATGCATAAAAACAATAGTTTAGAATGGCGCCACTCAGGGTTTTCTGATTGGAGCTGTTTTACAGGCCCAAATTCCTTTGTGCCTATAAGCGGGGACGATTGTTCATGCATCGTTCAGCTGAAAGGCGCTATAAAAGGGACATGATGAAACAGAACCCTGCTCTCAAAATTTTCGCGCTTCTGGCCGTTAGCATTGGTCTGTTGCCGGTTGATGCCGGTGCCTTGCCAATAGCGACGCCCCAGAAGTCTAATCTTCTGGTTGTCGCTGCTGGCGATTGTGCGGCGGTTGGCGAACAAGTGGCTGCCTCACAGGGTGGCCAGTTGGCCAAGGCAACTCCGACCACGCAGAATGGCCGCGCCATGTGTGTGATCGTGGTACTTGTCCCCGGCCGCGATGGCGAACGCCCGCGCCGTGTAGAAGTAGCCGTCCCCGCACAGTAATACACCCCCGCGAGGAGCCTCAAACTTGCGTATCCTGATCGTTGAAGACGACAAGGACCTGAACAGGCAGCTCTCGGATGCGATGGTTGCCACGGGCTATGTTGTTGATAGTGCTTTTGATGGCGAAGAGGGCCATCATCTGGGCGATACCGAACCTTACGATGCTGTGATCCTCGATATTGGCCTTCCGCAGATGGATGGCATCAGTGTTGTTGAACGCTGGCGCCGCAGCGGCCGCACCATGCCGGTTCTAATGCTGACAGCGCGTGATCGCTGGAGTGATAAGGTTGCCGGTATTGATGCTGGTGCCGACGATTATGTCGCCAAGCCTTTTCATATCGAAGAGGTTTTGGCTCGATTGCGCGCATTGATCCGTCGAGCTGCCGGCCATGCGTCGTCGGAACTGGTCTGCGGTTCTCTGCATCTTGATACAAAGACGTCGAAAGCCAGTGTGGATGGCGTTGCGTTGAAACTGACATCCCACGAATATCGCCTGCTTTCATATCTCATGCATCATATGGACGAGGTTGTTTCGCGGACGGAGCTGGTTGAGCATCTCTATGATCAGGACTTTGACCGTGATTCCAACACGATCGAAGTTTTCGTTGGTCGTCTGCGCAAAAAGATGGGCGTCGATCTGATCGAAACTGTGCGCGGCATGGGCTATCGCATTCGTTCGGACGGACAAGGTGATACGAGAGGAAACGGGAACTGAAGCTTTTTAGCGTTTTCCCCCCGTTGCGTTCACTAGCGATACGCGTTGTCACCCTTTCGACGCTCTGGGTCATTTTAGCGCTCGTCGTTGTGGCAACGCTTATCAGCACACTTTATGGCGATGCTGCACGCAACAATTTCGAGCGGCTTCTGACTGCGCATTTGTTCAGTCTTGTAGGTGCTGTCAGCATATCGCCGGACGGCACTCTTCAAGGCCGTCCCGAGCTTGGTGAGCTGCGCTATTCCAGTCCGCTTTCCGGCTGGTATTGGTCTGTTGATCCCGTTTCTTCAAACATCAACGGAAAGTTGCAATCGCTATCTCTTGTAGGGCGTATTGTGCCTGAAATACCCATAAATCAAGCGCCGTTCGATAGTTCCTTTATGCGCAGCTATACGCTGCCGGGCTTGAATGGTGAGGAACTCTACATTGTAGAAACCGAAGTCGTTCTTGATAATGACAACCGCGTTGCGCGCTTCCGCGTGATGGGAAACCTGAGTGAAGTCATGAGTGAAATCTCAGACTTCCGCAGTAAGCTTGCTCTTTATCTGGCGATTTTTGGGCTTGGCAGTGTCTTCATCAATGCTGGCATTATTCTCTTTGGTTTGCGTCCGCTTGATAAAGTGCGACAGGCTCTGGCTGATATTCGCGAAGGACGATCAGCAAAACTCGGTACGTCGCTGCCACTGGAAATCGCGCCACTGGCAAACGAGATGAATGCTCTTATTGAAAATAACCGTCGTATCGTTGAGCGTTCGCGAACGCAGGTTGGCAATCTTGCTCATTCTTTGAAAACGCCGTTGTCTGTGCTGACAAATGAAGCGCGGACCATGGGGGGCGAACAGGGGCGAGTTGTTCTAGAGCAGAGTGAAGCCATGCAGGTGCAGATACAGCATTATCTGCAACGTGCTCGCATCGCTGCTCAACGTGACAGTGTCGTATTCAGAACGCCGGTCACTCCAGTGCTTGAGCGGATGGAGCGAGTGACCGCAAAGCTTAATCCTGCTTTCAAAATCACATTCAGAAATGTGTTGCCGGAGGCGGTTTTTGCTGGCGAAAAGGAAGACTTGGAAGAAATTGTCGGTAATCTGCTGGAGAATGCGGGCAAATGGGGGCGCAGACAGATTGAGATCGTTTTGCGACCGGCCGCTGATGCGCAACGGCAGTTTGAGATTTTGATAGAGGATGACGGTCCGGGCCTTGCTCCGGATAAGATCGAACAAGCACTGAAACGTGGCAACCGTGTCGATGAGACCAAGCCGGGTACGGGGCTTGGATTGGCAATCGTTCAGGACACCGTGCGGGAATATGGTGGCACCTTGCATTTGGGCAAAAGCAACTGGGGCGGACTACAGGTGCGCGTTGTGTTGCCGCTGACTGAAGATTGATAGTTGTTTTTGCCACGGGGCGAAGTAGAAGGTTAGACTTATTAGCTGCATCCTACGATAGTATGCATGCTCATTTTTTATGAAGGCCGGTTTGTTATGATGATGGTATCAAGGTTTTCCGCTCCTTTTCTGGTCGCTTCGATGGCGTTCATGCTTGCTGCCTGTGGAACATCCGGTGGTGGAAAAGGTTTGGGACTGACTTCGCTTGGCGGGTCGTCGTCATCAGCAGAAACACGTCCAAATTTGCTGGCGCCACTCGGGAACGGGCTTTTGGGCAGTTCGGCAGGGCAGTTGACCGCAGGTGATCGCAAGAAGGCGCTCGAAGCAGAATATCGTGCGCTTGAATATTCGCCTGCTGGTAAGGTAGTTTCATGGAGTGGCAGTGGATCGACATCTGGGGATGTAACAGCTGCACAGCCTTATCAGGTGGGTTCCCAGAACTGCCGCCAATATACCCACACTTTTACAATTGCAGATTCAATGCAAACTGCGCGCGGTACTGCATGCCGTAATGCGGATGGAAGCTGGACGCCACTGAACTGATCGCTGCAGGCCTTTGCGGCGAATTGCCCTAGGCTGCAACTTCCGGCAGGTTAGTGTTGGTTTTTCCTTCGGCTGAGATTAAGTCTCAGCCATGGAATTCTGGTTGACTGCCGCATTGCTGACTCTTGCAGCTACATTGACTGTTTTGTTGCCGCTGACACGGAACAAGCAGGAATTTTTGCCCCCTGAAAAGAACGATCTGGAAGTGTATCGCGACCAGTTGCGCGAGGTTGAGGCCGACGCTGCGCGCGGCATGATCGATACTCCCAGCGCCGAACAGGCTCGTATCGAAATCTCCCGTCGCATTCTGAATGCCGAAAAGGCCAGCGCGGAATCGGCTGCCACTATACGGAAAGTTCGGTCTGGTCGGGTACTGGCTCTCGCAGCTGTACTGGCTGTCCCTTTGATCGCCTGGGGTGTCTACCCGCTTTTCGGAGCTCCTGACACACCGGCGATGCCATTGGCGGCGCGCTTGGCGAATAGCCCGCAGAACAGCTCTGTTGATGAACTCATTGCTCGCGCCGAAGCGCATCTTGCACAAAACCCCAGTGATGCGCGCGGATGGGATGTATTGGCGCCAATTTATCTGCGGATTGGTCGCGGTGCTGATGCAGTCAACGCCTACCGTTCAGCGATTCGACTTGAAGGTGAAAATTTCCAACGAATTCTAGGTCTTGGTGAAGCATTGATCGGAGTATCCGGCGGGCCGGTCACAGCCGAGGCGGAAGGCTTGTTTGAAAAAGCGGCTACGCTCGAGCCTGATGACATCCGGCCGCAATATTATCTTGCGCAAGGTGAGATGCAGGATGGCAATGCTGACGGTGCAGTAAAGAGATTGCAGACCGTCCTCGATAAAGCACCGAAAGATGCGCCTTGGCGCGCACAGGTTGAACAGACAATTGCGCGTATTCGCGGAACTGCTCCACAGGCCCCTGCGAAGGGTCCTACAACCGAGGATGTAGACGCGGCAGCTTCCATGAACCCTGAAGATCGTCAGGCCATGGTTGAAGGTATGGTTCAACGTTTGGACGAAAGTCTTCGCGAAAATGGCGGGGATATCGATAGCTGGAAGCGCCTGGTGCGCTCCTATATGATCCTTAATCGTCGAGATGATGCACTTGATGCGTTAAAGCGTGGAGTTGCGGCGCTGGATGGTGAAAAACGGGCTGAGCTGACAGGCTTTGCCGCAGGGTTGGGTTTGGAAGCAGGGAGCGCAACACAATGAGTGCGACTGCAGAAAGCAACGGACGCAATACGAAGCCAAAGGGCAGTTTAGCCCGCACAGTCAGTCAGAGAAAGCGCAAGCGTCTGATGTTGATCGGCGGTGCGTTGGCCGTTCTCGCTGTCGCAGTCGGCCTCATGCTTATGGCTTTTAATCAGGATATTCGATTTTTCCGAACACCTGCCGATTTGACTGAACAGGAAATCACCTCCGGTGCCCGGTTCCGTTTGGGTGGCCTTGTTGAAGAAGGCTCTGTGATGCGTGAAGGCAGTGAACTGCGCTTTACTGTCACCGACACAATCAAGACGGTCAAAGTTGTCTTCGAGGGTATTGCTCCAGATCTTTTCCGTGAGGGACAAGGTGTCGTTGCGGAAGGTCGCTTTGGTTCTGACGGCGTGTTTCGAGCCGATAATGTGCTCGCCAAACACGATGAAAATTATGTTCCGAAAGACCTCGCCGACAGTCTGAAGAAAAAGGGCGTTTGGGAAGGTCAATGATGAGTATCGGGCCAATAATCGGAATTGGAACTGGAAAAAGCTTATGAATGTCGAGATTGGTCATTTCGCGCTTGTTCTGGCACTGGCCCTCTCAGTGGTTCAGTCTGTTGCACCCGTTGTAGGCGCGCAGCGTAGAGACATGCAGCTGATGGGCGTGGCAGTACCAACTGCACTGGCCGTCTTTGCGCTGATTGCCTTCTCTTTCGTGGTTCTGACCTTCGCCTATGTCGTCTCTGATTTTTCCGTCCTCAATGTGGTTGAAAACTCTCATTCACAAAAGCCGATGCTTTATAAAATTACCGGCGTTTGGGGCAATCATGAAGGCTCCATGTTGCTGTGGGTACTGATCCTCAGTTTCTTCAGTGCGCTGGTTGCAGCTTTTTCCGGCAATCTGCCGGAAACCCTGCGTGCGAATGTCCTTGGCGTTCAGGGCTGGATTGGAACCGCCTTTCTGGCCTTCATCATTTTCACATCCAATCCATTCACACGCATCATTCCGGCACCGATTGAAGGCGGCGATCTGAACCCTATCCTTCAGGATATCGGCCTCGCGATCCATCCACCGTTGCTCTATCTCGGCTATGTCGGCTTTTCTGTATGCTTTTCCTTTGCCGTAGCTGCTCTGATTGAAGGCCGTATTGATGCGGCGTGGGCGCGTTGGGTTCGCCCCTGGGCGCTGGTCGCCTGGATGTTCCTGACCGGCGGCATCGCAATGGGCTCTTACTGGGCCTATTACGAGCTCGGCTGGGGGGGCTGGTGGTTCTGGGATCCGGTCGAAAATGCGTCCTTCATGCCATGGCTTGTCGGAACGGCGCTGCTGCATTCGGCCATTGTCATGGAAAAGCGCTCCGCCCTCAAAATCTGGACCGTGTTGCTCGCGATCCTGACCTTCTCACTATCGCTTTTGGGAACCTTCCTTGTGCGTTCCGGTGTGCTGACGTCAGTGCATAGTTTCGCGACTGATCCGGGGCGGGGCCTTTTCATTCTCGCTATTCTCGCCATCTTTATCGGTGGTTCGCTGTCGCTTTTTGCTCTGCGTGTTCAGAGCTTGTCTTCGGGCGGACTGTTTCAGCCGATCTCGCGCGAAGGTGCGCTGGTCTTCAACAATCTCTTCCTCACAACTGCTGCTGCGACCGTTCTTATCGGCACGCTCTATCCGCTGTTGCTGGAAGTGTTGACTGGCGACAAGATTTCGGTCGGGGCTCCCTTCTTCAACATGACCTTCGGGCCATTGATGATCCCACTGCTGTTCGCTGTGCCTTTCGGTCCGCTGCTCGCCTGGAAGCGCGGGGACCTGTACGGCGTTGCGCAACGGCTGATGACAGCATTCGCATTGTCGCTCATTACGGTCGGTATCGTGATTTGGCGCAGCGAGGCTCACTCAGTCCTTGCAGCTCTCGGCATTGGTCTTGCTGTATGGCTGATTCTCGGTAGCCTGACTGACCTCTGGTTGAAGGCCGGTATTGGCAAGGTTTCCGCGAGCAAAGCATTTTCGCGCTTTAAAGGATTGCCACGTTCAGTGTTCGGAACAGCTCTTGCGCATATTGGCCTGGGCGTAACTCTGCTCGGTATTATAAGCGTCACCACCTATGGTACCGAAAGTGTATTGCTGATGCGTCCGGGCGATACGACAAAGGTCGCGAATTATTCGCTGCGCTTTGAAGGTCTGCGTCCTTTGACCGGTTCGAATTTCACTGAAAACCGCGGTACGTTTACGCTGCTGGATTCGTCAAATCGCGATCTGGGCCTGATCGAGCCATCCAAGAGGTTTTTCCCGGCCCGTCAGATGCCGACCACTGAATCAGGCATCCGGACTCTGTGGTTCAGTCAGGTTTATGTGGCTCTGGGTGACGAACCTGGCAATGGTTCCATTGTCGTGCGCGTTTGGTGGAAGCCGGATGTCACACTGATCTGGTACGGTGCGCTGATCATGATGGTGGGAGCTATCTTCTCGCTCGCAGATCGCCGCCTGCGTGTTGGCGCTCCATCAAAGACGCGCAAGTCCGCGTCGAAGGAAGCAGAGGCAACAGCATGAGGATAGGCAAACGTCTTTCCCTGCTTCTTCTCGGATTGTCGCTGGTCTTTAGCGGATCAGCCGCTTTGGCTGTCAATCCGGACGAGGTGCTCGCCGATCCTCAGCTTGAAAAACGTGCGCGCGAGATATCTGCGGAACTTCGCTGCATGGTATGTCAGAACGAATCTATTGACGATTCCAATGCGGAACTGGCGCGCGACCTGCGTGTTCTCGTGCGTGAACGCCTGACTTCTGGCGATTCTGATAAGCAGGTTATGGACTTTGTCGTAGATCGTTATGGCGAATTCGTCCTGCTTAAACCCCGGTTCAATGCACAGACAGCACTCCTTTGGGGTTTTCCGGTGCTGATTCTTTTGATTGGTGGGGTTGCTTTGGCCATTGCGTTCCGTCGGCGCAACACGGCAGCTGAAGTCCAAAAGCCGTTGTCGGAACGAGAAAAAGCCGAGCTTTCCAGGCTTCTCGACGATAAGTAAGCCAGTATTCGGTTCTGATTTTCTTCTCAAACCTTACAAAACTTTCATCTTCCGGAAATTGAGCGGTAAGGTAGCCCGAACTATCTTGAGCTCTATAAAGGATTACAGGACCAGATTTGCCTTGGTGGGAATTCTTGGTCCGGGATTGCTGCTCGTAAGGAGAGACAGATGTCGAAGATCATAACTTCAAAGTATCGCAAGGGTGTTGCAGCCGTAGCGCTGTCAGCCGCGCTGGCCGGTGCGTTCGTCGCAACCGGCCCAATGGGCGTGATGAACAATGCCCGCGCCGAAGCAGTCAGTGTCACTCCGCCTCAGCAGGCAGGCTTTGCCGATCTGGTTGAAAAAGTGCGCCCGGCAGTCGTTAGCGTTCGCGTCAAGAAAGATGTGCAGGAAGCCGATAGCCGTGGTCAGCAGTTCGGAACGCCTCCCGGTTTCGATCAGCTGCCAGATGGCCATCCGCTAAAGCGCTTCTTCCGTGATTTCGGCATGGAGCCTCGTGGCGATGCACGTCCCGATAGTCGCCGTCCGGGCAATCGCGGCAAGCCGCGTCCGGGTCATGAACGTCCTGTGGCACAGGGGTCCGGCTTCTTCATTTCTGAAGACGGTTATCTCGTCACCAACAACCACGTTGTTTCTGATGGTGACGCCTACAGCGTCGTTCTCGATGACGGCACCGAACTCGATGCGAAGCTGATAGGCACCGACGCGCGTACAGATCTTGCTGTCCTGAAGATCGATGATGCCAAGCGCAAGTTCACATATGTGAAGCTCGGTGATGACAACAAGATCCGGGTGGGCGACTGGGTCGTTGCTGTTGGCAATCCGTTTGGTCTTGGCGGCACGGTCACATCCGGTATCGTTTCAGCTCGTGGTCGTGACATCGGCGCAGGTCCTTACGACGATTTTATCCAGATTGATGCCGCGGTTAACAAAGGCAACTCTGGTGGCCCGGCTTTCGATCTGTCCGGCGAAGTCATTGGCATCAACACCGCAATCTTCTCACCTTCGGGTGGCAGCGTAGGTATTGCCTTTGCAATTCCAGCATCGACTGCCAAGCAGGTCGTCGATCAGCTGATCAAGAAGGGGTCGGTTGAACGTGGTTGGATTGGTGTTCAGATTCAGCCTGTGAGCAAGGACATTGCCGCTTCGCTTGGTCTCGCTGAAGAGAAGGGCGCTCTGGTCGCATCCCCTCAGGCTGACGGTCCGGCTGCAAAGGCAGGCATCAAGGCCGGTGATGTAATCACAGCCGTTAACGGTGAAACTGTTCAGGACCCACGTGATCTTGCTCGTAAGGTTGCCAATATCATTCCTGGTGAAAAAGCTGCTCTGACCGTTTGGCGTAAGAACAAGGCTGAAGAAGTCGATATTACGATTGCGGCCATGCCACAGGATCTCGGCAAGGCGGACAGCCAGTCCAGCGGTGGGGACACCGAACAGGGTGGATCACTCGACACCTATGGTCTGACGGTTACGCCGTCGGAAGATGGTGACGGCGTAGTTGTCACTAATGTGGATCCTGATAGCGATGCGTCCGACCGTGGTATCCGTTCCGGTGACATCATCGTCTCAGTAAACAATCAGGTCGTCAAAAGCGCCAAGGATATTGACAAGGCGATTGAAGAAGCCTCAAAGGCTGGTCGTAAGGCTGTGCTGTTGCAACTTCAGAGCAACGACCAGAGCCGCTTCGTAGCCCTTCCGATCGATCAGGGATAACGGTTGCATGACGCTGAGTATCTGAAAAAAATGCCAGGCGGACAATCCGCCTGGCATTCCTTCATTTTCTCCAACGATCCGGTTTATAGTATCGCCATGAAGATTCTCGTTATCGAAGACGACCGCGAAGCGGCCCGCTATCTTGAGAAGGCCTTTACTGAGGCTGGACATTCTGCCGACATCGCTGGCGACGGTGAGATCGGTTATGCGTTGGCTGAAAACGGAAACTATGATGTGCTGGTCGTGGATCGCATGTTGCCCAAGCGCGACGGTCTTTCCGTAGTTGCTGGTCTGCGTGCCAAAGGCATGGAAACGCCGGTTCTTATCCTTTCTGCCCTCGGCGAAGTGGATGATCGCGTAACTGGTTTGCGCGCAGGCGGAGACGATTATCTAACCAAGCCATATGCATTTTCTGAACTGCTTGCACGTGTTGAAGTTCTGCAGCGCCGTTCAAGTCCGCGCGAAGCAGATACAATCTATCGCGTCGGCGATCTGGAACTTGACAGGCTTGCTCACACGGCACGAAGGCAGGACGTGGATATCACGCTTCAGCCGCGAGAGTTTCGTCTGCTTGAATATCTGATGCGTCATGCCGGACAGGTGGTTACGCGCACGATGCTGCTTGAAAATGTCTGGGATTATCATTTCGATCCTCAAACCAATGTGATCGATGTGCACATCTCCCGACTTCGCAGCAAAATTGAAAAAGGCTTTGACGTCCCGTTGCTGCACACCGTGCGTGGTGCGGGCTATATGCTCAAAGCCGGGCGCACCAAAGCCGCTACTGCGAGCGCCAAGGTGGAATGATGGGGCGTTTCTCTGCGCTTATGCGCACGACAGCTGCTCGCCTGTCCACGCTTTACCTACTCTTATTTGCCGTTGGAGCGGTGGCATTGGTCTTCTATATGACCAATCTTTCTGCATCGATTATCAATAGCCAGACTCAGGAAGCGCTGGGCGAAGAAGTCGCGAGTATCGGCAAGGCCTATGCACGGGGCGGCATTCCGCAACTTGTGCGCACGATTGATTATCGTTCCCGCCAACCCGGTGCCTATCTCTATCTTGTTGCAGATCCGTCTGGCCGCATTCTGTCCGGCAACGTCGAAGGTGTTGAGCCGGGCGTGCTGGATACGGATGGTATCGTGGAGCGCGCCTTCAAATATCGCCGCTATGGTGAGCAGGGAACCGAGACTGAGCATCGCGCAATTGCAGTTGTGATTGCTTTGCCTAATGGTATGCGTCTGCTGGTTGGTCGCGATCTGGGTGAGCCGGAGCGTTTCCGGGATCTTGTGCGCAGCTCGCTCATGCTGGCTCTCGGTATCATGGGTGTCGGTGCGCTTCTGATCTGGTTCTTCGTTGGGCGACGCGCACTTAAACGTATCGATGAAGTTTCGCGCGCTTCGCAGCGCATTATGGATGGTGACTTGACGGGGAGATTGCCGGTCAACGGTTCCGGTGACGAGTTTGACCGTCTCTCAGGCAATCTCAATGTCATGCTTGGACGAATTCTTGAACTCAATGAAGGCTTGAAGCAGGTTTCCGATAATATTGCGCATGACCTCAAGACACCACTCACCCGTCTGCGCAACCGTGCCGAAGAGGCACTGTCAGGCAAGAAGGCCGGTCCTGAATATCGGGAGGCGCTGGAGGACATTATCGGCGAATCCGATCAGCTGATCCGCACCTTTAATGCTATTTTGATGATCTCCCGCCTTGAAGCAGGCTATTCAAGTGAGAATCTGGAGAACATGCCGGTGGCATCAATCGTCAGTGATGTGGCCGAAATGTATGAGCCGGTCGCCGAAGATGCGGGTGCTACTTTGACGCTTGGTGCGCTTGACGACACGCCGCTGCATATCAACCGTGAACTCGTTGGCCAAACCGTCTCCAACCTTGTCGACAATGCTATTAAGTATGCGCTTGTAGGCGAGAACCCCGCAGTAGTTACGCTTTCCATGGAGTGTGATTCACAATGGGTGCGCATCGTGGTGGCAGACAACGGCTCAGGCATTCCAGAAGACAAACGCGAGCAGGCAACCGAGCGTTTCGTACGGCTTGAGGAAAGCCGTACACAGCCGGGATCGGGACTTGGTTTAAGTCTTGCCAAGGCGGTAATGAAATTGCACGGTGGCGCTCTGCGTCTGGAAGACAATGAACCCGGCCTGCGTGCAGTTCTTGAGTTCCCTCTGCCGAAGGACGCACAATCTTAAAACTACATGCATGAGGGGATCATGGCGGCTGAAAATTCAAAGGAACTGCTTTTCGACCGTAACCTTTGTGGGCTGACACCGCTTGATTCTGAACGGGCACAATCCTTTCTTGTCGACCTTGAAGGGCGGGCAAAGGAAGAGGGGCTTGACCGTGTTACCAGCCTTTTAGGCAATAAGAAGGCCGGGAGTTTTCTTGCAGCGGTTCTTGATCTGTCGCCATTTATTCGTGAATCGCTGATCCGTCAGCCACGCATTCTTGATCGAATTGCAGCCGCAGCGCCGGAAGAGGCTCTCGCCAATATTCTTTCCGAGATCTCTGCATCCGGCACGGAAGAGGGCGTCACAGAAGCTTCTCTGATGAGCGGTCTGCGCCAGCGAAAGCGAGAGGCACATGTGCTAATAGCGCTTTGCGATCTGGCGCAAATCTTCAATACGGAAGCGACAACCGGCTGGCTCACCGACCTGGCCGAAGCTTGTACGGGTGCTGCTATTCGCTTCCTGCTGTGCGATGCGGATAGTGCGGGCAAGATCAAACTGCCCGACCGTGATAATCCAGACAAGGAATGTGGCTGGATCGTACTTGGCATGGGCAAACTCGGTGCCCGCGAGCTCAATTATTCTTCTGATATTGATCTGATCGTCTTTATTGATGAAACACGTCCGGCTATTGGCGATCCATATGAATGCGTTGATACATTCTCTCGCATGACGCGGCGTCTGGTGCGTATTCTTCAGGATCGCACAGCGGACGGCTATGTCTTCCGCGTTGATCTGCGCTTGCGTCCTGATCCGGGTTCAACGCCTTTGGCGATCCCAGTTGGTGCGGCCCTGCATTACTATGAAGGGCGTGGGCAGAACTGGGAACGCGCGGCCATGATCAAGGCGCGTCCTGTAGCCGGAGATCGGGAGGCTGGCAAACAGGTGTTAGTTGAGCTCGCTCCATATGTTTGGCGTAAATATCTTGACTATGCTGCAATCGCCGACGTTCATTCCATCAAGCGACAGATTCATGCCCATAAGGGGCATGGCGACATCGCCATTCGTGGCCATAATGTGAAGCTTGGTCGTGGCGGTATCCGCGAGATCGAATTTTTCGTGCAGACGCAACAATTGATCGCAGGCGGTCGTTTCCCCGAATTGCGCGGTAATCAGACTGTCCCGATGCTCGGAAAGCTTGCAGAGCGTGGCTGGATCAGTGAGAAAGCACGCGATTGTCTTGCCAAGGAATATTATTTCCTGCGTGATGTCGAACACCGCATCCAGATGATTGCTGACGAGCAGACCCATATTCTGCCGGAAGACGACGAAGGCTTTGCCCGCGTCTCTCATATGATGGGTTATGACGATACGGCAGAGTTTTCTGAAGTGTTTCTGTCGGCCCTCAAGGTTGTCGAAAAGCATTATGCGGCGTTGTTTGAACAAGCGCCGGAGCTTGGTTCTTCCAGCGGCAATCTCGTTTTCACCGGCGATGTAGATGATCCGGGTACGTTGGAAACGCTGGCCTCTATGGGCTATGAGCGTCCCAGCGATATCTGCCGTGTTATCCGTACATGGCACTTCGGCCGCTATCGCGCCACGCAATCAGCAGAAGCGCGCGAACGCCTTACAGAGCTGACACCGGCATTGTTGCAGGCTTTTGCTGCCACCAAACGCGCAGATGAATCACTCTTGCGTTTCGATGGATTCCTGCAAGGCCTGCCTGCGGGCATCCAGCTTTTCAGCCTGCTGCAATCTAATCCGCGCCTTCTCAATCTGCTCGTGATGATCATGAGTGCGGCACCACGACTTGCCGAAATCATTACACGGAAGCCGCATGTTTTCGACGGTTTGCTTGATCCGGCGATTTTTTCTGAAGTTCCGACCCGCACCTATCTTGAAGAGAGACTGCGCGCTTTTCTGGGGGCTGCAACTGATTTCGAGGAAGTTCTGGATCGCCTGCGTATATTCGCGGCCGAACATCGCTTTCTGATTGGCATCCGTCTGCTGACAAGTGCAATTGATGGCGTCCGTGCCGGGCGCGCCTTTTCCGATCTGGCTGAACTGATGATCGGTAAAGCCTTTGAGGTCGTCGAAGCTGAACTGCAACGGCGTCATGGCAAGGTAAAGGGTGCCAGGGTAGCGCTTCTTTCTATGGGCAAACTTGGCAGCCGCGAACTGACCGCAGGTTCGGATGTCGATCTTATCCTACTCTATGACCATGATAAGGATACGGATGAATCGGATGGCGACAAACCATTGGCTGCGTCGCAATATTATATCCGGCTGACACAGCGCCTTATCGCGGCACTTTCCGCGCCAACCGGGGAAGGTGTGCTTTACGAAGTCGATATGCGATTGCGCCCATCGGGCAATAAAGGTCCTGTAGCTACGCATATTGAATCATTCGGAAAGTATCAGCGCACAGAGGCCTGGACATGGGAGCACATGGCCCTGACGCGCGCGCGCGCCATTCACGGCGATGCGGCCTTTATTGATTTCATCAAGGGTGAAATTGATGAAGTGCTGTCCACCAAGCGGGATACGCGGAAAATAGCCAAGGACGTGCGTGAGATGCGCGACCTCATTTATCAGGAAAAGCCACCGCGCGACGATTGGGATTTCAAGCTGAAACCCGGCGGTATTGTCGATCTTGAATTCATAGCGCAGTTCGCGGTTCTCGTTGGAAAGGTCGCAAAGACGCCACGTCCTCTTGCAACTGAGGAAGTGCTCGCTGGCCTTGATCCCTCATTCGCCGATCCGGCTACGATTGATACACTGGTTAAAGCGCATCGCTTCTACACCAATCTCAGCCAGACAATTCGTCTATGCCTTGGCAGCGATGCAACGCGTGAAGAGTTCATTCCTGGAATGATTGATATTCTCTGTCGTGCGGCCGAACTGCCGGACATCAAACGCGTTGAACATCATCTGACGGAACTGGCTGCAAATGTTCGAGCCAGTTTTGACAAGCTGATAAACTGACTATGCTGCGTGGATCTCAGTATGTTGGCTGGAGGCAATGGCCTGCCTCCGGTCCGGTATGCAAACCGAAACAACGGTTCCAATGCCTTCAGTCGAACGGATGCGCAGCCAGCCACCATGGAGTTCAGCAAGAGAGCGGGTGATCGCAAGGCCGAGACCTGAGCCAGTATGCGATTTTGTGAACTGGTTCTCGACCTGCTCAAACGGCTGTCCGATTTTCCGTAGAGCGGATTTCGGGATACCAACGCCGGTATCCTGAATGGTCATGAACAGAGCTGATCCAGTCTTTCGCGCGCGCACCGTGATGCGACCATTATGGGAAGTGAACTTCACCGCGTTGGACAGAAGATTGATCAGCACTTGTTTGACCGCACGTCGGTCTGCATTGAGCTGCATGGCTTCTTCGATGCGCGTCTCAACTGTGATGTTCTTTTCGTCTGCCTGCAGAGAAATCATGCGCACGGTTTCATTGATCAGCGGACAAAGATCGATTTCTTCACGATCCAGCGAGAAATGGCCTGCTTCGATCTTCGACATATCGAGAATGTCATTGATCACGTTGAGCAGGAAGTTACCGCTGGTGTGAATATCGTTGATATATTCCTCGTAGCGATCCGAGCCGAGTGGCCCGAAAGTGCCAGCCTGAATCATTTCGGAGAAACCGATGATCGCATTGAGCGGCGTACGTAATTCGTGAGACATATTGGCAAGGAATTCAGACTTGGCGCGGTTCGCAGCTTCCGCGCGCTCCTTTTCCTGACCGTATTTGCGCGCCAATTCCGACAATTCACGTACGCGGTCGCGCTCACCCTTTCGGGCAATCGAGAGGTCGTGAATGGTGGCCATCAGTCGACGTTCACTGTCAACCAGGCGTTCCTGATGCTGCTTGATCTGGGTAATGTCTGTGCCGATGGAAACAAGACCACCGTCCTGAGTGCGGCGTTCATTGACCTGTAGCCAACGACCATCGCTTAGCTGGCGTTCGAAAGTCTGGCCGCCTGCACGATTATGTTCATTCGCCATGCGACGCTCAAAGCTGAACGGACGCGTGTGGGCATCAACTTCGTTGCGCGGCACGCCGGGCTTCAGTGTCCAGACCGGAAGGCCAGCATATTCGCTGAATTTGGAATTGGCCATCACCAGACGGTTATTGGAATCCCAGAGAACGAATGCTTCGGAAATATTCTCGATGGCTTCGCGGATACGCATATCGGCTTCTGCCGTCTGCTGCGCAAAGCGATGCTGCTCACTGACGTCGAATGCAATGCCGACGAGGTGCAGATCATTCTCAGATGCGATCTCCGCACGAACCCGCATCCATACCCACGAACCATCTGCATGGCGCATACGGAAGACACGGTCCACATGCGAAATATCGCCAGCCGCTGCCTGTTCTGCAATCGAATATAAATCGCCATCTTCAGGATTGATGATCGCCGACACGTCGCCAAAAGCGAGCACGGCATCCTGCGCCTCGTAGCCGAGCATCTCATACATGGAGCGCGACCAGTAGATGCGTCCGCGCGCCATATCCCAATCCCACAGACCACCACGACCACGCGCAAGCGCCATATCAATACGACGCTGGATCTGGCCAGATAGATCGTCGGCTTCGCGGGCACGCGCTGCCTGACTGAAATAGGCATAGAGAATTGCGAACATCACGCCGGTCGTGCCTGCAAAGAGCGTCACGTTAAGCGATACGGCGCGTTTCCATTCAGCAAATATTGTGCTTTCCGGTTCTGCAGCAATGATCGCATAAGGCACGGTCATTGGTTTTGACACCGTGCCGTAGGCTGCTTCTCCGTTCATGACGACTGTCAGAACGCCAGCACGTTCCGCAAACATGAACAGAGGCTGGATGTCGCTGAATACATCATCGGCCTGTTTGCCGACGATGTCTGTTGCCGGGCCGGAAGCCGTGACGATGACTGAATCGTCATTAACCAGAGCAATCGTCATGCCGCTGGAAGACAGACCACGGGAGCGAAACTCCGCAATCGTATTATCAAGTTCCTTGGGCGCCATTTGCGCGCCAGCCTGCGTTCCGTTGGCCGCACGCTCGATCATCTGCGCCAGATTGGCCGTCGTTGCAGACAAAGCCGCCTTGTGCTGCAGTTCGATGTCTTCGCGCCACGACAACATCGAGAACACGCGCGCCACGCCGAGTATGATGAGAAAGATGATGATGAGGGCCGGAACAAGACGACGCAATACGGGCTCAACCGCCACGAACTTGCCGTAGGCAGGGCCTGCAAGAAGCTTGGCATGTCCTGAGAGTCTGCCCTTCTTCCGCTTCCGTCCGGAGTCGCGATGCTTCCCCGCCGTCGCGTCGTACGCGTCGGTGCTCGCCATCTGTTAGCCCCTCTTGATTTGCCGTAACAGTTCCCAAGATGCGCCAGAAGCGCTGTCCGCCCGAAACTGCGTGAACTGAAATCTCTACTCAAAATCTTTCGGAATACGCCGTCTCCGAACAACTTCAATGAATCAAAAGTGATTCGCGCTGTCCAGCGAATTCGTTAACGAGATGTAAAAAACACCATCTGCGCGTTTGGTTTTTCCGTAGAATCTCAATCTGTTAAGCGGAATCAGTTTGAGAAGGTGCGCATCTAACATCATGAAAAGACTCATGAAAGCCGTAAGCCTTGGCAGGTTTTATACGGCTCTGCTTGAACAATGGCGGAACGGTCGTGCCCGGCCCATTTCGGGGCCGGGTATAACGAATCAGTATGTCGCGATATATGATTCGCGAATCAAGCGAGGGTTCTGTCCACGATGTCGCGAAGATCGGTCGAAAGCTTCGGTGTACCGGCGATACGAGCCAATGCAGCGCGAGCATGTTCACGACGTGTGTCTTCCAGCGAACGCCAGGAACGCAAAGCGGTGAGAAGACGCGCTGCAAGCTGTGGATTTTCCGGATCGATTGCCAGAATGATATCGGCGAAGAAAGTGTAAGCCGCGCCATCCTTGCGATTGAACCCCGTCGGGTTGCTGGCTGAGAACGCCCCGATCAGCGCGCGCACGCGGTTCGGATTGTCGAACGAAAGCAGCTTGTGCCTGGTGAGCGCGCGGACAGCATCAAGTGCTTTTTCGCCGGGGCGTGTTGCTTGCACAATGAACCACTTGTCCATCACCAATCCGTCGTCACCAAACCGCTTTTCAAATGATGCAAGCGCTCCCTGAGCTTCATGGCTGTCACCGAAGCGATGCACCAATACGCTGAGAGCTGCCGCACGATCAGTCATGTTATCGCCGTCGGCAAACTGTTGGGCAGCACGGGCAGGGCTGTTTTCATATCGGCTGAGATAGTCGAGCAGCACATTGCGCAATGCGCGTTTGCCAGCCGATACAGCATCAGGGGAGAACGTACCTTCTTGCTGCAAGCTTGCATAAAGCGATGCGAAGTCATCCGAATAGGCGGATACGATTGCCGCGATGAGGTGATCGCGGCTTGCGCAAATTGCATCAGGGTCAACATTGTGACCCATCTCGCGTGCGATATCGCTCTCTGTCGGTAAGGTCAGGCAGAGTGCGCGGAAGGCGGCGTCAAGCGTTTCATCGGAGGCAACGCGTCCTGCAAGCTCAATGATCCTGTCGTCCGTCTCCGGTTCATACCCGCCCCGTACACGCTTGGCACCGTCCAGCAGGGCTTGCGTGAAAATGCCGGTCAGCGCTTGCCACCGGGCGACGGGATCACTGTCGTTCAATGCCAAGAATATACGGTCTTCTGCATCAAACGGGGAGACCAGATTGATTGGCGCGGAGAAGCCGCGCAGCAGTGACGGGACCGGGCGTTCCCTGATGCCATGAAAGACAATGGTTTCCGAGGCCTTATGAAGATGGATAACGCCATCATGAACATCGCCACCCTCGACTGATGAAGGCTGAATATCTTTGCCATCTGCTCCCAAAAGGCCAAAAGCGATAGGAATATGCATTGGCTTTTTTGTTGGCTGTCCGGGAGTTGGTGCAAGCGACTGTATAAATTCAACAGTGAACGTCTCTTTTGCCGCATTAAAGTCGAAGCTCGCTTCGACTTTCGGCGTCCCGGACTGATCGTACCACAATGAGAATTGTGAGAAGTCCTGTCCCGAAACATCGGCAAAGACCTTGATGAAGTCTTCAATGGTTGCCGCATCACCGTCATGACGTTCGAAATAAAGGTCCATGCCTTTACGGAACAGTTCAGGCCCGATGATGGTGCGGATCATGCGCACTACTTCCGAGCCTTTTTCATAAACGGTCGCCGTGTAGAAATTGTTGATCTCGCTATATTCGCGAGGGCGTACCGGATGCGAAAGGGGACCGCTATCTTCCGGGAACTGCTGTGCTTTCAGGATCTTTACTTCGGCGATGCGTTTCACTGGGCGCGAACGCTCATCCGCAGAAAATTCATGATCGCGATAGACCGTCAGACCTTCTTTCAGGCAAAGCTGGAACCAGTCGCGACAGGTAATGCGATTGCCGGTCCAGTTGTGAAAATACTCGTGTGCAATAACAGCTTCGATGCCTGCATAATCCACATCCGTTGCCGTATCGGAGTCGGCCAGCACGTATTTGTCATTGAAGACATTGAGGCCCTTGTTTTCCATCGCTCCCATGTTGAAGTCGGAAACCGCAACGATATTGAAGACGTCGAGATCATACTCGCGGCCGAATTTTTCCTCGTCCCAACGCATAGAGCGTTTGAGCGCATCCATAGCGTAAAGCGCGCGGTCCTGCTTACCGTGTTCGACATAAATGGCGAGATCGACCGGGCGTCCTGATAGTGTGGTGAAATGGTCCTTCACGACATCAAGTGAGCCCGCGACAAGGGCAAACAGATAGGATGGCTTTGGATGCGGGTCATGCCAGACAGCAAAATGCCGACTAGCATTGTTTGCCACAATACCGTGTTTAACGGGATTGCCATTCGCGAGCAAAATCGGGGCGGCTGCCTTTTCGGCATCGATGTGTACGGTATAAACGGAAAGCACGTCCGGCCGGTCATAATAATAGGTGATGCGGCGGAAACCTTCTGCTTCACACTGCGTGCAATAGACATCGCTCGATCGATAAAGCCCCGAGAGCTGACGATTTGTCGTTGGATTCACTTCGGTGACGATTTCCAATGTAAAACGATCTGCATCAGGCAGGTCGGTGATTTCGAGCCGGTCGGGCGTTGCTGAATAGCCGTTGTCGCCAACTGGCGCTCCATTCAGGCGCAAGCCGATCAATTTCAGTTCGTCGCCGTCCAGAATAAGCGGCGTCCCCCTGACAGTATCCGCGCGCCGCTCGATTGTCAGTTGGGCACGAACGATTGTCTTTTCCGGCTCAAGTATGAAGTCGAGTTTCGTTTCTGGTATGGCGTAAGGGGTCGGGCGATAATCTTCGAGGCGGAATGTCTGGCCAGTTTCAGTACGCATTGCGAAACTCTTCTGTGGAGCGCAGCCCGAAAGTGTGAAACCGCTTTCGGATAAGACACGCGTTAAAATAAACGATGAGAGCGTCGATTTGATTTAATCAAATCGAAAGGCGCTCCAAGCGCTTCGATGCAAGTGGATTGAATTTGACGTTTGGATCACGATCAACATCCACGCTCTTTCAAACGTCAAATTCGAAAAATCCACTAGATTCATATGCTTACTAGTGGTTTTTGAATTCCGAAATTTGTTTAACGTCTGTATCGAGGGATGCAAATTTCGGAATCAAACCACTAGAGTCGTATCCGGCTTTTTAGCAAACGACAAGAAAAGCGAAGTTGTTCAATATTTTTTGCGTGCTGATCTTTGCTTGGCTGGCACTTTATTGCGAACAGGCCTATGGATAGCGCAATAACTGTAATTTCCCGCCTTGCCCCATATCTCCCGTTTAAGGAATTGCGTTGTGAAGTCCCTTCCGGACGCGGTCTCCGCAAATGCTCAGGTCAGCGAAACCATCGAGCCTGATCTGCTTCAGAATAACCCAATGTTGGGGATCAGCCTTAAAGTCGCTTCGGTTGCTGTTTTTGTGGGAATGTCGACCTTGCTCAAGGCTGCCGAGGGCATTCCGCTTGGTCAGTTGATCTTCTTCCGCTCATTCTTCGCAGTGCTTGCGATCCTTGTTTACTTTGCGTTGCGCGGGCAACTCTCTGGCATTCTTCAAACGCACCACGGATTCAGCCATTTCTGGCGCGGAATGGTTGGTGTAGGCGCTATGTCGTTGAGCTTTTATGCGCTGACCAAGCTGCCTTTGCCTGAAGCAATCGCGATCAATTACGCGTCGCCTCTTATTGCTGTGGTGCTGGGCGCTCTTATCCTGCATGAAGTCGTCAGGCTTTATCGCTGGAGCGCGGTGATTATTGGCCTTTTTGGCGTCATGATTATTATCTGGCCACGCATGACATTATTTGCCGAAGGCAATGTCGGGCGCAATGAAGCCATGGGAGCGCTCGCAGCTCTCGGCGGGGCGGTCATGGCTGCCTTTGCGATGATGCTGGTTCGTCGTCTCGTGCAGACGGAGCGCACATCGACAATCGTTATTTATTTCTCGATTTCCGCCAGTATCATTGCGCTGTTCAGCATCCCGTTTGGCTGGGTCATGCCAACCTTGCCACAGCTCGCAATGCTGATCGGTGCAGGTATCGCTGGCGGTATCGCTCAAATCCTGCTTACTGAATGCTATCGGCACGCGCCGATGAGCACGATTGCGCCATTTGAATACACGTCAATGCTGCTGGGTCTGGGGATCGGTTTCCTGTTTTTTGGTGATATTCCGACCTTTGAAATGCTTTTAGGCAGTGCAATCGTGATGGCAGCTGGCGGCTATATCATCTATCGCGAGCATCAGCTGGCGATCGAACCGCACAAGGCTAATACACCTCAACAGGCGCAGTAAAACCTATGCTTGACCCGGCGTTCCTTCGGCGCGCGGGTCGAGCTGCATCGTTTCCGGTGTTGACTGACCATCGGGTGTATGGAATTTGAACTCCGTCTTCTGATCACTGATTGCGGGTCGTTCGAACCGGCGTATGCGCCAGAAAGCGTGTAATCCATAGACGGCGTAAGCAACAGCCATGGTCACGAAGAAGCCGGATGCACCAATCAGATCCATCATAGGGCCGGAAATCGCTGGTCCAACTACGCTGCCGCAGCCATAAATAATCAATAACCCGCCTGAGATTTTCACGAATTCGCTGGCATCGGCATAGTCATTGGCGTGCGCCACATTGAGACTATAGATCGGGTAGAGCACCGAGCCGAACAGAAACATCATCATGTAAAGTGCATAAGGGGACGTCGGGTGAGCAATCAGCATGACGGCGGACAGCAGAAAGCCGATTATACCTGCGATGACCATCACAATGCGACGGTCTACCAGGTCCGATGCACGGCCAAGCGGGTACTGAAAGATAGCGCCGCCGATCATGGCGCAGGCAAGCATGGTCGCAATGCCAAAGGTCGATAGCCCATTCATTTCGCCATAGATTGCGGCAAGGAAGCTCCATGTACCGGCGACGATGCCCGCAATGAACGAACCGACGGCTGCAGCCGGAGAGCGTCTATAGAGACCTTTCAGATCCAGCGAAGCCTGTGTCAGCGGGTTGGGTGATTGTGCGCTTGAAAGTGTGGTCGGAAGCAGGGCACTGGCATAGATTATGGCGCAGACGATGAAGAGCGTGACGGTTGTCGCATCGCCAAACGGCAGGATATATTGCCCGCACATCAGGCCAAGCATCGTGATGATCATATAGATCGAGAAAATCTTGCCGCGCGTTTCATTTGTGACGCGCTCATTCAGCCAGCTTTCGATAATCATATAGGAGCCGGCAAGCGAGAAGCCTGCAATACCGCGAAAGATCATCCAGGCATATGGGCTTATGATCAGTGAATGCAGGAGCAGTGCAATGGAGAGCAGTGTCAGCAAGGCTGAAAACACGCGCACATGCCCGACGCGCCGCACCAGATGCGGGATCAGGATGCAGCCCAATGTGAAGGCGAGTGAATAGGACGTTCCCATCCAGCCTATGGTCGTGGTTGACCAGCCTTCGATCCCGCCGCGGATAGGCAGAAGAATACCCGCAAGCCCACCTGCAAGCAGCATGAGAAACGTGCTTGCCAGCAAGGCAGCTATGGGCAGGAGCTGTCCAGCCATGAGAAACTCCACGAAGGGCTTTATTGTCCACGAGGACTATATTTAAAGAATACCTGTTACCGTCAGGCGTCGTTCAAAATGCGAACTACTGCATGTTTGCGGCATGTTGGTGACAGTCCCGCTGGCGATGCCACTGAAATGATGGAATATCAATCGCCTAATTCGGAGAGCTTCATTTTAACTGCGAGAAAATCACGCCAGGCAAAGCGCTTTTGTGCGGGCGTGCGCAGCAGATAAGCCGGATGCAATGTCGGCATAACAGGAATTTCAATGCCCGAAGGCGTGCGATGCACTTTCCAGTTGCCGCGCAGGCGCAGGATGCCTTCGGTTGCGCCTGTCAGCGCCTTACCGGCCGGACCGCCTAACGCGACGAGTATTTTGGGTGCTACAAGTTCAATCTGGCGTTCAATAAATGGACGGCACAGTTCGGTCTCGACCGGTGTAGGAGTCCGATTACCCGGCGGTCGCCATGGAATTGTGTTGGCGATATAGACGTTCTCGCGCTTGAGGCCGATGGCCTCGATCATCCGATTGAGAAGCTGCCCGGATTTGCCGACGAATGGCAGCCCTTCTATGTCCTCATCACGCCCCGGAGCTTCGCCGATGAACATGACGTCGGATGATGGGTCTCCGTCAGCGAAGCAAAGGTTCTTCGCTGTAAATTTCAGATTGCAGCCGTCGAAGGCCGCAAGCTTTTCGCGCAGTTCTTCCAGCGTGGAAGCCTGTGCCGCTGCTTCGCGAGCGAGAGCAATCTGCGCGCCGTCCGGAACATCGGTTGCAGCCTGCACAGGACGGCTGGTGGGCGAGGGGACTGCTGCTTGGCGGGGCTGTTGTTGTGGACGCGTGTGGTCTGCTGGCGCGGCAAGTCTGTTTTCTTGCGCTGGTGCCGGTCGGGCCGACTGGCGCTGCGGTTCCGCAAAGCGATCGATGGGTGTATCGGAAAGCGGCATATCAACGCCCGCTTCCGCATAAAAGCGGAGCAGACCTTCCATATCCAGTGTTTCCCGGTCATCAATCATGTTTTTACCTCACAGATTGAGGTGGCGAATTTTGACGTCGATTGCAAGAGCGCAGCGCATAATTCCGGTTCATAGAGTGATTAAAGCATGTCTCCCAAAAGTGGGGGCGGCCTCCTCTGGGAGATTAGTCCACTGGGTTGAGTTCGAAACCCACCAAGATGAGATGTAGGTATGCGTGGAATTTAATCTATGCGCTTTCCAAATGCGGGAGCCGATTTATCTGATGAAAAGATCCCGCGTTGCGTCACAATAGCCTATAACTGACCACATGACCGTTTAGAAATTGACGTTTACGTTAAGGTAAATATTATAGCGATGCATTTCGCAACGGTTTTGGACAATTGGACGCATATGCGACAGTCTTTAACTCTGCGAGAGGGTAAAGCCACCAGGACGCATAGCGTTCTAAAGGGGAAACAAGGCCTGTCCGAATATGGTTTATCCCCATTCGCGATAGGTTCATGAGCAAAAACAATTGGATGCATTACTCGCGCTGAAATAGTGAGGGAAAATGTAAACCCGACGGAGGCACAAATGTCCGAAGCCCCAGCAATCGTGAGCCAGGAGCTTCCCGAGCGCGAGAGCATGGAATTTGATATTGTGATTGTTGGCGCAGGCCCTGCCGGTCTTGCTGCGGCCATCCGTTTCAAACAAATCAATCCTGAGCTTTCAGTCGTCGTTCTTGAAAAGGGCGGGGAAGTTGGCGCGCATATCCTGTCGGGCGCCGTCGTTGATCCAAGTGGTATCGATCAGCTTCTGCCAGGCTGGCGTGAGGAAGAGGGGCATCCGTTCAAGACCCCTGTGACCGCCGACCATTTCCTGCTGCTTGGTCCTGCGGGTTCGGTGCGTCTGCCAAATTTCGCCATGCCGCCATTGATGAACAATCATGGCAATTACATTGTGTCGCTTGGCAACGTCTGCCGCTGGCTTGGCACCAAGGCGGAAGAACTTGGCGTTGAAATCTATCCGGGCTTTGCTGCGACTGAAGTGCTTTATAATGATGAAGGCGCTGTAATCGGTGTTGCTACTGGTGATATGGGCGTCGAGCGTGATGGCTCGCACGGTCCAAACTACACACGCGGTATGGCGCTGCTCGGCAAATATGTTCTGATCGGTGAAGGTGCACGCGGCTCGCTGGCAAAGGAACTGATCGCGAAGTTCAAGCTTGATGAAGGTCGTGAACCAGCCAAGTTCGGTATTGGCCTCAAGGAACTCTGGCAGGTAGATCCATCCAAGCATAAGCCGGGTCTGGTACAGCATTCATTTGGCTGGCCGCTTGATATGAAGACCGGCGGTGGCTCGTTCCTCTATCATCTTGAAGATAATATGGTTGCAGTCGGCTTCGTGCTGCATCTCAACTACAAGAACCCGTATCTGTCGCCGTTTGAGGAATTTCAGCGCTTCAAGACGCATCCGGCGATCCGCGATACATTCGAGGGTGGCAAACGCCTTTCTTATGGCGCGCGCGCGATTACCGAAGGTGGCTTCCAGTCAGTGCCAAAACTGTCCTTCCCGGGTGGTGCGCTGATCGGCTGTTCGGCTGGCTTCGTCAACGTTCCCCGCATCAAGGGCAGTCATAACGCAGTTCTGTCGGGCATTCTCGCTGCCGACAAGATTGCGGAAGCTTTGGCCGCTGGTCGTGCCAATGATGAGCCGATTGAAATCGAAAACAGCTGGCGTAACAGCGCCATCGGCAAGGATCTCAAGAAGGTCCGCAATGTGAAGCCGCTTTGGTCGAAGTTCGGCACGGTTGTTGGTGTTGCTCTCGGTGGTCTTGATATGTGGACCAATCAGCTGTTTGGTTTCTCATTTTTCGGCACGCTGAAGCATGGCAAGAACGATGCGCAAAGCCTTGAGCCAGCGGCAAAGCACAAGAAGATCGATTACCCAAAACCGGATGGCGTTCTGACCTTTGATCGCCTGTCGTCGGTGTTTCTTTCGAACACCAACCACGACGAAAACGAGCCTGTGCATCTGCAGGTCGCTGATATGAAGCTGCAGCAGACATCAGAACATGATGTCTTTGCAGGTCCATCGACGCGTTACTGCCCGGCGGGCGTTTATGAATGGGTCGATGCAGACGGCAATTCCGCTGCCGATCCGCAGGCCAAGGATGTTCGTTTTGTGATCAACGCGCAGAATTGCGTGCATTGCAAAACTTGCGATATCAAGGACCCGAACCAGAACATCAACTGGGTTCCGCCACAAGGCGGCGAAGGACCGGTTTACGTGAACATGTAATGTTTGCGGGAACTGTGTCCGTCTCGACCGCCGTGAGAGTATTTCCAGCAAAAGTGCGTAGCGGTTTTGCGTCCGGATAATGCGTATGAGGAATGTCGGCGAAGGACCGGTTTACGTGAACATGTAATGTTTGCGGGAAAGCAGAATTGAAAAAGGCGGTTTAAAGCCGCCTTTTTTTATTGGAGCATAACGGATTGAGTTTCCGGCTCGTCAGTGTCTGGATGCACTGACATTGGAACCGAAAACTCGAGCCTTACAGGCAGGTGATCGGAACCAGCTTCTTCACGCGAAGCGGCGACAGGTTTCTCAATCTCGTGGCTCACCAAAACCTGGTCGATCGGCAGGCCGATAAAAGGCGCGAGCTTTACGGACAGACTTTGCGGCATCCATGTGCCGCCAATGCCAGTGACAGCCTTCGTCCCCGAAGCTTTTTCGATACGATGGACTGCATTGCTCCATGGCGTGGCGTTGAAATCACCGGCAATGATCGAAGGGCCGCTAATCTTCTGCAGTTCCGGCACCAGCGCATCGATAATAGTCGCCTGGCCAAAAGGCCATGGCAGGATCGAGTGGTAAGCTGCAACATTGACCCTTGTGCCACTGAAGTCGATGGAAGTTATGGCAAGGCGATCATCACCAAGGCAGGTCTGTTCGCTACCTTCACTGAATGGTCGGCGGGAAAGAATACCGACACCCATGTTGCTTCCATCCTTGCGACATTCAAAATGATAGGGATATGTGCCCTTCAGAATGTCGATCCACATGGTCCAGTCTGAACCAGCTTCCTGATAGGCAATGACATCTGGCTTTTCCCGCGCAACCATTTGTAAGACGCGTTTTGGCTCAGGATTATTGTAGCGCAGATTGATCTGCACCAGACTGTAGCGTGCGCCAATTGTGGGCACATTGGCTTGTGCCGAGGATGATCCATCCAGCAGGTTGCGTGTCGCTCCCAATGTCGTGCTGAAAGCAAGGATCGCAAACAACAGGATCATCGCACCTTCGCGCCGCATCGTTGAGAACAGAAGCGGGAGCGCGAGCAGCCCCATCAGAATTGCGAGATATGGGCGGAAATGCGCGAATGAATCAAGCGCCGGGTGTGCTGATCCGAGAAAACCAAGCACGAGTGGAACTGACACCAGAACAGCGATGATCAGCAAGAAAAATGAAAGGTTTTCGCGGCGTTTTGACATCATGCTCGATTAGCGATTGATTACGGCGCGATGATGGAGAGAGGGCAGTATGTATTCGCGAAAAACATACTGCCCTAATCATCTATTGCCCTACGGACTTATTTTTACTGGAAGGCAGTCTCGTAGAAGCTTCTGAGTTTGCGTGAATGCAGCCTCTCATCCGGCATTGCTGCGATTTTTTCCATCGCACGAATACCGATCTGCAAATGCTGGGCGACTTGACGCTTATAGAACTCAGTCGCCATGCCCGGCAGCTTCAGCTCACCATGAAGCGGTTTGTCGGAAACGCAGAGAAGCGTGCCATAGGGAACGCGGAAGCGAAAACCATTGGCCGCAATCGTGGCCGATTCCATATCGAGTGCAACTGCACGCGCCTGTGAAAGACGTTGGACCGGGCCGCGCTGGTCGCGAAGCTCCCAGTTACGATTGTCGATTGTCGCGACCGTGCCGGTGCGCATGATGCGCTTGAGATCATAACCTTCAAGACCGGTGATTTCCTCGACGGCTTCTTCAAGTGCCACCTGAATTTCTGCAAGGGCTGGCAGAGGCACCCATGCCGGAAGGTCGTCATCGAGGACGTGATCTTCACGCATATAGGCATGCGCCAGCACATAATCGCCGAGCTGCTGGCTGTTACGCAGACCTGCACAATGGCCCAGCATCAGCCACGCATGCGGCCGCAGCACTGCAATGTGGTCGGTAATGGTTTTGGCATTGGACGGGCCAACGCCAATATTGACCATGGTGATGCCCGAATGATCACCGCGTTGCAGATGATAGGCGGGCATCTGCGGCAATCGTTGTAATGGAACTCCGCTGCTCGGCGCAGATTCACCTGCACGCGTTATCGCATTTCCCGGCTCGACGAAGCTGTCATATCCGCCGCCGCCTTCCGCCATGAGCCTGCGGGCATAATCACAGAATTCATCCATGTAAAACTGATAGTTCGTGAACAGCACGAAATTCTGGAAATGCTTGGGGCTTGTTGCCGTGTAGTGCGCAAGGCGGTGCAGCGAATAATCGACGCGCTGTGCCGTAAATGGCGCAAGAGGCATCGGCTCGCCGGGAATTGGATCGAAGTCAGCATTAACGATCTTGTCGTCGGTTGCGGCAAGATCCGGCACATCGAAAAGATCGCGCAGCGGATGCGTGAAGGCGTTGGCAACCGATGCCTCGACATAGGTGCCTTCAATGAAAGCAAAATGAATAGGAATTGGCGTGGCCGATTCCCGAACAGTGACTGTCACGCCATGATTGCGCATCAGAAGGCGAATCTGTTCGTTGAGATAATGCTCGAACAGATCAGGCCGGGTGATCGTTGCCGAATAGTCGCCGGGCATGGTCACATGACCGAAAGCGAGACGTGTATCCACATGAGCAAAGCTGGAGGTGGACAGGCAAATTTCGGGATAAAACGCGCGGTAGCGTTGCGGGCGAACTTCGCCGCGTGCAAGCTGCTCAAAAGCTTTGCGCAGGAATTCTGTATTGCGATCATAAAGCTTGCGCAGCGCGACAACTGCCGCGCTGGCATCGGTGAAAACCGCCGGTTCCACGAAAGGAGGCGTTTTTATCTCTGTGAGAAAAGGTTGTTCGATTCGCTGTGTCATGGCTTAGTATAGCAAACTCCATGACAGTCGCATGTCCCTGTTTACGCACTTCTTTGCAGGCTCACATAAAGCACAAGACCCACTCCGCTCATATGTGCTTTCTGACCAATTTGCGTATAAGCGAATGTTGCAGCAGGCCCGGTGAATACAGCCGTGAACAGCAGAACGCGAAGTGCAATGCCTGCGGAGATACGGAAGCGAGACATCATAATTGTTGGTCTCCGCTCACATGCTTGAGATGCATCGCTGTAATGGGGCCAACGACTGGCTGATCACGATAAACGTCATATTTGCGATCAACGAAAAGGCCAGCAATGATCGCAAAGCCGGCAATCATTAAACAGACAATTGTAACGCGCCACAGCAGCATAATTCCCCCAGCTTCAAAATCGTTTGCTTTACGGGCTTGAGTTTAAGGATGCGACCTGAACTGCTCCTGAGAGCTGCATTCATCCGGCGTTCAAAAATATTGATGTTTCACTAACTTGATCGCTTCGCACTTGTGCCGGGCCGCACGGCGCTTATGTTAACCCGCATTGGAAATACGGACAAAGCCAAGAAAGCGGGAGACAGATACCCATGGCTGAGCAGACAAAACCCATTGAGCTTTACTATTGGCCGACCCCGAACGGCTTCAAAATCAGCATTATGCTGGAGGAGCTAGGTGTTCCCTACGAAGTCAAATATGTGAATATCGGCAAAGGCGATCAGTTCCAGCCGGACTTTCTCAAAATAGCGCCGAATAATCGTATGCCAGCCATCGTCGATCCCGAAGGCCCGGGCGGCGAGCCGATCTCGGTATTTGAATCGGGTGCGATCCTGCAATATCTCGGCCGCAAGTTCGGCAAGTTCTATCCGACCGATGAACGCAAGCGCGTGGCCGTCGATGAATGGCTGATGTGGCAGATGGGTGGACTTGGACCCATGTCGGGACAGGCTGGCCACTTCCGTGTTTATGCGCCGGAAAAGGTGCAATATGGCATCGACCGCTATACAAACGAGGTCAATCGCCTCTACGGCGTGCTCAATCGGCAGCTTGAAGGCAAAGACTATATCGCAGGCGAATATTCTATCGCTGACATGGCAAGCATTGGCTGGATCAATGCTTACAAGAATTACGATCAGAAGCTGGAAGACTTTCCGAACCTCAAGCGCTGGCATGAAACGATGAACGCACGTCCTGCTGTGCAGCGTGGTCTCGTGGTTGGCAAGGAAGAGCGAGAAAAATCTAATCTGGCCAATGACAAGGAAGCGCAGAAAATCCTGTTCGGCCAGAAGGCCCGCTAATTTAAAAAGGCGGCTGAGAAGCCGCCTTTTTTGTTTGCTTATTGGCGCGTGAGACTTTCGCTCTTGCAGATCAGTCCGCCCATAACGCAGCCAGAGAGCGATAGCGTATTGCCCTTGACGCTGGCCTTGCCGGTATAGGTCTTGCCTTCATCGAGCTTGTTGACTTCGCCCTTGTAGGTGCCGTCTTTGCCGGACATCGAGCCGATTGACTTGCCCTTATATTCACCTGTCTGCACCGTGCCGCAATATTTGCCGCCGCCACATGCTGCATAGCTGATGATCGTACCGTTCGGGCGCTTCCATGTGCCGACAATGGCTTCTTCAGCGAACGCCGGTGCGGACAGGCCTGCAGTCAATGCAACAGCTGCTGTCATTCCCATAATAAAATTGCGGATCATGCATTCCTCCCAAAATGCCACAAGGCTCACAGCCTTGCAGAATACTTACGCAAACGTAAACGTAATCCAGTTTTTGCCTGAGCGGAAGAGGGATAATTTGCGTGTTCGAATTCGCTGACGGCAACATTCTGAACGAAGCCAATCTGCACTATGGTTATCATCTGGTTTCCAGGCGAGGATGCAGAAAAGATAGCCATTTCGGAAAAACGCTGTAATTCGGACGGCTTGGATGTTTAACGAATTCCCAAATTTACTCCTTGTTGGGATTTCGTTGTTCGCTTGTTAAGCATCTGGTTTAACGTGCATTTTAGTCCTGTCGCTTATCTTAAAGACCATGAACGGAACGACAGATCCGACAGTTCCGGGACGGTGAAAGCCAGTCTTGGAAACAAAGAGCGGACGGTTCTCGGGATTTAACAGGGACAAAGAAAAATGACACAGTTTCAGAGCGTTACGCAGCACGACAAAGCAGGTTCCCAGGATCGCATTCTGCTTGAGATGGGTTTGAAATACGCTATTGGTCGTGACTGTGAAATCGATGTCGTCGAAGCACATAAGTGGCTCAATATCGCTGCCATTCGCGGCAATCAGAAAGCCGAGCGCATGCGCAATCAGGTCGCTGCGACCATGAGCAAAACTGAACTCGCTGCAGCTCTTCGTGGTGCGCGTGAGTGGATGACAGCGCACTAAAATTGCTCGACGCACTGACAAAAAAGCCGCCTCATCAGGCGGCTTTTTGTTAGCTTATGCCAAGATAACGCCCCGGCTTGTGGTTGATCGCAATGATGACGTTCATCGCTATCGCCCCTACCAGCGAGAGCAGCATATTTTCCAGAGGAATGAAAAACAGCGATCCAAACATGATGAGGACATCGAGTCCAAGCTGAAACCAGCCAGCGCGAATCCCGTAGGCGTCCTGTAAATAAAGGGCGAGAATGTTGACGCCGCCAACACCGGAGCGGTGACGAAATAGCGCTAATACCCCCATTCCCATCAAGGTGCCGCCCATGAGTGCTGCAAAGAGTGGGTTAATTGAACTGAAATCAACACACAGAGGTATGACTTTTGCGAAGAACGACATGAGCGCGACTGCGATGAATGTCCTGATCGTAAACGGCCAGCCCATACGCTTTGCTGCGAAATAATAGAATGGCAGATTGATCAGAAAATAGAGCAGGCCAAATCCGATGCCGGTAGCATACTGGATCAAAAGGGCGATGCCTGCGGTGCTGCCTGTCATCAGCGTTGCTTGACTGTAAAGCGTAATGCCCAAGGCAATGAATGAGGTGCCTATCAGCATGGCGATCGCGTCCTCATAAAGACGATGACGATCGAAACCCATTGCGCTGGTCACATCGGCAAGCGGGGAGGCGCTATCTGCGATATCAGCCACGTTTAACTCCAGAGCTGCGAAAACCGGAAATCCGGACAAGATTACCCAAACGGCCCGAACTAACGTTCCGCTATCCGAGTGCATGTAAATTCGCGCTGTACTGATGGGCTATCGCGCCACGCGCCAGCGTCAAGTCTTGAGAGACATTGCAAATATAGCATTCAGAGAACTTGCCCGCACCGCTAGCAATATTGTTATTTTAGGTGGGGCTTTGTTGATTTAATGTAATTTCTAAGCATCAATTTTTTAGGAATATTTCGTGCTCTGCTTTAGAGAGAAAACGTTTCACATCGGCCGGATTGCGCAAATGGTGTTTTTGCAGGTGAGGAGGAGCCTTTTCTAAGAAGGAAAGCGCCTGAATACGGCCATTTTTTCGATAATTGGCGACAAACTTGAGAAATTCCCAGTCAAAACGTTCTTTGCATCCTTCAGCCATGTCCGGGCGCGATTGGCCGTAATGGCGAACCGTTCTTCGGATGATTCGCCAGAGGCGCCGCGGCGTCGATATATCGAGGAATATGAGCATGTCGGCGCGTGATGCGCGGTGCGCCATCGTTTCGCTATGATTGCCCTCGAATATCCATTTATCGCGATCAGCAACCTTGTTCGTAAGACGGCTGATCTCGGCACGCGGACGCATGACCCAGTTGGCTTTCCAGTAAATAGTGTCGATGTGAATTACAGGTAAGCCACTGATTTTCCCAAGCCTGCGTGCAAGGGTAGACTTTCCCGAGCCAGCACCGCCAATGATCATGATTTTTTGTGTCACTTGGATGCCCCGGATTTTAACTCTATTCCAATAAAGACAGGACAAGAGTTTAGAACTACTATATATTTACTTTGTGTCATTCAAATTTACGTAACTTCTAAAGAATGACAGTTAGAAATTTTGTATTGTAGGCGGTGGTAATATTAAGCAACTGATTGACAGTCAACTTGCCTGGCATCAAGTTACACGGCGGATGTGAAACTTTAAAAGGTATAGAGACCGGCAAAGCAGACTTGGTGTTTTAAATTATCGCGACAAGCGATCCGCGAATGAGCCAAACGCATTTCCTACCAAACTGCGAAGCGGTTTTGCCTAAGGATAATGCGTAGAGACAGAACGGTTGTGACGTTTCAGTCTTTGTGGAGCCGTTCTGGAGCGCATCCCGAAAAGTGTGAAACGGTTTTCGGATAAGATGCGCGTAAAAACAAACGTTTGGGGCGCGGATCTGGTTCAACCAGATCGAAACGCGCTCCAGAACAACGAATTCAATAGTCCGTATCCGACAGGGAGCGACGAGATGTCTATTCGTACCATCACAGCCTTGGCTGGCACCGCAATCATTATGGGCGCATCTGCCTTTGTTTTTTCATCGCCGGCAAGTGCGCTGACAATGAAAGAATGTAGTGCGAAGTATCAGGCTGCCAAAGATGCTGGCACGCTGGGCGATGCTAAGTGGAATGATTTCCGTAAGACACAATGCGGTGACGATGCCGCAGCCGCTCCGGCTGCACCAGCCGCGCCAGCAAAGAAAGCTGCAGCACCAGCTAAAAATGCAGCGGCACCCGCAGCGGATGATGGGGCCAAGAGCCTCACCATGAAGCAGTGCAGCGCCAAGTATCAGGCGGCTAAAGATGCCGGTACCGATGGTGGCACCAAGTGGAATGATTTCCGTAAATCGGAATGCGGCCCGGGCGCTGATCCCGTTGCGTTGACCACTGATGGCAATTCAGAACCTGCAGCGCCAACCGCAGCCGCGCCACGCGGTGTGAAGTTCCCGACCGCAGTTTCGTCGAAGTTCTCGAACGAATCTCCAGGTAAGGCGCGGATGCACACTTGCCTTGAGCAGTATCATGCAGCCAAGGATGCAAATGCACTGGGCGGCCTGAAGTGGGTTCAGAAGGGTGGCGGTTATTACAGCCTCTGCAACGCACGCCTAAAGGGTAACTCGTAATTTCAGCGAGGTTTCCGCAGGATCAATTGACGGAAACCGCGTTCTGCTCAAAGAATTTAAATCTGGGACGGCTTATAAGTCGGCTTGAACTTACACCGTTTTAGAGAGAAGGGGCCTTGCAGATATGCAGGGCCCCTTTTTCTTTTTAGAGCATAGCCAGCAAAAGTGTGCAGCGGTTTTGCGTGAGGTAAATGCGTTAAAACAAATGCTTAGAGCGTTTCGTCTGCTTCAAACAAAGTAGAAAGCCCTCTAAGGGAATTATGCCGTGGTATTCCTACGAAGTGAGGCGGTTTCAGGTTCTCTTGAACCAGCTGCTGACACCAACCGTGAGCCAGCCCAAAATCATCAAACTTCCGCCTGTAGGGGCTGCCATTGGGAAAAGCCGGTTGCCGGTCACATCTCGCAAGAACAGATCGCCGCAGAACAGCATCAGTCCAGCCACTAATAGCGCACCACCAATATTCGCAACGCGGCTGTTGGGAACGATGAGTGACAACACCAGAAGGGCGGGGGCGTGGCCGAGAAGAAGCGGCGCTATCGCACCTAAATGATTCTCGCCACCATGGGCGGCGCCGGCGTACGCAGCAATTGCGAGAGCACCGCAAAGGCCGGCAAGTGTACCAAACAGAACATTGCGAGGTTGGATATTGTTTTGATCGGACATTGGTTTCTCCGCAGTTAGGCGATGTTCAAGGCTTTTCGGGCATCTGCGAGTGCTTCGGGAAGTGCTGCTTCAAACATATCCATCTGCTCATCGACGCCAACGCTCACGCGAATGCAGCGATCCAGCACCGGGTCGCCCGGTTTACGGACAAAAATATCGCGCTCGATCAGACTATTGAGAATGGCAGTCGCGAAAGCTCCATCATACCCACAATCAATGGTGACGAAGTTCGTCGCTGAAGGAATAGGTTTCAACCCATGGCGCGCCGCAACTGCTGCGATTCGATCTCGTCCGGCATGGATTTTACTGACCACATCACGCAAATAATTCTGATCTTTCAATGCCGCGATTGCTGCAGCTTGCGCAATACGGTTGACGGCAAAATGATCGCGAACCTTGTCAAAAGACTTGATCGCGTCGGCGCAGCCCAGAACATAACCAACCCGAATTCCAGCAAGTCCATAGGCCTTTGAGAAAGTGCGCATGCGCAGAATATTCGGGCGATCCAGTTCAAAGGCCGGAAAGGCAGAAGCGGGGCCAGTCTCGCAATAGGCTTCGTCAAGAATCAACATTGTTGTTTCTGGAATGCGCTCGATAAACGCCTGAATATCCGACCGTTCATGCCATGTACCCATGGGATTATCTGGGTTGGCGATGTAAAGCAGCGCCGGATTTTCCTGACGCGCCTTTTTGATCAACGCGTCCAGATCGGGTTTGTCCTGATTATATGGGACAGTCAGCAGTGTTCCGCCGAAACCAGCGACGTGATAGTTGAAGGTCGGATAACCGCCAAGCGAGTTGATGACCTTGTCGCCCTGCTGAACAAATTGCCTCACCACAAGACCCAGCAATGCGTCGACACCAGCACCTGGCATGACATTCTCAGCTTTTACATTGTGATGAGCCGCAATTGCATGACGCAGCGCATAGTTTTCCGGATCACCATACTTCCAGACTTCGGAAGCCTCCTGTCGCATGGCTTCTATGACGGATGGAGCAGGGCCGAAGCTACTTTCATTGGCGCCGATACGAGCCGAAAAAGGTTTGCCACGCTGAAGTTCGAGCGTTTCGGGGCCGACAAAAGGGACGGTGGAGGGGAGGCTTTCAACAAGCGGCGTAAGACGAGGCGATGCCATAGTATTTCCGGTCAATTTGGTCTGATGGTACGGAGTAGCAAAATGGTGACGGCGAGGCGATCTCGCCTAATGGGTCAATGCCCCCGGCACCCGATAAAAGATCAGACAGGCATAGCAACTTGTGGCAAGCCTTGCCACATCGCTTATTCGAAAAACGTGATTGTGCGCATCGTGGGATTAACCAGTATCAAATGCGAAAGCTGGTCACCGATGTCAGCCTCAAAGATAAGATCATTTCTGGACTAAGTTGAATCATCAGAACTGCTCGAGTTCCTCGTTCTGCCCACGGTATTCCATCCTGCTCAGGAGTTGGAGCCTCCTGCAAGTTCAGGGCGATTCACCGTTCCTGTGTCGATGATACATGAACAAAAAGCGGATATAGCTTTGCTATTTGATTTCGCGCATGTCTCGCGAAACCAACTCTTTGGAAAACGTGCCCTAACGAATCTCCAGAACCTTGACGCAGGAATCGAGATCATGTGTGGCAAGGTGTGCGTAACGCATTGTCATCTGCAAGGTCTGGTGACCGAGCCACATCTGCACACGCCGTATATCTATGCCGCCACGCACGAGACGCGATGCACATGTATGGCGCAGAATATGCGGAACGACCTGATCATCTGTACCGAGACCGACTTCGATTTTCGCGTCATTCCATATCTGCCGGAATCTCACCTGATTGAGCATGGAGAAGGGGCCTTTCAGCCGCTCATGCGCAATTTCGGTAGATTTTCGTGCGCGTTTAGTCAGTGGAACGGTTCGACTGCGGTTCGATTTGGTCAGCCAGAACGTAACACGATGCTCCTGGATATCATTCCAGGTGAGTCCGATTGCTTCACCAAGACGGCAGCCACTGTCGACGAGAAAAACGGATAGCCGATAGCTATCTTCGCAACGCGATCTAACCGCGGCAAATAGGCGTTTTTCTTCCTCATATTCGAGGAAACGGATGCGCCCCGCACGCTCTTTCTGTCGGACAAACTCCGGCAGGCTGTAAACGTCCCCCATTTTGTGCGCCTTTCGCAGCAGCTTGCTCAGCGCAGCCATCTTTCTGTTGATGGTTGCATTGCTGTTGCCGCGTTCACGAAGCGAACCAATGACGGAGTCGAGCATTTCCTGATCGAAACCTGAAAAGCGGATACCTTTCAAAATTTCGTCGATCTCACCAAGGAACGATTTCACATTATACTTGTGTGAGCCATCATCCCAAAGGATGTTGATATACTTGCCCGCTAATTCGGCCAAAGAAAACTGCTCTACGAGCCGATGCTTCAGGCTTTTAACGGATGTATATTCAAGGTTGTAGTCGATAACCGGCGAATATCCTTCGCCTCCATCGATCCTCGTGCCCCCAACGACGATCATAGCAAGTCCCCCATTTTTTTATGGGATGCATGCATAAAGAAATAATTCATCGAGTACAAGATAAGTGAGCTAACTTTATGTGGAGACATGTTTCGATCCTTTTTAGAACCCGCTGCCCCCCATTTGTTCGTCCCCGCAACTCCCTCAATTCAAGTTCTGCCGAGATCCCCATCTCGAAAGAACCAATGTTCACGCTTTCGTGAACGCTTCCCCAAATGACTGACGCCAACGGTTTCCCGTTGGCGTCCGATGCTTAAGCGTAGTTCTGATTAGAACGAACGCTGGAAGCGGATGATGCCGCCGAACGCATCTTTGTTTTCGATAACGCCAGCCTGACGGAGTGGGTGATCGCTGTCCCAACGGGTGTAGTTGATTTCTGGCGTGATGGTGAAACCAGGAACCAGCTGATACGCAACGTTTGCTGCGATTGCGGTCTTGCCCCAATCTTCGTAAGCGCCCTGAAGGTTGAAGGTTGCCTTGTCTGTAGCCTTGAACTTTGCGCCGCCCCAGACAGCCCAATCGCCGCCCCAGTTGCCGTACATGCCGATGTCGTCTTCATAAGAAGAGTAGCCGCCCTGTACCCAGACGGAGAACTGTTCGGTGACGTTTACGTCCAAACGAACCTTACCGGCCCATTCTTCGAGCAGCGAGTCGTATGCTACTGCGCCAGCGATCGAACCCCAGCCCTGAGCGAACTTCAGGCCGCCAACTACGTGTGGCATGTAGTCGTCAATTACGTTCGATTCAGAGAAATCGCCGTCATTGTCGAAGTCACCATGATCGGTGTAGCTGCCGCCACCCTGTTCAAGCGATACGATTGCCGAGAAGCCATTGCCGCCAGTGAAGGTGTAGCTGATCAGGTTGGTGCGGTAGACGCCAGCAGCAACCACGTCATCATTGATGATGTCGCCGAGGTAACCGGTGAAGGTATGGAATGCCGATTCATCGAGACCGAGGCGCAGGCCACCGAGCTGAATGTATGCGAAGTTCAGTGTGTGATCGCCCTGATCGCCGTTCGTGAAGTTGAAGCGGTTTTCAGTGTAGGTCTTGAGGGTGCCGAGTTCGGTTTCCGAAGCGGTCGACGTGCGGAGCGTGAAGCGTGTGTTCTTGCTCCAGGTCTTCGCGTCGTGACTGTCGTACGGATCGCGGCCAGCGGCTGCGTCGTAACGAACATAACCATGGATGCGCAGGCAGGTTTCGGTGCCTGGGATGTAGAAGTAGCCAGCGCCGTAAGCATCGCAAACGCGGACATATTCAACGGCTTCTGGCTCTGGCGCGACGATTGCGTCTGCGGCCTGAGCGCCGGAAGCTGCAACGAGAGCTGCAGCGGAGCCGAGAAGAAGGCTCTTGATGTTCATTTCTGACCTCCAGTCAAGAATCGACTGCGATCGAAAAAACATAGTAAATACAATTACTTGTCTGTAATCACGGTTTGAAATCAGAAAATGACAAGAATCGTCCGGGTCGCAAAACAAGGCTTTAGGGCGCTGTTGGGCGGGCGAAATATATCTACTCTAGAGAAGAAACACTGCTTGGAGGGGCAAAGGTCATCGTTTCGATGATGGCGGAGAGGATGGGATTCGAACCCACGAGACCCTTATGAGGTCTACTCCCTTAGCAGGGGAGCGCCTTCGACCACTCGGCCACCTCTCCGGTAAAGGCGAGATAGCCGGTACGCTTCATCATTTCAAGCGATTTGCGCAGCTTACGGTAAAATTCCCAGCATAATTTCATCTTTTATATATAGGCATGTGTGAATAAGCCGGAATTGCGGGCCTTTGCCCTCAAATGAAACAAGGCCGAATGCTCCCTGGCCAAACAGAGATTCGGATAATTTTGCACAGCATCCAGCTTATCGCTCTTAATAAGTCAGCCGACCGCCACATTTGGACCGGCGTCAGACGGATTCGGACGTCGATCTGTGCGAAAGAGTCAAAAAATACGTGTTTTCAATCGTTAAGACCCGTTAACCGGCGTTTACGAACATTAATAATGTCTAAAATCCTCACCCCAAAGGGGGCGATTTCGTGTCATTTCTGCAACAACCGTCCCTCATAGAGGCTCCACAACGGTTGAGAGCGATATTCGATGTTGAAACGAAAAAGTTGGCGAGTATCTTCACATCCAGAAGAAGGAGCGCTTCGGGGCGACTTTTTCATCAGGGGATGGGGACAGGTTGTCCTTCAGCCAAATCAGAATGCCCAGACCCATTTTTAACTTTGACTGGAGGTCAGAAATGAACATCAAGAGCCTTCTCCTCGGCTCCGCTGCAGCTCTGGTTGCAGCTTCCGGCGCTCAGGCTGCCGACGCAATCGTCGCACCAGAGCCAGAAGCAGTTGAATATGTCCGCGTTTGCGATGCATACGGCGCTGGCTACTTCTACATCCCAGGCACCGAAACCTGCCTGCGCGTATCGGGCTATGTTCGTTACGACGTTGCTGGTGGCGATGACGTTTACGCTCGTGGCGGCAGCATCAGCCGTGCAGCTGACGGTAACTCGATCACCCTCGGTGGCAAGGATCGTGATACCTACGCTCAGAAGGCACGTTTCACGCTTCGTTTCTCGACTGCTTCGGAAACCGAACTCGGCACCCTCAAGACCTATGCTGAAACCCGTTACGACTGGAACGACGGCACCAACGGTTCTTCGGGCGACCTGCGTTACGCATACATCCAGCTCGGCGGCCTGCGCCTCGGTCTTGATGAGTCGAACTTCGTAACCTTCACTGGTTACCTTGGCGACGTCATCAACGATGACGTGATCCTTGCTGGCGGTTACCGCACCAACGCAATCAGCTACACTTTCACTGGCGGCAACGGCTTCTCGGCTGTAATCGCTCTTGAACAGGGTAACGACAAAGACGTTGACTACAACGGCGTTATCGATGACTACACACCACATGTTGTTGGTGGTCTGAAGTATGCTCAGGGCTGGGGTTCGATCGCAGCTGTTGGTGCATACGACGCAGTTAACGAAGAATGGGCCGGTAAGGTTCGTTTGGACGTAAACGTAACTGACCAGTTCTCCGTTTGGGTACAGGGCGGCTACAAGTCGAACGACGACACCTACTACGGTTACACCGATGCAGACGGTCGCTTCCGTGGCATCCGTGCAATCGACAGCTTCTACGGCACCTGGGGTGGCGATTGGGCTGTTTGGGGTGGCGCGAAGTTCAAGGCAACCGACAAGGCTACCTTCAACCTTCAGCTCGCTTACGAAGACGCAAAGACCTTCGCAGCTACTGCAAACGTAGCTTACGAACTGGTTCCAGGCTTCACCATTACTCCAGAAGTTTCCTACACCAAGTGGGACGACAAGCTCTCCGTCCTCGACGGCCAGGACGCTTGGCAGGGTATGGTTCGCTTCCAGCGTTCGTTCTAATCCTTACGGATTGGTTACAGGAAACCCGGCAGCATCGCTGCCGGGTTTTTTGTTGTTTGTGATTCTTAAATTCAGCATAAACCTTGCATTTTGAGGCGTGGCGGTTTCTCTGGTGACGTCAATAAAGACGGGCCGGTGTAGTTGGAGAAGCGTGCATATGTTGAAGTGGTTCTGGCCGGGCGTGACGTGGACTGCGGCGCTGACATCATTGGCGCTGTGGTTTGGTGCGGACCGGGTTGAAACCGACATAGCTGAACGAGCAGGGCAGGCGCTCGCGCCTTATGCCTGGACCGGTTTCGACGTCGATGGCCGTGATGTGACCTTAAAAGGTATGGCTCCAGATCCTGAATCGCAGAAGGCCGCAATTAAGGCTGTGCAGCAGGTCAGCGGCGTTGGCGATCTTTCCGATCTGACGACTGTTCTTCAGGAAGCAAGCCCATATGTTTTCAAACTGACCAAAGGCGGGCAGGGTATCACCCTTTCGGGGTTCATTCCCGACAATGCGATGCGCGATTCGATCATGAGTGCAGCTGAGACCGCCGGACAAGGCGGATTGGTTGACGACGAGATGGCGCTTGCACGTGGTGCACAGCCGGAATTTGAGAGACGCGTTTATTTTGCGATTGATCTCGCCGGGAAATTTTCTGAAGCGGAGATTGAAGTCTCGGAAGCGACAGTCTCAGTTAAAGGCGCAGCACTCGACGGTGCGACTTACAATGAGTTGTCTTCTGTTCTCAATGCGCCTCTACCCCATGGGCTGCGATTATTGAGTTCTGATATTACAAAGCCCTGATATCATTTGGCCGCTAACTGGCCTCATCCCCTGTTTCTTCTCTTTACCCAATTGACACCGGGCGCTTCGCTGCCTTTCCTGTATATATTGACAGGTGCTTCGGATTGAACGGCAGGCGGATTCCATATGCTTTATCTTGCGGAGATGTTTTGGCCAGTTCTTCTGCTTTCGGCGGTGATTGGTCTGGCTGTGGGTTGGCTGACCACTGCGAAGTGAATATGTCTGGATAGTTTTCTGGCGGTCCTTAGGCAGGCCTGCCAATATGTGCGGGGTTTTTTGATTTGCCGCTGTGGCCATCGTGGCTGCGTGCAAGTGCGTAGAGTATGAGGGAACCTACATGCCGATGTTGATCATTCAACTGGCGATTCTTATTGCCGTTGCTTTTGTAATTGGCTGCGTTTTGGGACGCCTCATCAGAGGCAAAAAAGCTGCCGACACGGATAAGGAAAACACGATTATCGCGGCGGCGCTCTCAAAGCCTGCGATAGTGGAAAAGCCTGAGCCGGTGACGCCGACCAAAGCGGTCGCGGTAGAAGAACCTTTGAAAGATAAGGTCAGTGAAGTGGCGGAAAAAGTCGAAGAGCCTTTGCCACAGGCAGAAATAGAAGAGCTCGAATCCGATCCAGAATCTGTAGAAGAGATTTCAGTCGAAGAGTCGTCCGCGGAAGCTCAGGATCCTGATCGTCCAGAATTGCTTGATGCACCTTTACGGGGGAAGCCGGACGATCTGACTGCAATCAGCGGTATTGGCGAGGCAGTAGAAGGAATGCTGCAAAAGCTCGGCATATTCCATTATGCGCAGATTGCGCAATGGAACATGGACGAATCTGCATGGATTGAACGCCATATCGGATTTGCTGGACGTGTTACCCGCGAAAACTGGACCGCTCAGGCCAGTAAATTGGCAGAGGCCACGCAGCGCGCGGCGTCCAAGAAGAGCCCAAAACCAAAGAAGGCTGCTCCGAAGTCCAAGGCTTCAACTCGAACCAAGAAAACGTAGGCTTAAAGCGTGCCGAGTGAATAGCGTAAAACGCGACACGCTTTAACGTCGGCCATAGATCAGGTCGGTGCGTATATCCGCACTGCCGGTGAGGCGCGCCTTATAAACCTCATAATTCTCCATCACGCGCTGAACATAGTTCCGGGTTTCGGAAAAAGGAATGCGCTCAATCCAGTCGACAACCTCTTCGATTGGCTTGCCACGCGGGTCGCCGTATTTTTCCACCCAATCGGATGCACGACGCGGACCAGCATTATATCCGGCAAAGGTCAGCACGTAAGATCCGTTGAATCGGTCGAGCTGTTCGCCAAGAAAATGCGCGCCAAGCGTCGCATTATAGGCTGCATCGGTTGTGAGTTTCGGAGCAGAAAACGCCATTCCATTGCGTGTTGCGACACTCTTTGCGGTGGCTGGCATTAATTGTAACAGCCCGCGCGCACCAGCTTTTGACACTGCACCAACGTTGAACTCGCTTTCCTGACGAGCGATCGCATAGGCAAGCGCTTTGCCGGAGCCGCTGATATTCGCATGAGCCGGAATGGCGCCAATCGGGTGCGATAGCGCTCCGACGTCCAGTCCACGGAATGCTGCCGTCTTGCCAACGCGGAGAGCGAGATAATGATTCTCGTTCTTCTCCGCCATCACGGCGAGAAGCGCCAGTTCTCCAACGCTACCGAGCTCTTGTGACAGCTGGCTGTACAGAGCAGTCGCGCGGTTGCCATAGCCGATCTGTTCAAGGCGCTTGATGGCTTGGACTGCGGGACGGCCAGAGAAACGCACACGTTCTGCATCGGATGGTCTTGGATAGGCGAGCTCGGGCGCTTTTTCACTGAGCTTAGCTGCGGACAGCTGCCCATAGAATGTTGTGCCGAAATGCGCGGAGCGGCGATAATAGCCGTTAGCATCGCCGCCAGCACCAGCTTCTGCGGCACGGCCGAGCCAATAATAAGCGCGCGAAGCGGAAATCGGACGAGATGAAATCTCGGCGATCTTTGCAAAATGCGGTACAGCAAGCTTTGGTTGTTTCAATGAGCGCAAAGCATACCAACCGGCATGGAATTCCGCTTCTGCGGCCATCGTCGGTGATTCTGCGGCATGTGCTGCGACTAGTCTATAGGCGAGTTGTGGCTTGTTAATATCGAGGAGCTCGCGCGACAGGATGCGACGTTCCACCCACCATGCGTCCGGATCCACTAGCGACGCGGCGTCTTTCGGAGCTTTCAGCATCAAGTCTGTCGCTTCGCTCATGCGGTCTGCACGGCGCAGAAAGCGAATCTGTAAGAACATGTAAGCAGGGTTCGAGTGCCACGAGCGGTCCACATCGGCGATGGCTTTGGCCGTGTTTGGCGACTTCTGTGCCAATGCTGCATAAGCATTATAAAGCGACTGGGCCTGTGCTGGGCCAGCCAGAAGTTTAGCCGATTGCATGCGGTCATTGTAAAGCGAGCGCAGAAGGCGACGTTGATGATCGTCACGTGTAAGAACGCTTGCGAATTCTTTCAGAACTTTCGCTTCATCATCTGCCGAAAGGCGCTCTGTCGCCCACCAGGGCGCGAGAAGCTGATGCGCTTTTGTGTTGTTTCCAGTGGCCACATATGCGCGGGCGAGGGCGATCATGCCCTCTGTTGTTTGCGGGCGTGTTGTGCCGAATGTGGCAATAACGGTTGCTGGCGGGGCATTTTCCCTGAAAAGCGCCCGTTCCGAATTGCGGCGCAGCGCCGCCATGCCGGGCCAGCCCGGCAGTTCAGAGGCAGCCATTGCAATTTCAGCGCTCGGCACGCCATCCATTCCGGATGTCGCTATCGACCAGGTCAATATCTGGCGGTCAAGTGAGCCTTTCGTCATTCCGTTGCGATAGGCAATTGCGCCGATGATATCGCGGGAATAGAGCGCATCAAGTCCGCTCTTTAATGTGCCGCTGATTGCGGCAGGGTTCTCGACACGACTGAAGGAAGACGTGATAACCGGGTCGGGGGTGACCGGACGTGCTTTGGGCGTAACCAGATTGATTGGCGATTCATGTGTGGCAGTAGGCGCGAACGGACGCGCCAGCGGTGTAGGAACATCCGATGGCAAAGATGACTGGGCATAGGCAGCCCCCGTCTGTCCCGCAAGAAGCGAAGCAGCAATAATCAATCCACTCGAAAAGAGCGCTCTTTGCTTTATTGGCATATCTATATTTTTCTTACACATGATCTAACGAGAATAGAGTGCCTGATTGCGGGTAAAATATTGTTCAAATCGGGCTTTTCTAAGCCTGAAAGATAGGGTGATTGTCCTGCATAAGACTATGATGCCGATGCATGAAGCATTGGTTAATAAATGGTTATGTTTTTCTTTTCGAACATTTGTCTAAAGGCTCCATACGCGCCGGACAACTGTTGCACGCTCGGTCTGAGCAGATCGGACTAAAAAAGCGAAGGAATTTTTGCAAAACTGTCATCCGGAAGCTGATTTGGGCTAGCCCCCCGCTTGCCGGATTTGCACTGCGAGACTATGGTGCATCGCCTCGCAGCTATTCTGGCACAGTCAAAAGCCAGCGTGGTATTGCCAGGTACCGTCTCTATTTCTCAGGAGTTCACTGATGCTGAAAGGCTCGATTACTGCACTTGTCACGCCATTCGATAGTGAAGGAGCGTTCGACGAGAAAGCCTTTCGTGCTTTTGTGAACTGGCAGATCGAAGAGGGCACCAAAGGGCTCGTACCGGTTGGCACAACAGGCGAAACACCGACCTTGTCTCATGATGAGCACAAGCGTGTTATCGAGGTCTGCATCGAAGTAGCCGCAGGTCGCGTGCCGGTGATTGCGGGTGCTGGTTCCAACAATACGGTTGAGGCGATCGAACTTGCACAGCACGCCGAAAAGGCCGGTGCTGATGCGGTTCTTGTCGTCACGCCTTATTATAATAAGCCGAACCAGCGCGGCCTCTATGAGCATTTCTCGCGCGTTGCACGTTCGATCTCGATCCCGCTGATTATCTATAACATTCCGGGCCGTTCCGTCATCGATATGACCCCGGAAACCATGGGTTCACTTGTACGCGATCATAAGAACATTGTTGGTGTGAAGGACGCGACAGGCAAGATCGAACGCGTTTCCGAGCAACGTTTGACTTGCGGTAAGGATTTTATCCAGCTCTCCGGCGAAGACGCAACCGCTCTGGGTTTCAATGCACATGGCGGTGTTGGTTGTATTTCGGTGACGTCCAATATCGCCCCGCGTCTCTGCGCAGAATTCCAGGATGCCTGTCAGGCCGGTGACTATGCTAAGGCGTTGGAGCTTCAGGATCGTCTGATGCCATTGCATAAGGCACTCTTCATTGAGCCAAATCCTTCCGGACCGAAATATGCTCTGTCCCGCCTTGGTCGCGTTGAAAATGTTCTGCGTTCGCCAATGGTTACGGTTGAAGCTGCGACGGCTGAGAAGATTGATCAGGCTATGAAACACGCTGGCCTTGTCAACTAAGGCTGCTAATTTTGTCCGGTCGAGTGATTTTTACGCTCTCGCGCATGCGAGAGCGTTTTCATTTCCGGCAATGAGCATTATATGGTGCCATTATGAATAAGCCGAAAAACTCTCCCGCCCGCAAAATGGTCGCCGAAAACCGTAAAGCGCGCTACAATTTCGAGATTACCGATACACTCGAAGCTGGTCTGGTTCTGACCGGCACAGAGGTTAAATCCTTGCGTGCCAATCAGGCCAATATTGCTGAAAGCTATGCGAGCTTTGAGAACGGTGAGTTTTGGCTGATCAATTCCTATATTCCGGAATACACGCAGGGCAATCGTTTTAATCATGAGCCGCGCCGTCTGCGTAAGCTGCTGATCAGCCGTCGCGAAATGTCACGGATTTTCAACTCGGTTTCACGCGAAGGCATGACCGTGGTTCCGTTGAAGCTATACTTCAACGATCGTGGTCGGGCGAAGCTGGAAATCGGCGTGGCGCGCGGTAAGAAGAATCACGACAAACGCGAGACTGAGAAGCAGCGCGACTGGAATCGCGAGAAGTCGCGCCTGCTGCGCGATCGCGGCTAGAGCGCCGGGCGCTTTATTGGGCGCGCAAAGGTCGCTCTAAGACAGACATATATTGCCACAACAAAAAAAGAGCGCCTGAAGGCGCTCTTTTTTAGATGGTGCGAACTGGCTCATGAGGTTGGAAATTATAACTCTACATGAACCAGGCAATTGCCGATATCAATAGTCGTCATCCAGATCGTCTTCCTGACGACGCTGCTGTTGCTGCGGACGCTCGGAAGGGTCGCGGCCGATTTCGGCCTTGAGCGAGACCAGATCGATGAAATGATCGGCCTGACGGCGCAATTCATCAGAAATCATTGCAGGCTGTGTCGTCAGAGTGGAAACGACAGAGACCTTACGACCCTTACGCTGCAGTGCTTCGGCAAGCGAACGGAAATCGCCATCGCCCGAGAAAATCACAAAATGGTCGACAGTGTCAGTAAGCTGCATGGCATCGACGGTAAGTTCAATATCCATATTGCCCTTCACCTTGCGGCGACCGGTCGAGTCGGTAAATTCCTTGGCTGCCTTGGTGACAACCTTGTAGCCGTTGTAATCGAGCCAATCGATAAGCGGACGGATCGACGAGTATTCCTGATCCTCAACCAGAGCCGTGTAATAATAGGCGCGCAGCAAATAACCGCGTTTCTGGAAGGCCTTCAAAAGTTTCCGGTAATCAATATCGAAACCGAGTGTCTTTGAAGCTGCGTATAAATTCGCGCCGTCAATAAATAGCGCAATTTTTTCACGAGAATCGAACATCGTGCAATATATCCACTCTGCGGCCGGTAAGTGAGTGGGCCTGCGACCGCGTATTCAGATTTGTTTCTTAAACGGCGGGGGTATTCATTTTTACCAATGACGTTTATTGCGTTCTACGGAGATATTATAGAAAAACAAGCAACTCATGGTTGTTATTTGGTCATCCTTAATTACTTTTACGCTATATTTCGATATAGCAACCGATAATCGCTTGAAATCTATTGTTCCAATTTGATCCGGATCGTGTATTTGTCAGACAGATTGATGAACAGTTATATCTTAGCCTAGATTTCTGAACCTTGTCGTTGGTGTTTTGCGCTTTTGCTTGTAATTTTGGCTCACAAGCGTTATGTGCAAGAAAAATTCCGTTAAAGTTTAAGAAATGAAAGGGACCGCCTATGGCCCGCGTCACCGTTGAGGACTGCGTAGATAAGGTCGAGAACCGTTTTGAACTGGTTCTACTGGCCGGTCACCGTGCCCGCCAGATTTCTCAGGGCGCCCAGATCACGATCGACCGCGACAACGACAAAAACCCAGTTGTTGCCCTGCGCGAAATCGCTGACGAAACACTTTCGCCGGACGATCTGAAGGAAGACCTGATTCATTCGCTGCAGAAGCACGTTGAAGTTGACGAACCGGAAGCCGCTGCTCCAGCCCAGATCACCGACGCTTCGGATGCGTTGGCTGAAGGTATTGCTGAAGCTGGCGAAGACGATGTTGTTTCCTTCGACCGCATGTCGGAAGAAGAACTGCTTGCCGGTATTGAAGGCCTCGTTGCTCCGGAAAAGAACGACGACTTCTAATCGTCGCTCTGTTGTTCGAGTGTTTCAGGCAAAAATCGGAACGAGTTTTGCACCGATAACGACTTGAAGATAAACAGGCCCTTGTTTTTGCGTGCGCTTCAGCTCCCAGGCTGTGGCGCACGTTTTTATGTACATGGTGGCCAGAGATATCGTGATTGGCTGTCGGGTATTTGGCTTGCCGCTGAGGCGTTTGGGACTGAAATTAAGCCTGTTGGCAGAAAACAGGTTCGGAAACTCGCAAATTATTATATTTTTTAGCGATTTCCGGTCAAAATGACCGCTGCGTATGTGACTGGTAGGGAGTTTCTGTAGATGATGCGCCAATATGAGCTTGTAGAGCGTGTTCAGCGATACAAGCCTGACGTCAATGAGGCGCTTCTCAACAAGGCGTATGTTTATGCCATGCAGAAGCATGGCAGCCAGAAGCGTGCATCTGGGGATCCATATTTTTCACATCCACTCGAAGTCGCAGCAATTCTCACGGATATGCATCTGGATGAGGCAACCATTGCTATTGCTCTCCTACATGACACGATTGAAGATACCACGGCGACGCGACAGGAAATCGACCAGCTATTCGGCCCGGAGATTGGTAAGCTTGTTGAAGGTCTGACCAAGCTCAAGAAGCTTGATCTGGTTTCCAAAAAGGCAGTGCAGGCGGAAAACCTTCGCAAACTGTTGCTTGCGATTTCCGAAGATGTGCGCGTGCTTCTGGTGAAGCTTGCAGACCGATTGCACAATATGCGTACCCTTGGCGTGATGCGCGAAGACAAGCGCCTGCGCATTGCCGAAGAAACCATGGATATCTATGCGCCGCTTGCTGGCCGCATGGGCATGCAGGACACACGCGAAGAACTCGAAGAGCTGGCCTTCCGCTATATCAATCCAGACGCTTGGCGTGCGGTAACAGATCGGCTTGCTGAACTTCTTGAAAAGAACCGCGGCCTTCTGCAGAAGATTGAAGAAGACCTGTCTGAGATTTTCCAGAAGAACGGCATCAAGGCGAGCGTTAAAAGCCGTCAGAAGAAGCCGTGGTCGGTTTTCCGTAAAATGGAAACCAAGGGCCTGTCGTTCGAACAGCTTTCCGATATTTTCGGCTTCCGCGTTATGGTTGAATCCACACAGGACTGCTATCGCGCGCTTGGTTTGATCCATACGACGTGGTCGATGGTTCCGGGTCGGTTCAAAGACTATATTTCGACGCCCAAGCAAAACGACTATCGTTCGATCCATACGACAATCATCGGTCCGTCGCGCCAGCGTATCGAGTTGCAGATCCGCACGCGCGTCATGGATGAAATTGCCGAATTCGGTGTGGCTGCCCACTCGATCTACAAGGATCGCGGCAGCGCCAGTAATCCGCATCAGATTTCGACCGAAACCAATGCCTATGCTTGGTTGCGTCAGACTATTGAGCAGCTTTCCGAAGGCGATAATCCTGAAGAGTTCCTTGAACACACCAAGCTGGAATTGTTTCAGGATCAGGTTTTCTGCTTCACGCCGAAGGGCCGTCTTATCGCGCTGCCACGCGGTGCAACGCCAATCGATTTCGCCTATGCGGTTCACACCGATATTGGCGATAGCTGTGTTGGCGCCAAGGTCAACGGTCGCATTATGCCGTTGATGACTGAGCTTAAAAACGGTGATGAAGTCGACATTATTCGTTCCAAAGCGCAGGTTCCGCCTGCCGCATGGGAGTCGCTTGTCGCAACAGGTAAGGCGCGTGCTGCGATCCGCCGTGCAACGCGTTCTGCCGTTCGCAAGCAGTATTCCGGTCTCGGTATGCGTATTCTTGAGCGGGCTTTCGAACGTGCTGGGAAGCCTTTCAGTAAGGATATCCTCAAGCCTGGTCTGCCACGTCTTGCACGCAAAGAGGTTGAGGACGTTCTGGCGGCTGTAGGTCGCGGTGAATTGCCGTCGACTGATGTGGTGAAGGCAGTCTATCCGGATTATCAGGACACACGCGTTACTTCGCAGAATAGCCCGGCGAAAACTGGCGAAAAGGGTTGGTTCAATATTCAGAACGCAGCCGGCATGATCTTCAAGGTACCGGAAGGTTCTGAAGGCGCAGAAGAGCCTGCTGCAACTGGCGAAAAGCCAAAGCGTAAGGCCCTGCCGATCCGCGGTACCAATTCCGACCTGCCCGTACGTTTTGCCCCGGAAGGGGCGGTGCCGGGCGACCGTATCGTCGGTATCATGCAGCCGGGAGCAGGGATCACGATTTATCCGATCCAGTCACCGGCATTGACCGCTTATGACGATCAGCCTGAGCGCTGGATTGATGTGCGCTGGGATATTGATGAGGGGATGCATGAACGCTTCCCGGCCCGGATCAGTGTGTCGGCGATTAATTCACCAGGGTCTCTGGCTGAAATTGCGCAGATCGTTGCATCGAATGACGCCAATATTCATAATCTCTCAATGGTGCGGACTGCGCCCGATTTTACTGAAATGATCATTGACGTTGAAGTGTGGGACCTTAAACACCTCAATCGTATCATTTCTCAATTGAAAGAAAGCGCGAGCGTCAGTGGCGCAAGGCGCGTGAACGGATAAGGCACTATGAAAACCGAAGACGTCCTTGCTGTCTTCCGCGAAGCGGGAGCGATCCTTGAAGGCCATTTCATTCTAACCTCAGGTCTGCGTAGCCCGATCTTCTTGCAGAAGGCACGCGTTTTCATGCATGCCGACAAGACCGAAAAGCTTTGCAAGGCATTAGCCGAGAAGATCAAAGCAGCTGATCTCGGACAGATCGACTATGTTGTCGGACCTGCAATCGGTGGCCTTATTCCGTCCTACGAAACCTCGCGCCATCTGGGGGTGCCGTCGGTATGGGTGGAACGCGAGAATGGTGTGTTCCGTTTACGTCGTTTCGATGTGCCGAAAGGATCGCGCGTCGTGATCGTGGAAGACATCGTCACCACGGGGCTTTCGATTCGCGAAACCATTGATTGCATGAAGGACATTGGCATCGAAGTCGTAGCCGCCGCTTGTATCGTGGATCGTTCAGCGGGCAAGGCGGATGTGGGCACGAAGCTTATTTCGCTTGCCGAATACGAAGTACCAGCCTATTCGCCAGACAATTTGCCGCCGGAATTGGCTGCAATTCCTGCGATTAAGCCAGGTAGCCGCAATATTTAAGCGGTTCGTACCATAACATTGATTTCGTTGGACGTGATTACCACCCTGCGTCGAAATTGCGCTTTGCGGTATTTGTTTCGCACCCTTAATTTAGGGGGAAGGGCAAGCCCATGCCCATCCCCCTGTTTAGGAATATGTCGTGGCTGTTGTGCCTCTGGTTTTCGATCCAAAATCTCCATATCGGGCTCCATGCGGTGTTTGCGTCGATTGCGATGTACGCCGCATGGCGGTTTGCTCCGCACTCGATGACGGCGATCTTGGCGCGCTTGAAGCTATCATGACCTCCAAGAAGCTCGATGCGAACGAGATGCTGGTGGAAGAGGGCGATCCGAAGCGCCGGGTTTTCAGCCTGACTTCGGGCATGCTGCGCATCTATACGTCACTGCCTGATGGGCGCCGCCAGATTGCAGGTTTTCTGGTTCCTGGCGACTATTTGGGGCTGGCCGACGATGATGTTTATTCGCAATCGGCGGAGGCTGTTGTTCCTTCGGTCCTCTGCGCCTTTTCCTCCAAGGAAATGGAAGCATTGATGGTTAGCTTTCCGAGGCTCAGGGAACGTCTTCACCAGATGACGCGTGAAGCGCTGCGCACCGCGCGCGACAACCAGCTCGTGCTGGGGCGCCTTGCACCAGTGGAAAAGCTTGCAAGTTTCCTTCTGGTCTTAGCTGCGCGTGCTGAAAAGCGAGGCGAAAAGGCCAATCTCGTTCACTTGGCAATGAACCGCACAGACATTGCCGATTATCTCGGCCTGACGATTGAAACAGTCAGCCGCAGCTTCACCAAGCTAAAGACACAGGGCCTTATCCAGCTGCTTGATGCGAACACCGTGGAGATATTGTCGCGTCGTTCGCTTGCGGCGGTCGCCGGAATGGATATTGAAGCTATTTGAGCATTTCTAACAGAAATGCAAAGCAGTTTTGCGTTGGGATATGTTTCAAAAAATAGATAGAGCGGTTCCAACACTTAAGTCCTGAAACGAACCGCTCTGATCCCTATTTATTTGTTTTCATTTCGTTGATTTAAATCAATGAAGGTTTCTTAAACGGCCACTACACCTGATCATGGAAATTGACGCAGCACAGTCAAGTGCTGCTCGGTCTTAACGAGGTGTACAGGTGTCATTGTGGCTGGCAATTACAATATCGGCTGTCATGCATGCGGGCTTCCTTGCCGCATCATGCCGACTTGCCCGGCAGAATGTTCGTCTTCATCCAGTGCGCGTGGTAGCGACAGGCTATCACCAGAACGCAAAGCGGGCGGGGTGGAAGCATCATGCATGAAGCCACGATAAGACGTTATGCGGCGCTTGCCGTGCCTCGCTACACTTCGTTCCCAACGGCTGTGGATTTCACATCGATAACGCCTGACAGCACAAAGCGCTGGCTACGTCAGATAGGCCCGGAAGAAAGCGTCTCGCTTTATATCCATGTGCCGTATTGCAAAGAGATCTGTCACTATTGCGGTTGCCATTCCAAGATGGCGGTCCGCGAAGATGTCATCGAGAATTTCGTCATCGCACTTTTAAGCGAGATTGAAACCGTAAGTACAAGTCTGACGGCGCGTCCGCAGGTCGTGCATCTACATTGGGGTGGGGGCACTCCTTCTATTCTTCATGCCACGCAGTTCAAGCGGATCATGGCGGCTCTTCGTCTGGCATTCGATTTTCACCCGGATATGGAACACGCCATTGAGCTTGACCCACGCACGGTCAATCCCATTCTGGCAAAGACCCTGTCCCTGATGGGGGTGAATCGTGCCAGCCTTGGCGTACAGGATGTTGACCCTGATGTGCAGAAAGCTATTGGCCGCGTTCAACCAATTGAGACGGTTATCCGTGCTGCAACTTTGCTGCGGGAAGTCGGCATCGATAAACTCAACTTCGATCTGATCTACGGTCTGCCGCTGCAAACGATTGAGACATTGCGCGAAACGTGCAAGCGGGTGGCTGAGCTCAAGCCTGATCGAGTTGCCTGCTTTGGCTATGCGCATCTGCCACAGCGTCGCGCCAATCAGCGACTGATTGATGAAAGCATTCTGCCAGATGCCGACGAGCGTTTCGCACAGGCAAGTGCTGTAGCAGAAAGCTTTCTTGGTTTCGGTTATCAATCAGTCGGTATTGACCACTTTGCATTGCCCGACGATACGCTGGCTGTTGCGGCTGAAAATGGCACGTTGCATCGCAACTTTCAGGGATACACGACAGATCGCTGCCAAACATTGATTGGGTTAGGCCCATCGTCGATTTCGCAATATCCAGCGGGATACACGCAGAATATTTCCGATGTGGGACAATACAGCAAACGCGTTGTAGCGGGAGACCTTGCAACCGTGCGCGGCTACACGATGCGCGACAGTGACAGGCTCCGTGCAGGCATTATCACAGCACTTATGTGCAATTTCCGCGTTGATCTGAATGCAACCGCACCGGGCGTTGAGTTCTCTGATGAATTGGCCTTGCTGCGCCCATTGGTGGCTGATGGTCTGGTGGAGGTGCACAACGGCGTCATCAGCGCAACGGAAGACGGCAAGCCGCTCATCCGTTTGGTTGCAGCGACATTTGATGAGTTTCGCAGGGACAGTATGCACGGCTTCAGTTCCGCCGTGTGAGAGATTGCAGGCACATTGCAGCAAAGACATCGCAATGTGCGCCAGAACAAAGAAGTAGAGTGCATTTCACTCTATTCAGAGCTGCCGCTGCACCGGGCCGTCAAAAGGTCAGTGGCATCAGGAGCACCGTTCGTTGGGGGATGAGCGGTGCTCCACTTTTTTGAGCTATCTATGCTTTCTTATCGAGCTTTCTCAATCTTCGGCAGGAAGATGGTCAGCAATCCGAGAAGCGGAAGATAAGAGCATATCTGATAGACAAACTCGATACTCGTCCGGTCTGCCACGACACCCAGCGCTGCCGCCGCAATGCCGGCGATGCCAAATGCAAGGCCGAAGAACAGTCCTGACACCATGCCCACGCGTCCCGGTAGCAACTCTTGTGCAAAAACAATGATTGCAGGGAAAGCAGAGGCCAGAACGAAACCAATGATAACGGTCAAAACGGCTGTGACCTCGAGGTTTGCGTAAGGCAATGCCAGAGTGAAGGGTACGATACCGAGGATCGAGACCCAGATCACAGTGCGTGTACCGATCTTGTCGCCGATAGGGCCGCCGACAATTGTGCCCGCTGCAACGGCACCGAGGAACAGGAACAGCAGCAACTGCGATGCCTGAACGGTCACGCCGAAATGGCTGATCGTATAGAAGGTGTAGTAGCTCGTGAGGCTGGCCATGTAGACATACTTCGTGAAGATCAGCATGGCGAGCACGGAGATCGAGGCAATAACCTTGTTGCGTGGCAGCGGCAATGTCTTGTCAGGCTTTGGCTTGCTCTTGTTGGCAAGATTATGCTGGTTGTACCAGTTACCAACATACCAGAGCAGCGCCATGCCGATCAGTGCTGCGATCGAAAACCACGACACGCTGGCCTGTCCGAAAGGCAGAACGATAAAAGCTGCAAGCAACGGTCCGATGGACGAGCCGAAGTTGCCACCCACCTGAAACATCGACTGTGCGAAACCATGACGACCGCCGGATGCGAGACGTGCAACGCGTGCAGCTTCCGGATGGAATACCGATGAACCGAAGCCGATGAAGGCTGCACCGAGAAGCAGAACCGAATAGTGATGTGCGGACGCAAGCAGGATCAGACCGATCAGCGTACAGCCCATGCCGAATGGCAGTGAGTAGGGCATAGGACGGCGGTCGGTATAAATGCCGACGATTGGCTGCAAGATCGAAGCCGTTACCTGAAAGGTGAAGGTGAGCAAGCCGATCTGCCAGAAAGACAGGCTGTAATTGTCCTTGAGCATCGGATAGATGGCCGGAAGGAGCGACTGCATCATGTCGTTCAGGAAATGGCCCATACTCGTAGCCAGAATAATGGCGAGAACCGTATTGTTTGCGCCAGTGTTTGAAGGCTGCTCGGCAGCACTCATGCTCATAGTCCTACTCCGAAGATAATCCGTGAGGGAAATTTCCCTATAATTTGCGTTGGTTGGGCAGGGAGTCCAATTCGAATGTTTTCGAATATTTCTAACCTGACCCTTTCATAATTATATTGTTTCGCGCCTGCTTTCGTGATTTGGTCCATTACTTTCGAGAGTGGGCCAAAGCAGATGAAGCCAAAATCGCCTCCGGGGCTCCTGTTACCGGGCAGTGAGGACCTGCAAAAGTTCCATGAACAGCGCATCGAGATGCTGGAACGCCTGAGCGGGCCGGTGATCGCGCTGCCGACAAAATATCCGGATGGCTATTTTGTACCGCGCCACAGCCACAGTCGGGCGCAGCTCTTGTGCGCTTCACAAGGCGTAGTTCTGGTGACGACCGATGCCGGTCGCTGGTTGATTCCCGGGGATCACGCGATGTGGATTCCGGCTGGTGTAAAACATTCCGTCGAGATTGTCGGAGATGTTTTCATGCGCTCAATCTATATCGCGCTCGATGCCATTTCGGGCGTGCCTGACTATTTACACGTGGTTGGCATGACCGATCTGATGCGTTGCCTCATTATCGATGCGACTTCGGTCGACAGCATTCCTGAACCGGGCAGTCGCGACGCTCTGGTGATTGAGTTGATCCTCAGAGATCTGCATACTTTGCCACAAAGGCCGCTCGGCTTGCCTTTCCCGTCAGATCCGCGGCTGCAAAATCTCTGCCGTCAATTTGTGAAGAAGCCCTCCGCACGCGCGACAATCGATGATTGGGCGGATCGCATGGCGATGAGCCGTCGCTCATTCACCCGCCACTTTCAGCGCGAAACAGGCGTAAGCTTGTCTGTGTGGCGCCAGCAAGCATGCCTGTTTGCTGCCGTTCCACGCCTTACGGAAGGCGAAGCAGTCACAAGCGTGGCGCTTGATCTGGGCTATGATAGTGTTTCCGCCTTTACGACAATGTTTCGCCGCATGCTGGGTGTATCACCGAAGTTCTATTTGCCGCGTCTTGATGGAGTACGCTTCGAGCGTAGCGATAGGATCTCTGCCGCATCGATTGAACAATAATAACAATTGTCTCGGTGCGTAGAGAACAGTATGAGAAGTTTATGTTATTCCAACGTCGAAATCCGCCGACCCGCAAAGAGCGCTTAAGGCTGCTCGTCTGGCCGCGCCGTTCCTTCGCTCGCTCGTTTAAATATGGCGGCAAGCGCGTGCTACGCATTACTGCGTCTCCACATGCGGTAGCCGCAGGGCTGGCCGTTGGTGTCTTTTCGGCTTTCACACCGTTCTTTGGTTTTCACCTGATTATTGCAATTGTTCTGGCATATTTTCTGGCCGGTAACATTGCTGCAGCAGCGCTGGGCACCACGCTTGCCAACCCTCTGACGCTCCCGTTCATCTGGGGCAGCACTTATGAGCTTGGCCGCTTTGTCATCAGCGGGGATATCGAAAGCGCGCCGCCTTTGCATCTGGGACATGCTCTGCAAACGATGAAGTTTGGAGAAGTCTGGACACCTCTGCTCAAGCCGATGTTGTTCGGTTCGACCATACTTGGAGCGTTTTTTGCGGTGATCGCCTATTTTGTGACGCGTTTTGCGGTCACTGCCTTCCGTCGTCGCAGGCTCGAACGACTTGCCGAAAAACACAATAAGCACCATGCCCGGGAGCCGCAGAAAATATGATCATCGGCATTGGCAGCGATCTGATTGATATCCGCCGCATCGAAAAGACGCTCGAAAAACACGGTGACCGTTTCACCCAACGTGTTTTTACCGAAGTTGAACAAGCAAAATCAGATGGGCGCAGACAGCGCGCCGCCTCTTATGCAAAGCGTTTCGCCGCAAAGGAAGCTTGTTCCAAGGCGCTTGGTACAGGCCTTTCGAATGGCGTTTTCTGGCGCGATATGGGGGTGGTGAATACACCCTCCGGCAAGCCGACCATGCAGCTGACCGGCGGCGCAGCTGAGCAACTGAAGCGCATGCTGCCAAAAGGCAAATGCGCTGCCATACATCTGACAATTACCGATGATTTTCCTCTCGCGCAGGCTTTTGTCATTATCGAAGCGCTGCCAGAAACCGAGTAATGCATGCTGCGGAAAGGCGAAAACGCTTTTCCGATAGTGGTGTGCACCAAAACAATTGCGATTGTGGCAGGTAAACTCCTGCTCATAATCATGCGAGATAGCGGTGTTTGGATTGCTTCGAGCAACCTTAGCCGTTATTAGATCGCACATCGGCAAGCGGAGATACAATGAGCGTGTCCAGCAAAAGTGAAACTAAAAAATCAGGCGGCCTTGGCGAAACCGTCAGCGTTATCGTGCAAGCTCTCCTGCTGGCACTGATCATTCGCAGCCTGCTTTTCCAACCTTTCAGCATTCCGTCCGGCTCCATGCGCCCAACGCTGCTGGAAGGCGATTATTTGTTCGTTTCGAAATACGCCTATGGCTATTCGCGCTATTCGCTGCCGTTCGGTCTGGACCTCTTCTCCGGTCGTATTTGGGGGGCTGAGCCCAAGCGCGGTGATGTCGTGGTCTTCAAGCTGCCAAGTGACACCAACGTCGATTACATCAAACGCGTGATCGGTCTTCCAGGTGATCGCGTGCAGATGCGTGGCGGCGTTCTCTACATCAATGATGTCGCTGTTAAGCGCGAGCGTGTTGGCACAATCGACAATCCTGACGTGACCGAAGTCAATCGTCCGGTTGAAGTCTATCGCGAGACACTGCCCAATGGCGTCTCTTACGATACGCTCGATCTTGCACCGAATTCCATCGGTGACGATACACGTGTGTTCGAAGTGCCTGCCGGTCATTATTTCATGATGGGTGATAATCGCGACAACTCGCTCGATAGCCGTTTTGGCGTTGGTTATGTGCCTTTCGAAAATCTGGTTGGTCGTGCGAACATTATTTTCTTCTCGATTGCCGATAAGACAAGCCCGCTCGAAATCTGGAAATGGCCATCTGATGTTCGCTTCAGCCGCCTCATCTCCTGGGTGAGTGGTGAGCCGCATACTGCCGTAACCGGAAACTGAAATGGTCTCCGAGAACAAAGCAGCAGCAATTCTGGAGGAGCGCACGGGACACCGTTTTCTCAATCTGAAGCGGTTGGAACGTGCGCTCACCCATTCGAGCGTCCAGGCACCTTCTCGTGCCAATTATGAACGACTGGAATTTCTTGGCGACCGCGTGCTTGGTCTCGTGGTTGCTGAAATGCTTTTCGAAGCCTTTCCAGATGCGCCGGAAGGGGAATTGTCAGTTCGCCTCAACGCGCTGGTCAATGCCGAAACCTGTGCCGCAATTGCCGATGAGATTGGTCTTGCCGATCTGATCCATACCGGCTCCGACATCAAGTCTCTTAATGACACGCGTCTGCTCAATGTTCGTGCCGATGTCGTCGAAGCGTTGATTGCGACCATTTATATGGATAGCGGACTGGAAGCAGCACGTGGTTTCATCAAGCGCTATTGGCAGAAGCGGTCGCTGGAAACAGGTGCCGCGCGCCGCGATGCAAAAACAGAGCTGCAGGAATGGGCGCATCAGCAGGGCAATGTGCACCCTGTCTACGCCATTGTGAGCCGCAGTGGTCCGGATCATGATCCGCTTTTTACAGTTGAAGTGACTGTGAAAGGATTTGCTCCTGAAACCGGCGAGGGGCGTTCCAAGCGCATTGCTGAGCAAGCTGCTGCTGAAGCAATGTTGTACAGGGAAACTGTCTGGAAGAGAGACAGTTCTGCGTGAGGCGTGATCAACATTCTTTTAGAACTCCGTGTGTCCTGTCGGATGCACGAAAATCGCTCTAACAGTTTAAATTTGCTGCATAATTTTACCTTATATTGATCCAAGTTTAAGGAATTTTGCAGTAAGTGAAATTCGGCTATAATCAGATTAACAGCGACAGTGGTGGGCCGTCGCATTGGCAGAGTGGTTTGGGCGAGGACCGTTTCCTGCTGTCGAGATTACATAGAGCAATTCCAGCGAAAGTGGGGACCGGTTTACGTCGGGAATTGCGCAGAACAAAAGATAGGGCGGCTCCTGTTTCTTTGAGAACAAGAGCGCTCTCAAAAGGATAAGCAATGAATAATCCGACGACGCCGTCAGCCGGCGAAACTGAAACCGGGCAGACCCGTTCTGGCTTTGTGGCGCTGATTGGTGCGCCAAATGCCGGAAAATCCACGCTGGTCAACCAGCTCGTGGGTACGAAGGTTTCCATCGTCACGCATAAGGTGCAGACGACGCGTGCGCTGGTACGTGGCATTTTCATCGAAAACAACGCGCAGATCGTGCTCGTCGATACACCCGGTATTTTCCGGCCCAAACGCAGGCTGGACCGCGCGATGGTCACAACGGCCTGGGGTGGTGCGAAGGATGCCGACATCATTCTCGTTATCCTCGACGCGCAGGGCGGTCTGAATGAGAACGCCGAAGCGCTTCTCGAAAGCATGGTCAATGTTCGCCAGAAGAAAGTGCTGGTTTTGAACAAGGTTGACCGTGTTGATCCGCCAAAACTGCTTGAACTCGCGCAGAAGGCAAATGAAAAGGTCGCTTTTGACCGGACCTTCATGATCTCAGCGCTCAACGGCTCCGGCTGTAAGGATCTCGCAAAGTTCCTGGCAGAGACCGTTCCAAACGGCCCGTGGTATTACCCGGAAGATCAGATTTCCGACATGCCGATGCGTCAGCTTGCGGCAGAAATCACCCGCGAAAAGCTCTATCTGCGTCTGCATGAAGAACTGCCTTATTCCTCGACGGTGGAAACCGAGCGCTGGGAAGAGCGCAAGGACGGTTCGGTGCGTATCGAGCAGGTCATCTATGTCGAGCGTGAAAGCCAGAAGAAGATCGTTCTTGGCCACAAAGGCGAAACGATCAAGGCAATCGGGCAATCGGCACGTAAAGAGATCAGCGAGATTCTGGAGCAGAATGCGCACCTCTTCCTGTTTGTGAAAGTGCGTGAGAACTGGGGTAATGATCCTGAACGCTATCGCGAAATGGGTCTTGATTTCCCGAAGTAAGTTAAAGTCAGGTTTTCATGGAATGGCGCGATAGCCGCGCATAATTCAGAAAGTCGTTCGATTTTTGTATAGAATTATGCGCAAAAAGGAATGTGGTACACACCTCCATGGAATGGCGCGATGAAGGCATAGTTCTCGGCACACGACGACATGGCGAAACAAGCGCCATTGTCGAAGTGATGACGCGTGAGCATGGCCGTCATATGGGTATGGTGCGGGGCGGGCGGTCCCGCCGCATGCAACCGCTGCTCCAGCCTGGCAACCATGTCGACCTGGCATGGTGGGCGCGCTTGGACGAACATCTGGGCAGTTTCACCATCGAACCGCTTGGCTTTGCGGCGGCTCGCCTTATCGAAACGCCTGTTGCGCTTTATGGTATTCAGCTTGCGGCTGCGCATTTGCGGCTGCTGCCGGAACGCGATCCGCAAGGCGCGCTTTATGAAACGCTCCGCCTCATCATCGAGCATTTTGATGATCCGCTGGCCTCTGGCGAGTTGCTCCTGCGATTTGAAGTGATGATGCTTGAAGAGCTGGGCTTTGGTCTTGATCTCAAGGAATGTGCAGCCACCGGTGTTCGCGAAAATCTGATTTATGTGTCACCCAAATCAGGGCGCGCGGTCTGTGGTGATGCAGGTGCTCCCTGGGCTGACAAGATGTTGCCATTGCCCGCCTTCGTTAACAGCACATCGGTGCGCCCGTCCTGTTATGATGATCTCAACGATGCTTTCCGAATGACAGGGTTTTTCTTCCTGCGCCATGTGTGGGAACCTCGCGCACAAACTCCACCCGATGCGCGCGGCGGGTTTTTGAATGCGATAGCGCGCACAATTAGAGCATTTCCAGTTTAAGATGACTCGTTGGAAATGCTCGATCTATTTGTTTTCTGCGCATTTTGTCCCGAAAACCGGTTCCCACTTTTCGGAATGCGCTCTAGTTTGCAACAGGCAGGCTGAACACATTGCCCTCAAAGGCATCTTTGCCGCGTCCGATGGTGCGGATAGCCTCGACCATACGTCCCTTGCGAGCGAGTATCTCGTCTGCCAATTCTATCAGGCGCATATTGGGAGTGGCGGGTGGTGAAAGCTTACGCAATGTTCTTGCGATCTCAGCTTCATCAAGCTGCGGCTCAAGAGAAAGCGCTGCGATATAGGCTGCTGCCGTTGAACGCGATATCCCCGCATAGCAATGGATCAGCAGCGGTTTTTCCTTATCCCAATCAGACGTAAATTCCAGCAATTGTTCGACATGGAAGCTTTGGGGCATCACCAGTCCGTCATGCGGCTCAATGATGTCGTTAAAGATCAAACTGAGACGTTTCATGGTGCCAGAGAGCAAAGGCAGATCGCCACTGCTGAGCGTCACGATATGGCTGGGCTGATGCCGTTCAATTTGAGCTTCAAGCTTCGAGAGCGGACTGACCACGATATACGTCATGGTCTACTTCTTTCGGGCCTGATCCAGAGTAGCAAACCGGGCGAGGAAATCATTCTGAACGCTCTGCGTCGGACGCGGTGTGATATCGAGACCCGCGGGATCAAAGCCACGTGGACGTCCAAAATACTTGATGGCCTCAGCTTCCGTAAACCCTGCCAGCCGTGTTGCCTCAAAATAGGCGGCCACCTGATCGGCTCGCTTGATCAATTTCTTGAGGGATGCGGATATGGAAGCTGGCAGCGAAAAACGTAAGTGAATGGCACTTTCAAGCCGATCTTCAATCAGCTTGTAATTGCCACCCATCACGGCCTTGAATGGCGAAATCATATCGCCAATCACATATTCGGGTGCGTCGTGCAGAAGTGCGAGTATCTGCCATTCAATGCTGGCATCAGGAACCAGCCGATTGAAAATTTGCTCTACCAACAGCGAATGCTGCGCCACCGAATAAGCGTGCTCGCCGATAGTTTGCCCGTTCCAGCGGGCAACGCGTGCAAGCCCGTGAGCTATGTCTTCAATCTCGATATCAAGTGGTGATGGGTCGAGCAGATCAAGCCTGCGCCCGGACAACATGCGCTGCCAGGCACGATCTTTACCCGAGGTGCGGTCCGCAGCTGCCATTAAGTTTTATCCGCTTCAGCCGTTGGGAATGTGAAGGCGACATGCGGCGGCAAGAGGAGCGTGATGACGACCTCACCGGCCATAATGGCCGTGCCGGAATCAAGGGCATCTTTTACCTTGTCAATTCGCACAAGAGCGAGACCGATCTTGCCGGAGGAGCTGCCAAGTGTTCCGATTTCACGTCCATTGACCGTCACCGGCGTACCCATCGCGGGAAGTGGCGTGTCGGATTTGGCGACAAGTACACGGCGGCGGGGCGTGCTGCGGTGATGCATGCGCGAGACAACTTCCTGCCCAATGAAACAACCTTTGGGGAAGGTCACACCGCCCGTCTGGTCGAAATTGATGTCATGCGGGAAGACGTCATTATAGGCGAAATCAGCTTCGCCTTCGGCAATACCATACTCTGCCCGAAGTGCGATCCATGCGCTCTCGTCGCTGATGTCTCCAGCTTTTCCATAAATCCGAAGAACATTCAGCTCTTCCGGAAAGCGGGTATCGCGCTTGCCGTATTCTTTGATTGAATCATCTTCTGAAGAAGCGGAATCAGTCTGCCAGCAAACGCTGACAAGTGATTCTGGCGATTGGGTAATTTCTGCTTTGGCGCGCAGACGATAGAGCGTCATTCGCTTGGCAAAATCGGCGGCGATGCCCGCTGGCATATCGAACAGCAAGCCATTCTCGATGCGCGATACAAGGAAGTCGAACATGATCTTGCCTTGCGGGGCAAGCAGTGCGCCGGGCTTCAGTTCATCGGCACCGAGCTTGTCGAGATTGGTGGTAATCACGGCTTGCACGAATTTTTCCGCGTCTTCGCCTGTGATCTGAACCAGTGCTCTGTTGGAAAGATTGATCGTTTCCGCTACCGTCGCCATCGCTTCTTCCTTGCCTTTATAGTCATCGTTACGTAAGCCGCATTGAAAAGGCTCGCAAGTCCCATTCAGCCAGCAGGAGACAACAATGGCCCAAACGTTTGATACGATCCTGAAAGGTGCAACCATCGTCAACCATGACGGTATAGGTCAGCGCGATATCGGCATTCGTAATGGACGCATTGAGGCGATCGGGTCGCTCTCCGCAAATTCCGCTGGCGAAGTGATCGATTGCACCGGTCTGCATATCTTGCCGGGCGTGGTCGATAGTCAGGTCCATTTCCGTGAGCCGGGACTGGAACATAAGGAAGATCTGGAAACGGGATCGCGTGCAGCCGTTCTGGGCGGTGTGACGTCAGTATTCGAAATGCCGAACACCAAGCCGCTGACAACATCTGCCGAAACGCTGGAAGATAAGATTCGTCGCGGTCGTCATCGTATGCACTGCGATTTTGCTTTCTGGGTGGGCGGAACGCGTGAAAACGCAAATGATGTTGCAGAGCTCGAGCGTCTGCCGGGCGCTGCTGGCATCAAGGTTTTCATGGGCTCATCGACGGGCAATCTGCTGGTCGAGGATGACGATGGTGTTCGCTCCATTCTGAAAAATACGCGCCGCCGCGCAGCGTTCCATTCGGAGGACGAATTCCGTCTGAAAGAACGCGAAGGGCTGCGAGTTGCCGGCGACCCATCGAGCCATCCTGTCTGGCGCGACGAAGCCACCGCACTGCAATGCACCGAACGCCTCGTCCGTATCGCACGCGAAACCGGCGCGCGCATTCACGTACTGCATATTTCAACGGCGGAAGAAATCGATTTCCTGCAGGGCCACAAGGATGTGGCGACCTGTGAAGCCACGCCGCATCACCTCACACTGTCAGCCGATGAGTATGCGACACTCGGTAATCTCATTCAGATGAACCCGCCGGTACGTGAAAAGCGCCATCGCGATGGTGTCTGGAAGGGCGTTGATCAGGGTATCATTGATGTGCTCGGTTCCGACCATGCGCCGCATACGCTGGAAGAAAAGCAGAAGCCATATCCGGCATCGCCCTCCGGCATGACCGGTGTGCAGACGCTGGTGCCTATCATGCTTGACCATGTGAATGCCGGTAAGCTTTCGCTGGAGCGTTTTGTGGATCTTTCGAGCCATGGCCCCAACCGTATTTTCGGTATGGCACGCAAGGGGCGCATCGCTGTTGGTTACGATGCCGATCTCACAATCGTCGATATGAAGCGCCGCGAAACCATCACGCATGAACAGGCAGGCTCGAAGGCTGGCTGGACGCCTTATCACGGCAAGACCGTTACTGGCTGGCCGGTTGGTACTTTCGTGCGCGGCATCAAGGTCATGTGGGAAGCGGAAATCGTCAACCCGAACAAGGGTGAGCCGGTCGAGTTTCTGGAAGCGTTGCCGCGTCGTTGATAGCTGGTCGGTTGGCGTGAAATGTCCCTTCTTTGTCCGATGCCGATCTTTCGGGCTTGATTATAGGGATTATTGTCTTCTTGTATAAATTCACAAGGAGCACAAAATGTCCGCTAATGATACGGCACTTCTGGTTATCGATGTTCAGGAATCTTTCCGCCATCGGCCTTATTATCGTGACGAGGAGGTTGCCGCTTACATCGAGCGTCAGCAGGCTCTGATCGACGGTGCGAAGCGCAAGGGCATCCCGGTTGTGCAAATCTTTCACGTCGAGAACGAAGGGCCATTCTCTGAAGCTTCAGGTTTCGTGAAGGCGCTCGCGCCGGTCAGGATCGAGCCGGATGCCGTTTTCCGTAAGCGTCGCCATAGCGCACTCGTGGGGTCGGGACTCGATGTGTGGCTTGTTTCCAATGGCATCAGACGGGTTATCGTTTCAGGTATTCGTACTGAGCAATGTTGCGAGACGACGACGCGTCATGCTTCAGATCTTGGCTTCGATGTCGATTATGTCGGCGAGGCGACGCTCACCTTTCCGATGACCGATGTGAATGGTCGCACATGGAGTGCTGCCGAAATTCGTGCACGTACCGAGCTGGTGCTTGCAGATCGCTTCGCACGGATTGCGACGGTGGAAGAAGCTCTTGCAGGTCGGACGGAACGGAAAGCTGCATGAACCAAACCGCTGGCAGCCATCAAACTGTCCGGGTCTTTGTCGTCGTCCCGCCACGCACGCTTTTGCTTGATGTGGCGGGGCCGATAGAGGTTTTGCGCAAGGCCAACCTTGAGCAGAGCGAAGTGCAGTTTGAAGTGACGTTTATCGGGCCTTCCGAGACAGCACTCAGCTCAATTGGCCTCACGATTTCCAATATTGAGCCTCTGCCAGAAAACCTGCCGGACGATGCGATGGTCGTTATCTCCGGTTCTGCTGATATTCCCTTGGGTGGTGTCGGCAATAGCGGCGAAAAAGATGATGTTCTTGAAGCACAGATTGTGAGCTGGATGCGACGCGCTATCCGTCCAGGCATCAGGTTGGTTTCAATCTGCTCGGGAGCGCTTCTGGCGGCACGCGCAGGCCTGCTTGATGGTTATGATTGTACAACCCATCATATGGCCATTGAAGAGTTGAACCGATTGGCGCCGACATCACGTGTGCTGCAAAATCGATTGTTTGTGGAAGATCGGGATCGATTGACAAGTGCGGGTATCACCGCGGGCATCGATCTCATGCTGCATATCGTAGCCGAAATTGCCGGGCACGCTTTGGCACTATCGATTGCGCGTTATCTGGTCGTCTACTTGCGTCGCAGCGGGGGAGACCCGCAGCTTTCGCCGTGGCTGGAAGGGCGCAATCATATGCATCCGGTGGTGCATCGTGCGCAGGATGCCATTGCGGAAAATCCGGCAGCCAGCTGGTCGGTGGAAAAGCTGGCGGACATCAGTGGTGCAAGCCCACGCAATCTCTCAAGACTGTTTAATGAGCACGCACATATGAGCGTGACGGACTATGCCAATCGGCTAAAGGTTAATCTGGCGCGCGAGATGCTTCTGAATTCGACGCTGGATATGGAAAATATCGCCGAGCGGGCTGGTTTTGCTTCTGCGCGGCAGTTTCGCAGGGTCTGGGAGCGGATTTATGATGCCCCACCAAGTCGAATACGAATGCTTGGAGCTGGTATCGATACTTATTGAAGAATGCGTTCGGGCAGGAATGTTCCTGCGATGATCTGCTCGCGCATTTTCTCGATTAGGTCGAGAGCGCTGTCTTCGCCTGTAGAGCGCATAAGTTCAGTCAAAGCTGTGGTGAATGCAGCTTCAGCAAGAATTTCAGGCTCAATCCCTTCGGAAATGCCATCGGCCCAGGCCTCGTTCTGGTACTCAATCGCCACAAGCTTCTTTTCGCGGGCGATCATCTCGTCCAGATCGGCTGGCATATGTTCCATCAATTTCATCCCGGCTTGCGCCCTTCTTGCTGCATCAGCTGATTTCTCACCATCGGGAGCACAATCACCTGCAGCCTGACTGTCACGTTTAAGACAGTGTTAACAGATTAAAGCGGATTTGAATGAGGCAATTTCTGCCCATCCGCACAAGACTGAATAATTGGTTAATTCCCATAGCGCGAGATAAGCTCGTTCGACAAGCTTTCTCCCTCTTTCATGTAGCGATCAATCGCCGCAAGGGCTGAGGGCGTGCAGCGGACATAATTGTCACTGAAAGCACGATATCCATGATTGAAACTGGAAACGAGCCGCAACCGCTCGGCTTCATCGGGCTTTTCAGCCGCAATAATGGCATCCATCCGCTCGCGCCATTCGTTGCTGGTTTCCCCGCAAAGGTTACGCAGATAGTGAAGTGAACCGAGCACTTCAGCAATTCTGAGCATTTTGCCTTCATAGGGAGCATCCTGCGCAGAAAGGGCCGGGGGCAGAATGCCTAGCCAGAATGCCATCACCAATATGGAAAGCTGCTTTCCCTGCAATATTCGCCCCTCTGAATGAAACAAATTCCTGAATGAGAAACAGGGCCACTTCAAGGCGATACGGAATGCGCGCCCGAAGCATCCTCGATTTCAGCCACAGCGCGTGCCACATCAAGTGTGCTGTCCGTGACATCGGCGCTCGTCATTTCCTCAATGGTCAACCAATGTATGGCTGCAGCGTCGTCGCCCGCCTGTTCAATGCCTGAAACATCAAGGGCACGATAAACGGAAAGAAAGTAGCTCTTCGCATAGGCTTTGCCTTCGAGCGCCAGATCAACCGTGATGACGTGGCTGAGTGAGCCCGCATCGAGTGCAGTTTCTTCTTTCAGCTCACGAATCGCTGCTTCCTCAGGTGTTTCACCGGCTTCAATGCTGCCTCCGGGAAAGGCGAGCCAACCCTTCCATGGCTCCTTGCCGCGCTCGACCAGCAAAAAGCGACCATCACGGCGACAGATGAGGGAGACGCCGTGGATTTGAAGAGGGGCGGGGATGACGGGAACTGTAACCATATGCAAGCTATGATCCGGTCGACCTGCTTTGGCAACAGCAAACCCCACTTGACCATTCCAACAAAAGCCTGAACATGACTACCATGTGTGGACGTTTTTCTCTGACTGCCAGCCGCGAAGAAGTTGAAGCATTGCTTGGTGCAATGATCGAGGAGGATTTTCCTCCCCGTTACAATATCGCGCCGACCCAGCCGATACTCTCCATTCTGGCTGGTGAAACCCCGCCGCCGGGGAGCAATCGGCCTGACCGGATCGGCATGCTGGTTCGCTGGGGATTTGTGCCGTCATGGGTCAAAGATCCGAATGACTGGAATCTGGTTTTCAATATTCGCTCGGAAACTGCGGCAGAGAAGAACTCCTTCCGGGCAGCGTTAAATCATCGGCGTGCTTTGATTCCTGCTTCTGGTTTTTATGAATGGCGGCGCGAGGGAAAGAACAAGGCGCAGGCTTATTGGATCAGGCCGCGCAACGGTGGAATTGTCGCTTTTGGTGCGCTGGTCGAAACCTGGAGCAGCTCAGACGGTTCTCAAATCGATACTGCGGGTATTTTGACGACAAGCGCCAACGGGCTACTGCGTCCTATTCACGAACGTATGCCGGTGGTGGTGAAGCCAGAGGATTTCGCGCGCTGGCTTAATTGCAAGACTTTGCTTCCGAAAGACGTGGCGGACATTATGCGCCCGGTTCAGGATGATTTCTTTGAAGCCATTCCGGTGTCGGATAAGGTCAACAAGGTCGCCAATACTTCACCCGATTTGCAGACAAGGGTGGAAGAAAGCTTGACGGCGGAACAATCTTTGCCAAAAAGAAAGAAGAAGCCTGATCCGGAAGAGGACTCAGGCGACCAGCTTTCAATGTTCTGATCACTTACAGCGGCTCCAGTTACGACTGAATAGTTGAAGCCGCTGTAGCTACTTGTTCTTACGCATTATCCCACGCAAAACCGCTTCGCACTTTTGCTGGAAATGCTATAATTTCAGGAAAATCCCTCGTGTTCTCAGCAGCTTTTTCAGGCTTTTTTCTTGGTGCGTCGCTTATTATCGCAATTGGCGCGCAAAACGCGTTCATCCTGCGACAAGGCTTGTTGCGGCAGCATGTCTTTATTCTGAGCCTGATTTGCGCGCTTTCTGACGCCGTTCTGATCGCGGCCGGTGTTGCAGGTCTCGGCACGCTGATTGCACAATCACCAAAGCTGATTTCGTTCGTCACGCTTGCAGGCGCGGCATTCCTGTTCTGGTATGCATCCGTCGCGTTTCGGCGCGCATTTCATCCGGAAGCAATGCAGGTGAGATCAAACGGCAGTGTCAGTCTGAAAGCAGCAGTTGCAACCTGTCTGGCGCTGACTTTCCTCAATCCGCATGTCTATCTCGACACGGTGGTCTTATTGGGCAGCCTTTCTGCCCGCTATGAAGGTTCTGCCCGCGCCGCTTATGGTGCAGGGGCGGTGATCGCATCATTTGTCTGGTTTTTCTCGCTCGGCTATGGGGCGCGTCTGTTGCAGCCCATCTTTGCGAAGCCTGCGGCCTGGCGTGTGCTCGATTGCATCATCGGTGTTGTGATGGCGCTGATCGGCATCAGCCTTTTAGTCAGATTCTTTAACAGCTAGTGGTCCGATTCCGACATTTGGATTCCGCAGTTACAAGCACCGAACAAATGTCGGAATCGCGAAGACCACTAGCAACTTTATAAATCTAGTGGATTTTTCGAATTTGACGTTTGAAACGGCATTCATGTCGGTCGGGATTCAAACGTCAAATTCAATCCACTAGAATCGAGCGGCGCTTATTGTCGTTACGGGCTTCGTCCTTGCGGTTCTTCTTGCTCATCAGTGCTGCAAGAAGCACGGCGGGGCCGATTTCGCGATATTGGTCAATCAGCTTGTCTTGTCGTGGTTGCGGTTCACTTTTAGGCATTGGTTCATTCCTCTTCCAATTACACTCACTATTTTGTGATTGATTGAGACGGAATGAAGGCTGTTTGGAGCCGGTTTTGAGGAATTCCGGTTGACCGTTGTGAAGGTTTGATACGGTTGCTGAAATGCCACAGCGTTTTAACCATCCGTAAACCAAACTCTCTATTTGCGTGTATTCGTTTCAGTAAACTGGGCGTCAAACTTTTACCGGAAATGCTTTAATTCACTCGAACTTTTCCAAAAGCTCTTGACGGGGATCAGGTCGAGAGAGATAAGTAACGTCATGAAAACGCCGACCACGATCATTTGTACTGGTTCGATTATTATTGGCTAGCAGCTTGCTGGCCCGGCCGTTTTCGTCTCCCCTACCATAAAACAGGATGATAACGCCCCGGCCAGTCGGCTGCGGTCCTTCGTGCCCGTATTTTCAGGTCTTTTTGGGGAAATAAAATGGCTGATGCGCCGCAACTACGTCTGTACAATACTGCCACCCGCACGAAAGAGGACTTTGTCCCCATCGATGCGAACAATGTGCGCATGTATGTCTGCGGACCAACCGTTTATGATTTCGCCCATATCGGCAATGCACGCCCAGTCATCGTCTTCGATGTGCTGTTTCGTTTGCTGCGTCATGTCTATGGCGCGGAGAAGGTCACCTATGCGCGCAACATCACGGATGTTGACGATAAGATCAACGCACGTGCCGCCAGCGAATATCCCGACCTTCCGCTTAATGAAGCAATCCGCCGGGTGACAGAGGGTACAAACAACCAGTTTCAGGCGGATATCAAGGCGCTGGCAAATCTCGAACCGTCCAGTCAGCCGCGTGCGACTGAGCATCTCGATGACATGCGCGATATCATTGAAAAGCTGGTTGAGCGCGGTGTCGCCTATGTTGCCGATGAGCATGTGTTGTTCTCGCCGTCTTCGATGAATACGCTGGGTGGCGCACGGTATGGTGCGCTCTCGCACCGTCCTTTTGATGAAATGTTGGCTGGCGCTCGCGTTGATGTCGCATCCTACAAGCGCGACGAGATGGATTTCGTACTCTGGAAGCCATCGCGCAATGGTGAACCCGGCTGGCCATCGCCTGCGAGCATTCAAACGCTTGGCCGCCCCGGCTGGCATATTGAATGCTCGGCCATGTCCATGGCCAAGCTGCTGTCACCTTTTGGTGGCGGTCTGAAGTGCGACGATCCTTATAAGAACCAGTTCGACATTCATGGCGGCGGTATTGATCTTGTATTTCCGCATCATGAAAATGAGCTTGCACAATCATGCTGCGCGTTTGGCACCGAGCGAATGGCCAGCATCTGGATGCATAATGGCTTCCTGCAGGTCGAAGGGCAGAAGATGTCGAAATCGCTTGGCAATTTCATCACCATTCGAGACGTGCTGAACGATGGTCTGCCGCAGCTTGGCGCATGGGATGACAAGGGTGCGCGCGATCGCTGGGTTGGACTGGCTGCGCGTCTTTCGATGCTGCAAACGCATTATCGTGAACCGATCAACTGGACGGCACAGCGCTTGGCAGAATCCGCCGAAGAGCTGCATCGCTGGTATGGTTTACTGCGTGATGCCGGTTTTGCTGCTCCGTCTGCGCTTTCGGTCGTTGGAGAGGTGGCGGAAGCTCTGTCAGACGATCTGAACACTTGGACGGCAATCACGGCGCTGCGCAAAGCATTCAAAGCCAAGGATGTTGCAGCATTAGGCGAAGGCATGGTGCTGTTGGGCTTGCTCGATCCTTATTTTGTGACGGCGCAGGACGTTCCGGTCTTTGCAAAGGCCGATGTCGATACGGCTGCAATTGAAACATTGATTGCCGAGCGTCTGCGTGTGATCGCCGACAAGAACTGGGCCGAAGCTGATCGCATCCGTGATGACCTGCTGGCACAGGGCGTGCAGTTGAAGGATGGCAAGGACCCTGCCACCGGCGAACGTGTCACGACGTGGGATGTGGTAAGCTAGTGCCTTTTAGAGCGCATCCCGAAAAGTGTGAAACGGTTTTCGGACAAAGATGCGCGTTAAAACAACTATTTAGAGCGCCGATCTGATCCAATCAGATCGAAACGCGCTCTAATTGGAGGGAGGATGCCATGACGCTTGATAACAAGCCGCTTTATAGCGGGGGATGCCAGTGTGGCGCGGTGCGCTTTCGTGTGGAAGGTGCGCTCGGTTCCGCTTCGATCTGTCATTGCCGCATGTGCCAGAAGGCATTTGGCAATTTCTATGCACCGCTGGTCTCGGTGGGGGAAGCGAACCTCACATGGACCCGCGATGAGCCAAAGCGCTTCCAGTCATCCAATCACGTCAAGCGTGGGTTCTGTCCCCAGTGCGGAACCCCGCTCACCTATGAAGCGCCGGATGGTATTGCCCTTTCTATCGGTGCTTTCGATGCACCGGAGGAGATCGAGCCGACCGTTCAATGGGGCGTTGAGGTCAAGCTGCCTTATGTCGATAGCCTCGCAGAACTACCCGGTTACGAAACGGAGCGCGATCCGGAAAGTATCGAGTTTGTGAGAACGATGGTGTCTTACCAGCACCCCGACCACGACACTGAAAACTGATTAATTCAACAGACCATACGGCTTATACCCACCGACAGGCAGGCAAAATGGCACGCGAACGCATCTATATCTACGACACAACTTTGCGGGATGGGCAGCAGACGCATACCGCCCGCCCGCAGCCGCGTAGCGTGCGAGGACGGGCAAAGCTGAAAACGGGAGTTGGTTGTCCGGTCTCGATGGCGGGGGATGAGTGATGACACGTGAACGCATCTATATCTACGACACAACTTTGCGGGACGGACAACAAACTCCCGGCGTTGATTTCTCTGTCGAAGACAAAAAAGCGATTGTCATTCTGCTCGAAGAACTGGGCGTCGATTATGTCGAGGGTGGGTATCCCGGGGCAAACCCGACCGATACTGCTTTCTTCAAGAAGCGTCAGACTTCCCGCGCCAAGTTTGCGGCTTTCGGTATGACCAAGCGTGCTGGCGTTTCCGCCTCAAACGACCCGGGACTGACGGCGCTTTTGCAGGCTTCAAGCGATGCGGTCTGTTTCGTTGCCAAAAGCTGGGACTATCATGTGCGGATCGCGCTCGGTTGTACCAACGAGGAAAATCTGGAATCGATTACAGCCTCGGTCACGGCTGTTCGCATGGCGGGGCGTGAAGCTCTCGTCGATTGCGAGCATTTCTTCGACGGCTACAAGGCCAATCCTGAATATGCGTTGGCCTGTGCCAAAGCAGCCTATGAAGCCGGTGCGCGCTGGGTCGTTCTTTGCGATACCAATGGTGGCACGCAGCCATCGGAAGTTGCTGATATCATTGCTGCAGTTAAAACTGTCGTTCCAGGCGAAAGCCTTGGCATTCATGCCCACAACGACACCGAACAGGCAGTCGCTGTCTCTCTCGCCGCAATTGATGCCGGTGTTCGGCATGTACAGGGAACACTCAACGGTATCGGCGAGCGCTGCGGCAATGCCAATCTTGTCTCACTGATTCCGACGCTGGCGCTGAAGCCCTATTGGTCGGAACGGTTTGAGCTAGGCGTCAAGCCGGATGCCTTGAAGGCCATTACGCGCATTTCGCGTGCCTTTGATGATATCTTGAACCGCGCGCCGACAGAACAGGCTCCTTATACGGGAACATCTGCCTTTGCCACCAAAGCTGGCATTCACGCTTCTGCGTTGCTCAAAGACCCGCAGACCTATGAACATGTTCCGCCTGAAACCGTTGGGAACCGCCGCCGCGTCATGGTGTCTGATCAGGGCGGCAAGTCGAATTTCATTGCGGAACTGGAGCGTCGTGGCATCCGCGTCGCCAAGGATGATGTGCGGCTTGATACGTTGATCGCGCTGGTCAAGGAGCGTGAAGCGGAAGGCTATGCCTATGAAGGCGCCGATGCGAGCTTCGAGCTGCTGGCGCGCAGCATGCTCAACCCGCAACCGCAATTCTTCAAGGTCGATTCTTTCCGTTGTCTCGTGGAGCGACGTTTTGATGCCAATGGCATGTTGAAAACCGTGTCGGAAGCCGTGGTGAAGGTCGAAGTCGACGGTGAAATGCATATGTCGGTTGCCGAAGGCCATGGTCCCGTCAATGCACTCGACATTGCATTGCGCAAAGACTTAGGTCGCTATCAGGATGAGATCGAAGACCTTGAACTGGTCGATTTCAAGGTGCGTATCCTCAATGGCGGTACGGCGGCTATCACCCGCGTGTTGATCGAGTCCGGTGACGCAACAGGTGCTCGCTGGCGCACTGTTGGCGTTTCCGACAACATCATTGATGCTTCATTTCAGGCATTGATGGATTCGGTCAATTATAAGCTGATGAAGAACCGTTCTCTCGCCGGTCTGGTGGCGGCTGAATAGCCGCTCCTTTCACGAAGATTGATGCTTTGATCAGTTTAATTGAATAGATTTTATGGATTGATCGGCGCATAGCAATCTGACCAGCTTGAAATAGCCCGTTGCTTTTTCGAGACTATATTCAATGCGGAGATGGAAATGACCGAGCAAACCTTATCCGGAGGCCAGCTTTCAGATGGAAGCCGTGGCTTCATGATGGCTATGGGGGCTTATGGTCTTTGGGCTATTTTGCCGTTCTATCTCAAGGCTTTGTCGCATCTTCCCGCTCTTGAAATCGTCGCACATCGTGTGATTTGGTCTGTGCCGGTTGCTATAATCTTACTTATCTTTATCGGGCAGTTCAGGACCATTCTTGATGCTCTGCGCAATCCGCGCATGCTGGCAATGGCGGCGCTCACCGCGGCACTGATTACTATCAACTGGTCGGTTTACGTCTGGGCGGTTGCTCATGATCAGATTATTGGCGCAGCACTCGGATATTACATCAACCCGCTGTTTAATGTGGTGCTTGGTGGTCTGTTTCTCGGCGAACGCCTGACGAAGGTGCAGTACGTTGCCGTCGGCTTTGCTTTCACTGCAGTTTTGGTTCTTACCTTCAATGCTGGTGGCCTTCCATGGGTTTCGCTGGTCCTGCCGGTAACATTTGGCCTCTACGGTTTCTTCCGCAAGTCATTGCCAATGCAACCTTTGCAGGGCTTCACGCTGGAAGTGGTCATTCTGTCAGTACCGGCGCTGGGCTATGTTCTGTGGCTGATGTCCAATGGTCAGGACCATTTCTTCTCGGGCACGATCTCGAACGTTTCGCTGCTTCTGCTGGCAGGGCCGTTCACTGCAATTCCACTGATCCTCTATGCGGGCGGTGCCAAGCTTCTGCGTTACACGACGCTTGGTCTGATGCAGTATCTCACGCCGACACTGCTGTTCATCTTCGCGATTTTCATTTTTCATGAGCCTTTCTCCAATGCGCAGCTGGTGGCTTTTGTGCTGATCTGGACCGGCCTGATCATTTACACTTGGTCGTCTTTGTCGGCGCATCGCAAGGCACGCGCCAGCGCTTGATAAATTTAACTTGAGCGTTTGTGCTTTATCTCCGGTGGATTAAGGTCACCGGAGCCTTAATTTGGCCGCGCTCTGGCCTTCTGGTCCGTTTGTTATTTCAGATGGAATTTGGAGCCATTCGCTGCATGCTGTTTCGTACCGCCCGCAGAGATAAGCAGATTCATGTGGTTGTATCCCCAGATCTTGCGATCCGGTCTGATGCTTCCCATGATGCTCTGTCGGCTATGCATGCGAGGCTTGCGCCACTTTCGCAGCGTGCCCTTAAACCTTTAGAACGCATTCGCTTTTCATTTCACACGCATAAACGCGCCTGTATAGCGCTTGCCTCTGCGACGCTGTTGGCAGGTGGGGCGATGGCGCTTGTGACTGGCGGTTTGGTGCGTCATGGACATGCTTCACAACCTGTGCTGGTTGATCCCGCCATGCTTGTTCATAGTCACGCGGCAATGAAGGAAGCCCGTTTGCTTCCGCAGAATGATGTCGACAAGAGCCGCCGGATTGCTAAACGCATCGATATTGCAGAAGGCACCGACGACGGCGAAGCGACGCTCTTTACCTATCAGCATGTGATTCTTGATTTGGCAAACGAAAGAGGGTCACAAGCCCTGATCGGTCATGATCCCTCAACAGATCAACATCGAGGGGGCAAGGACTCTAATCACGATACGGAAATATCTGCGCTCGCCAATCAGAAAGGCGTACCGCTGAATGTGAGCTTCGCAAGGCCTGCCAGCACGGCTCACCAGACAGTGCATGAAATTGTCCTCGCCCCACAGTCGCGTGAGAAGGTGGGCGTACTTATGCAGGCAGCGGACGTTGCGGCCGAAGACGCCGCAAATCTCGAACAGGCGCTCGGACGCAAGAACTTGGTTCCTGGTGATAATCTTATTCTGCTTCTGGATCAGTCACCCAACAAACCCGCTCATATAACTATGGCGCGCTTCCGGCATGGTAGTGCATCCGATTCTGTTTATGGACGAACAGACGATGGCATTTTCCGCGCCAATGATAATCAGCGGCTTTTCGCACGGCTTTCTCACGATGCCATGCTCTCGGCATCGCGTCAGCCTGCCAAAATTCGGACGGATGGTTCTGTTCAGTCCCGACTGATTGCAGCAGGGGCTCCACGCGCTGTTGCAGACGATGTGAAGAAGCTTGCTTCTGAGAACAATGTATCTCTCCGGAGGGGCGCCAACGGGGTTGATAAAATCGATCTTTTGTTCCGTGAAAGCGTGGATACTGATCCGGAACTGGTTTTCGTCGAATTCACGTCGAACGGTGAGAGTAAGCGTCTGTACAGACATGAGGTTGAAGGAAACGCGGATTACTTCAACGAGGACGGTTCCTCGATGACCAAGTATCTCATGCACAAGCCATTGCCGAATGGTCGGCTGAATGATGGCTTCGGTTGGCGTGTTCACCCGGTTCTGCATGTGCGCAAGCATCATAACGGTGTTGATTACGACGCTCCGATCGGTTCTCCGATCGTCGCAGCGGGCGACGGAACTGTTGAACTGATTTCATCGCAAAAGGGCTATGGCAAGTATGTTCGCATCCGCCACCAAGGCGGCTATAGCACCACCTATGCTCACCTGTCCGCTGAGGCTAAAGGCCTGAAAGTCGGACAGCATGTGAAGCAGGGGGAGGTGATCGCCTATGTCGGATCAACTGGTTATTCGACGGGTCCACACCTCTACTACGAACTGAAAGTCGGCGATCACTATGTCGATCCGCTCAAAGCGCAGCTCAATGCGGGCGAAAAGCTGACAGGTTCATCCATGTCCAGTTTCCGTTCGGAAATCGATCACGTGGACAAGGTTTTCAAACAGATGAACCTGACGCCGATGACAGCTGCGCCCAACACCAGTTTTGATCACACCGGGCGATAAGCATTCGCGAGCGCGACGAATTCTTCGACGCTCAGGGTCTCGGCACGACGCGTGCCGTCGATACCTGTCTTTTCCAGCAACGCGGCACCACCAACGGGCTTCAGGCTCTGACGCAGCATTTTGCGGCGCTGGCCAAAGGCCGCCTGCGTGATCTGCCCCAATGCGTCGGCACGGCACGGAAGCGGCTCCTCGCGCGGCGTAATATGCACGACCGACGACATCACCTTGGGCGGCGGTGTAAACGCCTGTGGAGGCACGTCAAAAGCAATTTTTGAATGTGCTCTCCAACCTGCCAGAACGCCAAGGCGGCCATAATGGTCGCTATCGGGAGCGGCTACAATACGCTCGGCGACTTCCCTCTGGAACATCAGCGTCATGGATGAATAAAAGGGTGGCCATGGCTCGGTCAGGAGCCAGTTTAGCAGCAATTGCGTGCCGACATTGTAAGGCAAGTTGGCAACGATGCGGGGCTTCGGGCCATCGGGAAACAGCGCTTTGAAATCTTGTTCCAACGCATCGCCGGAAATGATGCGCAATCGACCCGGATAATGGGCTTCGATTTCTGCCAGCGCATCAAGGCAGCGTTCATCGCGTTCAATCGCAGTCACATAAGCGCCTTGGGCGAGAAGGGCGCGCGTAAGCCCGCCAGGGCCGGGGCCGACTTCAATAACCGGTTGATCCTGCAGATTGCCTGCCTGTCGTGCAATCTTCGATGTCAGATTGAGGTCAAAGAGGAAGTTTTGCCCAAGCGATTTTTTCGGCATCAGATCGTGCCGTTCAATCACCTCACGTAGCGGCGGAAGATTGTCGATGCTCATGATTTCCGCCTTGCTTCGTTTTCTGCGAGTTCCTGCGCCAGTCTTATGGAGGCGATGAGGCTATCTGGCCGGGCAATGCCTTTTCCGGCGATGTCGAAGGCCGTGCCATGATCCGGTGATGTTCGGATAAAGGGGAGGCCCAGCGTGACGTTGACTGTCTCGTCAAAAGCGAGGGCCTTCGCCGGGATAAGTGCCTGATCGTGATACATGCAGATAGCGACGTCATAAGTTGCACGTGCGGGTGCATGAAACATCGTGTCCGCAGGCAGTGGGCCCCAGGCACTGATACCTTCGCGCTGCAATTCTTCGACTGCTGGCCGAATAATCGCGTCATCTTCCTTGCCAAGCGCGCCGCCTTCACCCGCATGCGGGTTGAGACCGGAAATTGCAAGGCGTGGTGCGGTGATACCAAAACGATCTGTAAGTTCTTGCGCAGTGATATGCGCAACTTCCAGAACGTCATCCTTGGTCAATACACGCGGTACTTCAGCGAGCGGGATGTGGATCGTGACCGGAACCGCGCGCAATTCCGGGCCAGCAAGCATCATGACCGGAATGACTGTGCGCCCGAGATGCTGGCTCGCAAGTTCTGCTAGAAACTCGGTATGGCCGGGATGTTTGAAGCCGGCATCATAGAGCGGTTTCTTTGCAATTGGGCAGGTAACGACAGCTGATGTCTCACCACGTAATGTCAGGGCCACGGCCCGTTCAATAGCTTCAATGACCCCGGCTGCATTTTCTGGAAGAGGCTTGCCGGGGCTTTCCTTATGCGCATTGACGAGCGGCAAAACAGGAAGTTTCTCGCTGAAAATATCAACAGCCTCTGCCGGTGACTCTATTGCCGCAATCGGCAGGTCCAAACCAAGATGCTGCGCGCGGGCAGCCAGCTGCTTTGGATCGGCAATCAACAGGAAGGGCGGCAGAGAAAGCTCTGCGCGTCTTAACCAGGTGTTAAGAGCAACATCAGCTCCAACGCCAGAGGGATCGCCAATACTGACGGCGAGCGGAGGAACCGGTTGATTTGGCATAGCTATTTTCTCGGCTGATGAAATAAGGGGGCAAAAGCCCCCTCAAATTATACGGTCAGATTGTTACTGCCAAGGCATTAGAGCATTTTCAGCAAAACCGCTTCGCACTTTTCGGGGTGCGCTCCAGACGTAAGCTCAGCGATTGACGATCGTCGCTTTTTCGCGCAGTTCCTGAAGATACTTCTTGCTCATTTCATCCGCCTTCTTTTCCTGTCCGGCTTCAGAATCTGTGCCTTCCATCGAGAAAACGAGCTGAGCAACGCGGTCGTCTGACACCTGACGGGTCGAGCATACCGCCAAAAATTCGACGCCCTTTTCGGTGTCATGCGGCGGTGTTGCACGGTTGGCACCAGTTGCCTTGACGTCCTTCGCCCAGTCGCCCGGAAGCTGCTGTTCGATGATACGGCCAAGGTCGCGAACTGTAACGTCGATCATGCCTTTGGTCAGCTGACGGGTGGAATCACAGCTCTGAAAGCGTGAGCGCAATGCGTTTGCTTCCTGACGACGCTTGGCAAGCAGGGCAGGCGAACGCTTCGAACTAGGGACAACGAAAATCACCTGCTGAAGCTGATATTCTGTTGCGACCGGCTTCTTGCCGCCATCTTTCAGCATGCGCTGCACAGCATCCTGTTCGCTCACCATGCCGGTTGCACGGAAACGTGCGCTTACAAGACGACCCCAACCCATCTGGACCATGATGTATTTCTTGAAGTGATCAGGGGTAATCCCCGCCTGATTCATGACCTGATTAAGCTGCGCGACACTCATCTTGTTGCGCGTTGCAAACCCTGCATAGGCCTCGTCGACTTCCTTGTCGGAGATGTTGACGCCGCGTGTTTTCATTTCCACGCGCTTCAGCATTTCTTCGGTCAGTTCTTCACGTGCAACTTGATTGAGGTTGCCGCCCTTACGCTGTAGCTTCAGAAAAGCCGCACGACGCTGAATATCGCCATTGGTGATCGCATTGCCGGAGACAATGACCTTGACCTCCGTTCCGCCGGCAGCAAAAGCCGGGTTCAGGGTCGCAGCCGTTCCAAGCGCTGTCATACATACGGCAGCGCCTAGCAGGGAGGCGAATAGAGGTCTTGCAAACATCATCTTTCTTTCCCGATTTCTTTCAGGTCGGTGTCCAAATAACGCCTTCAAAGTGAACTGACGTATCAGAAGCCAATCATATTATGATGCCTGTATAGAGGAGCCAAAGCGGCGAAACAATGACCCTTTAGCATTTTGCGAGGTTATGGGAGGCACTTAACTGAATAAAATCGATAAAAATCGTAACGTTATTTGAATATCAGCAGCAATGCTGACGCCTAAAAGGAAAGAGCGGAAACAAGATCAATTGTTTCCGCTCTTTCTAAGTTTAGAAGGTTTGGGCGCCACTGCCGATGTCGCCAAGCGTTCGGAACGAGATATTGAAACCCACACTATGAGATGCTTTGTCCTCTCCCGGATTACGGGTTTGAACGTAAGCCATCGAGTAAGTGAAGCATTCATCGTCATAGGCGAGGCCGGAAGATGCACGAACAAGCGTATCCGACACAAGATCATAAGTTCCGGAACCGAAAACGCGCCAGTTTGCATCAAGACGTGCAGTTGCCGCACCCGTGACTTCCTGTCTGAGATCGGCATAACCGTAGGCTGGCTGTGCTGCGATATAAGCATATTGCGCCGAAACAGACAGTTTCTGCCAGTTCTGCTGCACTTCAAGTTCACCACGGCGGACATTGAGACTATCTTTGTCGAACCGCCCACGTGCAGCAAGTGCAAGGCCAGTCGAATTCGACGTGCCAATCATGGCAACATAGTCAGAACGAGCATCCTGCAGACCTGAATCAGCGCCAACATTGACGAAATCACTCGTGCCGAAGGAGTTTACGCCGCCCAACTGGAACGACTGTCCGGCAAGGGCGTAAAGCCCCCAGTCACTATTGCTGAAATTGCCAGAATAACGCAGGCCGAGATTGGCACGGGTGCCGCCTTCAACGCGGTCGTATCCTGAGAACTTATCGCGCGAAAACAAGTTGGTCGCATCGAACACGAAGCTCTGCGCATCCTCATTTGGAAGCTGGCCAGCATAGCGTTCGTTATTGCGCATATAGATCTGTGCAATTGGCTCAAGAATATGTGTCGAACTGGTGGTCGAAAACAGGACCGGCCAACGCAGTTCAAGACCTGCCGTTGCCATTGCTCGCAATGCTTCAGACCGAACAACGGCATCCGTGTAACCAGCCACCGCAGGATCAAAGTTTGTATTGGCGCTGATAGCATCGCCACGCAGAGCCAGAAGCGGCGTGATTACCAAGCCTGCTGGCGTGATAAATGTACGCTTCCACTCAGCCTCAGTTGTGAACCGGGCATTCGTGCCGCTAAAGCCAGGAATACGCGGATAGTAAATCGATCCGTTATTAGGATTAAGAGTGTAATTCGCATTCTGACGATACAGAACCTGAGCATTGGTGGTGATGTTTAGTTCACCACCATAGACCGGATCCGGCAATGTGTAGGAGTAGTCGAGACTTGGGAAAACCCAAGGCTGCTTTGAATGCATCTCGACATCTTTATACGTGCTCGTAAGCGGATAAGATTCCTGCACGTTGAAGCGATAGAAGTTTAGATCGAAATAGTTCCGGTTGTTGATACCGGTGAGATAGATTTTCGAGACCTGTGTCTGTGCGTTATAGCCTTCGAGGTTATAAGTTCGACTGAAATTGCGGTCAGTCTGAGCCATCACGTCCCAGCCGAACTTCCAGCGCGAGTTGATATCGAAATCACCCTTCGATGCCACCATGCCGCGGTTGTCTTCGCCGCGATCAAGAGTGTCAGCATCGAATTCACCGGGCTTCATCTGATGAATACCGGCAATCTGGAGATTATAGCTGCCGTTTTCGAGGCGATGACGCCATTCGGCCTGCGTCAGGAAGCCTTGCTTCGTGTAAGCAGTTGTTGAAAGCGTCAGATCGTAGTTTGGTGCCAAAGCCCAGAAATACGAGTTCTTGATACCGAAGCCGAGGTCGTCCTTATAAGCAAAGCCTGGGAACAGGAAGCCGCTCTTACGTTTGACGGTCGGGTCGGCCATTTCGAAAGCTGGGAAATATGCCAACGGCATACCGAACAGTTCGAACCTACCGCGCTCGAAACGAACAGTTTTGGTCGCGCTGTTCCAAATGATCTTGCGTGCTTTGATCTGCCAGAGAACCGGCTTATCAGGATCTTTTTCGCAAGCCTGGCAAGCAGTGTAGACACCATTGTTAAAGGTGGTGATCTCACCATTGCTACGCTCGGCACTTTCCGCAGCAAAGCGCGTGTTATCTGTCGTCTCAACGCGCAGGCCATTCACAAAGCCGTCGCGGAAACTATCCGTCACATCAAGATGATCGGAGTAAATCTTGTTGCCGTCGCGTTCGACAATCTCCACATTCCCGGTCGCGGTCATGCGGCGGGTCTGCTGGTTGTAGGTAACCTTGTCCGCAACGAGGCGATTGCCGTCATACTCAATGCGAACTTTACCCTGAGCGGTAACAACGTTCACATCACGATCATAGACAAGCTCATCCGCCTGCAGAAGCATACGAGCATTCGGATCGCTCTGGTAATTTGCCCCCAGAGCATCCTGCGCCTGAACCTGCGAAGGGATAATTGCAACTGAAATGAAAGGTATAGCAAGGGCGCACGCCAAGGCAGACCCGCGCGCAAGACGCGAGAACAAATGGGGCAGCACCATGCGGGCGTTACTCAAACCCACTAACCATCCTCCTTATGCAACAAAAAGGAGATACCAAAAAATGTTGCAATAACAACCGGAACCCAAGCAGCGACGAATGGCGGAACGAATCCCGCATTCCCGAATGCCTTCACCAGCACCGAAACGACATAAAGCATGAAGCCAGCAACAACGCCACCCAGAATCATCGCGCCGGACTGACCAAAGCGCACAAATTTCAGGGACACTGTTGCAGCAATGAGAGTCATGGCCATCAGCAATGCAGGCAATGCCAGAAGTGACTGGTATTGCATATCAAATGCGTTTGCCGAATAGCCAAACGAACGCGCAACTTCGATCTTGTGACGGAGCTGCGTGAACGGAATTGTATCAGGGGAGGCGAGCTTTTCTTCCACATATTCCGGACGCAACTGCGTTGGAATATTGATGCTCTCCAGTTTGCGCGGTTCCTCACCACGCGAGAATCGTGTGACGTCAGTTAGTTTCCAATGACCATCCATGAGTTTCGCAGTGCGAGCGTCATAACGGTCCTTGATTTTCTTCTTGTCATCGAACTGGATGAACGTGGCATCAGCAAGTGTTGCGCCACGGTCAAGAATGTTTTTGGCACCAATGATGGTCTCGCCTTCATCGGTTTTCTGGCGCAACCACGGATCACGCAGCGCAGAAACATCCGTCACTTTGCCATTCTTCCAGTTGGAAGCGATCTCGTCAGCTTTCGAAAAACCATAAGCGGCAAAAGGATTGAGAATAAAGATCGTTGCCAGACCAAACAGCAATGCGCCAAAGCAAGCAGGCAGCAGGAATTGCCAGGCAGAAACGCCGACAGAACGCGCAACGACCAGCTCATATTTGCGATTAAGCGAAATGAGTGTCGCCATTGCCGAGAATAACGCAACAAAGGGAATCATCTGCTGCATGATGAAGGGTACACGCATGGCAGAAAGGCCAAGTGCTGCCCATACGGTATAGCCGGGCAGATTGGCAAGCTTGCTTGCGTTCTCGGTAAAATCGAGAAGAAGCGCCAGCGCAAAGATGCCAAAAAGGAAATAGAATGTGATCTGCATATAACGTGCAAAGAAATAGCGCCCAAGCGTCCAGCCGATCATGCGCGACCTCCCGCATCTCCGCGGAATCGTCCAAGCAAGCGGTTATAAGTGCCAGACACACGTCTTCTCAGACGGTCGAGACCGTCAAGAATACGGTCATTCCATTTGTCTGGAATTCCGATACGTCGGCCCGTGACAAGGGCATATCCAGCCAGCAGGATTACACTGAGCGGGACGAGATACATGATGACGATATAAGTTTCGTCCTTATCAGCGCGGTCGGCAGAAAAATATCCGGCCCAATAGACAAGCAGCGCTGTGCTGATTGCTGAAAATGATGCGGATACGCGCGCTTCACGATGGGATCGGGAGTCACCGGCAAAGGCCAGCGCAATCATCGCAAAAACAACCGGATAGAGCCATTCCGTCAAACGACGATGCAATTCAGCCTTATAGCGCAATGGTCGCGTTTGCAGAATTGGATCGTTCGGGTCTGGGTTGAGCAGATAGTTAAGTGGGCGATCTTTAGCATAGATGACGAAATCGTCTCCAGCAGAGGTAAACTGGCTGAGATCGAAGGCATAGGAATTGAACTTGATGATCGAAACGGTGCCGTCCGAAACATCGCGACGCTGAACTTCGCCGTCTTTCATCAGCAGCATGTCACCCGCTGGCGTGCTGGCGATGTTGCCATCGGCGGCATAATAAATCAGGTCAAGCGAAGGGTCGCGGGAATCGGCAATGAATAGGCCACCGATGCTGCCATCGGCGCGGCGCTCGGCGATCTGGATATAGAGATTATCTGCAAGTTTGCGAAAGCTGCCTTCCTGCACAACGACATTGAGCAAATCCGCACTCGCATTTGCGATCATCGCGCGCATATTCATGCGGGCATATGGATCGACATAGTTCGCTACGAGAAAGGAAACCACCGAGATAATGGCTGCGAGCATAAGTATCGGACGCATTACTGCGCTGCGTGGCGCACCGGATGCGTTGATAACCACGAGCTCGGAATCCTGGTTCATCGTCGAGAGCGTCTGCGTAATTGCAATGATCAGCGCGAATGGCATGACCAGTGGAATTGCGGAAGGGATCAGGAGGGAGCTGAACTGGATAATAGTCTGAATGGACTGACCGCTTGTGGTGAGGAAGTCGACGCGTTGCAGCACCTGCACAGTCCACGTGATGCCCACTGCAGCGCCCAGCACCGCAAAGAACATGATCGCCACGCGGCGCAGGATGTACAACTCGATCAATTTCATAGGCGGAGTTTACATCCCGGTTCCGTTGAAGGAGCCTGTCCCTGAAGAAACAATGCTCGTAAATGAAAATTCAGTCTAATTGCACTTGGCTAAAATTAGCCAAAGAAATTAGGTTAACAGATTACTAAAGATTTCCAGCCGAAGCTAGCGCAAGCTTCTCTAAATGGAGAGAGCGGGCTGTTGCAACCTGTTTTTGCCGAACATAGGTGGGGACCGAAACGGAGCTTGGCAAGTTGTCACCGAAGTTAACGTAAAACTGATTTTCATGATGCGGCGGACTTGCCGTTTCGCCATATTCGTCTCACATGAGTAAGAAAAAGTCGCGACACAATCGTGTCATCTCATGGTCCGACCTCTGTTTGGAGTTGTTATGTCGAAACGTCCTTCCATTTCGTTCAGTGAATTTTCAGCACCGCAAAAAGGCGTAAGCATTGTTCTCGTTGCCAAGGGTGGAGGCTTCGCAGAAGAAGCGGGGCAGGCGGTTGGCGGAGCCGAAAAGATTGCTCGCATCGCCGAAATCTCAGGTTTTACGGGTGCTTTGGGCAAAACTGCGGAAGCAATTGAAACTTCTCAAGGCGGTATAGATAAGATCGTGTTGGTGGGTGTGGGTGAGCCCGGCGAACTTGGCAATGACGACTGGATCAAGATCGGTGGCGCAGCTTTCTCGCGAATCGGCAAATCCGAACGCGCAACGCTGACGCTGGCTCTGCCTGAAACCACGATTGCTGGCGACGAAGCGGGCGATGTGGCTCTGGGCATGATTCTTCGTTCATACGAGTTCAATCGCTATAAGACACGCAAGAGTGAAGAAAACGGCGAGCCGAAGCACGCAGCCAAGATCAATATTCATACCGCAGACGTACACAGTGCCAAAAGAGCTCTTGAAGCCGCTGAAGCCGTGGCCGATGGTGTGTTAAAAGCACGCGATCTCGTCAATGAGCCAGCCAACATTCTCGGTCCTGTCGAGTTCGCTGAAGAAGCTGAAAAGCTTGAGAAGCTTGGTGTGAAAGTCGAAGTTCTCGGCGAAAAAGAAATGAAGAAGCTCGGCATGGGCTCGCTTCTGGGCGTTTCGCAAGGGTCTGTGCGTCCGCCGCGTCTCGTCATCATGGAGTGGCAGGGTGCCAAGGCCAAGGAAAAGCCTGTCGCTTTTGTCGGTAAGGGCGTGGTGTTCGATACCGGCGGTATCTCTATCAAGCCTGCTGCTGGCATGGAAGAAATGAAAGGCGACATGGGCGGCGCTGCAGCCGTTACAGGTTTGATGCGCGCTCTTGCAGGCCGTAAAGCCAAGGTCAACGCAATCGGCGTGATCGGTCTTGTTGAAAATATGCCTGACGGCAATGCACAGCGTCCGGGTGATATCGTGACATCGATGTCTGGACAGACTATCGAAGTGATCAATACCGATGCCGAAGGCCGCCTCGTGTTGGCCGATGCGCTCTACTACACCAATGATCGCTTCAAACCGAAGTTCATGATCAACCTTGCAACCCTGACTGGCGCTATCATGGTGGCGCTCGGCACACATCACGCAGGTTTGTTCTCGAACGATGATGAACTCGCAGATCAGCTTTATGAAGCAGGTCAGGCAACGGGTGAAAAGTTGTGGCGCATGCCGCTGGGCAAGGAATACGACAAGATGATCGATTCCAAATTTGCCGACATGAAAAACAGCTCGGGCCGTTATGCAGGTTCGATCACGGCGGCGCAGTTCCTCAAGCGTTTTGTTGGCGACACACCTTGGGCGCATCTCGATGTCGCCGGAACAGCCATGGGTTCGCCAACGAACGAATATAGCCAGTCATGGGCTTCGGGCTATGGTGTTCGACTTCTCGACCGTCTCGTTCGCGATAATTTCGAAAGCTGAATCTGATTCAGGAACAACAAGTTGGGCCAGGAAAGTGAATCACTTTCTTGGCCTAAAGCGCGTCGCATTTTATCATGCCCAGACGATGCGCTTTAGGTCTTTGTTTTTACGCATGTCGTTAACGGAAAACCGGTCCCCACTTTTCCGCGACATGCTTTAATACCAAAGTTCATTGAGTGAAACTCATTGGACCTTGGTTAAGCCCGAGTGGCGCTTGAACTTTATCAAGGCGTGATGTGTTAGTATCTTGAGCCGCCTTGGTATAATGAATGCTCTACCCATCTGTTTTGACGCATTTGCCTCACGCAAAACTGCTTCGCACTTTTGGCTCAAATGCTTTAAAGAGAGCGCATGGCTGAAATTCTCTTTTACCACCTGACAGAATCGACACTGGATGAAGCTCTGCCGGGGCTCGTCGAGCGTTCGCTTGGACGCGGCTGGCGCGTGACTATACAGGCGGTGAGCGATGAACGGCGTGATGCGCTCGATAACCTGCTATGGACTTTTTCCGACACATCTTTCGTCGCACACGGCACGGATAAGGAGCCGTACCCTGAGCAGCAGCCTGTATTGCTGACCACATCGGAAGCCAACCCCAATGGAGCGACGGTTCGCTTTCTGGTGGAAGGTGCGGCACTTGAGCAGACAGGGGAATATGAGCGACTGGTCGTCATGTTTGACGGGCATGATCAGGATCAACTCGACCATGCACGGGCACAGTGGAAAGCCTTCAAGACGGAGAACCACGATTTGACTTACTGGCAACAGACAACAGATCGTCGCTGGGAGCGCAAAGCCTGATGCGAGCTATTTTCGTCGCAATGATTATTGCGGGCTTCGGTCTCGCACTCGGTTATCCCTGGTATGTGCGCCATTTCACTGGCGATGAGATTGGTCGCTGGCCGATCCTTGAAAGCCGTCAGAGTGGCTTTATCACGCAGGAAATCCCGCTTACGGCAAGCGACGCGCCTGTGCGTATTTTTCTCGATGCGGTGCCGTTGCCGGGCTATGTGCCAGCTGAGCGTCGTTCGGCTGTAACACTTGCTGTTAGCCGCAACGGCATGCCCGTCTTGTCGCAAGGTCTCGACTTTGCATCGACAAGCAGTTCAATCAATACGGATCGTCCGCAGGATGGCAGCGTGCTGCGTCAGAGTGCGGGCGATATCGATCCGGTTTTATCCGGAACCTACGCATTCCGCGCGGTTCAGGGCAATACGGACGGCCTACAACTGTCGAAAATCGATCTTGTTTTGAGGCGCGGTGCCGAAGAAGCAGACGAGACCTATACAACGATTGGTCTCATTCTGGGTGTGCTCGGCGTCTATGCGCTGATGCGGACGCGCATTCGCCGCCCGCAAGTTTAGAGCGCATCCCGAAAAGTGTGAAACGGTTTTCGGACAAAGATGCGCGTTAAAACAAATATTTAGAGCACCGATCTGATTCAATCAGATCGAAACGCGCTCTAATCAGCCATTGCTTCTTCATATTCAGAAGACATTTCCAGCCATTTGTCTTCTGCCTCTGCGAGCGCTGATTTTGCATCGCTCATCTCTTTGTTGATCCGGATCGCTTTCTGCGGTTCCTTTTCATAAAGAACGGGATCTTCCAGCTGCGAAGTGAAACCCTGAATCTGTTTCTGCAGTTTCTGCATCAAGCTCTCGGTTTCCTTGATCTTTTTGAGCAATGGCGCCAATGTTTCGCGCTTCTGAGCAGCGAGTTTACGCTGTTCTGCCTTGTTGACCTTTGGACCTTCGTCACGCTCAGAAAGCTGTTCGCCCTTGGCGTCGGCCAGAACGATCTGGCGATATTCATCAAGATCGCCGTCGAATGCTTTCACGCTACCTTCGCGCACCAGCCACAGACGGTCCATGGTCGCTTCGATCAGGTGACGATCGTGGGCGATCAGGATCACCGCACCGTTAAATGCGTTGAGTGCGTGTACGAGCTCTTCGCGACTGTCGATATCGAGGTGGTTGGTCGGTTCGTCGAGGATCAGCAGGTTTGGACCATGGAAGGTCGCAAGTCCCATCAGAAGACGTGCCTTCTCGCCACCGGAGAGATCCCTGGCAGGCGTGAGCATCTTCTCGGTTGAAAGCCCCATCTGAGCCACGCGCGCGCGCACCTTGGCTTCCAACTCTCCCGGCATGAGCTTGCGCACATGTTCAATCGCATTGTCCTCGGGGACCAGATCATCCATCTGATGCTGTGCGAAGAAGGCGACCTTCAGATTGGGTGAAAGGGTTAAATTGCCTTTTTCGGGCTGCAACCGTCCTGCAATGAGTTTGGCGAGGGTCGACTTGCCGTTACCGTTTGAACCGAGCAGCGCAATGCGATCATCATTGTCGATGCGCAGCGTGACATTGCGCAACACTGGCTTGCCTGGCACATAACCAACATCGGCGTTATCGAGCGCAATAATCGGCGAGGCGGCCTTTTTTTCCGCATCCGGGAAGCGGAATGGCTGCACATTGCTTTCAACATAAAGTTCAATGGGCTTGAGCTTTTCCAAAGCCTTCATACGCGACTGCGCCTGACGAGCTTTGGTAGCCTTGGCCCGGAATCGTTCGACGAAGGATTCCATATGCTTGCGATGCGCTTCCTGCTTGGCATGTGCCTTTTGCTGAAGCTCCAGCATTTCATGCCGCTGTCGCTCGAACTGGTCATAGTTGCCGCGCCAGAAGCTGATCTTCTTCTGATCAAGATGCATGATCGAAGATGTGGCTGAGTTCAGCAGATCGCGATCATGGCTGATGATGATGACTGTGTGCGGATAACGCTTCACATAATCGACAAGCCACAGCACGCCTTCGAGATCGAGATAGTTGGTCGGCTCATCGAGCAACAGCAGATCAGGTTCCGCAAACAACACGGCAGCCAGAGCCACGCGCATACGCCACCCACCCGAAAAGGCTGAAGCAGGTCTGCGCTGTGCCTCAGCATTGAAACCGAGACCTGACAGGATTGCGCCGGCACGCGCTTCTGCGGAATGCGCGTTAATATCGGCAAGACGTGTATGAATTTCGGCAATGCGATGCGGGTCAGCCGCCGTCTCAGCTTCTTCAAGAAGCGCTGCTCGCTCCTTGTCGGCCTTCATGACGATTTCGATCAGTGCGTCTTCTGTGCCGGGTGCTTCCTGAGCCACCTGACCGATGCGCGTATTTCTCGGTAAAGAAATACTGCCCGTTTCAGACGCAAGGTCACCGGTTATGACGCGAAACAAGGTGGATTTTCCGGTGCCGTTACGCCCGACAAAACCCGTCTTCGACCCCGCAGGCAGTGTTACACTGGCGTGGTCGATCAGAAGGCGTCCGGCAATACGTACGGAGATGTCGTCAAGAATAAGCATGGTGAAAAGGCTTTTGCACGGCTTCGGAAATTTCCGCAAGTATCGACTATCAACTATCAGGCGAAGCGGCGGCCCGCTTCGGTGCGCTGAAACTGAATGAGATCCAACGATGGCGCATCAGCACTGAGCCGCGTTAGTGCTGCATGGATTTGTCCGCGATGGTGTGTCTGGTGGTTGAAGAGGTGGGCAAGCGCCGGTGCGACTCGTTGACTGATCGTGCGAACATTGGTTGCCGTCATATAAGTGAAGCGACCAGCGAGCTGTTCCGCATTCATGCCTTCAACATACTTACAGATGCGCTCATCTTCGGCCCTTCGCATGTCGCGGAGCTTGATGAAATCGTCAGTGATAATAGCATCAAGCTGATTTGGATGATCACCTTCGCCAGTAAAGCGCTTCATCCAGATACGATCAGTAACCAGCAAATGGTTGAAGGTGCGGTGCACTGATCCGAAAAATAATCCCAGGTCCAGCCTGTAGTCAGCATCGCTCAAATCGGCAGCCGCGGAATAGAGCAATTCGTTGGCCCAACGATTATAGTAGGCGAACATTTGAAAGTGCTGTTCCATGACTGCCCCCGAAAGCATTTCCAGCAAAAGTGCGAAGCGGTTTTGCGTGAGGTAAATGCGAAAAATAAAAAGACAGAGCGGCTTCAATCATTCCTTTTGAATCCAAACCACTCTCGTGAATCGATTTCACCATCTATGCAGTCAATTTTCTGCCGTCTCAAGCTGATAAGAGGTTTGCTGGAGGGGCTCCCCCTTGGCAATCGGGGCTATCAACGCTATAGAGCCTCACTTTTCTAATTTTCCATCATACAAGGTGTCATAATGGCAATCGAACGTACCTTCTCCATGATCAAGCCTGATGCGACCCGCCGCAACCTGACCGGTGCTATCACCGCTAAGCTCGAAGAAGCTGGTCTGCGCGTTGTCGCTTCCAAGCGCGTCTGGATGAGCCTGCGTGAAGCTGAAGGCTTCTACGCTGTTCACAAAGAACGTCCTTTCTTCGGCGAACTGACTGAATTCATGTCTTCCGGCCCCACAATCGTTCAGGTTCTCGAAGGCGAAAACGCCATTGCCAAGAACCGTGAAGTCATGGGCGCAACCAACCCGGCAAACGCAGACGCAGGCACGATCCGTAAGGAATTTGCTCTGTCGATCGGCGAAAACTCGGTTCACGGTTCGGACGCTCCTGAAACTGCAGCTGAAGAAATCGCTTACTGGTTCTCCGGCACCGAAATCGTCGGCTAATACCATATCGGTATCAAGAAAAAGCCCGGTCGCGAGACCGGGCTTTTTTATGTAGGTATTCAGAAAATCAAAGGCTCTGAGCAAGCCTTGCCAGCTCGTCGCCGCCCTCATCGATCAGAACGAGTTTTCCCGCGTCCATCTTGTATGAGCGTGTTTTTCCAAGAACATCGAGGAACTTGCGCTCCTGATTCATCAGCGCAGGTGGACATTGCATATAGGTCGAGCCGATTTCGGCAAACGAAATACTGCTTCCTGAGATTGCTGCTTTGCTCATAAAGCGATTGCAGCCACCCGAACCGCTGACAGTGCCGTCAGCGCCTACCAACAGCGTCGTCTGTGCAGTGTCAATGACGCCGCCGCCCTGAATGTCTTCTGCAAGCCAGTCCTTGCCCTCGATGCCAATCGTTACGGCCTCATCGGCACTTTTGCGAACCATCACCACCTTAAGCTCAACAGGCTCTTCAGGGTTCTTTGGGTCGATCGTGTAACGTTCGTCACTCACAAACCAGAGCGTGTCGCCAGCAACGATGCGGGCCTGCAAAGCATAGGTGTGCTGTGGTTCAATCCCGTCTGTATCGAAATTGATGGCAAATGGAATCGGTGAGCCCTGCGGAGCCTCGATTCGTGTCTCTCCAATGGTCTTGGAAGGCGCATCAGCGAGGGAAACATCATTGAGCTGCACGATGAGGTGCGCTTCCGGCGGCAGAGCGATGCGCTCACGGTAAACAACCTTACCGCTGATTGTCTTGTCAGCCGCAATGCTGGCAGTTGGCATGGACGTCGTGAAAAACATGGCCGCTCCGCCGAGCACGCCGATGCCTGCAGCGAGCGCTGCCACGATTGAAAGAGTTTTCGTAAGTCCTTTTAGCATTGCCAAATCCGAAACTTCCGTTCCTCGCATTTTTGTCTTGTGTCTTCGGTGGTACTCACAATCGGTCGATTGTGTCAGTGATCCCATACCCGTACACATCTTGATTCATGAGGCAGACAATAAACGCTGCTTCATGTGAAAATTGTGGCAGTGCAGTAACGCACCATCCAAAATACCCTATATTTTAGGGGCTTAAATAGTTAATTCGCGATTAAATAGAACGCGTGAAATTCTTTCCATGTAAAAAACAGTTTTACCTGCGACAACTTGCCCGCAAAAGATGAGGGTTTCAGGTCCTCTGCCACCGTCCTCGGCTTTGTTCGTCTTCGGCTTTTGATTCTACCCAGTCGCCGGTTCCGCCTTCAATCAGATGTTCGCGTTTCCAGAATGGGGCCCCCGTTTTCATGAAATCCATCAGGAACGATGCTGCCTCGAAAGCGGCCTGACGATGGGCTGATGCTGTGACAACGAGAACAATATTTTCACCGGGTTTAATCAGCCCAAAACGGTGAATGATGGAAACACCAGATAGAGGCCAGCGCTCAATGGCATCATGAGCGATACGGCGAATTTCAGCTTCTGCCATTCCGGGATAATGTTCCAGCTCAAGTGCTGAAAGCTTGCCGCCTTCATCACGACAAAGGCCGGTGAAGCTGACTATAGCGCCAATATCTTTGCGACCTTCACTAAGCTGACGGATTTCTTCGGCGATATCGAAGTCTGTATCGCGAATGCTGATGAAAAGGGGGCAGGTCGATTGGCTGATCATGTTCGGACTATATCAGCCACCCGTCATGGGTGGAAAAAGTGCTACTTCATTACCGTCTCTGACCAACTCGTCATGTTCAGCATGTTCCTGATTGATCGCGGCACGAATGACATTTTCATGCTCGAACGCCGCCTCATATTCAGCGCCAAGGCCTTTAAGGTGAGCAATAAGTGCACCAACGCTGATCGTTTTAGAAGGGAGTTCTATGACTTCCTCTCCCTTGCCGATTTTTTCACGCACCCAGGCGAAGTAGATCAGATTTACGCGCAAGACGATCAATCCATCACATGTTTGAGGCCTGCGCGGAAATAATCCCAACCCGTGTAAAGCGTCAGGATTGCGGAAATCCAGAGCAGAACGATGCCAATTTCGGTTACATAAGGCATGATCTTGTCGCCGGCTGGACCGGCCAACAGGAAAGATAGAGCAACCATTTGGGCCGTTGTCTTCCACTTTGCCAATTGCGAAACTGGGACGCTGACTTTCAGTTCCGCGAGATATTCACGCAGACCAGAGACAAGCACTTCGCGGCACAGAATGATGATCGCGGCCCACAGCGTCCATCCGGCAATTGTGCCATCCGCTGCCAAAAGCAGTAGGCAGGCAGAAACCAGAAGCTTGTCCGCAATCGGGTCAAGCATACGGCCGATCGTGGAGGTTTGCTGCCAGATGCGTGCGAGATAGCCATCAAAGAAGTCGGTGATGCTGGCGATGGCAAAAATTGCCAGTGCGGCCCAGCGGGAATTATCACTCGACTGAAGGCGTCCCTCCACAAAAAAACACAAAACAACAAGCGGAACGGCAATGATCCGCGCGTAGGTCAGTATATTTGGCAAGGAGAGAGTGTGATTTTTCCGCATTGTACCGCCGCATTCGTTATTGGTGCACAACATCAGGGATGACCAAGAAAATCAACACCTGCTCATGTGTTCTGTCGGGACGTAATGACGCCCTTACAGGATTAGTTGCCCAAACCCGGACAAAATTACGTCATCGATCATGAAAATGGTCGTGAATGGTCTTTGCCATGGCCTCCGATATGCCATCGATCTGCATCAGATCCTCGATTGCCGCTCTGGATACCGCTTTTGCCGTGCCAAAATGATGGAGAAGTGCACGCTTGCGCGTTGGACCGATTCCCGAAATTTCATCCAGCGGGTTCGCGACCATTTCCTTCTTGCGCCTTGCCCGATGTGTGCCAATGGCGAAACGGTGTGCTTCATCGCGCATGCGCTGGATGAAATAGAGAACCGGATCGCGCGGTGGCAGCGTAAAGGCTTGCTTACCTTCGACAAAAAAACGCTCGCGTCCTGCTTCGCGGTCCACACCCTTGGCGATACCGATGGCGGTCACCAGATGACTTATGCCCAATTCCCCGAGTATCTGGCGAACCGCTCCCACCTGACCCTGACCACCGTCAATCAGTATAACGTCAGGCCATGCCGGGAAGGCATCGTTGACGGCTTCCGGGCTCTCCGTTCCCGTCACAGGCTCCGGTTCACCGTGTTCCTTGACGAGACGTGAAAATCGCCGCTCGATCACTTCGCGCATCATACCAAAATCATCGCCCGGCGTGATGTCCGTCGATTTGATATTGAACTTGCGATACTGATTCTTGACGAAGCCTTCTGGCCCGGCAACGATCATACCACCAACCGCATTCGTGCCCATGATATGCGAGTTATCATAGACTTCGATGCGGCGCGGCGTATGTGGAAGGCCAAAGGTCTCGGCCAAACCTTTCAAAAGACGCGCCTGCGAGGAGGTCTCCGCAAGTCGGCGTCCGAGTGCTTCTCGGGCGTTGGTCAGAGCATGATCGACCAATTCTTTCTTTTCTCCGCGTTGCGGAACATTGACCTGAACGCGATGGTTCGCACGCGAAGATAGCGCTTCAGCAATAAGCGATTGTTCTTCAACGCTTTCGGAGAGCAGAACCAGCTTGGGGCAGGGTTTGTCATCGTAAAACTGTGACACGAACGCGCCGAGCACTTCCGCAGGTCCGAGTGAACTGTCCGCTTTTGGGAAATAGGCGCGGTTACCCCAGTTTTGCCCGGTACGGAAGAAGAAGACCTGAATACAGGTCATGCCGCCTTCCTGATGGATGGCAAAGACATCGGCTTCTTCAACGGTCTGCGGATTGATGCCCTGATGCGATTGCACATGGGAAAGGGCCGAGAGGCGATCACGATAAACCGCAGCATGTTCGAAATCGAGCTCTGCAGAAGCTGCCTGCATCGCTGCCGCAAGATGATCCTTCACAGTCTGGCTTTTGCCCGACAGGAAGGCTTTAGCTTCGCCCACTAGCTCAGCATAATCCTCGTCACTGACTTCATGGGTGCATGGACCGGAACAGCGTTTGATTTGATAAAGCAGGCAGGGACGGGTGCGCGTTTCAAACACAGAATCCGTGCATGTACGCAGTAGAAAAGCGCGCTGAAGCGCGTTGATCGTGCGACCAACGGCCCCTGCAGAAGCAAACGGGCCAAAATATTCGCCTTTGCGCGTGCGTGCGCCGCGATGTTTGAAAATGCCGGGTGCACGATGATTGCCGCTCAATAAAATGTATGGAAATGACTTATCGTCGCGCAGCAGCACGTTAAAACGCGGGCGCAAGCGCTTGATAAGATTCGCTTCAAGCAGCAAAGCTTCGGTTTCCGTGCGTGTGACGACGAATTCCATCGTTGCCGTCTCACCGATCATCCGTGTGATGCGGTTCGAATGGCCGACTCCGCGCGCATAATTGGAGACACGCTTTTTCAGGCTGCGTGCCTTGCCGACATAGAGCACGTCGCCATCGCTGTTGAACATGCGATAGACGCCCGGATTATTCGGCAAGCGTTTGACGAAGGCATTGATAATGTCTGCGCCGCTCAGACCTTTCGTATCCGGCAATCCATCCGACGAATCCCACTGTATCGAATCGGCCGCAGAGGCAACGGCTGGTGCCTCTTCGATTGCGTCATCGTCGTCATCAGATTCTGCATCGCCCATGATTATACCAGCCACATCCTGCTCATCATCCGATGGCAGGTGTGAAATGGCATCATCAATGGTTTTGCGTGGTCCGGTCATTCCGTAATTCCTGCAATATCCGGGGTCTCCCATGCCAGATGCTGCCCACCATCAAGCGCAATCATCTGACCAGTCACTGAGCGGCTTTCCCAGAAATAGCGAACAGTGAGTCCAAACTCTGACAGGTCGGGCGCGCGGTGCAAAGGCAAACGGCTAACCTGCAATTCAAAGTCATCTGCATTCTGGCGCTCGCTCGGCAAAGTAGGGCCGGGGGCGATGGCATTGACGCGAATGCGCGGTGCCAGTGCCTGTGCCAGCGTTTTTGTGGCATTCCAGAGGGCAGTCTTGGAAAGCGTGTAGGAAAAGAACTGTGGGTTCAGCTTCCAGACCCGCTGGTCGATGACGTTGATAATAAGACCATCTGTATCGTCAGGCAGAGCTTTCGCCATTTCTTCGGCAAGAATTACCGGCGTTTTCAAATGAATCGCAAAATGACGATCCCAAAGCTGCATATCCAGATTGCCAACGCGATCATCTTCAAACAGCGATGCGTTGTTAATGAGCATACGAATCGGACCGAGCTGCTCTGCTGCCTGCTGCAACAATCCGCGCACATCATTCTCATCTGAGAGATCAGCCTGTACAACGCAGGCCTTGCCGCCATTTTCAGCGATTTGCGCTGCAAGCGCCTCGCCGTCATCAACGGAGCGGTTACAGTGAATAGCCACCGGAAAGCCGTGTCCTGCCAGGTCTTCGACAATTGCCTTTCCTATGCGCCGTGCACCGCCCGTCACCAGAACAGGGCAATTTGCAAGCGGGTTGGTTTCCGGATTTTCCAACAGGGTAAACACTTTCTTATCGTGATTCATCGCTTCATTTCATGCCATTTTGCCGGAAAAAATACAGCTAAAATTAAAGGGCTCGCTGTTTACTGCTGACAAAAACGCAGCGAATTCAGTGGTTTCAATCGGATGAGGCTCTTTCAGTTCACAGAATAGAGATGCTGCTTATTCCTATATAGGTGTGAGGTGGGAGCGTTGCGAGAATGCAACATCGCAATTTTGCCACGTTCTCGTCAGGTTCTCTCCACAGAAGGGGGCAGATCGTGCCGCATTTACCCTCGATATGTCTGTCCTGTCAGCGCGGCATGGGCGGTTTACTCCCCAAGATGTTGCCCACCCGATAAGGGACCGCGCTAAAGGTAATTTTTAGTCAAGGAGAATGCTATGCGCACTCTTAAGTCTCTTGTAATCGCCTCGGCTGCGCTGCTGCCGTTCTCTGCAACTGCTTTCGCAGCTGACGCCATCATGGAACAGCCTCCTGTTCCAGCACCTGTTGAAATGGCTCCACAGTCCAGCTGGGCTGGTGGTTACACCGGTCTGTACCTCGGCTACGGCTGGAACAAGGTAAAGACCAACACCGACGGCTCGATCAAGCCTGACGACATGAAGGCTGGCGCATATGCTGGCTGGAACTTCCAGCAGGACCAGTTCGTATATGGTGTTGAAGGTGATGCAGGTTATTCCTGGGCCAAGAAGTCCAAGAATGGTCTGGAAGCCAAGCAGGGCTTTGAAGGCTCGCTCCGTGGCCGTCTTGGTTACGACCTGAACCCAGTTATGCCTTACATCACCGCTGGTGTTGCTGGCTCGCAGGTCAAGCTGGACAACGGCATTGAAGACGAAAGCAAGTTCCGCGTTGGTTGGACTGCTGGTGCCGGTCTGGAAGCTAAGCTGACCGAAAACATCCTTGGTCGCGTTGAATACCGCTACACCCAGTTCGGTAACAAGACCTACGACCTCGGAACCGAATCGGTCCGTAACAAGCTTGACACCCACGACATTCGCGTTGGCGTTGGCTACAAGTTCTAATTACGCCGTAATTGGATAGAAAAAAACCGGGCAGGAAACTGCCCGGTTTTTTTATTATTCAAATTTCAGGCGTGGGGCAGGAGCTTTGAAAGTTCGGGGTGCAGTTCTTCAAAGCGCTTCATCCAGCGCTTGAGTTTTGGGCGACCACGTTCCCATTTGCCTTCAAAGCGCAAACCCAGATAGCCAAGTGTGGCTGCCACGGCCAGATGGCCGCCATGAAGCTTGCCAGCAAGGCGAGGCGGGGCTTCGTTCAAAAGGTCGAGCGCGCGTTCCGCCTTGCGCCATTGCAGATCAAGCCACGGCTGGTGCACCTTTTCTTCCGGACGCATACGGCGCTCGTAAACATGCGCGAGCAGAACATCGGACAAACCGTCAGCAATTGCTTCGTAACGTTCTGCGTCGGTGCGCTTTTCAGCATTGCGTGGGAAAAGCTTGTTGCCCGATATGCGGTTGAGATACTGCATGATCGCGCGGCTGTCGAAAATCGACTTGCCATCATCCGTCACCAAGGTCGGAATCTTGCCGAGTGGATTGGCATTGATGAGATCGTCCGGCTCGGCAGATGTCGTAACCACCACGCTCTCAAATGGAATACCCGCATGTTGTGCGGCCATACGCACCTTCGCACTGTAAGGCGAGGCCGGTGAATAGAGGATCTGAGTCATCTTCATTCCTGATTGTGAAAACTACGGCGAACATTTCCGGCAAAAGTGCAAAGCGATTTTGCGTAAGATAATGCGAAAAAACAAGCAGTTAGACGGTTTCAACGAGCCGCTGGCATCATAACGGAACGGCTGCGACAAGCATTGGTATTGATCTGTTCACAGGCACGGAACTTGAGGTCCCTGGTCATACAGATGCGAACTTCCTGAAGATAGTTGCTCTTGCATGATACAGACACGCCGTCAGGTTTCATGTCGGGATTTGCCGCAATAAATGCTTTCTCAACCAGCATCGGGTCGACGCGCCGACCCGAAGTAAGGTTGCGAAGGCTCGGCGGAATGTTCACGTGCTGATAGGCTTGGCGAACTGTGGCGAAATAGTCGTTCTGCGAGAGACCGGAGCAGCTTCCATGTTTGCGCCATTGATGCGCAACAAGCCCTGTTGAGGGCATGATATCGGAAACGCTTGAAACAATCTGGCGAGGCACAAAGCTTCCACGGCTGCGGGCATTGTCAAACTGACAATTGGCGGGATAGCCCCACTCGTTCTGTGGCCAGAGACCGTGGACCACAAAACCGAATGGCCGACCGGTGCCGCATTGCTGTTTGTTCGCTCTTGGACCTTCCAGAGTACAATAGCTCGGCGACCAGGAAAGAGACAGCACATAGAAATCAAAATCACCGGGGCGACTATTGCCCCGGTCCTGCGCCATTGCGGGTAGCGCTGCAAAAGAGGTGGCAAGAAGGGCGGTTGAAAGCACCGCCAGTTTGCGCATCATCGTGGTCACAATCAGCGCAGGACGCGGCAGCTTGCGTCGTAGACGAACCAGCGGTCGAAGCCGTCAACGCAGAACTCAACATTCTGGCCAACGCCAGCAAAGCCCTGGCCTTCTTCTACCATGTACCAAACCGAACGATGCTGACCGTCGCTGAGAACAGCGGTGGCCTTACAATAGGTCCGTTCGATCTGCGCTGGATTGTTTTTTGGCTCATAGCGGGTGAGGCGAACATCACTCATCGCGGAAATGCCAACTTGCAGCAGGTTTGGAACATTGCGCACCTGATAGCCGAAATCAGCAACGACACTGCGCAAAACCCCCTGCTGGCTGCAAAGACCGGCATCGCCGACAGATGCCGGTGCCGAAGTCAGGTAATCGGCGGCGCTTGCGGGCAGGGAAGCGAACGTCAGGGGAAGAACCGAAGCAGCCAGAAGGGCTGCTCGAGAAAACTGTCCGATGCGATCCAACTTGCGTTGCATGTCTTTTTCCTGTCTCACAATTCGAGCATGAAGCTCGTTTTCCAAACTTATCTGGGCGCAGTTTCATTCAGCAATTGGAAACGGTCAAGTACGATCCGTCTCACCGCGTATCCATTGAATGCTGAAATTGCCTCCCTTTTCCTCGCTAAGCAACTTGGTAAGGCAGGGAAGCAGGATTTGCATCTCACTTTCCAGTGTAAATGGCGGGTTCACGACAATCATTCCGGTGCCGTCAAGACGCGGCTCCAGTGACGGTGCCCGAATCGCAAGTTCGATCCGCATGATCTTGGGAATCTCGGTTTCGCGCAGACGCCTCGAAAACCGCTCCGTCTCTTTGCGGTCCTTCACTGGATACCAGAACGCATAGGTTCCACCGGGAAAACGCTTGTAAGCCTTGACGAGCCCATCCACGAGGCGATCGAATTCACCTTCTATTTCAAAAGGCGGATCAACAAGCACCAACCCACGCTTTTCCTTGGGCGGCATATGCGCGCCAAGAGCCAGCCAGCCATCAAGCTCGATGACGCGCGCCTGATAGTCGCCGTCAAACAGCTTTGCCAGATTTTTGGCATCTTGCGGATGTAGCTCAATCGCTGAAAGACGATCCTGCTTGCGTAGAAGATGCCGCGTCAGAAGCGGAGAGCCGGGATAATGTTTGAGCTTATTTCCTTTGTTCACCGTGCGAACTGTGTCGAGATAGGGCTGAAGCAGTTCGATAGCCGCTTGTGGAACGTCACCTTTTTCGACTGCATCCACCACACGACTGATGCCGCCGGTCCACTCGCCTGTTTTCTCGGCTTCAGTGCCGCGCAGATCGTAAAGACCGATGCCCGCATGGGTATCGATCACACGGAAGGCCTGATCCTTGCGTTTGAGATATTCAACAATGCGGGAAAGGATGACGTGCTTGACGACATCAGCAAAGTTCCCGGCGTGATAGGCGTGACGGTAATTCATGTTCGCGCTTGTTTCATGCCTCGTCGCTTTCGGCAATATCCGTGCTCAGTTAAATGTGACATAAAACTGTCATCATCTGCTCTCATCTGAGTCGAGTTTTGCATGTCTGGTAGCGTTCTGCTGATAGTCCTTTGTGGCGCGTTTCTTCACGCAAGCTGGAATGCTATCGTAAAGGGGAGTGGTGACAAGTTTTTCGCTGCAGCCAGTGTAACTGGTGCGGCCGGATTGGTCGCTGTATTTTTCCTGCTATTTTTACCGCTGCCGCATCCGTCGAGCTGGATATTCATTGGGCTCTCGACGATCACTCAGGTCTTTTACATGTCGCTGGTAGCGGCCGCTTATAAATCGGGCGACATGAGCGAGGCCTATCCGATCATGCGCGGCACCCCACCTTTATTGGTGGCGCTGGTCAGTGCGCCGCTGATTGGCGAAGTGATGGGCTGGCGTAGCTGGGTTGGCGTTATGCTGATCTGCTCGGGCGTTTTGGCGATGGCGCTTGAAGCGCGGCGTCGCAATGGTGGCACGTCCAGTAAAACCGCTCTGCTTGCCTTGGCCAATGCTGGCTTTATCGCGGCCTATACCATCATCGACGGCGTGGGCGTCCGCGCATCGGGCCATACTTTATCTTATACGTTATGGTTGTTTTTGATAAATGCCTTTCCGCTTGCCGGTTGGGCGCTCTATCGCGAGCCGGATCGCTTTCTGAACTATGTTCGCAACCATTGGCGTCCGTCGCTCGTGGGCGGTTTGGGGACATTGGGTTCTTACGGCCTTGCTCTGTGGGCGATGACGATGGCACCGATTGCAGTGGTTGCAGCTCTGCGAGAGACAGCGATCCTGTTTGGTGTGCTGATATCTGTGTTCATTCTCAAAGAGAAAGTCGGTTTGCCGCGTTTCCTGGCAGCAGGCCTCATTGTTCTGGGCGCGATCACGCTGCGGCTGGCTTGAAGATATATTTCGTCGCAGGCTTCTTAATTCGTAAGAAATTCGTTTCTGCGGAACATGGGTTGCGCTAAAAAAAGCACCATGAACCAGCTGTCCCCAAAAGCGAACATCAAAATTGGACATTCTGCTTGTCCACATGATTGCCCGTCCACTTGCGCGCTCGACGTCGAGTTGCTGGATGAGCGCACCATTGGCCGTGTGCGCGGTGCAAAGGATAATAGCTACACCGCAGGCGTGATTTGCGCCAAGGTTGCACGCTACGCCGAACGCGTGCATCACCCGGATCGCTTGAAGCATCCGCTTATTCGCACAGGACGCAAAGGTGACGGCGAGTGGAAACAGGCATCATGGGACGCAGCGCTCGATCTGATTGCAGAACGCTTTGTCAAAGCCGAAGAGACATATGGCAGTGAGAGCGTCTGGCCTTATTACTATGCGGGCACGATGGGACTGGTGCAGCGCGATTCCATCAATCGACTGCGTTTTGCCAAGCGTTATTCCAACCAGTTCGACAGTTTCTGCACAAACATGGCTTGGACCGGCTATTTTGCCGGAACAGGAAGTCTGACAGGTCCAGACCCGCGCGAGATGGCAAAAGCTGATGTGGTTGTCATATGGGGCACCAATGCCGCCGCCACTCAGGTCAATGTTATGACCCATGCGGTGCGGGCCCGAAAAGATCGCGGCGCCAAGATCGTTGTCATTGATATTTATGCCAATGCCACTGTGCGGCAGGCGGATATGGGTATTGTGCTCAAGCCCGGCACCGATGGTGCCTTTGCCTGTGCTGTCATGCATGTTTTGTTCCGTGACGGCCTTGCTGACTGGGAATATCTCGATCGCTATACTGACGATCCAAAGGGGTTGGAAGCGCACCTTGCTACGCGCACGCCTGAATGGGCTGCTGAAATTACCGGTCTCAGCGTCGAAGAGATTGAGGCGTTCGCGCATCTGGTGGGCAAGACCAAGCGCACTTATTTTCGCCTTGGCTATGGTTTCACACGCCAGCGAAATGGTGCGGTGAACATGCATGCAGCCGCATCGATTGCCTGTGTGACCGGCGCATTTTTATATGAGGGCGGCGGTGCATTTCATTCCAATTCCGGCATCTTCAAGATGGACAAGCGCGAGATTGAAGGTCGCGCGATGCAGGATATGAATATCCGCTTCCTCGATCAGTCCAAGATCGGGCGCATCCTGACGGGCGATAGCGAAGCACTTTATGGCGGTCCGCCTGTGACTGCGATGCTGATCCAGAATACCAATCCGATGAATGTAACGCCGGAACAGCGTCTGGTGCGCGAAGGTTTTGCTCGTGAAGACCTGTTTGTCGCTGTGCATGAGCAGTTCATGACGGATACGGCAAAGATGGCTGATGTCGTTCTGCCTGCGACGACCTTCCTCGAGCATGACGATATTTATCGTGGCGGCGGTCAGCAGCATGTGGTGCTTGGGCCCAAACTGATTGAACCGCTTGCGGAGGCGCAGCCGAACATCTTTGTGATTAACGAACTCGCAAAGCGATTGGGCGTTGCGCATTTGCCCGGCTTTGACCTCGATGAGCGCACGCTGATCGACAATATGAATGCCAATAGTGATCTCCCGCATTTCGACGAGCTGAAGGAAAAACGCTTTGTCGACTTGCAGCCGCCATTCGAGGAAGCGCATTACATCAACGGCTTTAATTGGCCGGACGGCAAATTCCGCTTCCGCCCCGACTGGACCGGAAGCCCATCGCCGAACAAGCCGCCGGAAGTTATGGGTCTGCAAGGCCCGCATCAATCTATGCCGGTCTTTCCAGACTACTGGAACGTGATTGAGGCTGTGGATGCAGACCATCCATTCCGCCTTGCAACGTCGCCAGCGCATAATTTCCTGAATTCGACATTTGCTGAAACGCCGACATCGCTTGCCAAGGAAATCAGGCCGGAACTTCTCATCCACCCGGATGACGCGGCAGATCTTGATATTGCTGATGGCGAGCGGATTGAAATCGGCAATCATCGCGGTGAAGTCGTACTTCATGCCGTATTGCGCGCTGGTCAAAAACGCGGTGTGGTGGTGTCGGAGGGTATTTTCCCCAATTCCACTTTTGAGCGTGGCGAGGGGATCAATACACTGATCGGGGCCGAACCTGCCGCCCCTTATGGCGGCTTGGCGGTTCACGACACGAAGATCTGGATCAAGAAAATCACTTAAAGCGCATCCCGAAAAGTGTGAAGCGGTTTTCGGATAAGATGCGCGCCAAGGAAATGAATCAAAAGCCCGCGCTGAGCAAATGCTCAGCGCGGGCTTTTGTATTTATGAAGTTGATTAGCCTGCGTAGTTCAGCTTGAGCTTGGAAAGGCCAACGGCTGCGTTGAGACCCTTCTGGCCCTGAAGCGAGATAGGCTGCAGGGAAATCGTCTTCCACGAACCGCCGGTCAGAATGTTGGTGCCTGCGCCGATGCCAATCGCGGCATTTGCCGATGCGCCGACATAACGGCCCTTCAATGCACCCTCAGGGCGAACGGTTGGTGCCCAGACAGCCCATGCAATCGTGCCGCCATTGATGAAGCCTACATCAACGCCAATCTTGGTGATGTTACCGGTATAATGTTCAACCGGACCACGACCGTGAACAGGGCTGAACACACAATCCACATCCTGCTGGCTACCGATGATAACACCGATAGCAGGGGAAATATTGCAGGAGAGGGTGCCAACTTCCGAACGCGGCTGGGTGCGGCCTGAGCCAGGAGGCGCCACGAAGTCAGCAGCAAGGGCAGGTGCGGTAATTGCTATGCCCGAAACGACGGCCATAGCCGACAGGAAGGAAGTCGAAAAACGGAGAGACATGATGTTGTCCTCTAATAAAACACAATACAGAAAGAGACGCTCATGCGACTCTCAAGGGTTGCCGAAGCAAGTCCCCTTACGCACTGGAATTAGGGCATTTTCACGAGAATTAAAGTTTTGTTAACGAAAAAATTCACGTGTGATGAATTTGTCGCGCCTAATCTCCTGTTTAGGATCAGGCGCTGATCACCATTGTATCTTGCGGCACTCCTGCTTCCGTATTGCCGGTGGCAAATTTGCTAAGCGCCAGAGCGTAGATCTTGTGTTCGGCTTTCAACACGCGAGCAGCGAGACTGTCTTCTGTATCGCCGTCAACAATTGGAACTGCAGCCTGTGCCAGAATAGGCCCTTCATCCATACCTTCCGTCACCAGATGCACGGTGCAGCCAGCAAGCTTCATGCCAGCATCTAGCGCACGCTGATGCGTATGCAGGCCAGGAAAAAGCGGTAGCAGGGAAGGGTGGATATTGAGGATACGCCCCTCATAAGGTGCAATGAACTTCCCCGACAGAAGTCGCATATAGCCAGCTAGGCAAATGATATCGGGATTCAGCGCTGCAAGTGCTTCAAGGATTGCGTCTTCATGTGCATCCTTCGAGGCATAATCCTTGCGGGCGAACGCTTGCGTTGCGATACCAGCGGCCTGTGCTTTCGCAAGGCCGCCAGCATCTGGCTTGTCGGAAAAGACTGAAACAATCTCAGCCGGAAAATCGGGTGTTTGAGCAGCGCGGATCAGCGCCTCCATATTGGAGCCGCCGCCCGAGATGAAAATAACGACCCGCTTGCGGCTCATAGTGCCAGAGTACCCTGATAGACGACGCCTTCGCCTTCGCGCTTGATCATGCGACCGAGCGTAACGACATTTTCGCCTTCGGCGGCGAGGGCTGCAAGCACTTCATCAACCTTGTCAGGCGTGACAACAGCGATCATGCCGATGCCGCAGTTGAAAGTGCGCAGCATTTCGAGTGGCTCGACGCCGCCGGTCTTGGCAAGCCAGGAGAATACGGCTGGAACATCGATTGCATCGAGATTGATTTCAGCGGCAAGGCCTTCCGGCAGGACGCGCGGAATATTGTCCGGGAAGCCGCCGCCAGTGATGTGCGCCAGTGCCTTGATGCCATCCGATGCGCGGATCGCAGCGAGCAGAGGCTTCACATAGATGCGGGTAGGCGTCAGCAGAGCTTCGCCCAGTGTTGCTCCGGACTGGAATGGCGCATCGGATTTCCAGCCAAGGCCCGACATTTCAACGATGCGACGCACCAGCGAGAAGCCGTTGGAATGAACGCCCGAAGACGAAAGGCCGAGAATGATGTCGCCTTCGGAGATATCGCCACGCGGCAGCAGACGATTGCGCTCAGCGGCACCTACGGCAAAGCCGGCCAGATCGTAGTCGCCATCGCGATACATGCCCGGCATTTCGGCGGTTTCACCACCGATCAGTGCGCAGCCAGCCTGAAGGCAGCCTTCCGCAATACCGGAGACGATAGCTACGCCCTGATCAGGCGAGAGCTTGCCAGTGGCGAAATAGTCGAGGAAGAAAAGCGGCTCCGCACCCTGAACGACGAGATCGTTCACGCACATCGCCACGAGGTCGATGCCGACCGTGTCATGCTTGTCTGCATCGATTGCAATTTTGAGCTTGGTACCAACGCCATCATTGGCTGCGACGAGTACAGGGTCGGTAAAGCCTGCAGCCTTGAGATCGAACAGGCCGCCGAAACCGCCAATTTCACCATCGGCACCGGGACGGCGCGTGGAGCGGACGAGAGGCTTGATCTTGTCGACCATCAGGTTGCCCGCATCGATGTCGACGCCAGCTTCTGCGTAAGTCAGTCCATTTTTCTTGGCGGGGTTATTTTCTGTGGTCATCACCTGCTCCTGAAACTGGCCTGAAACGGGGCTGTGCCCCTTGTGGGGATTATTTACCGGCGCAATGACATGAGATTGCTTGTCCTGCAAGGCCGAGAGGCTGGAAAAGCGCAAAACACTGCACGAATCTGCCGAAATTTCCGATACTGTGGATTTGCAGTAACCTGTCGATGCAGGGAGAACTCCTCGCTCATAAACATTGCAATCTTTTTGCTACGGTCTAACTATCCTTATCTGTCGGCGCTTACGAGAAAAGTAACATCGTTTTATTATAGCTGGGGCTCAGGACCCAGCTTTGCAGAGAATGGATCAAGATGGTCAAGAAACCAGCGCCGGTGCGTGACACGACAAGCAAGACGATACAGCAGTCAGAGGCCGTGGCACGCGATGGCGATATTCACGTCAATGTAGAAGTCGGCGGCTTTACGGGCTCCGTCATTCGTCGCCAAGCCATGTTCTGGACATGCGCCGTTGCTGTGTTCATCCTGTTTCTGGTGATTTTCAGCCCGGTCCTTCTGCCTTTCGTGGCCGGCATGGCGCTGGCATACTTTCTTGATCCTGTTGCAGACCGTCTGGAGCGGCTGGGTCTGTCGAGACTGGCCTCAACAATCGTCATTTTGCTCGTTTTCCTTATGATCCTGGTCATAGGGCTGATGATCATCATCCCGATTCTGGCAACACAGCTCGCGGATTTCATTTCCAAGCTACCGGATTATATCTCGCAGCTACAGGCACTGATGACCAACGAGAACTCGCAATGGTTAAAGCGTTATATCGGCATCGATAGCTCCGTCATTCAGGAAAATCTCAGTACATTGCTGCAACAAGGTGCTGGTTTCCTTTCGACACTGCTCCAGTCCCTGTGGAATTCGGGGAAATCTCTCATTGATATTGCGGGCCTTTTCATCGTTACGCCGGTGGTTGCATTCTACATGCTGCTTGACTGGGATCGCATGGTTGATCGCATTGATTCATGGGTGCCGCGCAGGCAGCTTTACACCGTCCGCGGCATTGCGCGTGACATGGATGCGGCAGTGGCGGGTTTCGTCCGTGGACAGGGCACTTTGTGCCTCATTCTCGGCACCTATTATGCGATCGGCCTGACCCTGACGGGGCTTAATTTTGGCCTGCTCATCGGCTTTTTCGCAGGGCTTATCAGCTTCATTCCCTATATCGGTTCCTTCGTCGGTCTGACGCTCGCGATCGGTGTTGCACTGGTCCAGTTCTGGCCGGATTGGATCATGATCGTTGCCGTTGCAGCAGTGTTTTTCCTGGGCCAGTTTGTTGAAGGAAACATCCTCCAGCCAAAGCTCGTCGGATCGTCTGTGGGTCTGCATCCGGTTTGGCTGATGTTTGCTCTGTTCGCCTTCGGTTCTCTGTTTGGCTTCACGGGCATGCTAGTGGCAGTGCCAGCTGCGGCAGCGGTCGGGGTGCTTGTGCGTTTTGCCCTGAATCGCTATCTCCATTCTCCGATGTACGACCCGGTCTATAAGCGCCCTCATTCCGATGCCGGGCCGCTGATCGAGGCTGGCGAGAATACAGGCAAAGAGAAATGAAACTGACACGTAACCGGGCGAGATTTTCGGGAGCCAGACATTCTGGAGGCAGCGATGAGTGACGCACCGCGTCAGATTCCGCTCGCTCTTGAGCATCAGCCCGGCTATCACCGCGAAGACATCATGGTCACGGGGTCGAACCGTGCAGCGGTGGATCTTATCGATCGCTGGCCAAACTGGGTTGCTCCGGTGGTAATCCTTGCCGGGCCGACGGGTGCTGGCAAGACGCACTTGGCGGAAGTCTGGCGCGCGGCAACAGGTGCGCTGTTGGCCGATCCTAAAGCCATCAGCGATGAGGTGGTGACGGGTGCTGCAGAATATCCGGTGCTGATCGACAATATTGGCGGTGCACCTTTCGATGAGACGGGCCTGTTTCATCTCATCAACAGCGTTCGGCAGAATGCAGCGCTTGGTCCGGGACCTTCACTCCTGATGACCTCGCGCCTCTTGCCCGCAAACTGGAAGGTAAAGCTTCCTGATCTTGCATCGCGCCTTAAGGCTGCAACAGTCGTCGAGATTGCAGAACCCGACGATATGTTGCTCGGCGGTGTCATTCACAAGCTTTTTGCCGACCGGCAGATCAGTGTTGAGCCACATGTGGTCAGCTATTTGGTGAGCCGTATCGAACGGTCACTTTTGTCTGCAATCCAGATTGTGGATCGTCTTGATCGCGCAGCTCTAGAACAGAAAACTCGTATAACGCGCACGCTTGCCGCGCAGGTCTTGTCAGAAGCGGGCCACGGTGAGGGATGAGGATAGCCATCACCGGAGCCCACGGATTTATCGGAAGCGCTGTTCTTCGCCAACTGGTGAATGACGGACATGAGACCGTTGCCCTTTCGCGCAACGATTTGCCAGCTCCTGATTTTTCAGATGTTGAAGTGGTCATTCATTGCGCGGCTCTCGCCCATCGAACAGGTGCTGAACGACCGCAGGCGGATGAATTTGATGCTGTGAATCATCGACTGACCGTCCAGCTGGCGGAAAAAGCCAGAAAGGCTGGTGTGCGTCGCTTCATCTTCGTTTCCACTATCTACACGATTGCGGGTAATCCATCGCCGCTGGTGCCAGACATGCCGCTTGCACCGCGAGATGATTATGGCCAGGCCAAAGCAAAGGCAGAAGTTGCTTTGCTTGCTATGACCGACATTGAAGTGGTGATCGCTCGACCCGTTCTTGTTTATGGACCGAACGCACGGGCCAATCTGCGGGCTTTGATGAAGCTTTGCGACACTGGTCTGCCATTACCATTCGGATCGGCAAATAATCGGCGTAGCTTTGTTTCACTGGAAAACGTGGCACGTGCTCTGGCGTTTCTTGCAAATACGGGATCAGATCAGGTTTCGGGGAACATTTTCCATCTTGCTGAGCCAGAACCGCGTTCAACGCATGAACTTGTATCAAAAGCACGCGCGGCTATGGGACGTCCGTCACGGTTGGTGCCTGTTCCTGCCTTCTGCATGGAAATGCTGCTCACACTCTTGGGCAAAAAGACACTTTATGAGCAGCTGTTCGGAGACATGGTCGCCGATACGTCTTCACTGCTTGACATCGGCTTTGAATATCTCCCGGGCGACCCGCAAATCGCGGCCATGGCAACAGCGGCACAGAAAATTTAGTTCTTCTGTCCGACGGCCATTGGCGGCTGGATGCGCGCCTTCTGCGTCAATGGTGTGGCAGGTGCTGCCGCTTGCGGCTTCTTGGCAATCGATCCGGTAGTAATCATCTGTGCACTGTCAGGCTTGTTACGACCACCCCGCAACTGGTCTTCATGCACCCAGCCAATCATGTTGGTTGAAGGCACGACAACACGATGCCATTTGCCTGTCTTGCCATAAGAGCGCATTTCGCGACCCTTTTCGACCGTGCCGATAGCAGGCGATTTATCCCATGCATTCTTGTGAATGGTGAGTTTTGCCTTGGCATAAATCACCGATGGAGAATGAGCGGCCGTATTGGTGCCGCGCGGCGGCATCGGCAATGCGCGTGCAGATGCAGGGAGTGGTGGTGGCGGAGCTACTCTCTGCATTGGCATTGGCGACTTTGGTGCCTGAATGGCAGCTTGTTGCACAGGCTTATTCTGCGCAGGTGCGACCAACGCAACCGGGCGAGGGACAGGACCCACCGCGCCTGCATAATCTTTTGAAGGCGTTTTCTTTTCAACTGCAGCTTTTTCGACGCGCTGCTTGTCTTCCACCTTTGCTGGGGCCGAAGAACTGAACTGCGGTGCGGCACGCTGGAACAAGGCAGTCAACGCTGCTTGCGGGCTCTTATGTTGGGCTGTGGTCCACAGACTGAACGCACCCAGACCCAAAATCGCGCCAAGCGCTAATATTGGTGCGGATGAACCTGAACCACTCTTACGCCCAGTGGAACGCCCAGTTGAGCGTTTTGTCGGGCGGGAGCTCCGTTTCCGTGGCGCCATTTTTCATGTCCCCTGTCCGAATCGCGACAGGAAGACATTAGCGGGTCTTCCTTCGCATTTCGTTACCGGGAACAATTATCAGACAGAACGGGTGAGGCCGCCATCTACGCGCAGGTTCTGACCTGTGATGTAGGCCGCACCGTCTGATGCCAGGAAGGCAACTGTTGCGGCAATTTCTTCGCTTTTGCCATAACGCTGCATAGGCACGCTGTCACGGCGCTCTTCAGTGGCTGGCAGGCTGTCGATCCAGCCCGGCAAAACATTGTTCATGCGAATGTTGTCGGGTGCATAAGTGTCGGCAAATACCTTCGTGAAAGAGGCGAGGCCTGCGCGGAACACCGCCGAAGTCGGGAACATTGCGCTTGGTTCGAAAGCCCATGCCGTCGAGATGTTGATGATCGTGCCGGATTTTTGCTTTTGCATGACAGGGACGACAAGACGGCTCGGGCGAACGACATTCAGGAAGTAAGTGTCGAGCCCCTTGTGCCAATCTTCATCGGTAATATCGAGAATCGGAGCGCGAGGGCCATGGCCGGCACTGTTAACCAGTGTATCGATACGTCCCCATTTCTCGACAGTGAGATCGACAAGCTTCTTCAGGTCATCGGCTGACTGGTTTGAGCCAGTCACGCCAATACCGCCCAGTTCGTTGGCCAGTGCTTCGCCTTTGCCTGATGATGAGAGAATAGCGACGGCAAAGCCATCCTGTGCGAGCTTGCGAGCGGATGCAGCCCCCATTCCGCTGCCGCCTGCTGTAATGATTGCAACTTTCTGTGCCGACATTTCCTGATCCTGACGTAATGAAACTGTTCCAATGCGCTGAAAGTAGCGAACAGGTTTGAAATCCCAAGTGAATTTTCTTGATTATAAGATTTTATGGCGTTGTTCAGACAATAAAAAACGCCGCTTGCGCGGCGTTTAATTAAAATAGATGGAATGGACTATTCCTGGCCGGATGACTTGTTGCCCGAAAAGGTCTCACCGGAAACAGGCTCATTGCTTTTCTGGCTGGACTCTTTTTGCTGAACTGCATCACGGAATGCCGCCCATTCATTTTCATGGCGACGGTACAGCGCATCTGAAGTCTGGATATCCATTTCTATCCTCCGTTGTCGTGGCAACGCAAATAACATGGACAGAGCGGAATCGTTGCATCACAAACGGTAAGCGATTGAAATCTTAATCGGTTTATATGTTTATAACTGCTTGGGGTCGCCTACCTATTGGTGCGTTTGGGTGTTTCGAACACCCTAAAGGATTAGTTCTCTTGAATGGAAATGCCGCCTTCGCCGATTTTCATTTCAATGCCGGAAGGTTTGCTTTCTTGCTGATAGGTATAAATTGCAAAGCCTGCCACTACGACGACAAGAGCACCGATGATCAGATAAAGTCCGTTGCGATTCACTCTGAAACTCCAAAAATTTGAGGATGCAAAAGGAACGCGCGAGCCTGCCGATGGTTCCTGACCTTTCCGAAAGCCCCGAAAAACGCAAATAAGCGTAAGGGTGTGAATAAAATTCGAAAAAGCTATTTTTATCACTTGCTTTATATCCGGCTATTATCTAGGGAAGGGCCGCTTACAAAGCACGGAGCGTAGCGCAGCCTGGTAGCGCACCTGATTTGGGATCAGGGGGTCGGAGGTTCGAATCCTCTCGCTCCGACCATTTTCTTCCTGACAATTTGCCATGATGAGTATGTCGCAATTAGTTGCTGTGGCGTGCGCCTTTATCGCGTTGACATGATGTGGCGTGTAAACTATTGCCTTGTTGAAATTATCGCCCTCCGGGCACAAAGCATAGATCAAGGTTCTTCAAATGGTTGCACGTATTTACCGTCCAGCTAAGACCGCAATGCAGTCTGGTAAAGCCAAAACAGAAAACTGGCTTCTGGAATATGAGCCGGAAAGCGCTCGCAAGGTTGAGCCTTTGATGGGCTACACTTCTTCTGGCGATATGAAGAGCCAGATTCGACTGTCATTTGACAGCCGCGAAGATGCGATCGAATACGCGACCCGCAATGGTATTGCTTATCGCGTGATCGAGCCGCACGAAGCAAAGCGCCGTAAGGTTTCCTATTCGGATAACTTCAGCTTCTACCGCGTTCAGCCTTGGACGCATTAACAGTTTAAATTCGTTACATGTTTTGCCTTAAATCCAGTGCGATTTTGAGGATAATGAAGTAACAGCTTTTCCCGGCCCAACGCATTGTGTTAAGGCCGGGTTCTGATGGTGAGGTCCCGTAGCTCAGCTGGATAGAGCACCGGCCTTCTAAGCCGTAGGTCGCAGGTTCGAATCCTGCCGGGATCGCCATCATATCAATGACTTAGGTTTATTGATTTCCTAAAGTTCCAACTTTCCTTCATTGTTTGTTCTCATCGCGCATGCGTTGGCAGCCGGGTAAGGCACAAGCAACCTGCTCCGAGCGATGATAAACAAAACGCCGCTAAATTTGCGGCGCTTTTATTCTGCGAGCAGGCGATTTATTGGCCGTGTGGGCCGTCACCGCTGCGGGAACGTGGGATAAATCTCGGGCCACGATCACGCGGACCATCCCAATGTCTGCCGCCGCGATCCCATCCGCGACCACGGTCCCAATGGCGATCACGACGCCAATGGCCGCGATCCCAGCCGCGACCGCGATAATAGTCACGATCCCAACGATCGTTACGATCATTGAGTGCTGCTCCTATGGCTACACCTGCGATCAGTGGAATACCGATCAGTGCTGCGTTGCGGCCAAAGTCGTCGGAATAACCGCCACTTGATCCCTCACGCATCGCGAGATAGCGAGAGGAAGCCCAACCGGATAAGCCGCCGTAACTGATCTGGCACCAGCCATAACCCGACGTGCAGCCCCGCACATTGACGGGTGCGCGGCTTGGGATACTACCAAGCGCAGCATAGCCCGTACCCGGGCCTGTGCGGACATTAAGATTGGTGGTTACGATTGCATTCGCCGCTTGTGCCGCACCCGCAGAAAAGACACCTAGTGCAACTATTGCTGCTTTGAAAGAAAGTCTCATCGGGGTTCTCCCTGAACAACTCCATTGGGTAGTAAACGATGAAGGACGGTAAGAAGTTCCCGTTGGTTCGTCTGTTGCGCGTGTTTCAGCGACGGTGACGCAGAATGACGGCGATAGCTAAGCCAGCCAAGCCTATGGCGATAACACCCTGCAACACGAAAACCCAGTTCATCATGGCATTTTCCTTTAGAACATATCCCGAAAAGTGTGAAACGGCTTCCGGGAAAGATGTGCGTGAAAACAAATGTTGAGACGCACCAATCTGATTCAACCGGATCGAAACGCGCTCTGATGTTTCCGGCACCCGAGGTCAGAATAAACTAATCCGATTGGTTCCCTATCGTATTTCAGAGGGCTGTGAAATGGATAAGTGTTGCGGTGTGTCCAGGTCTTTGAAAATATTGAATTTTAAAATCCCGCAATGGCGTCACAAAAGCGGTCATTCGGCCGCCTTTGCTTTGTCTGGAGCTTGCTATTCGTCTCTTCCGAAATACTTTGCTTTGATAGCCGCAAGTTCTTCACTTTCTTGAAGGCTGATAATTGCAACAGAGGCGGGTTTTACAAGGTCGCTGTGGCGCGGGAAGGCAAAGCCATATTTGTCTGGACTAAAGATGTTTCCAACCAACTCAACGGGTTCGGCTGCATTCTTGTGCGCATAATATTCCAGTACCGGGCTGTCGCCGACAATTGCTGAAATCTCATCGTTTGTCAGTGCGGACACCGCTTCGGGTAGGTGATCAAAAGTAACTGTCGAGATTGAGCGCGCAGCCATCATCTGTTCTGCAATGCTGCCTGTACGTACACCCACAGTCTTGTTTTGCAGCTCAGCCAAGTTGTTGATATTGTTTGAAATATGCGCAACTGTCATAACGCTGGTAACTGACGAAGTTACATAAGCCACCACGGCTATGCCGAAGACCAGCCAAAATGCCTGCCAAATGCGACCCGCCCATCCGAAGAGATTCTTGCGTGAGCTTTTGCCTGAAGTGGCAAGGGAAACGACGTGATAGAAGCTTTCGGCCAAGCCTTCCAGCCAGCGGCGCGGGAAGTTCTGATCGAACCGGCGATCAAATAGTGTTAGCAGAATGGTAGCAATCAGAATGACTATGCCGATCCATGCATAAGTGGCGAGGTGGCCGGCGTCTTCCAGATCGCCGATCAGATCATTCCATCCATTACCGGCTTGTGTGTGCACCATGATCCGCAGGCCTGCATCGAACCATGGATGGGTGAAATCTACGACTTCGGCACGTTTTTCGGTGATGGTGAGGTTGGTAACGGCCGCATCGACCTCGTTCGCGGAAACAGCTTTCACCAATGCATTGTAGTTCGGATACTCGATGAAATGAGATGCTAATCCCAGACGCGTGCTCACGCTGTTCCAGAGGTCGACCGCCATTCCAGTGTATGTGTCGCCCTGTTTGCTGACAAAAGGCTCGCTGACATAAACGCCCACCTTCACCTGACGTAAAGGTGCATCCTGAGCCGCAGTAGGAAACACTGAGAGTGTTAACAAAAAGAGTGCGAGAAGACTCTGGACCAAAAGAATAGCCGCATTTTTAGTCAAATTCTGGGATAACACTGTCACAAGCCGAATTTTTATTGTCGATGGTGGGGTAGTATAGATATTTCAGCTGATGATGGAAACAAAAGAATAGTGTCGTTAAATTTATTATTTGATATTTATATATAACGCATATTGCATATATAGTATTTCTTAATGGGCCCTCATTTCAAAAAAAGCAGGACTGGGCTTTGTGGTGAGGCGGTTGTCAGCTCAAAATGTAAAACGTCGATCTGATGCATTCAGATCGACGTTTTTTAGCAGCATTTGTAAGTGCTCTAAATGCGACGCGCCTTTATAATTCAGATCGCGGCAAAGCCTTTTTCAAGATCTGCGATCAGGTCAGGCACATCTTCAAGGCCGATTTGCAGGCGAATGACCGGGCCTGGGTAATCACCCTTGGCAACGGTTCGATCTTTCAGCCCGACCTCGTTTGCCAGACTTTCATAGCCGCCCCATGAATAGCCCAAGCCAAAAATCGTCAGTGCATTGAGAAAAGCATGTGCTTCTTGTCGACAGCCACTCTTAAGCACAAAGGCAAACACGCCGGACGAGCCCTTGAAGTCGCGCTTCCACAATTCGTGGCCCGGATGGCTTTCAAGTGCCGGGTGCAATACGCGATCCACGGCTGGATGGCTTTCCAGCCAATGTGCAACCTCTAGCGCGCTCTTGCGATGATGTTCCAGACGAACACCCATCGTGCGTAGGCCACGCAGGATCTGATAGGCGTCATCAGGTGCTGCACACAGTCCAAGCGTGCCATGGGTTTCCAGCAACTGTGGCCAGCATTTCTCATTGGCCGAAATGGTTCCGAACAGAATGTCGGCATGGCCGGAGGGATATTTTGTGGATGCGTGGATGCTGATATCGACGCCAAAATCCAGCGGCTTGAAATACAACGGTGTTGCCCACGTGTTGTCCATCATGACGATGGCGCCAGCCTTGTGGGCTGCGTCAACGATTGCCGGAATGTCTTGTATTTCGAATGTGTTAGAGGCTGGCGATTCCGTAAATACCACTTTGGTGTTGGAACGCAAAAGCTTTGCAATGCCTGCGCCGATTTCCGGATCGTAGTATTCAACCTCAATGCTCATACGCTTCAGGATCGTATCAGCAAAGTGACGGGTCGGATTGTAGATCGAGTCGACAAACAGAACATGGTCGCCAGGCGATAGAAATGCCAGCAGAGGAATTGTGACAGCAGCCAGACCCGACGGGACGCAGACAGTTCCAGCAGAGCCCTCAAGGGCGTCGATTGCCTTGCATAAGGCTTCGCTGGTCGGGGTTCCGCGGGTGCCATAAGTGTATTTCTGATTGCCTGTCGCCATTGTTTGCGCATCAGGAAACAGGACCGTAGCAGCGCGCACGACCGGTGGATTAACGAAGCCGTGATAGTCGCGAGGCTCATACCCATCATGGGTCAAGCGTGTGTTTATGCCCAGCTTTTCTGTCTTGTCCTGCTTGTTAGTCACGAAATTGCCTCCAGGCCGTGTTGCATGCTGATCCACCGACTCTCCGTTGGAGAGTTTTGCAAACTTGTTTTTCAGTCGAAACAAGTTTGCAACGGAATGGGTTTGTGTCCGCTGACAGTGGACGCTCCAATTATTGGATAAAGCGCGCATGGGGCGGATGCAACATGGAGCTTTGTAACAGTGATAATGTTAATCAAAGAAAGAGTAATCCCGATATGCCCGATCTGAATGAGCGTAAGGCTACAAGCACTATCCTTTATCCGGTTCGTGCAGCATCGGAGCTGGTAAGGGCGCTTGTGAGGCCTGCTTATCCGGGTGCACCTTCCAGTTGGACGATGGAGATGACAGCACTCGTCGTGCTTCTCCCTTTTGTGCTGCTGGTATTGCATATTTGGGACGCACAGATTGTTCGTGCCGCGATGAACAGTGGTTTCATCGTCATGGAAGTGCTTCGCACGATTACCGATCTGATTCGTACGATTGTCTGGCTGGGCATAGGTATGATCGTTTGGCTCGTCACAGCGCTACTGCTTTCGCCTTCCGTCCGTCTTACCGCGCAGCAGATGCTCGTTCGTTTTCACAGCTGGGCGACACTTGTGCTTGCTTCGATTGTTGTCGGCAGTTTCCCAACCGAGATTGGTAAGCTTGTTATAGGGCGTGCACGCCCACTTCTGCTTGATGAACTGGGTTCGGCCTATTTCGCGCCGTTTCGCGGTGAGCACTCCTATGAAAGCTTTCCGTCTGGGCATTCCATGATGGCTGGTATCATGTTGGTATCACTGTGGATTTTCTTACCGCGCTGGCGATTTCTGACTGTGCCGGTTTGCATACTTTTCGTGATAAGCAGACTTGCTGCCGGTGCTCATTACCCGACTGATGTCGTGGCTGGACTGGCAATTGGCTTTATTGCGACATGGTGGACAGCTCGCTTTATGGCGACGCGAAATATTATTTTTTCTGTTGATGAAGATCAGATGATGCCACGCGTATGAGCGAGGCAAAAGTGAGGTGTTTGTCAACTGGCGCATCACTACGAAATAATCATAAACTATTGTTTTTATTTCATTATTTCGGTTAGCTTCTTTTTAAGCATAGCCTATTTCATAGGCAGAGCCATTTTACCCGAAAATTGGGAAATCATGTAAATTTCTGCATACGTCGCAACGTTTTTTTGGATGAACAGGCTTTTCTCCAGACGTTAATAGCTTGACCAAAACCAAAATATCGCCTTCGATAGAGTTGTGAAGGCGACAGGCATCTTACGCTCATAAAAACCAACAAGGGTCGATAACGGCTCCGGGCGGAGGATGGCTTGCGTAAAGCAGGGGTTGGGGGAGGTCGCACGACTGGTTCTTCAGCTTAATGCTAAAAATAAAGCAACAGGGACGATTGGGCTGTTTGGCTCGTCGATCTCCAGGGAACATAAAAGGTTGCAGACCAGATGAAAAAAACTGTTTTGACAGGGGTATTGGGTGCAGCGGCGTTGTTTGGCGCGGCTTCGGGAGCATCGGCAGACACGCTTTCTGATGTGAAGGCGAAGGGGTTCCTGCAGTGTGGCGTCAATACAGGTTTGCTTGGTTTCGCATCGCCAGATGACAAGGGCGAATGGTCGGGCTTTGACGTGGATTATTGCCGTGCGGTTGCCGCTGCCATTTTTGGCGATCCAACCAAAGTTAAGTTTACACCACTGAACGCGAAAGAACGATTTACTGCGCTGCAATCGGGCGAAGTGGACGTACTGATCCGCAACACCACTTGGACGATCAGCCGCGATACGTCGCTTGGCCTCGATTTTCCGGGCGTCAATTATTATGACGGCCAGGGCTTCATGATCAATTCCAAGAAGCTTTCGGGCATCAATTCCGCGCTTCAGCTTTCCGGCGCATCCATCTGCGTTCAGGCTGGCACGACCACCGAGTTGAACATGGCCGACTATTTCCGTGCCAACAAGATGGACTACAATCCGGTCGTCTTTGAAAAGCTCGAAGAAGCCAACGCGGCTTACGATTCCGGTCGTTGCGACGCTTACACGACTGATCAGTCCGGTCTGTACTCGACCCGCCTGACTCTGGCCAATCCAGACGATCACGTCGTTCTGCCGGAAATTATTTCCAAGGAACCGCTTGGACCAGCTGTCCGCCAGGGTGATTCCAAGTGGGCCGATGTTATCCGTTGGACCCACTATGCGTTGTTGAATGCTGAAGAGTTCGGCATCACCAAGGCAAATGTCGAAGAGATGAAAAACTCCGACAACCCGGAAATCAAGCGCTTGCTTGGCTCTGAAGCTGACACCAAGATTGGAACGGATCTCGGTCTCACCAATGATTGGGTCGTGAACATCATCAAGGGTGTTGGCAACTACGGCGAATTGTTCGAGCGCAATCTCGGCGCCGGTAGCCCGCTCAAGATTGCTCGTGGTCTGAATGCCCAGTGGACCAAGGGCGGTGTTCAGTACGGTATGCCTATCCGCTAAGGATTGTGCTCTTGTTGGATGATGTCAGGCGGGGGCAGTTATGCGCCCGCCGGATTTTTCGGCTCTGCGATACTGCGCAGAAGTAGCAAGTTCAGACATCCTTCGTGCAACCAGATCACAACTCAAGATCTGGCGCATCGTACCAAGCAATTTAACCCGCGCTTCGCACCCAATGTGCAGGCTGCACGGCTCGGCATTTAAACGTAACTGCTTTGAACTGATTATCCCGGTGGGGGTCGGGAGCGACAGCTATTTTTTCAAAGCTGATGCGAAGGCCGAAAGAAGACAGGAAACATATGGCTTCCTATTCCGCAACCGAACAACGCCGCAGCGGCGGTGGAACGTCTCTCCTGTATGATCCGCGCGTTCGCGGCATCTTTTATCAGGTTCTGGTGTTCGCCGCTGTTGTGGCCTCTATTTATTGGATCGTGGGTAACACGATCACTAATCTTCAACGCGCCAACATTGCCTCGGGCTTTGGCTTCCTGAACGGACGCGCGGGCTTCGATATCAGCCAGACGCTGATCTCCTATTCGAGCGATTCCACTTATGGCCGGGCAGTTCTCGTTGGTCTGCTGAACACGCTTTACGTCGCAGCTCTTGGTGTAGTTCTGGCCTCAGTTATTGGGTTTCTCGTCGGTATTGGCCGACTTTCACGCAACTGGCTGATCCGCAAAATCTGCATGGTCTATGTGGAGGTGTTCCGCAATATTCCGCCACTTCTGGTTATTTTCTTCTGGTACTTCGGCGTTCTTTCCGTTCTCCCACAAGCGCGTGAAAGTCTCTCATTACCGCTCGGAACATATCTGAACAATCGCGGCTTTTTCATGCCATCACCTGTATGGGGTGAGGGGGCATGGCTATTACCGGTAGCGCTGCTGCTGGGCATCGTGACTTCGTTTTTTGTCGCTCGCTGGGCAAAGCGCCGTCAGATGACAACCGGTCAGCCTTTTCATACGCTTCGTGTGTGTGCAGCGCTGATCATCGGTCTGCCGATCCTCGCGCTGATCGTGACAGGTTTTCCGATTACTTTCGATTTGCCGAAGCTTGGAACATTCAATCTGACAGGCGGCGCGCAGGTTAAGCCAGAATTTCTCGCTCTCCTGCTGGCCTTGTCGTTCTACACAGCCTCGTTCATTGCTGAAACTGTGCGTGCAGGCGTTCTTGGGGTGAACAAGGGGCAGACGGAAGCAGCCTATGCTGTTGGCCTCAGATCAGGGCAGACGATGCGCCTTATCATCGTGCCACAGGCATTGCGGATTATCATTCCGCCACTGTCGAGCCAGTATCTCAATCTTATCAAGAACTCCTCGCTCGCCATTGCCATCGGCTATCCGGATCTTGTGGCCGTCGGCGGAACGATTCTCAACCAGACCGGCCAGGCTGTGGAAGTCGTGGCAATCTGGATGGTTATCTATCTCAGCATTAGCCTTGTTACATCCGGTCTTATGAACTGGTTCAATGCCAAGATGGCGCTGGTGGAGAGATGACAATGGAAAACGCTGATCTCCAATATGTGCGCACGCAAATGGTCGAGGGCGAGACGCCGCCGCGGTCGGTTCAGGGCTTCTCGCACTGGCTGCGTGTCAATCTTTTTGCAACGCCGGTTGATGCCGCACTGACACTCTTCGGTCTCGCGATTGTGGCGTGGTTTCTCCCGTCAATGATCCAATGGCTATTCGTCAATGCAGCATGGACTGGTAGTGATCGCACGGCATGTCTGACTGTCGCGCAGGGTGGTGTGCAGCCGGAAGGCTGGTCGGGTGCCTGCTGGGCATTTGTGAACGCGAAGTACCAGCAATTCATCTATGGTCGTTATCCGTTTGAAGAACGGTGGCGCGTTAATCTGACGGCAGCACTGTTTGTCATTCTGCTGGTGCCGCTGATGATTCCGAAGGTCCCGCGCAAGACGATCAATGCCATCTTGTTTTTCCTTGTGTTTCCGGTGGTCGCATTCTTCCTTCTCGTCGGCGGCTGGTTTGGCTTGCGTTATGTCGAAACCTCGCTTTGGGGCGGTCTTCTGGTAACGCTTGTTCTGTCCTTCGTCGGTATTGCGGTTTCGTTACCACTCGGTGTGGTGCTTGCTCTCGGTCGACGTTCAAAGCTGCCGGTCATCAAAACCTTCTGCATCATCTTTATTGAAATGGTGCGCGGCGTGCCGCTGGTCACTGTGCTCTTCATGGCCAGCGTAATGCTTCCACTGTTTCTGCCACCGGGCGTGACCTTTGATAAGTTGATGCGTGCACTTATTGGTGTGGCACTCTTCGCGTCGGCCTATATGGCTGAAGTGGTACGTGGTGGCCTTCAGGCGATCCCACGCGGACAATATGAAGGCGCAGATGCTTTAGGTCTCAGTTATTGGCAGAAGACTAACCTGATCGTATTGCCACAGGCTTTGAAGCTGGTGATACCAGGTATTGTGAACACCTTCATCGGCCTTTTCAAGGATACAAGCCTTGTTTACATCATTGGCATGTTTGATCTTCTCGGTATCGTCCGTCAGAATTTCTCCGATGCCAACTGGGCTTCTCCACAGACACCTGCAACAGGACTGATCTTTGCGGGCTTTGTTTTCTGGATTTTCTGTTTCGCTATGTCGCGATACTCTATATTCATGGAACGAAGGCTCGACACGGGTCATAAACGATAAGAATCAAGGGAATAATGGAAATGAGTGCACAAAGCGCCCTCCCACAATCCGAGCTCGGTGTCGAAATCGACCGTAAAAAACATGAAGTATCGAAGACCGAAGTGGCCATCGAACTGAAGAATATGCACAAATGGTATGGGGAGTTTCACGTTCTGCGTGACATCAACCTGAAGGTCATGCGCGGCGAACGTATCGTTGTTGCGGGTCCGTCGGGCTCGGGCAAGTCGACGATGATCCGTTGCATCAACCGTCTGGAAGAACACCAGAAGGGCCAGATCATTGTTGATGGCATTGAACTCACCAACGATTTGAAGAAGATCGATGAAGTACGCCGCGAAGTCGGCATGGTGTTCCAGCATTTCAATCTCTTCCCGCATCTGACCATTTTGGAAAACTGCACCCTGGCACCGATTTGGGTACGCAAGATGCCAAAGAAGAAGGCGGAAGAAATCGCCATGCATTATCTGGCGCGCGTGAAAATTCCGGAACAGGCCAACAAATATCCGGGCCAGCTTTCAGGCGGCCAGCAGCAGCGTGTGGCGATTGCCCGTGCGCTTTGCATGAACCCGAAGGTCATGCTGTTCGACGAGCCGACCTCGGCGCTCGATCCGGAAATGGTCAAGGAAGTGCTGGATACGATGGTGAGTCTTGCCGATGAAGGCATGACCATGATCTGTGTGACGCACGAAATGGGCTTTGCGCGTCAGGTTGCCAATCGTGTGATCTTCATGGATCAGGGCCAGATCGTCGAACAGAATTCGCCTGCCGAGTTCTTCGACAATCCACAACATGAGCGCACCAAGCTGTTCCTGAGCCAGATTCTGCACTAATCCGGTTGAGTACCTTGCATTAAAAACACCCGCCAGAGATGATCTGGCGGGTGTTTTCTTTTAGGTTGGGTGTGATGGCTTATTCGTCGTGCGGACCCTGGCAAAATTGAATGCGATTGCCGAACGGATCGATGACAGCCATTACACGGCCCCACGGTGCATTCTCGATGCCGGGCCGCATATAGCGATACCCCCGCGAATTGACTTCCTTCTGGAATTCCTCGACGCCTTGCATACGGACGAAAATGTTTGCGCCTGGACTACCATCGCCGTGATGTTCGCTTAGATGAAGCACCAGATCGCCACGCGAAACCTGCATATAAAGCGGCATTCCCTCTGCAAAGCGATGTTCCCAATCGAGCGTAAAGCCCAGAAAGCCGACATAGAAATCCTTGGCTTTCTCGATATCGAAAATGCGGAAGATAGGGCAGGTCTGTTCAAAATGGATTGTCATTCCGGCTGGCCTTTGCAACTGGTATTTCATCTTCGATAAATGAGGTAATCGTGACAGAGTATGGTTGGACGGAACATCTGGAGCCAGAGCAATATCGCGAGTTCCACGCTTTTTACAGCAAAGAATGGTGGACCGCCGCACGCAGCTTTGAGGATGTTTCGCATATGCTCACGCATTGCGATCTTACGCTGTTCAGACGCGATGCAAATGGAGCGGTTGTCGGTTTCGCACGTGTGCTGAGCGACTTCACCTTCAAGGCTATGATTTTTGATGTGATCGTGGCTGAACAGTGCCGCGGCCAAGGGCTTGGACAGGCTCTCGTCCAGCGCATTATCAACCACGAAAAACTGCAGGGGGTGAAAAGTTTCGAGCTTTATTGTCCCGAAAGGCTCACCCCTTTTTACGAAAAGTTCGGCTTTGTGAAGGGCACTTCGACCCTGCTGTTCTATCAACGATGAATTAGTCTTCAACAAAGCGGCGCAGACGCTGCAGTGCATCGTCCCACTGCGAGGAAACGGTGGCGAGATAAGCTCTGGCATCGACAAGCGGGGTAGGGCAAAGCCGGAAGCGGCTCTCTCTGCCCACTTTGTCGCGCTCAACCAGTCCTGCTTGTTCAAGCACCGAAAGATGCTTGGTCATTCCCTGCCTGCTGATGCTGCCGTTTTGCGAAAGTGAGACGATTGAGCGGCTTTCGCCATCACTCAAGGTCTCGATCAGCGCCAGCCGGGTAGGATCGGCCAGCGCTGCAAAAATGGCAGACATGTTTCCTGATTGCGTGAACGAGGCTTCGGTCATTTGTTTTCGAGGTATTCCTTTATATTCTGCATTTGCTCTTCCCACCCACCAGTATTCATTCGAAGAGCTATTGGGCGACGGTCAGCCGGTAGCGCGTCGAAGCCTGTTTCGATGACGGTAAGCCTTGTACCGGATTCAATTTCCCTAAGCTTGAACTCCACCAGTGTCTGCGGCTCTTTAGAGTAATCAGCATCGGTTTCAACCGCATAAGGATGCCAGGTGAAGGCAAAATAATGCGGAGCTTTCATGTCCTTGATGAAGGACGTCCATTTGGTATCGCCGCATCCGTCAAACGTAAAGTGACCAGTCGAAGGGGTGTCTACGATAAATGGCCCATCAATTTTGACTTTGAACCATTCACCGAACTCCTCGTGATCAGTGAGTGCGCGCCACACGCGATCAATGCCCGCGCGAAGGTCCACAGTCTTCTCTATCCGGTCTGTTACTAATGCCGTTGTCATGGTCTACATCCTTTCAAATTAGCAACTGAATGGTTGCCAATTTACACGATCCGAATCAAAAAGCAACCAAAAGGTTGCATTTAATTAATCGTGCGGAGATGCTTTGGCTGGAAGAGGAAAAAGCATAACGAACTTTTCCGCTAAAACGCGGTCGCCTTTGAGTGTGAGCACATTTGCAGCTTCAAGAGCCGGGAGGGGTTGCCCGCCGTAAATGGCTGCAGCCATCATGCGAGGCGAGCTTTCAAAGGCGATGTCATATTGCTCAGCTTTGCCGCGCACAATCTCCAGTTTGCTGCCTTGCAAATGCGCGATGAAATCTTCTCCATCCAGTCGAAGCCCAATAGTGGCTTTCAGGCCTTTTGAAAGACCGGGATCGATCATGGTTCTGAGAGAAAGCAGGAACGAAGTGGTCGAGATTGGCAAGTTCGGATCATGGCTGGGTGAACGCGCTGCCCACCGGCCAAGCGTCTGTAGGATGGGTTCAGCCTCATAGCCCCATGCGGTCAGTTCGTAGACTTGCACTGAAGCAGGAGGTGGGAGCTTCGATTTGCGTAAGATACCGGCTTCTTCCAGCCCCTCAAGCCGCTGGGTGAGGACATTGGCGCTTATGCCCGGTAGGTCGGCGCGTAAATCGCTGAAGCGTTTAGGGCCAAACATCAATTCGCGAATGACGAGCAAGGCCCAACGTTCACCAATCAAATCAAGGGCATGGGCTGCAGCGCATGCATCATCATAGCTGCGTCTTGCAGTGGGTTGTTCATTTTTAGTTACTTTTTCTAACTTCATAGTTGCTAATTATAACTTATCTGTCATTGTGTGCAAGCAAACTTACGCTGGTTGGGGCTAGCCACTGCATTGAACCCAACTATATCGCCAAGGGGATCGGGCGGGCGATAGAAAACCAAAATTAAAAATGGGTGTTTCAAGCCCACCAATGGAGGAATAACATGCCTAAGTTGATTTTCGTGAACCTGCCCGTCAAAGACGTTGCTCGTTCCACCAGCTTTTATGAAGCGATTGGTGCGACCAAAAATCCGATGTTTTCGGATGAAACAGGATCCTGCATGGTGTTCTCTGACACCATCCACGCGATGGTCCTCAGCCATGACAAGTTCAGCCAGTTCACGCCAAAGAAGATTTCTGATGCGAATGCTACAAGCGAAGTGTTGATCTGCTTATCAGCGGACAGCAAGGCGGAAGTGGATGAAACAATTGAGAAAGCCGTGAAGGCTGGCGGTCGGGCCGACCCTGCTGCCAAGCAGGATTATGGTTTCATGTATGGTCGCAGCTTTGAAGACCTTGATGGCCATATATGGGAACTGATGTGGATGGATATGGAAGCCGCTGCCAAAGCTATGGGCTAAATCTGGAGCATTTTCAGCAAAAGTGCGAAGCGGTTTTGCGTGGGATAATGCGAAAAATAAACAGAGCATTTTCTGCAAAAGTGCGTGAGCTTTTTGCGCGGAATAATGCGGAAACGAAATAGAGCGGTTCCACGATTAATATCAGCGGGAACCGTTCTAAAAGACAGGGGGCTGAGACATATGGGAGGAGAAATCCATGTCTGGTTTAAATGTCTGCCTCTGGTTTGATAACAAGGCCGAAGAGGCAGCTAATTATTACGTGTCGCTCTTCCGTGATTTGGGAAGGCCTGCATCAATTGATGGTTTTATCCGCTTTGAACATGGTCATCAAACTGGCGGTACGGATGTCGTGACCGCAAACTTTACGCTGGACGGACAGGCGATGACCGCTCTGAATGGTGGACCGGAGTTCAAGTTCAATCTGGCCACATCGCTTATTCTGAAATGTAAGGATCAGGCAGAGCTTGATGCATTTTGGGACAGGTTGCTGGAAGGTGGCTCGCCAATGGAATGCAGTTGGCTTACGGATAAATATGGTTTTGCCTGGCAAATTGTGCCGGAATTTCTGCTCGATATCCTGCAAGACGGTGCGCCGGACGTCAGACAGCGTGTCGCAAATGCCATGATGACAATGGTCAAGATCGATATTGCAACGTTGGAAGCAGCGCGCGACGCGCGTTAATTTCGCACGGCCGCAACAGCATCATAGCCATAAAGCCAGTCCAGATCTTTCAGGAAACTATCCGGGCTGCGCATGGCAAAGAGCATGTTGCGGCCGAGCGCAAAGACGCCGGTTGAGTGATAGGCAAACTTATTCAGCTGCCCTCGTTTGGCGACAGCAGCAATCCGTTCCTTGCGTACTTTGTCGAAATGCTGAAGCGCTGCCGTTTGATCGGTCGCATCCAATGCTTCCGCAAGTGCTGCGGCATCTTCAATGGCCATGGCTGCACCTTGCGCCCCAAAAGGCGTAACAGCATGAGAAGCATCGCCGAGCAGAATCGTGCGTCCTTCGCAGACAAATTGCGCGTCTGGCATCTCGAACAATGGCCAGTAAGTCCATTCTGGCGCTGTAGCGATCACATCACGGACCGCCGGATGCCAGTTCTGGTAAATTGATTTGAGCCGCTCGCGATCTCCGGCCTTTGACCAGCCTTCGCCCGGGTTTTCACCACCCGTTATTGCGACGAAGTTGAAATACGCCCCACCTTTGACCGGATAGGCGATAAAATGAACCTGTTTGCCCAACCATGCCGATACAGCCTTTTTGAGCGGCAGCGCATTGATAAAAGTTGCGGGCAAATCAGTGGTAGCGATAGTGCTGCGCCACGCGATGTGTCCGCTGTAGCGGGCTTTGCTATGTGCAGCATTGGCCCGCTCTGCCGACCACACGCCGTCGCATCCAAGGAGATGGTGCGCCTTGATAGTCTCGGTTAAATTTCCGCGGCGAACCTCAGCCTCTATCTCTTGGCCAATAAGTTCGTGTCGAGTGATTTCCGAGCCAAGATTAATGTTTATGGCAGGATTTTCTAGGCAAGCAGCAAGAAGAGCGGATTGCAGATCGGCGCGGTGGCAGACGAGGTAAGGATGGTGCCAGCGTTTGAGCGCTTTATCGCCAAGCTCCATCGCGAGAAGGGGGCGTGCGCTGCGACTATCAACGAGGAAAAGTGCTTCGGGCGCGACAGCTTGTGTGGAAAGCCTGTCTGCAATACCAAGACGTTGCAGATGGCGCATGGCATTCGGGGCCAGTTGCAGGCCCGCGCCAACCTCAGAGAGCACAGTGGCTTTTTCGAAAAGCTCTACTGACCAGTCTCTGGCTGCAAGCTCAAGCGCTGCACTTAATCCTGCAACGCCCGCTCCTGCAATCAATATGCGCCCTTTGCCCAAGTTACTTTCAGGCAGCTTTGTCGGCAGGAGCTTCGTAGACGCAGCCCGCTGGAACAGTTTCGTCAGCATGAAGCTGCGCATTGTAGCGATAGAGCGTCGAGCAATAAGGGCAGACGACTTCGCTCTCATCACCCATGTCGAGGAAGACATGTGGATGATCGAAAGGAGGATTCGCGCCGACGCACATGAATTCCTTCACGCCGATTTCAATGGCATTATGGCCAGCGTCATTCTGGAAGTGTGGGATGATGTGATCGGACATGATACGCTCCGGTGCTTGTGGATCGCGACATCTGAATAGGATGGCTATTTGGGGTGGGTTTACCGCGAACGGCTTGTTTCTGGAAGCGTTTTCATCAATTCTGAAGACATTTCAAGCGGTTTGCTATCAAACTGTCATATGACAGCCATAGGCTTATGGTCGCGCCGGGATTTTCCGGTAAAAGCCGGGACAGGAAAAATGAACGAAAACAGCGTTATGGCACCCCAAACCACCGATTTGGCCTCCAATGCGAGCAGCAAGGCAGCAAATGATGTTTCTGCGGGTAAGAATGGCAGCAAAGTTCAAAACGCTCACGAAGCTTTGAACGATGACAAGACATCTGCGCTGATGCAAAGCCCCGAGCGCTTCGTCAATCGCGAGTTTTCCTGGCTTCAGTTCAATCGTCGCGTTCTGGAAGAAGCTGCGAATATCAGCCAGCCACTGCTGGAACGCCTGCGATTTCTGTCCATTTCGGCCGCCAATCTGGATGAGTTTTTCATGGTCCGCATTGCCGGACTTGCTGCACAGGTGCGTGCTGGCGTTGCCATGCGCAGCGCGGATGGCCGCACACCCCAAGAGCAGCTTGATTTCGTTCTGGAGGAGGTAGGGCGCCTTCAGGAAGGCCAGCAGGAGCGTTTGCGCACGCTGCGCGAAGAGCTTGAAAAAGAAAGCATAGAGATCGTGCGGGCTTCGGCTTTGTCGAAGCCGGAGAAGGATTGGCTTGAGAACCATTTCCTTGAGACGATTTTCCCGGTTCTGACCCCGCTTTCCATCGACCCGGCCCATCCGTTTCCGTTTATTCCAAATCTCGGCTTTTCCATTGCATTGCAATTGGCGCGTCGTCTCGACAGCCATCCGATGACCGCACTCCTGCGCATTCCTGTTGCGCTGAAGCGTTTCATCCAGCTTCCGACCGAGCAGCAGAATGCTTACCGCTTCATCACGATTGAAGACGCAGTCAGCTTGTTCATCGGGCGCCTTTTCCCAGGTTATGAAGTGCGTGGCGCAGGAACGTTCCGCATCATTCGTGACAGCGATATCGAAGTGGAAGAAGAGGCGGAAGATCTGGTGCGCCTTTTTGAGACCGCATTGAAGCGTCGTCGGCGCGGTCAGGTTATCCGTATCGAGTTTGACTCCGAAATTCCTGAAGCGCTGCGCGTGTTCGTTGCGACCGAGCTTGGCGTATCGGAAAACCGGATCAGCGTTCTGGAAGGCCTCCTCGCGCTCAACATGATTTCGGAAATTGTGTCGATTCCCCGCGATGATCTCAAGTTCATATCCTACAATCCACGCTTCCCTGAGCGTATTCGTGAACATGGCGGCGATTGCTTTGCGGCGATTCGCGAAAAGGACATTGTTGTCCACCACCCATATGAATCATTCGACGTTGTGGTACAGTTTCTGCGTCAGGCGGCCGCAGACCCGGATGTGCTGGCTATCAAGCAGACGCTTTATCGAACCTCCAATGACAGCCCGATCGTGCGCGCGCTGGTGGATGCCGCAGAAGCTGGTAAGTCAGTCACAGCACTCGTCGAGCTGAAGGCGCGCTTCGACGAAGAGGCCAATATTCGCTGGGCACGCGATCTTGAACGCGCTGGCGTGCAGGTTGTGTTCGGCTTCATTGAACTGAAAACGCATGCGAAGATGTCACTCGTGGTGCGCCGTGAAGACCAGAGACTGCGCACCTATGTGCATCTTGGCACCGGCAATTATCACCCGATCACCGCACGAATTTATACCGATCTGTCGTTCTTTACATCCGATCCGGATATTGCGCGCGATGTGGCACATATCTTCAATTTCATCACCGGCTATGCGCAGCCGGCTGAAGAGATGAAAATCGCTATTTCACCGCTGACGCTTCGCACGCGAATCCTCAAGCATATCGAGGACGAAATCACCAATGCGAAGGCCGGACAGCCTGCTGCGATCTGGATGAAGATGAATTCGCTCGTCGATCCACAGATTATTGATGCGCTCTATAAGGCAAGTCAGGCAGGCGTTCACATCGATCTGGTGGTGCGTGGCATATGTTGCCTGCGACCGGGCGTTCCTGGCCTGTCGGATAACATCCGCGCGAAGTCCATCGTTGGCCGTTTTCTTGAGCATAGTCGCATATTCTGCTTTGGAAACGGGCATGATCTGCCTTCTGGCAAGGCAATCGTCTATTTCGGTTCCGCCGATATGATGCCACGCAATCTCGACCGTCGCGTTGAGACTTTGGTGCCCATTACCAACGCCACCGTGCATCAGCAAATCCTGTCGCAGATTATGTTTGCCAACATAATTGATAACCAGCAGAGCTATCAGCTACTTGCGGATGGCACCTCTCGCCGGATAGAAAAAGAAGATGGAGAGGAAGCTTTCAACGCGCAGGAATATTTCATGACAAATCCAAGCTTGTCGGGTCGCGGAAAGTCGCTGAAGTCATCTGCCCCCCGCCTTATTGCGCATCGTAAACGCGCGCAGGCGGAAAGAAACACGACTTCATGAGTCCAGCAATCGCACAAGGCCGCTTAAAAGGCCTCAAGCCCGTCGCAGTCATCGACATTGGGTCCAACTCGATTCGTGTCGTGGTTTATGAAGGCATCGTTCGTTCGCCAACGGTGCTTTTTAACGAAAAGCTACTCTGCGGTCTTGGCAAAGGATTGGCCAAGACCGGTAAGCTTAATGAAAAATCTGTCGATATAGCATTGCGCGCATTGAAACGGTTTCGCGTTCTGGCCGAACAGGCTGGCGCGATTTCCATTCATGCGCTGGCAACTGCAGCTGCGCGCGAAGCGAAGAACGGTCCCGATTTTATCGCGCAGGCTGAAGCCATTCTCGGGCGGCATATCGAAGTCTTGTCCGGCAAGGAAGAAGCCTATTATTCCGCGCTCGGCATTATTTCGGGGTTCTACAAGCCACAGGGGGTAACGGGCGATCTTGGTGGCGGCAGCCTTGAATTGGTCAGCGTCAACGATCACGAAGTCGGCGAGGGGATTACGCTTCCGCTTGGCGGACTTCGGTTGCAGGACATGTCCAACGAACAGCTTCCTGAGGCGGCCAAAATCACCCGTACGGAGCTCGCGCGTGCAACGCTGCTTGAACAGCATCAGGGAGAGGTGTTCTACGCTGTTGGCGGTACGTGGCGAAATCTTGCCAAGCTGCATATGACTGCAAAGCACTATACGCTTCATGTCATGCATGGCTATGAGATGGACCCGGTAGAAGCGCAGAGTTTCCTCAAGCGTGTTGCGAAAGGCAATCTCGACACGATGCGCGGCATCGAAGCCGTGTCGAAAAATCGCCGTCAGCTTCTTGCTTATGGCGCGACCGTTCTGCTTGAAACCATCCGTCGCATGAAACCATCCAAGATCGTGTTTTCGGCTCTCGGTGTGCGTGAAGGATATCTTTATTCGTTGCTGCCGAAGAATGAGCAGAGGCTGGATCCTCTGCTGGCATCGGCGGAAGAGCTGGCAATCCTGCGTTCGCGTTCACCGCGTCACGCACGCGAACTTGCAACATGGACGACGCTTTCTTTGCCGGTTCTCGGATTTGACGAGACCGAAGACGAAAGCCGTTATCGGCAGGCCGCATGCCTTGTGGCCGATATAAGCTGGCGTGCACATCCTGATTATCGTGGCTCGCAGGCACTGAACATCATTGCGCATGGTTCTTTCGGTGGTATTGATCATCCGGGCCGTTCTTTCATGGCACTGGCAAATTACTATCGTCATGAGGGACTGGTCGAAGACGAGATTGCGCCGGAGATTTTGCAGCTTGCAACGCCGCGTCTGCGCGAGCGAGCCAGACTGCTGGGTGCGCTGCTACGCGTTATCTATCTGCTTTCAGCGTCCATGCCGGGCGTGATTCCGCGCCTTTACTGGCGTGAAGAGGATAACGGCATTGCGCTGGTTGTGCCTGGAGATCTGGCAGATTTGATTTCGGATCGGCCTGAAGGACGTTTGCAACAGCTTGCAAAGCTCACAGGAAAAAACCTGTATTTTGCCGTCGGCGATAGCGCCATTGAAGCAAACGAGCATCATTGAAAAAGATGATCTGGAAATTAAAAGGCCGGCTGGAGCTTCCTCCGCCGGCCTTTTTGCTTAGAGCGCGTTTCGATCTGATTGGATCAGATAGAAACGCGCTCTAAATATTTGTTTTAACGCGCATCCCGAAAATCGTTTCACACTTTTCGGGATGCGCTCTAGTCCAGTTCGACCGCCTGAATGCGACGGTTTTCAAATTTGATACCGATCTTGCCAGCGATAAGGTCGAGTGCCTTTTGCCCGAAGACTTCCCGTCGCCAGCCGTGCAATGCAGGCACATTGGCGTTTTCGCCTTCTGCTGCGATCTTGTCGATATCATCGGAATTTGCGACGATCTTTGCAGCAACACCGTGTTCTTCGGTCACAAGCTTCAGCAACACTTTAAGAATATCTCCCGCTGCTGCACTGCCTTCAGGCGAATGCGACTGCTTTGGCAGACGCGGTAGGTCTTCTTTTGGAATAGCCAGTGCGGCCTGAACGGCAGTCACAAGACCTGCTGCCTGAGCTGAGCGTTCCCAACCTTTTGGAATCGAGCGAAGACGGCCCAGCGCTTCCGCATCTTTTGGTTGCTGCTGAGCGATTTCCGCAATCGTATCGTCCTTGATGACGCGGCCGCGCGGAACATTGCGCTCGCGCGCTTCGCGTTCGCGCCACGCTGCAACGGACTGCACAATTGCAAGTTCAATCGGCTTGCGCATCCGGGTTTTAACGCGCTTCCACGCATCGTCCGGATGTAGGTCATAGGTTTCTCGCGCGCTGAGTACGGCCATTTCCTCATTGACCCACTCGCTGCGACCCTCTTTCTCCAGTTCTGCTTTCAAGTAGAGATAGATGTCGCGCAGATAGGTAACGTCAGCCAGCGCATAATCGAGCTGCTTGTCAGAAAGCGGGCGACGGCGCCAATCGGTAAAGCGGGACGACTTGTCGAGCTGCTTGCCAGTTACTTTCTGAACCAGTGCATCATAGGAAATCGCGTCGCCAAAGCCGCAAACCATCGCAGCCACCTGGCTGTCGAAGATGGGAGCAGGGATCAGGTTTCCAAGATGGAAGACAATTTCGATATCCTGACGTGCGGCGTGGAAAACCTTGACCACTTTTTCATCGGCCATCAACCGGAAGAATGGTGCAAGATCGAGGCCGGGAGCCAGTGCATCCACCAATGCAGTGTGGTCGGGAGAAGCCATCTGAATGAGGCAGAGCTCCGGCCAGAAGGTCGTTTCCCGAATAAATTCGGTATCGACAGTCACAAAGTCGGATTTGGCGAGGGCGGATACGGCCTCTTCAAGGGCCTCTGTTGTCGTAATGAGCTGCATGTTCTTCTTTTTAGACAAAGGCGGGCCGCTTGTCGCGCCGCAAGAATGATATTGCGAGGGAATAACACGGAAATAGTGATTTTTGTCGACATATTCTGTCAAGCTGGTTTAACACAGACAGTGTCGGCTTGACAAAGCGTGAGCAAAATGCGCTTTTCCGCCCGAATTTGCAGCGCTTTGCCTGCACAAGATTATTGAGTTCCAAAAGGCAGAAATCATGCACCGTTATCGCAGCCACACCTGCGCAGCCCTTCGCAAATCGGATGTTGGTTCCAAAGTCCGTCTGTCTGGCTGGGTTCATCGCGTCCGTGACCATGGCGGCATTCTCTTCATCGACATTCGCGATCATTATGGCCTGACGCAGGTTGTTGCTGATCCTGATTCGCCCGCGTTCAAGATTGCTGAAACTGTTCGTGGCGAGTGGGTTATTCGCGTCGACGGTGAAGTGAAGGCGCGTGCAGACGAAGCGGTAAACGCGAACCTTCCGACCGGTGAAGTCGAAATCTTTGCAACTGAGATTGAAGTTCTCGCTGCTGCCAAGGAATTGCCATTGCCGGTCTTTGGTGAGCCGGATTATCCCGAAGATATCCGCCTCAAGTACCGTTTCCTCGACCTGCGTCGTGAAACGCTGCACAAAAACATCATGAGCCGCACGAAAATCATTGCAGCGATGCGTCGCCGCATGACCGAAATCGGCTTCAACGAGTTTTCGACGCCGATCCTGACGGCTTCGTCGCCGGAAGGCGCGCGCGACTTCCTCGTACCGAGCCGTATTCACGAAGGCAAGTTCTACGCGCTGCCGCAGGCTCCACAGCAGTACAAGCAGCTTCTGATGGTTGCCGGTTTCGATCGTTACTTCCAGATTGCACCTTGCTTCCGCGATGAAGACCCGCGTGCCGACCGTCTGCCGGGCGAATTCTACCAGCTCGACCTCGAAATGAGCTTCGTGACCCAGGAAGAAATCTGGGAAACGATGGAGCCAGTCATGCGCGGCATCTTTGAAGAGTTTGCCGAAGGTAAACCAGTCACGCAGCAGTTCCGCCGCATCGCTTATGATGATGCGATCCGCACCTATGGTTCGGACAAGCCAGACCTGCGCAACCCAATTGAAATGCAGGCTGTGACCGAGCATTTTGCAGGTTCGGGCTTCAAGGTCTTCGCGAACATGATCGCCAACGACCCTAAGGTTGAAGTATGGGCCATTCCGGCTAAGACCGGCGGCAGCCGCGCATTCTGTGACCGCATGAATTCATGGGCACAGGGTGAAGGTCAGCCTGGCCTCGGCTACATCTTCTGGCGCAAAGAAGGCGACAAGCTCGAAGGCGCTGGTCCGATTGCCAAGAACATCGGCGAAGAACGCACTGAAGCCCTCCGCAACCAGCTTGGTCTCGGTGATGGCGATGCCTGTTTCTTCGTGGCCGGCCAGCCATCGAAGTTCTACAAGTTTGCAGGCGACGCACGCACCCGTGCTGGTGAAGAACTGAACCTCGTTGATCGCGAGCGTTTTGAACTGGCGTGGATCATCGACTTCCCGTTCTACGAATGGGACGAAGACAACAAGAAGCTCGACTTCGCACACAACCCGTTCTCGATGCCGCAGGGTGGCATGGAAGCGCTGGAAACACAGGATCCGCTCACACTCAAGGCTTACCAGTATGATCTGGTCTGTAACGGCTTTGAAATCGCTTCGGGTTCGATCCGTAACCAGCTGCCGGATGTCATGGTTAAAGCGTTCGAAAAGGTAGGCCTCAGCCAGCAGGACGTGGAAGAGCGCTTCGGTGGTCTTTACCGTGCGTTCCAGTATGGCGCGCCTCCACATGGCGGCATGGCTGCCGGTGTTGACCGCGTGATCATGCTGCTGGTTGGTGCAAAGAATCTGCGCGAAATCTCGTTGTTCCCGATGAATCAGCAGGCGCTCGATCTTCTCATGAATGCGCCTTCGGATGTAACGCCAGCACAGCTGCGTGATCTGCACATTCGTCTGGCGCCGACTCAGAAGAGCTGATCCATCTAAGATTTAAAACAGAAAAGCCCGGTCGCAAGACCGGGCTTTTTGTTTGGCTTAGAGCGCATCCCGAAAAGTGTGAAACGGTTTTCGGACAAAGATGCGCGTTAAAACAAATATTTAGAGCGCCGATCTGATCCAATCAGATCGAAACGCGCTCTAATGAAAAGGCAAAAAGAAAACCCGGTGAGCGGAACTCACCGGGCTTCTCTTCATTAGCATCAATCTGATTAGTTGTTGGCTTCAACGCCAACTTTCAGAAGCTGAATGATTTTCGTTGGATCGAGCGAAGCGGTCGCAACGATGGATGCGAAGCTAACCGACTGGTCAGGCGAAGCGGAAATCGTCAGCGACTTTGGATCATCGAAGTACTTTTCAGCTGCGGCCTTGAGCTGCTGAGCAAACTCAGGGTTCTTGAGCTGTGTTGCCATCAGCGGAACCATCATCTTGAGCTGTTCGCCCAGCTGCTTGCCATCCGCACCCTGCTGCTTGCCGTAATATTCGAGCAGTTTTTGCGTCAGTGTTTCGTTATCGAAGCGGATTGTCAGGTTCTTGAGGCTCAGCTGTTCAGCCAGACCGAGAAGTGCCAAACCAGCGGCATCTTTTTCTGCATCGGCTTTGGTCATGTTTTCCTGTGTCTTCTGCAGAGCTTCGACAAAGGAAAGATCGTAGCCGTCGATAGCGCCCGTCAGGTTGATCTTGCCAAGGTCCTTGGCATCGATTTCAAACTGATCCAACGTCGCATTGCCGGAAGTTGGCTGCCATGTGCCCTTCGAATTGATCGAACCTTTGAGTGCGTTCATATCGAGCGGAGCAAGTGGATTCTTGCCGTTCTTCTCGAAAACTGCATCGATATCGGCGATTGTCAGCGCGTAGTCGATCTTTTCGGTCTTGTTGGCCGAGTTCAGCGTCACTTCCATGCCCTTGATCAGGGCGCCATCTTTGCCTGGAGTGCCAACCGAAAATTCGTCGATCTTCATCTTGTCGTAGAAGACCATCTTGGCGAGCGGGCCTTCGGCTTTCTCGGATGGAAGAACAACGTTCTCCATCGAAATGCCTTTGATCGTGGCCTTATCGTTCTTGTCCGCGCCTTCCGGAGCGAAGGCCATATCTGCAACCGAAACTTTTTCGATGCTATAGCCGCCTTCTGGCGTGTCCTGCACGTTTTCGAGCGTTATATCGCCGACAGGCGTCGCGCGGTCAGAAACGGTGGGCAGCTTGATTGTTGTGCCTTTGAGCAAAATGTTGTCGCCGTCAGCCTGAACTTCGGCGAAGTTCAGCTCTCCGCCCTGCTTTGTATAGAGGGCCTTGACGCGCTCTGCGACTGCATTTGCATCTGCAGCCATTGCCGCACTGCCAAGAACAAGCGAGAGCGCGGTGCTTGCGGCGAAGACACGCACGGCCTGCTTGCTAACAACGAAAACCTTCATTTATTGGCTCCTGATCATTTGGTAAATTTTAGATAGCCTTCATAAGCCTTTACGCAAGGAAAAACAGCCCGTTTCGTTCGCGCCATGATTGCTGTGGAGAAAACATCCACAATTCCTCTATAGATGCTTAATGACGGCAACATTGCGACGAATGTACTGGATTGGTTCTCATCGCTACTTGCTGACGAATCGCGCAATTGGTACTGAGAAGTATGGGTAAAAGTCTGATTCCGCCGGGCGACGGCGAAGAACATATCGAACGGGTCGATCTTAAGTCGGCCCTCGAGGAGCGCTACCTCGCTTATGCGCTGTCCACGATCATGCATCGTGCGCTGCCGGATGTGCGCGACGGTTTGAAGCCGGTTCATCGCCGCATAATGCATGCCATGCGTCTGTTACGGCTCAATCCCGATCAGGCCTACGCAAAATGTGCACGTATTGTCGGCGACGTGATGGGCAAGTTCCACCCGCACGGCGATGCTTCGATCTATGATGCGCTGGTGCGTCTTGCTCAGGATTTTGCAGTGCGCTATCCGCTCGTGGACGGACAGGGCAATTTCGGCAATATCGATGGCGATAATGCCGCCGCGATGCGTTATACCGAAGCGCGTATGACTGAAGTGGCAACGCTGTTGCTTGAGGGCATTACCGAAAATGCTATCGACTTCCGCCCGACCTATAACGAAGAAGACGAGGAACCTATCGTTCTTCCGGGTGCTTTCCCGAATCTTCTTGCCAACGGATCGGCCGGTATCGCGGTTGGCATGGCCACCAATATTCCACCGCATAACGTAGCTGAACTTTGCTCGTCGGCTCTTTATCTCATCAATCATCCTGATGCGTCGGTGGAAGAACTCATCACTTCCCCAGAACAGTGGGAAGAGTTGAAGAAGGAAGCGGAGAGCGACCCGGCTGCACTTCTCAAGTGCAAAGTGCGCGGCCCGGATTTCCCGACCGGCGGCATTCTGGTTGAAGACCATGCCAACATTGTCGAAGCCTATCGCACAGGGCGTGGTTCTTTCCGCGCACGTGCGCGTTGGGAGAAGGAAGAGGGGAATCGCGGAACCTGGGTTATCGTTGTAACCGAGATCCCATATCAGGTGCAGAAATCGCGCCTGATCGAGAAGATTGCGGAGCTGCTTCTCGCAAAGAAGCTGCCGTTGCTCGATGATATTCGTGATGAGTCTGCCGAAGATATCCGCATCGTTCTGGAACCCAAGAACCGCACGGTCGATCCAGAACTGCTGATGGAATCGCTGTTCAAGCTGACTGAGCTTGAGAACCGCGTTTCGCTCAACATGAACGTGCTCTCGCACGGCAAAGTGCCGAATGTTCTGTCACTGGGCGGCGTGCTGCGTGAATGGCTGGAACACCGCAAGGAAGTGCTGGTTCGCCGTTCCGAATATCGTTTGGCGGAAATTGAGAAACGTCTGGAAATCCTGGGCGGTTTCCTGAAGGCTTACCTCAATCTCGATGAAGTCATTCGCATCATTCGTGAAGAGGATGAACCGAAGCAGGAGCTGATGCGGTTCTTCGATCTGACGGATAATCAGGCCGAAGCAATCCTCAACATGCGCCTGCGTTCCTTGCGCAAACTTGAAGAGTTTGAAATCCGCAAGGAGTTCGACGGTCTGACTGCTGAGAAAACTGATCTTGAAGGCCTGCTCGCTTCGGGCACGCGCCAGTGGAAGAAGATCAGTGCCGAGATTAAGGCAGTACGCGAGAAATTTGGCCCGGCTACAAAACTGGGTAAGCGTCGCAGCACTTTTGCTGAAGCGCCGACTCATGATCTCGAAGACATTCATCAGGCGATGATTGAACGCGAGCCAGTGACCATTGTCGTGTCTGAAAAAGGCTGGCTGCGTGCAATGAAGGGGCATCTGGCTGACTTCTCCACGCTGGCTTTCAAAGAAGGTGACAAGCTCAAGCTCGCTTTCCATGCGGAGACGACAGACAAAATTCTGTTGGTCACGACAGGCGGAAAATTCTTCACTATTGGTGCGAACACGCTTCCCGGCGGTCGTGGCCACGGCGAGCCGATTCGTATTCTGGTCGATATGGAGAACGATCAGGATATCCTGACAGCCTTCGTGCATGACCCTCAAGCCAGGCTTCTTCTGGTTTCTCATGAGGGTAATGGTTTCATCGTTCCGGAAAATGAGGCCGTCGCCAATACCCGCAAGGGTAAGCAGGTGATGAACGTGAAAGTCCCGGACGAGACAAAGCTGTGCCAACGCATTTCGGGCGATCACATTGCAGTGGTGGGTGAAAACCGGAAGATGGTTGTCTTCCCGCTTTCAGAAATCCCGGAAATGACACGCGGCAAGGGCGTGCGCCTGCAGAAGTACAAGGACGGCGGCGTGTCCGATGTCCGTACCTTTGCGATTGCTGAGGGCCTGTCATGGCAGGATTCAGCAGATCGCACCTTCAATCGCAGCAAGGAAGAGCTTGTCGAGTGGATTGCTGCCCGCGCGTCCGCAGGGCGTTTGGTGCCCAAGGGGTTCCCGCGTTCGGGTAAGTTCTAAGGTTTAGATGCAAATAAAAAGGGCGGCTTTTAAGCCGCCTTTTCTCTGTTTATCTCTCAAACCTCTGCCAGCCGCGTGGGCCGAGATGCTCCTGCGGCCTGAAGCGCGTCTTATATTGCATCTTGCGTGACCCTTCGACCCAATAGCCGAGATAGACATGCGGCAAGCCAGCGGCTCGTGCACGTTGGATATGATCGAGGATCATGAAAGTTCCGAGCGAACGCTCATGCATATGCGGAGAGAAGAACGAATAGACCATAGATAGGCCATCTGCCATCACGTCAGTGAGGGCTACTGCGATCAGCTCTCCGTCGCCCTTGGCACTGATAAAGCTGTCCGGCCCGCGTCTGCGATATTCAATAATCTGCGTGTTGACGTGCGTATCTTCCACCATCATTGCGTAATCTAGTACCGTCATATCGGACATGCCGCCGGAGTGGTGACGTGCATCCAGATAGTCGCGGAAGAGTGCATATTGTTCGGTGCTTGGCTGCGCTTTGTGCTGGCGACCGATGAGATCGCGATTATGGTTCCAGACTCGGCGCATACTCCGGTTCATCTCAAATTCGCCAGTCAGAATTCGTACCGAAACGCAGGCGCGGCAAAGCTCGCAGGCTGGTCGATAGGCAATGTTCTGGGAGCGGCGAAAGCCGCCTTGTGTCAGCAGATCATTGATCTCGCTGGCTTTGTCGCCGACGAGATGTGTGAAAACTTTCCGCTCCAGCTGACCCTCAAGATAAGGGCAAGGCGATGGAGCCGTTAGAAAAAACTGCGGAGACTGTTGCGGTTGATGGGTCATTCAATATCCACGAAACGGCAATACCGGACCATCACGATGAGTTATTTTACGCACGTCTCCCAAAACCGGTTCCCACTTTCGGGAGACATGCTCTAAAGATTGAGCCGGCTGCACAAAACGTCAATAGACATTTTGTGCAGCCGGCCCTGAATTTTTTTGATGCTTGATTTAGCGGTCCGAACGGATGACTGCTGTTCCAAGCAAGAGGTCGTGCACAGTACGCTTACGGTCAATCACCAGTGTAGCCAACAGAATGAACGGCGTAAGCACGACATTCAGGCCCCAGAACAGGACCGTATGAACCACCGCCAGCATAGGGTCGACTGTACCGCCTTCAAGTCGAACCAGCTTGATATTCATCATCTGCATACCCTTGGTGGCCTGCTGAGGCCCGCCGAGTGTACGCGATATATAAAACAAAGCGGCAACCGGGAACATGATGGCATAGAGCGCCCATCCCAAAGAGAGGGTGACAATGCCCAGAATGAAGATCACGATTGCCACTGGAATGCAGAGCAAAAAGACGATCAGATAGTCGATGAGGAAAGCCATGATACGGCGTGTACGTACGCCTTCAAAAAATGCGCGGCTTTCGTAACGCGGCCCCATTATTTCGCCGTGCAGAATATGGTCGGACATTGTCCCTTCCAGTCGTTAAAACGAGAAGCGTCCGGAAAAATAAACCCGTCCGCTGTTCCGCACTACGCGGAACAGTCTCAAGGTGGTGTATGAAACTGGCTATTTCAAGGAAGCAGTGTTTCGGAATTTAGTTCTGGCTTTTCAGCTTTTCTGCCACTTCCATCGCAAAATAAGTCAGAATGCCATCACAGCCAGCGCGCTTGAAAGCCAGCAGGCTTTCCATCATGACCTTCTCTTCGTCGATCCAGCCGTTCATGCCTGCGGCCTTGATCATCGAATATTCGCCTGACACCTGATAGGCATAGGTCGGCAGACGGAACGTGCTTTTCAGACGATGGATGATGTCGAGATAAGGCATACCGGGCTTGACCATCAGCATGTCGGCGCCTTCGGCCACATCCTGTTCGGCCTCGCGCACCGCTTCTTCAGGGTTTGCTGGGTCGATGTAATAGGTCTTCTTGTCGCCCTTCAGCAGACCTGCCGTTCCGATTGCATCGCGATAAGGACCATAGAAGGCAGATGCGAATTTGGTCGCATAGGACATGATCGGCACATGATTGAAGCCATGGGCATCCAAGGCCTGACGAATTGCGCCGATACGGCCATCCATCATATCGGACGGTGCGATAACATCTGCACCTGCTTCAGCCTGCGCGAGCGCACCGCGCACGACCATCGCAACCGATTCATCATTGATGATCTCGCCATTGCGCAAAATGCCGTCGTGGCCATGGGTCGTGAATGGATCGAGGGCCGCGTCGGTAATGATACCGATTTCCGGCACTTCCTTCTTGATAGCCCGCACGGCGCGATTGATCAGATTGTCGGGGCTTGCAACGAAAGCACCGTCTTCGGTCTTCACTTCAGCCTTTTCACGCGGGAAGGGCGCAATGGCCGGAATGCCAAGCTTCGCAGCCTTCTCGGCCATGCGCACAGCCATATCGACCGAATAGCGCTCGACGCCTGGCATCGCATCCACGGGTTCGCTGACGCCTGTTCCATAGGTAAGGAAGAATGGCAGGATAAGATCGTTCACCGTTAGATGAGTTTCCTGCACCAGTCTTCGCGACCAATCGGCCTTGCGCATGCGGCGCAGGCGACGGCCTCCCGTCACATCATCAACGTGACCTGAAATGTTGGCAGAAGAAATGTTGGACAAACGATCAGTCATGGAAACGTTCCCGAGAGAATAAAGCTTGGGAATCTAACGGTTCGGAAGCTTGTTATCAGATGGCCACGGTTTATCACGGGAAAAGTGGCTAAACCAAGCACAATGGCCTGTGCAGGATTGACGCGGGGCTTCTCAGTTTCTACCCATTTAATCAAACGGGAGAAACGACATGCAGATTGACTTCGGTGGCGGTAGCGAAATCGGCTTTGAACGCAAGGGCAAGGCAGGGCTTGTCAAGCTAACGCGCACATCTGCGCTCAACGCGCTCACGCATAATATGATTCTTACTCTCGACCGCGCGCTTCAAGCCTGGGAAGCCGATCCAGACGTCGCCTGTGTGATTCTTGAGGGTGAGGGCCGTGCCTTCTGCGCTGGCGGCGATGTGGTTGCGGCCTACAAGGCGGGACAGAATGGCACGCCTGCATTCGATTTTTTCCGTGACGAATATCGTCTCAATGCGCGCATCGGACGTTTTCCAAAGCCATATATTTCGTTGTTGAACGGTATTGTGATGGGCGGAGGTGCAGGTATTTCTGTGCATGGTTCCCATCGTATCGTGACCGAAAACACACTTTTCGCGATGCCTGAAACTGGAATTGGCTTTTTCCCGGATGTAGGCGGAAGTGCTTTCCTTCCACATTTGCATGACAATTTCGGATATTATCTGGCGCTGACCGGAAATCGCGTTCGCTGGGGCGATTGCCTGCAAAGCGGTATTGCTACCCATGCAGTCGCTGTGAATGATCTTGATGATCTGCGCGACGACCTCATCGCAACGGCTGATGTCGATACGGCATTGGCACGCTGCCAGTATCCGGATTTTGAAACTCCTGTGGAAATGCGGCAGTTGATTGAAGCAAGTTTTGCTCACGCTACACTTACTGAATGTGTTGCGGCTCTGGAAAAGTCGGCCGCAGCTGGCAGCAAGCATGCCAACGATATTCTCACTGTTTTAGCAACACGTTCGCCGACAAGTGTCGCAGTCACGTTTCGCCAGATTGCCGATGGGCGAGCTCTCGATCTGGATGATTGTATGCGGATGGAATATCGCATCGCATCGCGTATGCTTGAGGCACATGATTTTTACGAAGGTGTGCGGGCTGTCCTGATAGACAAGGATGGTGCGCCTGCCTGGAAGCCAGATTCAATCGAAGATGTGAAGCCGGAAATGGTGAGCGCGTATTTTGCAAATCTTGGCGAGAGGGAACTGAGCTTTTGATGCGTCAGGATGAGTTGCACCAGCATTTACAGCCCAGTGGTGCTGAGTGGTCTTTTGTCTGGTTCATGCGGCTGATCGCATTGGCTGCTCTGGCCAGTGGTGTTTTTTACTGGATAAAACTGATCGGTATTCAGCCGGGATTGCTGTGGCGCTTCGATCTCATGCCATGGCAGTGGCAGACTGCATCTGTAGCACTTGCTCTTCTCATGCCCGTTGCAGCGACAGGCCTCTGGATGCGCGCCCCATGGGGTGCTGTATTGTGGTTTGTTGCGGCAATTGGCGAAATCGCCATCTATTCCGTCTTTGCGCGCCACTTTGAATATAAGCCAATTACCGTCGGGTTTAATGCGGTTTGCATCGTTGTCTATATCATTTTCCGTGTGGTGCTTTTCCTGGAGAAAAAGCGGCAATCACGTATGGGGCCACGTATGGGAATTGCCAGCTGAAATTATTGCCTAGTATGCCGAACCCGAAATTCGTCACACCATAAAGCGACAGTTGGAACGAATTTCGGGTTCCAAGCCATACTAGTATAATATTGAATCTAGTGGATTTTACGAATTTGACGTTTGAAACAGCATTTATGTCAGGCGGGATTCAAACGTCAAATTCAATCCACCAGTAACAGAACATTAAGCCTGAAACTGCATTTCCTTTGGTAAGCTACTGTTAAGGCTGACTTTTAATTCGAATTTTATGCATCTCTCCTAAAGTCCTCTCATGAACGGTGAGAAAATACACCGCATAAAACAGGACAAAGAGAGCGACCTCATGAAAGGTTGCTCCGACAGAGAGGCAAAAGAAATGATCAATGCACAGCACAGAATGGATGCATCTGCTCCGCTTTTGAATCCCGAAGCAGCTCTCCGCACGCTTTATCTCGAAGCTCTTCAGCTGGTTGAGCGTCTGCATCGTCGTCTGCTCGACGTTATCAAGGACGAATTCGACCGCAATGGACGCAGCGATATCAATGCAACGCAGGCGTTGCTCCTGTTCAATATCGGCAATTCAGAACTGACAGCTGGCGAACTGCGTTCGCGCGGCTATTATCTGGGCTCGAATGTCTCTTATAATCTCAAAAAGCTGGTCGAGATGGGCTTTATCCATCATGAGCGTTCCAGCACTGACCGTCGTTCGGTTCGCGTGAGCCTGACCGATAAGGGCAATGAGATTGCCGATCAGGTGCAGGCTCTTTATCAGCGCCACATTGCGTCCATTGAGCAGGTGGGCGGAATTCAGGTGGAAGAGTTCACCGCAATGAACCGTTCGCTCCAGCGTCTTGATCGCTTCTGGAATGACAGCATTGCTTACCGGCTCTAACAGGTTGTTGCAGAACGGTCACAATTAGTATGATTTGTTCATGGAACTTCATGATTGCGAGCTATTTCAGCATGGCCTGACTTGAAATTGGTTCTCCGCGACATGAATAAGCCATAAAAATCGACATAAGCGAATATACAGCGCATAATTTAGAGCTATCTGCAGATGCAGCGCATCTGGGCGCAACCTGTTAGCCTTTGGGACCAAATCTATGACCAAAACCGACAAGAAGACGCAAGCTTTCAATGTAGGTCGTCGCAGCTTCCTGCGTGGCGCAGCAACTGCCGGTCTTACCGTCGCTGCTTCGGCAATGGTTCCAGCAGCTTTTGCCCAGCAGCAGGGTTTAAATGATATTCTTGCCGCACCCCGCCGTGGCAACTGGGATGACCAGTTTGATGCCCGTGCGACAGGTGGTCAGAAAGTTGCAACCAATCAGCCGGTTCTCAGCCAGCAGACTGTTGGTAATCTTCAGTCAGCGATTGCCCAATATACCGATATAGCAGGCCGCGGTGGCTGGCCACAGGTTCCCGGCAATGCGAAGCTGCAACTGGGTGCGAATGCGCAGTCGGTGCAGGCTCTGCGTCAGCGTCTTATTGTTTCTGGTGATCTTCCGCGCGAAGCAGGTGTTTCCGGCGCGTTCGATACTTATGTTGATGCAGCCGTCAAGCGCTTCCAGTCGCGTCATGGTCTGCCAGCTGATGGCGTTATGGGCCAGTTTACCTATGCTGCCATGAATGTGGACGCCAATACGCGTCTTGGACAGCTGCAAACCAACCTTCAGCGCCTTTCGGGCATGGCTGCTACAAGCCAGTCAGAGCAGCGCTTTGTGATGGTCAACATTCCGGCTGCTCGTATTGAGGCAGTCGAGGGCGGCAACGTTTCTCAGCGTCATACCGCTGTCGTCGGTAAAATCGACCGTCAGACACCGATCCTCAACTCGAAGATCCATGAAGTTATTCTCAATCCTTACTGGACGGCACCAAAGTCGATCATCCAGAAGGATATTATTCCGCTGATGCGGAAAAACCCGCAATATCTGGCAAACAACAAGATCCGTCTCTACAACGCGCAGGGACAGGAAGTTCCGCCGGAAAGCGTTGACTGGAACACGGATGATGCCGTCAAGCTGATGTTCCGTCAGGACCCGGGCAAGATCAACGCGATGTCCTCGACGAAGATCAACTTCCACAATCAGCATGCCGTTTACATGCACGACACCCCGCAGAAGAGCTATTTCAACAAGCTCATGCGTTTCGATTCGTCTGGCTGTGTCCGTGTGCAGAATGTTCGTGACCTCGATGTCTGGCTGTTGAAGAACACTGCAGGCTGGGATCGTCAGAACATCGAGAACACCATTAAATCAGGCGTTAACACGCCTATTCAGGTGTCTGATCCTGTGCCGCTGCATTTCGTTTACATTACAGCATGGTCGACCGGCGATGGTGTGGTGCAGTTCCGCGACGATATCTACAAGATGGATGGCGCAACCGAACTGGCTCTCGGCACTGATACCTGATCTGAATTCACTTACAAAAAAAGCCGTCCGGACCCGTTTCGGACGGCTTTTTTATTGGGGGGAATACTCCAAGCTACGTCATGCCGCATTTTGGAAGATGCTTTTCGCTTAAGCGCCATTGGCCTTGCCAATCGAAGTGTGATACTGCGCCTCATATCATATAGCTATCACCGGCTAACCCGGAGGGTGTGAAACATGTCGCAAGCCAATACCGCTTTTTTCAACGCAACTCTTGAAGAAATCGATGCCGATATTTTCGGTGCGATCCGTAACGAACTCGGTCGTCAGCGTCATGAAATCGAGCTGATCGCCTCGGAAAATATTGTTTCGCGTGCGGTTCTTGAAGCTCAGGGTTCCATCCTCACCAACAAATATGCTGAAGGTTATCCGGGTAAGCGCTATTACGGCGGTTGCCAGTATGTTGACGTGGTTGAAGAACTGGCAATCGAACGCGCGAAGAAGCTGTTTGGTGCAGAATTCGCCAACGTGCAGCCAAACTCCGGCAGCCAGATGAATCAGGCCGTGTTCCTGGCGCTTCTGCAGCCGGGCGACACTTTCATGGGCCTCGACCTCAATTCGGGTGGCCACCTGACGCACGGTTCGCCAGTCAACATGTCGGGCAAGTGGTTCAATGTTGTTTCCTATGGCGTTCGTGAAGACGATCATCTTCTGGACATGGAAGAAATTGCGCGCCTTGCACGTGAACACAAGCCAAAGTTGATTCTTGCTGGCGGTACTGCCTATTCCCGTATCTGGGACTGGAAGCGCTTCCGTGAGATCGCCGACGAAGTTGGTGCATATCTGATGGTCGACATGGCTCACATCGCCGGTCTGGTTGCCGGTGGTGTGCATCCATCACCAATTCCACATGCTCATGTTTGCACCACGACGACTCACAAGTCGCTTCGCGGCCCACGCGGCGGTATGATCCTGACCAATGATCCTGATCTGGCGAAGAAGTTCAATTCGGCTGTCTTCCCTGGTCTGCAGGGCGGCCCGCTGATGCATGTAATTGCTGGTAAGGCAGTTGCTTTCGCGGAAGCTCTGAAGCCGGAATTCAAGGTCTATGCTCAGAACGTTGTCGACAATGCGCGTGCGCTTTCGGACGAACTGAAGTCGCAGGGCCTCGACATCGTTTCAGGCGGTACTGACAACCACCTGATGCTGGTTGATCTGCGTCCGAAGAATGCGACGGGCAAGCGCGCTGAAGCAGCTCTCGGCCGCGCAAATGTCACCTGTAACAAGAACGGCATTCCATTCGACCCGGAAAAGCCATTCGTAACGTCGGGTGTTCGTCTTGGTACGCCTGCTGGCACGACCCGCGGCTTTGGCAAAGCTGAATTCAAGGAAATCGGTTCGCTGATCGCGGAAGTACTTGATGGTCTCAAGGTTGCAAATTCCGATGAAGGCAATGCAGCCGTTGAAGCAGCTGTTAAGGCGAAGGTCATTACACTGACCGACCGTTTCCCTATGTACGGGTATCAGGGCTAAAACCCTTCAAATTTTGATGAAGCCCCGTTCAACCTTGTTGAGCGGGGCTTTTTCATATCTGTCTCAATTAGGCGGCATTCGCCTGATGGGTTATCATTTGAAGGAATCAACAGAGCATTTCCTGCAAAAGGCGTGAGCTTTTTGCGTAGGACAATGCGAAAGAGAAATAATTGGAGCGTTTCCTGCTATTCAATCAAAATAGGAAACACTCGTTCAGTTGAAAGAGTGCCATGCGTTGTCCCTACTGCCAATCTGAAGACACTCAAGTGAAAGATTCCCGCCCTGCGGAAGATGGCGCGGTTATTCGCAGGCGTCGCGTCTGTTCAGTGTGTGGCGGGCGGTTTACGACGTTTGAACGCGTGCAACTGCGTGATCTTATGGTCGTGAAGAAGAGCGGTCGCCGTGTGCCTTTTGATCGCGACAAGCTTACCCGCTCCATCGACGTGGCCTTGCGCAAACGTGATGTGGATATCGACAGAATCGAGCGTGCCATCTCCGGCATTGTGCGACAGCTGGAAAGTTCTGGCGAGGCGGAAGTGACGTCTGATGAAATTGGTCGGTTGGCGATGGACGCGCTCAAGGGTGTCGACGATATTGCCTATATCCGTTTCGCATCGGTTTATCGCAATTTCAGCAAGGCCGTTGATTTCCACAATGTGATTGACGAGCTGACGACGACCGAGAATGAACGCGATCCGGACGCATAATATGAGCCGCTTGGAATTCCCGCATGCCAATGTGACCTCGGATGATCTCCGTTTCATGGAAGCAACCATCCGTTATGCACGCCGTAATAAAGGTCTGACAGGCACCAACCCCTCCGTTGGCACGATAATCGTCAAGGATGGCGTTATCGTCGGGCGAGGTGTAACGGCGGTTGGCGGGCGACCGCATGCAGAGCCACAGGCGCTGGCAGATGCTGGCGAAGCGGCACGCGGAGCAACCGCTTATGTTTCTCTCGAACCATGCGCTCATCACGGTCGCACACCGCCTTGTGCAGAGGCACTGGTACGCGCTGGCGTTGCGCGGGTATTCGTTGCGGCTACTGATCCCGATGAAAGAGTAAGTGGAAAAGGTTTTGCCATTCTGCGTGAAGCGGGCATCGAGGTCTTGCCTGGCATCCTGTCCGATAAGGCTGCGGACGATCTCGCGGGCTATCTGAATCGATCTTCTAAAAAACGCCCGGAAGTGATTCTGAAACTTGCACTTTCTGCCGATGGCTTCATCGGGAAAAAAGGTGAAGGACAGGTCGCAATTACCGGCCCGATTTCACGCGCGCAATCACATATTCTGCGGTCGCAGACCGATGTGATCCTTGTTGGCGTCGATACGGCAATCGCCGATGATCCCATCCTCAACTGCCGCCTCCCGGGCCTGGAGCAACGTTCCCCGATCCGCCTTGTGCTCGATAGCGGCTTGAAGCTGCCACTCGATTCAAAGCTTGTACGCAGTTCTGAGGCCATTCCACTATGGCTGGCGTGCTGCGAACATGTAGCGTCTGAACGGCGTTATGAAATGCAGGCAGCAGGATGCCGGATCGTTGCTGCGGAAAGCGATGGTGGGCATATCGCCCTCCCGGAACTGATGGACGATCTTGCAGCACAGGGCATTTCTTCCGTTCTGGTTGAAGGTGGCGCCAGCGTTGCCAAGAATTTCCTGAAGGAAAAGCTGGTTGATCGGCTTGTCCTTTTCCATTCGCCTGTGGAAATCGGCGCAACAATTGGGGTTGCTGTCACGGATCTGCAATCCCATATTGATAATGAATTTACTATTTTGCGCAGAGCGCAGTACGGCGACGATGCCTGTATCGAGTATGTAAGGAACGCGTAATGTTTACTGGGATTGTCACCGACATCGGTAAAGTGGATCGTATCAAACCGCTGAATGAAGGCGTACTGCTGCGCATTGAAACGATATACGATCCTGAAACAATCGAACTCGGTGCTTCTATTTCATGTTCCGGCGTGTGCCTTACCGTAGTGGCTTTGCCGGAAAAAGGCACCAATGCGCGTTGGTTTGAAGTTGAAGCATGGGAAGAAGCTCTTCGCCTGACCACCATCTCAAAATGGGAAAATGGCACACGCATTAATCTTGAGCGTTCGCTTAAGCTTGGCGATGAAATGGGCGGTCATCTGGTGTCCGGACATGTCGATGGGCAGGCGGAAATCGTTGCGCGCAAGGACGAGGGCGATGCAGTCCGTTTCACTCTGCGCGTGCCGGAAGAGCTTGCGCCTTTTATTGCTCAAAAAGGTTCTGTTGCGCTTGATGGCACGTCGCTGACGGTCAATGGCGTGAATGGAAACGAGTTCGATGTTCTGCTCATTCGCCACTCATTGGAAGTCACCACTTGGGGTGATCGTCAGACGGGAGATAAGATCAATATCGAGATCGATCAGCTTGCACGTTATGCAGCAAGGCTTGCGCAATATCAGAAATAAGCTTAGAGCCTAAGAACCCTAAGCTATTTTCTGAATTTAGCGTTGACCGCAGGATTTGCGGTCCGCGATTTCTGTCATGGAGTTTCTCATGTCCAAGCACGAGGCGCATGCGCCGCACCTGCTCATTGTCGAAGCGCGTTTCTATGAGGATTTGTCCGATGCGCTTCTCGATGGCGCAAAGGCGGCTCTTGATGCGGCTGGCGCAACATATGATGTTGTGACAGTGCCCGGCGCACTTGAAGTGCCTGCGACTATTTCTTTTGCCCTTGATGGTGCCGAAAATGGCGGCACCGAGTATGATGGCTTTGTCGCACTTGGCACAGTCATCCGCGGCGAAACCTATCATTTCGATATTGTTGCCAATGAATCCTGCCGCGCTCTGACCGATCTTTCGGTTGAGGAAGGACTCGCAATCGGCAATGGTATCCTAACGGTCGAAAACGACGAACAGGCGTGGGTGCGTGCGCGTCGTGAAGACAAGGACAAGGGCGGCTTTGCTGCTCGTGCAGCGCTGACCATGATCGATCTGCGTAAGAAATTCGGAGCCTGAGACGATGACTTCTTCTTCTGAAGGCCGTTCCGCACCGAACGCCCCACGATCTGCAAACAAGCGCGGCGTTGCCCGTCTGGCCGCCGTGCAGGCGCTTTACCAGATGGATGTCGCCGGTACGGGCGTCATGGAAGTTGTGGCTGAATATGAGGCACATCGTCTTGGCAAGGAAGTGGACGGTATGCAGTATCTCGATGCTGATCCACAATGGTTCCGCGGTATTGTTGCAGGTGTCGTCGATAATCAGCTTACGCTGGATCCACTGATCCACCATGCACTGACTGAGGACTGGCCGCTTTCACGCCTCGATTCGACCTTGCGCGCAATTTTGCGTGCAGGTGCCTGGGAATTGAAGACCCGCAAAGACGTGCCAACAGCTGTGATCGTTTCCGAATATGTGGATATTGCCAAGGCGTTCTACACGGAAGACGAGCCGAAGCTGGTTAATGCCGTACTTGATCGTCTTGCCTTTGAGCTGCGCGGCGAAAGCCGCGGTACAAAGCCGCGCGGCAAGTAATAGTCAGCGGATCATGAGAACTGAAAAAGGCTGCGAGAAATCGCAGCCTTTTTGGTTTGTTCACCGACAAACTACGGCTTGACCTTTTAAGGCAGCTTCCGCATGTTGAGCCTGCGGCATTGAGAATGCTGAAATGCAGAAACTTCTGCCAAATATTTGATTTCAGGCAGATGTTTCGAGAACTAAAAACAAATAAGAATTAGCCGATGAAGCCCGGTGAAGAGTCGGTTTCAGGCACTTCCATGCCGCCAGTCCTGGCCCGGGGAGGGGTTTTCGGGTCTTTTATGCGCCGATGTGTGCAGGTAATCGCAACTCATTTGTGAGCGATCTGCTTGTGGCTGGCGCGAGCTCAATGGGAGTTGGCCTAAATGGGAATTGGAGTTCTTCTTCTCGTCATTGCCTGCGGTGTCGTTTCCGTTCTTTTTGCCGTATGGGCGATTCGCTCGGTGCTTGCGGCCGATCAGGGCACGCCGCGTATGCAGGAAATCGCCGGCGCTATCCGTGAAGGCGCGTCCGCCTACCTCACACGACAATATTCCACGATCGCCCTTGTTGGCGTCGTCGTCTTTCTGGCAGTCTGGTATTTGCTGTCGATTACTGCAGCTATCGGTTTTTTCATCGGGGCTGTTCTCTCCGGTTTGACCGGATTTATCGGCATGCATGTTTCAGTCCGTGCAAATGTACGAACTGCACAAGCCGCTTCCCTAAGCCTTGCTGGCGGATTGGAACTCGCGTTCAAATCTGGCGCTATTACCGGCATGCTTGTCGCTGGCCTCGCGCTGCTCGGTGTATCCGTCTATTATTTGATTCTAACAGCCTGGATGGGCTACTCGCCATCTGACCGTACAGTGATCGATGCACTTGTGGCGCTCGGTTTTGGTGCCTCGCTGATTTCGATCTTCGCCCGTCTGGGCGGCGGCATCTTCACCAAGGGTGCTGATGTCGGCGGCGATCTGGTTGGTAAGGTCGAGGCGGGCATCCCCGAAGACGATCCACGTAATCCTGCAACTATTGCCGATAATGTGGGAGACAATGTCGGCGACTGTGCGGGCATGGCGGCGGACTTGTTCGAGACCTATGCAGTCACTGTTGTTGCGACAATGGTTCTGGGTGCGATCTTCTTCAACGGCTCCGATGTGCTTTCAAGCGTCATGCTCTATCCGCTAGCCATTTGCGGCGCGTGTGTGCTGACCTCGATTGCAGGCACCTTCTTTGTGAAGCTTGGCGTCAATGGCTCAATTATGGGCGCGCTTTACAAAGGTCTCATTGCAACCGGACTTCTGTCCATTGTGGGCCTGGTAGTTGCCAACACGCTGACAATTGGCTGGGGTGAAATCGGCACTGTTGCAGGAATGACGATTACAGGCACCAATCTCTTTATCTGTGGCCTGATTGGTCTCCTTGTCACGGGCCTGATCGTGGTGATTACGGAATATTATACCGGCACCAACAAACGCCCGGTCAATTCCATCGCGCAGGCTTCCGTTACCGGCCATGGCACAAACGTTATTCAGGGGCTGGCCGTTTCGCTGGAATCGACCGCTTTGCCTGCGATTGTCATCGTTGGCGGCATTATTGGTACCTACCAGCTGGCGGGCTTGTTTGGCACTGCAATCGCTGTGACGGCCATGCTGGGCATTGCCGGTATGATTGTGGCACTCGATGCTTTTGGCCCGGTGACCGATAATGCGGGTGGCATTGCGGAAATGGCCGGGCTCGACCCCGAAGTCCGCAAATCAACCGATGCGCTGGATGCTGTTGGTAACACGACCAAGGCCGTCACAAAGGGTTATGCGATTGGTTCGGCAGGTTTGGGTGCTCTGGTGCTGTTCGCAGCTTACTCCAACGATCTGGCTTATTTTGCCGCGAACGGCCAAACCTATCCATATTTTGCCGATATGGGGCCGGTTTCCTTTGAACTGTCCAACCCATATGTGGTTGCGGGTCTGATCTTTGGTGGCTTGATTCCATACCTCTTCGGCGGCATGGCTATGACGGCCGTGGGGCGGGCAGGAAGTGCGGTAGTGCAGGAAGTACGACGTCAGTTCCGTGAGAAGCCCGGCATCATGACGGGGCAGGAACGTCCGGATTACGCGCGCGCAGTCGATCTTCTGACCAAAGCAGCAATTCGCGAAATGATTATCCCATCACTGCTGCCGGTTTTGGCGCCACTCGTCGTCTATTTCGGTGTGCTGCTCATTTCAGGCTCAAAAGCAGCAGCCTTTGCAGCGCTTGGTGCGTCGCTCCTGGGCGTCATCATCAACGGATTGTTCGTGGCTATATCCATGACATCGGGTGGTGGAGCATGGGACAATGCCAAGAAGAGCTTTGAGGATGGCTTTACCGATGCCGATGGCGTGAAGCACATGAAGGGGTCGGAAGCGCACAAGGCTTCCGTAACCGGTGATACCGTCGGCGATCCTTACAAGGATACCGCGGGCCCAGCGGTCAACCCTGCAATCAAGATCACCAATATCGTGGCGCTCTTGCTGCTGGCGGTGCTGGCACATACGGCTTAGAGCATTTCCAGCAAAAGTGGGAACCAGTTTTGCGTTCGGAAATGCGTAAAAATAAATAGTTAGAGTGGTTCTAACGATTCAACATCAATTGGAACCGCTCTGATGTGAACCGCAGAAATAAAAAGCCCGGCAAACCGCCGGGCTTTTTTGTGAATTTTGTAGCAAATCAGTTGTTTGCGCCGCCTACCGCACCCGGCAAGGATGTTGGAGCCTTGCCAACACCCTGAATGATCTGACCGATAAAGGTCTGATCCTTGCCGCCCGTTGGTGTCGTGCGCGACACGAAATCGAACAGCTTGCCATCCTGGAGGCCGTAATTGGCAATATTGCTGACCTTACCGTCCTTGTCGAAGTAAACAGCAAGGATATGGCGGTCGATGATCTTCGGCTTCATGAACTGTGCCGCACGGTAGCGCTTCTGCGAAATGTAATAAAACACTTCATTGTCGAAGGTTGCCGTGGTGGACGGTGTGCCGAGTGCGAGAAGCACCTGTTCACGGCTGGAGCCAACCGGAACCGAATCAAGCGCCTCCTGATCGAGCACATAACCCTCTGTAAGCGTTTCCGACGGATTTAGCGTGGATGCAGTGTTACATCCGGCAAGAGCCGCCGAAAAGAGAATTGCTGTGCCTGCGAGAAGGGCACGCTGTTTGCGTGCGCTTGGGAAAATTCGCTGCAACAAAGACCTCTCCATACATTCTATATCAGCGCGGCACTTTCGCCGTCAGGAGAACTTCGGTAAACCACCTTGCTTCTGGATGCAACAAGTACGGTCGTATACGAATGATTCTTCGACTTTTTCGCCGCAAAAACAAAGCAAATGAGACAGTTGTGCTTCGCGTTTACGAGACGATCGTGGCGGCGGCGCGGCAAAAGCGTTTTTATGCACAATTTCAGGTGCCTGATACGCCATTAGGTCGTTACGAGATGCTTTCGGTTCATATTTTCTTGTCTCTTCATCGCATGAAGGGCGAAAATTCTGTGCTGATGCCGCTTGCGCAAGACATCGCAGACGAATTTTTCAAGGATGTGGATCATTCTTTGCGAGAATTGGGAATCGGTGATCAAGGCGTTCCCAAGCGTATGAAGAAGCTCGCGCGCATGTTTTACGGGCGCGTCAGTTCGTATGGTACGGCACTGGATGCCGATGACAAAAACGCGTTGGCTATCGCTTTGACGCGAAACATTCAGCCTGATCTCGAATTCTGGCCACATGCTCACTATCTGAGTGAATATGTATTTGCCTGCCGTGATCGGTTGGCAGAGATTGAAAACAGTGCTTTGGCAGCAGGCGACATATCCTTTATGGATGCTGACGAAATGATGCTTACGCCAATTGATAGTACAAAAGAGGCAAACGAGAATGACTGACAAACCGGCGCTGACCTATCCCGTTCCGGTTCTTCATCTGCCCCAGAAGGGCTTAACGGTGAAGATCGGGACAAACGACAGGGAAAGAGCAGCATTGGCAGCCGAACATGGCCTCCAGGCTGTGAATTCTTTTGACGCTGAGTTTTTGCTGACGCAGTGGAAAAAGAACGGCATTCGCCTGCGTGGCACCATCAATGCAGAAATCGTGCAGTCTTGCGTTGTGACGCTGGAACCCATCAATGCTACGGTTTCTGAAGAAGTGGACACGATTTTCGTACCAGAAAATTCACGCCTGGCTAAAATTCAGCTCGATGAAAGCGGCGAGTTGCTGTTGGATGCTGACGGCGCAGATATTCCCGAGACGTTTGTCGGCGATAAGATTGATATTGGCGCTGTTGCTGAAGAGTTTTTTGAACTCGCACTTGATCCATATCCGCGCAAGCCGGGTTTGCCCGATGACGCTGAACCGGCCGTTTTCGGTGACGTGGAAGAGGAAGAGAAGCCTGATTCGCCTTTTGCCAAGCTTTCGGAATGGCAGAATAAGCCGTGATTTAACCGATGCTTGAGAGAATCTGGTTGTGCGCGACCGGAAAAACACTATTTTCGCGGAAAACCCCTCTGCTTTCAGACAGGCAGGATTGGGGAAAGGGATCGCACAGGAATAATCAATAGTGATAAAAATTTCGATTGACGCCATGGGCGGTGATTTTGGCCCAGAAGTGGTCATCCCCGGCGCGGCGAAGGCACTTGAACGCCATCCTGACATCCGGTTCATTTTCTTCGGGCTGGCCGGTCAGGTTGAGCCTGTATTGGCACGTTACCCGAAACTGCAGGCAGCATCTGAATTCCGCGCCAGTCAGGTTGCGGTCAGAATGGATGATAAGCCGAGTCAGGCGCTTCGTTCCGGTCGCGGCAAGTCTTCCATGTGGCAGGCGATCGAAGCCGTAAAGACCGGTGATGCCGATGTCTGTGTTTCAGCCGGAAACACTGGTGCGCTTATGGCCATGTCAAAGTTCTGTCTGCGCATGTTGTCCGATGTAGAGCGCCCGGCTATTGCGGCTATCTGGCCGACTTTGCGCGGTGAATGTATTGTGCTGGATGTCGGTGCGACTATCGGTGCCGATGCGCGCCAACTCGTGGATTATGCGGTGATGGGCGCGGGTATGGCGCGCGCGCTTTTCGAGATAAAAAAGCCAACGGTTGGCCTGCTTAACGTCGGTACAGAAGAAGTTAAAGGCCTCGACGAGATCAAGGAAGCTGCCCAGATTCTGCGCGATACACCGCTGGAGGGGTTGCAATATACCGGCTTTGTTGAAGGCAACGGTATCGGCAAAGGGGCTGTTGATGTGGTCGTGACAGAGGGCTTCACGGGTAATGTTGCACTGAAAACGGCTGAAGGTACGGCGCAACAAATGGCGCAACTGCTCCGTCAGGCGATGACCCGCACATGGCTTGCGAAGATTGGGTATATTTTTGCAAAGGGCGCATTTGACCGCATTCGCGAAAAAATGGACCCGAACAAGGTGAATGGTGGCGTGTTGCTTGGCATGACCGGTGTTGTGATCAAAAGTCATGGCGGTGCCACCGCCGAAGGTTTCTGCTCAGCAGTCGAAGTTGGGTATGACATGGTACGCAACAAGCTTCTTGAAAAGATTGAAGCCGATCTGGCTCATTTCCACCACAGTCATCCGCATGCTGTGTCCAATGACGGCAGCGAAGCAGCCAAGTGATTGTTAGCCCTTTAAATTGGGTGTGAATGTAGACCGGTAAGCGTGCGACTGATGTGGTCAGGCTAGAGCAGTTTCAGAAAAAGTGAGGACCGATTTTTCGCCCGAAACTTCGATAAAGCAAAACGAAACTGCGATAAAACAAAACGATAGAGCGGCTCTTCCGGTTCAGGGAAAATAGAAGCCGTTCAAGGACAGGAAAAAGATGATAAGATCTGTCGTAAGAGGTATTGGTTCAGCGCTGCCTAAGCGGATCATGAAAAATGCCGATTTTGAAGGCGTGATTGAAACCTCTGACGAATGGATCGTCCAGCGCACGGGCATTCGCCAGCGCCACATCGCAGATGAAACCGAGACCACAGTATCGCTTGGTGCCGCGGCTGCGCGTGCGGCCCTTGAAAATGCTGGTCTGCAAGCTTCCGATATCGATCTGGTCCTAGTGGCAACCTCGACGCCAAATCATACATTTCCGGCAAGTGCCGTCGAAATTCAGCGCGAGTTGGGCATCACTTCAGGATTTGCGTTCGATCTTCAGGCCGTTTGCAGCGGCTTCATCTATGCCGTGACAACAGCGGACCTTTATATTCGTGGTGGCATGGCTCAGCGTGTGCTGGTCATAGGTGCGGAAACCTTCTCGCGCATTCTCGATTGGAACGATCGCACGACCTGTGTGCTGTTTGGCGACGGTGCGGGCGCATTGGTCCTTGAAGCGGGCGAGGGCAAGGGCCTGACGTCGGATCGCGGTATCCTCGCTGCGAACCTTCGTTCTGACGGCAATCACAAGGAAAAGCTTTTTGTGGACGGTGGCCCATCGACCACACAAACGGTCGGTCATCTGCGCATGGAAGGCCGTGAAGTCTTCAAGCATGCTGTGGGTATGATCACCGATGTGATTGAAGCGTCCTTTGCCGAAACAGGTCTGACTGCAGACGATATCGACTGGTTCGTACCACATCAGGCCAATAAGCGCATTATCGACGCTTCGGCCAAGAAGCTGAATATCGCCGAGGAAAAGGTGGTTATCACCGTTGACAAGCACGGCAACACATCGGCAGCTTCGGTTCCTCTGGCGCTTGCGACAGCCGCTGCAGACGGTCGCATCAAGAAGGGCGACCTTGTTCTTCTGGAGGCCATGGGCGGCGGATTTACCTGGGGCGCGGTGTTGTTGCGCTGGTAATTAGAAATTTGATGGGCCGCGAGGAAACTCGCGGCTTGACCGGACCGCGTTTATTTGTGTAACCTCCTGTCACTTAAGGATATTATCTGTTCAAACGCTAACCAGGTAGGTTCTGTTATGGGAGGTAAGACGGTCACACGCGCTGATCTGGCAGAGGCTGTTTACCGCAAGGTAGGCCTATCCAGAACTGAATCGGCGGCTCTGGTCGAGATGATCCTCGACGAAGTCTGTGACGCTATCGTAAACGGTGAAACTGTGAAATTGTCGTCATTCGCGACATTTCAGGTCCGTGACAAGAATGAGCGCATCGGCCGCAACCCGAAGACCGGTGAGGAAGTACCAATTCTTCCACGTCGCGTCATGACGTTCAAAGCGTCTAACGTTCTCAAGCAACGCATCCTCCAAGAACATCAGAAGCGCGGGTCGAAAAGCGCCAAATCGTAGTTTTTAGATGGATAGAGGTTTTTAATCTCTTTATTCTTTATTGCGTCGCCCCTTTTGGGGCGAAGTATTTCGCTTGCTTATATATCCAGTGACATCAGCAGCCTGAAATCTGTGCTTCTTCCTGTTATATATGAAGGGGTGCTTATAAAGTTCTGATATTATATAATCTACGGACAGAGCGAGTCGGTTCCCTAATATAACAATCCGAAAAGTAGGGGCTTTTCGTTCGATATTTATATGTTAAACGCCGTTCGATTATTATGATACTTTGGCCGACACGAAATTATGTGTCGATTGCCATTTGAACGATCTGGGCTGGCAGGACTCGCTGCACGGCGAGGCCAAACCACTGGAAAGGGCAAGCAGATGGACAAAAGCCCTGATGCATTCAGGACTATAAGCGAAGTAGCAGAAGATCTCGATCTTCCGCAGCATGTGCTGCGCTTCTGGGAGACGCGCTTTACCCAGATCAAACCGATGAAGCGAGGCGGCGGTCGTCGCTATTATCGTCCGCTTGATGTTGAATTGCTCAAAGGCATTCGCCACCTGCTTTATGATCAGGGTTACACTATCAAGGGTGTCCAGCGACTCCTCCGCGAAAACAATGCACAATTCATCATCGCGCTTGGCAATGGTGATGTTCAGGCTATTGAAGCCATCACGCGCCAAAAGCAGGCTGCTGCTGAAAAGCAAGCGATGGAAAGCGCCGCCGATAATGAAATGGCGCTGCCAAGCGGCATCAAAGCACCGCAACCTGCGCGCAAGCTGTTTGGCTTGTTGAAGGGTGAGGAAGACGGCCCGATTGGCGCTGACGGGAAGCGTCCATCGAAGGATAACCGTTCGCTTCTGCAGGAAGCGCTTTTCGACCTGCTGGAATGCAAACGCCTGCTGGACCAGGTTCGCTAGTAGGTCAGCTCACGCTTGCCGGGCAATAAAATGAAAAAGGGAGGCGATGCCTCCCTTTCTTTTTATCACTTACGTCGACGATAGTTTCAGGCCGATAATACCGGCCAGAATAAGTGTGACGCTGGCAACGCGGAAGAATGTTGCTGCTTCACCCAGAATGAAAATTCCGACGACGAATGCGCCAACTGCGCCAATACCGGTCCAGATTGCATAGGCTGTGCCCAAAGGCAGGGTGCGCATTGCAATCGAAAGCAGGGCGAAACTGCCGATCATCGTTACAATCGTGATGACGCTGGGCGTTAAAAGCGAAAAGCCTTCCGATTTTTTCATGAAGTAGGCCCAAACAATTTCGAGGCCACCAGCCAGTGCCAGATAGATCCATGCCATTTTAGTGCTCCTAGGTATGGGCCGTCCCAATTTTTAAGAGAACGAAAGGCCGTCCTTTCGTCAATATTGTAAATCTAGTGAGAAGGGTGCAGAGCGTCATTGAGGTACATGCAGCTCAGCATGGTAAAGACATATGCCTGAATGATAGCCATCAGCAATTCAAGTGCTGTCAGTGCGACTGTCATGGCGAGAGGCATGATGGCTGACATGAGCCCCAGCGAACCCAGACTGCCCAGTCCAACGACAAATCCGGCAAATACCTTCAGCGTGATGTGACCGGCAAGCATGACTGCAAACAGACGTACCGAATGGCTGATCGGGCGCGAAATGTAAGACATGAGTTCGATAGGAACGATAATCGGAGCGAGCATCACCGGGACGCCGGCTGGCATGAATAACCGGAAGAACTTGAAACCGTGGCGCAGCAATCCGTAAATTGTAACCGTCAGAAACACGAGCATTGCCAGCGCGAACGTGACGATGATGTGGCTTGTTACCGTGAAGGCATAAGGAAACATGCCGATGAGGTTAGCCACAAGAATGAACATGAAAAGCGAGAACACCAAGGGGAAGAATTTCATCCCGTGTTCACCTGCATTTTCACGTATAGTCTTTGATACAAACTCGTAAAGCATTTCCACCGACGACTGCCAACGACCTGGCACGACTCTACTGCGTCGCGAGGCCATGAAGAGAAAGCCTGCAGCAACTGTTACAGTCAGCAGCATGTAAAGTGCGGAATTCGTGAAAACAATCTGCTGGCCACCCACGGTGCCAAGCTCGACGATAGGTCGGATTGCAAATTGTTCTATAGGCCCGGCCATGGAGCGCCCCTCCAAATGGGGCCGTCCCCTATGCGAACACAGGCGCGGGTCGTCCCGCGCAGCCCTCAGATAGAGAATTTTTTTGCGAGCTGCAAGTCCGTGAACGAGCCGAAGCTTACGAAAAGTTAATTGTTTCGCTCTGGATCGATAAGCTTTTTACGCTATCCTTAATTACCTCAACAACTCTGGAGACAGATCGATGGCTATTTCACGGCGAAATTTTATCGTTGCAGCTTCCGCTGCAGGTGGTGGAGTAGCTTTATCGCCATTTGAAGCTTCGCAAGCTGCGGCGCAAACGCCTGTGTCGAAGGTTGAAAACTCTGGTTTTCATAGGTTTCAATTTGGCGACTTCGAAATCACGACGCTTTCTGATGGGCGCCGGGCAGGCGAAGCACCAGAGAAGACCTATGCGATCGATCAGGATCCGAAAGATGTCGCGGCCCTGCTGGAAGAAAATCTGCTTCCTACCGATCGTTTTGTGAATAGTTTTACGCCCGTTCTGATCAATACTGGCAAGGAGCTGGTTCTGTTCGATACAGGAATGGGGGCAGGAGCCCGTGAAGCAGGGCAAGGCAAATTGATCAGTGCACTGGAGGCTTCAGGCTACAAGGCGGGTGATGTTTCCCTTGTTGTTCTCAGCCATTTCCATCCCGATCATATCGGCGGTTTGATGGAGGACGGCAAACCAGCCTTTGCAAATGCACGCTATGCTGCCGGACAGAGAGAGTTTGATTTCTGGACTGATCCAGCCCGGCTCGAAAGCCCGGCAAAGACTGTCGCACAAATGGTCGAAAAGAATGTGAAGCCGTTAGCAGAAAAGACCACCTTCATCGATGATGGCAAAGAAGTGGTCCCCGGTATTCATGCTATCGGCGCTTACGGCCACACGCCGGGGCATTTGGCATTCCGGGTGGAATCGGATGGCAAATCGCTCATGCTGATTTCAGATACGGCTAACCATTCGGTTATTACCTTGCAGCGTCCCGACTGGCACGTTTCATTCGATATAGACAAGGACATGGCGGTTGAGACCAGAAAGCGCATCTTCGATATGATTGCTACCGACCGGCTGCCTTTCATTGGTTATCACATGCCATTTCCGTCGCTTGCATATCTGCAGCGTGAAGGTGAGGGCTATCGTTACATCCCGGAAACCTACCAAATTCGTAACACTTAAATCGACAGACTTGCGGTGCAAGGGGTTTCATTTTCACGAAGCTGGAAAATAAACCTTGCACCGTGGGTTGCTCTATTGTGTTTTTTCGGCTCAGAACGCGATGTTCCACCAAAGCATTGAATGAACTTTATAGTTTTAGCCTCAATCACTTATCCTGACTTATTTAAGTCGAGTGCAACCCGTGCCGACAAACTATTGGTTTACATAAAATATTTCTACTTTCCCGAAGAAAATCCCGTTATGACTGACAGGGCAAGAGCATTCTTTGATGAATAGGTATCTGACATGTCTCGTTTCGCCCATATGCTTGCCATACTAGCAGCCACCACGGGATTGATGACCGCAGAAGTTCAAGCCTGTACGCGGGTCGTCTATCACGGAGAAGCCGGTCGGACGCTCACAGGCCGAAATATGGATTTCAAAGATCCTATGGTCAGCAATTTCTGGGTGTTTCCCCGTGGAATGAAGCGCAACGGACGGGCCGGCGCACGTTCAATGGAATGGACTTCAAAGTTCGGCAGTCTTGCCGTATCCGGTTATGACATTTCAACGGTCGACGGCATGAACGAAGCTGGCCTCAATGCCAGCCTTTTGTGGCTCAATGCCACCGCGTTTCCCGAAGATGACAAGAGCACGCCCCGCATGTCGCTTGCGATTTGGGCCCAATTCTATCTTGATCAGTTCGCAACAGTCTCAGAGGCAGTCGAATATACGCGCAACAATCCTGTTCAGGTCGTGAGCGGGGAAGTGCCGGGGCGTCCCGGCAGTCTTGCCCCACTCCATTTGACGCTCTCAGATGCAACTGGCGATAGTGCCGTTCTTGAGTGGATCGACGGGGCGCTGAGTATTCATCACGATCGTTCATATCAGGTTGTCACCAACGATCCGCCATTTGATATTCAACTTGCCAATCAGAAATACTGGAGTGGGGTCAACGCGCTCAACTTTCTTCCCGGGAGTGGCCGCTCTGAAGATCGTTTCGTGCGCGCCGGTTTTTACGTAAATGCGGTGACCCAAAGCGATAACCCGCGAATTGCTGCTGCTGCGGTGTTCAGTGTGATCCGGAACGCTTCAGTGCCTTATGGCGTGAGCCTTCCTGATGCGCCGAACCTGTCCACAACTCGCTGGCGAGTGGTGGCTGATCAGAAGGCTATGTTTTTCCACGGCGAATCGGCGACATCACCCAATATTTTCTCGGTGGACATGAAGAAACTCGACTTCTCCGAGGGCGCACAAGTTCGCAAGCTTGATCTGGGTATTGATATGAGCCGCGTGCTTGTCGGAGAAGTATCAGATCAGTTCGTTCCTGCAGAACCGTTTACTTTCGAAGCGGCGGAATGAGCCACTGGATTGAAAGATCGTGGTAGGGGTTTCGGTCTCAATCCTCTGAATCTATTCATCAGCTTTCAATTTGTTATGGGACTCGATTTTTAGGCTTGCGGGAAAAGCCTTTATATTCTAGGGCTTTCTCCGGCTCGGAGCGTAGCGCAGCCCGGTAGCGCACTTGACTGGGGGTCAAGGGGTCGTGGGTTCGAATCCCGCCGCTCCGACCATTTACCCCGATAATCGAAATGCATTAATGACGCTGATGAACCGTTTGCGGTCTAGCTTGTAGCTAGGTCCCTTTTTCGGTCTTTCCTTTGCGCAACTAACATAGAATTGCGTGATGGGTGGTCTGTTATGGCTGTGTAAAACGTAACCAGCGACCGGGCGTCATTCCAAAGGCTGATTTGAAGTGCCGCGTGAAATGGCTTTGATCTGCGAAGCCGCAGGCTACGGCAATTTCCGCCAGGCTTAAGTTGCCGTCAGACAGCATACGTCGACTTTTTTCAAGCCGGCGCATAATCAGATAACGGTGCGGACTCGTTCCATGAAGTGCTCTGAAATGGCGTGATAATGTGTACCTGTCGAGGCCGGAAACGTTCTCAAGGTCGTCAGACGACACTGTGTTGTCAATATTCTCCTTAAGGTACTCGCGAGTATTCAGGATCGCGTCACGTGCAATAACTTTGGGATGTCTAATCTCTCCATCGGCATGCTTCCAGAGATTGGAGTGCAGACGTGTTATAACATCGTCGAGTAGTAGTTCATCGGGTTCGTTATTCAGATCTATAAGAACCTCGACCAACAGTTGATGAAGCATCTTGTCAGATAGTATCGGCTCTTTGACAAAAGGTAAGATATGCGTGCGATTTGACGCTGCCAGCAACAATTCCGGGGGAAAATAGAACATCCTGTAATGCAGCATGTTTTCAGAGCCTGCTGCACCGTCATGTAGTTCATCGGGGTGAATGACGATCGTATTTCCAGGAACGCTAACACGAGATTCTCCACGATAACGAAATGTCTGTACGCCGGCTAAGGTAATTCCGAGCGCATAAGTATCATGACGATGTGGGCTAAACCCCACGCCATGGAATCTCGCATCAATGCGATCAATACCCCGTTCTGTCGGAGCATGCAGAATTCGTTCAGATTTGCACAAACGTTCAATACTCAAAATATTGCGGTCCCTATTATCCGCTTAGCACGAATATAACGGGATCATTTTTGCATGTTTGATACAAAGTTCACAATTGTTTTGCGGGACGATTTGGCTTCCTGGCAGGGGCTGAATGTCACCGCTTTTCTAGCAAGCGGGATTGTCAGTCAATATCCGGATATTATCGGTGAGCCGTATCAGGATGGGGCCGGCAACACTTACAATGCTTTGTCTGTCCAGCCGGTAGTTGTCTTGTCTGTGGATGCTAGCCAAATGCGCAAGATCCACATGAAGTCGCTGGAGAGAGGGATCACAACATCCTTGTATGTTGAGGAGATGTTTTCTACTGGGCATGACGCTGCTAACAGAGATGTGTTCTCGAATTTTACACCTGAATCGGCAAATGTTGTCGGTATAGCTATTCGGGCAGAAAAGAAAATAGTCAAAAATTTGGTAAAAGGTGCAAAGCTCCATAAATAGATATTTATTATTTACTTAAAAATACTGATAAAATTAACAGTCAGTCATGGATTGCTTAGTTGTGCACGTGAAGAAGTTATGGCGATTTTATGAGTCTATAGAAAAAACCATGCTCTGCGGTCAAAAAAAAGCCCCTGCTGTCAGCGGGGGCAATCTTAACCCTATACATATTCAAAAGATCACGTACGGGGGCAACGTGACCCTTTTGTTTCAATGGAGTTTAGAGAAATAACTAATCGGCATTATCCATGAATTATAAATACAAAATTTTATCATTGTAGTATGAGGCAATTTAATAATAATTTTCTGTTTTAACAATCGCACTTGTGCGCTCGCAATAATGTAGATGATGCAGAGAGACCGCGATATTTATTTCCGTATAGGAATATTCTCCACAGTAATAATTTGACCTTTTGATACAATTTAATGCGCCTTAAGATGGCCGAAATTGCATAGGTACTTGATCGACTTTCCAAGTGTTAATCGGCAGCCGAATGCGGTAGCTGGTCGTATTAAAGCACTGTTTATCCAAGTTTTTCTGCGATATTGTTTTCAGATATGCTTGGTGTTTGAGGCTGAATGGAATGAGTTTGATTATTGAGTTTGTAAAATACGTGTCGATCGTTGTGATCGGTCTTTTGCCTATCATGAATCCCCTGACCACAATTCCATTATATATGTCGCTGACCAAACGCATGAGTGCTGAAAACAAACGCGTTCAGGCACGAAAAGCCTGCATATATGCGTTTTCGATTCTGACTGCTTTCCTGCTACTTGGGAACGGGATCATTTCGCTTTTCAGCATATCCATGCCGGGTATTCGTGTGGCCGGCGGGTTGATCATCATGATTCTGGCGCTGCGAATGATTTTCTCTGGTGAGGATTCGTCGTCGGAAGTAGATGCAGAGCCTGCCGATATTAAAAAGGCTGATCTGGATTATTCGTTCTCACCGCTGGCAATGCCCAGCCTCGCAGGCCCGGGCTCTATAGCGGTTGTCATGAGCTTCGCGTCGCAGATACCATCTGAACACTCCATTGTCGGCCATGTGGTCGTTATTTTGGGTGTCGCTATAACGATCTGCGTAGCCTATCTCGCACTGTCCTCCGCACCGCTCATCGAGAAGGTGCTCGGTGAACACGGTATGCAGGCAGTGACAAAAATCATGGGCTTTCTGCTGACCTGTGTGGCCGTACAGTTTCTTGCGTCGGGTATCCGCGATTTTTATATCGAATTCAGCAAGATCAGCTGAAGCGTTTTACACTTTTCGGTAGGTGTTCTAAGTGCGTGGAACGAAGAGAATAATGCACGCTCCGGCAAAAGCTACGGTCGCGCCGATAATGTCCCAGCGATCTGGACGCATGCCTTCGGCGGCCCAGATCCACACAATCGATGCGATAATGTAAATCCCGCCATAAGCGGCGTAAGCGCGTCCCGCAGCGTCGCTCTCGATCAGCGTCAGCAGATAGGCAAAAAGGGCGAGACAAACCAAGCCAGGAATGAGCCAGAGCGGGGATTTGTCCAGTTTAAGCCATGCCCAAAACGAGAAGCATCCCGCAATCTCGAATATAGCTGCGGCGGCATAGATCAAGAATTGCAAAGCAGATTTCCTTGGTATTGATTGTGTGAAGCAACTTCGCGTTGGTGTTTATATTCCAACCCGGCACACCCCCATATGAGGCCAAAGAGCAGATAAAAATGCCGCCAGTGATCGGTGTCGATCACGTTGCCGATGAGCACATGGCCAAGATAAGTCGCATAGGCACAAAGCAGGAATGGTTGCCATGGCCGGTTTCTGAACATCAGTTTGAAACCGATGGCCAGCGTCAGGAATGTCAGCGTTATGAAGGCGATGAAACCGATCCAGCCGTAGTCAAGCACTGCTTTCAGCCAGACATTATGGGTGTCTTCACCGAACATGGGACCAAACTCCAGCGGTCCAATTCCCAAAGGGTGTTCTGTCGCCAGCACCATGCCGAGCCAGTGTCGGGCAAACCGGCCCAGACGCGCACTGTCATAGCTTTGCTCCAGGCGCGCGCGCTCGAAAAAGAATGCTCCTACATCGGGAATTTGCAGGAGCAGCACAATAGCCAGAACAATGACAAGAACCGCAAGCAGACCGATTGCGATTAATCGCAAGCGAAATCTGTTGCTCTCGCTCTGAAGAAACAAAACTGCAAAAAGACAGAGAAATGAGAATGGTGCCATGGCCCAGGCAGCACGCGAGAAAGAAACCAGTATGCCAAGTGTCAGTATGCAGCATAAAGGCAAATAGACGAGCAGATCTCGACCGTTGCCTTTCATGATGCGGTAAAGGCTCCATGTGAAGGGGAGCACCAAAAACGGCCCGTAAACATTCGGATCTTTAAATCCACCCATCGCGCGACCGAAGCGGGTAAAGACATCGGCACCGGGAAACAGGTTGAAATAGCCCGCAATGCCGAGCAACGACGACAGGATGCCGACCAGAAGATAGGCGTTGAATATTGTTTTCAGACGACGATAGTCTGCTTCAATAATTGCAGCATAAAAGACAGCCGTGAAGGCAAGGAATAGCGAAACGGCGATATATAGCGGTGCATCTTTCGTATCCGCCATTTGCATGACTGAAACCATGCCGCCGAAGTTGAATAGGGTCAGCAGGGCTAGCAACACCAGGTTCGTTCGTGTCAGCCGCATCCCAAAAAGCAGGGCCACAGCTATGAGCGCGACCATATAAAGCTCATAGGGAGCGGGTTCGCTCATCACGAAACCAAGCAGAAAAATACCAAGTCCGATGGCAAAATTGGCGATAATTCTGTTTAAAGCGCGCTTACCTGCAACCTCTGTTGCAGGTAAAACGCGGTAAGGTGTCGATATATCGCTGGCTCTGTTTGCGACCGTCCTCAATAGGCATTTTCCGTGTTGAGAAGTCTGATGGGTGTCAGGAACAGGATTTTTAGATCGAACCAGAGCGACCAGTTTTCAATATAAAACAGGTCATATTCTGTGCGCATACGTATCTTGTCATTATTGTCAATTTCACCGCGCCAGCCATTAATCTGCGCCCAGCCAGTTACACCCGGTTTGACGCGGTGGCGCGCAAAGTAACCGTCTACGACCTCATTGTAGAGCACGTTGTGCGAGTGTGCGGCCACCGCATGTGGGCGCGGGCCGACAAGCGACAGTGAACCCGTCAACGAATTGAAGAACTGCGGCAGTTCGTCGATGGATGTCTTGCGGATGAAGCGCCCGACGCGGGTCACGCGGGGATCGTTTTTCGTGACAGCGTTGCGTGCAGTCGGGTCGCTCTGCTCTGCATACATCGAGCGGAACTTCCAGACATTGATGACTTCGTTGTTAAAGCCATGACGCTTCTGCTTGAAGATCACCGGGCCTTTACTATCGAGCTTAATGGCAATTGCGGTTGCCAGCATGATGGGCGAAAGAAAGACGATGCCAAGCAGACTGAAGGTGATGTCGAAAATACGCTTGGCAACCGAGTCCCAGTCGTTAATTGGCTTGTCGAAAATGTCGAGCATCGGCACGCTGCCGATATAGGAATAGGCGCGTGGGCGGAAACGCAGATGGTTGTTAAGCGCTGATAGGCGGATGTCGACGGGCAAGACCCACAGCTTGTTGAGGATCATCAGAATGCGTTCTTCGGCGCTGATTGGTAGCGAAACAATCAGCATGTCGATATGCGCAATACGCGCAAACTCGATCAGCTCCTTGATATTTCCGAGTTTGGGGTAGCCTGCTACGATGGGCGGCGAACGCTTGTCGTCGCGGTCATCGAAGATACCGCAGATGCGAATGTCATTGTCTGGTTGCTGTTCAAGTGTACGGATCAGTGCTTCGGCATTGGGGCCGCCGCCCACAATGACAGCGCGGCGCTCCATAATGCCATTTCGTGCCCAACGACGGATTCTCCACGAGACAAAGAGTCGGCAGATGATGAGCACGATCATGCCGCTCAAGGCCCAGATCAGAAACCAGGCGCGCGAAAAATCCGACGAAACCTTGAAGAGAAAGCCTGCTACGGCAACGGCTCCCAGCACGGTTGCCCAGCTGATGATCACGCGTTTCAGATGGCGGCTGGGGCTGCGCAGAATGTTGATCTGATAGCCATTGTTTATTTCCATCAAAAGCACGTAGAGGCCGCCGCCCGCGAGCATGATGAGGAGATAGTAGATAAGGAGCGAGGTGTTGAAACTGACGTAGTAAGCAAAGCTCAGAATGCCGGACAGTAAAACAATGCCAAATTCAACGAGCCGTATCACACCACTCAGCATGGTCGGCGACAGGGTATTCCGTTCGTATTGCGCAGCCATCTGGCGCGCCATGGCGTTCAACCCGATCTGTTCGCTCGGTTTGGAACCATTCGTATCTTTGGCATTGCTTGCCTCAGGATCGATTGGAGAAGGCGCATCAATATCCCGCACAATTTTACCCCTGCTAATCAAAGTGCCGGACTATATCTAATGCCAAATCCTAAGGATTTGCTGATCAAACGGTCCTGGCGGCTGCGAGATTTTCAGGAACGTGCTTCACGGTAAACCAATTCTATAGAATGTGCCATTGCCTGAAGGCTGAACCGTTCGCGCAGGCGCATGCTGTTGGGCATTGATGAGAGAAAACCACTCTCATCATTCACAACTGCAAGCAGCTTGGCTGCAAGCAACTCGATGTCTGGTTCAACAAGAGCCGGGGAGTTGGGGCCAAAGATTTCCGGAATGCCGCCAACATTGCTCGCAATGACGGCTTTGCCAGCGGCCAGCGCCTCCAACACGATATAAGGAAATGCTTCCGCGCGTGATGGAATGATCATGATTTTGCCAAGCGGAAATGCTTCTCGTGCGGCTATGCCGGGAAGGAAGCGGATTTGATCAGCCACACCGAGCTCATCTGCAAGTGCCAGAAAATCAGGTTTCTCTGTGCCGTCGCCGACCATAGTCGCGGTAAAGCGCTCACCATGTTTGTCACGAAGAGAAGCAAGGGCGCGGATCAACAGATCCGGCCCCTTTAACGCACGCATCGTTCCTATGAACAGGAAGTCAGTAGCGTCAGGTGCGGTCGCCGTATGAACAAACTCTTCATCCGACAAGCCGTTATAGATAACCGCATGGAGGTCGTATGGCCTGCCAACCTTCTCTTCATATGTCCGCTTCTCGAAGTTTGAAACGAACAGAACAGCGTCAGTGAGCGGAGCCAGCAGCCTTTCGATCAGAAAGACCGCGCCGCCACGACGCGTCTTTCTGTCAAAATGCAGGCTGCCGCCATGCGGTGAGTAGATACGGGCTACGCGAGACTTAAAAACCCGTAGAACTGAGCCGAACAGACGCGCATAAACGCCACCTTTGGCGCCATGTCCGTGCAAGATGTCCGGCTGCAATTTCTTGACAATGCGATAGGCTTTGTATGCTGCTTTGATATCGCCAATACCGACATGTCTTTGCATGGCGATACGATGGATGCCCAGCGCAAGCTTGGGCCGTAATTCTTCCAGTAGTTCATCTTCGCGCGGACCACCGGTCGTCGCATCGCAGAGAATGCCAACCTGATGCCCGTTTGAAGCCTGAATGCTGATGAGATCGCGGACATGGCGGAACAGGCCACCCGCAGGTTCTCGAAAACAATGGACAATCCGTAAGGGCTTGTTGTGCTTTTCATCAGACATTTATCGCCATCAGAACAGACGTTCGCGCACATAGACGGTGTCGCCCGGCAGGATCGGATCAGAGATCAGGACACGACCTGTCATCACGTCTCCATTGATAGTACGTGTAATATCGACACTTTCCTGATTGGCGCGTGGAGTAAATCCGCCAGCCGCAGCGATTGCTTTTTGCACTGTCATGCCCGGCACGTATGAATATTGGCCCGCACCACCCACTTCACCCATGATGAAGATCGGGCGATAACGGTCGACCTCGACGCTTACGTCTGGATCGCGCAGATAGCCACCACGCAATTTTGAGGCAATAACACCTTCAAGCTGCTTTACGGTTTTTCCGCTTGCCGGAACGCTGCCGATAAGTGGGAACGCGATGTAACCCGACTGGTCGACGCTATAATTATTGGTGAGGCTTGCCTGCTCAAACACGGTAACGCGCACACGGTCGCCAGCATTGAGCAAATAGGGTTCGTTTAATGCGGCATGAAACGCCGGTGGGGCAGGGCGATAGCTCGAGCATGCGGAAAGCGTCATCGCCGCAAGGCCAAGCGCAACAAGAACCAGTCGGCCTGTGCGCTTTTTATGAGTTTTCTGCATCGTCATTGTCGCCTCGGTCTCTTCCGAAAAGCACTGCCGCATTTGTAGATTCGGACGGGTAATATCCGAATGCTGATACATGACGTTATCGTTTGATTAAGGTTAATGGCTGGTAAAGAAGTGGTGCGGTTCTGGAAAAACTTTCTCTCTTTCCCGCAAGGTCGAACAAATAGACAGTTTAACCCTCTGGTTACCTTGTTCGTTTACATTTTCTTACAAAATTGGCCTGCGATACCTTTGAAGCATTTCCAGTAAAAGTGCGAAGCGGTTTTGCGTTGGATAATGCGTAAGAACAAATAGCGAGGCGGTTGTTCGAGCACCGCGCATCCGGAGTGTTGGGCGGAGCATCGGGCGGAGTATGAGAATGTCTGAAGTCGATAGGCTGTCGAAAGACGCAGATATTGATATTGGCGCGCTCTTTTCGAGCTTGCGCCGCAATTGGCTTTTGATTGTCAGCGGCGCGGTCATTATGGCAGTGCTTGCCTGGATCATTTGCCTCCTTCTGACGCCTGATTATCGCGCTGAGACCCGTATTCTGATCGAATCCCGCGAATCCGTTTTCACACGTCCAAATGGTGAAGCTACAACTGAGCGACCATTGATGGACCCGGAAGGGGTTAAAAGCCAGGTCGAAGTGCTGACTTCCGGAGATCTGTTGAAACAGGTTTCCGACAAGCTGAAGCTCACAGACAATGATGCATTTACCTCAACAAATATAAAGCCTTGGACGCGCGCTTTGATTCTTCTTGGCATGCGCAATAATCCGGCCAGTCTGACACCTGAAGAGCGTGTACTGCAAAAGTTGCGCCAGAACTTAGAGGTCTTCAACATCACCGGTTCGCGTGTGATTGTTGTCCAATATACGTCTGCAAATCCGCAGGAAGCAGCCAGTATCGCAAATGCCGTGGCTGACGCCTATATCGCGCTGCAAGGCGCTGCAAAGCTCCAGTCTAATGATGATGCAACCGGTTGGCTTGCGCCAGAAATCGAGGATCTGCGCGGCAGAGTGCGGGATTCGGAAAAGAAGGTCGCAGACTATCGTGCAGCGAATGGCCTTTTGACGGGGCAGACAAACAGCACCATTGCCACCCAGCAGCTATCCGAAGTCTCGACGGAATTGACGCGGCTGCGTTCAAGCCGTGCGACGTCTGAAGCTAAAGCGGAAAGCATTCGCAGAGCGCTTGCAGCCGGTGTTCCTGTTGATACCCTGCCGGATGTTGTAGCGTCCGGTATGATGCAGCGCCTTTCTGAACGTCGCATTCAGCTCAATTCGCAAATTGCTGATCTTTCGGTGACGCTGCTTGAAGGCCATCCGCGTATTAAATCGTTGCGCTCGCAACTCGCCGATCTTGACCGGCAAATCAATGTGGAAGGGCGCAAGCTTTTGGCGAGCCTCAACAACGAGGTGAGTGCTGCAAGACTGCGCGAAGATGAACTCAACCGTGAGTTAAACCGCGTCAAGGCGCAGGCGGCTCAGGCTGGTGAGCAGGAAGTCGAACTGCGAGCGCTCGAACGTGAAGCGGCGGCACAGCGACAGCTTCTTGAAACCTATCTGACACGCTATCGCGAAGCTGCTTCGCGCACGGACCGCAATTATGTCCCTGCCGACGCGCGGATTTTCTCACGCGCCGATGCGCCGGGATTGCCCTATTATCCAAAAACCTTGCCGGTTGTCAGCGCGACCTTTGTTGCTGGACTGTTGCTCCTTTCGATTTTCGTATTGCTCCGTGAATTGTTCAGTGGACGCGCCTTTGTCAGCGTGGATGGACGCCGTATTACAGCAGTGGAAGAAATCGAAATGCCGGTGATTGAAGCGGCAACTGACATGGCTTTTACCCCACTTTCTGAAAGAGAACTGGAAGCTTCCGGTAAGCCTGTACGACGCTGGACTTCGCCTTTCATGTCGGGATCAAAAATTGTCTCTGAGGAAGAGGCGCCAGAAAATCCAAATGGTGTGAAGACAGTGGCCAACCGCCTGATTGATGGCAGTTTGAAGCGGGTCATTGCGGTATCTCCGGAAGGAGATAACGCATCAGCTGCAACTGTGCGTCTGCTGCGGGAGCTGGCGGATCGGGGCAAACGCGCTATTCTGATCGATATGACGGCCTTCGGCACGCTGGGTCTGGTTATGCTCGACGGCAACAGCCGAGCCGGTATTACTGAGCTTCTGGCTGGTGAACGGCGTTTCAACGATGTCATTCATACGGATCACTATTCTCAGGCGCATGTAATGCCGCTTGGAAACGTGCCGCCGGAGAACGCGATGCGTTCGGCTGATCGCCTGCCATATATCCTGGACGCGTTGGAAACGGTTTATGATTTCGTGGTGGTTGAATGCGGTCCGTCTACATCGCGACAGATACGCCGTATTGCGGATGGTCCGGCGGTCGTGATCATGAACATCGTCAATCCCGACGACAACAGCGTTGTCGCGGCGGCGCTCGATATGGATCAGGGTGGCTATGAAGACGTCATCATTCTGATGGACAATCCTGAGCGCACAACGGGTGCTAACCCTGATGCATCGCAACCAACAGCCTGATTTCGATTCACGATCAACAAGATAGCACTCTCGTCTGAATCAAATTGAGAGCTGCTTATTGTTAAATCTTAGCGCTTTGCCAGTTTGCTGCGGAGTGCTTTCGCGAACCGCCATAGGCGGGGATTGCTTTTGACCGTTGCGACGGCTTGGCTGCGTATTGATTGCAGAGCGGTGAATGCTCTGCCTTTGGTCGTCAACGGGACAAAGGCGTCGTAGATGCGCGATTCGATATCGCACCATTCTCGCTTATACGGCTCATCGCCAATACCGAAACTATAAACTGGCAGTTCAGCGTCGCAGCTTTTCTTGATATCTTCAAAAAACAGAAACTCGCCGGGGCTGGCAGTTATTAACTCGTCATCCGCTATCGCGTTGAATTCAACGGTCGGACCATCTTTTGAGAAGGCTTTACCTATAAGTGAGCGGATCTTGCCACCGACTTCAAGAACTTGCAGTTGGTATACCGCGTTCTGGCTTTCAGCCGCATCGCCGTAAAGCTCTTTGAAGAATGCCTGAATATGTGCACCGGCAAAAGGATCACGGATCCCCATTTGCTTGAATCGATGCGCCTTGAGAGTAAAGAAAATATCGAGTATCTCGTCGGCTTCTTTACGAGACTGCGGAGCGTAAATGCGCCAACCGCCGGATTCTTCATAACGACGTCCATGCTGACGATGTTTTTTGAGTTTCCGCTTTGTATTGCTCCGCCCAAGCACGGCATCAAAACCATGTCCGAGAGACGCAGCAAGCACAGGATTGGGGTTCTCGATATTCTTCAACTGCAATAAAGGGTTATCTTCGCCCGATAGAGAGGGCAGTTGCCTTGTTAGCGAAAGCATATCGATATCTGGTCGAGCGGTTCGAATGGCCGACACAAGCTGGCTCACGGATGCGCGGTCGACCGAACCGTCAAGCCAGGGGAAGTTGCAGTTTGCGTGACTTCCGCCCGGATAGCGCAACACGTGCGCGCCATTCTCGTTGACAGCTTCAAGCGGCAGCATCATGATTGGCGTATCGTTGGTAAACAGACCGGCAACCAGACTGTCCGTATTGACATGCCTGCGCCAGCAGTCGATCCAGTCGAAAGTTTGCGCATTGCCATGTAGTGCGCCCGGCTTTGTCCAGAAGTCACGCAGTTGCGCGTAGTCGGTAACGAGACGTGGCGTCAGACTGGCTCTGGCTTCATCAGTCACGTTTCGTTTGCCCCCGCAAATTAATCAACGACGTTTTGGGCGCGGAGGCTGAGCCATCCACCAGATGATTCCCATTGCAGGCAATACCCAGAGAATACCGGTGAAGAAGAAATAAAGGAGGTGCACCCATGCAGGCGAATTACCAAGCTGAGCCACGGCAATGATTGTTGCAAAAACTGCATAGACGATCACAAGAGCAACCAGCAGAAATGTGCCTATGAGTTTTTTCAGCCGAACGGGCATGTCATTCTCCTCTATCCACTTCTTCACTAGCTTGTGAGAACGCACAAAGGAAGAGAAAACGCGTCGGCATGTCGCGTGAGCCTGACTTGTAACCGCTTCTCCTATGCGGCATGTATCCCTGACTTAATCCAGACTTAATATTGAAGGATGAGATGGCATGGCGGCAATTTCCGTTCGACATGAAGGGCAGGGCACAGTGAGATCCGGCGAGGATAAAAACCGTCGACTGATCCGTTATTGGCTCTATGCGGTTTTTGTCGTTCTGATCGCTATTGTCATGGTCGGTGGCGCGACGCGCATGACAGGCTCTGGCCTGTCGATCACTGAATGGAAACCGATCCACGGCGTCATTCCACCACTCAACCATGCCGAATGGCTGGAAGAGTTCGATAAATACCGCCAGATTCCGCAATATCAGCAGATCAATAAGGGCATGTCGCTCGAAGCATTCCAGTCCATCTTCTGGTGGGAATGGGCGCATCGCATGCTCGCGCGCTTCGTGGGTTTTCTGGTTGCAATTCCACTTGCCTTCTTCTGGCTTACCGGACGCCTGAACAGCAGTCTTAAATACCGGATGCTTGGCCTTCTGGCGCTGGGCGGCTTTCAGGGTGCTATCGGTTGGTGGATGGTTGCATCGGGACTGAGCGAGCTTACCAGTGTCAGCCAGTATCGCCTTGCCATTCATCTGACGACAGCCTGCGTCATCATAACGGCGGTGTTTTATATCGCGCGGGGGCTCGTCACTTATACCGAGCGCCCGGCGGAACGGTCTATCCAGCGTTTTGCGGGCTGGTTAGTCTTTGCCGTGTTGGTGCAGATCTACCTTGGCGGTCTTGTCGCCGGGCTTCATGCCGGTCTTACCTACAATACCTGGCCGCTGATGGACGGGGCGATCATCCCGTCAGACCTGTTCATCCAGTCGCCATGGTGGCGCAATCTGTTTGAAAATCCCAAGACCGTACAGTTCGTACATCGCATGTTTGCCTACACAGTTCTGGTTCTGGCGGTTGTTCATGCTGTGCAGGTTTGGAAAAATGCGGCAGCAACCACCCATGCCCGTCGCACAATCGTTTTGCTCGGCCTGATATTGGTGCAGGCAGCGATTGGAATCGCGACGCTCCTGATGAGCGTGCCGCTGGATCTCGGCCTCACGCACCAGTTTGTGGCCCTGATGGTTCTGGCTTTCGCCGTTGCACATTGGCGCGCAACAAAGGGCGCTTACAAAGAGTAAGCCGTCTGACGCAGATGCCTTAGCGCGGAAGCAATTTTCAGCTCCCGTGCTTCATCGGCATCATTGCCATCTTCGCGATGCCAGGCGGCGGAGAGGCAGCCATAGGCAAATGCGTAATCGAGGACATAAGCGGGGTCGCATTTGAGGATCGGTGCGAAATGCTCTGCCATGCGCTGAGCGCGTTCGAGATCAAGGCACAAATCATCACGATCGAGCGGATTGTAGAAGATGTTAGCCGCATCGAAGGCTGCATCCCCCACCAGCCCATGGGGATCAATCACAAGCCAGCCACGCGGTCCCTTGATTATGTTCTCATGGTGAATGTCACCATGCAGCGGAATAGCATTATGCGGCGTCGCCAGCAGGCACTTCGCGACCGCCGTGCCATCCGCATAGATAGAGCTCTCGTTTGCTACTGCGAAGAGACCGGAAAAATGCTTGTCCAGTGGTTGCAAATCAGCCGGTATCGGGGCAGGAGAGGGCGTGTGCAGCGCGTTCAGAACCTCGCCGAATATCTGCAAACATTCGGCATCCTTGCCGCGTTTCAGATGCTCGTCAAGATGATAGTCGCCCGCATATTCAAGCAGCATCGATGTGCCATTGAGGCCGTATAATCGTGCGGCACCATGGCCGTCCTGCCAGTCGAGATAATGCGCGCCGCGCAGTTCTTCCATTCCTGCAGGTTTCAGCTGCTTGATAACAAAAAACTCGCCTGGATAATCGCTACGTTCGACTTTCCAGACGAGGCTGGAATGCGTGTCTGCGAGCGGCACATAAGAGCCGATATTCCATTCGGCGGGGAATATCGGCCTTTCCGTCATCAGGCTTTGCCGAGCATCAGGTTCATATTTTGAACAGCGGCACCCGATGCGCCCTTGCCGAGATTGTCGAGGAGCGCCACGAGATTGACCTGATTGTCACCTTTCGTACCAAACACGAAAAGCTTCATGCCATCCTTGCCAGCAAGCTCTTCCGCATCGACACGCGGCAGTTGGCTGCTTTCCTCCAGCGAAACAACTTCGACGATATTCTGCCCGGCATAATGTGCGGTCAAAACGTTATGGACATCCTTAAGCGACGGTGAGCCTTCAAGTTCAGTCACGAACAGTGGTACCTGAACGATCATGCCTTGCGGGAAACGGCCGACGCTTGGGCTGAAGAGTGGGCGGCGATCCAGGCGGCCATGCAATTGCAGTTCCGCAACGTGCTTGTGACGCAGCGGCAGACCGTAGAGGAAATTGTTGGCCGCAAGATGCTCCGGATGGTTCTTGTCCTCCATCTGCGCAATCATCTGCTTGCCGCCGCCGGTATAGCCGGAAACTGCATTGACGCTGATCGGATAATCAGCTGCCAACAATCCCGCATCGCGCAATGGACGCACAAGCGCGATTGCGCCGGTCGGATAGCAGCCCGGATTGGCGACGAGGCGTGCTTCTGCGATGCGCTCACGCTGACCCTTGGCAAGTTCTGCAAAGCCGTAGGCCCAATCAGTATGCACACGATGAGCAGTCGAAGTATCGATGATCCGGGTCGAGTTGTGACCTTCGAGCAGTGAAACAGCCTCCTTGGACGCGTCATCCGGCAGGCACAAGATCGCAATATCGGCAGAGCGCAGATAGTCAGCGCGCAAGTCCTTGTTGCGACGCTCGGCTTCCGGGATGGAAATAACTTCAAGATCGTCGCGCTCGGCAAGGCGGCTGCGGATTTGCAGACCTGTGGTGCCGTGTTCGCCGTCGATGAAGATTTTCGGTTTCATGCGCTTTGCCTTTGGATTTCAGAAAGTTACGCCAATATTCGGAATCAATTTTTGAGCTGCTTGAATCAGTTTCTGAGCAGCATTTATCGTCGTCGTGCTTTTTGCTCAGCCAGAAGCCCAAGATAATACATTGCGATGGTCGCTCCGGCGATTGCCGTTATATCGGCATGATCGTAAGCCGGTGCAACCTCGACCACATCGGCGCCCACAAAATCAAGAGCCGTCAGCTTGCGAAGCACGGAAAGCATCTTTGCCGAAGAGGGACCGCCAGCAACGGGTGTTCCGGTTCCTGGTGCAAAGGCCGGATCAAGACAATCGATGTCGAACGTCAGATAGGTTTTTTTGCCAGCTGTGCGTTTGAGAATCTCGTCGGCGATTGCCTGCGCTGACATATCCTCAACTTCATGGCCATAGATGATCTTGATACCGCAGTCTTCCGGCGCATGCGTGCGAATGCCAATCTGGATAGAATGCTCGGGATCGACAATTCCATCCCGCACGGCACGGGCTACGAAAGAACCGTGATCGATCCGCTTGCCATCGTCAAACCATGTATCCTGATGTGCATCGAATTGAACCAGTGCCAGCGGACCATATTTCGCAGCATGGGCTTTGAGTAGGGGCCAAGTTACGAAATGATCGCCGCCAAGCGTCAGCAAAAACGCATCAGATTTGAGAATCTTCGCGGCTTCCCGTTCTATCGTTGCTGGCGTCTTATAATGATTGCCATAATCAAGCAGGCAGTCGCCATAGTCGATGACAGCAAGATTTTCGAACAGATCGCGCTCAAACGGATATTGCGGATCGTTGTCGAAAATGGCCGATGCACGACGGATCGCCTGCGGACCAAACCGCGCGCCGGGTCGGTTGGAAACCGCTGCATCAAACGGAATGCCCCAGACGACGGCTTCGGCCCCTTTCAGCGACTTACTATAAAGGCGCCGCATGAATGACAACACACCCGCGTGGGTGGGGTCAGTGGCAGCACTGTTCAGGCTGCTGGCAGTGAAAGCATGGTCAATCGTCTTAGAGGGCATGGCCGGCTCCCGGATGGCGTCTCAACTCTCATAGCGCTTCATGAAGCAAATTGGGAGATTGCTTTATGCGGTTTTTGCTTCAAATCCGTATGCACGTTCTACACGGGCAATGCGAACGCGATAAGTTTCATACCATTGCAGACGACCAAGTTTTTGCGCGACAAGATGATCGACATCGCGTTTCCATGCCCGAATGCTTTCTTCATCCGTCCAGAATGAATTGGTGATGCCAAATCCTTCGGCATCGCGTGCGCTTTCAACACCGATATAGCCAGGCTGCCGTGCAGCAAGTTCTGCCATGCGCTCGGCCATTTCACCATAACCTCCATCATCGCCGAAGCGTTGCGACGAGAATGACACAACAAAGTAAGGCGGTTGCGGCGTGTTGGCGAAACGTTCAGTCGTAGACATGGGCGTGTTCCATTATCGAAGAATCTTGGGCTTCACCCTTCATGAATGTTGTCGCCGGGGCTTGCAACTGCGTCTACGGCATGAGCCCAAAAATCCGAATCGATTTTTCGAAAGCACGATGCGCAAATTCAATAGTTAGAGCGCTGCCCGTCATACGAAGGGTGCAAGATTGCGCGAGCGATAAACCGCGATTGTGAGAACACGGAGCGTGTTGGCAAATACTTCTCTTTCAGAGAGGGACTTTATGAAGAAAGCAGTATTTCCAATTTCAATCGCGCTTGCCTGTTCCGCAGCCTTGTCCGGTTGTATGACCGATCAGCATGCGGCCCGCCATCAATTGGAGCAGCAGAATGTGAGTGCGCTCAACTGGATGCAACAATCGGGCGAATATGATGCGCTTGCCTATCAGGCCTTTAACGGTGCACGTAAAGCATTCGATACGGCAAAGGTGAGGAAGGGACGCAGGAAAGCGGTGATCGTTGATCTTGATGAGACGATGATCGACAATTCGGCTTATGCCGGATGGCGCATCCAGCATAATGTGCCGTACACGGAGAAGACCTGGGGTCGTTGGGTGGCTGCCGAACAGGCACGACCTATCCCGGGCTCTGTCGAGTTTGCGCGCTATGTGAATTCGCATGGAGGCACAATGTTCTATGTCACGAACCGTGATGCCAAATCATTTGACCATACAGCTGCCAACATCAGGAAGCTCGGCTTTCCCGGGGTCTCAGCGAAGACCCTGCTTCTCAATAGTGGTCAATCCAACAAACAGGCGCGTTTTGACGCCGTCAAAGCAGCTGGCTTCGATGTGGTGGTCTATGTTGGTGACAATCTGAATGATTTCGGAAGCGCCACTTATCATAAGAATAACCAGCAACGCCGCACTTTCGTCGCAGCCAATAGCGAAGCGTTCGGTACGAAGTTTTTCATGCTGCCAAATCCAAACTATGGAGATTGGATTTCGGGCATGGCGCCGGACTATTACAAACAGCCTGTTGAGAAACAGCTGGAGATTAACCGCAAAACCATTCGCGCTTGGGCGGGCTAAAGCAATCCGGATAATTCAAAGCAAAAAAGCGGACCCGAAGGCCCGTTTTTCTGTAATTTTGAAGCGATAAATATTAGCGCCTTGAGAACTGGCCCTAAGCGTATTAGCGCTTGGAGAACTGGAAAGAACGGCGAGCCTTGGCCTTACCGTACTTCTTACGTTCAACAACACGGCTATCGCGAGTAAGGAAGCCACCCTTCTTAAGAACCGTGCGAAGGCCTGGTTCGTAATAGGTGAGTGCCTTGGAGATGCCGTGACGAACTGCACCGGCCTGACCGGAAAGGCCGCCGCCAACAACAGTTGCGACAACATCGAACTGACCAGCGCGGTTCGACGCAACGATTGGCTGCTGCAGGATCATCTGCAGAACCGGACGTGCGAAATACGCAGCAAATTCTTTGCCGTTTACGGTGATCTTGCCGGAACCTGGCTTGACCCAAACGCGAGCAATCGCGTCTTTACGCTTGCCGGTCGCATAAGCGCGGCCCTGAGCGTCGATCTTCTGAACATGAACCGGAGCGGCCTGTTCGGCGACTACGCTGCCGAGTTCTTCGAGCGAGTTGAGCTGCTCAGCCATGATTATGCATTCCCTTTGTTCTTGCGGTTCAGCGCTGCAACGTCCAGAACTTCTGGCTGCTGAGCTTCATGCTGATGATCTGCACCTGCATAAACGCGCAGGTTCTTCATCTGGCGACGACCGAGTGGACCACGTGGGATCATACGCTCGATAGCCTTTTCAAGAACGCGTTCCGGGAAACGGCCTTCGAGAATTTGGCGAGCAGTACGTTCCTTGATGCCACCTGGATGGCCAGTGTGCCAGTAGTAAACCTTGTCGGTGTACTTCTTGCCGGTCAGAACAACCTTGTCTGCATTGATGATGATGACATTATCGCCATCGTCAACGTGCGGGGTGAAGGTTGCTTTGTGCTTACCGCGCAGGCGATTGGCGACGAGGGATGCGAGACGACCGACGACGAGACCTTCTGCGTCGATCAGAATCCACTTCTTCACCACTTCGGCTGGCTTCTGAGAAAAAGTTGCCATTGAAGTCTTCCTTGACTTAATCCCAGATCTTGCGACCCGGGCTTTTCTTGTTGCTTGTGTTGGTCACGCCAATCATAAGGACGGCCAACCCTAAGGGCGTTAGAAAGCGAGCTTCCATACGCACTGGGCGGGTCGATACACAAACTCTGGAAGATCGTCAAGCGCTGTTTTTACAGCATTCTTTTAATAGACTAATAAAAACAATGACTTACGATATTGGTATTATAATACCCTATCTTTTTATCGCGGTGGAATGGAATAAGTCGCCGTCGCATGGGCTATTAGCCCATTTGTCTCATCACTGGTCAGGCTTATTTCCAGTACGGCCAAACGCTTTCCAAGTTTGAGAATCCTAGCCACTGCCTTGACCGTTCCCGGAGTGGCCTTGCGCAGGAAGTTGATATTGAGATTTGTGGTCACTGCGAGAGCAACCGGCCCGATATGACCGAGGATTGCTGCATAAGCTACCACATCGGCAAGTGCGAAAAGGGAAGGGCCTGAAACGGTGCCACCGGGGCGCAAGTGCTGATCGTTGGCGCGGAGGTGCATGGTCGCTGCACCGTCATCGATCGAGACGATCTCAAAACTGTCATCGAGCTGCGGAAATTCGCGCTTCATGAAGAGGCGTAAATCGTCGATATTCATGACCGGGCTCAAGGCCGCATGGTGTGCAGTGCTGATATTCATGTTCTCTCCCTTATAATAAGGAATAGGGGGAGTTTGGCCAATCTTGCAAGCACGCGTTGCGATATGCAAAAAATAAAGCATTTCCAGCAAAAGTGCGCAGCGGTTTTGCGTAGGATAATGCGAAGCAAAATAGATAGAGCAGTTCAAACGTTTCAATCTTAACGAGACCGCTCTGGCCCCGAATTTACAGCGGAGGAATGAAATGCAAGCGTCTTCAGACAATCAGATTCGCGAAATTCTTCAGTCCGTCAAAACGATTGCGCTTCTTGGTGCATCGCCCAAGCCCGAGCGCCCGAGCAACGGTGTTATGAAATTCCTGCTCGATTGGGGATACCATGTCATTCCCGTTAATCCGGGGCAGGTTGGGAAAAGCATCCATGGGCAGCAAGTGGTAACCAATCTCGCTGATATTGATGAACCAGTCGATATGGTGGATGTTTTTCGCGCGTCACATTCGCTTCCGGGCATTGTGGATGAAATTCTTGCCATGAAACAACGGCCAACGGTTCTTTGGACCCAGCTTGACGTTGTGCATGAAGAGGCCGCAAGGCGGGCGGAAGAAGCAGGGCTGAAAGTGGTAATGGACCGCTGCCCGGCCATTGAGTATCCACGCCTTATGCGATGACTTGAAGTTCGGAAATTAATTTCCGCGATTGCGTGGTTTGGCGCAAATTCCTCCTTTGCTTTCTTTGTGGCACAGCCTAACGTCCACTCGAATTATTTGGCATAGACTGTCAGGAGGAACTTATGTCCAAACGCTCACCCGGCATCGAAACACTGGCAATCCATGCGGGCGCAAAACCCGATCCAACGACGGGTGCACGTGCGACGCCGATCTATCAGACAACGTCTTTCGTGTTTGAAGATGCCGACCATGCAGCCTCTCTGTTTGGCCTGCAGGCTTTCGGCAATATCTATACGCGGATTACCAACCCGACCACCGCTGTTCTGGAAGAGCGCATTGCCGCACTCGAAGGTGGGACGGCTGCTGTTGCCACGGCATCTGGCCATGCGGCACAATTGCTGATCTTCCATTGCCTGCTACAGCCAGGTGATAATTTCATCGCCGCTAACAAGCTCTACGGCGGTTCGATGAACCAGTTTGGTCAGGCTTTCAAATCTTTTGGCTGGCAGGTGCGCTGGGCCGAAGCAACGGATCCATCCGACTTCGAAAAGCATATTGATGAACGCACCCGTGCAATCTTCATTGAAAGCTTTGCAAATCCGGGCGGCATTGTCACAGATATCGCAGCTATTGCTGAAGTTGCACACAAGCACGGATTACCGCTGATTGTCGACAACACGCTGGCGTCACCTTATCTGATCCGCCCGATTGAACACGGCGCGGACATTGTCGTGCATTCGTTGACTAAGTTCATCGGCGGACATGGCAATTCGATGGGCGGCATTCTTGTCGATGCAGGAACATTCGATTGGGCAAAGTCGGGCAATTATCCGCTTTTGACAGAGCCGCGTCCTGATTATGCTGGCCTCGAAATCCACAAGACATTCGGCAATATCTCTTTCGCAATAGCGGCTCGGGTGCTGGGTCTGCGTGACTTTGGTCCTGCGATCTCGCCGTTCAATGCATTCCAGATCCTGACGGGTGTTGAAACACTTCCGCTGCGTATGCAGCGCCATAGCGACAATGCGCTCAAGGTTGCGACCTGGCTGAGCGGCCACGATAAGGTGTCATGGGTAAGCTATGCTGGCCTTCCGAGCGACAAGTTCAATGCGTTGCAGAAGAAATACTCACCAAAGGGTGCAGGCTCTGTTTTCACCTTCGGTCTGAAGGGCGGCTATGATGCGGGCGTCAAGTTCGTTGACAGCCTTGATCTCTTCTCGCTGCTCGCGAACATTGGCGACACGCGCTCGTTGGTCATTCACCCGGCATCAACGACCCATCGTCAGTTGACCGATGAACAGAAAACTGCAGCCGGTGCCGGTCCGGAAGTGGTTCGTCTCTCTATCGGTATCGAAGATGCGGATGACATCATCGCTGATATCGAACAGGCACTTGCCAAGGTCTGATGTGATGAGCCTGCTTGTTGATTTCGAGTTGACTGAGGTTGAACCGGAGGAGGGCGCGCCTTTACCAGAGCGTGTCCTGTCCGGTAATCCGCGCTCCCGCACATGGAACCTCGAAGAAACTGCCGATGGCAAGCTCTTCGCAGGCATATGGGAAAGTTCGCCGGGCAAGTGGCGTGTTGAATATGACGAATGGGAGTTTTGTCATATTCTCGCTGGCCATTCGGTTTTGACGGAAGAGGGTGGCGAGGCGCGCACGCTTAAAGCGGGCGATAGCTTTGTCATCCGCCCTGGCTTCAAGGGCACTTGGGAAGTGATCGAAACCACGCGCAAGGAATATGTGATCCGGCTTTAAAGCTGGCGAGGGTATTGAGAGAAGAAAGGCCCGGTCATTGTGACCGGGCCTTTCTTCTTATGCTCCGTAAGGCACCCAGATATTCTTCACCTGAATGGCGCGGCGCAGATAATCCCGGCCTTGCCCTTCCGTCTTGTTGAGCCAGTTGGGCTGGCGGCCATTGCTGACCCATGTGGCCTTGAGATTGCCCGCTGATGCCTTTTCGACCATGGCGCTGCCCTCGCGTGAACCAAAATACCAGAGCGCTGCAACCTCATCATGTTCGGCAAGTGTCTTCGTCAGAAGATCGCGTTCGCCGGTGACGATGTTGACCACGCCGCCCGGCACATCGGATGTGTCGAGCACCTGATAGAAATCACCTGCGATCAGCGGATGACGGCTCGAAGGTACGACCACCGTGCGGTTGCCCATGGCAATGGCGGGAAGTATCAGCGAAACGAACGATAGAAGCGGCGCTTCGTCGGGGCAGACGATGCCCATCACGCCCCAAGGTTCATTCATTGCCAGTGTCACATGACGCGACTTGGTGGAATGAACCGCTCCATCGAACTTGTCGGCCTGCGCGGCATAATAAAAAATCCGGCGCAGCGCGGTTTCAAATTCCTCTTCCGCTTTTTTCCCGCTGATGCCGGTGTTTTCGATCAGCCGTGCCACGAAATCCGTGCGGCGTGCATCGAGGTTTTCACCAAGATAATAGAGTACCTGCGCTCGGTTGTGCGCCGTCGCCGCGCCCCAGCTTCCAGCCTTGCTTGCAGCTTCCACCGCATTGCGGATGTCCTTGCGGTTGCCGATGCCTGCCTGCCCGATGACCGAGCCGCCCTTGCCAGTGACCGAATAGCTATAGCCGCCATCCGGGCGGGCCTGCTTGCCGCCAATATAGTTCTTCATCGTGCGGTCGATACCGTCGATGGTGATCTTGTCATCGCCGGAGGGTGAAGCTGATGGCACGAAGGCGTCCGTAACCTTGGCCGAGGGGAGTGCTTTCTCCCAATCGGAGACGAGATATTCGTACATGCCTTCGCGTGCACCTTCACGACCGAACCCGCTTTCGCGGTAGCCACCGAAGCCTGCGCCCGCATCCAGCATGTTGGTGCAGTTGATCCAGACGACGCCGGCCTTCACCCGCGCAGCAAGATCGAGCGCGACATTGATATTTTCAGACCAGATCGACGCGGCAAGCCCGTAGCGCGTATTGTTGGCAAGCGAGACGGCTTCATCGGGAGTGCGGAAGGTTGTTGCTGCCGCAATCGGCCCAAAAATTTCCACCTGACAGACGGTTGAGGCCTGATCCACATCGGTGAAGAAGCCGGGAGCGATATAATTGCCTTTGGCTGGCAGCGGGTTTGGCGTCTGCCAGAGCTCGCCGCCTTCGTCGATACCCTTTTGGATAAGATCGGAAATGCGCTTCACCTGACCGGGTGAAACGATGGCGCCGACATCGGTGGATTTGTCGAGCGGATCGCCGACGCGTAAGCTTTCGAGACGCTTTCTGAGTTTGGCATAGAAGCGCTCGGCAATGCCTTCCTGCACGAGCAGGCGCGAACCCGCACAGCAGACTTCGCCCTGATTGAACCAGATGGCATCGACCACGCCTTCAACTGCGGCATCAAGATCGGCATCTTCAAAGACGATGAAGGGCGATTTTCCGCCCAGTTCCAGCGACAGCTTCTTGCCCGATCCGGCAATTTGCTCGCGAATGACACGACCGACCTGTGTCGAGCCGGTGAAGGCCACCTTTTCCACGCCATCATGGCCACAGATTTCCGCGCCGGTGGTGCCATCGCCCTGCACGATGTTGACGACACCGGCGGGCAGGCCGACTTCATGGCAGATCTCGGCAAAGGCAATGGCCGAGAGCGGCGTCAGATCGGCGGGTTTCAGCACGACCGTGTTACCGGCGGCCAAAGCTGGTGCGATCTTCCAGGCAAGCATGAGAAGCGGGAAATTCCACGGAATGACCTGACCGCAGACGCCAACCGGCGAAAAGCCCTTGAATTCGTCTTCAACCATCTCGGCCCAGCCTGCATGGTGATAGAAGTGACGGGCGGCGAGCGGAATGTCGATGTCGCGGGTTTCGCGGATCGGCTTACCGTTATCCATGGTTTCCAGCACGGCCAGAAAACGCTCGCGCTTCTGAATATGGCGCGCGATGGCATAGAGATACTTGGCCCGCTCATAGCCCGAAAGTTTGGACCATTTGCCGAAAGCGGTGCGGGCAGCTTTCACCGCCTGATCGACATCATCCGCATTGCCGCAGATGATGTCGGCGAGCTTGTCACCATTGGCCGGATTGGCAACCGAAATTGCCTTGCGGCCTTCCGGTTTGACAAAGGCCCCGTTGATATAGTGGCCGAAAGAACGGCCATGCTGTTCCAGCCACAGGTTCACATCGCCGTTTGCTTCGGGGGAAGGTCCATATTCCATGGTCTTCAGGATGTCCTTGATGGGTCGCATTTCAAATTTTCCTTACGAGCATTTCCAGCAAAAGTGCGAAGCGGTTTTGCGTAGGAGAATGCGAAATTCCAAGTTTAAGCAGCGGCGTGACGGTTGGTGGCGGAGTAGCGCCCTGTCACGAAGTGCTCCAATTGCCGTTCGATATCGCCAAGCATCGACGATGCGCCGATGCGGAACAGATCGGGCTCCAGCCAGCGATTGCCGAGTTCTTCCTTCATCAGTGTGAGCCAGGCGAGCGCATCCTTGGCGGTCTTGAGGCCGCCTGCAGGTTTGAAGCCGACACTCTGATCGGAAAGCTCGCCATAATCGCGCAGTGCCCGCACCATGGTCAGGCTCACTGGCAAGGTGGCGTTGACGTCTTCCTTGCCCGTCGAGGTCTTGATGAAATCGGAGCCTGCCTGCATCGCCACCATCGAGGCGCGATAGACATTGGTGAGTGTATTGAGATCGCCGGTGGCGAGGATCGCCTTCATATGCGCATCCCCGCAGACTTCGCGCATGGCGGCAATTTCATCGTAAAGCGCTGACCAGTTCTGTGTCAGCACATGCTCGCGCGTAATCACGATGTCGATTTCATGCGCGCCCTGTTCGACGGCATAGGTGATTTCAGCAAGGCGGAGCGGCAGCGGCGTCAGCCCGGCGGGAAAGCCCGTCGCCACCGAGGCAACCGGAATGCCGGAACCTTCAAGCGCCTTCACGGCATGGGGCACCATGGTGGGATAAACGCAGACCGCGCCTGTGGTGATGCCTGCATCTGCAAGGCCGAGCGCTTCCAGAATATCCTCGCGTACCGGGCGGCGCGCCTTGGCGCAGAGCCTGCGCACGCGGCCCGCCGTGTCGTCGCCTGCAAGCGTGGTGAGGTCTATGCACTGGATGGCGCGGATGAGCCACGCCGCCTGATATTCCTTTTTCACCGAACGGCGGGCGCTAATCGTAGCAGCACGGCGCTCGGAAGCGCTGCGATTGACGGATACATCCTCAAACCATTCCGGCTTGAGCGGTGTCCCGTTATTGCGGGGAAGGGCTTCGGTCATTTCATTATCCGTTCATAGGTTCAATTACGATCAGGCGCGTTCGATCAAGGGGGCGTGATCGCGGCAGAACGTTTCGAATTCTTCCTGGCTGGCATAGGCTTTCTGCGTGCCGGGCCGGGTGATGGAATGGGCCGCGTAGAGCGCTGCTTTGCGAAGCGAGGCTTCCACATCGCCGGTCCCGGCGTAGAAGCGGGCAAAGGAGCCGATAAAGGCATCGCCCGCGCCGGTGGTGTCTTTGGGCGTGACCTTGACCGGTGGTATATTGACGATTTCGCTTGCGGTAATCATGCGCGCGCCGCGTCCGCCGAGCGTGACAATGACGGTGCGGATGCCGCGAGCGATCAGCGAACGCGCTGCGGTGACGATTTCATCGTCCGTGCCGGTCGGCAGGCCGGAGAGGATTGCAAGCTCGCTCTCGTTCGGCACGAGAAAGGTCACCTGCCGGATCAGTTCGGGATCAAGATCGGCGGCAGCAGGCGCAGGATTCAAAATGGTTTCGATGCCGTTTTCAGCCGCAAAAGCGATGGTGTGGTAGACTGTCTCGACCGGAACTTCCATCTGCATCAGGATGAGGCCGCACGCTTTCAGATCGTCGGCAGCCTTGTCGACTTCGGCAGGCAGAAGATCGGCATTGGCGCCTTTGACGATCAAGATCGAGTTTTCCCCCGATGGCTCGACGAAGATGGGTGCTACACCGCTCGATTTGCCCGGCACTTTGCACACATGGCGCGTATCGACGCCGAACTGGTTCAGGTTGCGGATGGTGTTGTCGGCAAAAATATCGTCGCCCACACGCGTGACCATCATCACATCTGCGCCAAGGCGCGCGGCAACCACGGCCTGATTGGCGCCTTTTCCACCACAGCCGATTTCAAATGTCGGGGCTTCCAGTGTTTCGCCGGGGCCGGGCATACGGTTCACATAGGTGATGAGATCCACCATGTTGGAGCCGACCACTCCGATCTTTCTGGTCATGAGACGTTCCTTTGAAATTTCAGAGTGCCTTGATCGTGGCTTCAAACTGTTCGGCGGCGGCTGTATCGAGATAGCCGACGCGTACGGGGAAAACGGCGCGCTCACCCGATGCCAGCACCTGCACATTGTTCTTGGCCTTTTCCGCCAGATAGCCTTCCGGCTCGCAGGTCGAGGGGAGAGCAAAGGCTGCAACCTGAGCGTCCCCGTTCACGAGAATCCAGCGCACGGTTTTTGGGAAGATTTCGGTCGGGTAGGAAATGCCAAATCCGTCGCCCTCGGGAAGCTGCATCATCAGATGGGTGTTGCCTTCGGCATCTTTCGGCAGTCCGCGAATATAGAAGACCTGCTCGGGATCGTAGCGCTCCGGTTCGTCCAGCACTTCCATCGCGGCTGGGTCGGAGGCCAGTTCATCGATCAGCGACAGGTAATCATCATTGGGCGTAACGTGGCCGGGAACGGCGGTGCGCACCTGCACGTGATCCGGCGTATAGGGCACCGGCTGGACGATCCGCGCACCTTCTGCATAAGCGAAATTGACGTGGCACATATACATCAGCTCCATCGGAGCGGATGAAAGGTTCTCGACATCCATGGTGATGTCGAACAGAGTTTCATCGGCATAAAGCCGCACGCTTGGCCGCGCCAGATAATGCGCGCCGAAGCCCATCACATATTCATATTCGCCGGTGATTTCGACAAAGACGCCGCGCTCGTCATGGCCGAAGAGAAGACCGGCCTTGTCCATCTTTGCGCAGGCCATTTCGCCATGCAGAAGATGATTGTCCTGAGGCGAAGGGCAGCCATTGCGCAGGATGCCGCTATGGAACGCAAAGCAGCCATAGGTCTCGACGATGGTGGTTGCCGGGCGTGGCATGGAGAAGCTGTTGCCCATGGTCAGCTCGATGCCGTCAAACTCTGCACCCCATATCATCTGCCCCATGAAAGGCAGCACAATGATATTGCCGCGTTCGTTCTCGACCAGCAGCGCCTCGATACCGCTTGGATAGCGAAAGGCAGTGACGCTGAGGCCGTAAGTGTTGGCGATGACATGCGGCTGTTGGACAAAATCCTGACGGCGAAGATGAAATTCGATGTCCTGCATAAGGGATCACCTGCCCTGATTGCGCGATGCGTTGATCGCGATGACGAGAATGAGGAAAGCGCCCCAGATGAAATCGATGAGGTGGTTGGAGAACCGCATCATCTGGAAGCCGGAGGAAAGCAGCATCAGAGCAATCAGCGCGATGGCGACGCCCAGAACACGTCCTTTTCCACCTGCCGGATTGGTGCCGCCGAGGACGGCAATCAGCACGGCCTGCAGCAGATAGGATGCGCCATAGTCCGACTTGGCGGCATTGGTGCGGCCCGAAAGAATGATCCCGGCTATGGAGGCAAGCACGCCGGTGAGCATGTAGGAATAGAGGACCATGCGATCCTTGCGGATACCAGCAAAGACGGCAGCACGCGGATTGGTGCCGATCAGCATGAGATTGATGCCGAGCGTCGTGCGTGTCAGCAGAATTGCCACGACGATGCAAACCGCAATGAACAACAGGAAAGGTGTGGCGACGCCGAACAGCTTGCCGTTGCCGACCCAGTTCCATGCATCGGGAAAACCGACGATGGCCGGGCCGCCGGTCAGAACCAGAGCAAGTCCCATCAACACTTGTCCGGTGCCGAGTGTGGCAAGGATTGGCGTGATGCGGAGCTTGGCTATGAGCAGGCCGTTGACCAGTCCCGATAGCAGGCCGATCAGCACGGCAAGCAATATGCCGATGATGGTGTAGAACAGCATGCCGGAACCCGACGTCTGTGCCGCCTGTACCATGCTTGAGTGGAAATAAACCCCGGCCACGATGCCCGCCAGATTGGCGATGCCCACCACCGAAAGATCGATGCCGCCTGTCAGCATGGCAATCATCATGGCGACCGAGAGGATGCCCAGCTCCGGCATGATGTAGCTGATGGATTCAAAATTGTAATAGCGCAGGAACTTGTCCGGGTTCATCCAGGTCATCAGCGCAAAGACCAGTATGGTGATGACGATGAGCTGGATGATGTTGTTGTCTCCGCCAAGGATGCGGCGCATGTCGAAAGACTGTTTCATGTCGCGTTCTCCCTTCAGGCGATGCTTTTGCGATCGCGCCATGCGGTGATGGCTGTAGCGATTATGATGATGAGGCCGACCACGACGCGCTGCCACGTGGTGTCTACCTTCATGATGATGAGAGAGTTTTTGACCATCACGAGCATGAAGACGCCCATAAGCGTACCGAGAACCGTGCCGCGTCCGCCGAAGATTGATGCGCCGCCCAGAACCACGGCTGCGATCACGTCCAGCTCCAGCCCGACGAAATCGCGCGGATTGGCAAGCCAGATCATCGAGGAATGCAGAAGGCCCGCGAAACCTGCGAGCGCTCCGGCCACGCAATAGACGAAGAAGATGGTGCGGCGCGTATTGAAGCCGACGCGCTTTGCCGCTTCCGGCGAGCCGCCATAGGCATAAACGCTGCGCCCGATCATCGTATAATTGAGGACCATGTGGATCAGCAGCGCCAGCGCCAGATAGACAAGGAACATTGCGGTCAGGCCGAACGCCGTGCCGGAGGCTGATGTCAGTGAGATCACATCTGTCTTGCCGAATTCGATCAATTCCTTCGGCATCTTGTTGATGTTGACGATGCTGGTGCCGACAAGGCCCAGCACCAGCCCGCGTACGATGGAGCCGGTGCCGAGCGTCACGATCAGCGGGATCATCTTGAAGCGATGGATGATGAAACCGTTGAATGCACCGAGCAGCAGGCCGATCAGTGTCGCCGCCACGAACGGAATGAACACGCCGTCATAGCCGAGATAGACCATGGCGCGGACGGTCAGATACATGGCCGCGATGGCAAAGGCGGTGAAGGAGACGTCGATGCCGCCGGAAATCATCACCAGCAGAACGCCGAGCGCCATGATGCCGATCACGACATTGGAGCGCAGAAGGCCGAAGATATTGTCCAGCGACCAGAAAGCCGGATTGATGAGGCCGATAATGACCATCGCCGCGAAAAGCACGCAGGCAATGATGGATTCGGTGCTGCGAAAGAATTTCATGTGCCGGTTCCTCAATTCAGCGTCTTGAGCCGGTCATTGACGGCATCTTCGGTCATGGTTTCACCGGAAAGTTCGTCGACGAAACGTCCGCGATGCATCACCAGCACACGATTGCAGTTCTGCACCAACTCGGGCACATCGTCGGAAATCATCAGGACGGCGAGACCTTCATCACGGGCAAGCTTGCGGATGATATTGTGGATCTGAGCCTTGGAGCCGACATCGACACCGACAGTCGGCCCGTTGAGGATCAGCACTTTCGCGCCTGTCAAAAGCCAGCGTGCCAGCACCACGCGCTGCGCATTGCCGCCTGACAGGTGATTGACCGGCGTATGCGGACCAGGGGCAACAATGTGCATTGCCGAAAACATGTCGCGCGTCGTGGTGTCAGCCTTCTTGCGGTCGATGAAGAGGCCGCGCACGAATTTCTCGATGGAAGTGACGATGATGTTGCGCTCAATCGATTGGGTCAGGAAAAGCCCCTCTGTGAGACGGTCTTCCGGTACATAGGCGACGCCACAGGCGATCCCTTCCTGTACGGTTTTCGGATGAACAGGCTTGCCTTCGATACGAACAGTGCCGGTGAAATCCGGCTTCATGCCGAAGAGAGCCAAGGCAAGCTCGGTGCGACCAGAGCCGATAAGACCAGAAATACCTACAATTTCACCGGCATGGAGCGTAAGGCTGGCTTTTTCAACTGCACCCGGAACAATCAGATTTTCAATTTCAAGGCTTGGTGGGCTGGTCGCTCCATCGCGCGGAGCCCAATGATAGCTGTGCGCCGTCAACTCCTGGCCGGTCATGGCACGGGTGATTGCCGGTTCGTCAAATTCGTTGATAGGGCCTTCCGCGACTTTCTTGCCATTGCGGAAAACCGTGAGCCGCTCGCTGATTTCCAGCATTTCGCGCATCTTGTGGCTGACGAAGAGTACGGCGATACCCTGCGCCTGAATATCACGCACGATCTTGAACAGCGCATCGACTTCATGCCGGGTGAGGGCGGTTGTAGGTTCATCCATGATCAGAAGCCGCGCATCAGCCATAACGGCGCGCGCAATTGCTACGATCTGCTTGCCGGAGGTCGGCAGGCTGTCCACATCGGCATCCAGATCCATCTGAACGCCAAGACGGTCGAGCGCCTGCTGCGCAAGTTCGCGCACGCGCTTCCAGTCCACAGCCTTGCGGCCTTCCATGAGAAATGTATTGATCGCAAGGTTCTCTGCGACCGTCAGATTCCCGAATAGCGAGAAGTCCTGATAAATAACCTGAATGCCGTGATGCACGGATTTGACGGGATCAAGCTTGCCGACGGTCCTGCCGTCGATAAGGATTTCACCGTCTTCAGGCGTGTAAACACCAGACATGATTTTGATTACAGTGGATTTGCCAGAGCCATTTTCGCCTGCAAGGCAGTGAATTTCGCCCGGCTTGATGGCAAGAGATACGTCGTCCAGCGCCTTAACGCCGCCGAAGCGCTTGCCGATATGGCGCAATTCGATGAGATTCTCAGTCATGAAGGCCTCGTACAAGGCTGCAAATGCAAATGCAGATGGAGAAGGAGAAAGAGGCGAGGGCCTCTTTCTCCGGTTCAGCAACGATTAGAAATCGTACTGATCCATGTTTTCCTTGGTTACACCGACCCAACCAGCACCATAGAGCAGGTTTGGCTTTGCAGCGTCCGGCGCAAGCAGGCTTTCATAGCCCGGCAGGCCCAGATTGAGACCGGCTTTGATCTGGTCGTTTTTCTTTTCAAGTGCTGCGACGGCCAGCATGTTCATGGCATAGCCAGCAACTGCCGGGTCCCAGAACTGAATGTACTGAACGTCGTCATTCTTGATGTATTCACCGGCCACCGACACAAGACCCGTGCCTGCGAAGGAGACTTTGCCCTTAAGGCCACCTTCGGCAATCAGACGGCCAGCACCAGCAGAAGTTGGCATTGGAGCGCCGAGAATACCGGTGATGTCCGGATAAGCGGTCATCGCTTCTTTAAGCTTGTTATAGTCGGTGTTCGCATCGTCATAGGTTTCGAGACGGCCGGTTGCTTCTGCCATTTCCGGGAAGTTGGCCTTCTGGTATTCGACGGCACCGTCGATCCATTCCATCTGCGACTTGGACGTCAGGCTGCCGACAGTAGCAACATACTTGCCCTTGCCACCCATCGACTTGCCGAGTTCCTTCATGAGATTGGCGCCGTAAGCCTTGTTGTCGAAGGCTTCGATGTCATAGTCGACGTTCTGAATGTTGGAAGCTTCATGGCTGATGACCACGATGCCGCGTTCACGCGCCTTCTTCAGAACTGGTTCAACAGCTTCGACGGAGAAGGGCACGATGGCAATGGCGTCAACGCCCTGTGCAATCAGATTTTCGACGATCTGCACCTGAGCCGCAGCATCTGCCTGGCTCGGGCCGACCATCCATACGTCGTTACCGGTATCTGTCTTGAACTGTTCGACACCATCACGCATGCGGTCGAACCAGGCAATCCCGTCGACCTTAACGACTGTCGCAATCGTGTATTTCTTGTCGTTGGCAGTGGTGATCAGATCTTTGTTGATCTTGGATGTATCGACGACGCCTTCAGCAAAAGCATGTGGCACGGCAACAGACATGGCAATAGCCATGGACGCTATAAACTTCTTCACCGGTATTTCCTCCCTGGAAACGAATAGCCCCCGCCCAAACGCATCATCGTCAGACGAGATTGGTGACTACTTATCTCTACGCTGGTGCTTTGCAGTTTGTTGCTGACACCAGTGTCTCCTCCTTTGCAGCGCTAAAGGCCGCAAATTCCTCTCTTTGGCACCGGCCGCATGACGCGCTGCCGTTGCCATAAATTCTTGTTGTCAGAATCTCCCGATAATGCGAATTATAATGTTACAATTCGATCATTATGTTTGGATCGTTTCATATTTCTGTTCGGCCTGTCAAGTATGTGTCGTCGCAATTGCACCAATTGATGCGGCAAGCTAAACGAAGGTGAGCAGCAACCGAAATGGGGAATCAGTGAGCAGAATCAGCCGTAAAGACGAACGGATTGCCGAACTCGCAGCCCTTGTGGATGAAACAGGGGTCGTGCGTATTCGCGATGCGGCCTTGAGGCTCGGCGTTTCGGAGATGACAATCCGGCGTGATATTGGCAATGATACCGGGCCGCTCAATTGTTTGGGTGGCTACATTATTCCGGTGCAGGATAACGGAAACGGCAGCGATTATGTCTTTGATTTTGAAAAAGACTGTCACGCCAATGCCAAGATGCAGGCATGTGCCGCCGCGGTCGCGCTTATCGAGCCGCATGATACTGTCTTCATCGATTGTGGCACGACAACTCCGCATCTGGCGCAGTTGATTCCGCACAACCAGCATATCACCGTGGTTTGTTACTCCCTGAATATTGCCGAGATTCTATCTCGTCGGGATGATGTCCGGCTGATCGTGCTTGGTGGTGTTTATCATCCCGAAGCGGCATCTTTTTCGAGCGACGAGGGTATTGAAGTGCTCAAGCGGATCAATATCAACAAGGCGTTCTTGTCAGCAGGCGGGGTCGATGAACAGCACGGTGTAACCTGCTCTCATTTCCATGAAGTGCCGGTCAAACAAATGGCGATGCAGCGAGCATTGCAGAAGCATCTCGTCGTTGATGAAAGCAAATTCGGCAAGGTCCGCGCCGCACGCTTTGCAGGGGTGGCGGATTTTAATTCAATTGTTTCTGGTTAACAATTTGCGTTCCAAAGCTTTCTGCGGCTGACTTTCAGGAGTCCTTTGGTGCAGTTCAAGTTTTCTCTACCTGCTCTCATCGTAACCATTGCTCTGCTCGTCGCGTTGGCTCTCTTAGCCACGGCAGGCGCTGGTCTGGGCTGGATAAGAAGCTTTCTTGGCGATGTGATCGCAGTGATCTTTGTCTATTCAGCATTCCGCATCATGATTGACGGGAACAGGGTTTTGTTGGCTTTTGCAGCGTTCTTGGTTGGAGCTGCTATCGAGCTGGGCCAGTATCTCGCAAAAATAACGGGTGTTGAAATTGGCAATCGAGCCCTGCGGATTATTCTTGGCGCAACACCTGACTGGCTTGACGTTTTGGCTTATGGACTGGGTGCCGTGCTTATTATTGCATTTCTGGCGCTTAACAGAGGCTTGAAGCTTGCTCGCCGCGCCTGAGTTTTTGCGAACAAACTTTCTTTGAACACAATGTCGGTTTATACGACGCGACATAGGCATTGCTTATGAGCGCTGGAACGCGTCTGTCGCTCGCAATAGCCTCCATCAATTGACGCTTTTGACCACGGATGTACTGGCACTGGTAGACATTGATGATCAGGAAGGTCGGTGCATTTTTGCCCCGGCCTTTTTTGTTGTGCTGATTTCCTCCGAGCGCAATTTATCAGATTAGAGCGTGATGTTTTTAAGTTGAATCGTTATCCCGTTCTAAACTTTTGCTTGAGCATGACTTTATCCGAAAGCCGGTTCCCACTTTTCGAAATCATGCTCTAAGAGAGAAGTATTTAAGACGTAGTGGCGGACTGGCGCGGAGAGCTAACTCGACCGCGACATATCCTTAGCTTTTATTGAAGCGCGTAGTCGCTACGTCTTAAAGCTCAACCAGATCTAAATACCGATTAGTATCGGCGGCGAATAAAGAGCCCGGCAAGCACAGATATCGTGACCGTTACGGTGAGCAGAATAAAGGCGAGGGCTGCACCGAGCGGCCAGTTTGCCTTGTTCAGTATTTCCGTCACAATCATCGGTGCCATCATTCGGAAAGATGGACCGCCAAGAAGTACCGGCGTGGCGTATGCATTCATAGTCAGAATGAAAGACAGAACCGAAGCTGCAAGAAGGCCAGGCATGATCTGTGGCAAGCGGACAAGCATAAAGCTCTGCAATGGCGACGCCCCGAGGCTTGCTGAGGCGTAATCAATATTCTCGTCCAATCCCTCAAAAACACTTTGCAGAGTCAGAACGACATAGGGAAGATTGACTGCAGTTATGCCGATGAACACCGCCGTCGGTGTCTGCATGATCGTCAGTGGCGTGTCGATGATACCGATCTTCATGAGAAGAAAATTAAGTACACCGGTTTGACCGAAAGCCACCATCCAGCCTGCAGCACGAACAGCATTCGAGATAAACAGCGGTAAGATAACTGCCATTAGAAGCAACGTTTTAAGGCTACCGCTTTGGCGCGAAATCCAGTTTGCCAGTGGTAAGCTGAGTATTATGCAGACTGCGGTAACTGACCCAGCCATGAGCAGGGTCGTACCCATGCCTTTTAGGTAATATGTGTCGGTAAAGAATGTTGCAAAGTTTGCTAAAGTGAAGCCCTGCATCAAGAATTCGCCGGGCACAAAATCATTGAAACTATAGCGCAACAGGTAGAGCAGCGGCAGGGCCATGAACACGATGACCAGCCCGGTCGCAGGCATGAGAAGTGCGGCGGCGGAGAAAGAAGTTTTTTGCATGGCTATACCGAGAAAGTTAGAGCTGTACCTGTCTGGCCAAGCCAGACAGGCCGTGGCAACAATCAGGCCTTGAACTCTTTGTTCCACCAGTTTTGCAGATCAGCATCCGCTTTCGCGACGTATTCGAGATCGGGGAGTACAAATTTTTCGCGTTGCTCTGATGTGTAATCAACGGCTGATGCGAGTTCATCGGGCAACTTGACCTCGGCATTTGTCGGCGCATATCCCATCTGCTCTGCAAATGCAGACTGAGGCGTCTGTTCAAGCATGGCATTTAGATACTGATATGCGGCTGCCTTGTTTGGTGCGTTTTTAGGCACACTCATATCCGAGAGGTAGAGGCCAATGCCTTCCTTCGGAATAGCAATTTCAATATCGATGCCTGCCTTTTTCCACATGTAACCGCGTGCATTCCACATGATGCACATTACGATTTCACCGGACTTAAGTGCTTGTGCGAGAGCTTCATTTGTCGGGTAGATTTTAACGCCCTGCTTCTTCAATTCCAGCAGCTTGGCCTTGCCTGGCTCGTAGTCCGAAGGACCACCGCCAGCAATCATCGCGGCAGATTCAATCGTCGTCTGATACTGGAGATCGATTACACCTACACGACCGGCATATTTCGGGTCCCACAAGTCAGCGTAGGACGTCGGTGCGGGACTAACCTGCTTCGGATTATAAAGAATAACGCGACCAGTATAGATATGCGGGATCGAATAATTTGTACGAATGAAGGGCAGAACCTTACTCAGGTTGGGAACCTTGGTCTCATCCAGCTCTTCAGTCAGTCCGTTCTGGAACATCTCAAAGCTACCCTGTCGGGTAAGGCAGGCAATATCCATCGATCCGCGCGGCAAACGCCGTTCCGCCAACAGTTTTGCCCTGCGCACTGTATCTGTCGCGGGATCATAGATGACCTGTGTTCCACTGCCCTTCAGGGTGCCATCCGCGATATTGATTTGTTGCAGATTCTGATAGTCACCACCCCAGGTACCAACCACAAGCCGTCCAGCGGCTTTGGCAAAAGAAGGCAGCATCGTAGACGCCAGAAGGCTACCGGAAAGAATTCCAAAAGTCCGTCTGCTTATTTTGGTCATGTTAATTCCCCTTTTAATCGTTGATTGACTGTTCCCGGAGGTCTGCCGCCTCGTTCGGGAATGAGTGGCTAAAGCAACACGACGTCCTCCGGCGCGATGCTAATTGTTATCGAGGTATCAGGATTAAGGTTGATGCCGGCCTCATTGAGTTCGCGTGGCGAAGCAACGGCTGTCAGATGCTGGCCGTCGGCAAGCACGAGATCAATTTCGACCATGCCACCCAGGAACACATGCTTTTTGATAATTGCTGTCTGATTGTTCTGAGCGGAAGGTAAGGGCGCTTTGCTCAAACGTAGTGCTTCTGGTCGGATAAGTACCTCGGTTGCCACGTTGGAACTCTGAGCGGCATGAAACTGCACACCTCCATCGGTCGTAAAACTCCCATTTCCAGTTGCTTTTCCGGTTAGAAAATTTGCACGACCAATAAAATCAGCAACAAAGCGGTTTGCGGGCTGCTTGTACAATTGTTCCGCATTGCCGATCTGTTCAATCACTCCGGAACGCATCAGCACCAACCGGTCGCCGACCGACATGGCCTCTTCCTGATCGTGGGTGACCATAATTGTCGTGATACCAAGTGACTTTTGCAGGCTACGAAGCTCGTCACGCACTTGCAGACGCAAGCGTGCATCCAGATTGGACAATGGTTCATCAAGGAGCAGCATGTCGGGCCGGATTGCGATAGCGCGAGCAATCGCGACACGCTGTTGCTGACCGCCGGATAGCTGCTTTGGTAAGCGGTCCATCAAATGCGCAAGATCCACAAGTTCCAGAGCATGCTGCACACGACTTTTCAGTTCGGGTTCCGCCACCTTTCGGCGGCGCAGACCAAAGGCAACATTCTCGAAAATGCTCAGATGCGGGAAAAGCGCATAATTCTGAAACACCAGACCAATATTGCGTCGATGCGGCGGCTCGTAGGTGATTTCCCGGCTTCCCAGACGCATGGTTCCGGCATCTGGTTCAATAAAACCAGCCAGCATGCGCAAAGTTGTCGTCTTCCCACAGCCTGATGGCCCCAAAAAGATAAGGAATTCGCCCTCATGAACCTCAAGCGTCATATCGGACACGGCCTTGAAAGCCCCGTAGGTTTTGGTCAGTCCCTGAATTTGAACGTCAGCCATCAGACCATCCTCGAAATATTTACAAAGCGATTGGAAATCATCAGCATAAGCGCCACAAAGAGCACCTGCAGGACAGAAACGGCGGCGATTGTCGGATCAATTTTCCATTCCAGATACTGCATCATTGCAACTGGAAGCGTCACCTGACCGGGACCAGAAAGGAATATAGAGACCTCCAGATTGCCGAAACTGACGACGAAGGAGAATACAGCGGCTGCGAAAATCCCCGGCTTGATAAGCGGTAGCGTTACCAACCAAACAACTGTCGCTGGCTTGGCTCCAAGTGATGCTGCAGCCTCTTCGACAGACATGTTCACGCCTTCAAGCGAAGCAAGAAGTAAGCGGATACACCAAGGAATTGTCAGCAAAACATGCCCTGCCACAAAGACACCGGTTGAACCGACAATCGGTGCGCCAGACGCAATTTCAATTTCAACAGCCGTCACGTACAGCGCGGCACCAATAACGATTGCTGGCACCGTAAGAGGTGACATCAAAAGCTGGATCAAAGCACTGCGACCACGAAAACTCTGCCGCACAATCACCATAGCCGCAGGAACGGAAACCAGAAGACCGGCCAGCATCGCAAAGCTTGCGACAGCTATAGAAAGCAGGAAACCACTCAGAAACTGAGGTTGACGAAAGGCTTCCGAGAACCAGTGAAGTGAGTAGCCTTCGACTGGCAAAGACAGTATCTCATTCGAGATCACAGACAGCCAGAAAACCAGCACCAGGGGCAGAAGCATCAGCACAAGGCTGAATGCAATCATTGTCGCTGCTCCCAATCGTCCCAGGCGCTCTGTAAGAGATTTGCCTCGGACCATCGACTTACTCCGCCAGGGTGTTTTTATGAAAGACGCCGCCCTTCATGATGGCAGTCAAACACTCGTCGTGACGTTCCAATGTGGTGATATCTTCCAGCGGGTTGCCATCCACAATCAGAAGGTCGGCAAAGGCACCGGGCATAATCACCCCAATTTCGTCTTCCATGCCGCAGAGCTTTGCCGAAACCCTTGTTGCTGAATGCAGCACTTCGCGATTGGTCAAAACGCTTGCGCGCAATGAAAATTCCATCGATTGATACTTGTGAAGTTGCCCGAGAAGATCTGATCCGAATGCCATTGGAAGACCGGCATCACGCATAATTGCCAGCGATTCCAACCCGCCACGACGCACCGTATCAATCTTGGCTTGGGAATCCGCACCTAACCCGAAGTTTGCACCTTCCAGGGCCAAGCCCTCATAAGCAACCAGTGTTGGACAGGCAATTGCTCCAGCCTCAGCGGCGAGCTTTGCTGTTTCAGGTGTTATGAGATTGCAATGTTCAAGGGATTTGACACCGCATTCAACTGCACGGCGAATGGAGGCGTCTGAATATGTGTGAGCTGCAACGTAAAGCCCGTAATTCTCGGCTTCTTCCACGATGGCGCAAATTTCTTCGCGCGAATATTGCAGCACGTGAATGGGATCATTGGGAGAGGCGACACCGCCATTGGCCATGATTTTGATGAACTGCGCACCATTCTTGATTTCTTCGCGAGCAGCGCGGCGAACTTCATCAACGCCATCGGCAATGCGTCCCAGACTTCCAAGTCGCGATTCGTGCAAGGGACGATTGTCGTAGCGCTTCCGGTAATCGCCATGGCCGACCGTCTGACTCAAGGCCTTACCGCAGATAACCAGACGAGGGGCTTCAACTGCTCCTTCATCGACAGCAAGTTTCAAGCCAAGATCAGCGCCTGCCAAATCGCGCAGAGTTGTAAAACCACGCATAAGCATGTCGCGCATAATCTTCGCGCTGCGCAGAGCGATCAGGGAAGTTGGCAGAGCTGCATTCTCAGCAAGATCGACGAGCGTGGCTGCCACGTGAACATGTGCATCGACGAGGCCTGGCATCAATGTGCGGCCGGCAAGATCAATTCTCTGCGCATCTGGAGCATCGATCAGCTGGTCACTGACAGCAACAATGCGATCTCCCTCGACCAGCACCTCAAGTCCCGACTTGAGTACGCCGTGGTCAACATCAAGAACCTGGCCACCAAAAAACACAAAGCTCGTCATTGTTCATTCCCCATAATGCGCCAGTTTCGACGCTTGTATACAACAAGTATATTCGTCGCATCCTTGCACGAGGTTTGGGGTTTGTCTACATAAAAACAGGCTAGCTTGTTTTTTTGTTGAAAGCCAGTGTATGCCACTGTTTTAATTTATATTTAGAAAGGGGTGGATGGCCGCATGTGTTGATTCTCGATGCAGTTCGCTTAATATTGAGGCAGTTATTTAATCCGTTGTCATCTGTAGAGACCTCACCTAATGAACAGCTCCGCTAAACCGATCAGGGCTCAAAATTCGGCGCACTTGCGTAGAAAAACGCAAGCGGAACGCTCGTCATCCACCCGGTCGAGAGTTTGCCAGGCAACACTTGAAGCGCTCGCTGAAGTTGGCCACGGGCTTATTTCGACAGCTATGATCGCGCAAAAGGCAAAAGTTTCACGTGGCGCGCTGACACACCAGTTTCCTTCGCGCAATGATTTGCTCGTTGCAGCGCTTCACCAGCTTCACGAGGACTGGGAGGTGGTTCATCCTGTTGCGGCAAATCCGGATGAGACACGTTATTCACTCGCTGAACTAACTGAAACGCTGTGGCTCAATATCTTCGCCGACCCGCGATACATTGCAGCCATTGAACTGATGCTTGCAGCGCGGTTGGATAACGAATTGGGGCAGAGGTTACGCGATGAAATGAAGCGATGGGTTGATATACGTGATTTGCGCGTATCGAAGTTGGTGGGTTTTGAACCCGACAACGAAGCGGACACCTTAAAACTTCATCTCATATTGTCGGTGCTGCGCGGCATAGCGGTACACCAGAGTTTTGATCCGGACATTGCAACCGGTCGAAAACTTGTAGACCTCTGGAAAAAGATATTGAGCGAGATAGGCTATAATCCCCCCATTTTTAACGGAGTTGAGCAGTAGAGCTTACGCAGCAGTTTCAGCTTCTGTAGGGGGAATTCCGCCGATGCCCATATTGGGTCGTTCGTTGTTTTGCACCCATAGCCACTATATTGCGAATTTCTGAGTCTCGCTGATATTTTGAGGATATGCTGAACTGAACGGGCCGGCTTCGATAGCAAGGTCGTTCGCATGATTACTTGCCCTCGTGCTTTGGGCCGTTCATGGTGTCCTCCGTTTTGAATGGAGGTAGGACTGAGAGAGGGATTGTCCAGGCAGTCCCAAGGTTCTTTGAACCTCAAGGGAACTTCATATTTTCGATCTAAGTAATTGGAAAATATGGTGGGCGATGAGAGACTCGAACTCCCGACATCTTCGGTGTAAACGAAGCGCTCTACCAACTGAGCTAATCGCCCGACTGACTTGTCAGCCGCTGTGAGAGCCGTTTAGGCAATTCGTTCGAAGAGTGCAAGCGCAAAATTACAAAAATGCATTCTTTTTATTTTCCCGGCTAAAATCCACAGGCCTCATCAATTATAACGAGCAGAGTCATTCCAAATAGAGCACTGGGAATTGTATGATTCATGGTCACTGACCTGAATCGTGATTCCGATTCATGTGATTTTTGAATGCCTTCGGGTGAGGGGCGCTTCGTTGTGGATAATACAGGTCAAATTCGGAAGCCTATAAAAGCGTGGCTTTTTGAATAAAAACAAAATTCTTCTTTTTTCTTCAAACCACTCGCTTGACACTGGTGAGAGAACCCCTTAAACGACCGCTCACACCGAACGGAAACGCCGGTGACTACCCAGCCAAACGGCTGAAAATGAAATGCGCGGGTGTAGCTCAGTTGGTTAGAGTGCCGGCCTGTCACGCCGGAGGTCGCGGGTTCGAGCCCCGTCACTCGCGCCATTTTCATTCAGGAAATCAAACAGAAATCCTGATGGAAATGGCGCACCTCGCGTTCTTTTTCTCTTTTTCTCTTTTTATTAAATATTCGAAATTGATCGCTGCAATCATTGTTTTGATTCAGTGGTTTTTGCGTTTGGCAAGTTTGCTTCGAAAATTGGGATTCGCTAGGTAGAGAGCGATGTGATTCCGCGTTGAAAGCTGAGGCTATTTTGCCTTTTTCTTCCACGAGAGGTAAGCCACTGAGAGAATTCCGGCCAAAATGACCAGAACGTCACCGCTGGCAAGCAGATATGTGCCCAACGCTCTCTCCTTGCGAATCCTGTCTTTTGCCCAAGGCTGAAATTTCAGCCCTTTCAGGCGCGTAAATTTTTGAAGTCATCGATTCTGTAAGCCGAACCGATGTCGCAGTGTGTGATCCTTGGGAATTTTAGAGGTGCACTCAGTTAATTGAAGGCAAGCAATCTTGCTCATTGGCTTACATGCGCCAAATCTTTCCGCAAATCGCAATCAGGGCAGTGATAATTTTCTGAACACAGAGAATGTTCTGTTCGGCGAGGCGGCGTGCAGTCGCGTCTCTCACGTTTGGGCTCGATTTCGACCATATATATAAAGTGAGTCCGAAATACCGTTGAGGCATGTGCCTCATATGGAATCCGGCTCGTAAAGTTTGTCCGCTAAGGGTTGCATTATATCTGCCATCTCTGCGCGTCGTGCATTTTTAGAACGCGTTGAGATCCATCTGAATAGGTCACAAGAAAAAGCCCGGCAATTTAAACCGATTGATTCTATCGGGTGGATAAAGGCGAAAGATCGCTGTTTGCCTTTTCCTCACGAAATTATGATGTTTTCGTGCTATATGGGGTTTGGGTGGCATATATGGGCTTGATGTTGCCTCTTATTCAGCATCTTGACCGGACTATACCCGCCTGTTCGCGTTGGAGGGCTTGCGCTCGCGTGCATGCTGCGCTAACCGTCCCGCCAAATACTTAAGTTCGCACGGCATGCCTTTTGAAGCTGCTTGAGGCGACGAGGTCGCAAGAGATGCAATGTGTCGCATGGTGGTAGGCTCCAAAAAGCTTATGACAGGCGGCGCAGCCTCGTATTCAAGCCGGATAAGGATCATGAACGAGCTTTTAAGTTCCTATTTGCCGATTGTCATCTTTCTCGGCATCGCAATGGTAATCGGTGTAGCCCTTCTGGTTGCGCCGTTTCTAGTCGCGTACCGACAGCCCGACCCGGAAAAGCTTTCAGCTTACGAGTGCGGCTTCAATGCCTTTGATGACGCTCGCATGAAATTCGACATCCGTTTTTATCTGGTGTCGATTCTCTTCATTATCTTCGATCTCGAAGTCGCCTTCCTGTTCCCGTGGGCTGTGTCCTTCGGTGCGATCGGTTGGTTTGGTTTCCTGTCGATGATGCTCTTCCTTGGTGTTTTGACCATCGGCTTCATCTATGAATGGAAGAAGGGAGCGCTGGAATGGGATTGACCGGCACAAATCAGGCGTCGGGCTCGACGCTCATTGCTCCGCAGCCAAAGGGTATTCTTGACCCGCGCACGGGCAAGCCAATTGGGTCTGATGACGCATTCTTCAATGACCTGAACAGCGAACTGTCCGACAAGGGCTTCATCGTCACCTCTGCTGACGCTCTGATCACCTGGGCGCGTACCGGCTCGCTGATGTGGATGACCTTCGGTCTTGCATGTTGCGCTGTGGAAATGATGCACATTTCCATGCCGCGTTATGATGCCGAGCGCTTCGGTATCGCGCCGCGCGCATCTCCGCGCCAGTCCGACGTGATGATCGTTGCGGGTACGCTGACCAACAAGATGGCTCCGGCTTTGCGTAAGGTCTATGACCAGATGCCTGAGCCTCGTTACGTCATTTCGATGGGTTCTTGCGCCAATGGCGGCGGCTATTACCACTACTCTTATTCTGTAGTGCGTGGCTGCGATCGTGTGGTTCCAGTCGATATTTATGTTCCAGGCTGCCCACCAACTGCGGAAGCCCTGCTTTATGGTATTCTGATGCTTCAGAAGAAGATCCGCCGTACCGGTACGATCGAGCGCTAATCGGGCCTTTAAGGTCTGAATTGTGCAAGAGGGTTTGTTAGAATTCGTTCTGTTTTCCCAAGGATGGATAGGGTTCTAAAAAAGGAAGTTAGAGATATGAGCGAAGAAGCTCTTGGTGAACTTTCCGGCTATATCAAGGAACGTCTCGGTGATGCGATCGAAGAGGCGAAGCTGGCTTATGGTGAGCTGACGCTTAGCGTCCCAGTTGCGAGCTTGATCAGCGTTCTCACGTTCCTGCGCGATGACGTGCAGTGCCAGTTCGTGAATCTGACGGATATTTCCGGCGTTGATTATCCACAGCGCGCCAAGCGTTTTGACGTTGTTTATCAGTTCCTTTCACCTCGCCAGAACCTGCGAATTCGCGTGAAGGTTCAGGCTGATGAGGATACACTGGTTCCTTCTGCAGTGTCGGTTTTCGTCGGTGCTGAATGGTTCGAACGTGAAGCCTATGACATGTATGGCATCTTGTTCTCCGGCCACCCTGATCTGCGTCGCATTCTGACCGATTATGGTTTTGAAGGTCATCCGCTGCGTAAGGACTTCCCAACGACTGGTTTCGTTGAAGTTCGCTATAGCGATGAAGCAAAGCGCGTCATTTATGAGCCTGTCGTTCTGCGACAGGAATTCCGCAATTTCGACTTCCTCTCGCCGTGGGAAGGGACTGACTACGTCCTGCCCGGCGACGAGAAGGCAAAGACGAATTAAGGTGAGATGATGGGCTCTGTCGAAAGATTGAACGGCCAATGTCTTTGTGGGGAGGTGAAGTTCACCGCTGTTCCCGTAAAGATGGAAATGGACGTTTGCCATTGCAGCATGTGCCGTCGCTGGTCGGGTGGCGCGTTCATGGCTGTCAATTGTGGCACTTCAGTCGAAATTGAAAACGAGGCGGCACTCGCATCCTACAGTTCTTCAGAGTGGGGTGAGCGTCGTTTCTGCTCGAAGTGCGGCTCATCGCTGTTCTGGCGTGGCGTGCATGATGGAATGACCGTCGTTTCCATGCAGGCATTTGCCGAGCCGGAGCAGTTTCATTTTGCTGAAGAAATCTTCATCGATAACAAGCCTGCAAATTATGATTTCGCCAACAAGACCCACCGGATGACCGGCGCGGAATTCTTGGCGGCGATAGCAGCCAAACAGGAAGCTGAACATGGCTGAGACTCAGGTCCGCAACTTTAATATTAACTTCGGCCCGCAGCATCCTGCTGCGCACGGCGTTTTGCGTCTTGTTCTTGAACTTGACGGCGAGGTCGTGGAACGCGTCGATCCGCATATCGGTCTGCTGCATCGCGGCACCGAGAAGCTGATGGAAACGAAGACCTATCTTCAGGCCTTGCCTTATCTCGACCGCCTCGACTACGTGGCGCCGATGAATCAGGAACACGCCTATGCGATCGCTGTCGAGCGTCTGCTTGGCATTACAGTGCCGAAGCGTGGTCAGCTGATCCGTGTTCTTTTCTCGGAAATTGGTCGTATTCTGAACCATATTCTGAACGTGACCACGCAGGCCATGGACGTTGGTGCGCTGACGCCGCCGCTCTGGGGCTTTGAGGAACGCGAAAAGCTGATGGTGTTCTACGAGCGCGCTTGCGGCGCACGTATGCATGCAGCCTATTTCCGTCCGGGTGGTGTTCATCAGGATCTGCCAGATCAGCTTATCGAAGATATTGGCAAATGGATTGATCCATTTCTCTCGACGACGCTCAGCAATCTGGATGATCTCATCACGCCGAACCGTATTTTCAAGCAACGTAACGTCGATATTGGCGTTGTCTCGCTCGATGATGCGTGGGCATGGGGCTTTTCGGGCGTCATGGTTCGTGGTTCGGGTGCGGCATGGGATCTGCGCAAGTCGCAGCCTTATGAATGCTACAACGAAATGGAATTCGATATTCCAATCGGCAAGAACGGCGACTGCTATGACCGTTACCTGATCCGTATGGAAGAAATGCGCCAGTCGGCTCGCATCATGCGCCAGTGCGTTGATCTTCTGCTCGGCAAGGAACGCGTCGGTCCTGTTTCCAATACCGATAACAAGATCGTGCCGCCAAAGCGCGGCGAGATGAAGCGCTCGATGGAAGCGCTCATCCATCACTTTAAACTTTATACGGAAGGCTATCATGTGCCTGCCGGTGAAGTTTACGCAGCTGTCGAAGCACCAAAGGGTGAATTTGGCGTCTTCCTCGTATCGGATGGCACCAATAAGCCTTACCGCTGCAAGCTGCGCGCTCCGGGCTTTGCCCATCTTCAGGCCATGGATTTCCTGTGTCGCGGTCACATGTTGGCTGACGTGTCGGCAATTCTTGGCTCGCTCGATATCGTGTTTGGTGAGGTTGACCGCTGATGTCCGTTCGCCGTCTCGCAGATGATGCCGTCCAGCCGGCTGGTTTCGCTTTCAATGCGGAAAACCAGAACTGGGCGCACAAGACGATCGCAAAATTCCCTGAAGGCCGCCAGCAGTCGGCTGTCATTCCGTTGCTCATGCGTGCGCAGGAGCAGGATGGCTGGGTTACGAAAGCTGCCATTGAACATGTTGCAGGCATGCTCGACATGCCGCTGATCCGCGTTCTGGAAGTTGCCACTTTCTATACGCAGTTCCAGCTGAAGCCGGTTGGCACGCGCGCTCACATTCAGGTTTGCGGCACCACGCCATGCATGCTTCGTGGTTCGGAAGCGCTGATGGATGTCTGCCGTCACAAGATTAACCACGACCCGTTCGCGCTCAATGCTGAGGGAACGCTGTCGTGGGAAGAAGTGGAATGCCAGGGTGCCTGCGCCAATGCACCGATGGTCATGATCTTCAAGGACGCCTATGAAGATTTGACGCCGGAACGTCTTGCCGAAATCATTGACGCTTTTGAAGCTGGCAAGGGCGACACCGTCAAGCCGGGCCCACAGGATGGGCGTGTGACGTCGGAACCTATCAATGGCCTGACCGCTCTGACCGAAGATCTCGACTACAAGAAAGTCGGTCTTGAGACCCGCAAGGCATCTGATGCGGCTACTGCCAAGGCGAAGGCCGAAGCCGAAGAGAAGGCAAAGGCGGAAGCTGCTGCAAAAGCTGCCGAGGAAGCGAAGAACGTCGCTCCGTCGAATGCTGCGAAGCCAGTGACCAATGCGCCTGAAACCGATCCAGCGCTCAAGACGCCTTCGGACGTCAAGGTGTCGAAGGCTGCCGAAAAGGCCGCTTCAGTTGACAGCAAGCAGGATTTCAAGCTTGACGACAAGAACCGCCCGGAAGCGATTGCGCGTCCGGAAGCTGTTGACGATCTGAAGCTTATTTCCGGCGTCGGCCCGAAGATTGAGGAAACCCTGCACGAGCTGGGCGTTTTCACCTTCAAGCAGGTCTCTTCCTGGAAGAAGGCCGAGCGCGAATGGGTTGATGGTTATCTGAGCTTCCACGGTCGCATTGAGCGTGAAGAGTGGGTGAAGCAGGCCAAGGCTTTGGCCAAGGGCGGCGTCGAGGAATACATCAAGGTATTCGGAAAGAAGCCGGTATGATGACTTCGATATTGGCAAACACGAACGGAAACAGGTGAGACATGCTGGCTGATAAAGATCGCATCTTCACCAATATTTACGGCTTCAAGGATCAGTCTCTGAAGGGTGCCATGGCGCGCGGCCATTGGGATAACACCAAGGGCCTGATCGAGAAGGGTCGTGACTGGATCATCGACGAGATGAAGGCATCGGGCCTGCGTGGCCGTGGCGGTGCTGGCTTCCCGACAGGTCTTAAGTGGTCGTTCATGCCTAAGCAGAATGACGGTCGTCCGCATTATCTGGTCGTCAACGCCGACGAATCCGAGCCGGGCACCTGCAAGGACCGCGAAATCCTGCGCCACGATCCGCACACGCTGATTGAAGGCTGCCTGATCGCCGGTTGTGCCATGGGCGCGCATACTGCTTATATTTATATTCGCGGCGAGTTCATGCGTGAGCGTGAAGCGCTGCAGGCCGCTATCGACGAGTGCTATGATGCCGGTCTTCTCGGCAAGAACAACAAGTGCGGCTGGGATATGGACATTTTTGTCTCCCATGGCGCTGGTGCTTATATCTGCGGTGAAGAAACGGCTCTGCTCGAAAGCCTTGAAGGCAAGAAGGGCCAGCCGCGTCTCAAGCCTCCGTTCCCCGCGAATATGGGCCTTTATGGCTGCCCGACGACCGTGAACAACGTGGAATCGATTGCCGTTGCGCCGACGATCCTTCGTCGCGGTGCGGCATGGTTCTCGTCCATCGGACGCCCGAACAATGTCGGCACCAAGCTGTTCCAGATTTCGGGCCACGTGAATACGCCTTGCGTTATCGAAGAAGGCCTCGGCATTCCGTTCCGCGATCTGATCGAAAAGCATGGCGGCGGCATTCGCGGCGGCTGGGACAATCTGCTTGCGGTTATTCCCGGTGGTGCATCGTGCCCAGTCATCAAGGGCGAAGACATGATGGATGCCATCATGGACTTTGACGGAATGCGCGACAAGAAATCGTCGTTCGGCACCGGCGGCCTGATCGTCATGGACAAGTCCACCGACATCATCAAGGCGATAGCCCGTCTGGCAGCGTTCTTTAAGCATGAGAGCTGCGGCCAGTGCACGCCTTGCCGCGAAGGCACAGGCTGGATGTGGCGCGTGATGGAACGCATGGTCAAGGGTAACGCACAGAAGCGCGAAATCGACATGCTGTTCGACGTGACCAAGCAGATTGAAGGGCACACGATCTGTGCGCTTGGTGATGCTGCTGCATGGCCTATTCAGGGCCTGATCCGCAATTTCCGTCCGGAAATTGAAAAGCGCATTGACGATTATACGCGCAACGCCGTTCAGAGCCGCAACATCCGCCTCGAAGCGGCTGAATAAGGCTGACGCATTGTGTAGGGCGGCCCACTTCCCATGGGCTGCAATAGAGTTTGACATCTGGAAGATGCGGCAAGAGCCGCAGGTTTGGATAAGCGATGGCAAATATTAAGGTTGACGGCACAGAGATCGAAGTACCCGATCACTATACGCTCCTTCAGGCTGCCGAAGCCGCGGGGGCTGAAGTCCCGCGTTTTTGTTTCCACGAACGGCTTTCCATCGCCGGAAATTGCCGCATGTGCCTTGTTGAAGTGAAGGGTGGGCCGCCAAAGCCGGCAGCATCCTGCGCTATGGGCGTGCGCGATCTGCGTCCCGGTCCGAATGGCGAAGCACCTGAAATTTTCACCAACACGCCGATGGTCAAAAAGGCCCGCGAAGGCGTGATGGAATTCCTGCTCATCAACCACCCGCTTGATTGTCCGATTTGCGATCAGGCCGGTGAGTGCGATCTGCAGGATCAGGCAATGGCGTTTGGTACCGATGGCTCACGCTATCGCGAAAACAAGCGTGCTGTTGAGAACAAGTATATCGGCCCACTGGTCAAAACCGTGATGACGCGCTGCATTCACTGCACGCGCTGCGTCCGTTTCACGACCGAAGTGGCTGGCATTTCCGAGCTCGGCCTGATCGGTCGCGGTGAAGATGCTGAAATTACTACCTATCTTGAACGCGCTATGACTTCGGAACTGCAGGGCAATGTCATCGACCTTTGCCCGGTTGGTGCTCTGACCTCGCGTCCTTATGAGTTCCAGGCTCGTCCGTGGGAATTGAACAAGACTGAAACCATCGACGTGATGGATGCAGTGGGTTCGAACATCCGTGTTGACACCCGTGGCCGTGAAGTGATGCGTATTATGCCGCGCGTCAATGAAGCGGTGAATGAAGAGTGGATTTCCGACAAGACCCGCTTCATCTGGGATGGTCTGCGCACCCAGCGCCTTGATCGCCCATATGTTCGCAAGGATGGCCGTCTGGTTGCAGCATCATGGCCTGAAGCTTTTGCAGCGATCGCTGCCAAGGTTTCCGCTACCTCCGCTGACAAGATCGGTGCTGTTGCTGGCGATCTGGCTTCGGTCGAAGAACTCTATGCTCTGAAGAGCCTGATCGCATCGCTTGGTTCAGCCAATATCGATAGCCGTCAGGATGGCGCAGCGCTTGATCCGGCTCTGGGTCGTGCAAGCTATCTCTTTAACACAACGATCGAAGGCATTGAAAATGCTGACGCTCTTCTGATCATCGGCTCCAACCCACGTGTTGAAGCAGCTGTTCTGAACGCTCGTATTCGCAAGCGTCAGCGCATGGGTCATTTCCCGATTGCTCTGATCGGTGAACAGGCTGAACTGCGTTACAATTACGAGTATCTTGGTGCAGGTGCAGACACACTGGCAGCCGTTGCTTCCGGCAAAAATGCATTCCGCGACGTGCTGGCAAAGGCCGAACGTCCGCTGATCATCGTTGGTCAGGGTGCATTGACCGGTGAAAATGGTGCAGCAGTTCTCGCATCCGCTGCAAAGCTTGCTCAGGACGTTGGTGCGATCAACGGTGAGTGGAACGGTTTCTCAGTTCTTCACACTGCTGCTTCCCGCGTCGGCGCTCTTGATCTCGGCGTTGTTCCGGGTGAGGGTGGCAAGGCTGCTGGCGACATGCTGGGCAATCTTGATGTTGTGTTCCTGCTTGGTGCAGACGAACTCGACATGACCAACAAGGGTTCGAGCTTTGTCGTCTATATCGGTACGCATGGCGATGCCGGTGCACATGCCGCTGACGTTATTCTTCCGGGTGCAGCCTATACCGAAAAGTCGGGTACATGGCTTAACACTGAAGGTCGCGTACAGCTTGGCAACCGTGCTGGCTTTGCTCCGGGCGAAGCGAAGGAAGATTGGGCAATCCTGCGCGCTCTTTCCGACACGCTCGGCAAGCGCCTGCCATTCGACTCGCTCGCACAGCTTCGTGCCAAGCTCTATGCAGACTTCCCGCATATGATGGCGATCGATACTATTATGCCTATTTCTGCCGACGACATCGTCGCGCTGGCCGCAAGGGCAACCAACCTGGGCGGCGGCGCTGCGTTCGTCTCCCCGGTCAAGGATTTCTACCTGACGAACCCAATCGCGCGTGCTTCCGCTGTCATGGCCGAGTGCTCGGCGCTTGCGGCCGGCAGCTTCCAACAGGCAGCTGAGTAAGCGAGAGAGAGACGGAATAATGGACGGAATTTTTGCAGCTTACGTCTTGCCCGCGCTGATCATAGCGCTGAAGTCGGTCGTTCTGCTTGTCGTATTGCTGATCGTCGTGGCTTACCTGCTTTATGCGGATCGTAAGATCTGGGCAGCCGTGCAGCTTCGCCGTGGACCGAACGTCGTTGGCCCATGGGGTCTGTTTCAGGCTTTTGCCGATCTTTTGAAGTTCGTCTTCAAAGAACCGATCATTCCATCGGGCGCGAATAAGGGTGTGTTTCTTCTCGCGCCTTTCATTTCCGCAGTGCTGGCAATGGCAACCTGGGCAGTCATTCCGGTCAACGAAGGTTGGGCAATCGCCAACATCAATGTCGGTTTGCTTTATATCTTCGCTATTTCTTCGCTTGAAGTTTATGGCGTTATCATGGGCGGCTGGGCCTCGAACTCGAAGTATCCATTTCTTGGTGCACTTCGTTCGGCAGCACAGATGGTCTCTTATGAAGTGTCGATCGGTTTTGTGATCGTTACGGTTCTTCTGACGGTTGGCTCGCTTAATCTGACAGATATCGTACTGTCGCAGAATACGGGTATCGGTACATCGCTCGGACTGCCTGCTTCGTTCCTCGACTGGAACTGGCTGGTCCTGTTCCCGATGTTCGTGATCTTCTTCATCTCGGCACTCGCTGAAACGAACCGTCCGCCATTCGACCTTGTCGAAGCTGAATCGGAACTCGTGGCCGGTCATATGATCGAATATTCGTCCACGCCGTTTCTTCTGTTCTTCTTGGGCGAGTATGTGGCGATCACTCTGATGTGCGCTCTGATGACGACGCTCTTCCTTGGCGGCTGGCTGCCTCCGGTTGATGTATGGTTCCTCAACTGGGTTCCGGGCATCATCTGGTTCATGCTCAAGCTCTGCTTCTGCTTCTTCATGTTCGCTATGGTGAAGGCTTTCGTACCGCGTTACCGCTATGACCAGCTGATGCGTCTTGGTTGGAAAGTGTTCCTGCCGATTTCGCTTGGAATGGTTGTTCTGACCGCGACCGTCATCAAAGTCTTCGATCTGGTGTAAGGAGAAAGACAAATGGCTTCTTTCGCACAAGCCGCGAAATCCCTCCTTCTCAAGGAATTCGTCGGTGCCTTCTTCCTCTCCATGCGTCAGTTCTTCGCGCCAAAGGCGACACTGAACTATCCGCATGAAAAGGGTCCGGTTTCTCCACGTTTTCGTGGTGAGCACGCGCTGCGCCGTTATCCAAACGGCGAAGAACGCTGCATTGCTTGTAAGCTTTGCGAAGCAATCTGCCCGGCGCAGGCTATTACCATTGAGGCGGGTCCACGCCGCAATGACGGTACGCGCCGCACGGTTCGTTACGACATCGATATGGTGAAGTGCATCTATTGCGGCTTCTGTCAGGAAGCCTGCCCGGTGGATGCAATCGTTGAAGGTCCGAACTTCGAGTTTGCGACCGAAACCCGCGAAGAGCTTTACTATGACAAGGACAAGCTCCTTGCCAATGGCGATCGCTGGGAACGCGAAATTGCGCGCAACATTGCGATGGATGCGCCATATCGCTGATTGGTTTTGCTGAAACGCGGTTTCGGCATCCGGTTTGAAAAGCAGCAACAAGAAGGGGCGGCCCATCTTGTTGCTGGAATTTAGGTTTCGCGATTATTCGCGGCAAACAAAGACTAAAGCGGATAAAGCAATCAGGCTTTGTCCACGGAAAGGTGTTGGGGGATCCCCATGCTGACAGGTATTGCGGCAGCGTTCTTCTATCTGTTCGCCTTTATCATGATCGCCAGCGCGTTCATGGTGATTGCGGCGCGCAACCCCGTGCATTCGGTGCTGTTTCTCATCCTTGCTTTCTTCAATGCAGCGGCGCTGTTTTTGCTGACGGGGGCCGAGTTCCTCGCCATGATCCTGCTCGTCGTTTATGTCGGTGCTGTGGCGGTTCTCTTCCTCTTTGTCGTCATGATGTTGGATGTCGATTTCTCCGAGCTCAAGCGTGGTGCGCTGCAATATGCGCCGGTTGGAGCTCTGGTCGGTCTCATTCTGCTGGGCGAGCTGATCGTTGTGTTTGCAGGTTCGATGTTCACGCCTAAGCTGGGGCAGGGCTCAGTTCCGATCCCGGATCTCGCAGAACGCACCAACACTGCAGCCCTCGGTGACATTCTTTACACCGACTACGTTTTCAACTTCCAGATTGCCGGATTGGTCCTTCTCGTTGCCATGATCGGTGCGATCGTTCTGACGCTGCGGCACAAGCCAAATGTAAAGCGCCAGTCGATCCCTGATCAGGTTGCTCGTACGCCTGAAACGGCGATCGAGATCAAGAAGGTCGAAACGGGCAAGGGCATCTGAGGATAAGAATATGGAAATCGGTATTTCTCATTATCTGACCGTTTCAGCCATCCTGTTTACACTTGGCGTTTTCGGTATCTTCTTAAACCGCAAGAACGTCATCGTTATCCTGATGTCTGTCGAGTTGATCCTCCTCTCGGTCAATCTCAATTTTGTGGCGTTTTCTTCAGTGCTCGGCGATATGGTCGGGCAGGTTTTCGCACTCTTCGTTCTGACTGTTGCAGCTGCAGAAGCTGCTATCGGTCTGGCAATTCTCGTTGTTTTCTTCCGTAATCGCGGTTCCATCGCGGTGGAAGACGTCAATGTTATGAAAGGTTGACGGGCAAATGCTCTATAACGCGATCGTCTTCCTTCCGCTTATTGGCTTTCTTATTGCCGGTCTTTTCGGCAATAAGATTGGCGCCAAGGCGAGTGAATACATAACTTCCGGCCTGATGGTGATCGTCGCGATCCTGTCATGGGTTGTCTTCTTTCAGATCCCGCTTGGCCACGATGCCGAAACGGTCCGTATCCCTGTGCTTCATTGGGTGACGTCTGGTTCGCTGTCGTTCGACTGGGCTCTGCGTGTTGATACGCTGACTGGCGTCATGCTGGTCGTGGTGAACTCGGTGTCGGCTCTCGTGCATATCTATTCGATCGGATACATGCACCACGACCCACATCGCCCGCGCTTCTTTGCCTATCTGTCGCTGTTCACCTTCGCCATGCTCATGCTGGTTACGTCGGACAATCTGATCCAGATGTTCTTCGGCTGGGAAGGCGTGGGTCTGGCATCCTATCTTCTGATCGGTTTCTGGTTCCAGAAGCCTTCGGCAAATGCCGCCGCGATGAAAGCTTTCGTGGTCAACCGTGTTGGCGACTTCGGCTTCCTGCTCGGTATCTTCGGCCTGTTCGCGCTGTTCCAGTCGGTTGATTACAACACGATCTTTGCTGCTGCTGCGAATTATCTGCCTGCAGAAGGTGCTGCCGATACCGGTGCGGTTGTTCTCAACTTCCTTGGCTATGAACTGCACAAGGAAACTGCGCTGACCGTTGTTTGCCTGCTGCTCTTCATGGGTGCGATGGGTAAGTCCGCGCAGTTCTTGCTGCACACATGGCTTCCTGACGCGATGGAAGGCCCAACACCTGTTTCCGCACTTATTCACGCGGCAACAATGGTGACCGCGGGTGTGTTCATGGTTGCGCGCCTGTCGCCGATCTTTGAACATTCGCATACAGCATTGCTTATCGTGACGATCATTGGCGCAACGACAGCATTCTTTGCTGCAACCGTTGCGCTTGTGCAGAACGATATCAAGCGCGTTATCGCTTACTCGACCTGTTCGCAGCTTGGTTACATGTTTGCGGCTCTTGGCGTCGGCGCTTACGGTGCAGCGGTATTCCATCTGTTCACGCATGCATTCTTCAAGGCACTTCTGTTCCTATGCGCCGGTTCGGTTATCCATGCCGTGTCGGATGAACAGGATATGCGTCGCATGGGTGGTCTGCGTAAGCTGATCCCAATTACCTACTGGATGATGATGATCGGTACTGTCGCGATCACAGGTCTGGGTGTACCGGGCACGATCATCGGTACGGCTGGCTTCTTCTCGAAGGACGCCATCATCGAGTCGGTCTTTGCATCGCACAGCCTCGCTTCGGGTTACGCCTTCACGCTTCTGGTTATCGCAGCGATGTTCACAAGCTTCTATTCATGGCGTCTGATTTTCATGACTTTCTATGGCAAGCCCCGCGCTTCTGCTGAAGTCATGCATCATGCTCATGAATCGCCACCAGTGATGCTCGTTCCTTTGATGCTTCTTGCTGTTGGCGCTTTGTTTGCAGGTTTTGTGTTCAAGGAGTACTTCTTCGGCCACGAATATGCAGAGTTCTGGAAGGGCGCGCTTTACACGGCTCCGGGCAATGAAATCCTGGAACATTATCATCATGTTCCGCTGTGGGTTAAGTTGTCGCCGTTCATCGCAATGCTGATCGGTCTGGTTACAGCCTGGGTGTTCTACATCCGCGCACCACACATTCCGAAGACACTCGCAGAGCGTCATCGCGGTCTGTATCAGTTCCTTCTCAACAAGTGGTACTTCGACGAACTGTATGACCTGATTTTCGTCCGTCCTGCACGTTGGCTCGGCCGCTTCTTCTGGAAGGTCGGCGACGGCAAGATTATTGACGGATACGGTCCTAACGGTGTCGCTGCACGCGTTCTTGATGTTACAGGTCGCGTTGTGAAGCTGCAGTCTGGTTACCTTTATCACTACGCATTCGCGATGCTTATCGGCGTCGCCGCGCTCGTCACCTGGATGATGCTCGGGAGCTCTCTCTGATGACCGATTGGCCAATTCTATCTACGGTCACATTTCTGCCGCTCGTCGGCGCCTTGTTGATCCTTCTCATCAAGGATGACAGCGAAGCCTCGCGTCGCAACGTCAAGAATGTTGCGTTGCTGACTACGGTTTTCGTTTTCATTCTCTCTCTGGTTGTCTGGGCTGGGTTTGATAATTCAAATCCGGGCTTCCAGATGGTCGAACAGGTTGACTGGCTCGGTGGTGGCATTTCCTACCACATGGGCGTTGATGGCATTTCGATGCTCTTCGTCGTGTTGACTGCTTTCCTCATGCCTTTCTGCGTGCTGGCAAGCTGGGTCGCCATCGACAAGCGCGTCAAGGAATACATGATCGCGTTCCTTATTCTGGAAACGCTCATGATCGGCGTGTTCTGCGCGCTGGATCTGTTCCTGTTCTATGTCTTCTTTGAAGCGAGCCTTATCCCGATGTTCATCATCATCGGTGTCTGGGGTGGCAAGCGCCGCGTTTATGCGAGCTTCAAGTTCTTCCTTTATACGCTGCTCGGCTCAGTGCTGATGCTGATCGCGATCATGGCAATGTACTGGCAGGCCGGTACGCTCAATATCGTTGAACTGCTGAAATACGACTTCCCGGCAGGTATGCAGACGTGGCTATGGCTGGCATTCTTCGCGTCCTTCGCAGTCAAGATGCCAATGTGGCCGGTTCATACATGGTTGCCGGATGCGCACGTTGAAGCACCAACAGCAGGCTCGGTCATTCTGGCCGGTATCCTTCTGAAGCTCGGCGGCTATGGTTTCCTGCGTTTCTCGCTGCCGATGTTCCCGCTGGCATCTGCCGATTTCGCTCCGTTCGTCTTTGCACTCTCGGCAATTGCTATCGTCTACACCTCGCTTGTGGCTCTGGTGCAGGAAGATATCAAAAAGCTGATCGCATATTCGTCGGTTGCGCACATGGGCTATGTCACCATGGGTATCTTCGCAGCCAATGAGCAGGGCGTGCAGGGTGCAATCTTCCAGATGCTCTCGCACGGTATCGTTTCGGGCGCGCTCTTCCTTTGCGTCGGCGTGATCTATGATCGTATGCATACCCGTGAGATTTCGGCCTTTGGCGGTCTCGTCAACAACATGCCGAAATATGCCGTTGCCTTCCTCATCCTGACGATGGCGAATGTCGGTCTTCCGGGTACGTCGGGCTTTATCGGTGAATTCCTCACGCTGTTCGGTGTCTTCCGCGTCAATACGTGGGTGGCTCTGTTCGCAACTTCGGGTGTGATCCTGTCGGCAGCCTATGCGCTGTGGCTCTATCGCAACGTGGTGTTTGGTGCGCTGACCAAGGAAAGCCTCAAGGGCCTTCTCGATCTCAGCCCGCGTGAAAAGCTGATCCTTTATCCGCTTGTGGCCCTCACCATTTTCTTCGGTGTGTATCCAGTGCCGGTCTTCGATGCGACCGCAAGCGCTGTGCATGCACTGGTTAATCATTACGACGCAGCGCTGGCGAATGCCGCTAGCGCTTCGCTGGCGCAGTAGTAAAGGCAAAGGCCCGATGCAAACCGACCTGATTGCTTCCCTGTCTCTCGCAGCTCCCGAGGTTCTCCTCGCGCTGAGCGGGCTGGCATTGCTTATGATCGGCGTGTTCTCCGGAGAGCGCGCCTCCACACTCGTCAATGGGCTTGCTGTTGCCGTTCTGATTGCTGCACTGGCTCTTGTCGTTATCTTCCCGCACAACGGCACCGCTTTTGGCGGTGGCTTTGTGAACGATGGTTTTGCACGTTTCATGAAGGCGCTGACATTGATCGGCTCCATCGTGACGCTCGTCATGTCTGTCGGCTTTGCGCGTGAAGAAAAGTTCGACAAGTTCGAGTTCCCTGTGCTGATCGTGCTTGCAACGCTTGGCATGCTCATCATGGTGTCGGCATCCAACATGCTGACGCTCTATATGGGCCTCGAACTGCAGTCGCTTGCACTCTATGTGCTTGCAGCATTCAATCGTGACAGCGTTCGTTCGACAGAAGCTGGCCTCAAGTACTTTGTTCTGGGCGCGCTTTCTTCGGGCATGCTGCTTTACGGTATCAGCCTTGTTTACGGCTACACCGGCCATATCGGCTTTGCAGAAATCGCCAGCTCCATTTCGGGTGGCGAACGTCAGCTTGGTCTGGTGTTCGGTCTGGTGTTCATTCTGGCAGGCCTGTGCTTCAAGATTTCCGCTGTTCCATTCCATATGTGGACGCCGGACGTTTATGAAGGCTCGCCAACACCAGTAACCGCTTTCTTTGCTGCCGCTCCCAAGATGGCTGCAATGGCTCTGATCGTTCGTGTGGTTGAAGGCGCTTTTGCTCCTGTTACCCATGACTGGCAGCAGGTCATCACTTTCGTTGCAATTGCTTCGATGGTGCTGGGTGCCTTTGCCGCTATTGGTCAGCGCAACATCAAGCGCCTGATGGCTTATTCGTCGATCAGCCACATGGGCTATGCGCTCGTTGGTCTGGCAGCCGGTACGGTTGTCGGTGTTCGCGGCGTCGCCCTTTACATGGCGATTTACCTCGTCATGACGCTTGGTAGCTTTGCTTTCATCCTGTCCATGCGGACGAAAGAAGGCAATGTCGAACAGATCGAAGATCTGGCAGGCCTCTCGCGTACCAACCCGGTTATGGCAACCATCATGACCATGATGCTGTTCTCGCTTGCTGGTATCCCGCCGCTCGCTGGCTTCTTCGGTAAGTGGTACACCTTCATGGCTGCGGTTGAAGTGGGTCTCTATCCGCTCGCAATCATCGGTATCGTCGCTTCCGTTGTTGGTGCGTTCTATTACCTGCGTATGATCAAGATCATGTGGTTCGATGAACCGGTAACGACTTTCGTTCCTGCAGCAATCGAGCTGCGTCTGGTACTGCTCGCTTCGGGTGCGTTCGTTCTGTTCTACGGATTGATCGGTGGCTGGCTCGGTGGTTTGGCTGAAACTGCAGCCAAGACGTTCTTCTGAGCATGACAATGAATAAGGCCGCAGGTGATGGCATGGGTTTCACGCTGGCACCTGCGGCTTTAGCAGACGAATACCGACTGGAGTTCTTTCCAGTCGTTGGTTCTACCAATGCAGAGGCGCTTGCACAGGCTAATGCCGGTGATGCAGGGCGCCTCTGGTTCGTTTCTCCCAAACAGGAGAGCGGACGAGGGCGCCGTGGCCGTACATGGACCGCGCCCGAAGGCAATCTCGCCGCTACTCTGCTTCTCGTTGATCGCTTCGATCCGAAAACTGCTGCCACGCTCGGTTTTGTTGCAGGTCTCGCCTTGGCGGATGCTGTTGATGCCGTTTTGCCGGAAGCGGTGGTTGCCAAAGTGAATGTCGCGCTCAAATGGCCGAACGATGTTCTGGTTGATGGTGCAAAGCTTTCCGGGATTCTGCTTGAATCAACGATGCTCCCTAGTGGATGCTTCGGAATAGCGATTGGCATGGGCACAAACGTTGTCGCAGCTCCTGAAGGCTTGCCCTATGCCGCGACCTCTATCAACGGATTGGGCGGCAATACGGATGCCGCAACGCTGTTTCTGGCACTTTCCGATGCATGGTGTCACTATTACCGCATCTGGGATGAGGGGCGGGGATTGAACAATATCCGCGAGCTTTGGCTCAAGCGCGCGCATGGTCTTGGTCAGCCCGTTGTGATGCAGTTGAATGGCCGGATTATTGAAGGCGTTTTTGAAACAATCGATTCGGAATGTCGGCTGGTCATCCGTGAGGACGACGGAACACGCGTCCCGGTGACTGCAGGCGATGTCTATTTTGGAACAGCGGCATCAGTTAAAGCCGTTTCCTGACAGGTTATGTGTGCAAAATACGCTTAAGTTGATGCCATTCCGGGCTTGCAAACTATCGGTAGTCGGTTCAACAGAGGCATAATCAGAGCATCTTCGGCGAAGAGTTGGTTTCTTCTCCGGAACAGGATGCATGCTATATCAAAAAGTTAGAGTGTTAAGCTGAATCAATTTGATAAGAAGGCACTCTAAAACGAAGTTAGAACAGGGAGGCATTATGCCCCGCTCACCATCGACGCAATTTGTCTTCCTGCCTCTCGGCGGTGTCGGCGAAATCGGCATGAACCTCGCCATGTATGGCTTTGGTCCTGAAGACAATCGTGAATGGATCGTGGTCGACATGGGCGTAAGCTTTGCCGGACCTGAACATCCCGGCGCGGATCTGATCCTGCCTGACATTCGTTTTCTCGAGGCCGAGAAGAACAATCTGCGCGGTATCATCATTACGCATGCGCACGAAGACCATTACGGTGCGCTGCTCGACCTTTGGCCACGCTTGAAAGCACCAGTCTATGCGACGCCATTCACGGCCGGTCTGCTTGAAGCGAAGCGCCAGTCTGAATTTGGCGCGCCAGAAATTCCAATTACGATATTCAAAGCTGGCGAAAGTTTCGAAGTCGGTCCCTTCAAGCTCGAAGCCATTGCCGTTACGCACTCGATTCCTGAGCCTGTTTCGCTTGCGATCACCACACCACTTGGCACGGTTGTTCATACGGGCGACTGGAAGATGGACCCCGATCCTTCCATGGGGCCGCTGATCGACGAAGCGCGGTTCCGCGCAATCGGTGATCGTGGGGTTCTGGCGCTGATCTGCGATTCCACCAATGCAATGCGTGAAGGTGAATCTCCTTCTGAGCGTGAAGTCGGTGATAGCCTGCGTGAACTGATTGAGAATGCACGCGGTCGCGTGGCTGTTACAACCTTCTCGTCCAACGTCGGTCGTATCCGTTCCATTACGGAAGCAGCACGCGATGCCGGACGTCAGGTGCTGGTGGTCGGCCGTTCGATGAAGCGCACGATCGCTGTCGCAACCGAGCTTGGTTATATGGAAGGCCTGCCGGAGTTCCTAAGCGAAGATGATTATGGCTATATTCCGCGTGAGAATGTCGTGATGATCCTGACGGGCAGTCAGGGTGAACCACGTGCAGCACTCGCGAAGCTGGCGCGTGATGAAATGCGCAGCATCGCATTGTCTGCCGGTGACACGGTCATTTTCTCGTCGCGCCCGATTCCGGGTAACGAGAAAGCCATTCTCGACATCAAGAACAAACTCATCGATCAGGGTATCAAGCTGATTAGTGATGATGATGCGCTTGTGCATGTTTCCGGCCATCCGCGTCGCAGTGAACTCAAGCGCATGTATTCCTGGGTACGCCCGAGAATTCTCGTGCCGGTGCACGGCGAAGCCGCACATCTGGTTGCGCAGGGTTCATTGGGTGCCATGGAAGGCATTGAAGAGATTGCACAGGTTCGCGACGGCGATATGCTGCGCCTTGCACCAGGCAAGGCAGAAATCATCGATGAAGCGCCGGTTGGCCGTATCTACAAGGACGGCAAGCTGATCGGTGACGAAGACGAAATTGGCATGGTTGAGCGTCGCAAGCTCGCTTTTGTCGGCCATGTCGCTGTTTCTGTTCTGCTTGATCGCGATTTCAAGATTATGGACGAGCCGGATCTCGTCGCATTCGGCCTCCCGGAAGAAGATGGGCAGGGCGATCTGATGGAAGATATCCTGCTTGACGCTGCTATCGAGGCCATCGACAGCATTCCGCGCGCACGCCGTAAGGATCTCGAAGTGGTTCGTGAATCGGTCCGCCGCGCTGTTCGCTCTGCGACAAATGAGGCATGGGGCAAAAAGCCGGTAGTGACGGTGTTTATCAACCGGATAAAGTAGTTCTGTTTTCGGGAGGAGGACACTGATGCTTGAACGCCTGAACCATGTCGCAATCGCGGTGCCAGATATAAAGGCTGCTTCCGCGCTTTACAGCAGCCAATTAGGCGCGAAAGTAACCGCGCCACAAGCCTTGCCTGAACATGGTGTTACGGTGGTCTTCATCGATGTTGGCAATACCAAGATCGAATTGCTTGAGCCATTGGGTGAGGGATCACCCATTGCCTCCTTCCTCGAAAAAAATCCATCTGGCGGCATGCATCACCTTTGCTATGAGGTCGCCGATATTATTGCTGCCCGCGATCGTCTCAGGGCCGAAGGCGCGCGCGTCCTCGGCAATGGTGAGCCAAAGATTGGTGCGCACGGCAAACCTGTTCTGTTTTTGCATCCCAAGGACTTCAATGGGACACTGATCGAACTGGAGGAGGTATAATCATGTCCTGGGTTTCAGGCATCGCGATTTATTTTGTCATCTGGTGGACGACGCTTTTTGCGCTTTTACCGGTCGGCTTGAGAACACAAGCAGAAGAAAATGACGTCACGTTAGGTACGGTTGCCAGTGCTCCTGCGAAGCCACGCATCGGACTCGCATTTCTGCGTACAACTCTGGTGGCTACGGCTATCTTCGGCCTTTACTATTACATGACGCAGGTCAAAGGTTTCGGCCTTGACGATATCCCGCACTTCTTCCCTGATCTGAAGTAAAGGCGGCCGTTCGATCATACTTATTTTTCTGATTTGACGGAGCGGTGCCTAAAAATTAGGCGCCGTTTTGCGTTGAGCAAGGGGCGCATTTTATTGGAGCATGCCGTGAATCTAAAACTTACTATTTCAGCATAACTGTTTGAATAGATAGACAATTAGCGATGCGAGATACTCCATTTTTATGGAGATTTTACGAAATGGAAGCGCGCCAAATTTACGCTTGGCGCATAGCGCTGACCATCATTGCAACTGAAAAATAATTAGAAAATCAACGACTTGTGTTGCGAATGAGATCTCTGCAGTCGGTGGTCGCGTTAAAGCCAAAAAAAAAGCAAGGCTTACGCCTTGCTAGTCGAATACGCGTTCGACCCGTTTCCATTTTACTGGCGGCGGCGGAATTTCGCGCCTGGATCCATCCTCCCAAGACTTTGACCGCGTGAGACAACGGTTTCATTCCGTTGTTAGGCTTGTTGCCGAAAAAAATAGCGGACTGCACAGCTTTTGTCACCAAAAATCTTTCGAGACGTCATATTTCCTTCGCATTTTTTTCTGTTCTAGTATCTCAGATACATAATACATTGAAAATTAAAGTGAATCCTCAGATGGTCTTTGGGCATCTCTTTTAATACGTACATCAATGATGGTTGTGGACGGTAAAAAGGCTGCTCAGTAAAGCGAAGCGGAGCGGGTTTTCAACAGCGGCATAACCCGTTATGAAACCGGCAAGTTTGCTTAATTTTTGCCTGATTCTACACACACTCAGTTGTTACTCAGGCAATCTCTCTCTTGATCGGTGGTCACGATGCGTCTGTCGCAGTATTTTTTGCCCATTCTGAAAGAAAATCCAAAGGAGGCAGAAATTGTCTCCCACAGGTTGATGCTGCGCGCCGGTATGATCCGGCAGCAGTCGGCAGGCATCTATTCATGGCTCCCGCTTGGTCTGAAGGTCCTCAACAAGGTCTGCAACATCATTCGTGAAGAGCAGAATCGCGCTGGTGCCAACGAAATTCTGATGCCGACGATCCAGTCCGCCGATCTTTGGCGTGAAAGCGGTCGTTATGATGCCTATGGCAAGGAAATGCTGCGCATTCAGGATCGTCAGGAGCGCGAAATGCTCTTCGGGCCGACCAATGAGGAAATGGTTACGGACATTTTCCGTTCCTATGTGCGCTCCTATAAGGATCTGCCGCTCAATCTTTATCATATTCAGTGGAAGTTCCGCGACGAAGTGCGTCCGCGTTTCGGCGTGATGCGTTCGCGCGAGTTCCTTATGAAGGACGCCTATTCGTTCGACCTCGATTATGAGGGCGCGAAAATGGCTTACTACCGTATGTTCGTTTCCTATCTTCGCACTTTTGCCCGCGTCGGCCTGCAGGCGATCCCGATGCGTGCGGATACCGGCCCGATCGGTGGCGATCTTTCGCACGAGTTCATCATTCTTGCAGAAACGGGCGAAAGCCAGGTTTATTGCGATAAGGCTTATCTCGATCTGGCGGTTCCGGGTGCTGATACGGATTTCCGTAATGACGCACAGCTGACGGATATCGTTACGCGCTGGACGACGCCTTACGCGGCAACAGATGAAATGCACGACGAAGCAGAATGGTCGGCGGTGAAAGCCGACGATCAGGTTTCGGCTCGCGGTATTGAAGTTGGTCACATCTTCCATTTTGGCACCAAGTATTCCGAACCAATGGGTGCAAAGGTGCAGGGACCTGATGGCAAGGAACACCTCGTATCGATGGGTTCTTATGGTATTGGCCCATCGCGTCTGGTTGCAGCTGCGATTGAAGCTTCGCACGATGAAGCAGGCATCATCTGGCCAAAGGCAATCGCACCGTTCGGCGTTGGCATTGTCAACATGAAGCCGGGCGACGAGGGTTGTGACGGCGTGAGCGAAAAGCTCTATGAAGCGTTTACCAATGCTGGGATTGATCCACTGCTGGATGATACGGACAATCGTCCGGGTTCCAAGTTTGCGACAATGGATCTGATCGGTCTGCCTTATCAGGTGATCGTCGGTCCACGCGGCGTTGCTGCGGGCGAAGTCGAAGTCAAAGATCGCAAGACAGGAGAGCGTCAGAACCTCACTGTTGAAGCAGCAATCAACCTTTTGACGGCTTAAACATGAGCAATGCGGCGGCAGCAAAATCTGACGGCAAGCAGAAGGTATCCAGCAAGGCGCCTTCTTCTGGCCCATTCTCAGCCTATGAGCGGATGATCGCATGGCGCTATTTGCGAGCGCGCCGCCGCGAGACGTTTATCTCGGTCATTGCCGGTTTTTCTTTCACTGGCATCATGCTTGGTGTTGCCACGCTCATCATTGTTATGGCGGTGATGAACGGGTTTCGTGCCGAGCTTTTGAACCGCATTTTGGGTATCAATGGCCACCTCATCATGCAGCCGATGGATCGGCCTCTTGATGATTATGCGAGCCTCATCCAGCGCATAGATGGGATCAAGGGTGTCCAGTTCGCTATTCCTGTGGTCGAGGGGCAAGCCCTCGTTCAGGGTAACATCGGTGCTGGCACCGGTGCATTGGTACGTGGTCTTCGCGAAGAGGATCTTGACAAGCTCAAGCTTGTTTCCACGAATGTAAAACAGGGCACATTGAAGGGCTTCGATCAGAGCGGCGGCGTGGCAATTGGCACCCGTATGGCTGAAAATCTCGGCCTTTCTATTGGCGATTCACTGCGCGTTATCTCACCCGATGGTGACGTCACGCCTTTTGGCGTCAATCCACGCGTGAAGGCCTATCCGATTGTTGCAATCTTCGAGATCGGCATGTCGGAATATGATGCGTCAATCGTCATGATGCCGCTCTCAGAGGCGCAGCTTTTCTTCAATCAGGAAGGCAAGGTGCAGTCGCTGGAGATATTTGTCGATAACCCCGACAAGGTGGATGCAATGCGTGCGCCTGTCGAAGAAGTAGCAGCCCGCCAGATTTCTCTGGTGGATTGGCGCCAGCGTAACCAGACTTTCTTTTCGGCGCTACAGGTCGAACGTAATGTCATGTTCATGATCCTGACGCTGATCGTGCTTGTCGCTGCGCTCAATATCATCTCCGGTCTCATCATGCTTGTGAAGGATAAGGGACACGATATCGCCATCCTGCGCACCATGGGTGCAACGCGCGGCGCGGTGATGCGCATATTCCTGATGACTGGCGCTGCCATTGGTGTGACGGGGACGCTTGCAGGCGTCGTCTTAGGCGTTGTCGTATGCCTTAATGTCGAGCGTCTGCGTGAGTTCTTCTCCTGGCTTTCGGGTACAACATTGTTCAATCCGGAACTTTATTTCCTGAGCACGCTACCCGCGAAGATGGATGTTGGTGAAACATTGTCCGTCATAGCAATGGCTTTGATCCTTTCTTTTATTGCCACCATTTTGCCGGCATGGCGCGCTGCTAAGCTCGATCCGGTCGAAGCCCTGAGGTATGAATAATGGCGGCTGAAATCATTCTGCGTCTGGAAAATGTCAGCCGCGCCTATAAGGAAGCTGATCGCGAACTCGTTATTCTCAAGGACGCGAACTTTACACTGCGTCGCGGCGAGATGGTCGCGCTCGTTGCACCATCTGGTGCGGGCAAGTCGACTTTGCTGCATACAGCCGGTCTGCTTGAACGCCCGGACAGCGGCGATGTCATTCTTGATGGCCGTTCATGTGGTGGTCTGTCGGAAGACGAGCGTACAGCGGTTCGTCGCAACGATGTCGGCTTTGTCTATCAGTTCCATCATCTGTTGCCGGAATTTTCAGCCCTTGAAAATGTGATGATGCCGCAAATGATCCGTGGTTTGCCGCAGAAGGCAGCATCAGTACGTGCACAGCAGCTGCTCGATTATATGAAGATCGGCAAGCGTGCGTCTCATCGTCCCTCGGAGCTTTCCGGTGGTGAGCAGCAGCGCGTCGCGATTGCGCGTGCGGTTGCCAATGCGCCTCTGGTATTGTTGGCCGATGAGCCGACAGGCAATCTCGATCCGACGACCTCGTCTTATGTCTTCGGTGCGCTGGAAGCACTTGTGCGTCAGTCGGGCCTTGCAGCTTTGATTGCAACGCATAACCACGAACTGGCCCGCCGTATGGATCGTCGTGTGACGCTTCGCGAAGGCAAGGTCGTCGACGTCTAATCAGTCGCCTATCAAGGGGCGATGCGCAAAGCGCTCGCGCCTTGATATGTAGACAAAACTTCCCCCTCATATCTTGTTTGTTCAACGCCGGTGGCCATGCTGCCGGCGATTGCACGTTTATTTTTCGTAAACCTTAAATACATGCATCTATAAGAACGGGTGTTGACATTAGAACAAAAATGGAACAAAAAATAAACATACGTGAACAAAGAGGAGTTATTCCAATGACCGATCTCGTCTACGACGTTTTGTCTTTCGTCTCCGTCAGCCTGTTCGTTGCCACTTTCGCCATCTGGGTAAGTGTAATCTGAAAACGTGATAAGGGTTCTTCTGTGAACCCCGTTGATTGTAACGACCGTCGCTCTGGACTTCGTTGCCGTATTCCCCGAAACTGGCGTAGTGGGCGATAAGAGTCGCCCGTTACCGGGTGCAGCTCTCATTGAATGAGACGTGCCCGGACGGCGCTGGGACATGATTTCGCTATCATGGTATGGCAGTGCTTTCAGCTCTGTATAGATCGGGGAAATAGAATGAGTGATACAGCAAGCATTGCAGCGGGCGAGGGCAAGTCGTCACCTCGTTTCGTCCATTTGCGGGTACATTCTGCCTATTCCTTGCTTGAAGGCGCGTTGCCTGTCGGCAAGATCATCAAACAGGCGATTGCCGATGAAGCACCGGCCATCGCGATAACTGATAGCAATAATCTTTTTGGTGCACTGGAATTTGCGCAGAAGGCGTCGAAAGACGGTTTGCAGCCAATTATCGGTTGTCAGCTGGACTTAGGGTTTGGCGATCACAATGATAACAGCCGCAGTGCCAATCGCCGACTGGTTCTCGATTTGGCGCCTATCGTTTTGCTCGCTTCGACCGAAGAGGGCTACGCCAATATCGTAAGGCTCGTCAGCCGTGCCTTCCTTGATACTCCGTCGGGCGATCCGGTTCACATCGAAGCAAACTGGCTATCCGGCTTGTCCGATGACGTCATTGTACTTTCGGGTGGACAGCTCGGTCCAATCGGACGGGCTTTTGCTGCAGACCGCCCGGACCGTGCAGAAGCACGTCTGGCGTTTTTGAAAGAAGCTTTTGGAAATCGGCTATATGTCGAGTTGCAGCGGCAATCCGGCTATGACCGTGCGCTTGAGGCGAAGACTGTTGAGCTCGCCTATGCGATGGACTTACCGCTTGTTGCAACCAATGAAGCCTTCTTCCTCAAGGCGGAAGACTTCGAGGCACATGACGCGCTGCTTGCTATTGCCGAAGGGCAAATCCTTTCCAATGATGATCGCCGCCGTCTGACACCGGATCATCATCTCAAAAGCCGCGCAGAAATGGCAGCTCTGTTCGCTGATTTGCCGGAAGCACTCGAAAACACGATTGAAATTGCCGAACGTTGCAGCTGGTTCACGCAGACGCGTCAGCCCATTCTGCCGCGCTTTACTGGTGAGTCAGATGATCCAGAGGCAGGTATTCAGGCCGAAGCCGAAGAGCTGGCCCGACAGGCGCGTGAAGGCCTGAAGATGCGGCTGGAAACTGCCGGTCTTGCCGAAGGATATACGGAAGAACAATATGCCGAACGTCTCGATTACGAGATTGGCATTATCACCCGCATGAAGTTCCCGGGTTACTTCCTGATCGTTGCGGACTTTATCAAATGGGCGAAGTTGCACGGCATTCCAGTCGGGCCGGGACGTGGTTCAGGTGCTGGCTCTCTCGTCGCTTACGCATTGACTATTACGGACGTTGACCCACTGAGGTTTTCGCTGCTGTTTGAGCGCTTTCTTAATCCAGACCGCGTATCGATGCCCGATTTCGATATCGACTTCTGTCAGGAACGCCGCGAAGAAGTCATTCGCTACGTACAGGAGAAATATGGGCGCGATCAGGTCGCGCAGATCATAACTTTCGGAACGCTTCAGGCGCGCGCTGTGCTGCGCGACGTGGGACGCGTTCTCGAAATGCCTTACGGGCAGGTTGACCGTCTTTGTAAGCTGGTGCCGCAGAACCCGGCCAATCCGGTGTCACTGGCGCAGGCTATTGAGACAGAGCCGAAAATCAATGAAGAGCGCGAGAAAGAACCGGTCGTCGGTCGTCTTCTCGACATGGCGCTGAAACTTGAAGGGCTTTATCGCCACGCCTCAACGCACGCCGCAGGTATCGTGATTGGCGATCGGCCTCTTTCCGAACTCGTGCCAATGTACCGCGATCCTCGTTCGGATATGCCGGTTACTCAGTTTAACATGAAGTGGGTCGAGCAGGCGGGACTGGTCAAGTTCGACTTTCTTGGTTTGAAAACGCTCACCGTGCTGGAAACAGCCGTCAAGCTTGTTGCGCGAAAAGGCATTGAAATTGACCTTACGCGCCTGCCGTTCGATGATGCACTGACTTATGAAATGCTTTCGCGTGGCGAAACCGTCGGCGTGTTTCAGGTTGAAAGTGCGGGCATGCGCAAGGCGCTGCTCGGCATGCGTCCTGACCGGATTGAGGACATCATTGCGCTTGTGGCGCTTTATCGTCCGGGGCCGATGGAGAACATCCCGACCTATAATGCACGTAAGAACGGTGAGGAGGAAATCGCCTCCATTCACCCGAAAAT
>NZ_OZ264093.1:0-105000 GCF_965577835.1 Brucella pituitosa
GGCGGTGCTCAAGTCTTGCTCCTGCCTCTTGTACGCAACGTCACCCTCACCATCTCTGACCGTTTCAGTGCCAGCCGTTTCTGGGATGAACTGCGACAGGCGGGCTCAACCCATATCCACCATCTCGGCGGCATCATTCAGATTCTCTTGAAGCAACCACCGTCGGAAAAAGATCATGATCACAATGTGCGCATTGCATGGGGAGGCGGATGTGCAACGGAAGTCTGGCGGGCTTTTGAAGAGCGTTTCGGCATTCAAATTCGCGAATGCTACGGCATGACCGAAGCCTCCAGTCTCACCACCTTCAATGATAGCGGCATTGTTGGCTCAGTGGGGCGAACGGTTCCATGGTTCACCGTCAAACTCGTCGATGAACATGGTGCTCCCGTTACAGAGGGGAAAGGCGAAATCGTCGTAACCACCTCAATCGAAGGTGCTATTTTCCCCGGCTACTATCGCAACCCGGAAGCCACGGCCAAGGCTTTGCGCGCCGACGGTTTCTTCACAGGCGATCTGGGGTCTTGGGATACAGACGGCAATCTCTTCTTTCACGGTCGCATGACGGACAGCGTGCGCTGCAAGGGCGAAAATGTTTCTGCCTGGGAAGTTGAGCATGTCGCCGCAGACCATCCTGATGTGGAAGATTGCGCAATGATCGGAGTTGCAGCCGAGATTGGCGAGCAGGACATCAAGCTTTTCGTGCAACCCAAAATTGGCACCGCACCCGATGCCAGCGTCCTGAGTGACTGGCTGAAAAGCCGCCTCACCCACTATCAGCTGCCGCGTTACATCGCTTTCGTCGATGCATTTGAACGCACGCCAAGCCAGCGCATCATGAAACACAAGCTACCCAAAGCCACTGATGGTTGTTGGGACCGGCTCAATCAATAAGAAGGAGGAACAAGCCCATGACTTCAGTCGAAAAAAACCCGAAGACTGACATTCTTATTTCCGGTACAGGGGCCTTTTCCGGACGCATCGCGCTTGACCTTGCCGCAACATCTGAAGAGGCGCTGCATGTGGTGATTGCTGGCCGCAATCGTGATCGTCTCAGCTGGCTGAAAACGGCATGCAACGCACGCGCATCCATGTTCAGCAAGCCTATCACCTTCGACACTTATGAAATTGATCTGGTGAAGGAAGGCGCAACTGATCAGCTGATTGCAGACACAAAACCAACCATCGCTGTGCAGGGCGCATCGATACAAACTTCCAGCGTCATTTCGGATACAGGCAATCAGTGGACGGCCTTGGTCGCTGAAGGTGGCCTTTCAGCCACTGCGGTGTTTCAAGCACTCATCTCAAGCAGAATGGCGCGATCAATAAGCACGTTTTCGCCAGCAACGGCACTCATCAATTGTGGCTTTCCAGACGTTGTGAACGGCATGATCACTGCGATGGGCTATAAAGTTCTGAGCGGCACCGGCAATGTTGCCATTCTCTCCAACGTTTTCGCTGGAGCAAAAGGCATCACCGATCAGAAGCGCGTTCAGGTCATCGCACATTATCAGAACCTTGCTGCGTGGCGCAAACACGCTTCTGAACGCGTCGGCAGCCGCCCTTGCCGTGTTTTCATCGACGGCAAGGAAATCACAGACATCTTCAAGGAATTTGAAGCAGTGAAACTAACTACAGAACCGGCGATCGAAATTTCCGGTGCAAGCGGTGTCACCCTGATCGCTGCTTATGCGGCCAATAAGTCATGGACAGGCCATGTCCCGGGACCAAATGGTTTACCGGGTGGCTACCCAGTTAAACTGGAAAACAGAATCTTGCAGCTGAACCCGCCGGAAAGTGTCAGCGAACAGGAAGCAATTGACTGGAACTCATCCTTTGAAGAGGAGAAAGGGCTAATCATCAAGGATGGTCGTGCAGAATATACGGGCGCTCTGAAAGCCGCCCTTACACGGCATGGCTTCCGCTACGCGAATGGTTTTGATGTGGCCGATCTGGAAGAAGTTTGTGCAGATATGCTGAAACTACGCGATACACTCAGCCAGCAAAAGCATTAAATCCACAGATGAAAATGCAACCACTTGGCGCAGTCGATATCAGCGCCAAGTACACTCTACGCCACTAAAAGCCCACGCAGGATCGTCCCGGCTATTGTTTTTGCTGCATTCGCATAGTCGGCTTCTTTCAGCTCACTGACATCAAGCGCATCGCAAGCCAGAGCTTCAAACTCAACATAAAATTGTGTTGCCGACCAAAGCAGAATGAACAAATGCCGCGCATCCACAGGCACAATTTTGCCTTGAGCAGCCCACGCATCGATCACACCCGCTTTTTCTGACGTAACGCGCCGCATATGTTCGCGTGCATCCATAGATAGATGCTCCGCACCCTGCAAAATCTCATTGGCAAAAAGGCGCGTTTCGGCTGCATTTTCCCATGCATGATTAAGCTTTGCACGAACATAGGCTTCAATTGCCTCCGCCGGCTCACGGTCGGCTGATATATGCCTGAACGCATCATCCCAGCTGTGAATCAGCTGGTCGATCGCTGCGTTGTAAATCTCTTCTTTGGAGGAGAAATAATAATAGACGTTGCCCTTCGGCAGTCCTGAAGCCTTCGCAATTTCAACGATACGCGCACCATCAAGACCCTTGCGAGAAAAAATCTCAACAGCGGCTGTGAGTATCTTGAGAACGTTTCGCGCTCGGATCGGCTCATCAGAAGCCACCTGATTTGCAGGCTCCACTTCAACCGATCTGCTTTGCTCTACCATTGGTTATCCCATTATTTTTAAATATTTTTTCCCGGGCTTACCGCCCCGGTCAGTAACGCGCAATCATCCACAGGCCTATCAATACAACTGTATGAGACCTTTGGAATCGAAGCACTAATAAAAAAGAAGTTGACAATATGGTCAACTTCTTTTCATAAAAAGCTGACAAAATGGTCAGGTTCCTGAGAATGACCTGATGACCGCCACCTTGGGGAGGGTGCGAATGGCTATGCTGCTACGGGTTGCAATGGAGGAGTTTCTGTCAGATTGGTCCACCGATCTGCCTGAACCATGGCGCGCTCTGCTCGGACATGTTGCTCTCGATTTTGATGGAATCGCTTCCGAACTGGAACTCGAAGTCTGGGAACCGATCTTTCCCGTTCGTCGTGGAAAACATTTTCCGGGAATGCCTGCGGGAACCCATTGCTTACGCGCTTTCGACGGAATTTCTCCAGACGACGTGACTTGCGTTGTTCTTGGTCAGGATCCCTATCCTGAGCCGGGCTTTGCAACTGGGCGCGCTTTTGAAGCAGGAAACCTTGCGGGTTGGAACGAACTCAACAAAATGTTCTCCAAAAGCATTCGCGCTTACACACAACAAATCGTTGCAGCGCGTACAGGCGACATGTCTTATGCGCGGAGTTTTGACGACTGGCCAAAGACTTTGACCGCAATTGAAAGCAGTGCGGTTGAGCTGGAACACCCTTCCAAAATTGCCGACCGATGGATTTCTGAAGGTGCCCTGCTCCTCAATGCTTCACTCACACTTACGCGCTTCAAGGTCGATATCGACCCTCATCAATCACAGGGGCATCTCGTTCTCTGGCAGCCTTTGATCATAGAAACACTGCGTACTCTTGCAGCGCGTGGAAAGCCGCTGGTGTTTCTGGGGTTTGGCGACGCGGCTGCGCAGGCCCTCGCACTGGCAGGCATTGACGAAACCGTTGGCGGAAATCTGCGCTGCGTTCTGCGCGATCATCCGGCGCGTGCTGACGAAGTGCTCTCCCGCCCTAATCCATTCATTCTTTGCAACGATTTTCTGGAGGAGATGGGTACTCAGCCCATCGCTTGGTAACATGGCCGCAACGAAGACATTCGATTACATCATCATCGGTGCCGGTTCGGCTGGCTGTGTTCTCGCCAACCGCCTTTCCGCTAATCCGGCCAACAAGGTGCTTTTGCTGGAGGCTGGAGGACAGGACCTCAACCCGTTGTTCCGGCTCCCCATGTTGATGGGCAAGCTGTTTCATTCGGGCATCTACAACTGGCACTATCACACAGAGCCTGAACCCCATCTCAATGATCGGTCGCTTTACTGGCCGCGTGGAAAAGTGCTTGGCGGCACCTCCACCATTAACGGCATGATCTATGTACGCGGAAACCGTCACGACTATGATCGCTGGGCGCAAATGGGTGCAACAGGCTGGTCGTATGATGAGGTGCTCCCAGCATTCCTGCGTTCTGAAACCCATGTGCAGCGCGAGGATGACTTTCACAGCACTAAAGGCGAATTGACCGTCTGCCGTGCACGCGGCTGGAACGGTTTGCTCGACGTTTTCAACGAAGCTGGTGAACAAGCCGGTCATCCATTGAACGACGATTTCAACGGTGGAGAACAGGAAGGCTTCGGCCGGTACGACTTTACCATTACCAAGGGCAAGCGCTGCTCTGCGGCCTATGCTTTCCTGCGTCCGGCAAAAAAGCGGCCTAACCTGACGATCATCACCCGCGCTCATACAAGACGCGTGTTGATCGAAAATGGTCGCGCCATCGGCGTCGAGTACAGCCGCAAGGGCAATGTCACCAAAGTCCATGCTAATCGTGAAGTGATCCTGTCGGCAGGCGTGGTCAACTCCCCGCAAATCCTCATGCTTTCCGGCATTGGCGCTGCCGACGAACTGGCCGAGCACAACATCAAGGTCGTACGGGACCTGCCCGGTGTGGGCAAGAACCTTCAGGACCATGTTGATTGTGTCATGGCTTATGAATGCCGCGAACCAGTCACGCTCTATTCCGATCTGCGCGCCGACAAACTCACATTGTCTGTCATTCAGGGCATGTTGTTTGGGGAAGGTATCACCACGACCTTCCCTTATGAGGCAGGGGCTTTTGTCAAGTCGCGCGCTGATCTTGCGGCACCCGATATCCAGCTGCATTTCATGCCTGCGCTTGAAAAGACTGCCAACCTGCATTTCCCGAACCCGTTCAAGAAAGAACGTGTGGAAGCCAATCATGGTTTCTCTCTACGTGTTGGTCCGGTCAATCCGGAGAGCCGTGGCGAAATCAGATTGCGTTCAAGCGATCCGATGGACCGCCCCCGCATCAAAGCCAACTATCTGCAAACCGAGTTTGACATTCGCACCATGATCAACGCCATCCGCATGACGCGGGATGTCATCAAGCAGAAAGCTTTCGACAAATATCGTGGCAAGGAACTTGCGCCCGGCCCAGCGGTCGAAACTGATGCAGAACTGACCAAATGGCTGCGCGCCAACGCAATGACAACCTTTCATCCGGTTGGCACATGCAAGATGGGCAACGATCCGATGGCTGTTGTCGACGCTCAACTGAAAGTTCACGGCATTCAAGGCCTGCGCGTTGCGGACGCTTCAATCATGCCAATCATTTCCAGCGGCAACACAAATGCTCCGGCGATCATGATCGGGGAGCGCGCCGCTGAATTCATTCTCAAGGAGGCCTCTTAATGATCGTCGAGCATCGCACTTATACCTTCAAGCCCGGCACGGTCGACGGCTGGCTCAAGAAATATGAAACCGAAGGTCTGCCGATCCAGAAACGGCACCTCAATACGTTTCTAGGGCTCTATGTCAGTGAAATCGGGCATCTGCACCGGACTGTTCTGATGTGGCGCTATGACAGTCTCGCAGATCGCGAAGCGCGGCGTACCGCCATGTATGCTGATCCCGAATGGCAAACATTTATCTCCGGTGTCTGGGCGCTCGATGCAATCCAGACGCAGGACGTGATGATTATGAACCCGGCATCATTTTCGCCGGGCGCATAAAGCAGCCGGATGCAACAGTGCATCCGTAAGTCCAAGGGCGGCGCATGAGCCGCCCCAATAAAAATTCGGATACCGAACTTCCAGAGCAAGGAAATGGGAACATGACGAACAAAGATTCAAATCAAATCAATCTGCTGCGCCGTTCCGTCGACCGCAGAAGCTTTCTGAAGACGACGGCCGGCCTGGCCGCTTTCAGCATGACCAATGGCCTGCTGACCGCAGCATCCTATGCCGCAGGCGGTCTCGTCGCGCTTGTGCATACGCAGGCTGCAGGTGATGCGAGTGCTGTGGACTCCATGATCGCCAAGCTCAAGCAACTTGCCGACGAACACGGCTTTCAGTCACGCGCTGTCTATGCGCAGGACCCGGCAACCTACGAAACCATCTTCCGCACCCTGGGCGATGCGGGCGCTTCCGTAATTGTTTCAACGTTCAACGAAGTTGCAGAACCCTTCAAGGCCCTGGCCCCTTCCTATCCAAATACGAAATGGGTCCAGCTCTTCGCCGATCCTTTTGAGCCAGCGATTCCGAATGTCGTAACAGTTTCGTATGACTATTATCTCGGCTGCTATCTATCGGGAATTTTTGCAGCGCGCTTAAGCAAATCCGGCAAGCTTGGCTTCATCGGCGGCGTGTCCATTCCACCAATCAATGCCGATTATAATGCATTCAAGGCTGGCGCCTTGTCTGTGCGTCCCGATGCGTCAGTTGCAGTTGCTTTTGCAGGCTCATTCCAGGACCCGGCAAAGGGCCAGGAAATTGCGACGCAGATGTATTCAAGCGGCATCGACTTCATTCAGACGGACGCTGCAGCAACCGATTTCGGCATTATTGCTGCAGCGAAAGAAGGCGAAGGACGCCTCGTAAGTGTGCTTGATCCTGCCCAGTTCCCGCAAGGGCCGAAGAACGTGATTTCGATCGTCGGCCTCGACTTCGGCAACTCGCTCTATAATGAAGTCAGCAAGGCTGTCGGCAACGATTTTGCTGGCGGCACACACGAGCATACAGGTCTTGGAACCGGCGTAATCGACTTTATCCCGTCGCCGCTTTTCGCCGAACAGGGACCACCAGATCTTGTGGCCAAGGCAAAAGAAGTTGAACCGGAAATAGCAGCGGCACGCACAGCGATCCTTAACGGATCACTGAAAGTTCCGTTCAACACAACGCTCTGATTTCCGACTGGATCATGCTGCTATGAACAAGGCCAGCCCCCCCATATTTGAATGCCACGATGTGACCGTGCGATACGGTTCCATCGTTGCGCTCTCCGATGTCGGAGCCGTTTTCGAACGTGGCAAGATCCACGCCGTTGTGGGTCAGAACGGCGCCGGAAAAACGACCTTCGCCAGAGTTCTGGCTGGCCTCGTTCGTCCAGCATCAGGCGAACTGAAAATTGATGGCCGCCCATTACTGGGCGGCAATGTCAGGGATGCCCGTCGTTCGGGCGTCGAGCTTGTACATCAGAGTTTTGCGCTTCCACCATCCTTCACCGTTGCCGAGGCCATGCAGTTCGGTGCGGAAGGTGGAGGCCTCTTCTCAAAAACGCGTCTGGAAAAGCGTTGGCAACCGCATCTCGACGCACTTGATGTAAAAGTAAAAGCCAAGCAGCGTATCCGCGACCTGCCGGTGGAAACCCAGCAAGGCGTTGAAATCGCGCGCGCCCTCGTCTCCGACGCCAAACTTCTCATCCTCGATGAGCCGACTGCGGTTCTGTCACCCGAAGGTGCAGATAAGCTTTTCGAGCGCGTCCGCCGTCTTAAAGAACGCGGCGTTACCGTGATCCTTATTCTGCACAAGATCAGAGAGGTTCTGGCGATTGCCGATACCGTTACAGTCCTGCGTGGTGGAAAGCTTGTTGATGGACCACTGCCCTGTGAAGGGATCAATGCCGATAAGCTGGCCGAGCTGATTATAGGTGCTGCTGCTGCAAAAAGCCTCAATGCAGACGATAAAGCCGCACTGACAGGCACAACAATCGCTACACACGCTCATGAGGATGTGGACGCTCAGGGCAGCGCGCCAACACTCAACCCAATTCTGCGTATGACCAATGTTTCAACGCGCCCCGACCCGGAAGGTCCGGCACTTAATCAGATCAGCCTCAACATTCACCCCGGTGAGATCATCGGTGTGGCTGGCGTTGAAGGCAATGGACAGCGAACGCTGGTCCGCGCAATTGCAGCGATGGCTGATGTGACTGACGGCAACATTGCTATCGACAGTAAGAATTTGACCAGCGCACCTCTTGCTGTACGAAGAGCTGCAGGCCTGCGCATCATTCCTTTCGAGCGTAATGTAGAAGGCCTGAGCCTGACCAGTTCGCTTTGGGAAAACTGGGCTGCACGCAGTCTTCTTCAGAAGTCGCTGCTATCGACTATCAGCCCCGCCGCCATCCGTAAACAATGCGATGCAGCTCTCAAAGAATGGGACGTGCGCTATTCAGAAGTAGGACAGCGCGCTGGCTCGCTATCCGGTGGCAATGCACAGAAGGTCATTCTGTCTCGCGAAATGGATCAGGACGCGCGACTCATACTCGCAGCACAGCCAACCCGTGGCCTGGACATTGGTGCGACTTCCTTTGTTTGGGATTCGATGCGCAAAGCACGGGCGCGCGGTTGTGGATTGATGTTCATCTCGTCTGATCTCGATGAAATCTTCGACATTTCTGACCGCGTAATCGTCATGTTGTCCGGGCGTATCGTTGCCGAATTCCGACCACCTTACGACCTTGCAGCGGTTGGTGCCGCTATGACAGGAGTCCATCAATGATTGACCGGCTCGTTTCCGTTTTTCGCGCGCTGATCTTCATTCTGATCGGCCTCGCACTATGCGGCATCATCTTTCAGGCCGCAGGCTATTCAACCGGGCTGATGTTCCAGTCTATTGCCGAGGGAGCCTTCCTGCGGCCCGGCGCGCTGCAACAAGCTTTGCGATGGGGCCTGCCACTGTTCATCACAGCGGTTGGCGTTGCTGTGTCCTTTCGCGCAGGCTACTTCAATATCGGTGCGCAAGGACAATTCTATATGGGTGCCATTGCAGCCGCATTCATGGCCGAATGGCTGAATGGTGCGCCTGCGCCAGTCCTCATAACCGCTTGTTTCCTTGCTGGCATGACTGGTGGCGCGTTGTGGGCTCTCTGGCCCGGACTGTTGCGACTAAAATCCGGCGCTGATGAAGTCATCACCACCCTTATGGGTAATTTCATTGCGGGACTGTTTCTCCTCTACGTCACGGCGGGGCCTCTTAAAGACCCCTCCGGTACAGGACAGCAGGCATCGAGCCGCCCATTGGCAGGCGTCTACCGCATCAGTGACTCTCTCGGACTATCGCCCACCATCATTGCCATCGCCGTTATTGTTGGTCTGGCTATGTGGTTTCTGATCAACCGAACCGCTTTCGGCGTGCTTTCGGGACTTGCGGGGCGCAACCCGACAATGGTGCAATGGCAGGGTGCCCGAACATGGCGCATCGGGCTTGCCAGCTTCCTTCTGAGCGGTGCCCTTGCAGGTCTTGCAGGTACAATTGAATTCATGGGCCCCAATGGCCGTCTGACTGGCGGCTTCCTGCCGGGGCATGGATTTACGGCAATCCTGATCGCACTTGTCGCCAATTTCTCCGTTGTCGGAACGGCTTTCGTAGCGTTGTTTTTCGGTGGTCTCGCTTCAGCCGCTCTTTATCTCCCGATTATGGCTGGCCTGCCTTCCTCGGCAATCGACATCATCAATGCAGCCATTGCTCTTTTCATCACCGCAAAATCCAGTGTCGTCGACCGGATAGCAAAACTCGGAGGACGGATATGGAAGACTTCGTAATCGCGATCCTGCGTTCAGGCACACCGCTGATTTATGTCACCCTTGCAGGCGTCATCGCTCAGCGAACCGGTATCTGGCATCTGGGGCTTGAAGGCCTGATGATTGCAGGTGCCTGCGCGACAATCATCGGCATTGTACTCACACAATCAATCTGGTTTGCGCTTTTGATTGCCATTGTCGTATGTGTCGTCGGATCGATCCTCTTCTGGTTTGTGGTCGAAAAACTCAAAGCCAATCAGATCATCGCAGGTCTCGGGCTTACCGGATTGGGTCTAGGCGGCACTGCTCTTGCTGTACAATCGATTTTCGGAACACAAGCAGCCGTTAGTGCTCCCTTTGGCCTGCCGCGCATTGGGCCGGCTTTCGGGGCATATGGCTCACTTTCGATCCTCGTCCTGATGATGCCGTTTGTCGTATTCGCCATGTGGGTCGTCTTGCGAAGGACGCGTTTCGGTCTGCGTCTGGCGGCAGCGGGCGAACATCCATTTGCAGCGCGCAGTGTTGGTGTCAATCCAGCCGTTATGCGTCTCGTAGCACTGATGATTGGTGGGATACTATGTGCACTCGCAGGCGCAGAGCTTGCAGCCGGTAGCCTTCAGATCTTTACTCAGAACATGACTGCCGGTCGTGGTTTTATGGGTTTTGCCGCCGTTATTTTTGGCGCGGGTCATCCGATTGGTGCAAGTCTGGCAGCCACGTTCTTCGCGGTTGTGGGCGCGCTCGGCATCAGGGCACAGCTCGCTTTCGGCGATCGTGTCCCCCATGATCTCCTGCTTGCGCTTCCTTATATCGCCACCGTTGTCGGAATCTGGGTCAGTACTCAGTTGCGCGGTGGCACAAAGGCCGCCAGCGGCTTTACTGAACTACGAGATCAGTAGTCGCAACAATCAGGACGGATCGATGACCATGAAACAGAAGCAGACGATAATCAAAAACGCGACTGTCCTGACAATGTGCGCGCAACATGGAAGTCGCCCAATTCAGGGCGACCTCCTGATTGAGAATGGGCGGATTTCTGCTATCGGGCAGAATCTCTTGTCTGCTCCCGATGCAACTATTATTGATGGCAAGAACCGGCTCATCATGCCTGGTCTTATCAACGCTCATACACATTCCAGCGAGACATTCTTTCGCGGGCGCTATGAAGGCATGCCGCTCGAAATCTGGTTGCTCTACGCCTATCCGTTGCTAATGGGGCCAGTCATTGATGAAAGACTGCTTTATCTTCGCAGCCTGCTGTTAGCGATGGAGTCGTTGCGCAATGGCGTCACAACGATATGCGACGATTTTTTCGACCCGCCTGTACATGATCTGTCCCGGCTTTCAGCCGTTTTCAAAGCATATGAAGACGCTGGCATTAGGGCCAATGTGTCGAGCGCTGCGATGAATATCCATACGTTGGACGCACTGCCTTATGCCCGAGAGGTAATGCCGCTCGATTTGCAGAAACAGCTCGATTTCGGATCGCCGATGTCAGCCAACGCCTATATGGATTATTGCCGTTCTGCCTTCTCTGCGCTGCATGGCGCGGCTGGTCGTATCAATTTTATGCTGGCACCGTCTGCACCGCAGCGCTGTACCTCGGAGTTGCTTCAGGCCTGTCATGCCCTTGCAGTAGAAATGGGTGTGCCTTTGCATACCCATATTCTTGAAACAAAAACCCAGGCCGTTACTGGCCACGAGCTCTATGGCAAGAGTCTCATCGCCTATATGCACGATTTGGGGGTTCTCTCGCGCAACACCACTGTTGCCCATTCTGTCTGGGTCAGCGAGCAAGACATAGAACTAATGGGCGCGGCCAAATGTTCAGTTGCACATAATGCGATTTCCAATCAAAAGCTTGGCGCGGGCATTGCGCCCATTCGCCAGCTTATCGATGCAGGCGTGACCATTGGACTTGGAACGGATGGTGTTTCTTCGAACGATACCGCTCGCATTTTTGACGTTATGCGTGTGGCAGGACTGATCCACAGCGTATCCGGCCCTGATTACAAGCAATGGATCTATGCCGACGAGATACTCAAGATGGCCACGATCAATGGTGCGCGCAGCGCGATGCTCGAAAACGTCACCGGCTCACTTGAAGTCGGCAAGGCGGCAGACTTATTGATCCTCGATCTGACCACCCTCAGCTTTACACCGCTCAATGACGTTGCGCGACATCTGGTCTATTCAGAGAATGGCTCATCGATTGAGACTGTTATGGTGGCTGGTGAAATCGTCGTTCATCAGGGGCGTATGCGCTCAATCAATGAGGCCACTATCCTTGCTGAAATCCGTGAACTTGTGCCGGCACATCTCGCGGAACACGCCAAGCTGGAACAACGCAACGCCGCGTTTCATTCGACCATGGCCGAAATCCATCGCCGGGCAACGTCAAAAGATATCGGCATGAACCGCTATGCGAGAACTCCCGGCCGATAAGTCTCTAAAACGTCAACTGAACCTTCATGGAATGGTTGCGGTCCCCGGCAATCTCAAAAGCTGAGAGAACGTCTTCAAGCGGATAGACGGAACTCAGAAGTGGCTTCACATCGACGGCTTTGCGGTTGATCATATCGACCGCAAGACCAAACTCCTCATGAAACCGGAATGAGCCGCGCATATCGATTTCTTTTGAGACCACAATATTTTGTGGAATGGAAACATCGCCCCCAAGGCCGACCTGTACCAGAATGCCAAGCGGCTTCAGCACTTCTAATCCCGCCCGCATTGCGCGCTCATTGCCAGATGCTTCAAACATGACATCGAAGTAGCCTTTGTTTGCCGCATAACTCGTCAGCTGCTCCGGGTTCTCCGCCACATTAATGGTCCGATCTGCGCCAACTTCCCTGACCTTTTTGAGCACAGGCTCCATCACGTCGGTCGCGACGATCTCGCGCGCACCATGGGCGCGTGCAGCAATGACAATCAAAGCACCAATTGTTCCAGAGCCTGTCACGAGCACGCGCTTGTTCAGCAGTGATCCAGCGCGTGCGACAGCGTGAAGTGTCACAGCCAAAGGTTCAGCAAATGCAGCCTCGTGAATGGAGATACCGTCGCCGACCTTGTGGCATTGCCAGCTTTCGGCGACCAGTCTTTGACGAAAGGCACCCTGAATATGTGGCATCGGCATGGCGCTGCCATAAAAGCGCATATTCAGGCAGTGGTTCTGCATGCCCTTGAGGCAATACTGACAAGCATTGCAAGGCCTGCTCGGCGAGACAGCCACCTGATCGCCAATAGCCAGACCACTCACACCATTCCCCAGAGCTGTGATGGTTCCCGCCACTTCATGACCGAGTATCATCGGTTCGCGCAGGCGAATGGCACCGATACCGCCATGGTTATAATAGTGGAGGTCGGAACCACAAATCCCACCTGCCTCAATGGCAATCTCAACCTGACCTGAGCTGACAGCTTCAGGTTCGCGCTCCTCAATTCTGAGGTCTTTAGCGGCGTGAATGACGACAGTTTTCATGCGGTCCTCCCTGATCTAACTTGCATATGTTATCGATAACATTTATGCAAGAACAATACTGTCAATGACTGATAAAGCATTTCGATATCTGGGAGGAACCAATGACATTTCCGCTCTTCGACCTGACGGGCAAACTGGCCCTGATAACCGGCTCCAGCCAGGGCATTGGCCTGGCTCTGGCTCAAGGCCTCGCCGAGCATGGTGCCGAAGTAGTTATCAACGGTCGCGATCAAACCAAAGTCGACACAGCGGTAAAAAATTTGAGAGATGCAGGCCACAAGGCACATGCCTCCTATTTTGACGTCACTGATATTGAAGCGGTGAAGGCAGGTGTCGACGCGATTGAACGCGAAATCGGCCCCACCGAAATTCTTATCAATAACGCAGGCATGCAGTTTCGTGCGCCACTTGAAGACTTTCCCGACGACAAATGGCAGCAGTTGCTTGCAACCAATGTTTCCAGCGTCTTTTACGTCGGCCAAGCTGTGGCGCGCCATATGATCGGTCGTAAGCACGGCAAGATTATCAATATTGCCTCAGTTCAGAGTGAATTGGCACGTCCATCCATTGCACCCTATACCGCAACGAAAGGCGCTGTGCGCAATCTGACGCGCGGCATGGCTACCGACTGGGCCAAATATGGCCTCCAGATCAATGCTATTGCTCCCGGTTACTTCAAAACGCCGCTCAATCAGGCATTGGTCGACAATCCTGAGTTCACTGGCTGGCTTGAAAAGCGCACACCCGCAGGCCGATGGGGTAATGTGGAAGAGCTGGTGGGGGCTGCAGTCTATCTGAGCAGCAACGCCTCGTCCTTCGTCAATGGTCAGGTGCTCCATGTCGATGGTGGCATGACCGCGAGCGTCTGAGCGCGGGTTTCACGTCAATCATGGGAGAAGATTGATGAGCAAGACTTCAAATGTCGCGGTCATCGGTGCAGGCATCATGGGCACGGCGATCGCCACCCGATTGCTTGAAACTGGCAACAGAGTGCGAGTTTTTGATCTGGACGCCGATAAGGTAGCCAGGCTTGTCGAGAAAGGTGCAACAGCCGCAGAATCTCCGGCTACAGCTACCGCAGAGAGTAACTTTGTCATTCTGAGCCTCAACCATGCCAATATCGTGCGCAGCGTTGTGTTTGGAGAGGGTGGCGTTGCACAAGCCGCATCCGCAGGGAAAACCCTCATCGACATGTCGTCCATAGATCCGTCAGAAACTGCAAAAATGGCAGAGAAACTCGCTTCTGAAACGGGCATGAAATGGGTTGATTGCCCACTGTCTGGTGGTGCACCGCGCGCACTGACTGGGGAGCTGACCATCGTCGCGGGCGGTGAAAAAGAAGACTTCAATCACGCCTATACCGTGATGCAACATCTTAGCACCAACTACACATTGATGGGCCCAAGTGGAGCGGGCCAGACGACCAAACTCATCAACCAGCTTTTCTGCGCTGTGGCGTTTCAGGCCGTAGCAGAAGCCGTTAAGCTCGCAGAAGCTGGCGGTGTGGACCCGGCAATTATTCCACAAGCACTGGCAGGCGGGCGAGCCGACAACCGTATCATGCAGGAGTTCATGGGAAAGTTCGCGGCCCGCGACTACACACCTACCGGACGCATCGACAACATGCTGAAAGACTTGGACGCACTCCAAGCTTTTGCCATGAAGACGAAGACCCCGCTGCCAATGACAGGGCAGGCTGTTGAAATCCACAGGCTTCTCTGTGCAGCAGGATTGGGTGACAGGGATTCCGCCGAGATGATGCGCCTGCTCGACGGCAAGTTATCGTAAGAAAGGCGGCCATTGGCCGCCTTCATTGTTTTCAGCCTACTCGAAATGCTCGGCTACTGCATAATTTAAACTGTTAGAGCGACCTTTGTGCGTCCAAGAGGGCGCACGGCGTTCTATACGACCGGAGTCACCAGTTCTTTGCCGCTGAAGTGCGCGCTCAGATTTGCCAAAACGAGATCAGCCATTGCCTTTCGGGTCTGATGCGTTCCACTGCCAATATGCGGTGTGAGTACCACATTCGGCATGTCATAGAGTTCGGCAGGAACCGTTGGCTCATTCTCAAAGACATCAAGCCCGGCACCGCCAAGTTGCCCGGACTGCAACGCCTTAACCAGCGCCACTTCATCGACAAGCGAACCACGCGCGATATTGATCAACACACCATTTGATCCGAGGGCTGCGAGCACATCGGCATTGATCGCATGGCGGGTTTCAGCACTTGCTGCGGCAGCTATCACCAGAACATCGCAGTTCTGCGCAAGCTCCAGAAGGCTTGGGTAATAGTCGTAATCAACATCCTGCTTTGCCCTGCCAGTATAGCTGACCTGTCCATCAAAGCCCTCCAGCCGCCGAGCAATTGCCTTGCCGATACGACCCAAGCCAAAGATCGCATACCGCCGTCCGCTGACGCGTGTGCCAAGCCCGATTTCCGCTTTTGGCCAATTTCCCTTACGCACATGGGCATCAGCACTCGCAATGTGGCGCGCCTGAGCTATAATGAGACCAATCGCTGTATCGGCCACATCGGTTGTCAAAACATCCGGCGTATTTGAAACGCCATATCCTCTTTGGCGTGCCTTTGGCAGATCGACCTTGTCAAACCCAACGCCATTGATGGCGACAATTTCAAGCGCGGGCAAGCGATCTGCCAGTTCATTTGGAATGCCTATATGACCGCCGGTGACAACGCCTTTAACCTTGTCAGCATGTGCATTCAGGAACGCATTCTGATCTGCAATCTCGAACCAGCGATGGACTTTATACTGCTCGTTCAGGCTTTGCTCCATCGCGGGGATCAATGGGCAAAGCTGGAGTATTTCAACGGACATACTATTTCTCTTCAATGTATATTTCGGGAGCTATTTGACGTCCGATTTAACGAACTGACGAAGTTCAGCAGTCTTGGGATTGGCAAACAGCTCGGCTGAAGGCCCCTCTTCCCAGATCGTGCCCTGATGCATAAAAATGGTTTTCGTCGCGACGCGTCTGGCAAAGGCCATTTCGTGCGTGACAAGGATCATCGTCATGCCGCCGCGCGCCAGTTCTTCCATCACATTCAACACTTCTTCCGTGAGTTCCGGATCAAGTGCGGATGTCACTTCGTCGAACAGCATAACCTTAGGCTGCATCGCCAAAGAACGCGCAATAGCAACACGCTGCTGCTGGCCACCCGACAATTGATCCGGATAGGCATCGAATTTTTCTGAAAGCCCGACGAGCTTCAAAACCTCCTCGGCCTTTTTTCGCGCATCGGCTTTTGGGACATCCTTCACGATTTTCGGCGCGAGCATGATGTTTTCCCCAACTGTCAGATGCGGAAACAGGTTGTAGCTTTGGAAGACGATGCCCACGTCTTTGCGCAGCTTACGCAACTGAGCGGCGTCACTGGTCACTTTATGACCAGCGATTTCGATCTCGCCAGAGTTGATCTTCTCGAGCCCGTTGATGCAGCGCAGCAATGTGCTTTTTCCCGAGCCTGAGCGACCGATGAGGGCAAAAACTTCACCGCGTTCAACTGCAAGAGAGACACCTTTGAGGACTTCGACATTGCCGAAGCTCTTGTGAACATTATTGATGACGACTTCAGACATTGAGCCTCCTTTCCAGCCAGCGCGATAGCAATGACAATGGGTAACAAACAGCGAAATAGAGCGCTGCGACCACCACAAAAACGCGGAATGGTTGGAACGTTGCATTGTTGATGAGCGTGCCTGCCCGGGCCAGTTCGACAAAGCCGATAATCGACGCGATCGAGGTGTTCTTGACGACCTGCACAGCGAAACCGACCGTTGACGGCAAGGAAATGCGGACAGCCTGCGGCAGGATCACATAACGATACTGCTGAGCGCGCGTCATAGCGAGTGACTCAGATGCTTCCCATTGCTGTTTGGGAACTGACTGAATGCAACCGCGCCAGATTTCTGCCAGATAGCCCGATGCATATATCGACATCGATGCCCCGGCGGCAATCAGCGGATGCAGATCAAATCCTGCGAGGCTCAAACCATAGTAAGAGAGAAACAGGATCATCAGCACGGGGATACCCTGAATGATCTGGATATAAGTGCCAGCGACCACACGCAGCCATTTGATCGTAGAAACACGGGCCAGCGCGATCAAAAACCCGGCAATGCCGCCGCCGATCAATGCGATAGCAGTCAATAGTACCGTCCACTGCAAGCCCGTAAGCAGAAACAGAAATTCGTCTGGTCCGAAGCTGCGAAAAGTCATGCTGACGCCTCCGGAATTGCTACTACAGTGCGGCGGGCAACACGGCGACCAAACAGCCAAAGCCCGACCAGTGCAAGGACAGCGCGCAAGCACAATGCCAGTCCCAGATAAATCAGGGTCACGACGATATAGACCTCGAATGAACGATAGGTTTGGGATTCAACGAAGGCGGCAGATGCGGCCAGCTCCTGCGTTGAAATAACAGAGCAAACGCTGGATGCGAGCATCATCAACACGAACTGGCTGCATAAGGCCGGATAGACCTTTGCCAAAGCCGGCAGAATGATCACATGACGGTAAATCTGAAGCCGAGTGAAACCGAGTGCCTCACCTGCCTCAATCTGCGATTTATGGACAGCCTCAATACCTGAGCGGATGATTTCCGTAGAATAGGCTGTGAGATTGATTGTCATGCCAATGAGGGCCGCAACTTCGGCACCCACACGGAAGCCTATGGCAGGCAGCCCGAAATAGATGATGAACAATTGCACCAGAAACGGTGTATTGCGGATGATCTCGACATAGGCATCAATCAGAAAACGAATTATTCCGCTGTTCATCGACCGCAGCGAGGCGAACAAAACGCCACCCGCGCAACCCAAGACGATAGACATGATTGACAGTTTGATTGTCAGCCAAATGCCTGCCAGCAGGGCATCCTGATACTGGGCAATGACCCCGAACTGAAAAGTGTAGGACATGGTCCGGCCTCCCGCTGAATAACAGCGCTTGTGCGGATTCTTTTATGCAACGATGTGAAGAAATCCGTCGGTGCATTGAGGCACCGACGGTGAAACAATCAGAACGATGGCAGGTCAGGCATCGGACGGCCTGTCCATTTCACCGCAATCTTGTCCAGATCGCCAGAAATCTTCATCAGATAAATGGCCGTATTCAGCCACTGACGCAACTCGAAATCTTCAAGCTTGGTCGCCATGGAATTACCCTGCTGGAAGAAGGTAAAGCCAACCTTTAACCCTGCTTCAGGGCGCTGCTTGATGATCGCTTCGCCAACCGTTGAAGGCAGTGCCACAGCATCCACCTGTCCGGCAATCAATGCCTGTGCGCTTGTCGAGTCGTCTTCGTAAACAACGATTTCGAGACCCTGGATCGCGGCTTTGCGGAGTGCTGTTTCCTGCGTCGAACCACGGTTCACCGACACGCGCTTGCCAGCCAGATCTTCAAGCTTGGTAAGGTTCTGGTCTGGGCCGGAAATGATGTCCATATTAAAGGCGTTATATGGCTGCGTGAACATCACCGTTTTCGCGCGCTCACCCGTCGGAGAAAGCGTCGCAACGAGGAAGTCGACCTTGCCGGTTTGCAGCGCAGGAATACGTGCCGGCGGCGTCAATGGGACAAGTTCCACAGGCAAATTGAGATATGTACCCAACAGATTGGCGACATCGACGTCGTAGCCAGTCGGATTACCCTTTTCATCAACCATACCCATTGGCGGGGCACCTGTCAGCACGCCAATCTTGACCGTACCACGAGCCGTAATATCACTAATGGATACAGCATGAGCATCGGCCATGCCGAACATACCAGCCATTGTTAAACCCATGGCTAAATTACGAATTGTTTTCAGAATACGCATGATTTTTCCTCCAGTTTCCTGCCTTCACTCAATCCTCCCTGAATGAAAACAAGACATCATCGTTATACGTTGACATTCGCTCTTATGTTATTGATCGATGTTTTCGATAACATCGTCAATTCACGAAATTGCACCCCTTAAATCGTATGCGATATCAAGCTCCCCTCCCACAGCAACAGCGGGTAAAATGCTTCTGATAGTTTGATTGAGCTGAATATCAGCACCAAAATCGAAATACCGGTTGTGAAGTAATTCATTCCCATTCTTGTTGCTTGCAATAGTGCATGTTATCGATATCATTGCAACACAAAAACGGACACTAGGGAACCCATCATGCATACACGTTCAGCAATTTTTGAAGGCACGATCCATCCCGGGCGCGAGGAAGAATTCTTTCGCATTGTGAAAGAACAGTTGCTTCCAGTCTGGAAGCGCATGCCAAACGCACAAGCCGTGCGGGTCATGCGCATGTTGAATGTGGACCCCGGTTCGCCGTCTATCGCCATGGTGCAGGAAATAGATTATCCGTCGATGGCGGCGGTCGAGGAAGCCTTGGCTTCACCGGTACGGCTTGAAGGGCGCGTCATCACAGACCGGATGATGGAAATGTTTGACGGCCGTTTCTACCATGTCGTCTATGAGCAGATACCGACTACCGACGCGGCCCAGACCGTGTGATAAACCAACCGATCAAACAGGACTTTGCATGATCACCTCGCCCGCCAGAAAAGCAACCATGCGAGACGTATCCCGCCTCGCGGGCGTATCGCAAATGACTGTGTCTCGCGTTCTCGCAGACCCGGATCTGGTGTCTGAAGCCACCCGCAAGCGGGTAATGGAAGCCATCGAGCAGCTGAGTTACGTTCCAGATCGTGTTGCTGGCAGCCTCTCTTCCCGGCGCACCAACTTCATCACGGCTATTCTGCCAACCCTGACGAACTCGAACTTCGCCGATACTGCACAAGGACTGGCAGAATCCTTACGGCCGAAAGGCTATCAACTGCTGATCGGCTTCACGATGTATAAGTTGGAGGAAGAAGAGCGCATTATTCGAGCCATGCTTGAGCGGCGCCCTGATGCGATTGTAGTCGCGGGAACAGTTCATACAAAAGCTGCCACTGAAATGCTGCTGCGTGCCGATATTCCGATTGTTGAAATATGGGGTAAGCCTGACAAGCCGATTGATCATTCGGTCGGATTTTCCAACTATGAGGTTGGACGCGCTGCCGCACGATATCTCTTATCGCTCGGACATCGGCGCATTGGCGCGCTCGGTTCACGCACTGACGCCGATGCTATCGACTTGCGTGGTGAAAGCCGGTTAATGGGCTTTACCTCAGTACTACGCGAAGCGGGGGTGAGTGATGAACTGATCGTGCGCGAAGGAACCGCTCCTGTTTCGCATGATCACGGTGCGCGCACCATCTCCACATTGCTGGAACGCGCACCCGATGTCGAAGCCGTGTTTGCCGTGTCAGATATTTCTGCCTTCGGTGCTCTGATGGAATGCCATCGTCGTGGCATTAAAGTGCCCGAGCAATTGTCGTTGATGGGTTTTGGTGACTTCGATATCGCACGCCAATCGGTTCCTGCGATAACAACAATACGTGTCGACGCGATTGGAATTGGAGTGAAAACTGGAGAATTACTGCTCAATCTTTTCGAAAAAGGTGATGCAGATGAACGTCCTGTATCATCTTCACTCGTTGATGTCGGCTTCAAACTCATTGAGCGCCAGACGGTGGCGAAACGTAATTTGTAAATCCAGGATGATAGCGTACAGAAAAATGCGACTGAGTTTTTGACAACCAGAAATTCAGTCATGTTGCTAAATAAACTGACCTGCAACAATGCGTCATGACGCTGATTACTCTCCCATTGCTACATTGCAATAAAAAATCGGGTAAAACGCCAGGAACAGACTGAATAACTCGCCTGAAACTGCTAGTGGTTGGGGTGGATATAAGGAGATATCATGCGCTCGACTATGATGGCAGCGATGGTGCTGGCGGCTACAGGAACGGCGACAGCCGCTGAGAAACCAATCGACACCTATTACGCCCGTTTAAGCGAGCGCGATCATTACAGCTCATCCGGTCAACGCCTCACCAAAGTAGCGGGCATTGTCAGACAGGACCGCGCCAACGTCCACCAGTTTGGCAAAGTCGATGCAGAAGATGAAAAAGACAAATTCTTCAGCAGTAAGGACAACCGCGCCAAGCTCGAGAACATGCTTGCCAATGTCCGCATTTCACCAATCGATCAGGCGACAATCATCAACGCGACACCATTGATTTTCGTCGAGGTCTATCCGACCTATGTCGTCATTACGATGAAGTAATCCTATTGAGAGGCGGACTTCCTCAGCCCGCACTCAACATTATTCTCATGACCGTCGCATCATCAATACGCTCTTTCGAATAGACCAGCGGAACATATTTCCCTTCGTGCCAGTTCTCCAGAAGATCGGAATAATGCCGCGACAATGGCGATCCCGATTGGCCCGGATTGTTGACAAACAGGCTGTTGTCCCAAGCTCCAACATCGATAATCATTCGCACCGAAGGTCCCACGACAACCGAGAAATCACTCAATCGATAATTGGCGTAATTGAGTGTTGAGCTGCTGCCACCTAAAGCGATGGGTTCTAACGACCAATTGTTGTCTGTCAGTGACTGAAGGGGATGACGAAGCGTAAGCTTATGAAGGCTTCCCCATGTCCATTTCTCCGCATCTGTTCCCATCAATGAAACACACTCCGCCCATGCATCAGCGAGGCTTTGGAGAACGGCATCCATATGTTCGGCCGTCTGGGCGGAGTTTTCTAACCATGAAGCAATGCTTGGCGCATCAAATGGCACCAGCAGCGGCATGACCCCGGGAACAGCCCCCTGAGACGTTGCTGCAAGCAGACCAAGGTGTTTGCTGAACCATATCTCGAGAAGGGCGGCAGCTGCAGAGTCCGCAGACAAGTTGCCGTCCCAATTCTGAAGAAGCTTCCAAGCTTCGATTTCATTGTCGTGAACAGGCAACGCCCTCAGACACTTCAATACGCGGGCAGCGATTGGTGAAAATGTTGAGCATTGCAGTCGTGCACAATCTTCAAGCGAAATGGGTTCTTGGCGGGACAATTCGCTGTGGAGCCTGTCATGACGACTGCTATCCAGCCACTCATAACCGATAGCTGGGTTCGAGGCAGTCCAATCATACGGCACATTCATGGCGTTGGCCGTCGCTACAAAGCCCCGCGATGGATTGATTTCATACGGCCCTGTTTCTGGTGATAGATAACCTTGCCATTCGTAGCGTCCATCACCCGGAACAGGTAAAAGACCATCCCAATTGTTCCGAACAGGTGTGGCACCCGATGGCTTCCATGCAATCGTGTTCGTTGTATCAGCATAGATGTGATTGACTGAAGGACAACCCCAGCCTTCCAGCGCACTTGCATAGTCAGCATAGTTCTTCGCTCTCATCACAGACAGGCTCGCCATATATGGTGCCATGCCTGCATCCATCCAGACAGTTCTCAATCCGAATGCGCGATTGTTCTCCTTATCCTCATAGAGGATTGGTCCATGGCGTGAGAACTTCAGCTCGACTTTCTGATCAGGATATCCTTTGACGGGAATTGTCTCCGTTATCGTTTTAACGGTCTCCCAATCACCTTGATAGGCATACTGATCAGTGTCTCCCGCCTTTGTCTGATAGACATAAATATCTTCCTGATCCGCGCCAAATATGGTGAGACCGAAGGCGGCGGTTCCGTTATGCCCCATGGATATTCCGGGCACCATGGGTTCGCCCGCGCCGGCCACATCAAGACCTGGCATGGTCAGGTGAACCAAATAACGGATCGAGGGCAAAACATGTGTGCGATGCGGATCAAGCGCCAATATAGGGCGACCGGTTGTCGCCTTTTCCGCTGATATCGCCCAATTGTTTGAGCCTTCTTCAAAAGAGGCTCGAACAATCTCGCCGGATAAAGTGATTGTGGTCCATTGATCAGCTTCATCCAACGTTGCAGCTAGACGTTCCTTCGAAAAGGTTGCGGGACTGACAGCAAGCTGAAAATCACGCAACACCCTGTCGGTCATGATACTCGGGTCGAAACCCTCAACCGGCTTTGGGATCACGCCATGCGATAATTCCTTGCGCAGCAAATCAAGCTGTGCACCAAGCTCCACACCCGCGATTGCCATAATCTTGGAACGGAGTAGCTCGGACGATGCATTGCGTGTCAGCGAATGGGTGCGCACGCGCACCACATCTTCCGCCACCCATCGATCTGGCTTGTGACCGAGCAGCGTAAACTCTGGTGGAAGTGCTCTCTCTCCTGAATTGCAGGCGTCAACATAGGCGTTGATGCCTTTAGCAAAAGCGGTACAGATTTCCTCGGAATCCGCCCCATATGCTTTCCATTCCGGTGCCATATCACCGCGATAAAGAAGCAATCGAGCGGCCCTGTCCTGCTCAAGATAGCCGGGACCAAAATCCCGCGCCAACAGACCAAGCCCGCGCTTGCGGGCAATATCGATCTGCCAGAGACGATCACGCGCAGCGTTCCAACCTTGCGCGAAAAACAGATCGTGCAGGTTCTCCGCTCTGATATGGGCAACCCCCCACTGATCCACATTGATCGCGACATCGTTCTGCAAGCCCGGTACGCGGGTTGCAGTTAATCTTGTAGCATCGGCCATGGCCGCACCTCTGGTTGTTATTCCAGTGAGAGAAACAGACCCGCATGAAGACGGGCACGTTCAACCAGACTATCCTCGAAAATATGCTCGCCCAATGTATGCAGTCCTTCACCACGCACACCGATGGAATCGAGCGTCGGGACACCAAGCGCGCCGGTAAAGTTACCATCCGACCCGCCACCCGAACTCTGAGCCGTCATGGTAAAGCCGATCTCTTTTGCGATCTCGTTGGCTAAGTTGAAAAGCTTCAAATCCTGTGGTTGTCCCGGCTCCCAAACAGGTCGCGTTACGCCACGCGTGACGATCAGCTCGACATCATCTTTGGTTCCCGCAAGAGCCATAATCCGTGCAACGCCGTCTTCCAGATCTTTCTGGGTTTTGGCCATACTGAGCGCTTCCGCATTACAACTGGACGAAACGCAATTGACCCACTGCCCGGCCTGAATAACGCCTACCGAGAAAGTGCAGTCATCGGTTGTGAGCGCTTCAATTTCAATAATCTTTTCAGCCATACGTCGGATTGCAGAACGACCTTCCTTCAGCAACCAGCCCGCATGGCTTGGTTTGCCAACTGTCTCAAGATTATAACGCGCAATCGCATAACGTCCGACAACAGCACCACCATCACGGCGCGCAGGTTCTGGCACCAGTACATATTTGTTCTTGAGTGCTTCCTGCTCGATCAGATCACGCGTCGAAGGCGTTCCCACTTCTTCATCTGGTGTCAGCAGAAATGTAACTGGAAGCTTGGTCACAAGCCCACTTCTTGCAATCTGTCGCATGGCTTCAAGGGCAACGAAGTTACCACCCTTCATATCCTGAATGCCTGGGCCGTAAATCTTTCCACCCTCGCGACGATACGGATTGATATCGATCACGCCAAGTGGATGAACCGTATCAAGATGGCCGGACACCAGAATGCCGGGCTTGCCCTGATCTTTGTGCGGGAAACGCGCACGCAGTGAGCCACCAAAGCCCATACGTCCCGGAATAAACTCAATGCTGGCGCCTGCAGCCGCAAAGTCATAGGCGGCTGCATCGACCATGCGATTAACCGCATCCGCATCAAATGTGGGACTTTCCGTTTCGATCCATGGGCGCAGACGCGCGATCATATCATCGAGATCAAATGGCAATTCATGCGCGCTCATGCTGCGAGATCCTTGTTTACTGGCAGGCGAGTTTCTACGATCCGGGCATAGATAGACGCGCCAATTGGGAGCGTTTCCGGTTCGAGTACAAAGGCAGGATTGTGCAAGGCTGCTTTGCCGCCATGCAGCACATTGATGTATGCACCAGGTACGCGAGCGAGCATGTCGGCAAAATCCTCACTGCCCATAAAAGCCGGGCAGTCGTCGGTTACATTTTCCTCACCCAACACATCGCGCGCAGCCGCAATATAGGCATTAGAAAGCTCGCTATCATTGCGCAAGACATCGAAGACATTGCGCAGGTCGACATCGACGGTGACACCATAACCTGCAGCCACGCCTGCGCAAATTTCGCGCAGACGGCTTTCTGCAAGATCGCAGACACGCTGCTCGAAATAACGAATTGTGCCGGTGATCGTCGCCACTTCCGGGACGATGTTATACGCGCTTCCAGTATGAAACTGCGTGCAGGACACAACACAGGAATCGGTTGCCGGAATATTGCGCGACACGATGGTCTGCAATTGCCCGACCAGATCGGCACCGATCACCAGCACATCACGGGCATTGTGCGGCTGGGCGGCGTGACTGCCTTTACCTGTCAACTTGATATCGAAGAAGCTGGCACCGGCCATGGCAGCACCCTTACGAATGACAGCTTTGCCTAGAGTGCCCAGCGGCTGATTGTGCATCCCGTAGATTTCATCGCAAGGAAAGCGCTCGAACAGGCCCTCCGCAATCATGCCGCGCGCGCCGCCCAGACCTTCCTCAGCTGGTTGGAAGACGAAAACCGCGGTCCCTTCGAAGTTGCGTGTCGCCGCAAGATACTGCGCAGCGCCCAGCAACATGGTCGTATGGCCATCATGGCCACAGGCATGCATTCGGCCCGGATTTTGCGATGTATAAGGAACACCGGAAATCTCATCAATCGGCAGCGCATCCATATCGGCCCGCAGACCAACACGGCGGTTACCCGCGTTTTGACCTCTCAATATGCCGACAACACCAGTCTTCGCAATGCCGGTATGGACTTCATCGAAGCCCCATTTTTCCAGTAATGACGCAACGACACCGGAAGCATGTTGCTCCTCGAAACCGATTTCCGGATGACGATGAAGGTCTTCGAAAACCGCGCGCATCTCGCCGGCTTTCTCCTCAATAAACGGTATGACGGGCATGATTTCATTCCTGTTTGAAACATTGAAGATAACCGGGGCCGCAGCGTGCGGCCCTTCGATCAGGCGGCAGGACGTCCAGCCGCAAAGTCCCAGAAACGGCCGGGAGCCGCTTCAATCAATGATCGCGTATATTCATGCGATGGATTACCAAGCACGTCGGCGGCATCGCCTTGCTCAACCACTTGTCCGCGTTTCATCACCAGCACTTCATCGCAAATCTGTGCGGCAACACGCAGGTCGTGCGTGATGAAGATGATAGCGATGCCGGTATCACGCTGCAGCTCGGCAAGCAGATTGAGAACCTGCGCCTGAACCGAAACATCAAGCGCAGAGACGGCCTCGTCGGCCACCAGAATATCGGGTCTGAGCGCGACCGCGCGCGCGATGGCAATACGCTGGCGCTGACCACCTGAAAACTGATGCGGATAGCGTTTCAGGGCATCTTCGGGCAACGAGACGATCTTCAACAAGCGTTTCGCTTCCGCTACTGCCTCGTCATAAGGGACGCCGTAATTAAGTGGCCCTTCTGTCAGGCTTTGCTCAATAGTCCAGCGCGGATTCAATGACCGAAACGGGTCCTGAAACACGACCTGAAGCTTCTTGCGAAACGGCTTCATCTCGCGTTTTCCGAGATGTGCGATGTCTCGTCCGTCCACGACGATCTCACCTTCTGTGGGCTCGATCAACCGCATGATTGAGCGGGCAACGGTAGTTTTACCCGAACCGGATTCCCCTACAATACCGAGTGTACGCCCCGGCTGAAGCTCGAAGTTCACCTCGCGAGAGGCATGGACTCCCGGCTTTGCGCTGAAAATCCCGCCACTGCGATAGGTCATGCCAAGATCGCGAACGCGGATCACAGCTTCACTCCCCTGCGGCTCACGCGCCAGACGCGGAACGAGGCTGGGAACAGAGCCCAACAGGTCCTTGGTATATTGCTGCTGCGGTGACGACAGAACGTCCCGGATTGTTCCGCGCTCCAGGATTTCACCATGACGCATAACACAGACACGGTCAGCGATTTCCGCCACCACCCCCATATCGTGCGTGATAAACAAAACCGCAGTGCCGTGCTTTTCCTGCAATTCCGCAATCAGCGACAGGATTTGCTTCTGTGTCGTCACATCGAGTGCCGTAGTTGGCTCATCAGCGATCAGCACCACAGGCTCAAGAATGAGCGCCATGGCGATCATGATGCGTTGACGCTGACCGCCCGAAAGCTGATGCGGGTAGCTTTGATAAATGCGCTCCACATCCGGCAGATGCACCTGCTCCATGATGTTGATAACTTTAGCGCGCTTGGCCTCTGCCGAAAGGCTGGTGTGAACGTCCAGAACCTCTGTGATCTGTTCACCTACCCGCATAACCGGATTGAGCGCAGTCATCGGCTCCTGAAAGATCATGGAGATGCGCGTAGCGCGCATCTTTTTCATGTCAGAGGGTGAAAGCTTGAGCAAATCAGTGTCATCCAGCCTTATTGCACCTGATTTGACCAGCAGGGCATCTTTCGGCAAAAGTCCCATGGCTGTGAGCGACGTCACCGACTTTCCTGAGCCGGATTCGCCTACGAGACAGACCGTCTCGCCTTTGCGAATATCAAAGCTCACGCTGCGAAGCACGGGTGTACCACCGGGAAGCGCCACCACAAGGTTTTCCACTTCCAGAACGACGGACTCATGTGTAAAATCACGATTACGCAGTTCCATATCAGCCCTCCCGCTTTTTCAGACGTGGGTCGAGTGTGTCGCGTGCAGCGTCGCCCAGCAGATTGATCGACAGAACGCAAAGCGTCAGCAACAGGCCCGGCCAGAGCACGATCGATGGCTTGATGCGGAAGAACTGACGGCCTTCAGCCATGATGTTCCCCCAGGTTGGAATTTCCGTGCTGATGCCAGCACCCAGGAACGACAGGATCGCTTCCGTGAGGATCGCAGAAGCGACAATATAAGTGCCCTGCACGATGAGCGGTGCCATCGTATTAGGAAGAAGATGCCGGAACAGGATCTTCGGTGTGCTTGAACCTAGCGCCAGTGCCGCTTCCACATAAGGCTCTTCACGCGCAGTCAGGATGACAGAACGCACAAGGCGCACCACGCGCGGGATCTCCGGGATGGTGATGGCGACAATCACTGAGCCAATAGAAGGCCCATTCAACGCAACCAGCGCGATAGCGATCAGGATCGATGGCATCGCCATCAAGGCATCCATCATGCGCATGATGATTGCATCGGCCGTGCGGAAAAAGCCGGCAATCAACCCGATAAACACACCGACGCCAATTGAAGCAGCCGCAGCAAACAATCCGATCAGCAGCGAGATGCGCCCCCCAAGGATCATGCGCGAGAAGAGATCGCGGCCATAATTATCTGTTCCGAGCAGGTATTCATCGGAAGGCGGCTTCAGCCGCATCAGTGGATTCATTGCCAGCGGATCGTGGGGAGCGATCCAGGGGGAAACAAGGGTTAGGAGGAGGATTGCGGCGAGAAGAAAAGCGGCAATCATTGGCCCGATACCAACACGTGTAACGCGCGGCAGCGAGAACAGACGGAGCATCCAGTGCATGCCTGCCGATGTCGGTTCTGAGCGCATCAATAGCGTATCCTTGGGTCGAACAGTGTGTAGGAAAGGTCAATCAGAAGGTTGACGAAAACATAGAGTGCACTCGTCAGAAGGATCATGGCCTGGATGACCGGATAATCGCGCGCCAGCACAGCATCGACCGTCAGGCGGCCAATTCCGGGAATATTGAAGATGCTCTCCGTCACGACCACGCCAGAAATCAGCAATGCGAAGCCGGTGCCGACAATAGTTACGACCGGCACAGCAGCATTTTTCAGCGCATGGACGAACAGAAGACGGCGATCACTGACACCTTTCGCACGTGCTGTGCGAATATAGTCTTCGCCCAGAACATCCAGCATTGCTGCGCGAGTCATGCGAGCAATGAGTGCGATGTAGATCGAAGCCAGTGTCAGCGCGGGCAATATTGCGCGCTCCATAAAGCCGCCAAAACCCGATGAAATCGGCTTGAAACCCTGCACCGGAAGCCAGCCCAGATTAACCGAAAAAATGAGCAGCAAAACATAGCCGACCAAAAAGACCGGAACGGAGAAACCCAGAACCGAAAAGCTCATGACGAGATAGTCGATCCATGAACGATGACGCCAGGCGGCGATCACACCCATCGGAATTGCAGCGAGAACTGCAATGATAATGGTGAGAACAGCGATCGAAATCGTCGGGCCGATACGTTGTGAAACCATATCGAGCACTGGAACGCCGGAAATCAGCGAAACACCGAGATCACCCTGCAATATCTTGCCCATCCAGGTAAAATACTGAGTGAGGATCGGCTCATTAAGGCCCATTGCCTCGCGGATGCGTTCGAGCTGTTCGGTGGTCGCGGCATCGCCTGCCAGAATTGCTGCCGGATCACCCGGCGTCAGTCTGAGGAGGAGGAACACAAATACCGATACCAGCAGCAGCACCGGCACGAGCGCAAAGATACGTTTTAACAGATAGACAGCCATATGCGCGTCCCGCTTGAGGCGGAACCGGTACAAAACCGACTCCGCGTTGAACTGGGCGCTACCGCACTGAACGCGATAGCGGCGGGCAGATTATTCTTCGGTCTTTTTCACGTTCCAGAAAACGGGAACGGGTGAGCCGAGCATATCAACGACATTGGAGCGGCGTGCCTGTGGTGGGTTATATTCACCAAGCGGAATATAGAGCACGTTCTCCAACGTATGAGCCTGTATCTTTTCGACAACGGCCTTCTGCTCTTCAGGCGTCTTGGCGGCGATATATTCCTTTTTCAACTCTTCGATCTTGTCGTCCTTCGGCCAGCCGAACCAACCCTGATCGCCGCGGCCATTCAGCATAACTGAATTAAGCGGTGTCGCGATTTCTGGAATCTGCCAATTCGTGAAGAAAATATTCCAGCCGCCCTTTGATGGCTCATCTTTTGACGCACGACGACCGACAAGCGTCTGCCAGTCCATCGGCTGCATGTCGACCGTGAATCCGGCAGCGCGGAGTTGCTGTGCTGCAACGACTGGCTGAGGCGACAGACTGGTAACATCGGTCGGCTGCATCAACACAACCGGCTTGCCATCATAACCAGCCTTTTTGAGCAGTTCCTTTGCCTCTTCAACATTGCCCTGCGCGATGATACTTTCCGCGCCGACATTGGTAGCATTGGGCGTGCCGCAGCCGAAAATAGCACCGCAAACCTTGTAGTAATTCGGATCAGCCATCAGCGCTGCAAGCACTGGTTCCTGCGACATGGCAAGGAAGGCGGCACGGCGAATGTCAGGATTGTCGAAAGGTGGATGCTTGAAATTGAGGCGTCCCATTGTCTGATAGCCAAGCGGATCGCGCTGTTCCAGAACAACGGAATCATCGCCATCAAACAGCGGCACGAGATCGACCGGGATCTGTTCGACATAGTCGATTTCACCGCTTGTCAGCGCATTCACAGCAGTTTGGGCGTCGGTCATTGTAACCCAGCGCACCTTGTCGACATTGACAACCTTACCACCTGCCATCCAGCTGGCAGGCTCGCTGCGCGGTACATAATCTTCATTCTTGAGATAGCTGACGCCAACGCCGGGCTGGAATTCTGCCGGTACAAACTTGAACGGGCCAGAGCCAATATGTTCGGTAATCGCGGTATCAGCGGGCGTTGCTGCAATCCGCGCTGGCATAATGAACGGAGGCAAAGCTGCCTGCTTGGAAAGCGTATCGAGGAAGGGAGCGAACGGCTCTTTTAATGTCCAGACAAGGGTCTTGTCGTCAGTGGCCTTCAGAGAATCTGTGATATCCATGATAAGCTGGCCACCGGCATCGCGCTTGGCCCAGCGTTCAAGTGAAGCCACCGCATCTGCAGCCGTTACCGGTGCGCCATCATGGAATTTCAAACCATCGCGTAGCGTGAATGTGTAAGTCTTACCGTCATCCGAAACGGTCCAATCTGCCATCTGTGGCTGTGGTTTGAAATTTTCATCAACAGCAATCAGCACGTCATAGATCATATATCCATGATCACGCGTGATATGTGCGGTGGTGATGATCGGATCGAGAATACGCAAATCGGAATGCATGACTGCAGTGAGCGTTGTTTCCGCCCATGCATTGCCTGCGCCAAGCGCAATCAGGGAAACAGCTATCCCATATTTCAGTTTGCGGAGGATGGGGCCTGGCTGTGTTGATTTGAAAAACTGCATCTATTTGGTTCCTCTGAAGGTTGTTATTATTGTTTTATTTGAATTCTTCTCCCAACGGCTCAAGCCGGATACCTGAGCGCAAGTGCTTCCATGACAATTGTGCCGGGCTGAGCGGCATTGCACCGGGGGCTGTGCAAACAAGGAGCTTTTCAGCAATAGGGGCGAAGTCGGCCCGGAAATGTACTGAGCTCTTATTGACCAGAATGGCTTGCTGTTCCGGTTCAATACCAACCATCCGATAGAGCGCGCGATCGGCCATCTGCGCGAGATTGGTTGTTACAACGACACGTGTCCCGCCAAGACGCAGGCAGGCAGATGGCCCCATATTTAACCAGGTGCCACCGTAATAAGGTCCCGTCGCATGGGCCTTGCCGTCGGAGAGTTTTTCTACGGTGAACGTAGCCGTGAATGGCTGATCGTCATCAATTCCCGACTTGCCGCCAAGGGAGATTTCAATCTCCGCACCCTCGCCTGCCTGATGTGCAATGTTTGCCGCTTCAGGATCGTGGATACAGCCAATCGCCGCACGTTTTGCATCGCAGGCAATAAGCGCACGAAGCATCCCGGTCGTATCCGAACTGCCGCCTGCCCCGGGATTGTCTTGTGTATCAGCAATGATGATAGGACGAGAAGCATCTCGTGCCAGCTCGATTGCCTTCTCAACCCCTTCTTCTGGTTGATAAGAGACACCTGCGAAAGACGGCTCGGCTGCAGAAAGTGCCGCCATGATATCATCTGCACAATTCTCGACCGCTTGCTTATCCCACCCGTAAGCAAAGACTGAAGGACCGCATTCCGCGAAATCGGCAGCGGGAAAGCCCATGAAAAGAGAAGCTGTCAGCACATCTTCCGGCACATCCACCGTCATGCCATACAGGCCTTTGGCCGGTTCCTCATCCGTGCATTGCCATGCGATAGGAATGAGATAATCACCCTGCCGCATCGCCTTGTGCCAGCCATCGGACTTGCCCATTAATGCCTGTAAGGCTTTAGCTGACCGATAGCCGGTCTCGGCCATATCGACATGCGGATAAGTGCGGAAACCGACCATCACATCGGCATGATCGAACATACGACGCGTGATGTTGCCATGCAGGTCAAGCGCTACCGACAACGGCTCACTTGCACGAACCGCGCGAACGCGCTCAAGAAGTTCGCCTTCGCCATCGTCCACATGTTCGGCAACCATCGCGCCATGCAGGTCGATAAAAATGCCGTCGAGCGGACCGCAATCCTTCAACCCTTCAACAATCTCGGAGACGATTGCCTCGTAAGCGTCTTTGGTGACCGGAGCAGAGGGAATAGCGCCGGCCCACAGGATCGGCACGATTTCCCAACCCGCTTCCTGTGCGAACTTCAGTGCACCAGCAATGCCGAGATTGACGTTTTGAGCATTCTCGATAATCGCTTCACCACGCGAAAGCGGGATATATCCGCCACCCTGAACGAATGCTGCCATGGTTGCAGGAGCGGCAGCAAACGTGTTTGTTTCATGCAAAAAGCCAGCTACAGCCACGCGTTTTGACACGAGCGTACTCCCATTTTTCTGATTTGCCCCCTCGGGCTGTGATGTGTATCTGTCAGCGATACATCTATATTGATTTTTTATGATAGGGACCAATTTTGATCCTTGTCAATCCTTGAATCTGGATTAAAGCTTTTTCCCATGAACACATTTCGAGACCTGCGCGGCATATCCACTTTCGATCCGGATGAAGCGGAAGCTTTCAAGGATGATCCGTTGTTTCTGCGCTCGGTCGCACGAACGGTTGCAGTCATGTCTGCATTTCAAAGCGCGCGACATCCCTTGTCGCTCAGTCAGGTTGCAACCGCAGCAGGCATTGATCGCAGCGCTGCCCAGCGCATTGTTCACTCGCTTCTGAAGTTGAATATGCTGGCACGCGACCCTGAAGATCGTGGTTATCTGCCGGGCTTGCGTATTCTCGACATGACCTACGATTTGTTGCGGCTCAACCCCATGTTGCAGCGCGCAAATCCGGTCATGCTGGAACTGCGGCGCCGGGTCAGCGAGCGTGTTGATCTGTCTCTTTTTGACGATGTTCGCGTAATTTACGCCCTGCGTATGCCGTCAAAACACGAAGTTTTCAGTGCGACCATCGTCGGGAATGCAGTTCCCACTTATTGCACGGCGGGTGGTGTGGCCATTCTCTCGCGGCTGCCTGACAACACAATTGCCGACATCGTTAACCGGTCGGATATGACACCATTCACACAGCACACTGTCCGCGATCTGGAAGGGGTGATGGAGCATGTTCGCGCAGCGCGTGAACGCGGACACTCCCTATTGTGCAAGCAGCTTCTCAATCATGAAGTTGCTATTGGCGCTCCGATTCTTGATTGGAGGGGCGCCCCTGTCGGCGCAATCCATGTAGCAGGCAGCCTTCAGGAATGGACGGCCGAAGGCTTCAGCGAAAGTTTTGGGCCGCTCATTCAGAATGCAGCCCAAACGATTTCAGAAAAGTCCCCTCCTTTTGGCAGCAAAAGAGCGGAAGCGGAATAAAAAATACCGGGCTAACAGCCCGGTATTTGTGTCGATTAGTCTTCCTTGATCATGCTGTCTTTGCTGGTATCGCGCATCCGAAGATAGACGATCAGTGAAATGCCGATCATGACGGTTACGTACCAGTAGAAGCCACGCTCCCAGCCACCGTTCTTAAAGCTCAGCGCTACATATTCCGCCGTTCCGCCAAACAAAGTATTCGCCAGAGCGTAAGGCAGCGCCACACCAAGCGCACGGATATGAGCCGGGAAGAGTTCTGCCTTCACCACAGCGTTGATCGAGGTATAACCAGTTACAATGATCAAGGCACCCATGACGAGCATCCCGGCAACCCATGGGTCACGCGTCTGCTCAAGCGTCGCAAAGATCGGATAGGTAAACAGCACCCCTGCTGCACCGAAGGCAATCATCAGCGGCTTGCGGCCAATCTTGTCCGATAATGCACCGGCGACAGGCTGAAGGCACATGAAGATGAACAGAGTGACCGCGTTGATCTGACTCGCCACTTCGCGGCTGAAGCCAGATGTATTGACCAGGAACTTCTGCATATAAATTGAGTATGCGTAGAAGGCGAGCGTACCACCAGCGGTCAGAAGCATGACCAGTGCGGTTTCCTTCGGATGATACTTGATCAGCGTCCAGAAGCCAGACTTCGGGGCGTCCTTGGTTTTAGCATTCTTGAAGCTCTCGGTTTCAGCAAGGCCACGGCGTAGCCAGAAGACAACAACCGCAAGCAATGCACCGATGAAGAACGGAATACGCCAGCCCCAGGATTCAAGAGCAGAAGTTTCCATTGTGCTCTGAAGCACGATCAGTAGCAGAATTGCCAAAAGCTGACCGGAGATCAGCGTCACATACTGGAAGGACGAGAAAAAGCCGCGACGGCTTTTGCCCGCCATTTCGGAGAGATAGGTCGCGCTGGCACCATATTCACCGCCAACAGACAGACCCTGCATCAGGCGTGCAAGAACCAAAAGCGCCGGGGCAACAAGGCCAATAGTTTCATAGCCGGGTGTCAGGGCAATAATAAGCGAACCTGCGCACATTAGCGTCACGGACAGCGCCAGACCTGCCTTACGGCCCTTGCGATCAGCATAGATGCCCATGATCCACGCACCGATCGGGCGCATGATGAAACCAACGGCAAAAACTGCAGCAGCGCTCAAAAGTTGCGCGGTCTGGCTTTCCGACGGAAAAAAATGCGGTGCGAAATAGAGCGTGAAGGCTGCGTACACGTACCAGTCAAACCATTCGACGAGATTACCGGTCGATCCGCCAATAATGGATTTCAGTCGGCTGTTGGTGCTCGGCGCAGCACTCTGTTCGGACGTTATTGAGACCATGCGGTCACTCCTTCAAATCTCACGATTTTTGAGGTTCACCCGTGGTGAGCGCGTCAGTAGCCGCACATATTTCCGGGTGTTTCTGATTTCCTTGAGGATTGTCGCGACAGCGCCCAGGACGGGCTTAAAAAGGCGAAAACCCCTATTGGGAAATGGGCTTGATTGATTGGTTTCTGGATCCGCGCCCCTTAGTCAGGCCGACTTTCAGTTTCCTGAGCCTGTATCGCAACACCCAAATCTCCTTCAAGAAACTGGGCGAGAACAAAGACATGGTTTTGTGGTTGCACGGATTAGCTCCTCCCTACGAAACTCCCATTTTCGAAGTGGTATCAAAATGCGGGACCTGGCTGCCGACCGCCAGAGCAGTAGATTAAAAATTTTAGTTTGTTGAAATAACTCGCAGAATCTCGATTTTGACACATTCTGAACATGCCATTTATGCAAAAATCTGCGTGACATTATTCAAATAAATGCATAATCCTGCACAAATGAAAAAACGGCGGCAGCTCAACAGAATCCTGATGATTGCGCTCGCGTTCTTGCTGGCGATAGGCCTCTGGACGACTGCACGGTCGTGGACGGAGACAAGTGCACTTGATCGTTTGAGCGAGGATGCAACGCTTGTAGCGCGCCAGCAAACCCGCCTTATCGATAGCGAACTGGCCAAGTTCCGCCTGCTTCCGGTTGTTCTGAAAGAATATAGCGACCTTCACGACGTCCTCGCTGGTGAAGCGCGAGAATCTACAGAACGACTAAACGAAAAGTTGAAATTCCTTGCCTATGAGATCGGCTCACCGATCATTTATGTCGTCAAACGCGATGGCACCGTCATTGCTTCTTCCAATGCCAATACGCCTGAAAGTTTCGTTGGGCGCAATTACGGCTACCGTCCTTATTTTCAAGGCGCGATGGCTGCAGGGGCTGCTGAATATTATGCCATAGGCGATCTTAGCAGGCGCTTTGGCCTATTCCTCGCAAGGCGCATTGGCGATGAAGCCAATCCGGTTGGTGTTGTAGTCGTCAAATTTGAGTTTCACCGGCTTGTCCAAACGTGGTCGAACGATCCCGGCCAAACTTTCGTCGTTGATCCTCGTGGCATCATATTGGCATCCACGGATAAGGCAGAAGACCTTCGCTCGTTTCTACCAATCTCCGAAGCGGAACGCACAAAGATAGGCCAGAGCGGACAGTTCAACGTCGCAGACTTGCAACCCAGTCACTATGCTTTCGAGCCTGAAAGCATGATGCGCGGACCATCCGGTGCAAAGTTTCTCACTGTGAGCGAGCCGATTGCCGGAACAGAATTAAGACTTCTCCATGTTGAACCCGTAGCCCCATCAATGCGAGCAGCACATGATCTGGCACGACTTATAACTGTGTCGGCATTGCTGGTCCTCATCGTGATTGCCGGTGCGGTTTATTGGCGAATAACGCGCGCGGCACGTCTGGCTGCAGACCGCGCTGCTCTTGAATCTGCAGTTGCAGAACGCACCGCCGAACTCAGCGCTGAAATGGCAGAGCGCGAACGCGCCGACAAACGCTTTCGGGAAGCACGTGAAGAGCTGGGGCAGGCAAACAGGCTCGCATCACTGGGGTCTATCACCGCAGGTCTTGTCCATGAGATCAACCAACCCGTCGCCACCATTCAGACACTTACAGAAAATGCACAACATCACCTGGCGAAGGGCAAGCTGGACAAAGTCGCAGCCAATCTGGCCACTTCCATCGAACTTACCTCCCGTATTGGTTCCATCACGCAGGAAATGCGGCGCTTTGCCCGACGTGGACACCGCGATTTGGCCCCGGTCCGTCTTGATGAGCTGATCGAAGGCACGCTTCTTTTGATGGGCGACCGCTTTCGCAATACTGGTGTGACACTTGAAATGCCCAATCGTTCCAATTTTCAGGTTCTCGCAAATCGCGTCCGGCTGGAACAAGTGTTGGTCAATCTGCTGCAAAATGCGCTTGATGCAGTTGCTGAAAAATCTGAACCGCGCATCGCTTTGTTCATCTCAGAAGAGGAACAACTTGTGTCCCTGATTGTCGCGGATAATGGACCCGGCATAGATCAGGCATTGGGCGATGAAGTGTTTAGCCCCTTTGTAACCGGAAAGCCGGAAGGTTTGGGCCTCGGGCTGGGTATTGCACGCGACATCATGACAGAACTCGAAGGCACGTTGCGTATCGTGCCTTCGCCATTGGGCGGCGCTGCCTTCTCAGCCACGGTAAAGCGAGCAAAACAAGCATGACAGGCACTGAACCACTCCGCGTCATGTTGATCGATGATGACGTGGCATTTCGCACAGCGCTTGCGGATTCTTTCGAGATCGCTGGTCTGGATATAGAGACCTATGGTGATGGACAATCGGCACTTGCCAATCTGAGTGCCGACTTTCCCGGGATCGTCGTCACAGATATCCGGATGCCACGCATTGATGGTCATGCCGTGATGGAAGCGCTGCTGACACGCGACCCCGAGTTGCCAGTCATCCTCATGACCGGACATGGCGACATCAGCATGGCAGTGGCAGCACTCAAAAAAGGTGCCTTCGACTTTATTGCGAAGCCTTTCTCTGCCGATCACATGGTTTCAAGCGTTCGTCGGGCATTGGAAATGCGCCGTCTGGTTCTCGAAAACCGCAGACTTCGCAAAGCCGCTGCGGAAGCTGAGCAAGATTTCCCGTTGCTGGGTGAAACACCCGTCATGGTGCGATTGCGAGAGACTATCCGCCAGCTTGCAAGTGTCGATGTAGATGTGCTGATCGAAGGCGAGACTGGCACCGGAAAGGAACTAGTTGCCCGACTGCTTCATCGCTGGAGCACACGCCACGCTCGCGGCTTTGTCGCAATCGACTGTGCAGCACTCCCCGACGCGATTGCCGATGACGTGCTTTTCGGCAATAGAATTCAACGCGGACGCATAGCCGATGCGGACCGCGGCACCCTTTTCTTAGATGAAATCGACAGCATGTCAGCAAGCTTACAAGGCAAACTCTTGCGTGTCGTCGAAGAACGCGAATTGCCGTCGATGACGGGGGAGCCTCGCGCTGTCAATCTGCGCGTTATCGCTGCTGCCAAAGGAGATCTCGAAGGCTCGGTCAATGCTGGACGCTTCAGATCCGATCTTTTCTACAGGCTTGAAACCGTGCGGCTTCGCATCCCGCCTTTACGTGAGCGCCGCAAAGATATCGGGCTTTTATTCGCTTATTTTCTCGATGAGGCTGCAAACCAGTTCGGCCAACCGCGTCCGGACATCAATGCAACGATAGAGGCCCGGCTTAATGCAGATGAGTGGTTGGGAAATGTACGCGAGTTGCGAAATTTCGCCAAGCAAGTGGTGCTCGGATTAAGCTACGATCCAGCCAGTGAATCCAGCTCTCTGCCGCTCACAGAGCAGATGGATCAGTTTGAAGCCAAGGTTCTGCAAGACACACTTGCACGCCTGAATGGCGACGTCGGAGAAGCTGCCGAATTGCTACAGCTACCGCGTCGTAGTCTCTACGCCCGATTGAACCGACTCGGCATAGACGCTTCTTCATTCCGCAAAAAAGGCGCCACATAAACGAACGGCAGCGGCTGAGTGCTTAAGCACTCTCGCGCTTCACGACATCATAACCGATATCGATGATCGCATTGGCCGCTGTCACACCAGAGACGCGGTCAACAATCATTTCCATGCTCTTTACACCCATTTCATAGGCGTTCGGCTGGATCGTCGACAGGCCCGGCGTTATTTCCGACGCGATTTCGTAGTCACCCCATCCGGTCACAGCAAGACGCTCCGGTACTTTCCACCCAAGGCGCGTGCATTCGAATATCACACCAGCTGCCACGATATCCGTGGGACAGATTACACCATCAATATCAGGATCGATACGACGCAGCGCTTCAAGCGCCTTGGGGCCCGCACCAAAACCGTCGGCCTCATCCACAATACAGACCCGGTGATGTTCCAGACCTGCCGCAGCCATAACCTCCTCAAAAGCTGGGAGACGATCACTATATCGACGCGCAGACGCGCCACCATAACCGACAAATCCGATACGCAGGCAACCGCGTTCCAGCAGAAGACTAGCCATTGTCCGTGTTGCATCCGTCATGGAATAGCCAACCGCCATATCGAGGACATTGTCAGTGACCCAGCCTTCCACGACAGGCGTCTCGGTCTTCCTGAGCAGATCAATGGCTTCCTCGGAATGCTGATTTCCGACCAGCGAAATACCGGCGACGCGCAGACCGATGAATGTCTGAATTGCAGCCGTTTCATCCTGCCTGGTTTCCGCAAGTTTGAGTATCAGTTCATAACCGCTCTCGCTGGCGCGATCCTGCATTCCGCGCACATATTTATAAAAGCTTGAGTTCTTCATCGACGGAATGACCGCGCCAATGACCCGACTTTGCCCGGACGAAAGAATGCCTGCAGAATGGTTCGGAACATAACCAAGTTCCGCCGCGACCTGAAACACGCGCAACCGCGTTTCCTCCAGCACCCGTTCGGGGTAACGGAATGCATTGGATACGGTCATAGGCGACACACCAGCGGCCTGGGCGACCGACTGCATCGTTATAATATTTTTGCTGCGAACAAGGTTATTCATGGCTTGGCGCACAAATTATTCTCATCAATGCTAATTTCCAAGGTTTTTTATACTCACAAACAGGATATCTGTAGAAAACTCATCCTTGACGAAATCGACTTTACGGTCGATTGTAGCGCTACAATATATTGTAATGCTGGAAATGCACATGATCTTTCTGACAGGCAGCAGGGCAAATCGCGAGAAGTGCTCATGAGTTTGCATTCGCAAAACAGAGCAAGCGCGCTCGTGCTTAGGGCCGTCACGAAGCGTTTTGGCTCGAACATTGCTGTCGACAGTCTCGATCTGACCATCGAGGCCGGAAAACTCGTTTCATTGCTCGGTCCTTCAGGATGCGGCAAGACAACCACGCTGCGCATGGTTGCAGGATTTGAAAGCACGGATTCAGGCACGATCCAAATTGGCGGAACCAATGTAACCAATCTTCCGCCTCACCGGCGCCGTCTCGGCATGGTTTTTCAGAATTACAGCCTGTTTCCACACAGAACAGTCGCAGAAAATATCGGCTTCGGCCTAAAGATGCAGGGTGCCGCAAAAGCAGAACGCGATGAACGCATCAAATCGATGCTCGATCTCATCCAACTGTCTGGTCGTGGCGACGCTTTTCCCTCGCAGCTTTCGGGTGGTCAACAGCAGCGCGTGGCGCTTGCACGTTCATTGGTGGTCAATCCAAAAGTTTTGCTTCTCGATGAGCCTTTGAGCGCACTCGATAAATCTTTGCGCGAAAGCATGCAGTTTGAAATCCGCGCCATGCAGGCGCGACTTGGCATTACCACTCTTCTTGTCACGCACGATCAGGAAGAAGCACTTTCCATGGCCGACCAAGTCGCAGTCATGAACAAGGGGCGCATTCTTCAGCTTGGAACGCCCGGGGAAATTTACGACAAACCGCAGAGCCGTTTCGTTGCCGAATTTCTGGGAGCCTCCAACATTTTCGAGGGTGAGACATCCCCTGACGGCTCATCACTCTTGATCAGCGGACGCAAGGGAAGTGTAACTATTCCCCTCGCCACCCGGTATCCCTCATCACAGCCGCTAACACTTTCTATAAGGCCAGAGAGGATCGTGCCGGTTGCAGATGGCAATGGCCTGTTGAATGGCCGGGTAGTGGGCGCGGTGTTCCGCGGAAATTATGCTGCCTATCAGATCGACGTTCCGGCGCTCGGCCGGGAAATATTCATCTACCGGCAAGCTGAAAGCCGCCTTGGCGAGCTCGCTTATCATCTCAATGAAGAAATCACACTCGGCTGGAACCCGCAGGATGCCGTCGTCGTAACACCAGAATGAACTGAAAGCTCCGAATATGCAGAAGAATGGCGCACGTATCGGCATCGACGTGGGCGGAACATTTACCGATTTTGTTCTGTTCGATCCCGACCGCAAAAGCCTGATCCATTACAAGGAACCATCGACGCCTGAAGATCCGTCTCAGGCGCTGATCGTGGGCCTGCAGTCATTGCTGAAGAAAGCTGATCTCGGAGCCGACCAGATCGACACGCTTATGCATGGCACGACAATCGGTCTCAATGCCATAATCCAGCGGCGCGGTGCAAAGATCGCACTCATTGTCAGCGAAGGTTATCGCGACATTCTGGAAATCGCGCGCAGTCGTATGCCCTCTTCCTTTGATTTTCATGCAAGCAAGGAAGAGCCACTGGTGCCACGCCATCGCATCATCGAAGTCGGCGCGAGACTTTCGGCGAACGGCACGACAACCCAACTCCCCGACGATACAGCTCTTGAAGAAGTTGCAGCACAACTAAATACACTGGATGTCGATGCGGCAGCACTTGTCTTGATCAATGGCTATACCAATCCTTCGGTTGAAAAAGAGCTGGCGCAGAAGATATCGGACAAAACGAACGGGCTTTCCATTACATCTGCCGCAGCGATCTGGCCAGAAATCCGCGAATATGAACGCACACTGATCGCCTGTCTCAACGCCTATATCCAGCCATTGATGCAGCGCTATTTTGAGGGGTTGAAAACGGGCCTTGCTCGCGATGGTGTTCATGCGCCGATCCTCGTCACAGCCTCCAATGGCGGTTCGCTAAGCATCGGCTCTGCACAGGAACGCCCGGTTGAAACGATCCTCTCCGGACCGGCCTCCGGTGTGATGGCAGCCGCACGTTTGGCCGCAACATCGGGCGTGCGCGCAATTATCACATTTGACATGGGAGGCACGTCGTCAGACATCGCCGTTGCACAGGATGGTTCTGCTGCGCTCGCCACCAAAACCGATATTGGCGGTCTGCCTCTAGTATTACCTGTGGTGGATGTCTCGGCCATCGGTGCAGGTGGCGGCTCAATCGTATGGGTTGATGATCATGGCGTGCTGAAAGTCGGCCCTCGCAGCGCCGGCGCAATGCCCGGCCCCATCTCTTACGGTCGCGGCGGCACAGAGCCAACTGTCACCGATTGTTATCTGACGCTTGGCTATATCAATCCAGCTGGTTTCCTTGGTGGACGTATGCAGCTTGAGAGCGCGCCTGCTGCTGCAGCGCTTGCACAGATTGGCAATCGCATCGGATTTCAGGATGAAAATGCTGCGGCGGAAGCGGCCCAGGGGTCGCTCGCAGTCACCACAGCTGGCATGGCGACCGAACTCTATAAAACGCTCGCCGCACGCGGTCTTGATCCGGCATCCTTTGCGCTCGTTCCATTTGGTGGCGCAGGCCCAACACACGCCAACCTTCTGGCAGAAGAAGTGGGCATCGCCCGAATTGTTGTCCCCCCAGCAGCGGGAACATTCTGCGCATTGGGTGCGGCGGCAGCAGACTTACGGCGCGATTTCGTTCGCAGCCTGCGCAGAGAGCTTGATGAAGCAACCGCAGCGACGCTTGCTGAGACATTCGAAGCTCTCGCAGCAGAAGGAAATGACTGGCTGGATCAGGAAGGCGAGCAAAGTACCGGACGCCTTTTCGAAAAGGCTGCCGACATGCGTTATGTCGGACAGGCTTATGAACTGCGCGTTGCATTAAATGATATCGATGCCGACGTTCATGCCATTTCCGAAGCTTTTCACCGCGAACATGAGCGCATCTATGGTTTCCGCGACAGCGCAGCCGAAGTCGAGTTGGGGACGGCCCGTCTCGCGGTTATTGGCGTCACGCCGGACCTTGCCGCGCAAGAGTTTCCAACAGGTGACGGCAAACCGGGCATCAAAGGCAAGCGCCGCTTGTTTCACAAGGGTGCATGGCTTGATGCAGATATCTACGACCGTCACAGTTTCCGGGCAAATGATCAAGTCAGTGGCCCTGCAATTATCGAGCAGGATGACACCACCACTATTCTGCTTCCCGGCTGGATAGCCAACTGCGACAAAGCCGGAAATCTGCATCTTGAAAGGCCGGCACAATGAAACTCAACCCAGTCACGCTTGCCATTCTCGGCAACAAGCTTGCAGCTATCAGCGAAGAAATGTGCCTGACACTTCAGCGCACCGGTCGCACGCTTTATGTCAAGGAAACTGCGGATTTTGCCTGTGCGCTTGCCGGGCTGGACGGACGCTTTTTCGCCTATCCGCGTTCTATCGGTGTTTCAGGATTTGTGGGCCTTGAATGCGGACCGACGATTGAAGCAGTGGGACCACTCGAACCCGGCGACGTCATCCTGACCAACGATCCCTATCGTTCAGAAGGTCTCGCCACACATCTGCCCGACCTTCATATGATTGAGCCCTACTTCCATGAGGGCCGCGTGATTGCTTATGGCTGGTGTTTCGTACACTGCTCAGATGTCGGCGGACGCGTGCCATCCAGCATCTCCCCAATGAATACTGAAATCTTTCAAGAAGGCTTGCGCATCCCACCCGTCAAGCTGTTGAAGCGCGGAGAGATGTCACCCGAAGTGCGTCTGTTTCTGGAAGCAAACAGCCGCACGCCTGAAGCCAATATGGGTGATATCCGTGCCATGCTGGCAGCTCTTGCTGCCGGTCGTCGTCGCTTCGAACAGGCGATTGCCCAGCACGGAGCAGATGAGGTTTCGGCAGCCAGCACCGATCTTGTTACCTACGCAGCTGAAAAGGCACGTTCGGTTCTGCGCAAGGTTCCCGCTGGCTCCTATGCGTTTTCGGATTATCTTGATGATGACGCAGCCGGTAACTTGCCTGTTCGCATCGCACTGACCGTAACATTCGAAGACGGAGAAGTGCATCTGGATTTCACCGGAACTGATCCGCAAGTGGCCACCGCCATGAACATTCCTTCGCGCGGACGCCCCCATGCATGGCTGACACTCAGGGTACTCGCATTGGTCAACACGCTTGATCCAACAGCACCGTTAAATGTCGGCCTGCTTGATACGGTTCGGATCACTGCACCTGAGGGAAGTCTGGTCAACCCGCAGGAACCCGCCGCAACAGGTGTCCGTCATGCCGCCGCCATTCGCGTCAATGACGTTTTGAACGGTGCCTTCGGAAAAGCATTGCCTGATGTCATGCCTGCCGCATCATCCGGCACAGTCATTCCCGTTGTCATGGCGGAACCAGATGGCAAAGGCGGGCGTCGCGTACAGGTCATCGAACCGATGATCGGTGGCACCGGCGCACGTTTTGGTCGCGATGGCGTTGACGGTCGAGACAGCGGCATCTCCAATCTCGCCAACAATCCCGTTGAAACGGTCGAAGCCGAGCTCGGCGTTGAAATCCTGCACTACAGCCTGCGTCCGGATTCCGGTGGCCCCGGCCAATGGCGCGGCGGGTGCGGCATGGAACTGACCTTTCGCGCATTGACCGATGATACCAATGTACTCGGTCGAGGCATGGAGCGCCTGCTGTTCCGTCCATGGGGTTCCTATGGTGGCCAGGCAGGTCTGCCCGGCGCGTTGATCGTTAATCGCGGACGTCCTGATGAACGCAGGCTTGGCAAAATCGATGTGCTCAACGTCAATGCAGGCGATACGGTAACGTTTCTGACCCCCGGAGCGGGTGGTTGGGGCAATCCGCATAAACGAGATCCAAACGCCGTTTTGCGCGACGTTCTGGATGGTTTTGTCACGCGCGACGCCGCTCATACCGAGTATGGCGTGGTGATACACCATGGCGCGATCGATAAGGATGCCACCGAGGCCAAGCGTCAATCACTGACAGACAACGGCGCCACCGACGGATTTGGCCCTGAGCGAAAGCACTGGGATGAAGTATTCGAACCCGCCGTGATGGACAGTCTGAACCGTGCGCTTGTGCAGCTTCCCGGATCCGTGCGGCAGCGCCAGCGTAAAGCTATATTCGACGCCGTTTTGCCTGCTCTACCCGAAGGCTTTCCACGAACAAAGGCAGAAGCCTCGAACGCACATACAGCGGCTATCGCATTCCGGGCGGCAGTTGAGAAGCTCATCGCAATTTCCAATTCCGCAAACGCCTGATTGTTCCAGATAAGGAGTATCGCAATGACACTGATTACCAGACGAAACTTCCTCGGCTCAGGCGCCATGCTTGGTCTGAGTCTTGCCGCAGGCGGATTCCCGCGCATCGCCAATGCGCAGGCCGCAAAAGAAATCACCGTGACTGCCTTTGGCGGCATATGGGAAGAAGCTGTTCGCAAGTGCTTTGTTGCACCATTTGAAGCCAAAACCGGCGCAAAAGCCAATGTCTCTCTCGGTGGCCCACCGCAATGGCTGGCGCAGGTCGAAGCGTCGCCAGCGAAACCGCCGGTCGATGTGCTCATCATGACGCCGGACCTTGCGTTGACCGCAGCAAGATCAGGTCTTGTTGACGACTTTACGGTCGAGAAGCTGCCGAACCTCGCGAAAATTCCTCAGCAGCTGACGGACTCAGTCGAGGGAAAAGGTACACTGTTCGACTATGGTGTAGCTGGCATCACCTACAATAAAGACCGCGTAAAAAATCCTCCAAAGTCTTTTGCCGAATTTGTCGACAGGGTTGCAGCTGGTGAATTCGTGGCCTCTATCCCGTCCATCAGCTATGCCGTCACACCGATCATGCTGATCTGGGCCATAGCCAAGGCATTTGGTGGCGGAGCTGACAACGTCGATCCGTTCTTCAAGGCCGTCGAGCGGATGAAGGACAAGCTCGTCTATTGGGCTGGACCGAACGATTTCTTCAATCATCTTTCTTCCGGCGAAGCGGATATCGGTATTTATTTCGATGGCCGCACCTGGAACCATTACGATGCAGGCGCAACTTGGATCGACTTCATCAATCCGGAAGAAGGCGGTTCACTCAACGGTCTGGCAGTCCAGAAGGCGAAAAACGCCAACCCACTCGCCTGGGACTATATCAATGAAGTGCTCGACGCAGCCAACCAGACGCAATTTGCCGACATCATGAATTACGGTGTCACCAATGTGGATGTGGTTTACAGCGAAAAGCTCAAGCCCCGTATCACGCCATGGCAGAAAACCGCCTTCCCGCCATATGAGCAAATTGCTCAGGTTCGCAATGAATGGGTGGATCGCTGGAACCGGGAAATCGGTCAGTAAGGTCGCGGAGCACGGATATGAGCCAGACAGAAACATCAAAGGTTACGACAAGAAAGGGGCTGGCACTACCGGGCTGGCTACTTGTCTTGCCTGCTCTGGCGTTCCTGCTGGCTTTTTTCGTCCTCCCACTGTTTGACAACAGCGTCCGCAGCTTTGTCGATACTGAAGGCGGTTTGACTTTCGCACGTTACGCCACGCTGCTGACCGATCCCTTCTATCTGCGCGTCATCGGTGAGACGATATTGCTTTCAGGTGGTGTGACGCTGATTTGCGTAATCATCGGCTATCCGGTTGCCTATTTTCTGGTGCGCAAAGCAGGCCGATGGGCTGGCTTGATTGTCTTTCTGCTTATCGCTCCACTCCTGACTTCAATCATCATGCGCACCTTCGGCTGGCAGGTTCTGTTTGCCCGCCGTGGCCTCATCAACAATCTGCTTGTCGACCAGCTCGGTCTCATCTCGGTTCCGTTGCGGTTCACCAACTCGCCGGAAATCACCATAGCCGCTCTCGTGCATGTGCTCGTGCCTTTCATGGTTCTTTCGATCAGCACGGTTTTACAAGGGATTGATCGCAGGTTGGAGGAATCCGCAAAAATTCTCGGTGCCGGGCGTCTGCGCACCTTCTGGGAGGTGACGTTGCCCCTCTCACTCGACGGCATCGGAACCGGCGCGATACTTGTCTTCATGATTGCCAATGGAAGCTTCGTAACGCTGGTAATGCTCGGCGGCGGTCTTCAGACATTGCCATTGCTCATTTACCAGCAATTCAACACCACACGTGATTTTGGCATGGCGAGTGCCATGAGTTCGATCCTTCTGGTGATCGCAGTTGCCTGTCTCTTCCTGCAATTGCGTCTCGTGCGCCGCCGGGGAGCTTAAACGATGAAACTCTTTGGCAAAGACTGGACAGACATTGCATTGACCACCTTCGTGGTCGTGTTCTTCATTTTCATGCTGGCACCCATTCTTGTTGTGGTACTCGTGTCCTTCACGTCTGCGGGCTATGTGGCCTTTCCAATTCCCGGATGGTCGCTCAAATGGTTTGCGAATATTTTCGCTTATCAGCCCTTCGTGGATGCCCTTATCGTCAGTTTTAAGATTGGAATCGGCGCGACCATTCTTTCCTGTCTGATCGGCATCCCCGCGTGCCTTTATCTGGCGCGTTCACGAACAGGCTGGGCAAGCGCCGTCATGGCGTTTCTGCTGTCACCTTTGTCGATGCCGATGATTGTGATTGGCTTCGCATCGCTGTTCTTCATGAGCAGGCTTGGGCTGGGCATTTCATTCAGCGCACTGTTGATCGCCCATACTATCGTCTGCCTTCCTTATGTCGTCCGCACGGTTGCGGGCGTTTATGGCAGTCTGCCCAAAAGCTATGAAGAAGCGGCCGCCATTCTGGGTGCCAATCCCTTGCAGGTCTTCTGGCATGTAACATTGCCGCTCATACGCCCCGGCATCATGGCTGGATCGCTGTTTTCATTTCTCACCTCGTTCGACAACTTGCCTGTGAGTTATTTCTTTGCCAGCGCAAGCACGAACACCTTGCCGGTTGTGATGCTCAGCTATCTCGAACATCAGTTCGACCCGACAATTGCAGCTCTCAGTACGCTGCAACTGCTTATGGCGGTTGCAACGCTCATCATTGTCGACCGCATCTATGGCATCAGAAAAATGACGGTGGCCGCATGACTTTTCACTTACCCATCGACCATGTTGTGGTTCTCACAGGCGATCTGGATGCTGCCGGAACCGCCTTTGAAAAAGCCGGATTCCATGTCACACCAATCGCAAAACACAGCGCTGCCATGGGTACGGCCAATCGCTGTGTCATGCTCAATGACACCTATATCGAAATCCTTGCAATCATTGAGAACACAGAAGCCAATGCCAAATGGCGCAAACTTCTCGAAAATGGTTCTGGATTGCATGGGATTGCGCTGCGCAGCAAAGATGTAGAGGCGGACGCTCAAGCCTTCAAAGATAAGAACATCGAAACTGAAGCGGTAAGGCACTTTTCACGACAAACCGACGCTGGCGAGTTACGGTTTTCGATAAGCCGTTTCAAAGATAGCGTTACCCCAGCCTATCAATGTTTGCTCTGTCAGCACCACACACCTGAACTTCTCTGGACATCTGACGCAATAGAACACCCCAACGGTGCGCAGCGTCTGATATCTGTTGCCGCACCGAACGTCTCGGAACTTGAAGTGCTATCCAGCGACAGCTTCGCAGATATACCGATATCGGCTGGAAGGGATCGCCTGACGATCAGCGGAAACAGTGATGCTGTTTTCGATTTACGGGAAAGCTGCGGATTGGAAATCGTGATGGTTCGCGCATGAAATCCTGGCCATCGAATAAACCTTCATCCTTGTGGATGTCGCTCTCACGCGAACAGTTTGAAGGTAATGTTCTTGAAGGTATTGTAAAAACCGAGATCGCGATCATTGGCGGCGGCATTGCTGGTCTTGCTGCAGCCATCGAGCTCGCGAGGCGTGGTCGCAAAGTCACCGTACTTGAAGCAACCAAGGTCGGCTATGGCGCTTCCGGGCGCGCCAACGGGCAAGTCATTTCGGCGCTGACACGCCATGGGCCCAATGCTTTACGGAATGTTTGGCCGGGAGAACAGGCGGAACGTTTTATCGAGCTTGTGAGGGGCGCTGCCGACAAGCTTTATGAACTCGCCAACCGTTACAGGATCGATTGCGATTTGAGCCGCGCTGGATGGCTGCAACCGGCACACAGTCCCGGCCGTCTCAAGCGCGTTTCCGCTCTTGCTGCACAATGGGCTGAGGCTGGTGCACCAACTGCCGTTGTTTCCTCTGATGATCTGGCAACCCGGCTAGGCACCGATACTTACCATGGCGGATGGGAGCATCGTGGCGGTGGGCACATAAACCCTTATGCTTTCACGGTGGGCCTTGCACGTGCCGCTACCTCAGAAGGTGTTGTGGTCTTTGAGCAAAGTCCAGCACTTAATCTCACGCGAGCGTCGACAGACTGGCTGATCAAAACCTCAAACGGCGAACTTCACGCAGAAAAAGTCGTGCTCGCGACCGCCGCCCACACCGGCAATCTCTGGCCCGAACTGCGTCGCTCCATTGTGCCGGTGACATCCTATCAAGCGGCAACCGAGCCGCTGGGTGATTTAGCGGATACAATCCTGCCCGGCAATGAAGCATCGTCAGACACCCGATTTGACCTTCGTTATTTCCGCAAGGATCGTGAGGGGCGATTGGTTTCTGGCGGCGCGCTCGCCATTCAGGCAGGTGCTGCGTATCGTCTGCCTGCGATGGTAGAGGGTCGGTTGCGCGCGCTCTTCCCTGACCTGCCAAACGGAACAGTGAAAACGTTCTGGGGCGGGCGCATCGCTATGACGGTGGATCGCCTGCCGCATCTGCATAGACGCGACGACGGTCTTTACAGCTGGATTGGCTGCAATGGGCGCGGCCTTGCACTCTCATGCGCTATGGCGGATGTAGTTGCCGACGCCGTTTGCGGCGTAGCGGATGACCAACTCGCCTTGCGTCCAACACCTGTGCCACAGGTCGCTTTTCACCCCATTGTTAGCCGAACGGCGCGCTTCATCCTGCCTTATATGCGATGGCAGGATGGCCGCGAAGTCTGACCAAAATTCCAAGGAAGCCCCATGCCCCGCGCCGCCGTTATTCAGCTCTTTCACGAAGCCAACGCGTTTACGCCGGTCAAGGCGAATTACGATGGATTTCTCTCAGCACAGTATTTTTGTGGCGAAGATGTGCGGCGAGAATTCGGCTCAACCAGCAACTGGCTGGGCGGTGTAACGGAAGCGCTTGATGAAGCTGGCTATGACATTGCTTACGGCGTTTGCACCGGATGCCTTCCGGGTGGAACGCTCGAGGCAGAAGGTTATCACCGTCTCGTGGCAGAAATTATTCAGTCGCTAGAAGACATTGCAGCAACGGCGCCCGTAGACGTCGTAGCGCTTCTGTTGCACGGCGCTCTGGTGGTTGAGGGCGTCTCCACGCCTGAGACAGATCTTGCCCGAAAGGTACGTGCAATTGTTGGCCCTCATGTCCGCATAGCCGTACCGCTCGATTTTCATGCCAATGTCGAACCGACGCTGCCGCATGTTGTCGATGTGGTGATAGGTGGCAAACTATACCCACATTCTGACACTCATGCGCGCGGCAAAAAATTGATGCAGTTGGCGCTTGACCCTGTGAGCTGGCGGACACGGCGCTTCCGCTTGCCAGTAGCAGCACCCATGAGCGCACAAACCAGCGATGCAGAGCCATTCAAAAGCCTGGTCGCACTATCCAATGACATCGAACACCGTGATGGGCTTGCCGATGTCGTTGTAATGGGCGGCTTTCCCTATGTGGATTCCGATGATGTTGGAAGCTCTGTTCTTGTAACAGGCACCGACGAAGAAGCCATGAAACAGGCCTATCGCGATATGGCAGAGGTCATCTGGCAAAAGCGCGAAGCGATTACCCGTCCCGCACCTTCATTCAATGCAATAGCGCCGGAGATCTATGATCGTGCCACCAAAGGACGTGTGGTCATTGGTGACGCCGGCGATAACCCCGGTTCAGGCGGGGTTGCTAATGTCGCCGATATTTTTGCAAGTCTTTCTGCGCAGGATCTGCCATTCGCAGCTGGTTTCATGATTGATGGCGAAGCGGTCTTGGCCGCGCAGGCGATTGGTGAGGGCAATCGCGGCAAAATCGCCATGGGGCGCTTGCAAAGTGGGGAGCCGTTCGTTGTCGATGCGCTTGTGGAACGCATCGCGGATGTTCGTTATCGCAATGAAGGCGCCAATCTGCATGGCGAACTGCTAGAGGGCGGTCTGGGCGCTGTTCTTCGTGTCCGCGATCACGGTCATATCGTTCTCGTCACCGAGCGCATTCAGGCCTATGACACGCAGGCTTTCCGTAGTCTGGGTATCAATCTCGAAAGCAAGGCGATCATTCACGTCAAATCGAGCAACCATTTCCGCACATCATTTACGCCGCTTGCAGAACAAGGTGTTTTTGTCGTCGACAGCGGCGGTTATGCTTCGACGGATGCGACCAAGTTCCCTTTCACAAAACGTGCTACCCGCATTCTTCCGCTTGCGTCATTCGACAAGAGCGAATGGGACCGTCAGGTCGCTGAAGAATGCGAGATTGCATTTCAGATCTTATGAAGAATAGCTTTTAACGATTTCACCACCTTTAATGACGAACTGGAGATGCTTGGCAAAGCTTTCCAGAACACCCTTATCCAGCGGATTGGCTGAGAGGACATTGAGATCGGCGCGGTAATTTTCCTTAACGTGGCCGATTTCATTCTCAAGCCGCACCAATTCCGCCGCCGTACTCGTTGCCGCACGAAGCAGGTCAAGCGGTGGTACAACGTCAGCACGCAAGGCAAACTCATGCAGCTGGCGCGAATGCATTGGCCCGATCAGATCGGTGCCATATGCCATCGGCACCCCCGCGCGATAGGCAAGTTCGACAGCATAAAGGCCCGAATCGAGCACCAGCCTGATCTTGTCCATCCGGTCTTTTGGGAAACCGCTTTCCGCGCCCACTTCCGCCAGCGCCCGGAAGCAAGAGAGCGTCGGCGTCAGGAAACTCCCAGCCTGCTTCATCAGCGCGACAGTCTCTTCATCAAGAAGATTACCATGCTCGATTGAACGCACACCGTTACGCACAGCGCGTGCAACCGAACGGGCGGTATAGGTATGTGACACGACATAAAGATCAGCCATATTGGCTTCATCGACGATTGCCGCAATTTCATCTTCCGAAAACTGATCCGAAGTGATGCGGTCGGTTGGGGAAGAAATACCACCATTAGCCATAATCTTAATGTGGTGCGCGCCGCGCCTGATCTCATCACGCGCTGCTCGGCGAACCTCATCAACACCATCGCAGCGCCTACCAAGGCTGACCTGCGCATAGGTTTCGTCAGTCCGATCCACACCCATGGCGCGATGATCGCCATGACCACCACTGGCTGAAAGCGCCTTGCCCCCGTAAAGAAGTCGCGGTCCCGAAATCAGCCCTTCCTCGACCGATTGTGCGAGACCAAAATCAGCACCACCGACATCACGCACAGTCGTGAAGCCACGAGAGAGCATTCCGTCCAGCACCTTTGCCGCACATGCTGCCACATACATCGGCGATTGACGCGGCAGCTCGCCCAGATTTGCAGTGTAGGCTGTTGCATGGACATGGGCATCAATCAGCCCCGGAATAACGAATGCACCTTTAAGATTAACCCGGTTTGCCTCGGAGTGTGGCAATTTTTCTTCGCTCACCTCGCGAATGAAACCATTCTCCAGAACAAGGCGCTGATCGGGGAGCACCTTGCCATTTTCAACGTCGACGACATTGGCATTTTCGATAATCGTAATCACTGCAATCTGTTCCTGTGATGAGACCTGGAAACTGCAAAAGCCGGACTGCACGACAGTCCGGCTTCAAGGCTTCTCGATCCGTTTACTTTTCCGACCAGCCGACGCGGTTAAGGAAGAGGTTCTCATTTGGCAGGGGCGCGAATTCCACATTCTTTGCCGCACCGTAAAGCACTGATGCCTGATAAAGCGGAATGATATAGTTCTCTGCGGCTACGATCTCGTGGACGGACTTGTAGAGTTCGAGACGACGTTCTGGGTTGATGACTGTTCGCGCCTCGTCCAGTGCTTTGTCGAGACGCTCATCCTTGATCGTCGACCAGCTGCTCGAAGAATGCAGAAGCGGATAGAGCGTGCCATCGGTATCCTGACAGCCACAGCTCCAGCGGCCAAAGGCCGCCGAAGGGATCGTATCGGCACCAGACTGCATCTGCTGCATCCAGTTGCCCATATCGGTGGTAGCAATTTTGACGTTGAGGCCGACATCATTCAGCATCTGTTGGAGGGCCTGCACGACACGCTGATCATAGGTCGGCGTGGTGAGCAGAGTGATTTCGGTTTTGGCCGCATCACCAACTTCCGCCACCAGCTCCCTGGCTTTCTCAGGGTTATATTCTGGAGCCTTTATGCCCTCAACAAACCCAAATGAAACCGGAGACGTGAGCTCGTCAATCGGAGCATCATAACCACCCAGAATGCCCTCGACGATGCCCTGTTTATCAATGGCATGGGCAATTGCCAGACGAATGCGAGGATCATCAAGCGGTGCTTTGTTGATGTTGAGCGAGAAGAAAGCAATGCGTTCACCGCGAACCGGCAATACCTTGCCCTGCCCCGATGCTTCCAGTTGAGCGGCAAGATCATTATCGAGATTGCTTGCGAGATCAGCCGTTCCGGCCTGTAAGTTAGCAATGCGGGTTGAACCATCTGGAACGGCTCGGAAGGCCACTTTCGGGAATTCACCCTTCGTGCCCCAATACTCGTCATTGCGCGCGAGCAGTACTTCAACGCCACGGTTCCAGTTCTCAAGCTTGTAAGGACCAGAGCCCACAGGCTTGACGTTGAACTCATCCTTGCTGACCTTCTCCACCACATGCTTTGGTACGATGGAAAGCTTCGTCAACTGTGCAAGCAGAACAGGATAAGGGCCCTTGGTGGTAACAACGACAGTCGTATCATCCTTGGCAACCGCATCACTGATTTGATTGAACTGGCCAATCTGTGGGCTGGCGAATGCCGGGTCGATAATACGTTTGATGCTGAAGGCAACGTCCGCAGCGGTCAGTGGTGTGCCATCGTGGAACTTCACATCGTTGCGGATTTTGAATTCGACTTCCGCATCGGAAAGATATTTCCACTCAGTGGCGATTTGCGGAGCGATCTCACCTTTATCGTCACGCGTCAGCAGATTGTCGAAAATATTGCGATAGACATTGAAGCTGTCGGTATTCCACTGCACATGCGGATCAAGTGAGCTCGGCTCAGCAATGAAATCCACCGCCAGCAGGTCCTTCGCGCTAGCACTATGTGGCTGAACAGCGAGTGCTGTCGCGGCAAGCAGCGCGGCGAAGAGTGCGTTTTTAAAGCGCATCGAGTTTTCTCCCGTAGGGTTCCCCGGTTTTTCCGATTGAACGATAAGCAGATTGCAACCCAAAAATACAATTTGACATCTCAGTTTTTTGTTTTGCAATATTAATATCAAATACTGTCACTTTACGGGAAATCGTGCAACCAGCGCATTTTCTAAATCTGCATGCAATTGAAAAATGCCATTTCAATTTTGTGCATCGAAGAGAAACAGTTGATTTATGGGAATTGTAGAGGCAACATGCTCCTGTTTCCTCTGGAGAGCGATACGGAGATAAATTCTTCACTCCGGTGATCCGGAAAAGAAAATCTGTTCTTTTCTTTAGCATAGAGAAATTTCAAAATATGAAACTGAGAGGTCAGTTATAAATGTTGGATAACGATGCCTATACATCGCCTGTATCGCTCGAGGGCAAGGGAGATCTGGCGGAAAAGGCACTGCGAAATGCGATTGTAAACTGTGTTCTCGCGCCGGGTGAACGGCTGTCGGAATCCGCACTTGCAACCGAATTCGCACTGGGACGCGGTGCACTGCGTTCGGCACTCGCGCGCCTTAAAGCGAGTGGGCTGGTATCGTCGTCAGCGCGAAGCGGCTGGGTTGTCACTCCAATTTCTGCGGGCGAAATCCGCGAATTGAGTGCGGCGCGGCGACATCTGGAGCCATTGCTTTTCGTAGCGGTACTGGATGAGGCGTCTATTCAGCGGCTGAATGCGCTGGGTGAAATGCATCTTGCACTCACACAGCGCAATGAACTTGGCGGCGATATCCTTCCGACCATTCGCCGCTATGAGCGCGAAATTTTGGAATTGTTCGCCAACCGGCTCAATATGCCGATTGTTGCAGGCTGGCTGACCGACCTTTGGGATCGTGCCGTACGTCTGGTTAACTTCTTTGAGAAGACCGGACGCGTCAGACTGATCCCCGCCAACCGTTCGCTGTTGATCCGTGCGATTATCGAGGGGCGAAAGGGCGAAGCGCTGGAACTGTTTGGCGCAGCCAACACCGCGCTCGAAACCTATCTGCTCGACCGCTTCCTTGAATCGGAAGCAATGGTCAGCGCAAAACCCGCCCGCCGCAACGCGGGCAAAAGCAAAACCGGGAAACAACCTCGTCCAGAATCACATTTGGATAAACCAGGGGCATTATAAATATGGAAGTAGTGAGCCGTTCGATCCGTTCCGTCATTGCAGGCCTCGTTCTGGCCTGTTCACCGCTTACAATGACTGCAGCCTTTGCCAAGGATCAGCTCGTCATTGATCTTGTGAACGAGCCGTCATCGCTCGATCCGCACAAGCAATGGAACCCGGACAGCTACTACGTCTATCGCAATGTTTTCGACAATCTGGTCACGCGCACTGATGTCGGCGAAATCGCGCCGCAGATTGCCACTGAATGGAAATATAATTCTGACACGGAAATCGTCTTCAAGCTGCGCGATGATGTGAAATTTCATGATGGCTCGCCACTGACGGCGAAGGATGTTGCGTTCAGCATCAACCGCATCATCAACCCGGCCTTCGCAAGTCCACAGCTTGGCCAGTTTAATAAGATCGTATCGGCAGAAGCCACCGGCGATAACGAAGTCACTGTGAAAACCGACGGTGCTTATCCAGCGCTTCTGGCACAACTCGTCAAACTCTCCATCGTTCCGGAAAAGGTTGTTGAAGCAAAAGGCGACGACGCCTTCAATGCGGCTCCTGTCGGCTCCGGCCCTTATAAGTTCGTGAACTGGCAGCGCGGCGTTGCGGTTACGCTGGAACGCAATGACGACTATTGGGGCGAAAAGGGCGCGTTCAAAACTGCCGAATTCCGTGCTGTTCCCGATGCGGCCACCCGCATCGCCAATCTGCAATCGGGCACAACCGATCTTGCGGTTGGACTTGATGCAGATCTCGCAGCACAGATCGAAGGTTCTGCCAATGCCAAGCCATTGTCAGTGCTTACAGAGCGTGTGGGCTATGTAAAGCTTAACCCGAACCTTCCTCCATTCGATGATAAGCGGGTCCGCGAAGCCGTTGCTCGTGCAATCGATAAGGAAGCGATTACCGAAGGGCTGCTTGGAGGCGTTGATAAACCAGTCGCACAAATGGCGACTCCCGCACATTTTGGCTATGTCGAAGGCATTGAGGGCTATGCTTACGATCTGGAAAAGGCCAAGCAGCTTATCAAGGATGCAGGCGCAACCGGTAAGGCAGTGAATTTTGCTACCGCCCCTACATTCGACCAGCGCATCGTGCAGGCAGTGGCGCAGATGGTCGGCGAAACGGGGCTTACCGTCAATATCGAGATGACCGATATGGCGACCTATCTGAAGAGCGCGCAGAGTGAGCCGAAAAGCCAGCCTGCCATCGCTTTCGGTCGCTGGTCTTGCGCTTGCCAGGATGCGGACGGAGTGCTCTTCCCGCTGCTTCATTCATCAAGCTCGTGGTCATCCACGAACAATCCGGAAATCAACAAGGCGCTGGAAGCCGCACGCGGCACGCTGGACGAAAAGACCCGCCTTGAGAATTATAAGACCGTCAGCACTTTCGTAGCCGAGGAAGTGCCGCTTGTGCCGCTTTATCAGGCCGCGATCATCTATGGCGCAGCAAAACAGCTTCAGTGGAAACCGACGGCCAATGAAAGCCTCTTCCTGAACCGGATGAGCTGGCAGGACTAGAGCACCAAAGGTCGGCGTATAACTGCGCCGACCTGCAATAAAAATAACAAGGGAACAATACACGCAGTGCCAGCCTTTTTTCTGACCCGCATTGTGCAGGCATTGATCGCCATTCTTGGCGTCATAACGCTTATTTTCTTTCTGCAACGTCTTGCGGGAGACCCTGTTCTGTTGCTCGTTCCGCAGAATGCAACTCAGGCTGATATCGAAGCGATGCGCACAGCGCTCGGCTTTGATCGGCCGCTTGCCGTTCAGTATCTCGAATATCTGCGCGGCTTGCTGACGTTCGATCTCGGTCGTTCCTATGTGCAGAATGTTTCGGTCTGGACACTGATTGCGAGCCGCCTGCCTTATACGCTCATGCTCGCCGGAGGCGCGCTTCTGGTTGCCGTGGGGCTTGGCATTCCGCTTGGTGTCATTATGGCCGTGCGCCGTGGAAGAGCGGAATCAAAGGCCATTATGGGCTTTGTACTTGCGGGCCAATCCATGCCAACATTCTGGAGCGCGATCCTGATGATCATGGTCTTCGCGGTCTGGCTTGGATGGCTGCCACCTTCCGGTGCGCGTGACTGGCCGAGCCTCATCATGCCGTCCGTGGCACTCGGTCTCCTCTCCATGGCGACATTTGCGCGTGTGGCACGCACAGCTGTACTCGATGAACTTGAAAAAGATTATGTGCGCACCGCTCATGCCAAGGGCGTACCGATAACGCGCATCGTCATACGCCATCTGCTGCGCAACGCATCCATTCCGGTTGTGACCGTTGCAGCACTTGAGATTGCCAACCTTCTGGCAGGTGCAGTGATCGTCGAAACCGTATTCGCATGGCCCGGTCTGGGGCAGTTGACCGTGCAGGCGATTGCTGCACGCGATTTCATGCTGGTGCAGGGGGTTGTTCTGCTCGGCGCGGTCACCGCAATTACACTCAATCTCATCGCCGACGTGCTCTATAGTATTATCGACCCACGCATTCGCATGGGAGGTCATTCATGACGTCCCTCACTTCATCGACCAGCACATTCATCAAATGGTCGAAGAAACTGCCATTATCGGTTTCACCTTTTCTGGCGATATTGATCCTCCTGATCCTGATAGCGATTTTTGCGCCATTCTTCGCACCGATGGACCCCAACAAGCAGAACCTGCTTGCGCGCCTCAAAGCGCCGGGCTTTGAGAGCCGTGGCATCGTCTATTATCTTGGTTCCGATGAGCTGGGGCGCGATGTTTTAAGCCGGCTGATTTACGGTGCACGTATTTCGCTGCTGGTGGCTATTTCCTCAGTCGTTCTTTCCGGAATTCTGGGAAGCATCCTTGGTATGGTTGCAGCCTTTTATCGCGGCTGGACCGAAACCATCATCATGCGGCTGGTCGATATGGTCTTGTCGGTCCCAGCCATTCTTCTGGCAATCATCACGGTTGCGATCCTCGGGCCGAGTCTCGCCAATGTCGTCATCGTCCTCGCCCTCACCCGCTGGCCGCGCTATGCGCGTGTTGCCTATGGACAGACACTTTCGGTGGCCAATATGCCCTATGTCCGCCTGTCACGTTTCATGGGAGCTGGATGGTTACGCCTTTTGTGGCGGCATATTCTGCCCAATATCGCTGGCGCGCTTATTGTCGTTGCCACGCTTGAATTCGGGTTGATGGTCCTGTTTGAGGCCGGATTGTCTTTCCTTGGATTGGGCGTGCAGCCACCGACCGCAAGCTGGGGAGCGATGCTTTCGACCGGACGCAACTACGTCGCTTCCGCATGGTGGATCGCGACTTTTCCGGGCCTCGCTTTGTTCCTGCTTGTCCTCTCCATCAACCTTATCGGCGATCATATCCGCGACCGGCTCGATCCGCGCGGCAGATAGGAGTTTTATCCGTGAATTTCGAGAATGAATTCAAAGGCAAAAAAGTTATCGTAACAGGCGCTGGCGGCATTATTGGCGCATGGATCGCCGCGGCTTTTGCGCAGGAAGGCGCAATCCTCTGCCTTACCGATCAGGATCAGACAAAGCTTGATGCCCGCATCGCGGAACTGCCCGGCGAGGGCCATTTCGGCATTGTCTCAGACCTTACTGATGCAGCTTCTATCACGAGCTTTGCGGACGCGGTTGCGACACGCTGGGGCGCGCCGGATATTCTCATCAACAATGCGGGCATATATCCTTCAGGATTCCTGCTCGATATTTCGCTGGAAGACTGGGACCGCATCATGGGCGTCAACCTGCGCGCTCCATTCCTGCTGTCTCAACTTTTCGCAAAACAGATGGTCGACACCGAAACTGCGGGTTCCATCGTCAATATATCATCAGGTGCGGCACGCAAGATGCGTACCACGGTCGTCCCTTATTGCACCTCCAAGACAGCACTTGATCGCCTGACCAAAGGCTTTGCGCTTGAGCTTGCCGAATATGGCATTCGCGTCAATGCGGTCGAACCGGGTTTTGCCGCCGGAAGCGATGTCAGCGCCTTGTCCGATGAGCATGTGAAGACTGTGACTTCGTCGATACCGCTTGGACGTGCTTCTTCCGCACCCGATGTCGCATCTGCAGTCCTCTATGTGACATCATCGGCCGCCGCTTATGTCACTGGCGCCACCCTGACTGTGGACGGCGGCAACTCCATCGGTTCGCTTGCCGTATTTCAGCAGAAGAAGAAGGCGCTATGACCGAAGGACTAAACGCCAAATCGCCCTGGCCCAACTATCAGTGGCCGTCTGGAAAGCAATCAGCGACACTCCTGTCCGTCGATGTGGATGCGCAGGTGCCGTTCATGTGGGCGCATCGCGATGGCCTTCCTGATCGACTGGCTACGTTCGAAATCCGTAACTTCGGACCGCGCACCGGGCTTTATCGGCTGATTGACCTTTTCGCACGCTACCACGTGAAAGCCAGTTTTTATGTCCCGGGATTAACCGCAGAAACCAATCCGGAAATCCTGCCAGCACTCGTTGAAGCCGGGCATGAAGTTGGCCTTCATGGCTATTTTCATGAGATTGTCGCCGATGTGACGGATGCAGAATTCACCGGCGCGCTGGAAGCAAGCATAGAACTGTTCGTCAAACAGACTGGCAAGAAACCAGTCGGCTTTCGTTCCCCTGCATGGGAAATCACGCCGCATATGCTGCGCGAGATCAAGCGGGTGGGATTGGCTTATGACTCCTCACTCTCCGGCTTCGATCACCCCTATGAGATCGACGGCATCACGGAAATTCCAGTCCAGTGGGCGACCGACGATGCCATTTTCTTCAAGTTTGAAGGTGGCGGACGCGACAAGTGGCCGTTTCAATCCGGGCAAGCAATATTGCGCGACTGGATTTCTGAATGGCGCACACTTCATCGCTTTGGCGGGTTGTTTACGCTGACTGTGCATGACTGGATTTCAGGTCGCGCGCAGCGCATCGCCCTTCTGGAGGAACTGCTCGACAACATCACCAGCCAAAAAGACGCGTGGGTCACAACGGCGGCAGAAATTGCGGCACACCATGCATCATCCGCCAATGTAGGGCGCTTTGCTGTCGAAGCGAAAATACCCGACTCTATCGGAAACCGTAGATTTGGACAGACTAATGGCTGAGAGCTGGGCAATCCAGAAAAAGCAAATCCGTAGCGAAGGCGGCATGGTCGCCTGCCAGAACTGGCTCGCAGCTGAGGCGGGTGCTGCGGTCTTGCGTCGTGGTGGCAATGCCATGGATGCCGCAGTCACGACGGCGCTTGTCTTGAGTGTAGTAGAGCCCTGGCTTTCCGGTATCGGCGGTGGAGGTTTTCTCTTGCACGCTGATGGCAAAGACGGAAGCGTCGATGCGCTTGATTTCAACGTCACGTCGCCACGCAATATTGATCCAAACGACTATCCGCTTGCCCCGGGCAGCGATGGCGACTGGTTCAACTGGCCCAAAGTTGTCGACGACCAAAATCTCATAGGCTACAGCTCCATATGTGTGCCGGGCGCAATTGCGGGATTGTCATCTGCACTGGAACGCTTTGGCTCAATCAGCTTCGCCGATGCGCTGGTGCCTGCAATCGATCATGCCCGGCATGGATTGCAAATCGACTGGTTCACCACGCTTTGCCTCGCCATCGACACCGAAGGACTGAACCGCTTTCCCGCATCAAGCGCACTGTTTCTTGACAATGGCCGTGCGCCGCGCGTTCCTGAAACCGGTTCGCCGCGTAGCATTTCAATGCCCAAAAAAGCCGCGATGCTGGAGCGGCTGGCAGAAGCAGGCGCGCGCGACTTCTACGAAGGACAAATTGCCGAAAAGCTCATTGCCGATTTGTGCGCTGGTGGCAGCCTCATCGACAAGGACGATCTGCGCAACTTCCAGCCTGAGTGGAAAAAGCCGCTCACCGTTGATTATCGCGATACTACTGTTCACGCTATGCCAGGGCTTTCCGGTGGACCAACACTCGCACGCGTTCTTGAAGAACTCGACAGAACATTGCCGCAGGAAGATGCCCTTTCGGGGAAAACCGCGCTCGCCTTTGCGCGAGCCATTCGCCGCGCATCCGAAGAACGGCTTCGTACACTCGGACATGGCAGCAGCGGCGAAAGCTGCACAACACATATCAGCGTTGTTGATCGTGATGGAACCATGGTTTCGCTCACCAACACGCTGTTGTCGCGCTTCGGTTCGAAAGTCGTTGCACCCTCGCTCGATCTTCTCATGAACAATGGCATGATGTGGTTCGACCCGCGCCCCGGGCAACCAAACTCCATAGCGGCTGGTGTGAAGCCGCTTGCAAACATGTGCCCGATCATTGCAAGCAAAAATGGTCAGCCCCATATCGCGCTGGGAGCTGCAGGTGGGCGTCAGATCATGCCAGCCGTCGCTCAGATACTGTCCTATATAGACGTGTTCGGCCTTTCGCCAGAAGAGGCATTTCATGCACCGCGTATCGATGCAAGCGGCGTAAAGCTTCGCGTTAGTGAACGCGCGCAGCCCGATGTGCCAGCGCGTTTAAGTGAAGAATTTCCGGTCGAAATTATTGCCGACACACTCTATCCGGTGAACTTCTCCATTCCTTCCATCGTGATGCGCGAAGACGGCCAGAATATCGGCATGGCTCATCCCTATCATCCATGGGCAGCGGTACGCACGGAGGCAGAATGACAAACCCTGTGCTTACAGTCGATGAGCTTGTCGTTCATATTGCAGGACAACCGGTAGTGGATGGGGTGAGCTTTCAAGTCAATGAAAGCGAAATCCTGTCTGTTGTGGGCGAGTCCGGCTGCGGAAAATCGCTGACGGCCTTCTCCGTCATGGGACTATTGCCTAAGGTAGCAAACATAGCATCTGGACGCATTCTATTCGGCGAGCAGGATCTTGTCAGTGCGCCTGAAAAGACCAAACGCGACTTGCGCGGCAATGACCTCGCAATGATCTTTCAGGAGCCGGTCGCATCGCTCAATCCACTGATGAAAATTGGCCGGCAGATCGAAGAAAGCCTTGTCGTACACCGCGATCTGAGTGGCAAGAAAGCGCGCCACGCAGCCATTGCCATGCTCGAAGAAGTGGGAATTCCAGAACCTGAAATTCGCTTCGGACAATATCCTTTCGAACTGTCAGGCGGCATGTGCCAGCGCGCTATGATTGCCATGGCCCTGATCTGCCGTCCTCGCCTTCTGATCGCGGACGAGCCTACGACAGCTCTCGACGTGACCATTCAGGCGCAGATACTCGACCTCATGAAAAAGCTGCGCGACGAGACGGGAACAGCAATCCTGCTCATCACGCACGACATGGGCGTTGTCGCCGATATGGCCGATCGTGTGGCTGTGATGTATGCAGGCCGCGTCATCGAACAGGCGCCCGTCGATGCGATTTTCTCCCGGCAGGAGCATCCTTACACAAAGCTGCTGCTCTCAACCATTCCACGTCTCGAAGGCGAACCGAAAACCCATCTTCCGACGATTGAAGGCATTGTGCCTGATATCGGCTCATGGCCTAATGGTTGCCGTTTCGCACCACGCTGCCCGATCTCGGAAGATCAATGCAGGACGCATGTACCGCCGCTTTCAGCGCGCATGGATGTTGGCGCAGCGGCCTGCTGGCGCTCGCAACAAGTGGGAGCGCTGGTATGAGTGACATGTTGCTGTCCGTTGAAAATCTTAAAGTTCATTATCCCATTCGCGGCGGTCTGCTGGGCCGTGCCGTCAACTTTGTGAAAGCCGTTGATGGCGTCGATCTTGAGATTGGCCGTGGAGAAAGCGTGGCTCTGGTCGGTGAGTCTGGTTGCGGTAAATCCACGCTCGGCACAGCTATCCTTGGCATGACCAGAGCGACATCCGGCAATATCAGCTTTGATGGGAAACCAGTCACGCATGGTCTGTCTGAAACAATACGCGGGCTTTCACGTGATATTCAGATCGTGTTTCAGGATCCTGCATCGGCACTTAATCCGAAATTGACGATTGGCGAGAGCATTGCCGAGCCACTGGCTATACACAATATAGGCACAGCATCCGAACGGCGTGCCCGCGTTGCAGAACTACTCAAGCTCGTGGGCTTGCATCCTGAACACGCGCTCAGAAAGCCAGGTGCATTTTCAGGCGGACAAAGGCAGCGCATCGTGATTGCCAGAGCGCTGGCACTTAATCCCAAGCTGATGATTTTGGATGAGCCGGTTTCAGCACTCGATGTTTCGATCCGCTCGCAGATACTCAACCTGCTTCTCGACCTTCAACGCCAGTTCGGACTGTCATATCTATTCATCAGCCATGATCTCTCGGTTGTCAGACATTTTGCTGACCGTGTAGCCGTCATGTATCTGGGGCGGATCGTAGAGACGGGCAAAACGTCCGAAGTCTTCAATCAGCCGGAACATCCTTACACTGAAGCACTGATCTCAGCCATTCCACTGCCTGATCCTGTGGCCCAGCGTCAGCGCAAACGCATCGTTTTACGTGGCGATCTGCCAAGTCCCGCCAATCCGCCGAAGGGCTGCAGCTTCTCCACACGATGCCCCATCGCAGTTGCAGAATGCCATCAAACCCCGCCATTGCTCGTTGAAAGAAGCGCAACACGCCGCCTCGCTTGCTATGTTCGCGCGGCATGAAACGCACCGCCTGCCAAGGCGGTGCAAAACGTTTGCGATGCATATGAGAACTCTTGCAATTTAAACATGAGTATAATAGTTAAGTTTTGTACTCAGGCTGCGAAAGTTATACATTATGTACTGGTTCAATGTTTCACTCACGGCTTTTGCGGCCTGCGTTGTCGGATTTGCAGCTATAACATTTATGCTATTGCGCGTCCGCCAAAGCGCATGATATGTGCATAGCTATTCATTAGTTTGTACATTTTTTTATTTGATAAATTATACTAACAAAGCATTCAATCAGAACGCGTGGAAGCACGTTTCAGCAGACCAGATTGCTCAAAGGGATTGAAATTGAGTAGACCGACTATCATAAGCTTATCATCGATACCTTCGCGTTTTCATCTGATACAGCCAACCCTAAAGTCTCTTTTATCTCAGAATTTAAAAGCCCACGAAATTAGGCTTTATATACCGGAAACATACCGCCGCTTTCCCGATTGGGATGGAACACTGCCGGTTGTGCCGAAGGGCGTAACTATCTGCCATTGTGATCAGGATTATGGCCCCGCGACGAAAGTCCTTCCCGCCGCCAAGGACCTGAAGGGACAGGATGTTGATATTCTGTTCTGCGACGACGACAAGATTTATGATCGAGGCTGGCATGCACGCTTTAAAAGCGAAGCGGCCAAGAAACCGAACACTTGTATTATTGAGGTAGGCGAAACATTCCCGGATATATCCGATGATTACCGCCCATCCGACAGGCTCCCACGCAGCCGTTGGAAACACAAAGACTCTATATACAGAGTGAAACGGATACTCTGTCTTTTTACCATCAAGCCTAACCTGACCTCCCCGGGATATGTCGATCAGATTTCCGGTTTTGCTGGTGTGCTTGTTCGCCCAGAATGGTTCGATGAACTCTTCTACGATATTCCCGACGTGATGTGGACTGTAGATGATCCATGGATTTCCGGACATTTGGAACGCGTGGGCATTCCAATCTGGAATACCGGAAAGCGACGCCACCTTCGTGAAGGCGAAGGAAGCAGAGTGGATGCACTGCTTAATCTGGTTCAGGAAGGGCATGACCGTATTGAGGCCGATCTCCTTGTCATCGATTATTTCCGCGAAAAATATGGCATCTGGCAGAAGGGCGGCAAGATTGATCCCGAGACAAATTTGCGTACTACATCCATGTTTGAGATGCTGAGACGAAGAGAACTTGAACTTGTGGAATCCAATAAAGCTAACTGACTAGCGCATCGTTGATACGATGATTTCAGTTCGGCTATATCCAAACCATCGACTACCCAACGGCTCGACATTGGCGAGAGTCTCGATTAAGATTTTTGACACCAAGGGGAGTCCCGCAAGGGGCTGAGATACGGCTGGCAAGCGCAGCGCCGTGACCCTTCGAACCTGATCCGGATCATGCCGGCGAAGGGATGGGGAAGTTTAAGCCAGCCTTTTGCCGGCCTCATTGCGAGGCCGTATAATGCAGAATGTATGCGGTCTCGCTACCAGCAGAAAGGTAGCACTATGACTGAACACTTCTCTCAAACACTGAAGCAAGTAAGCGAGCCATTGTGGACGCAGGCCGTTGAGCATTCTTTCGTCAAAGAGCTCTGTGCTGGCACCCTTTCGGATATATCGATGGTATCCTATCTGGTTCAGGATCATCGTTTTCTCGACAGTTTTCTCACTTTGCTGGGTGCGGCAATGGCCACAGCCGATACATTTGAGGCGCGGCTGCGCTTTGGCCGCTTTGCTGGAATGGTATCCGGAGAAGAAAACACCTATTTCCTCCGTGCTTTTGCAGCACTCAATGTGAGTGAGGAGGCACGCGCAAATATCCCCGATACCGAACCAACCATCGGGTTCAAAGCAATCATGCGTGAATCTGCTACCACGCGCTCCTATGGTGCAATACTCTCAGTTCTCAACGTTGCTGAAGGTCTTTATCTTGATTGGGCATCGCGCGCGCCCTCGCCGCTTCCAAATAATTTCGTCCATGCAGAATGGATCACACTACACGACAATCCCTCTTTCCGGGAATTTGTAAGTTTCCTCAAATCCGAACTGGATCGGGTTGGTCCAGCGCAGCCAGAAATATGTCGAGACTTTTTTCTCCGCGCTGTCCATCTCGAACTTGAGTTTTTCGAGGTGAATTATCGCTTCGGCAAATAACACCAATAAGAAACGGCGGGCTTTGCCCGCCGCAATATTTTCGACATACCCTCACAAATTTAGTTCTTCACAGTATCTTCGAGGAAGAAACGACCAAGCGGGTTCTGATAGAAGTTCTCAATGTTCTTGCCGGTGACATTGATATAAGGGCTGTAATAGAGATCGATCCAGTTGACGTCGTCCTTCGCCATTTTCTGAAGATCGATATACATGGCCTCACGCTTCTTTGGATCAAGCTCCAGACGCGCTGCTGCAACGAGGTCTTTTACCTTCTCATTGTTATAGCGGGTCATATAATTCATATTGGTATCGTGACCCAAAACGAATGTGGTCTTCTGGTCGGGGTCCAGAACGTCATTGGTCCAGTACATGACGGAGATATCGTAATCACCAGCAATCAACATATCCCAGCTCTGGCTGGGGTCGACTTTCTGGAGGTTGACGGTAACGCCTGCCTTCTGAAGCTGTTGTTGTAGAAGAACTGCGATCTGTTCGTCCGTTTCGTTGCCAGCATTGACGATATAATTGAGCGACAAGTCCGATGCGCCAGCATCGGCCAGCATCTGCTTGGCTTTTTCCGGATCATACGGACGCTTGAGATTATCCGCGTAATGATACAGAGCGCCCTTCGGTATGTAGGAATTTGCAACCTGACCAATCCCGAATGTCACGGTATCGACAATCGACTGCTTGTCGATCGCCATGTCCAGCGCCTGACGGACTTCCTTCTTCGCGAGTGCACCATGCTCATGATTGATCAGAAGATGATCTTCGCGTGTGGAGGTATCTTCGAGAACCTTCAAATTCGGGTCTTTTTTCAGCTCTGCCACGCGCGAGAACGGTACAAAAATCGCGGCATCCAGCTGACCGGCCTGCACGTTGAGCATACGCGTATTATCGTCAGGAACAGAGATCCACTCTACCCCGTCGAGCTTAACACGATCCGCCTCCCAGAAATTCGGATTCTTTTTCAAAATAACCCGGTCACCACGACGCCATTCGTCCACCACAAACGCACCCGATGCCACTGGTTTTTCTGCGTAGCCATCCTCACCCAACTCCTCCAGTCCCTTCTTGGAAAGAACCGAAACATTAGGGAGTGCGAGCGTGGACAGGAATGGCGCGGAAGGCGTTTTGAGTTTAACGACCAGCGTATGCGGATCAGCAGCTTCGGCAGTGTCCACGACCTTATAAGAGTCGCTCCAAAGCGAAGCTGGATTGTCGCGAATACGCAGAAGCGAAAAAGCGGCATCATCGGCCGTGATCGGCGATCCATCCGAGAATTTAGCATCGCGCAGCTTGAACGTATAGGTGAGACCGTCATCCGAAATCGTCCAGCTTTCAGCAAGACCAGGCTCGAGTTTCGTGCCTGTCTTGTCGACCCGCACCAACACATCATAAACGTTTGAGAACACCCAGTTGTCGATATTCTGTGCGGTCTTGATTGGATCGAAAGTAGAGGAATCCTCGCGTCGTCCGATTGTCAAAACACCCGCCGCTTCGGCAAGTGCTGCACCAAATGTCATGCTCGTCATGACAGTGACGAGGCCGATCTTCATCCATTTTTTAAGCATGTGTATTTCCCCTTATATTTTTGGTTAGTCGCACATCGTTTTCGATGCGTGTTCAGGATGCTTCAGCAAGAATTCTCTCTTCAAACAGCGATTTCGTGGGATCAATATCGGGTATCGCGCTGATGAGTGCCGCCGTATAAGCCTCTTTGGGGCGCGCAAAAACCTCGGCGCTTAATCCCTCTTCCACGATCTCGCCATGATACATAACGACCACGCGCTCACAGAGATTCCGCACGACAGCAAGATCATGGGCGATGAATAGCAATGTCAGCTGCATCTTGCTTTTGAGCTCGCGAAACAGATCGACAATCTGTGCCTGAATGGTGACGTCGAGTGCTGCGATACACTCGTCAGCAATGATCATTTTTGGCTCCACTGCCAAAGCGCGCGCTATACCGGCGCGCTGACATTGCCCGCCGCTCATGCTGCGTGGTTTGCGAGTGGCAAAGCTTTGATCAAGCCCCACAAGATCGAGCAGCTCGACAATACGCTGAGGTGTATCCTTAACGTCAATCTTGCCCTGAACCCGCAGTACTTCTGCCAGTGTCTCACCTACCGTCATGCGAGGATTGAGCGAATTGAACGGGTCCTGAAATACCATGGCCGCATCACGACGTAATGCCGCCAGTGCTTCCTTACGATCAGGGCTGAGCGTCAATCCGTCAAATGTAATGCTGCCTTCGGCGATTGGTGTCAGGCCTAAGATCGCACGTGCAAGCGTGCTTTTTCCGCTGCCAGATTCTCCGACGATCCCGATCGTCTCGCCAGCCCGAACTTCAAGGCTTACACCCTTTAGCGCGCTCGTCGTCCGGGCCTTGAGAAATCCCCCAGCCACAGGGTAACGAACATGCAGATCATTAACCTGCAACAGCGGCTGATCCCCTAACTGAGGCACGAGACGCAAGGAAGCCGTCTCAGGCAACGACGGATGGCTGGCTATGAGATTGCGTGTATAGGGATCGCGGGGATTACCGAGAACGTCGCTCTTCAACCCCTGTTCCAGCACCTTCCCGTTACGCATAACAGCAATACGATCACAAGTCTGCGCGACCACCCCCAGATCATGGGTGATGAGGATGATGGAAAGCCCGCGTTGATCGCGTATGTCCATCAAGAGCTGGAGTATCTGCGCCTGAATGGTGACATCGAGTGCAGTCGTCGGCTCATCGGCAATAAGAATTTCCGGATCGCATGAAAGGGCCACCGCAATCATCGCCCGTTGACGCATCCCACCAGAAAATTCGTGCGGATAACTGCCATATTGGCGCGCAGGGTCTGTAAAGCCGACCTGCGCCATGATTTCGATTGCTGCGGCCCGCGCGTCAGCCTTATTGAGCCCTTTATGAAAGCGTATGCCTTCCGCGATCTGGTCACCAACACTCATCACAGGATCAAGATGGCTGGTCGGGTTCTGGAAAATCATGCCGATCTTGCCACCACGCACGGCAAGCAATTCAGCTTCGCTTGCCTGAACCAGATCCTTGCCCTTGAGCATGACCGAACCTGCGGTGATCTTTAAAATCGACGACGGTAAAAGCCTGACAATCGAGCGGCAAAGCAGACTTTTTCCCGATCCGCTTTCACCGACCAAGCCAAGAATTTCACCTTGGTTGAGCGTGAGAGAAACGTCATCGATCAAGCGCCGGGTTTCATCCGGCAAATATGCATCAACCTGAAGATTACGAATGGAAAGAACTGGCTTCATCATTCGTGCACTCCCAGCGCTTCACCCAGTCCATCGCCGAGCATGCTAAAGCCAAAAGCCAGAAACACGATAGAAAGTCCGGGAAACAAGGTGATCCACCAGGCCGTGGTCACAAAGGGCTGGCCTTCGGCAACCATGACACCCCATTCTGCAACAGGTGGCTGCACACCAAGCCCGAGATAGCTGATTGCCGCACCGTTCAGCAGCACGAGAACGGCATCCGACATTACGAAAACCAGCGATCCGGCAATGGCATTCGGCAGAAGATGGCGGAACATGATACGGAAACGGCTGAAGCCAAGGCTTTCAGCAGCAACGGCATAGTCAGTGGATTTCAGAACCAGTATCTGCGCCCGAACAAGGCGGGCGTAAGAAACCCATCCAACCAGTGCCATGGCGATATAAAAGCTCTTAAGACCCGGCCCCAAAATAGCGATGATCGACAGCATCAATACCAGAAATGGGAACGCCAGAATGATATCGATCAGGCGCATGAAGATCGTATCAACAATGCCACCAAAAAACCCGGCAACCGTGCCGACGACCGTTCCAATGGCGAAAGGGAATATGACACCGAAGACTGCGATCTGAAGATCAATACGTGCACCCCAGATAACGCGGGAGAGAATATCCCGCCCGAAATTATCAGTCCCGAACGGGTGCAACCATGACGGTGGCTGCAAACGAACGTCAGCATTTTGAACAACGGGATCAAAAGGGGCAATCAGCGGCGCACCAAAAGCCAGCAATACAAAGAACGCAAGAACACCGATCCCGATGGCGAGCGTCGTGCGTCGGCTTAGGAAACGGCGCCAGTTGATCAGGGTTATAGGGAGAAGGCGTGCACTCATAGCTTCACCCGTGGATCAAGCGCGACAGTGGCGATGTCGGCCATGAAATTGACCAGAACCGTTGCGCAGGCAAAGACCATGGCAACGCCCTGCACAACCATATAGTCGCGGGAGAAAATCGCACGCACCAGCAATTGCCCCATGCCCGGAAGAGCAAACACGCTCTCGACAACCACTGTGCTGCCGATCAGCCAGCCAATATTAACGGCCAGCAAATTAACAGTCGGCACCAGAGAGTTGGGTAAAACATGTCGCCAGAACACAATGTTTTCAGGCATCCCACGAGCTCGCGCAGCTGTCGCAACATCCGAATTGAGTGACTGGATCATAGCCGCGCGCAGGCTGCGGGCAAGCACAGTTGAAAGTGAAAGTGCTATCGTGAGGCTCGGCAGCACCAGATGCGCGAGCTTCTCTTGCAGCGTGTTGCCATAGCCTGAAACCGGCAGCAGATCGAGCTTTACACTAAAGAGGATAATCAGCATCAAGGCGAGCCAGAAGGGCGGAAAGCCAATCCCGAATGTCGAGACCGTGCGGATCACATGATCGCTGATTTTACCGTTACGCCGCGCTGCAATCGCGGCCAAAGGGACGGCGATCAAGATCGAAAGAATGACACTGCAAATAACCAGCATCAAAGTCGGTTCGATGCGTGTCGCAATCAGCTTCAGGACGTCAATCTTATAGAGGATCGATTTTCCCATTTCGCCATTTGCAATGTTGCGCAGGAAATACAGATATTGAAGCCACATGGGTTCATCGAGGCCATATTGCGCACGGATATTGGCAATGGCTGCTGGTGTCGCGCGCGTGCCCAGAAGCACACGTGCCGGATCACCCGGAATGAGCCGGACCAGTACGAATGTGATGACACTGATCCCGAACAGAACCGGCAGCAACTGGAAGGGGCGGCGTAGTACAAACTGAAAGCGATGCATGGGCTGCGGAGTTTCTCCCTAATATTCTGATCTATCGAGAGGAACGATGTCGATTGAGAAAGCCGGTCAAGGCCGGATAATAATAGGACGGGTTTTCGTAAAATGGCATATGGCTGGCATTTGGCACCACATGCAGTTCGGCATTTTTCAAGGCAAGCTTCATGCGCAGAGCGCAGGCAGGCGTCAGCTCATCATGCTCCCCAACCGTGATCAGCACAGGAACTTCGATTTTTCCGAGATCAGGCACACGGTTCCAGTCTTTCAGGTTGCCCGTATAGAGAAACTCGTTCGGACCCTGCATCGTACCATATGGCCCCATGTTCCAGTCATCAAGCGAGCGTTTCACGGGTGCGGGCCAATCCGAAAGGCGGCAAACATGGCGATAATTGAGGATCGTGATCGCTGCCGCATATTCCGGGTGATCGAGCGTCCCCTGCGCCTCATGCTTCTGCATCATCGCAACGGTTTCTGGTCCCAGCGCGCTGCGCAGCCGCTCCAGTTCACTTACCAGATGCGGCATGTCCGCGACTGTATCTTCAAGAATGAGCGTCTTCAGATTTTGTGGATAGGTCAGTGCATAGTCAATTCCAAGCCAGCCGCCCCAGGAATGGCCGAGAAGATGCACTGTACCAAGACCCAGCGCCTGACGAACCGTTTCGGTTTCCTCGACATAGCGCGCGATTGTCCATAACGCAGGATCAGTTGGACGATCAGACGCGCCGGTTCCAAGCTGATCGAAAGCCACCACGCGGTAACCGTCATCGATCAGGCAAGAATGCGCATCTCTCAAATAGTCGCATGGCAAACCGGGCCCGCCATTGAGACAGAGTACCACCTCTTCGCCCGTTCCAAAACTATACGCCACTACTTTATGCGTGCCCACAGACACTTCATACCGGTTGTCCGGTTTCATCTCACGCCACATCTGTTCCCCGATCACCGCATCGACCCGTTTCCCGCGTCGAATTGTCGGCATCATTTTTCTTTTGATTTTGGACCGAATAGCTAAACTACACCAGCTATAAGAAGTGATAGGATGTAATCTTGGGGTCAGGTTTCGGAGACCATGATGCGAGACGAGATTGAGACCTTCAGACAGAACTTTACTGCTCACCAGACGCTCGACGGGCGTATTGATGAGATATTTCAGGCTATGAAGCCTCTTGGCTTCGAGGCCCTCATCTATGATTATACCCCATCGGCTTTCGACATGAATGGCGACATGATGGGGCCGTCGCTGATGAAACTGCGCAATATCAGCGATGACATGTTCGAATTCTGGGCAGAAAAGGGCTATTTCCGCATCGACCCGGTTCAGCGTCTCGCCTGCAGGGCATCTGTCCCGTTCTTCTGGAATTATGATGAGCGAGCTGAATCGCTGCTGCAGGAATTCATGACGGAAGACACGGCACCCGTCGCAAACTATCTTCATGAGCGCGATATATCCGCAGGCGTCACCGTTCCCATTCATATGCCACATGGCGATTATGCAACCGTCACAGGCGTATTTTCCGGTCCACGATCCGACTTCAGACAGCGCGCTTTACGCTATGTGGCCGATTTCAACCTGATGGCACAGATTTTCCATCAAAGTGCATATGAGCTTTTTGACGAGCATATTCGCGGCATTGGCAAGGTGCATCTCACAGTTCGCGAGCGTGAATGTCTGCGTTATGCGGCAGAAGGCCTCTCAGCGAAAGAAATCTCGCGCATCATCGACAGATCCGTTCCAACAGTGGTGATGCATCTTAACGCGGCAGCCAAAAAACTGGGTGCAAAAAACCGTACTCAGGCCGTTGTACGGGCGACGCGTGCGCGGCTGCTTGATGCCTGACCTATAAGTTATGATAGCTGCCGCAGCCAAAAAAGCAGCGCTATGGTTCTCCAAAAACAGACAAATGGAGGACCAAATTGGCTTTAATCAATCAGACGGAAGGCTTTGCCCCCTTCCGTGATTACCAGACGTGGTATCGCATTACCGGCTCACTCAATTCAGAAAAACTCCCGCTTGTCGTCGCTCATGGCGGCCCCGGCTGCACGCATGATTATGTAGATGCTTTCAAGGACATCGCAGCACTCGATGGTCGTGCAGTCATTCATTACGATCAGCTCGGCAACGGAAACTCCACACGTCTTCCAGATAAAGGCCCCGATTTCTGGACCGTGGATTTGTTTCTGGAAGAGCTGGATAATCTTCTGACACATCTCGGCATTCAGGATCGCTATGCCTATCTGGGACAATCATGGGGCGGAATACTGGGCGCAGAACATGCCGTGCGGAGACCGACTGGCCTTAAAGCATTGGTCATCGCCAACTCACCTGCCAATATGCGAACATGGGTCGCGGAGGCCAACCGCTTGCGGCTCGAACTTCCTTCAGATGTACAACAGACTTTGTTGAAACATGAAGAAGCAGGCACGCTGACCGATCCGGAATATATCGCCGCTTCGCGGGTATTCTACGACCGGCATGTCTGCCGCGTGAGCCCATGGCCAAAGGAAGTCGCACGAACCTTTGCCATCATGGATGAAGACAATACCGTCTATCGCAACATGAATGGCCCGACCGAATTTCACGTGATTGGCACGATGAAGGACTGGACGATTGAAGACCGCCTCAACCACATTCAAGCACCAACACTTGTCATCTCCGGTCGTTATGACGAGGCTACCCCTTTAGTGGTCAAACCTTACGTCGATAATGTTCCGGGTAGTGAATGGGTGCTTTTCGAGGAATCGAGCCACATGCCGCATGTGGAAGAACGCGATCTCTGTATGAAGACAGTTTCGACGTTTCTGTACAAGATCGAGAATGTTTAAGTCAAACAGGTCGCCAGACCAAATATCCGGCGACCTGCTGCATATCTAGAGCATTTCCTGTTTTGATTGAATTATTGGAAATGCTCTATCTATTTGTTTTTAAGCATGTCTTTATCCCGAAACCGGTTCCCACTTTCGGGAGACATGCTTTAGATCGAAGCCTTTTCCATTTCCGGCAACACGGTGAAGAGATCCCCTACGAGCCCATAATCGGCAACCTGGAAGATCGGAGCTTCCTCGTCCTTGTTGATCGCAACAATCACGCGGCTGTCTTTCATACCAGCAAGATGCTGGATCGCACCCGAGATGCCGACTGCGATGTAAAGTTCAGGTGCAACCACCTTGCCGGTCTGGCCAACCTGCCAGTCGTTTGGCGCATAGCCCGCATCAACTGCCGCACGGCTGGCACCAACGGCTGCACCAAGCTTGTCAGCAACAGGCAAGATCACTTCCTGGAACTTTTCTGACGAACCAAGCGCACGGCCGCCCGAAATGATGATCTTGGCAGACGTCAGTTCCGGACGATCACCACCCGAAAGCGCGTTTTCAACAAAGCTCGACAGCGCCGGATCGCTCGCCGCATTCACGCTTTCAACCGAAGCCGAGCCGCCTTCACCGGTCGCTTGGAACGAAGCGGTACGAACCGTGATGACCTTCTTGGCATCGGTCGATTGCACAGTCTGGATCGCATTGCCCGCATAGATCGGACGCTTGAACGTATCAGCGGACACCACTTCCATGATTTCCGACAACTGCATCACATCGAGAAGTGCTGCCACACGCGGCAGCACATTCTTGGCCGACGTGGTGGCTGGTGCAATGATCGTGTCGTAGTTTCCTGCGAGTTCAACGATGGCTGCAGCCAGTGGCTCAGCCAAACGATTTTCCAACGCATCGCTTTCAGCCAGCAGAACCTTGCGCACGCCAGAAAGCTTTGCAGCCGCATCAGCCGCAGCCTTTGCACCCTTGCCTGCAACCAGAATATCAACATCACCACCGATCTGAGCGGCGGCTGTCAGTGCCTTTGCGGTCTGATCGGAAAGGCTTGCATTGTCATGTTCGGCAATAAGAAGAATAGCCATGTGTTTGTCCCTTCCGATTTCTTACAATACGCCGTCGGCCTTGAGCTTCTCGACCAGTTCGGAGACCGAACCGACCTTCACGCCAGCCTTGCGGCCACCCGGCTCTTCGGTCTTCAGGACCTTGAGACGCGGTGCAATATCAGCACCGAAATCAGCAGGCGACTTTTCATCAAGCGGCTTCTTCTTCGCCTTCATGATGTTTGGCAGCGATGCATAGCGCGGCTGGTTCAAACGAAGGTCAACTGTCACAATGGCTGGAAGCTTCACATCAATGGTCTGAAGACCGCCATCGACTTCACGCGTTACCTTGGCAGAACCGTCACCCAGCTCCACCTTCGAGGCAAACGTCGCCTGGCTCCAGTTGAGCAATGCCGACAACATCTGGCCGGTCTGGTTGGCATCGTCGTCGATCGCCTGCTTGCCGAGGAAAACGAGATCCGGCTGTTCAGCCTCGACCACGCCCTTCAACACCTTGGCAACGCCAAGCGGCTCAACGGTGTCATCGGTCTTCACGAGGATCGCACGATCAGCCCCCATGGCAAGGGCTGTGCGCAGCGTTTCCTGCGCCTGTGCCGGACCGACCGAAACCGCGATGATTTCCGTGACCTTGCCAGCTTCCTTCAGACGGATTGCTTCCTCAACCGCAATCTCGTCAAAAGGGTTCATCGACATCTTCACGTTCGCAAGCTCAACGCCCAAACCATCTCCCTTAACACGGATCTTTACGTTGTAATCTACAACCCGCTTTACTGCGACAACTGCCTTCATGAGGCTAACCTTTCATTCAAATAGAAACGCTGTTTTGCGTCATCTGCATGTTAAACGCGGGCACGCTTGGCTTCCGGATCGTAAGGTGACTCTTCAATCACGCGCGCCTTGCGCATTTCTCCCAAAACCGGGATTTCAAGCTCCGTTCCCGGTACACCCAACTCAACAGGCAGCAGCGCCAGCGCGATATCGTGTTTGAAAGTGTAGGAATAACTGCCCGATGTAACACGGCCGACGAGCTTGCCGTCATGATACACGCCCTCGCAAGTCAGCGTGCTGGCACCATCGGTTGCAACAGCGAGTGTAACGGAACGTTGTTGTATACCGCGTTCCTTTTCTGCGACCAGGGCCTGCCTACCAATAAAGTCGCCCTTGTCGAGACGGATAAAGCGTTCAAGACCGCTTTCCCAAGCGCTTAGCTCAGGATTCATGTCACGATACATCGCACGATAGGATTTATCGAGACGCAGCGACTCCAGTGCATGCAGACCGATGAGGCGCAAGCCATGTTCTTTGCCTGCATTGAGCAATGCTTCCAGCAAATGCCGCTGATAAGCGAGTGGATGATAGAGTTCCCAACCAAGTTCGCCTTCGTAATTAACGCGCAGCAGACGCACGTCACTGGCAAGCCCGACCGTTCCCGACTTGATGCCAAACCATGGAAATGCCTCGTTGGACAGATCAATCTCTGTCAACGACTGCAGAACCTCGCGCGCCTTCGGGCCGACGACGGTGAAGCAGCCACGATCATTGGTAACGTTGCGCAATCTCACGCTACCGTCCTTAGGCAGAAGCTTTGACAGATCATCGAAATTCAAGCGTTCGGCACGCGGTGTAGAAATCATATAGAAGCTGTCATCGTCCATGCGGGCAACGACATACTCGGCCTGCACCCCGCCCGCTTTCGTCAGATGATGGGTGAGATTAACGCGGCCCACTTTCGGCAATCGATTGGCAAGAATGCTATCAAGCCACGCTTCTGCACCTGGACCACTGACTTCAAACTTGGTCATCGGCGTCATTTCGACAAGGCCGACCGCATTGCGCACGGCTTCGACTTCCTCGCCAACATATTTGCCCTTTTCAGTCCAACGCCAGCTGTACTGATCTTTGGCTTCCACACCCTTTGGTGCAAACCAGTTCGGCATTTCCCAGCCATTGAGGCAGCCCCAAACGGCACCTAACTCCGTCAAACGATCATAAGACGGCGCTGTTTTCTGGGGGCGCGCTGCAGGCATATCCTGACCCGGATAGTGCTGGTCCGCATGAGTGCCCCATGCTTCTCGCACCTTTTCGCGGGTCCAGTTCTTGTTGGCAAAATCACCGAAGCGGCGCGGATCGAGTTCGCTCGTGTCGATACTGTTGCACCCTTCAACGATGCGCTCAGAGAGATAATAGCCAATTGCACCGCCCCACAAAATGCCGCCTGGAACCCCCTCCGCGAGCCAGACATTGTCGAGCCCCCACGCAGGACCGACCAGCGGCAGTTCGTCGGCTGTCATCTGAAATGGTCCGCGAACATTGGCTTTGATGCCAACCCGACCAAGTGTGGGCACGAGTTCCATTGCTCGTTCCCAATTCCACGAAACGGAGTCAAAATCCTCCTCCAGAAGATCGGCACCGAACCACTCAGGCACACCATTTTCAGCAAACAACTTCAGATGTTCGGTCTTTTCATAAGGTCCGAACATCAGGCCATCGCCTTCTTCGCGCAGATAGCCTTCAAAACCTTCATCACGCAGGATCGGCATTTCCGGCAAACCCTGACGCTTGCGCTCAATCACTTCCGGTACGGCATCGGTAATCCAGTACTGGTGGACAATCGGAATTGCGGGAATATCAAGCCCAAGCATCGCGCCGGTCTGACGAGCATAGTTACCGGTGGCCGAAATAATGTGCTCGCAGATGATGTCACCATTATTGGTTTTCACCTTCCACTCGCCGCTCGGCAGACGCTCGAAGCCATTAACCTGCGTGTTGAGGTAAATCTTGGCACCATTGTCGCGTGCACCTTTGGCAAGCGCCATGGTTACGTCAGCCGGCGCGATATGACCGTCGTCAGGATGATAGAGCGCTCCAAGCATATCAGGATTGTTTTCAAGCAGAGGCCATAACTCACGCGCACGGGCCGGAGAAACAAGTTCTGCCCGAATACCCTGTACCTCGGCGACACTCATATAGCTCTTATATTCGTCGAGACGATCACGCGTATTGGCGATGCGCAGCTGCCCGCATTTGTGCCAGCCGACATGTTGTCCTGTCTCTGCTTCCAGCCCTTCATAAATCTCGATAGACTTGTTGATCATGCGCCCGATATTGATGTTGCGCGCGTAAGAAGGGATCAGGCCCGCGGCGTGCCATGTCGAACCAGCGGTAAGCTGGGTACGTTCCAACAGAACAACGTCTGACCAACCTCTTTTTGCCAGACCATACAGAATTGAGGCGCCAACGCACCCTCCCCCGATGACCACCGCGCGTGCATGAGTCTGCATTCCAAGTTCCCTTCCATGTCATATTTTGTGGGGACGACCGGCGATCAGACGAAGCAACCGGACGGTCCCATTTGGCATTACATTACAGAGGGTTCTCGACGCTGTGAGCTTGATAAAAAATCCGCTTAGGTATAACTTCAGATTATGCATAGACTCCGCTCGCTGATCCCCTCTGCCAACTATCTTTTCGTGTTCGAGGCGGCGGCTCGCCGCCTGAGCTTCACGGCGGCTGCAGAAGAGCTGAACGTTAGCCAGCCTGCGGTGAGCAAGACGATCAAATTACTAGAGGAAGCGACCGGCCTGAAGCTTTTCAGGCGGGATCGCAGTCGTCTGGAGCTGACGGCTGAAGGACAAAGGCTTTATCGCGAAACGCAGGAAGCATTCGATCATCTACACATGGTCATTTCATCCATGCGCAAAAAGCACTCACGCGATATTATTCGCGTGTCGTTCTCATCGTCTTTTGTGCAGCTTTGGCTGTTGCCGCGCCTGAAAAGCTTCAAGGAGAAGCATCCCGATGTCGCCCTTCGTATCGAGGAAAGCAGCCGCGACGATCAGGATATGCTGGAAGAAGACATCGACGTTTCGGCCCGGCTCGGGAATGGCAAGTGGCCCGGCATTCATTCATGGCCTTTTGTGACTGAAGAAGTGTGGCTTGTCTGCAGCCCGTCCTATCTCGAAGAACACGGGACAATCAAATCCCCGCAGGATCTTCTCAACCATACATTATTGCATTTTGAGGAACGGCATCGGTCGCGGCTTGGCTGGCGCGAATGGCTGGAACGCAGCGGCGTGCCAAACCCGCGCATTGAACAGGACTTTGTCTTCACCGACGCACTTAGTTCGATTGAAGCTGCAGTCTTTGGACAGGGGATCGCACTTGGCTGGAAGCATCTCGTACGCGATCACATCGCGGCAGGTCGCCTCGTTCCTGCAATCGACATTTACAATCGATCTGGCGATATCATTCATCTCGTCATGCCAGCCCAGCGCCCACCAAAACGAGGCGCTGAACTGTTTCGCGACTGGTTGCTGGAACAAGGCGCAGATGCCGAATTCGGCATTTAAAGCACGTTCTGAAACCGCATCTATTGTGCAAACACAACGGTTTTATGCCCATTCAGCATGACGCGATTTTCCGCGTGCATCTTTACCGCGCGCGCCAGAACCCGGCTCTCGATATCGCGACCTGTCGCCACAAAATCCTCAGCACTCATGGAATGCGTCACGCGCTCGGTTTCCTGTTCGATAATCGGACCTTCGTCAAGGTCCGGCGTTACATAATGCGCGGTCGCACCGATCAGTTTCACGCCCCTTTCGAATGCCTGATGATACGGCTTGGCGCCCTTGAAAGATGGTAGAAACGAGTGATGAATATTGATGATTTTACCGAACAAACGGTTTGAAAGGTTATCTGAAAGCACCTGCATATAGCGGGCGAGCACGACCAGATCAGCCTGAGTTTCGCGCACGAGATCAAGCAACCGCGCCTCTTGCTCGACCTTGTTATCTTTATTCACGACCCAATAATGATATGGAATTTGAGCGCTCTCGGCAGTCTCGCGGCTATCCTCGTGGTTAGATACCACGGCGACAATTTCGGCATTCAGCCAGCCAACTCGGATCTGATAGAGAAGATGCAACATGGCATGATCGAACTTCGACACCATAAGCAGGATCTTCGGCTTGCGGTTGGCGTCAGCAACCGTGAATTTCATACCAAACCGTTCGCCAGCCGGCTTTAATGCATGTTCTATGGCTTCACGCGACATGCCGAGTGGAGCACTGAAAGCGATACGCATGAAAAAGCGATTGGTGAGCTTATCGCGAAACTGATTGCTTTCCACGATATTACCACCAACAGCCGCAAGTTCTGTGGTGATTGCCGCCACGATACCGGGCTTGTCATCACAATCCAGCGTCAGAACAAAAAGTGTTGGATCGATGCTGGCCACGGGCTGCACCTTGACTGGCATGTCATTCATGATCGTTCTTTCTGAAATTTCACTATTCTTTGGTGGATTTGCCGAAAGCGTAGTCACCGACCTTGGGCACGAATTTCGAAGGCATATAACCGTGCGGCTTATCGCCAACTGAAATACCCGTATTGAGGATGCCCGCCTGATAGTCCGGGACAAAAAGCGAGTATGGATAAGTCGGTTGGATGGCACTCGCCTCATCCAGCTTTTTGCGCAGTTCGTCGGGAATCGTAAACGCAAGCGCACCGAGATTATCATCAAGCTGGGTAAGCTTGCTTGCGCCGATGATGGCAGCACCAATGCCCGGCTGAGTGACAACCCAATTGAGCGCGACCTGCGCCATTGACTTATCCATAGTGTCGGACACTTCCGAAAGTGCTGCCACGATGCGCATGTTGCGCTCCGTGAAGAGCCCCAATCCCTCAGCATTATCGCGATTGAGCCGCCCCTCACCGCCCGCACGGTATTTGCCAGACAGAAGCCCCATGGCCAACGGGCTCCAGGCAGTGATACCCATTCCGAGATTTTGCCCAAGTGGCACAAATTCCTGTTCGATGCTGCGTTCGACCAGCGAATACGGCAGTTGCAGGCTGATCGGTTGCGACAATGCATGGGCTTCCGCCCATGTTTGTGCCCGCGCCGCATACCATGACGGCACATCGGACAGGCCGCAGTAGCGGATTTTCCCAGCACGTATCAGATCATCAAAACCGCGCATCACTTCTTCAACAGGGGTCATGCCGTCCCATGTGTGCACCATATAAAGATCGATGTAATCGGTCTTCAGACGGTTCAGCGACTGCTCGACAGCACGCATCATGTTCTTGCGGCCATTGCCACCCGCATTGGCATTGCCGGGCTGCAGATTGTTCGAATATTTGGTCGCAATCACTACCCGATCACGGCTTGCAGTTTCCGTGACAAACTTGCCGACCAGAGTTTCACTGAGACCTGCGCCATAGGAGTCTGCCGTGTCGATAAAATTGCCGCCCATCTCCAGATAAAGATTGAAGATGGTGCGGGCATTGTCTTCATCTGTGCCCCACGAACCGCCGATCCCTCTGACGCCCCCATTGCCAAACGTCATCGTGCCAAGCGCTAGGCGACTGACACGCAGACCGGATCGTCCGAGGAGGAAATAGTGATCAAGCGACATCGGGGAACTCCTCATTATCAAGCGGATTACATGAAGCCTTGATAAGGACGACAGGCAACAGTCTGCTGGACATAATTGATCATTGAGATGAAATCGAAAACCGGCCGACCCGTCACCTTCTGCACGGCATGGGCATAGGGTGGCAGATCGCTGCACTCGAGCAAAATCGAGCGCACTTCCGGATTCTCGCGAACCAGCTTTTTGGCAACTTCGCAAACTTCCCGTTCGATGGCTGCGGTATCAAGCGTTCCTTTTTCCTCAAGGATCGCTTCGCGAAACTCTACCTGATCTTCCATTCCTGCCAACACAATCGGAACCGTGTCTGGAATGCCGCTTGCAGCGAAATGGCGCGGGGTCAGGCGCTCTGCATTGGCAGTGATAACGCCCACCGTACCGCGCGCCACAGCATGCATAAACGGTATCTGCATCAGGCTCGACAGAAAGACCGGAATATCGACCGCTTCCGCAACCTCTTCCTGAAAATATGCCATAAAGCCACAGGCACCCGTGATGGCTTTGACGCCCCGCCCCTGCAACTCAAGTGCCGCGTCCACGAAAGCATCACGCAACGCCGGATCGCGCTGGTTCAGCAGTCGATCAATGGAAGCACCGCGCACTTCCTGATAACGCACCGGGTATTTATATGTAGTCGCATTGCCGACATTGCCAGGCACGCAAGGGTAGGCGGCATCCAGAATGAGAATGCCGACCTGTTCCCCATACCACGACTGGCTGTTCCGGCTGACCGCGTAAACAGTCATCGTTGCAGTCTCCGATATGAATTTGGTTGAGGTGGATGCAGCGGCAATCCGCTGCATCAAGTCGTAATCTTATCGACTATTCGATAAGCTTTGGAGCGCCGGTGTCCCCAATGCTTTCATCAAGACCATAAGATTTCAGGATTTTGGAAATCGTGCCGTCCTTGTGCATTTCTTCGATATTCGCATCGAGCGCAGCACCAAAATCCGTTGCACTTTTGGCGTAAGGTAAGCTTGCCTGTGCCGCTTCCTTAGTGGCTCGAATGCGATCATCAGGCTGCGCAATCTCGACCTTAATGTCTTTCAAGTTGCCATTCTTGGCAGCATAAGCGCCTGTCGAATATCCATCGATACCAACATCGATACGACCGGATGCGAGATCCTGATGCATGTTCACCGAGTTCGGATAAAGACGAAGATTGGCACCGAGCAGTTTCTTGGCATCTGTCACCCAGAGATAACCCTGAACGGTGCCTACATTCTTGCCAACCAGTTCCTCGACGGTCTTGATGCCATCCTTGGAATAAAGGCCCATCTGATCCTTATAAAGCGGATAAGAAAGGTTCATCACCTTGGCGCGCTCGGCTGTGCGATACCAGTCACCGGTAGTGATATCGGCTTGGCCCGACAGGACATACTGAATAGCTGCAGCCGGATCGACCGCAACAGGCTTCAGTGTCAGACATTCGCGTTTGGCAAACTCTGTCGCGATGTCGCCATCAAGCCCACTCATTTTGCCGCTTTCATCCATAAATGAATGCGGTGCATAGGTGGTGACGGCAATCGTCAATGTTCCCGGCGTAATGGTTTTGAACTCATGCTTCGGCTTGCAATCCTGTGCTAAGGCTGTTGCCGACAGCCCCATCAGAATGGCGACCCCAATAATACCCTTGCGAATGATCCCGTTATTCATGTGCGACTCCCCTTTTGTTATTGTGAATTATCGCGCGGCATAAGCGGATGACCGCTTCTCCACGTAAGATACGATCCATGCCGCCGGAACGCAGATCGTGGCATAGAGCAGCCCCGCCAGCATCAGCGCGGGCATATAGCGGAAGGTGTTAGCCCCGATTTCATAAGCATTGCTCACGAGTTCCGGCAGCGCGATGGTAAAACAGAGCGAGGTGCTCTGAAAAATCAGGATGGCAAAGCCCAACAGTGCTGGCAGCGCCACTCGCAGGGCCTGCGGCAACAAAACGAAGCGCAACTCATCAAGCGTACTGAACCCCATCGCTTCAGCTGCTTCCCGCTGACCATGATGGATCGATTGCAGGCTGGCGCGGATGATTTCACTCGTATAGGCACCGGTATTCCAGGCTAGTGCAACTATTGCTGCCGCAAAAGACGTCATTGTCAGTCCCGTTGAGGGCAGACCGAAATACATGAACTGCAGAAGAACCAGTGCGGGCGCGCCACGGCCAATTTCAACCAGAAACAGGCTTACATAGCGTGCTGCACGGGATTTGGCACCCACACCGAGTGCCAGACCGAGCCCAAGCGGAATACCGATTGCGAGGCTTAAGGCCGCAACTTGCAGGCTGATTCTAAGTCCGCCAAGAAGCGCCGGCATCCATTCATAAAATTCATCCAGGGTGGGAAACATCAGCGTGCCACCTTTGCTCTCAAATAGCTGTCCGCAGAACGCGACAACCACGCAACCGGCAGGCTCAGGAAAATATAGAACAGGCCAACCAGCGCGAAAACTTCAATACCCTTGAAGGTAAGCTGCGATACCTGATTGCCACGGAATGCCAGATCAGCAACGCCGATGGTCGATGCGACAGCCGTTTCCTTCATAAGCCCGATCAGATAGCTCGCAGCCGAAGGCAGCGCGACACGAAACGCTTGCGGAGCAACAACGTCAATCAGTGTAAATCTGGTTCCCAGATTTAGAGCCGTCGCCGCCTCCCACTGACCATGATGGAGTGACGCCAGTGCCCCACGATAGATCTCAGCCATATTGGCTGATGCAATCAGGCCGAGGCCGATCAATGCTGCGACAAACGGATTGATGGGCATGATACCCATACCGATGCCGAAGAAGATGATGAAAAGCCAAAGAATGGGTGGAAGTGCACGCACGATCTGAATGAGGAAAGCCGCAATCCAGCGTATGGGAGCAAAATCGGCTCTGCGTGCTGCCAGTAATGGAACGCCGAGAATACAGCCAATGCCAAACGAACCCAGCGTCAGAGCAAGTGTCCATGGCAAGCCACTCAGGATGAGAAGAACATTGTCTGCTGTCATCTGTCATGCACCGCACGAAGAAACCGCTTCGTACGCTCCTCTTGCGGATTACGCATGATTTCCTTCGACGCGCCTTTTTCGATGATCTTGCCATCAGCCATGATCATGACAGTATCCGAAACATTTTCGGCAAAGCCCATTTCATGCGTGACAACCAGCATGGTCATGCCGCTTTCAGCCAATTCGCGCATCACGGCCAAGACTTCGAGGCCGAGTTCAGGATCGAGTGCGGAAGTTGGCTCATCGAACAGCATCACCTGCGGATCGAGCGCCAGCGAGCGCGCAATCGCGATACGCTGTTGCTGACCGCCAGAACAACGCCCCGGAAATTGCGTTGCTTTATCGGCAAGACCTACGCGCTCCAGGAGTTGAAGCGCCCTTTCCTCTGCCTCGGCACGGCTGCGTCCCAAAACGCGCTCCTGCGGCAAGCTGACATTGCGCAGAACGCTCATATGCGGAAATAAATTAAACGACTGGAACACCATACCAACCGTGTTGCGCAACTCTTTCAACTGCGCCTTACGCGGCTGTTGCGTGGCATCAAGCTTCACCTTGCCCACCGTAATCAAGCCGCCGTCTGGCTGCTCGAGATAATTGATACAGCGCAGCAGCGTACTTTTGCCTGAACCACTCGGTCCGATAATTGCGAGAACCTCGCCCTGCGCGACATCCAGATCGATATTTTCGAGAACGCGATGTGCACCGAAATGCTTACTAAGCCCTTCCAGGCGGATGAGTTTTGGTGCGAGCGCGGTTGCATTCGCCTTGTCAGACACCAGTGTCGGCCGCATTGCGTTCAACAAGAAAACTCCCCATTTTGATCGTTCATCACGATTGTTCCACCATTCCGCGACGTGCAGATTTCAATTTCCTGCAGCGGTGCTGAAGTATTTATCGTTCTAACGGCTGTTTCATTTTTTTGCCGTCAGCGTTCCCTTGGTTAGTCACGATAGTTCCGACCCAACAGATTACAAATGCAAAAAATATCCCCGCAGTCATAACCTGAAGTAATGCCGCCTAACATCAGGCTATAGCGCCTTGCCAAGTCGCAATCCGTCATAGATGGCAGCATGTGTGTTGCGCGCAGAAACCGCGTCACCAATCCGGTAGAGCTCAAAGACACTTTCCTCGTTTCCAACCAGTTTCTGGGGTCTTCCATCTATAAGCGCATCATAGTCGACGGCACCCATATTTCGGGAAAGAGGTTTAAGCTCAAAATACAGATCATCCATCGGTCGTGTGCCGTCATTGACGATGATCTGGTCAAACTCGCGCTCAATACCGACACCGCCGTAATCACTGCCAATCTGTGCCATCAGCCGGTTGTTATCGCGGCGAATTACGTGCAGACGATAGCCCACCGTGAAAGTCACATCCTTCTTTTGCAGGCTGCGCATATAGGGTACGAGATTCATGCCCATCACCTCAGGCGCAAAGGTGCGATCAGCAGTCATGATCTCCACTTTCCCACCGGACGCCGCGACGAACTCTGCCGCTTGTAATCCGGCATGATCACCAGCTTCATCGAAAACCAGCACATTTGCGCCCGGTCGCACATCACCTGAGATTATGTCCCAGGTTGAAACGGCTAACTCGTTACCTTCGCGCAGGATTTGCACATCAGGAATCCCACCAGTGGCAATAATTGCGACATCAGGCGCCGCGCCAAGCACGACATCGGTTTCTGCCCATGTATTGAAATGGAACTCGACACCAAGTTTTTCGCATTGTGCCATGCGCCAGTCGATAATACCCATCATTTCACGGCGACGCGGGCTTTGGGCTGTTAAACGTACCTGTCCGCCGGGATGGTTTGCAGCCTCAAATACCGTAACCCTATGACCACGCTCCGCACTCACGCGCGCCACTTCCAAACCCGCTGGCCCAGCACCAACAACGACGATATGTCGGCTTTGATCTACTTTCTGCACCACATGCGGCATGGTCAGTTCACGTCCCGTCGAGGGATTATGAATGCAATAAGCAGAACCACCCTGATAGATGCGATCAAGACAGTAATTGGCGCCCACACAGGGGCGAATTTCCTCTTCCCGCTTTTCGATAATCTTGCGCACGATATGCGGGTCGGTCATATGCGCCCGCGTCATACCCACCATATCGAGCTTGCCGGATGCAATTGCGTGACGTGCGGTTGCTACATCCTGAATTTTCGCCGCATGAAAGGTCGCCATGCCTGTGCTCGCGCGAACTTCGCCAGCAAAATCAAGATGCGGTGCACTGGGCATACCCTGAATGGGAATAACGTCCGTCAATCCTGCATCGGTTTCGATATGCCCGCGAATGACGTTGAGAAAATCGACGAGACCGCTCTCCTTGAGTTTGCGCGAGATTTCAAGACCATCTGATTTCGTCAGTCCACCTTCCAGCACTTCATCAGCAACATAGCGAATACCGATCAGAAAATCGGGGCCGACACGTTCGCGCATGGCACCCAATACCTGCAACGAAAAGCGCATACGATTGTCGAGCGAGCCGCCATAATCGCCTTCCAGTTCATTGGTCCGTGGCGACCAGAACTGATCCAGCAAATGGCCATAGGCTTCGAGTTCCAATCCATCCAAACCTGCCGCCTTCATCCGTTCTGCGGCATCGGCATAATTGCCGATAATGCGCTCAATGTCCCATTCCTCTGCCTTCTTGGGATAGGCACGATGCGCAGGCTCGTGCTTACCCGTAGAGGAGAGCGAAGGCAGCCAATCCCCTTTATCCCAACGCGTGCGACGACCAAGATGGGTAAGTTGGATCATGACCGCTGCGCCATGCTCATGGCACTCGTCAGCGAGATCGCGCAGCCACGGCACAACCTCATCCTTGTAAGCAAGCACGTTGTTAAACGCCGGTGGACTGTCCCTTGAAACGGCTGCCGAACCCGCTGTCATCGTCAAAGCAATACCAGCTTTGGCGCGCTCCACATGATAGGCGCGATAACGTTCCTTCGGCATACCATCTTCGGCATAGGCCGGTTCATGAGAGGTAAGCATGATGCGATTGCGAAGCGTCAGATGCTTGATCTGAAGCGGCTGCAGCAGCGGATCGACTGACATATCGAGAGTTCCCATTTTATGATTTTTTATGAGCTAAGTATAAATGTACATAACTGTCAATTTAATAATCATTGATGTACATTACACTTGCCAAACCAATGCTGTCTGGTAAGAATTCAACAATGAAACAAGCCACAACGAGTGATGCAGGCTGGCGCGGCTCGCCGGATTTATGGCTTCAGGCAGCCTATGACGCACTGATTGAAAAGGGCGTGGATGCCGTTCGCATTCTACCGCTTGCAAAGACCCTCGATATTTCACGCACCAGTTTTTACTGGTTCTTCAAAGATCGCGAAGAGTTGCTGGATGCACTCATCGCACGCTGGCGTGACAAGAACACCGGCGCTCTTTTACGGCAGACGGACGCCTATGCAGAAACCATCGAAGAAGCTGTTTTGAATGTCTTCGACTGCTGGCTAGATCGCGATTTATTCGATCCAGCCTTCGAATTCGCCATTAGAAGCTGGGCGCTTCAATCCGTACAGGTCGAAGAAGAAGTGCGTGCAGCCGATGCCTCGCGGCTGGAAGGTCTGGCCCGCATGTTTGAGCGTTTCGGGTTTGATAAAGCTATCTCAGATGTCCGCGCCCGCACAATCTATCTCGTGCAGATCGGCTATATTTCCATGCGGACACAGGAAGAAACTGAGGTGCGTCTCGCACGCATTCCACATTATGTGGAAGCCTTCACCGGCAAAGCACCGGAACAAAGAGAGCTTGATCGGTTTCTATCGAGGCATACGGCGAATAAATACTGATAATGTTGGGCTGTCAGATAACTGCTTTCAGCTCTATAACTGTCATCAGTTTTTAGCTGATGCCGCCATCGCCTGCAAAATGATAACCGCTGATGCCGCACCCGGATCCATGTGACCGAGCGAGCGTTCACGAAGGCGCGCAGCGCGTCCCTTGGTTGCAATCATAGAGCGGGTCGTATTGGCGCCAGCCGTGGCAGCTGAAACAACCTTGTCCCAGAATTCAGCAGAACTTCTATTTTCGGCGACTGCCGCTTGAGCAGCTTCGGCGGCAGGCAGCCATGCGTCAAGCATCGTCTTGTCGCCACGTTGACCATGACCACGCTCACGGATGCCTACCCCGATAGCGTCAATAATGACTGCACAAGTGGCAAGGTCGAGATCATTGCGGCCTGTCGTTGCCTGCGCTGCACGACGAAAACCTGTGGCATAAAGCGGACCCGTCGATGCGCCCACCGCATTGATGAAGGCAGTTGCAGCCGTATTGAGAACTATCGAAATGTCAGCTTCATCCAGATTGAGCTTGGACAACTCACTCCGCACTGTCTGAAAGCCCAGGGCCATTGTCGTTCCGTGGTCGCCGTCGCCGATTGCGCCGTCAAGTTCGGACAGCCGATCACGATCAGCTTCTATGGCTGCAGAAACAGCATCAAACATATGGGCAAGACGACGAGCAGCAGTTTCCGACATGGATTTTCTCCTCAAACCTTACAACTGCAACGCGCGTCGCTCATCATAAGGCGTATGCTAATTTACTTTCAGGCAGAGTGAAACGACAGAACTCAAACACAGGGTCTAGCTGATTTTGAGGCTCGCCGTTTCACAGGGATGCAGTAAGAGATCCGTAAGCTCCTGATCAAGATGCATGACAGATATCGATGCCCCGACCATATCCAGAGACGTGCAGTAATGCCCGATCCAATTGGCTTCGATATGGATATTCTTCGCTTCCAGTCGCTGCGCCACGCGCCGATAGAGAACGTAGAGTTCCATCAGCGGCGTCGCTCCAAACGAATTGACCAACACGGCCACGCGATCACCAGAGACCGCCTTCATTTCATTGAAAATTCTGTCCATGATGCCGTCAACGATTTCATCGGCCTGACGAATGCGATCACGTGAGACGCCCGGCTCGCCGTGAATACCGACGCCGATTTCCATGTCTTCGGGACCAATCTCGAAATTATGCCGACCAGTTTGCGGGAGGGAACCCGGCTCCAGCGCCACACCTATGGTATAAGTTCGCACATTGGCCTTGCGTGTAACGATCTCACAGGCATCGAGCGACAGTCCTTTATCGCAAGCGGCACCCGCCACTTTGAAGACGAAGAAATTGCCTGCCACACCACGCCGCCCGTCCTTGTCATCGATCGGCGAAGAGGCGATGTCGTCGGTGGTCAAAACGGTTTTGATCCTGACGCCCTTCTCTTCGGCCATCTCGGCAGCCATCTCGAAGTTCATGACGTCGCCAGCATAATTGCCGTAAACGAAGAGCACGCCCTCTCCCTTGGAGGCTGCAAGCGCGCATTGAACAATCGGATCTGGTGGAGGAGATGAGAAGACGTTGCCCACAGCAACTGCGTCTGCCAGTCCCTTGCCGACATAGCCAAGGAAACACGGCTCATGCCCAGCCCCTCCGCCAATCACCAGGCCGACCTTACCGGGACGCGGGCCATCACGCGCGACCAGCGCACGATTGGAGCCGCTGATTGGTTGCAGAAATTTTCCATGGGCGCGAACGACGCCGTCGAGCATTTCCTCAACCACCTCGTTGGGGTTGTTGAGAAGTTTCTTCACCCGCACGCGGAATGCCGCTGGCACCTGATTTGCCTTCGGGCGTTGCGAAAGGCGCGCATCAAGGTCGATAACGCCATCAGCACGCAAAATACCAAGCCCAGTCGCAGCATCGGTCACAAGCACATTGATGAAACCGCCGCGGAGTGCTGCGAGAAGCGCTGGCACTTTGTCGAAGCCACCCGCAACCGCAATACGCGTATGAATCTGGCGCAGCTTGTCGAGCGAGATGCCTATGATGCGCTCATCAAGTGGCCCCGCAACCGGCTTCCCACGCTCATCGATGAAACGACCGGCCACAACACCGACCGCACCTGCTGCAAGATATTGCTGCAGAGACACAGATTCAAAAAAGCCGCTCGTGTGAATGGTGGAATTGGAGCGAAGCGACGAGACACCAAACAGAATACGATTGGCATTCTCAAGGATTGCGAATTGCTCGTGAAGCAAGGGCTCGTCAAGCAGAACATCGCGCGTCTGTTGCGAACGAACCATCGCGGGCGCCATGATGTTGACGCAGCGTGCAGATACGGCTTCCGCAAGCACGGTTGCACAGCGTTCCGGCGTATAAGGAAAAGATGCAGTCGTTCCACCCGTCGCTTGCACAACAGTCATATCCTGCAAAGCACCGATGACGGTCTGCTCACCGACCGAAAGCACAGTACGGCCCCAGGCAACGGCAAGTGTATCACCTGATTTCAGGATCTTGTTGAGTGCATGAGCGCCAGCTCCACCCAGCCGATCAATCAGAGGCCGGGCATTGTCGTCGTGGGGAATGATAAGGCAGTCTGCCAGACCGAAATGGCGCTTCAATTCCTGAGCAATAGACAGCGATTCAAGCCGTCCACCCTCAATGGAAATATTGACGATACCCTTTTCACGCGCTTCAGCCAGATAGCTGTTTACGGTGGCACGCGAGATGCCCATGACATCGGCAATCTCGCTTTGTGTCAGACCGTCTTCATAATAAAGCCAGCAGGCCCAAACATAGGGGTCGTCACCATAACGCATGGGAATCGCAAACGAATTTTCGCTGGTATTGGCCTTGGGCTTGCCGGCCTTGCGCGATGTGCTGGGTTTGAGCGTCATGCGATTTTTCTGTTGCCTCTGTTCCACTCACAAACATGAAAGCGTTCAAACGCAATTGCAACATGATGAAACGAATTTGGCGTCTGAACGTGTTGACCCACACAGTTTTCAGGTGCCAAATTCCAAACTAAAGCAAAGAGCTTACTGCAAACGGCTCTTTGCCTGTGTCGAAAGGTCTGTCAGAATCAGCGCGCAGGACGTCGCACCTGCGTCAAGTACGCCCAGCGAGCGCTCGCCAAGACGACTTGCCCGACCAATCTTAGCGACGAGATTGATAGTGGAGTCACGACCTGTTTCGGCAGCTGCCGACAAAGCATCAAGGCTTTCAGCGAAGGACTGGCCTTTGCCATTTGCTTCATCAAAAGCATTGATTGCCGGGATCAGCGTATCGAGGAGCGTCTTGTCGCCGAGCTTTGCGGAGCCGATCGACTGGATACCTTCAAGACCCGCATGAAGCATCGCGCTGAAAGTGGCTGCGTCAATATTCTCGATGCCTTCCAGCTTCTCTGCAAACTCGTTGAACATCACACCATAGAGCGGGCCCATCGAGCCGCCGATCTCGGTCAACAGAACCGTTCCGAGCGTATCGAGGCCTTCGGCGAGCGTCACATCTTTGCCTCTCAGGCGTTCAGCGGCAAGGCCAAAGCCCTTGGCCATATTCACACCATGGTCGCCATCACCGATCTTGCCGTCGATTTCGCTCAAATAGGCTTTGTTTTCGATGATCCGGTCTGCAAGCGAAAGAACAATATCACCCGATCCAGCGTTCTTGAAAGTCTGCATGATACGTCTCTTTCTTACAAAACTGTCGTGCAGCGGGCTTCAACATCCAGCAACGTCTTGAGTTCATCATCAAGCGCCATGATCGTCAGCGTCGCGCCAACCATTTCAAGTGAGGTAAAATAGTTGCCGACATAGGTGCGGTAAATCGTAAGGCCGCGGGCAGTAATTTCCTGCTCAATGGTATCGTTGAGAATGTAGAGCTCGTTGAGCGGCGTTGCACCGAGGCCAGACACCAGAACGGCCACCTCAGCGCCTTCTGGAAGGTTATGATCGTCAAGAACAATCTTGGTCATATCCTTGGCAACTTCATCGGCACGCTTCAGTGGCTCGACGCGAACGCCCGGTTCGCCGTGATGACCGATCCCGACTTCCATCGTGCCCGGCTCAATCGTGAAGTTTGGGTGCCCAACCGAAGGCAACGTGCATGGACCAAGACCCACGCCGATGGAACGGCAGTTATCGATGGCCTTCTGTGCGGTTGCCTGTACTTCCTGAAGACTCGCCCCCGAAGCAGCCTTCGCGCCGCCAACCTTCCACATGAAGATTTCGCCAGCAACGCCGCGGCGCTTTTCACGTTCTTCAATAGGAGCCGAGCAGACATCGTCATTGGCAACAACGGTCAGAATCTCAATTCCGACTTTGGCGGCAAGCTTCACCGCCATTTTCACATTCATGTTGTCGCCGGCATAGTTGCCATAGAGACAAACGACACCCTTGCCGCCGTTTGCTTCACGCGCTGCATCGTAAAAGCTCTTTGCGGTCGGCGAAGAGAAAAGCTCGCCAACGGCAACAGCATCCAGCAGGTTCTTGCCGGTATAGCCAATGAAGGCTGGCTCGTGGCCCGAGCCTCCGCCGGTGATAACGCCAACTTTCCCATCGACAGGTGCGTCTTTCGCTACAACCACGCGGGGATTTTCCGTCGACAGCCGCACCAGATCTTTATGAGCTTTGACAAAGCCCTTGACGGTGTCTTCGACTACTTCATCCGGGTTATTGATAAATCTTTGCATTTTGCACCTATCGAAGGCGAGAAATGAGTTCCCGCGGTATATATTGTAAAGTCAGGCCTAAGGCTCCAGCCAATCGTCAGATCGTCCGCTTCTTTAAAGAATTGTGCTCCACCATCGATCAATAGGGCGAGCCGCTTGATGCCAGAAAGACTGCTGCAAAAGGTGACATATCCTCCGATAGCGTCTGCACGTCATCCTCCTTGACCACGCAGGGCAAAAATCACCAATTGTCTCGTATATGTCAATACAGGAATTTGACATTTGTTGACTAAGATACGTCATTTGTCAAAATAGAGATTTGCAAGACAACGGTGCACACCCAATAGAGAGGCGGAATTCCACCGCCATCTTAAACAAGCTGCTGGAATTAAATGCTATTTCTGTGAACTTTTGCGTGGACTCAGCCTCGCCTCAGAACTGGAAAACCGACGAGCGAACTATCTGAAGGATGCTTCAGATAGAAGGGTTAGAGCGCCGATCTCGTTCAATCAGATCGAAACGGACTCTATAGACTCGTATCGAGTTTGGGAGTCATCACCTCAAACATGGGCAACGAAGCCGCCCCGAGCGCTGCCGTGAACTGACCTGTCTGCCCGCGAAGCACACGCGAAAGCGTGCGTGCGCTTCTGTTTGCAACCGATATCGGCAGCTCATCCATATGCGAAATCAGCGCGTCGATGACAGGATTTGGCAGCATTCCTCCGAGAACAACAGTCTCGGGATCGAGTATGTTTTCGACGATAGCAATCATTTGTGCGAGATGTTTTGCAGCATCCGCTACCCAATCCAAAATCACCGGATTTTTGTCGCGTAACAGCTCCTCGAGCTTGTCGATGCTGACATCGAAAAGCCCCGCATTCGCCAACTTCTCTTTGAGAACATGCACAGATGAATAGGTTTCCAAACAGCCATGCTGACCACAAGAGCAGAGCCGTCCCCCCGGAACAATTGAGATATGTCCGATTTCACCGGCATTGCCGAAAGCGCCTCGGAATGGTGAACCATCCTGAATCATACCAAGTCCGATGCCGGCACCAAAATAGATCATCGCAAAGTTTGAAATCGCACGCCCCGCACCGAACAAGCGTTCACCAACGGCTGCGGCATTCGCATCATTTTCAACAATAACAGGCTCACCAAATGCAGCACTTAAGACAGCGGCTGCATCAATACCAGCCCAACCCGGCAGTGTCGTCGGACCAACAGAAGTCATGCCCTCAATGCCAAACGGACCGGGCATCACAACCCCCACCCCAAGGAGACGCGCATCAAACTCAGACTTGATCTTGTCGATCTCTATACGAAGCTGGGCGCAAAGCGCCTCTGGCCGCGTGTCGCTTACCAGATGCACCTGTTGCCTGCGCGGAGTGCCAGAAAGATCGAGGACTGTCGTCACGATATGGGTCGAACCCATTTCGATTCCAATCGTCATCGCACCAGAAGGATTAACAGCAAATTGGATCGGTGGCTGACCACGCCCGGTCTTCAATCTTCCAAGCTGCATCAGAAGATTTTCAGCAACCAGCTCGTCGACGATATTGGCGATGGCCTGCGCCGTCAGATGGGTCAAACGGGCAATATGCATACGACCCACGGGACCGTGACGACGAACGACATCCAACACAACACGTCGGTTATGATCCCGGATTCGTTCAGGATTTTTACCCAGAGTGATCGGTTGCGTGTCCAGATGCGCCATGGTTGGTGAGTTCGCCGCCTTCGATTTCATGCCCTCTCCCAGATGCCTCAAATTAGATAGCGCACGTGACTTTTAACAGCAATATATTAATTCAACTAAATTATCTTATTGACAAATGGGCCACAAAATAGAAGCCTAATGCAGGGGTAAATAATTGCCCTGTCGGCATTCGGGCAGCACTTGGCCGAACATGCTGATGGTGAGGATGCTGCACGAAAAGTGCAGCAATGGTGGAACCGGCAGGTCATTGACCTGCACATACCTTGCTCGGGCACCAGAGGGGCTGAGCAACGGGGAGGTCTAATGCAAATGGGTAAATTGCTGCTTGCGGGTCTTGTGGCCGGTCTGAGCTCTATCGCAATCAACGCTGCACAAGCCGTTGAAATCGAATATTGGCAGTATGTCTTTGAATCGCGCGTCAAGACGATGGACAAACTGATCGAGAATTTCGAAAAAGCCAATCCTGACATCAAGGTAAAACAGGTTACGTTCCCTTATGACGACTATCAGACCCGCGTCATTGCGGCGAAGATGGCGGGCAAAAGCCCGGACGTCATGCAGCTGTTCTATGGCTGGCTCGATAAATTTGCAGCCGGTGGCATTTTGCAGCCGCTGCCGCAGGACGCATTTCCGCATGACAAGATCGAAAGTGAATTCTTCCCGATCGTCAGTGCAATGAAGCGCGGCGATGAATATTATGGCTTGCCGACGGCTGTGCGCTCGCTGGCACTGTTCTACAACAAGAAGCTTTTCGAAGAAGCTGGTCTTGATCCCAAGAACCCGCCGAAAAACCTCGACGAACTGCTCGCTTACGCCCAGAAAGCCACCAAGCGCGATGCTTCCGGCAATCTGTTGAGCGAAGGCATTACACTCGATATGCCGGGTCAGGATCTGCATTGGTGGCGCGAAGTGCTGGTTCGCCAGTTCGGTGGTGCACCTTACAGCGATGACTATCGCAAGGTTGCCTACGACGACGCTGCCGGTGAAAAGGCATTGCAGTTCTACACCGATTTGCAGACCAAATATAAAGTCGGCGAAGTGAAGTTCATGGATGAAGGCCATGCAGCATTCCGCTCCGGCAAAGCGGCAATGACTGTGGACGGAACGTTCCGTCTGGCAGCATTCAACACCATCAAAGACTTTGAATGGGGCGTGACAGAGCTGCCAGCCAATGCTGAAGGCGTGCGTTCAAACTATGCCAGCTATTTTGCCAACGGCATCAGCGCATCGGCAAAGGGCGAAAAGCTGGAAGCAGCCTCAAAGTTCCTCAACTACATCACTTCACCTGAAGCGATGGAAATCTGGCTGAAAGGTGTGGGCGAACTGCCTGCACGTCGCTCGGCGGCTTTGACGGAAACCAACTTGGCTGATCCGGTTTATGGACCATTCCTCAAAGGTCTGGAATATGCCCATACAACCATGTTCACCGATGAGCTGAAACAGCGCCAGATCGTTGTCGACATGTCTAACCGCGTGATCCTGCAGAACCAGCCAGTCAAGGAATCCCTTGATGAAGCTGCCAAGGCCGAACAGGCCATTCTGGACACTGCGAAGTAAAACTGCGTTCGGTTGGGCGGTTCCCGCAGACCGCCCACTTCCGATTTTCAGCAGCTTTCGTACTGCTTTGAACAATACGGCTCTGTTTTGGGAGCTTACCGCTTCCGACCGTGGCTGCCTTGCAACGCACCGGCTGGCCGAAGGATTTTTATTATGACAATGACGGCTCAACCCGATCATACAGCACGCAGACCTTTCGGTTCGCGGCTGACAGATCGCCTGTCGATGAAAACCAGAAGATTGATTTGGGTGTGGAGCTTTCTGGCTCTGCCCATCCTTTTCTATAGCGTCATTCGCTTTTATCCGACGATTGAAGCATTCTGGCTATCTTTCACCAACTGGGATCTGATGAGCCCGCCGGAATTTATCGGCATCGCCAACTATCAGAAGCTTTTTGCCGATCCTGAATTCTGGAAAGTTTTCAAAAACACTTTCATCTACCTGTTGGTCGGCACGCCCATCAGTCTGGTTTTGGCTTTTGTCATCGCTTACTATCTGGACCGTGTCAGGCTCATGCACGGCTTCATTCGCGCCCTATATTTCCTGCCTTATCTGACAACCGCAGCAGCAATGGCGTGGGTATGGCGCTGGTTTTATCAGCCGGCACCAATCGGCTTCATCAATAATATTCTGAGTTCGCTCGGCCTGCCTCAACAGGGCTTTCTGCGCTCGGTTGACCAGGGGCTTTATGCCATTATGGCAACGTCGATCTGGGCGGGACTTGGCTTTCAGATCATCATCTTCATGGCAGGTTTGCGCGCAATTCCCGGCACATTTTATGAGGCCGCGCGCATCGATGGCCTCGGCGAGTGGGCAATCCTGCGCAAAATCACCATCCCGTTGCTAAAGCCGACAACTGTGTTTCTGGTGGTGTTTTCCTCGATCGGTTTCCTGCGCATCTTCGATCAGGTCTACAACATGACCACCAATGATCCGGGCGGTCCGCTGGGTTCGACAAAACCACTGGTACTGATGATCTATCAAACGGCGTTTTCGTCCTATGCAATGGGCTATGCGGCTGCTCAAACGATCATTCTCTTCATCATTCTGCTTTGCGTATCCCTGTTACAGCTCTGGATTCTGAGGGAAAAGAAATGACCGCGCCTGCACAAACCAAATCCCTCCCGTTCCAGAATCTGAAGCCCGGCCGCGTCATTACATGGACTTTGCTGTTCATCGGCGGTCTGATCATGATCACGCCACTTGTTTTCATGTTTTCAACCTCGTTGAAAACTGCAAGTCAGGTCTATGATTTGAGGCTTATTCCTGCGGAGCCAACGCTCCAGAACTATGCCACCATTCTTGCTGACGGGCGCTTTCTGCGCTGGTTCATGAATTCGATGATCGTGGCTGTAGTCGTGACTTTGTCGAACGTTTTTTTCGACAGCCTTGTCGGTTATACGTTGGCTAAATTCCAGTTCCGGGGCCGCTATTTCATCTTCCTTGCGATCCTTTCGACCCTGATGATCCCGACCGAAATGCTGGTTATTCCATGGTATCTGATGTCGAGCAAACTCGGCTGGCTGGATAGCTATTGGGGTATCATGTTCCCAGGCATGATGACTGCCTTCGGCACCTTCCTGATGAAGCAATTCTTTGAAGGTGTGCCAAATGACTTCCTCGAAGCCGCACGTGTGGACGGGCTTAACGAGTTCCAGATCTGGTGGAAAATTGCCATGCCATTGGTCACCCCGGCCCTATCAGCGCTGGCGATCTTTACCTTCCTTGGCAACTGGACCGCTTTCTTCTGGCCGCTGATCGTTTCAACCAGTCCAGAGCTTTATACGCTGCCGGTTGGTCTATCGAGCTTTGCGGTTGAACAGTCGATCCAGTGGGAAATGATCATGACCGGCGCAGCTATCGCCACATTGCCTACGCTTATCGTTTTCATGCTGCTTCAGCGCTACATCGTACGCGGTGTTATGCTTGCTGGTCTTAAAGGTTGAACCATGTCTGATCTCGACCCAAAATTGTCCGACAACAGCGTGTTTCCAAATCCGGTTTATAAAGAAACCGTGCTGCGGCCGCTGTTTGACGGTGCCAAGACGCATCATGTGGATGGGTTTCGACGCATCGACCGCGCCCATCTGGTGATGCTGGTTGAAACCGGCATTCTTGATCGCGATCAGGCGGCACAGATTGCCGTCGCTCTGGAAGCCATTGATCAGGAAATCAATCCGGCTGAGCTGACCTATACCGGTGAGGTTGAAGACTTCTTCTTCCTCATCGAAAAAGAACTTAAAGCCCGTATTGGTGCCGATGTTGCCGGTCGCCTGCATACTGCGCGTTCACGCAATGATATTGATCATACGCTGTTCAAGCTCGGTTTGAAAAAGCACATTGATACGCTGCTCGCCAAGTCACGGCACCTGCTTGATGTGCTGGTTGCAGCTGTTGAACGCGAGCAGGCTACATTGATCGTTGCCTATACCCACGGGCAACCGGCACAGCCGACAACATTCGGGCATTATCTTGCTGCGGCTACGGAAGTGCTGATCCGGGATATCGAGCGCCTTGAAGCCGCACGTACGATTGTGAACCTGTCACCGATGGGGGCAGCAGCCATCACCACCTCCGGCTTTCCGATCGATCGCAAACGCGTCTCGGAGCTGTTGGGCTTTGCTGCCCCCTTAAACAATTCCTATAGCTGTATCGCAGCCGTGGATTACGTCACCTCGACCTATTCCGCGTTGGAACTGATGTTCATTCATCTGGGACGGCTCATTCAGGACTTCCAGTTCTGGACGAGTTTTGAAGTTGGCCAGATTTATGTGCCGAATGCCTTTGTGCAGATTTCTTCAATCATGCCGCAAAAGCGCAATCCGGTGCCAATTGAGCACATGCGTCATCTGTCGAGCCAGTCAATGGGGCGAGCCCGCACCGTGCTGGATGTAATGCACAATACGCCTTTCACCGATATGAATGACAGTGAAGGCGAAACGCAGCAGATGGGGTATGAGGCTTTTGCTTCAGCCGGTCGTGTGCTTGATCTGTTGGCGGCTTTCATTGAAGCGATCCGCATAGATCCGGCTAGGGTTGCGGAAAATATCCGCCGCTCCTGCATCACGATCACGGAACTTGCGGATTCTCTGGTGCGTATTGAAGACCTGTCGTTCCGTCAGGCGCATGAGATTGCAGCGACTGTAGCACGTGCCGTGGTGGCTCAGGGTGGCGGACTTGAGAAAGACGGCTTTGCACCTTTCCTTACGGCATTCCATGCAGCAACGGGGCGCGAACCGTCTTTTGATCAGATAAAATTTGAAGAACTGGTTTCGCCACAGCATTTCGTTGCCGTACGCGACCGTCTCGGCGGTCCGGCACCAAAGCCTATGGGCGAGGCTCTGACGCGATACCATGCTGCTGCAGAGGCGTTCAATGCACGTGCAGCAGAGCACGAAGCTTATGAAGCCAAAGCCAATCAAGAACTTAATGAAAAATTCAGCGCACTTGCGGAGACACGTTAATGGCAACCATTGAACTCGAAAAACTTGTCAAACGTTACGGCAAAGTCGAAGCAGTTCGCGCAATCGATTTGCAGATCGAAGACGGAGAATTTGTTGTTTTCGTTGGCCCTTCCGGCTGCGGTAAATCAACAACTCTGCGTATGATTGCAGGCCTCGAAGATATTTCAGGCGGCCAGCTGAAAATCGGCGGCGAAGTCGTCAACGAACGCGATCCGAAACAGCGCAATATTGCGATGGTGTTCCAGAATTATGCAATTTATCCGCATATGAGCGTGCGCCAGAATATCGGTTTCGGTCTTTATACATCGAAGCTTTCCAAGGCGGAAAAGGCCAAGCGAATTGAAGATGTTGGCGCATCGTTGGGGCTGACACCCTATCTGGACCGCCGCCCTGCGGCATTGTCCGGTGGGCAACGTCAGCGTGTTGCGATTGGCCGCGCGATGGTCCGCAACCCTTCAGCGTTTTTGTTCGATGAGCCATTGTCGAACCTTGACGCACAATTGCGCGCACAGATGCGCATTGAAATCAAGCGCCTGCACCAGAGCCTCAAGACCACTACGGTTTATGTAACGCATGATCAGGTTGAAGCCATGACCATGGCCGACCGCATTGTAGTAATGCGCGATGGTAATATCCTGCAAACCGGCACACCAACTGAACTTTATGAACATCCAGTGGATGTGTTTACCGCGCGCTTTATCGGCAGCCCATCGATGAACCTGCTCCAAGGTCGCCGCAAGGGCGACACGGTTGAGTTTGCGGCTGATGGCGACATGCTGATCGGCATCCGCCCGCATGAGCTGACTGTTGGTGAAACCGGCACGCCCGGCGGGATATCGCTGCAAGGCATTGTAACGGCTGTTGAACCACTCGGTGCGGAAACTCTGGTCCATCTTGATGTCGAAGGCGCCGCAGTCATTGCGACAGCACCGGGCAAAACCGTTCCAAAATCGGGCACTACACTGAGCGTCTTTGCGCCTGCTGGTAGCCTTTATCTGTTCGATGCCAAAACGGAAAAGAGCCTCGGTCGCCTATAATGTCAAAACAATTCAAAACTCCTGCTGTCCTGAGCATAGGACGGATTTACTGCGACTTGATTTTCACTGGCCTTGATGCGTTACCGCAACCAGGCAGAGAAGTTTTCGCAGGCGACATGAAGATCGTAGCCGGCGGCGGTGCCTTTATTTCCGCCGCCCACTTTGCTCATGTTGGCCGCTCAGTGGCTTTGGTCGCACGGCTTGGCACTGACAGTCTCTCAAAAGGCATATCCACAGACCTGGCCATCGATGGCCTTGATCTTCGCTTTCTGGAAACCTCAATTGAGGCTGGGCCGCAAGTGACTGTGGCCAGTGTTATCGGCAACGACCGAGCGTTTCTTTCCCGTCGTGCGGGTTCCGCGAGGCCATCCACTCTGGATGACGCATTGATGTGGAACAGCGCTAAACATCTGCACATCGCAGAATATGCGACACTGCATGAAATTCCGGATCTGGTAGCAAAAGCCAAAGCTGCCGGCCTGACCGTATCACTGGATCCAAGCTGGGATGAAACTCTCATCTACAGCCAGGACTTTCTGAAAAGCTGCGAGGGCGTGGATATATTCCTGCCAAACAGCGAAGAAGCAGAAGCCATTACCGGCGATAGAGATCCCCGTAAGGCGATTGATATTCTATCGAAGCACTTCCCTGTCGTCGCTCTGAAGGCGGGCGAAGAAGGGGCATGGCTGACTACCGGCTCAACGGAGATGCATATTCCGGCTGACAAGGTAGATGTTATCGATACGACCGGTGCGGGCGATGCTTTCAATGCTGGCTTCATTGACTCGTGGATTGACGGGCGCAGCCCGGCCGACTGTCTCGCCGCAGGCGTCAAGAGCGGCAGTCTGGCCGTACAGGCCGCAGGCGGAGCTTCCATCCTGCAGAGCTAGACCGTCAGCACATTACACAACTATTCAAGCAAGGGGGCCTTCATGGTCACGACATCGTTTATGCGCAAAGAGACAATCGAGGCCTCTGCCGTTGTTTCGCGTTTGCTGACTGAAGAAGCCGCAACAATCGCGGAAATCAAACGTCTCTATGAAGAGCGCAAGCCACGTGTGATCACCACGGCTGCCCGCGGATCATCCGATCATGCGGCTTCCTTCTTCAAGTATCTGTTTGAGATCAGCGTTGGCTTACCGGTGGCTTCAATCGGCCCTTCCGTGACATCCGTTTATAACAGCCGCCTGCAACTGCAGGACGGATTGCATTTTACGGTTTCACAGTCTGGTGCGAGTCCTGACATTGTTGCCTTGCAGAAGGCCGCCAAAGCAGGTGGAGCCATTACTGTGGCCATCGTCAATGTAACTGACAGCCCATTGGCAGAGCAGGCCGATATTGTGTTGGGCTTGCACGCAGGTAAAGAACAGAGTGTAGCCGCAACGAAATCCTGCATCGCTGGCGCAACCGCGCTCGCAGCCATCACTGCCGCGATCAGCGGCGACGATGCGTTGCAAGCGGCGCTCACCAGACTGCCGCAGGCATTGGATGCCACTGTTGCAAATCCAATCGATGCAGCATTGATTACGCAGCTCGCCTCAATTGAAGGAATGTATGTCGTCGGACGGGGCACGGGTTTTGCGGTCGCATTGGAGGCGGCGCTTAAGGCCAAGGAAACCTGCGGCATTCACGCCGAGGCTTTTTCATTGGCCGAAGTTATGCACGGTCCTATACGTCTGGTTCATAGCGGCTTTCCCGTCCTGGCATTTTTGAATGAAGACGACGCATTCGCTGCCAGCAAACAGGCAGTCGACCGTCTGATCGGTCTGGGGGCCGATGTATTAACGATTGGCGCTGAACGCACCCAGCATAAAACTATAGGGATAACACCAACGGGGCACGGTTTGATTGATCCGCTCGTCGGTCTTGGAGCTTATTACACCTTGATTGAACGTGTTGCGCTTGGCCGTGGTCTTGATCCGGACCAGCCTATGAATCTCAGCAAAGTCACGGAAACCGTCTAGCTTTTCCGCACATTTACGTGGCCTCCAGAGTTAGCCTCACAGAGGTTTAAAAATAACGTAGCCCCGGTCAACTCTCGTTGCCGGGGCTTTTCTCTATGTAGATAGCGATTTCGTTTAGAACCAGCCTTCACGGGTTTAATTGTCTGGTCTTTGGCTTCCGAAGGTGCTGATTGCCGTTGCATGGGGCTTGGAGTTGCATCCTTGCCGATCCTGTACCTGGCACTATTTTCAGACGCGGACAGCTCTGTCCCTTAAACGTCAAAACGCCCGTGGTTTTGTCCACGGGCGTTTTTGAATTTGGTTGCGGGGGCAGGATTTGAACCTGCGGCCTTCAGGTTATGAGCCTGACGAGCTACCGGGCTGCTCCACCCCGCGTTAAGGGCTTAATTTGTATGACCGGATTTGGTAGTTTTTGCGCTTAGCGCTGATGAATGCTGTTTTGTATGATTATGAGAAGATGTTGATGATTTGTGTGCTTAGCAGACCTGGCAGCGACCTACTCTCCCGTGTCTTAAGACAAAGTACCATTGGCGCTGGAGCGTTTCACGGCCGAGTTCGGAATGGGATCGGGTGCAGCCGCTCCGCCATAACCACCAGGTCGGCGAAGAACACAAATATGAGAAGCTGGTTGTCTTTCGTGCAGATATTGATTTGTTTTTTTTGGCGCTGATAAACAATAAGCACACGACTGTGTGCCGTCGCTTATGCGACGCGCCGTCCGCAGCGAAGCAGCTTTAGCTGCGACAGCGTGAGGACAAACAATTCATCAAGCTACGCTTGATGGATATTGTAAATGAGAATGATCAAGTCGATCGAGCTATTAGTACCGGTAAGCTACATGCGTTGCCGCACTTCCACACCCGGCCTATCAACGTGGTAGTCTTCCACGGCTCTGATAGGGAATACTCGTTTTTAGGTGGGTTTCCCGCTTAGATGCCTTCAGCGGTTATCCCGTCCGTATATAGCTACCCTGCTATGCCGTTGGCACGACAACAGGTCCACCAGAGATACGTCCATCCCGGTCCTCTCGTACTAGGGACAGATCCTATCAATATTCCTACACCCACGGCAGATAGGGACCGAACTGTCTCACGACGTTCTGAACCCAACTCACGTACCGCTTTAAATGGCGAACAGCCATACCCTTGGGACCTGCTCCAGCCCCAGGATGCGATGAGTCGACATCGAGGTGCCAAACAACCCCGTCGATATGGACTCTTGGGGGTCATCAGCCTGTTATCCCCGGCGTACCTTTTATCCGTTGAGCGATGGCCCTTCCACGCGGGACCACCGGATCACTATGACCGACTTTCGTCTCTGCTCGACTTGTCAGTCTTGCAGTCAGGCAGGCTTATGCCATTGCACTCGACGAACGATTTCCGACCGTTCTGAGCCTACCATCGCGCGCCTCCGTTACTCTTTAGGAGGCGACCGCCCCAGTCAAACTACCCACCATACACGGTCCTGGACCCGGATAACGGGCCGCAGTTAGACATCCATATAGATAAGGGTGGTATTTCAAGGATGACTCCACAATGGCTGGCGCCACTGCTTCAAAGTCTACCACCTATCCTACACATGTCGACACGAATGCCAGTGTAAAGCTATAGTAAAGGTGCACGGGGTCTTTCCGTCTAACCGCAGGAACCCCGCATCTTCACGGGGAATTCAATTTCACTGAGTCTGCGTTGGAGACAGCGGGGAAGTCGTTACGCCATTCGTGCAGGTCGGAACTTACCCGACAAGGAATTTCGCTACCTTAGGACCGTTATAGTTACGGCCGCCGTTTACTGGGGCTTCAATTCAATGCTTGCACATCTCCTCTTAACCTTCCAGCACCGGGCAGGCGTCAGACCCTATACGTCGTCTTGCGACTTCGCAGAGCCCTGTGTTTTTGGTAAACAGTCGCTACCCCCTGGTCTGTGCCACCCTCCAATAGTTGCCTATAGAAGGGTCACGCTTCTTCCGAAGTTACGCGTGCATTTTGCCGAGTTCCTTCAACGCAGTTCTCTCAAGCGCCTTGGTATTCTCTACCAGTCCACCAGTGTCGGTTTAGGGTACGGTCTATATGCAGGAGCTATTTCCTGGAACCGCTTCGCTGCACATTCAATCCAATAAGAATGTACAACACACGCAATCCGTCACTACCTGCAGGCCCACGAATATTAACGTGGTTCCCATCGACTACGCCTTTCGGCCTCGCCTTAGGGGCCGGCTAACCCTGCTCAGATTAACTTTAAGCAGGAACCCTTGGACTTTCGGCGAGGGAGTCTCTCACTCCCTTTATCGTTACTCATGTCAGCATTCTCACTTCCGATACCTCCAGGATGTCTCACGACTGTCCCTTCACAGGCTTACGGAACGCTCCGCTACCACGCACATACGTGCATCCACAGCTTCGGTGTATGGCTTTAGCCCCGGTACATTTTCGGCGCAAAGACCCTTATTTAGACCAGTGAGCTGTTACGCTTTCTTTAAATGATGGCTGCTTCTAAGCCAACATCCTGGTTGTTTTGGGATCCTCACATCCTTTCCCACTTAGCCAT